>NZ_PDOC01000002.1 GCF_002760655.1 Massilia eurypsychrophila | reverse complement strand
TTATGCCTGATGACCATAGTAAATCGGTACCACCCCTTCCCATCCCGAACAGGACCGTGAAACGATATTACGCCGATGATAGTGCTGCAACCAGTGTGAAAGTAGGTTATCGTCAGGCTAGTTATAAGAGAAAAACCTAGCAGAGATGCTGGGTTTTTTTTCGTCCGGAGAAAAGCGCAAATGGCGTTAAAGATAGTGCACGGATCTCTGCTGATGTTTGCCGTATTCCTCGGCATTGGAGATGTGCGTGCTCAGTCGGCCTCCGCCACTGAATTGGTGGATGCGCTGAACCGCGTTTTCGGGCAGCAGCATCATGCACGTGCGAATCACGCCAACGGCCTGGTAGCTTTCGCCCCGACCGTGATGCCGCGCAGGTGACGAAGGCGGTGCACTCTCAGCCGGCCCAGGCGCCGGTAAAAGCAACGGTGCGCTTTTCCAATTTCGGCGGCAATCCGCACGTCGCCGATGCCGATCCTGGCGCCGCGCCGTATGCGATCCGAGCGTGGCCTGGCCCGAGCACCGCCGGCTCATCGAACTGGGCACCTGATCAAAGCTTGCCGTTCTTCCCCGATGATCTGCCGGACGGCATCGAAGTGCAGGATCCGATGCTGAAGGACCGCACCAAGTCGTATGCCGAATCGCTAAAACGGCGTCAGCGCCGACTTAGGTCGCCACCGGCGCTTCCTCCGGCGGCGCCACCTTGGTGCCTTTGCTGATGCTCTCGCCGTCCTCGCGCCGCAAGCCCCAGAACGCCAGCGACGACAGGATCGTCACTACCGACAGCGCGACGAAGGCGCTGTGCAGCGCGGTCGTCACCATACCGCGGTTGGTCTGCGGAATATCGCCGAGGAACCAGCCCGCCACCAGGGTGCCGGCCGCCAGGCCAAAACTCATCGACAACTGCTGGAACGAACTCGAGATGGTGCTCGCCATGCTCGAGTCCCCCGGCGACACGTCCGCAAACGCGAGCGTGTTCATGCTGGAAAACTGCAGCGAATTGAAAAATCCCTGCATCAGCCCAAGCATGACGATCAGCGTCAGCGACGAGCCCGGCTTGACCAGCGCAAACAGGCCGATCGTGATGCCGATAAACACCGTGTTGACGGTCAGGATCTGGCGATAACCAAAGCGCGCCAGCAAGCGCTGAGAGACAAGCTTCATGCCCATCGCCGCCAGCGCCGTCGGCATCATCAGCAGGCCCGACTTCCACGCCGGCAGCCCCAGTCCGATCTGATACAGCAAGGGCAGCAGGAACGGCAGCCCGCCGACGCCGAGGCGCGTGACGAAGCCGCCCAGCACGGCGACCCGGAAAGTACGGATGCGCAGCAGCGCCAGGCGCAGCAAGGGAAACTCGATCCCGCTCGCGTGCCAGCCGTATGCGACCAGCAACGCGATCGACACCACCAGCATGAAGGCGGCGGTACTGGGCTCGAGGGTATGCTCGCCGAAAATTTCCAGCAGCCAGGAAAGCAGCGCCGTGCCGCAGCTAAACAGGATGAAGCCGACGACGTCGAGCGGGCGCCGCTCGGTGCCGCGATAGTCCGGCATGTAACGGAACACCAGGTACATGGCAACCAGTCCGACCGGCACGTTGACAAAGAAGATGGCGCGCCACGACACCCAGTGCACGATCAGCCCGCCGACAGTCGGCCCCAGCAGCGGTCCAATCAGCGCCGGGATGATGACGAAGTTCATCGCGCCGAGCAACTCTGCCTTGGGGAAAGTGCGGATGATGGCGAGCCGGCCGACCGGCATCATCATTGCGCCGCCAATCCCCTGCAGCAAGCGCGCAGCCGTCATCATCGGCACGCTTTGCGCGAGGCCGCACAGCACGGAAGCGAAGGTGAAGATGGCGATGGCGATGCCGAACACGCGGCGGGTGCCGTAGCGGTCGGCCATCCAGCCGCTGATGGGAATGCCGACGGCCAGGCTGAGGATGTAACTGGTAACGACCGACTTCAGGCTCAGCGGCGTCACATGCAGGCTGGCCGCGATGCTGGGAATGGCGGTGTTGACGATGGTGGCATCGAGCTGTTCCATGAACAGCGCGGTGGCCACCACCCACGGCAGGTACTTCTTGATGGCGGTATCGGTCATCGGTCCTCTTGCGTCACAGCGCGCAACAGGTGCGCCGAATCCGATTGTCACATAAATCAGATGACGGCGAAGTCAACCGGACACCCCCGGTCAGAAGCGGTAAGCCGCTTTCAGCACCAAAAAGTTAACGCCGCTGTTAGGCTTCTTGAAGCCGCCATTCGAGTAATGCTGAATGCGTGCGCTCAGCTCCCACTTGTTGGGAAGCACATAGCCCGCGCCAATGTGGTCGGCGAACTGGAAGGCCGTCGACAGCCGGTTGTCGTCGTTGTCATACAGGTGAGAAAACAGGCTGACGCCAATGCCGGCTTCACCGAACCAGCCCAACTTGTCGGCGCGCTCGTAGCGAAACACCGGGGTCAGGCCGATCACCGTGATGTTCTGGTGCTCGCCGCTGCGGTTCTGATACTGGCTGCCGCGCCATTGCGCCAGGTTGGCATCCCAGTAGCCCGAAAGATGGTAGTTGTTCGACACGAACCACTTGCGATCCCAGTTCGACTGCGCGCTGATACGCACCATCTGCACCTTGGCGCCGGAGCCCACTTCCACCGCGGCCGAGTCGAACGACGGCGCCGCCGCGAATGCGACCGGCAACGCCAGCAGGGCGCCAAGGGCCACGACCGGCTTCAAAAATTTCATATTCAAGAACATATTCCGCTTTCATCAAAAAGTGTAATTTCATCAAGCACAAGGCATTGTACCGGGTTCGAAAATCGGCGCTGTCGCCGCCACGTTACAATCGGAGCACAAAACGAATCGATCAAAGGAGCTCGCCATGACACCACCGACCATCGCCTTTCTCGGCATCGGCCTGATGGGCAAACCGATGGCGTCGCGCCTGGCCCGCGCCGGCTTTTCGGTGCGCGCGTGGAACCGCACCGCCGCCAGGGCCGAAGCGCTGCGCGCCGTGGGCGCCGCGCCGCAGCCGGAACTGGCCATTGCCGTGGCAGGCGTCGACATCGTCATCTCGATGCTCGAATCGGGCGCCGCCGTCGCCGCCGTCATCGACGCCGCGCTGCCGTCCCTGACAGCCGGCGCCTTGTGGATCGACATGAGTTCGACCCAGCAGGGCGAAGCGCTTGACTTCGATCAGCGCCTGCAAGCGCGCGGCGTCAGCTTCGTCGACGCGCCCGTGTCCGGCGGCGTCGTCGGCGCCGAGGCCGGCTCGCTGGCTATCATGGCCGGCGCCAGCGTGCACGATTTTGCGCGCGCCGAGCCGGTCTTGCAGGCGATGGGCAATCCGACCCTGGTCGGCCCGGTCGGCAGCGGCCAGGTCGCCAAGCTGTGCAATCAACTGATCGTCGGCGGCACGCTCGACATCGTCGCCGAGGCGCTGCTGCTGGCGCAGGCCGCCGGCGCCGATCCGGCCGCGGTGCGCGCGGCGCTGCGCGGCGGTTTTGCCGAGAGCCGCATCCTCGAGGTGCACGGTCAGCGTATGCTGGACCGCAACTTCATGCCAGGCGGGCAAGTCAAAAGCCAACTCAAGGACTTGCGCAATGTCCTGGTGGCCGCCGCTGACGCCGGCGTGGTGCTGCCGGTAGCCGCCCTCGTCACCGAGCACTACAGCGCCATCGCCGACGACTATCCCGCGGCTGACCAGTGCGCCACACTGCTTGCGCTGGAAAAAGTCAATCCGGGCCACCGGCTGGGCGATGCGCCGGACCAGCTACCCTAGCCGACGGGCAGGCTCATCTCTGCCAGGCGCACCCAGTAACTGGCGCCGATCGGCAACAGTGTGTCGTTGAAGTCGTAGCTGGCGTTATGCAGCTGACATGGCCCGAGGCCGTGCCCGCCTTCGCGGTGCGCGCCCTCGCCATTGCCGATGAACACGTAGCAGCCCGGCTTGGCCTGCAGCATGAAGGCGAAATCCTCCGCGCCCATGGTCGGTTCGACATTCGTGTCGACCTTGCCCGCGCCGGCCACCGCCTTCATCGCCTCGATGGCGAACGCGGTCTGCGCCGGGTGGTTCACCAGCGGCGGATAGTTGCGCTTGAAGCCGAACTCGACGCTGGCGCGAAATCCCGCCGCCGTGTGGGAGGCGATTTCCTCCATGCGGCGTTCGATCAGGTCCAGCACTCCGGTGGTAAACGTGCGCACCGTGCCGATCATCACCGCTTCGTCGGGAATGACGTTGGTGGCGCTGCCGGCATGGATCTGCGTGATCGACAGCACCGCGGTATCGAGCGGACTTTTTTCGCGCGAGATAATCGTCTGCCAACTCTGCGCGATCTGCACCGCCACCATCACCGGGTCGACGCCCCTGTGCGGCTGGGCCGCGTGCGCGCCCTTGCCCTTGACGACGACGCGAAACTCATTACTCGACGCCATCATCGGCCCGGCGACCACGCCAAAGCTGCCCGCCTCCATGCCCGGCCAGTTGTGCATGCCGTACACCGCGTCCATCGGAAACTGCTCGAACAGGCCATCCTCGATCATCTTGCGCGCGCCGGCGCCGCCTTCCTCGGCCGGCTGGAAGATCAGGTAGACGGTGCCGTCGAAGTGGCGGTTGGTCGCCAGGTGGTGGGCGGCGCCGAGCAGCATCGCCGTGTGGCCGTCGTGGCCGCAGGCGTGCATCTTGCCGGCGTGGCGCGACGCATGCGCGAAGCTGTTTACTTCATGCATCGGCAGCGCGTCCATGTCGGCGCGCAGCCCGATCGCGCGCGGCGAGGTGCCGTGCTTGATGATGCCGACCACGCCGGTCACGCCAAGGCCGCGCACCACCGGGATGCCCCATTCGGTCAGGCGCGCCGCCACCACGTCGGCGGTGCGCTCCTCTTCATAACAAAGTTCCGGGTGCGCGTGCAGGTCGCGCCGGATCTGTTCCAGCTCCGATTGAAACGCAATAATTGGTTCAACGAGGTTCATCTTAATCTCCTGGAATGCATGACTGCTAATGCCATTGTAGAACTATTGTAGCCCTACTCGTCATTGGACGAGCAGCTTGTGACGCCGGGCACTCTTTTGCGCTGGAAATCGTTTAAAGTAGGGGTTTCATTCCTTCGTTTCTGGCCCCTTCGATGACGACCAAACAAGTGCGCGCCACCTGCCCGCACGACTGCCCCGACACCTGCGCCTTGCTCATCACCGTGGAAGACGGCGTCGCCACGGAAGTGAAGGGCGATCCCGATCACCCGACTACCGCCGGCGTGCTGTGCACCAAGGTCGCGCGCTACGCCGAGCGCACCTATCACCCCGAACGCCTGCTGCACCCGATGCGCCGCGTCGGCAAAAAAGGCGAGGGCAAGTTCGAGCGCATCAGCTGGGACGAGGCGATCGACACCATCGCGAAGCGCCTCGGCGAAATCGCCGCGCGCGCGCCGCAGGCGGTGCTGCCTTACAGTTATTGCGGCACCATGGGACTGGTGCAGGGCGAGTCGATGTCGGCGCGCTTTTTCAACCAGCTCGGCGCCTCGCAACTGGACCGCACCATCTGCGCGATGGCCGGCGCCACCGGCTACCGCTACACCATCGGCGCCTCGATCGGCACCGACCTCGAACAGTTCCAGGACTCGAAGCTGATCATCATCTGGGGCGGCAATCCGATCGCCTCGAACCTGCATTTCTGGACCCGCGCGCAGGAAGCCAAGCGGCGCGGCGCGCGCCTGATCGCGATCGATCCGTATCGCTCGCTGACGGCCGAAAAATGCCATCAGCATATCGCCCTGCTGCCCGGCACCGACGCCGCGCTCGCCCTCGGCATGATGCACGTGCTGATCGCCGAGGACCTGGTCGATGCCGACTACATCGCGCGCCACACGCTCGGCTTCGACCAGCTCAAGCAACGCGCCGCCGAATGGCCGCCCGAGCGCGCGGCCGAAACGTGCGGCATCAGCGTCGACGAAGTGATAAACCTTGCGCGCGAATATGGCCAGGCCGCGCACCGCGGCGAGCCGGTGGCGATCCGCGTCAACTACGGCGTGCAGCGCGTGCGCGGCGGCGGCATGTCGGTGCGCACCATCGCCTGCCTGCCGGCGCTGGTGGGCGCCTGGCGCCACGCCGCCGGCGGCATCCAGCTGTCGACCTCCGGTTCGTTCCCGGCCAACCGCACCGCGCTGCAGCGCCCCGACCTGCAAAAGCAGCCTTCGCGCACCATCAACATGACCACCATCGGCGACGACCTGCTGAAGGGCACCTCGCCCGAGTTCGGCCCGAAGATCGAAGCGGTCATCGTCTACAACGCCAACCCGCTGGCGATCGCGCCCGATTCCGACAGGGTCATGCGCGGCTTCCTGCGCGAGGACCTGTTCACCGTCGTGCTCGAGCACTTCCAGACCGACAGCGCCGACTACGCCGACATCCTGCTGCCGGCCACCACCCAGCTCGAACACGTCGACGCCCACCTGGCCTACGGCCACCTGTACATGATGGCCAATAACGCGGCGATCGCGCCGATGGGCGAGGCCAAGCCGAACACCGAGATCTTCCGCCTGCTGGCCGCGCGCATGGGCTACGACGACCCGTGCTTCCTGCAAAGCGACGACGAGCTGGCCGCCCAGGCGTTCGACAAGAGCCACCCGCGCGCGATCCACTTCGACTGGGAAGCGCTCAAGCAGCGCGGCTGGCAAAAACTGAACATGCCCGATGCGCCGTTCGCCGACGGCGGCTTCGCCACGCCGTCGGGCAAGTGCGAGTTCTATTCGGCGTCGATGCTGGCCGACGGCCACGATCCGCTGCCGACCTATACGCCGCCGTATGAGTCGGCCGCGTCGAACCCCGAGCTGGCCAGCCGCTATCCGCTGGCGATGATCTCGCCGCCGGCGCGCAACTTCCTCAACTCCACCTTCGTCAACGTCAAGAGCCTGCGCGGCGCCGAAGGCGAGCCGCACCTCGACATCCATCCCGCCGACGGCGCCCACCGCGGCATCCTCGACGGCGACATGGTGCGCATCTTTAACGACCGCGGTTCCTTCGTGGCCAAGGCGCGCGTCACGTCCAAGGCGCGCGCCGGCCTCGTGGTCGGCCTGTCGGTGTGGTGGAAAAAGCTCGCCAGCGACGGCAAGAACGCCAATGAAGTCACCGGCCAGCGCCTGACCGACATGGGACGCGGACCGACCTTCTACGACACCCTGGTGCAGGTCGAAAAAGCGACGGCGGTGCAACCATGAAGCGCCTGGCACTGTCGCGGGGAACCAAGTGCGTGCTGATGGCCGGTCTGGCCGCCGGCCTGCTGGCCGGCTGCTCGACCATCAACTACTACTCGCAGGCTGCGCACGGCCAGCTGTCGCTGCTGTCCGACTCGCGCCCGGTGGACGACTGGCTGTCCGACCCGGCCACCAATCCGAAGCTGCGCACGCGGCTGGCCTCCGCGCGCCAGATCCGCCAGTACGCGGTCGAGCACCTCGGCCTGCCCGACAACGAGAGCTACAAGAACTACACCGCGCTCAAGCGCCCCTACGTGGTGTGGAACGTCGTCGCCACGCCGGAGCTGTCGCTGGCGCCGCTGCAGTGGTGCTTCCCGGTGGCCGGCTGCGTCAACTATCGCGGCTATTACGGCAAGGACGACGCCCAGGACTACGCCAGCCAGCTGCGCGCCCAGGGCCACGACGTCCAGGTCGGCGGCGTGTCGGCATATTCGACGCTTGGCTGGTTCAACGACCCGTTGATCTCCACCTTCATCAACTATCCTGACGCCGAACTGGCGCGCCTGATCTTCCACGAACTGGCGCACCAGGTGGTGTACGTGGCCGGCGACTCGCAGTTCAACGAGTCGTTTGCCAGCGCGGTCGAAGAAGCCGGCGTCGAACACTGGATGGAAAAATTCGGCAATGCGGCGATGCGCGAGAACTACGCCAGGTACACGGCGCGCAAGCAGCAGTTCCTGCAGCTGCTGCTCGATTGCCGCCGCGCGCTCGATCGCAATTATGCGTCCAGCATCAGCGACGCCGACAAGCGCGCCGGCAAGGCGCGCCTGTTCCGCCAGCTGCAGGACGACTACCTGGTGCTCAAGGAAAGCTGGGGCGGCTACGCCGGCTATGACCGCTTCTTCGCCGAGCCGCTGTCGAACGCCCATCTGGCGTCGATCGCGACCTACAACGACTTCGTGCCGGCCTTTCGTGCGCTGCTGGCGCGCGAGCGCAGCTTCGGCGGCTTTTACCAGGCGGTGCGCCGCATCGCCGACCTCGATCGCGGCGAACGGCACCGGCGCCTGAAGACGCTCGGCGCCACCATGGCGGGACTGTAGGGGCCTTTGGTCGCGGCAATGCTGCAGCGCACGATAATATCCATCTAGAATAGTTGCTCCAATTGCAGCAAAACCCTTGCGTCGAAGCGTCCGCCCCGATAGCATCGTTGGGGAGACACCCATGCAGGTTCCGGATACCGGCGCCCATAACGATAACTATAGAGACAGAAGGCACCCAGATGGATAAATTTTGGCTGAAATCCTACCCCGCCGGCGTGCCGGCGGAAATCAACCCGGACCAGTATCGTTCGCTGGTTCAGCTGCTGGAGGAATCGTTTGTCAAGTTCGCCGACCGTAACGCCTATGTCTGCATGGACAAGTTCCTCACCTATGGCGAACTCGATTCCTACTCGCGCAAGGCCGCCGCCTGGCTGCAAAGCCGCGGCATGAAAAAAGGCGCGCGCGTCGCCGTCATGATGCCCAACGTGCTGCAGTATCCGATCGCCATCGCCGCGATCCTGCGCGCCGGCTACACGGTCGTCAACGTCAATCCGCTGTACACCCCGCGCGAGCTGGAACACCAGCTGGCCGACTCCGGCAGCGAAGCGATCATCGTGCTGGAAAACTTCGCCACCACGCTCGAACAGGTGCTGCCGAAAACGCCGGTCAAGCACATCATCGTCGCCAGCATGGGCGAGATGCTCGGCGGCGCCAAGGGCATGATCGTCAACTTCGTCGTCCGCAACGTCAAGAAGATGGTGCCGGCCTACTCGCTGCCGAACGCGGTGCGCTTCAAGGACATGCTGGCGCAGGGCGGCCGCATGACGTTCACACCGGTCGAGGCGCAGTCGTCCGACATCGCCTTTTTGCAGTACACGGGCGGCACCACCGGCGTGTCGAAGGGCGCCACGCTTACCCACCGCAACATCATCGCCAACGTGCTGCAAACGGAAGCCTGGTCGCAGCCGGCACTGGCCAAGCCGCCGGTCGTCGAGCAGCTCAACATCGTCTGCGCGCTGCCGCTGTATCACATCTTCGCGCTGACGGCGTGCGCCATGTGGGGCATGCGCATCGGCGCGCTCAACATCCTGATCCCGAACCCGCGCGACATCGGCGGCTTCATCAAGGAGCTGACCAAGTACAAGATCAACTCGCTGCCGGCGGTGAACACGCTGTACAACGCGATGCTCAATCACGCCGATTTCGGCACCATCGATTTCTCGGCCCTGAAGATGGCCAACGGCGGCGGCATGGCGGTGCAGCAGACCGTCAACGACAAGTGGCGCGCGGCGACCGGCGTGTCCATCATCGAAGGCTACGGCCTGTCGGAGACGTCGCCGGTGGCCACCTGCAACCGCGCCGACCTGACCGAGTTCACCGGCCATATCGGCCTGCCGGTGCCGTCGACCGACATCGCCATCCTCGATGACGACGGCGTGCCGGTGGCGCTCGGCGAACGCGGCGAGATCGCCATCCGCGGCCCGCAAGTGATGGTTGGCTACTGGAACCGCCCGGACGAAACGGCCAACGTGATGACACCTGACGGTTTCTTCAAATCGGGCGACGTCGGCGTCATGGACGCCGACGGATACGTTAAAATCGTCGACCGCAAGAAGGATATGATCCTGGTCTCCGGCTTTAACGTCTATCCGAACGAACTCGAAGGCGTGATCGCGGCCCATCCCGGCGTGCTCGAATGCGCCGTGATCGGCGTACCGGACGAGAACTCGGGCGAAGCGGTCAAGGTCTTCGTCGTGCGCAAGGACCCGACCCTGACCGCGGAACAGTTGATGGACTACTGCAAGCAGCACTTCACCGCTTACAAGAAGCCGAAGTACATCGAGTTCCGCACCGAGCTGCCGAAGACGAACGTCGGCAAGATCTTGCGGCGCATGCTGCGCGACGAGAAGCAGGCGGCGTAGCGGAAGGATCGGCGGTTTGCCAGCAAAGACGCCCGGCCGCCGGGCGTTTTTCATTTTTTACAGAGTATTTGCACAGATGAGGTAAGTGATGGACAAGTTTTGGCTCAAGTCGTATCAACCGGGCGTGCCGGCGGAAATCGACTGGACGCAGTACCGCTCGCTGACGCACCTGATGGAAGAATCGTTCCGCACCTACGCCGCGCGCCGCGCATTCGTCTGCATGGACAAGTCGATCACCTACGGCCAGCTTGACCGCATGTCGCAGCAGATGGGCGCCTGGCTGCAGTCGAAGGGCCTCAAGCCCGGCGCGCGCGTGGCCATCATGCTGCCCAATGTGCTGCAGTATCCGGTTGCGATGGCCGCCGCGCTGCGCGCCGGCTACGTTATCGTCAACGTCAATCCGCTGTACACCCCGCGCGAATTGCAGCACCAGCTGATCGACTCCGGCGCCGAAGCGATCCTGGTGCTGGAAAACTTCGCCACCACGCTCGAACACGTGATCGCCAAGACCATGGTCAAGCACGTCATCGTCGCCAGCATGGGCGACATGCTCGGCGCTCTGAAGGGCACGATCGTCAACCTGGTGGTGCGCAAGGTGAAGAAGCTGGTGCCGGCGTATTCCCTGCCTGGCGCCATCCCGTTCAACCGCATGATGGCCGAGGGCGCGCGCATGACGATGACGCCGGTCGTCATCGGGCACGACGACATCGCCTTCCTGCAGTACACCGGCGGCACCACCGGCGTGTCGAAAGGCGCCGTGCTGCTGCACCGGAACGTGATCGCCAACGTGCTGCAGAACGAGGCCTGGATCCGCCCGACCATCGACACGCTGCCGAAAGGCCAGCAGCTGCAGTTCATGTGCGCTCTGCCGCTGTATCACATCTACGCGCTGACGGTGTGCGCGCTGATGGGCATTCGCGTCGGCGGCATGAGCGTGCTCATTCCGAACCCCCGCGACATGGCCGGTTTCGTCAAGGAGCTCGGCAAGTACCGCATCAACATCTTCCCGGCCGTGAACACGCTGTACAACGGCCTGCTCAACAATCCGGACTTCGCCAAGCTCGATTTCTCCAGCTACCGCGTGTGCAATGGCGGCGGCATGGCGGTGCAGCAGGTGGTGGCCGACAAGTGGCTGAAGGTGACCGGCACGCCGATCGTCGAAGGCTACGGCTTGTCGGAGACGTCGCCGGTGGCGACCGCCAACCGCTGCGACATCCACGAGTTTTCCGGCACCATCGGGCTGCCGTTGCCGTCGACCGAGATCAAGATTCTCGACGACGATGGCAAGGAAGTGGCGCTCGGCGAGCGCGGCGAGGTGTCGATCCGCGGGCCGCAGGTCATGGCCGGCTACTGGAACCGGCCTGACGAGACGCTCAAGTCGATGACGCCCGACGGCTTCTTCAAGAGCGGCGACATCGGCGTGATGGACGCTGCCGGCAACACCCGCATTGTCGACCGCAAGAAGGACATGATCCTGGTGTCGGGCTTTAACGTCTACCCGAACGAAATCGAAGCGGTGATCTCCGGCCACCCTGGCGTGCTCGAATGCGCGTGCGTGGGCGTACCGGATGCCAATACCGGCGAGGCGGTCAAGCTGTTCGTGGTGCGCAGGGATCCGGACCTGACCAAGGAGCAGCTGCTCGAGTTCTGCAAGGAGCAGCTGACGGCGTACAAGAAGCCGAAGTACATCGAGTTCAGGGACGATCTGCCGAAGACCAATGTCGGCAAGATCCTGCGCCGCGAACTGCGCGATACAACGCCCGCGTAACCACTAACTTCAAAACCGTCAGGTTCGCCAGTGGCGAGCATGACGGTTTTGCGTTGAGTGGTACTAGGAGCGATTTAGTCCTGGCCGGCCGGCATTCACCACGAACGTGGCCACCGGTGACGCGCCGGTGGCCGCATCGCGCACATCATCGAGACCGACGAAACTGGTCACCGTTTTGGTCGGCGTCACCTCCATCAGCATGAAACCGCGCTTGTCGCTGCGCCCGTACTTGATGTGCGGGTTCATGTCGACATACTCCAGCGTGCGCGCCTGCGGCCGCGACGACGACGTCACCGACGTACCGCAAAACTCGGTTGCGATGATCGGGTTCGCCTTCGACATCGGCCGGTAAAAGTCGCTGCGCAGCTCCGCCGCATAGAAGGTATGCACGTCGCCCGACAGCACCAGCGGATTGGCTGCGCGCGATTCGCCCAGCGCGTCGAACAGGCGCTGGCGCGCCAGCGGATAACCATCCCAGCCGTCGTTCCAGAAGCGCCCGTCGTCCAGCCCGATGATCTTCGTCTGCGACGACTGCGCCATCAGCGTTTGCTGGGCGATGATGTTCCAGCGCGCGCCTGACGACGCCAGCCCCTGCGCCAGCCACGCTTCCTGCTCGCCGCCCAGCATGCTGCGGGCCGGGTCGCGCAGGTCGGCGCAGTCGCGCCGCAGCACCGAGCCTGAGCGGCCTTTCGCCTGGCACGCGTGCGCCGCGCGATGCTGGCGGTCGTCCAGCACATGAAAGCGCGCCAGCCTGCCCCAGTCGTGGCGCTGGTAGATGCGAAAGCGCGCAAAGTCGGTCTGCCCCGGCGCCGCCAGGCGCAGCGGCATGTGCTCGTAGAAGGCCTGGTAGGCGGCGGCGCGCCTGGCCAGAAAATCGGCCGACGAACGCGCATCGCGTTCGCCCGTGTAATCGTTGACGACCTCATGGTCGTCCCACGTCACGATCCACGGCGCCGCATGGTGCGCCGCCTGCAGGTCCGGGTCGCTCTTGTACTGCGCATAGCGGGCGCGGTAGCCGGCCAGCGTGGCGTGCTCGTTGGTGCGGGTGGCCTTGGCCGGGTGGCTCAGGTGGTACGGCCCCCATTCGTAGATGTAGTCGCCGAGGAAGGCCACCAGGTCGGGCGCCGCCGCGGCGATCTGGCGATGCGCACCGAAGCTGCCGAATTCCCAGTGCTGGCACGACGCGACCGCCAGCTTCAGCCTGGCCGGCTGCGCATCCGGCGCCGGTGCGGTGCGGGTGCGCCCGACCGGGCTGACGGCGCCGCCCAGCATGAAGCGGTACCAGTACCAGCGGCCGGGCGCCAGGCCCGTGGCATCGACGTGTACGCTGTGCGCCAGCGCGGGCACGGCGCTGGTGACGCCCTTCGCTGCGATCTTGCGAAAGAGCTCGTCCTCCGCCACTTCCCAGCGCACGCTGAGCGCGACGGGCGCGGTGGCCGCCGCGTTCAGCGGGTCGGCCAGGATGCGCGTCCAGAGAATCACCGCATGCGGCAACGGCGAACCGGATGCGACCCCAAGGCTGAACGGATAGGCGGCATCGTTGGGCGCGGCGCCGGCCAGCGGAGCGGCGGCGGCCAGCGTCGCCAGCTGCGCCGCATTGAACAGGAAGATCCGGCGCTGCTGGTCCATCAGGCCGCCGGCCTCGAAATCAGCGATTCGAGCGGCGGCAGCTGGCGCGGCTTGCGGTCGTCGCCGGTGGCCACGTAGGTCAGCGTCGCTTCCGTCACCTTTACCGTATCGGCCTGCAGCCGGTTGCGCTCCGCGTACACCTCGACGTAGACGGTGATCGAGGTATTGCCCACCTTTACGATATCGGCGTAGAACGACAGCAGGTCGCCGACGAACACCGGATGCTTGAACAGGAACGAGTTGACCGAGATGGTGGCAACCCGGCCGTTGGCGCGGCGCGTGGCCGGCAGCGAACCGGCGACGTCGACCTGCGCCATGATCCAGCCGCCAAATACGTCGCCGTACACGTTGGCGTCGGAAGGGGCGGGCATCACCCGCAGCTGGGGCATTTTCCCCGGCGGCAGGCCCGCATTGGCGATGGTGTTGCTTGCTACGTTTTCTGGCGTGGTCATCGTGAATTCCCGTGAGAGGCTACAATCGTCCGGAATTGAACCATAAATCGCCGAGCTCTGTCATGCGCCAAAATTCCTCTCCTCCGCCACCGCCGCCGGCCGACGCAAAAAACGCCTCGCGCGGCGACTGGGCGACCCTGCAAACCCTGATCCCCTACCTGTGGGTCTACAAGTGGCGCGTGATGGCCGCTCTGGCCTGCCTGATCGGCGCCAAGATGGCCAACGTCGGCGTGCCGCTGGTGCTCAAGCGGCTCATCGACGCGCTCAGCATCAGCCCGACCAATCCGCAGGCGCTCTTGGTGCTGCCGCTCGGCGCGCTGGTGGCGTATGGCGCGCTGCGGCTGTCGACGACGGTCTTTACCGAACTGCGCGAATTTTTGTTCGCCCGCGTGACGCAGCGCGCGGTGCGCACCATCACGCTGCAGGTGTTCCGCCACCTGCACGCGCTGTCGCTGCGCTTCCACCTGAACCGCCAGACCGGCGGCATGACGCGCGACATCGAGCGCGGCTCGCGCGGCGTCAGCTCGCTCATCTCGTACACCCTGTTTAACATCCTGCCGACGCTGGTCGAGATCACGCTGGTGCTGGGCTACCTGGTGCTCAACTACGACGCCTGGTTCAGCATCATCACCGCCGCCGCGCTGGTGCTCTACATCGCGTTCACCGTCATCGTCACCAACTGGCGCACGCACTTTCGCCGCACCATGAACGACCTCGATTCGAAGGCCAACACCAAGGCCATCGATTCGCTGATCAATTACGAGACGGTCAAGTACTTCGGCAACGAGGACTACGAGGCCAAGCGTTACGACGAAGGGCTGAAGAACTACGAGAACGCGGCCGTGAAGTCGCAGACCTCGCTGTCGGTGCTCAACACCGGACAATCGGTGATCATCGCCACCGCGGTCACATTGATCCTGTGGCGCGCCACGGTCGGCGTTATCGACGGCAGCATGACCCTGGGCGACCTGGTGCTGGTCAATTCGTTCATGATCCAGCTGTACATTCCGCTCAACTTCCTCGGCGTGATCTACCGCGAGATCAAGCAGAGCCTGGCCGACATGGAGCGCCTGTTCGCGCTGCTCGACCAGAACCGCGAAGTGGCCGACAGCAAAGGCGCCACCGCGCTGGTGACGCAAGGCGCCACGCTGGCGTTCAACCACGTCGACTTCAGCTACGAGTCGAAGCGCCAGATCCTGTTCGACGTCGACTTCACCATCGCCGCCGGCACCACCACCGCCGTCGTCGGCCACAGCGGCTCGGGCAAGTCGACCATGTCGCGGCTGCTGTTTCGCTTCTACGACGTCAATGCCGGCGCCATCACCATCGACGGCCAGGACGTGCGCGAGGTCACGCAGGAGTCGCTGCGCGCGGCGATCGGCATCGTCCCGCAAGATACGGTGCTGTTCAACGACACCATCGAGTACAACATCGCCTATGGCAAGCCGGGAGCGAGCAAGGCCGACATCGTCAGCGCGGCGCGCGCGGCGTCGATCCACGAATTCATCGAAAGCCTGCCGGACGGGTACGCGACGATGGTCGGCGAGCGCGGACTGAAGCTGTCCGGCGGCGAGAAGCAGCGCGTGGCGATTGCGCGCACCCTGCTCAAGGACCCGGCGATCCTGGTGTTCGATGAGGCGACATCGGCGCTCGACTCGAAGGCCGAGCAGGCGATCCAGGCGCAGCTGAAGGAAATTGCGAAGAACCGCACGACCCTGGTGATCGCGCACCGCCTGTCGACGGTGGCCGATGCGCAGCAGATCCTGGTGCTCGATCACGGCCGCATCGTCGAGCGCGGCACGCACCAGTCGCTGCTGGCCGAGCGCGGGCTGTACGCACAGATGTGGGAGCGCCAGCAGGCGCGCCAGGACGAGGCGCTCGCCTCGCCGCCGCTGGAGCTGGAAGAAGAATAAAAGTGCCGTCGTCCGCGTGTGCGCGAGGTCGACGAGTGTGGCTTAGTAGGTGTAGAACATCCGCTGGATGTCTTTGCTATTGCTGGTCTTGGTCAGCGCCAGCATCAGCAGGATGCGCGCCTTCTGCGCATTGAGCGTATCGGCCACGACAAAGTCGAGTTCATCGTCATTGGCCTCGCCGTTGCGCGCGAGGATTCCCTGGCCGACCCGGCTTGCACGCACCACCAGCACGCCTTTCTGGCGCGCCGACTTCAGCGAAGGAAGCACTTTGGCAGCCAGGCTGCCGTTGCCGACGCCTGCGTGAATGATGCCCTTGGCGCCTGCCGCCACGACCGCGTCCAGCGCAACCGGGCTGACATTGGCGTAGCCGTAGACGATGTCTACTTGCGGCAGCGACTGCAGCGCGCTCACATCGAACTCGCTGTCGACCGTGTGCTTGCGCGTCGACTGGCGATAGAAGAACGGCTTGCCGCCCTGGATGTAGCCGATCATGCCCAGCTCCGGCGAGCGGAACGAATCGAGCGTCGACGTGTTGGTCTTGGTGACTTCGCGCGCGGTCTGGATCTGGTCGTTCATCGCCACCAGCACGCCCTTGCCGACGGCGTCAGGGCTCGCTGCCAGCAGCACCGAGTTGAACAGGTTGATCGGACCGTCCGCCGACAGCGCCGTCGACGGCCGCATCGCGCCCACCAGCACCACGGGCTTCCTGCTCTTGACCACCAGGTTCAGGAAGTAGGCGGTTTCTTCCAGCGTGTCGGTGCCGTGCGTGATGACGATGCCGTCGACATTCTGCTGCGCCAGCAGCGCGTTGACGCGCTTGGCCAGTGCCAGCCAGTGCTCGTTGCTCATGTTCTCGCTGGCGATCTGGAATACCTGTTCGCCGGTGACGTTGGCCACTTTGGCCAGCTCCGGCACCGCCTTGATCAGGTTCTGCACGCCGACGGTGGCGGCGGTGTAGCCGACCGTGGTGGTGCTGGTGGCGCCGGTGCCGGCGATGGTGCCGCCGGTGGCGAGGATGGTGACGTTGGCCAGCCGCGGCGCGGCGACCTGCGCCTGGGCCGCCGTGGCGGCGGCGAACATAAATCCGGCAATCGCCAACATCGAGCGGCGTTTTGATTGGTGCATCATGAGAAACCTCCTGGTTGAGTACTAATTACGGTTGTTTGTAGACGACGCCGGCCTTCATGACGAACTTCACCTGCTGCAGCACGCTGATGTCGCGCAGCGGATCGCCGCTGACGGCAACGATGTCGGCGGCGAAGCCCGGTTCCACCGAGCCGAGATTGGACGACTGGTCGAGCAGGGCGGCCGCGGACAGCGTGGCCGAGCGGATCGCTTCGAGCGGCGGCATGCCCGCTTCGACCATGTAGGCGAACTCCCTGGCGTTGTCGCCATGCGGGAAAACCCCGGCATCGGTGCCGAAGGCGATCTTCACGCCGGCCTTGTGGGCGCGCCCGAGGGTAGCCTGGATCAGCGGTCCGATGGCGGCCGCCTTCGGCCGCACCAGCGCCGAGTAGTAGCCGTCTTCCTTCGCCTTGTCGGCCACATAGCGGCCCGCCGAGATGGTCGGCACGTACCAGGCGCCGTGCTTCTTGAACAGCGCGATGGCTTCATCGTCCATCAGGGTGCCGTGTTCGATCGAGTCGACGCCGGCGCGCAGCGCGCGCTTGACGCCTTCGGCGCCGTGCGCGTGCGCGGCGACGCGAAAGCCATAATCCTTGGCGGTGCTGACAATGGCGCGCAGCTCGTCGTCGGTGAACTGCGCGTCCTGGCCGTTGCGCGCCTGGCTAAGCACGCCGCCGGTGGCGGTGACCTTGATCAGGTCCGCGCCTTCCTTGTAGCGCGCCCGTACTGCCTGGCGTCCCTGCTCGGCGCTGTTGATCACGCCGCGATCGGGACCCTCGGCGCCCACCGCGCGGCCGAACGTCGTCGACAGGCCGTTGCTGCCGTCGCCATGGCCGCCGGTGGTGGCGATCGTCTTCCCGGAAGTGAACATGCGCGGACCAGGAATGGCGCCGCTGGCGATGGCCTGCTTGAGCGCGACGTTGAGCATGTCGCCGGCGCCGAGGTCGCGCACGGTGGTAAAGCCGGCCTTCAGGGTGCGCTCGGCGTAGGGCACCGAGCGGTACGCCGTGTCGGCCGGATTATGGGTCAGGGCGGCGCGCAGCGCTTCGGCTTCCTTGCGCGTTTCGCCCGTCAGGTGGACGTGCATGTCGATGAAGCCGGGCAGGCAGGAGTAGGCGGACAGGTCGATATTGCCGGCTGCCGCGGACATCGGCGCGATCGACTTGACCACGCCGTTGTCGACCGTGATGCTGACGCGCTCGCGCCAGACGCCGGCCTTGACGTCGAGCAGGCGGCCGCAGTCGACCGTTTGCGGCGCCGCCTGGGCGCCTCCGAATGCCAGCAACAACCCAAGCGAAGTTAGTGTTTTCATCGACGTCTTTCAGCAGAAAATTGAGGTGAAACGGTAGGGGCCGTGTGCGATTGCCGGCACTGACCCCGCAGGTATGAAGCAAAAAAAGGCCTTCCGTTGCTGGAAAGCCTTCTTGTGTTGGCGCCCGCCTGCCGCTACGGCAGTTCGGTGGTGGCCAGCTCCTTCGTGACCGGCGGCGCCAGTTCGCCTTCCCACTTGGCGACGACCGCGGTGGCGATGCCGTTGCCGATGACGTTGGTGGCCGAACGCGCCATGTCGAGGAAGTGGTCGATGCCGAGCAGGAGCAGCAGGCCCGCTTCGGGGATATTGAATTGGGCGAGCGTGGCGGCAATCACCACCAGCGAGGCGCGCGGCACGCCGGCCATGCCTTTCGACGTCAGCATCAGCACCAGCATCATCGTGATCTGGGTGCCGAGCGACATTTCAATGCCGTAGGCCTGGGCGATGAAGACGACGGCGAAGGTGCAGTACATCATCGAGCCGTCGAGGTTGAACGAGTAACCGATCGGCAGCACGAAGGCGGCAATCCGGTTGCGCACGCCGAAGCGCTCGAGGCCTTCGAGCGTTTTCGGGAACGCCGCTTCCGACGACGCGGTGGAAAACGCCAGCAAGGTCGGCTCGCGCAGTTCGACCAGCAGGCGGATGATGCGCGGGCCGAGGAACAGGAAACCGATCGCGGTCAGGATGATCCACAGCAGGACGATGCCGATGTAGAACTCGCCCATGAACACGCCGTAGGTCTTGAGGACACCGAGGCCGCTCTTGGCGATGATGCCGGAGACGGCCGCGAACACGGCGATCGGCGCCAGGTTCATGACGTAGCCGGTCACCTTCAGCATGATGTGGGCGATGCCGTCGATGGCGTCGACCAGCGGCTTGGCGCGCTCGCCGACGGCGGCGGCCGCGGTGCCGAAGAACAGCGAGAAGATCACGATCTGCAGGATCTCGTTCTTGGCCATGCCGTCGACGATCGACGCCGGCACCAGGTGGGTGATGAACTCCTTGAGCGTCAGGCTGCTGGTGGCGATGCCCGATGCGGTGCCGGCGGCCGGCACCAGGTTCGACATCGCCAGCGCGTCGCCGGGACGGAACAGGTTTACCAGGATCAGGCCGAGCGACAGCGAGATGACCGACGCGATGACGAACCAGCCAAGCGCCTTGATGCCGATGCGGCCCACTTCGCGCGTATCGCCCATGCGCGCGATGCCAACCACCAGGGTGGAGAACACCAGCGGCGCGATGATCATCTTAATCAGGCGCAGGAACAGCGTGGTGATGAGCGACATGGCGTCTGAAAAACCGGTCGGATTGGCCAGGCTGCCGTTGGCGATGTAGCCCACCACGATTCCCAGCACCAGGCCGGCAAGAATGTAGGCGGTCAGGCGATTTCGATTGTTCATATGCGGCTGGTCCTGTGAGAGAGTCGATCCGTGCTGGCGAAGTGACTGGAGATTAAATGCTGTCGCTTTGCGTTCTCGGGCAAAATGGAGGTAATTTTTGAGCGAGTCGGCCGTACTTGCTGATGGTATTGGCAAGTTCCGCAGTATCCTAAGCATTCCGGCTACTGTCAAGCTCGCTTAGGCCATCCTACAACGGACAACATGATTGAACTAAATAACGTCAGCAAGTGGTATGGGACTTTCCAGGTGCTCGATAGCTGCAGCACCCGTGTCGACAAGGGCGACGTGGTCGTCATTTGCGGTCCGTCCGGCTCCGGCAAGTCGACCCTGATCAAGACCGTCAACGGGCTCGAACCGTTCCAGCAGGGCGACATCACCGTCGACGGCATAGCGGTGGGCGACCCGCGCACCAAGCTGTCGGCGCTGCGCGCGCGCATCGGCATGGTGTTCCAGAACTTCGAGCTGTTCCCGCACCTGACGGTGCGCCAGAACCTGACGCTCGGCCAGGTCAAGGTGCTCAAGCGCAGTGACGAGGAGGCGACCGAAAAGGGCCTGAAATACCTCGACCGCGTGGGCCTGCTGGCGCAGCAGGACAAGTTCCCCAACCAGCTGTCGGGCGGCCAGCAGCAGCGGGTGGCGATCGCGCGGGCGCTGGCGATGGATCCGATCGCCATGCTGTTCGACGAGCCGACCTCCGCGCTCGACCCGGAGATGATCAACGAAGTGCTCGACGTGATGGTCGGCCTGGCGCAGGACGGCATGACGATGATGGTGGTGACGCACGAGATGGGCTTTGCGCGCAAGGTGGCCGACCGCATCGTCTTCATGGATCACGGCAAGATCGTCGAAGACAGCCCGAAAGAAGAGTTCTTCGTGGCGCCGCGCTCGGAGCGCGCGCGCGAATTCCTCGCGCGGATCATTCACTGACGGAGGCGTTGCTGGTAGTCGTCTTCGCGCCACAGGCGCCGAAGGTACTCCCGCGCCCCTTGTTGTAGCGGACACAGGATGTCACTTGCTTGTCCTGGTTTCAGCACCAGCTAGCATTACATCAGTTCAGCGAGCAGTTCGTCAGAATCGAAATACTCTCCGGTGATCCTCGCCGCGTTGCGGGACGCCAGGCCACGCGCGATAGACTCTGGTTGCGATTTATGGCTTTCGATCTGTGTTTGATCTATCAAATCGTCGAGCTTGCTAACTGCTTCGCCGGCGGCAATTCGCATCATTTCGCCCTCCGTGTCCAGGTTTTAACCTACGGTTCCACTATCGGGCTGTCAAACGCCGCGCACAAGTGCCTAGCACCCGTGGCAACGGGTAAAATAACGCCAATCGTTCCCCGAAAGCCGCCATGTCCCTCATCGATACCCCCCACACCCTGACCATCACCCGCCCGGACGACTGGCACCTGCACCTGCGCGACGGCGCTGCGATGGCCAGCGTGCTGCCGCACAGCGCGCGCCAGTTCGCCCGCGCCATCGTGATGCCGAACCTGAAGCCGCCGGTCACCACCACCGCGATGGCCGCGGCCTACCGCGAGCGCATCCTGGCGGCGCTGCCGGCCGGCATGAGTTTCGAGCCGTTGATGACGCTGTACCTGACCGACAATACCGACCCGGACGAGATCCGCCGCGCGCAGGACAGCGGCTTTGTGCACGCGGTCAAGCTGTACCCGGCCGGCGCGACCACCAACTCCGACGCCGGCGTGACGGACCTGACGCGCTGCTACAAGACGCTCGAGGTGATGCAGGAAGTTGGCATGCCGTTCCTCGTGCACGGCGAAGTGACCGACCAGGACATCGACCTGTTCGACCGTGAAGCGGTCTTCATCGAGCGCGTCATGCGCCCGCTGCGGCGCGACATGCCGGCGCTGAAGATCGTGTTCGAGCACATCACCACCAAGGACGCGGCCCAGTACGTGGCCGAAGCGGAAGGGCCGATCGCCGCCACCATCACCGCCCACCACCTGCTCTACAACCGCAACGAGATCTTCAAGGGCGGCATCCGGCCGCACTTTTACTGCCTGCCGGTGCTCAAGCGTGAAGAACACCGCCTGGCCCTGATGACGGCCGCCACCAGCGGCGACGAGCGCTTCTTCCTCGGCACCGACTCGGCGCCGCACGCCATCGGCGCCAAGGAAGCGGCCTGCGGCTGCGCCGGCTGCTACACCGCGCTGCACGCGATGGAGATGTACGCTGAAGCGTTCGAGCGAGCCGGCGCGCTCGACAAGCTGGAAGCGTTCGCCAGCTTCCACGGCCCGGATTTCTACGAACTGCCGCGCAACGAAGGCACCGTCACGCTGGCGCGCGAGACATGGACGCTGCCGGCCACCGTCGCGCTGGCGGAGGGTGCGCTGGTGCCGCTCAACGCCGGCGAGCAGATCAACTGGAAAATGCTGTAACAACGCGCATGCTGCCCGAGATCGACTGGACCCGCCCCTGGTACGACTCGGTGCGACCCGCGTTCGAGCGGCTCAGCTTCGATGGCGATTTGCTGGCAGCGTTCAATGCTGGCGCTAGTGCGCTCGGGCTGCACAACGCCAGCGGGCGGCCGATGCGCTTTGTCGCCCAGGACAGGCTGCCGGAAGCGAGCGCCTACGAGGAATTCATCGGCGCCACCGGCTGCGTGCCCACGCGCGAGAACCTGCACGATTTCTTCAATGGCCTGGTGTGGCTCACCTTCCCGCGCATCAAGCGCCAGCTGAACGCCTTGCAGGCGGCGCAGATCGCGCAGGCCGGCGTGGGCAAGTCGCGCGGGCCGGCGCGCGACGGCGCCACCATCTTTGACGAGAACTGCGCCTTGCTGGTGGTGCGCGATTCAAGCGTGGGACGCGCGCTGGTCGAGGCGCTGCGCGCCCACCACTGGCACGCGGCGCTGTTCGACCAGCGCGCCGCATTCGGACGCGACGCCCAGGTCTGGCTGTTTGGCCACGCGCTGATGGAAAAGCTGGTCGTGCCGCGCAAGGCGATTACCGCGCATACGTGGGTGGTGTGGGCCGGCGACGACTTTTTCGCGCTGCCGGCCGATGCGCAGCGTGGCTGGATCGACGAGCAGGTGGCGGCCGACCTGGCGGCCGGCGAGATGCACACCGCCCGCTTCACGCCGCTGCAGGTGCTGGGGGTACCGGGATGGTGCGATGGTCAGGACGCGGCGTTCTACGCCGACACGAGCGTATTTCGGCCCCGCCGGGCCTGAGGAGACATCATGAGCGACATGGTTCGTTGGGGGATTCTGGGAACAGGCAAGATCGCGCGGGCATTCGCCGCCGGCCTGCAAGACACGCCGGGCGCGGTGCTGGCGGCCGTCGGCTCGCGCAGCTTCGCCACCGCCGAGGCGTTCGGCGCCGAATTCGGCGCCGGCGCCAGCTACGGCTCCTACCAGGAGCTGGCCGACGCCGGCGACGTCGACCTGGTCTACATCGCCACGCCGCACACGCTGCATGCCGAGAACGCGCGCATGGCGCTCGAAGCCGGCAAGGGCGTGCTGTGCGAAAAACCGTTCACCATCAATCGGCGCGAGGCCGAGCAGGTCGTGGCGCTGGCGCGCGCCAAGAAGCTGTTCTTGATGGAGGCGATGTGGACGCGCTTCATGCCGGCGCTGGCCGAGGTGCGGCGCATCATCGCGTCCGGCGAAATCGGCGCTGTCAGCCACCTGTCGGCCGATTTTGGTTTTGCCGCCGGCGTGCGTCCCGAGCACCGCGTGCTCAATCATGCGCTAGGCGGCGGCGCGCTGCTCGATCTCGGCATCTATCCGCTGTCGATCGCGTCGGCGCTGCTGGGCCCGATCGAGTCGGTGCAGGCGCAGGCCCAGATCGGCGCTACCGGCGTCGACCTGCAGACCGCCTTCACGCTCAAGCACGCCGGCGGCGGCATCTCGGCCTGCAGCTGTTCGCTGCGCGCACGTACGCCGGTGGAGCTGACGGTATCGGGCGAACTCGGTCACATCCGGATCGACACCATGTTCCACCGCGCTAAAACAGTCACGGTTGCGCTGGCCGACGGCTTGCTGCGCACGGTGTCGACGCCGTTCATCGGCAATGGCTATGCGCACGAAGCGATCGAGGCACAGCGCTGCTGGCGCGCCGGCCTGACCGAAAGCGACATCATGCCGCATGGCGAAACGCTGGCGCTGATGGGCGTGCTCGATACGATCCGCGGCCAGATCGGGCTGCGCTACGCGGCCGACCAGCAGGATTCTGCGTGAAGCGAACCCTTTTGCCGATCAGCCGAAGAGGGGATCGGGGTTGCCGATCAGTGTCACCACCAGCGTGGCTTCGTTGGTCGCGCTGCCTGCCGCCGCGTGGGTTACCCTGCCGTCGCCGTTCTTGTCGTTCCAAAGGTAGACGCGCACCTGTTCGATGTTGATCAGATAGTCGGCCTCGGCGCCGGCATCGAGCTTGTACAGGTAGCCCGCCGCGAACGCCGCCGCATCGGCGCCGGTTGATGCCGCGCTCAGCGTCTGCACCGCAAGCGCCGCCGCCTGGCTTGTCACGTAGACGTCGAGCGTATCGACGCCCGCGCCGCCGTCGATGTGGTTGACGCCCGTGCCGGCGATGATCTGGTCGGCGTAAGCGGAGGTCTTGATGATGTCGTTACCGGCGCCGGTATCGATGTACATGCCGATAAGGGCGGAGTCCATCAACGCGCGCCCGGTCGCCGTCAGGTCGGCGCCGGCATCGAAGGTATCGGCAAACGGGGTGCCGGTGACGTGGGCAAGCTTCGACACCTCCGCGATCGGGCCCCCATCGATCAGGTAGCCGGGGTTGGCCGGATCGGCGCGCTCCTCGAAGATGCCCACGGTGAGACTGACGAGCTTGGAGCGGGTTTCGCCGCTGTCCCGCCGGCCGTTGCCGTTGACGTCATTCCAGAACTGGGCGGTAACGCTTTCGACGTTCTTAAGGTAGTCGGTTTCGGCTGCGCCGCTGGTCACTTTGAAGGTGTAGCCGCTGTTGAACGCAGCCAGGTCGGCAGCGGTCGATGCGCTGCTCAACTCGGTCACCGCGAGGGCATCGAAGTCAGCCTGCGACAGCGGCGTCACGGCCAGGTTGTCGCGCGGGGTGCCCCCGTTCCAAACCCCCTGGTCGCCGCCGTCGACATGGTTGGTGCCAGTGCCGGCGTTGATGTTGTCCTGGTAGGCCGAGCCGACGATCGTGTCGTCGCCGGCCCCCATGTTGGCGCTGATGCCGCTATCGGTACTCGCCATCAGCGCGAGTGTGTCCGCCGACAGGTCGGTGGCAGCGACGAACGTGTCGCCAAACGAAGTGCCGGTGATGCGCGATCCGGAAATCGCGACGGTCATGGTGATCGACCGGATGCCATGCTCGCCAGTGTCGAACTGGCCGTTGGCGTTGGCATCAGTCCAGTAATCGATTCGAACCTCTTCGATGTTCTTGAAATAGTCGACCTGGGTGGTACCGTTGACCAGCTTGAACAGGTAGCCGCTATTGAACGCCGCCAGGTCGGCGCCGGCCGACGCGCTGCTTAGCTCGATCACGGTGGCGGCGTCGAAGTCGGCCTTCGAGGCTGCGTGCGCGGCCAGCACATCTGGCAGCGGGGCGCCATTGGCGCCGCCGTCGACGTAGTTGGTGCCGGCGCCGCCGTCGATGCGGTCGCTGAAGGCGGAGCCGGTAACGACGTCGTCGCCAGCGCCGCCTTCCACCGCGATGCCCGCGTTGTCCGTGGCCATCTGGGCCGCAAGTTCTGCCGACAACAGCGAACCACTAGCCAGGTTGATGGCGTCGGCGCCATCTGTGCCGTCGATCCAGGCGATGTAAGGGTAGTTGGCGAAGTCGGGCGCCGCCAGGTCAGCTTCATGTACGGTGACCGCCAGCCAGACGTCCCGCGAGCTGGCGTGATCATCCTGAATGATGATGCGCTCGATGTTGCGGATGTAGTCGGTGGCGCCGCCGCTGACGACCTTGTGCGTGTAGCCGCTATTGAACTCGGCGCGGTCCTGCGCTGAGCCGGCGTTCGGATTCAGCACCACGACCTGCACCGCGTCGATGGCAGCCCGGTCTGCCACGCGTATGCGCAGCACGTCTTCTGCTTTTTCGCCGGACGGACGCAGGCCGCCGTTGGCGCCGCCGTCGACATGATTGATGCCCTCGCCGGCATCGATCTCGTCGCCATACGCCGAGCCTGTGATGGTGTCGTTGCCGGCGTAGGTGCGCACGTGCGCGCCGCGGCCATAGGTGGCCATCAGCGCCTGGGTGGCCGCCGATATGTCGACGGCGGCGTCGAAGCTGTCGTCTTGCGTCGTGCCTGGCGCCCATACCAGATGCGTAAAGTTGCCAAGGTCCGGTCCCGATACTTCATGCACGTCCATGGCCAGTGCAATCCACCTGCCGTTACCGCCGGTGGCGGCAAACGCGTTGATCCCCTCGACGTTTCGCAGGTAGTCTTTCTGTGTGCTGCCGGCGCCATAGGTCACCATCCAGGTGTAGAGCGGGTCGTCCGATGCGCTCACCACGATGGCATCGAGATCGGCCTGGGTCGGCACGGTGATTTCGAATATGTCCTTGCCGACGAAGAGCCCAGGCGCAGCATTGTGGGCGCCGCCATCAATCCTGGCGTTGCCTTCTCCGTTGCGGATGTGGTCGGCGTAAGCGGTGCCGGTAATGATGTCGTCGCCGCTGCCGCCAAAGATCAACGCACCCTGCTTGCCGGATGCCATACGGTCTGCCAGAGAAGCCGGCAGCAGCGTGCTGCCGCTGGCAAGGTCGATGCCGTCGGCGCCCTCGGTGCCGTTGACCCAGGCAATCTGGCGATATGCACCATGATAGGGGGCGTCAATTTCCTGCACCCGCGCTGTCAGGAAAATCTCACGGACGATTGAAGGGCTGCCGCTTTCTGTGTTGACGATGGCGACGCGCTCGATGCCCTTGATGTAATCGGTCTCGCCGGGCGCGACGACTTTGTAGCGGTAGCCTGCCAGCGCCGCACTGATGTCGGCCGCGTCGGCCGAACCGGGCAGCGCCAGCACCTGCACAGCGTTCGCCGCGGCGCTGCTGGCGACGGTAATTTGCAGTACGTCTTGCGGTTCGCCGCCCGACGGCGTGCTGCCGCCGTTGGCGCCGCCGTCGATGTGGTTGATGCCGGGGCCGGCGATGATGTAGTCGCCGTAAGCAGAGCCGGTGATCCTGTCGTTACCGCCGCCCATGTCCACCGTGACGCCGCGCTTGTGGGCGCCCATCAGGGCCTGCGTCCGCGCGCTCAGGTCGGCGACATCGAACGTTTCGGCGGCGGCGCTGCCCATGACGGTTGCGAAGTAGGGCTGGTCGGCGAGCACGCCGCCCCACGCGGTTTTGGCCGGGACAGATGGATGTGACAGGATTTCGGTGACGGTAACGCTGCTGGTGGTATTCGACATGGATGGCGCCTCGAGCATGTGATGGTCGGCAGCGAGGAGGGGATCGCCCTTTCGCATTGTTCTGACGACAAAGTATCACGCGTCGATTTCACGCTTTAACAATATTTGTGCGCAGTGAAACTGTCACCGCGCTTTATTTGATCTGCATAAGGCGCCAGTAGAGATGAGCCAACAATGACCGGAGTAGGGGGCCGTTGCTCCATCCGTGACAATCGGAGACAATCGCGGTCGTTGCAGGCCGACAACGGTAAATACGCGATCCCCGCCTGGCGCCAAGGCGTGCGGTGCGGGGTCGCTGCTGCCGTCAGCTGATGCTTGCGCGCGCCGCGTCGAGGCGGATGAACAGGTCGCGGTGCAGATCGCGGGTGTGACCGGGCATGTGCTTGCGCGCGTGGTCAAGCGCCTTCAACTCCCGTTCGGCCAGCGCGCGGCGGCCTTGCGCAATCGCCCACAAGGCCAGCGCGGCGCGCGTCTCGACGCTGGAAAACCGCTGCGCGGCCACCTCGTATTCGGCGCCCGCATCATCAGTGCGGCCGGCCGCGTCCAGCGCGTCGCCCAGTACCAGGCTGACCTGCTCCGGGCGGAAGCCGGGGTGCTTCGCGCGCAACGCCAGCAGGGTGGTGATCGCTGCCTGCGGCTGCCTGTTGGCCAGCTTGGCACGCGCCGCGCCCAGGCCGATTTCGGCGTCGCCGGCGAACGGGCCTTTCAGGCAGGCGTCGTACTGTTCGGCAGCGAGCGCGTATTCGCCGGCGTCGAACAGCGCCGCGGCCAGGCGCATCTGGTTGTGGGCGGTCGGCGTCAGGTCGAACGCTGCCCTCGCCTCGCGCATCTCGCGCCCCGGGTCGAGCTTTTGCTGGATCGCCGCGCTGGTTTTGCGCAGGCCGCGCTCGATGCGCGAATGCGGCAGGAACACCGCCCCGAAATAGACAATGCTGCCCAGCAGCGGGAACATGAATAGGATGGCGAGCCAGTACAGCTGGCGCCCGGTGCGCACAACATGGATGGCAAAGAAGATCGCGACGATCAGGTGTAGTCCGAGTCCGAAAATTGGCATGGCAGGTCCGTGTTCAAAGGGGCGGGTAGGTTTGGTCGCCAAGAATACGCGTTAATTTAACGTCAATATTCAACAATTGTCACGTCAGCATGTTTATCTTCGAAGCTTCCCTAATGGCAAGCTCGCCTTGCTCATACCTTCAGGAATTCTTCTTTCCCGCCCAGCCAGCGCGCCAGGTGCGCCTCCACCGTGGCGGCCTTGTCGCCGCCGCCTTCGTGCAGCAAATCGTGGGCAACATCGCGCGCTTGTTCGACCAGCCACTGATCGGTCTCGAGATCGGCGAAGCGCAGCATCGCCTGGCCCGACTGGCGCGCGCCCAGAAATTCGCCGGGGCCGCGGATCTCCAGGTCGCGCCGCGCGATTTCGAAGCCGTCGGTCGTTTCGCGCATCGTCATCAGGCGCTGCTTGGCCACGCCGCCGAGCGGGCTTTGGTACAGCAGCAGGCAGACGCTGGCCGCCGTGCCGCGGCCGACCCGCCCGCGCAGCTGGTGCAGCTGCGACAGGCCGAAACGCTCGGCGTGCTCGATCACCATCAGCGACGCATTCGGCACGTCGACCCCGACCTCGATGACGGTGGTGGCCACCAGCACCTGCACCGCGTTGGCGGTGAACGCATCCATCACCTGCTGTTTTTCGGCCGGCTTCAGGCGCCCGTGCACCAGCCCCACCTGCAGGTCCGGCAGCGCCTCGGCCAGCATCGCGTGGGTGTCGGTGGCGGTCTGCAGCTGCAGCGCTTCGGACTCTTCGATAAGCGGGCAGACCCAGTAGACCTGGCGCCCTTCCAGCGCGGCGGCGTGCACCCGCTCGATCACTTCGTCGCGCCGGTTCTGGTCGATCGCCCGCGTGACGATTGGGCTGCGGCCCGGCGGCAGCTCGTCGATGACCGAGACTTCCAGGTCGGCGTAATAGGTCATCGCCAAGGTGCGCGGGATCGGCGTGGCCGACATCATCAGTTGGTGCGGCGTCTTGCCGTTGCTGCCCTTGTTGCGCAAGGTGAGGCGCTGGCCAACGCCGAAGCGGTGCTGCTCGTCGACGATCACCAGGCCCAGCTTGGCGAACTGCACCGTGTCCTGGATCAGCGCGTGGGTGCCGATCACCAGCTGCGCTTCGCCCGATTCGACCAGCGCGGTGGCGGCCAGCTTGTCTTTTTTCTTCAGGCTGCCGGTCAGCCAGACGACCTTCACGCCGAGCGGCTCCATCCAGCCTGCGATCTTGCGGAAGTGCTGGTCGGCGAGGATCTCGGTCGGCGCCATCAGCGCCGCCTGGTAGCCGCTGTCGATCGCCTGCGCCGCGGCCAGCGCGGCGACCACCGTCTTGCCGCTGCCGACGTCGCCCTGCAGCAGCCGCTGCATCGGGTAACCGTGGCGCAGGTCGGCGCGGATCTCTTTCAGCACGCGCGCCTGGGCGCCGGTCAGCTTGAACGGCAGGATGGCGGTGAACGCCTCGGTCAGCGTGCCGATTGTCTTGATCACCGGCGCGCCCTTCGCGCGGCGCGCACGCTGGGCGCGTTTGAGCGACAGCTGCTGCGCCAGCAGCTCGTCGAATTTCATCCGCACCCAGGCAGGGTGCGAGCGGTCCATCAGCGCGTGCTCGTCGATTTCCTGCGGCGGGTAATGCAGCAGCCGCACCGACGGCTCGAAGTTCGACAGGTTCATCGCCGACAGCAGCGACGGCGGCAGCGTGTCCTGCCAGTCGATGCGCGCCATCGCCGCGCCGATTTCGCGCCGCAGGATCGCCTGCGACAGGCCCTCCCCGGACGGGTAGACGGGCGTGAGCACCGTCGGCAGCGGCGCGCCTTCGTTGATCACCTTGTAGGCCGGGTGCACCATCTCGGCGCCGAAAAAGCCGTGCTTGAGTTCCGCGCGGGCGCGCACCCGCGTGCCTTCGGCCAGCTGCTTGACCTGGCTGCCGTAGAAGTTCATGAAGCGCAGCAGCAGGTCGCCGCTGGCGTCGGCGATCGTCACCAGCAGCTGGCGGCGCGGCTTGAAGGCGATCTCGCTCTTGGTCACCACGCCCTCGACCTGCGACACGTGGCCGCCGCGCAGGCACGCCTCGCGGATCGCGATCACCTGGGTCTCGTCCTCGTAGCGCATCGGCAGGTGCAGCACCAGGTCCATGTCGGAATGCAGGCCCAGCTTGGCGAGCTTGCTTTCGTTGGTTTTTGGCGCGGGTTTCGGTTTGGATGGGGGCATGTCGCGGTTTTTGCAGGGCAAGTGGCGTAAAATAGAGGGTTGCCTTGCGCAAGTGAGCCGTATTGTACGGCGCGTGAACCCTATTTTCGCAGAATTACCAGAATGTATTCGCTTTCCGACTTCGATTTCAACCTGCCCCCTGAACGCATCGCCCAGGTGCCGCTGCCGGACCGCAGCGCTTCGCGCCTGCTGCTGCTCGACGGCGACGCCATCGCCGACCGCCAGTTCGCCGACATCGTCGACCTGCTCTCGCCAGGCGACCTGCTGGTGATGAACGACACGCGCGTGCTGAAGGCGCGCTTTTTCGGCGTCAAGGAAACCGGCGGCAGCGTCGAGGTACTGGTCGAGCGCGTGCTCGACAGCCGCACGGTGCTGGCGCAGGTGCGCGCGTCGAAGTCGCCCAAGCCTGGCAACCGCATCCGCCTGGCCGACGCCTTCGACGTCGTCGCCGGCGAGCGCGCGGGCGAATTTTTCACGCTCCACTTCGACGCCGACGTGTTCGAACTGATCGAAGCGCACGGCCGCCTGCCGCTGCCGCCGTACATCGACCACGCCGCCGACGAATTCGACGAGCAGCGCTACCAGACCGTGTATTCGAAGGAGCCGGGCGCCGTCGCCGCGCCGACCGCCGGCCTGCATTTCGACGATGCGCTGCTGGCCAGACTCGCCGCCAGGGGCGTCCGCTTCGCCTACGTCACCCTGCACGTCGGCGCCGGCACGTTCCAGCCAGTGCGGGTCGAGGTGCTGGCCGAGCACAACATGCACACCGAGTGGTACACCGTGCCGCAGGCAACCGTCGACGCAGTAGGCGCCGCCAGGGCCGCCGGCAAGGATGTCGTCGCCGTCGGCACCACCAGCCTGCGCGCGCTCGAATCGGCGTCGCAGAGCGGTGCACTGGTTGCCGGCAGCGCCGACACGGCGCTGTTCATCACGCCTGGCTACACCTTCAAGACAGTCAGCCGCCTGATCACCAATTTCCACCTGCCGAAGTCGACCCTGCTGATGCTGGTGTCGGCCTTTGCCGGCTACGAGCCGATCCGCCGCGCCTACGCCCACGCCATCGCCAGCGAATACCGCTTCTTCAGCTATGGCGACGCCATGCTGCTCACCACAAAGTCACTCTAAATGCTCGAATTTACCCTTCTCAAGACCGACACCAGCGGCCTGTCGCACGCGCGCCGCGGCCGCCTCAAGCTCAATCACGGCACCATCGAAACGCCGATCTTCATGCCGGTCGGCACCTACGGCTCGGTCAAGGCAATGGACCCGGACGAGCTGGTTGCGGTCGGCTCGCAGATCATCCTCGGCAACACCTTCCACCTGTGGCTGCGCCCGGGCACCGAGGTGCTCAACAAGTTCGGCGGCCTGCACGGCTTCATGGGCTGGAATGGCCCGATCCTGACCGACTCCGGCGGCTTCCAGGTGTTTTCGCTCGGCGCGATGCGCAAGATCACCGAGGAGGGCGTCAAGTTCGCGTCGCCGATCGACGGCAGCAAGCTGTTCCTGTCGCCGGAAATCTCGATGCAGATCCAGCGCGCGCTCAATTCCGACATCGTCATGCAGTTCGACGAATGCACGCCGTACGAGATCGACGGCCGGCCGGCCACGTCCGAGGAAGCGGCCAAGTCGATGCGCATGTCGCTGCGCTGGGCGCAGCGCTCGATGAACGAGTTCAGCGGCGGCGAGAATCCGAACGCGCTGTTCGGCATCGTCCAGGGCGGCATGTTCGAGAACCTGCGCGACGAGTCGCTCGCCGGCCTGGAAGAGATCAACTTCCCCGGCATCGCCATCGGCGGGCTGTCGGTGGGCGAACCGAAGGAAGACATGATGCGCATGCTGGCGCACGTCGGCCCGCGTCTGCCGGCCAACAAGCCGCACTACCTGATGGGCGTGGGCACGCCGGAAGACTTGGTCGCCGGCGTGGCCAACGGCATCGACATGTTCGACTGCGTGATGCCGACGCGCAACGCCCGCAATGGCTGGCTGTTTACTCGCTTTGGCGATGTCAAGATCAAGAACGCGCGCTACAAGGAAGACATGGGCCCGCTCGACGAGAGCTGCGATTGCTACTGCTGCAAGAATTTCTCGCGCGCCTACCTGCACCACCTGCACCGCTCGAAGGAAATCCTCGGCGCGCGCCTCAATACCATCCACAACCTGCATTACTATCTGAAGCTGATGCAGGAGATGCGCGACGCCATCGACGCCGATGGCTTCCACGCGTTCAGGCTGACATTTAACGAACAGCGCGCGCGCGGCGTGTAAATACGCCGCCGCGGCTGGCTGCGTACCGACCTCCCGCGCGATTTATTTGTCTAACACTGGTGCCAGGCATCGCTTGCAAAAGAATTTACAGCCATCACATACCCCGAAGTGGCTAGCGCCGTCCGGCCAGTGCTAGAATACAGCGCTGCTTTTTTAACCAAGTCAAAATCAATAATGGAGTAACCGTGTTCATTTCTAACGCTTATGCACAAACCGCCGGCACCGCCGCAGACCCGGGAATGATGGGCAACCTGACGACCTTCTTGCCTCTGGTACTGATGTTCGTGGTCATGTATTTCCTGATGATTCGCCCGCAGCAGAAACGCGCGAAAGAACAGCGCTCCATGATGGACGCGCTCGCCAAGGGCGACGAAGTGGTGACCGCCGGTGGCATTCTCGGCAAGGTTTCCAAAGTCAACGACACCTACGTGACGGTCGAAATCGCCGCCAACACGGAAATTGTCGTGCAAAAGAACTCGATCACGACGCTGTTGCCGAAGGGCACCCTGAAGTCCCTGTAAGCCTGCCGGGCGGCCGCCGCGCCGCCTACGCCTGCTCACCTCGAACGCTGGAACATTATGAATCGCTATCCCCTCTGGAAATATATCCTGATCGCCGTCACACTGGTGCTCGGTGCGCTGTACACGGTGCCGAACTACTTCGGCGAGTCGCCTGCGTTGCAGGTGACGACAGGCAAGACAACCGTCAAGGTGAACAGCGCCACCACCGAGCAGGTGGCGGCGGCGCTGAAGCAGGAAGGCATCACGCCGGACCGCGTCGCCCTGGAGGGTGAAGGCAACAGCACCTCGGTGCGGGTGCGTTTCCCGACCACCGATGCGCAGTTCAAGGCCAAGCTGGCGCTCGAGCGCGACCTCAACCGCGACCAGACCGATCCCGACTATATCGTCACGGTCAACCTGGTCAAGAACACCCCGCAATGGATGCAAAGCATCCGCGCGCTGCCGATGAACCTGGGCCTGGACCTGCGCGGCGGCGTGCACTTCCTGCTGCAGGTCGACGCCAAGGCAGTGCTGGAAAACAAGATCAAGGGCATGCAGTCGAGCGCGCGCAGCATCCTGCGCGACAAGAACGTGCGCCACGCCGGCATCGAGCGCGTCGGCAACAGCCTCGAGATCAAGTTCCGCGACAACGAGACGCGCGCCAAGGCCAAAGACGCGCTCGGCAGCCAGATGCGCGACCTCGCGTTTGCCGACGCCGCCGACGGCACCGACCTGAAGCTGGTCGTCACGCTCAAGCCGGACGCGCTGAAGACCACGGTGGAAGAGGGCGTCAAGCAGAACATCGCCACCTTGTCGAAGCGGATCAACGAACTCGGCGTAAGCGAGCCGATCGTCCAGCAGCAAGGCCTCGAGCGCATCGTCATCCAATTGCCGGGCGTGCAGGACGTTGCCCGCGCGAAGGACATCATCGGCCGCACCGCGACCTTGGAAATGCGCATGGTCGACGAGTCGATCACGCCGGGCACCGAAATGTCGGCCACGATTCCGCTCGGCTCGGAACTGTTTACGGTCGGCACCGGCGCGCCGGTGGTGCTGTACAAGGAAGTGATCCTGACGGGCGAATACATTTCGAGCGCGACGGCGACGATGGACCAGAACCAGCAGCCGGCCGTGAGCCTGGACCTGAATGGCGACGGCGGGCGCAAGATGCGTGAAGCGACGCGCGAGCGCATCGGCAAGCGCATGGCGATCCTGCTCAAAGAAAAGAACAAGTATTCGGTGGCGTCGGTGGCGACCATCCAGAGCGAGCTGGGCAGCACGTTCCAGATCTCGAACATGGGCAGCGCCGAACGCGCCAATGAACTGGCCCTGCTGCTGCGCTCCGGCGCGCTGTCGGCGCCGATGGAATTTGTCGAAGAGCGCGTCATCGGCCCGCAGCTCGGCGTCGAAAACATCGCCAAGGGCCTGTACTCGACGGTTTACGGCTTTATCGCGATTGCCGTCTTCATGATTGTCTACTATCACTTGTTTGGCTTTTTCAGCGTGCTGGCGCTGGCCTTCAATGTGCTGTTCCTGGTGTCGCTGCTGTCGATGCTGCAGGCGACCTTGACCTTGCCTGGTATCGCCGCCATTGCGCTGGCGCTCGGTATGGCGATCGACGCCAACGTGCTGATCAACGAGCGTATCCGCGAGGAGTTGCGCGGCGGCGCCACCCCGCAGGCGGCCATTGCGGCCGGCTTCGATCGCGCCTGGGCCACGATTCTCGACTCCAACGTCACCACGTTGATTGTCGGTGTGGCGCTGCTGTTGTTCGGTTCCGGTCCGGTGCGCGGCTTCGCCGTGGTGCATTGCCTGGGCATCCTGACGTCGATGTTCTCGGCCGTATTCGTGTCGCGCGGCGTGGTCAACTTCTGGTATGGGCGTCAGAAAAAACTGGGCAAAATTTCCATCGGCACTGTGTGGACGCCCGGTGTGGTCTCCATCAAGAAGTAATTAGAAAGAGGATTCAAGATGGAATTTTTCAAGATCAAGAAGGATATTCCCTTCATGCGCCACGCGTTGATTTTCAACGTGATCTCGGCGGTGACGTTTATCGCGGCAGTATTCTTCCTGTTGCACAAAGGCCTGAATCTGTCGGTTGAGTTTACCGGCGGCACGGTGATGGAACTGCAATACCCGCACGCGGCCGACCAGGAGAAAATCCGTGGTTCGCTGCGCACGCTCGGTTACGAGCATCCTGAAGTGACCAGCTTCGGCACCGCGCAGAGCGTCATGCTGCGCTTGCCGAAGACGTCCGCCGGCGCCAGCGGTTCGGCCGCCGTGTTCAACGCGCTTTGCGCGGCGGAGGGCGGCGCGGGCAAACAAGTCGACACCATCACGCCGCAGGGCGATCATGTGGCCAGGACTGCCTGTCTCAACGCCAAGGGCGAAGAAGCGGTCATCCTCAAGCGGGTCGAGTTCGTCGGCCCGCAGGTCGGCGATGAGCTGATGCAGAGTGGCTTGAACGCGCTGGTGATGGTGATCATCGGCGTGATGATCTACCTGGCCATCCGTTTCGAATGGAAATTCGCGGCATCGGCGATCATCGCCAACTTGCACGACGTCGTCATTATTCTTGGCTTCTTCGCTTACTTTCAGTGGGAATTCTCGCTGACGGTGCTGGCGGCAGTGCTGGCGGTGCTCGGGTATTCGGTCAACGAATCGGTTGTCGTTTTCGACCGGATTCGCGAGAACTTCCGCAAGCAGCGCAAATCGACGGTGACGGAAGTGATCGACAGCGCCATTACGAGCACCATTTCGCGCACCATCATCACGCACGGCTCGACCCAGATGATGGTGCTGTCGATGCTGTTTTTTGGCGGCCCGTCGCTGCATTACTTTGCCATCGCGCTGACAATCGGCATCTGTTTCGGTATCTACTCGTCGGTATTTGTCGCCGCGGCGATCGCGATGTGGCTGGGCGTCAAGCGTGAAGACCTGGTCAAACCGGTCAAGGAAAAGGACGAGACGGACGGCGCCGTCGTATAAGCGCAAGCCGACCGGATCAAGTGAAAGGGCAGCGCAAGCTGCCCTTTTTTGTGCCGCGGAGGGTAAGCAGAAATTTATGCGCTTGTGTGGGCTATCGCACAGATGGCAAAAAGATGGCGAACTATAGTGGAGCTGTCTCTTTCAGGACATCCCTAGTTTTGGACTTCGGCCCGCTCAAATAGAGCGGGCATTTTTTTTGTCCGGACGGTTTGTTGCTGGCGGGGTTAGGGGATGCGGGCAATGGGCGACGCGCCTGGCGCGCCGCGTGTTAGAACAGGGCGGCGGTGAGGCTGCGCACTTCTTCGGCCGATTCCTCGAGAATCGAGGCGAGCGTGCCTTCGCCGGTGACGAAGTCGATGGTGGCGGCCGACTGGCGCGTGGTGGCGCCGGCGCGCGAGTGCAGTGGCGAGTCGAGCGGGGCCAGGTCATTGGCCAGCATCAGCGTGTCGCCCAGCGTTTCCGGCGGCAGCGCGCGCAGGCCGCGCCACATCGCTTCGATCGCTTCCATTACCGTGCCTGGCACGCCGAGCTTGGTCAGCACGCCGCGACCGATGGCCATTTCGCCATGTTCGATCCAGTCCTCTGGCTCGCCGTCCAGCAGGCCCGGAAACTCTTCGGCGCGCGACAGCAGGTAAAAGCCGCCGACTTCATGGACGATGCCGGCAAACAGCGCCGTATCCGGATCGATGTTGGTCACGCGCCGGGCGATCACCTGCGACAGCGCAGCCACGTGGGCCGAATGCTGCCACAGCTGGTCGGCCTTGGCGCGCAGGTCGGGACGGGTGATCTTGCTGTCGAGCTGGCGCACGATGACGGCGGCGGCCAGCGCATTGAGCGTGCGAAAGCCGACCCGCTTGACAGCGGCGCCGACATTGGTGACGTCGTTGCCGAAGCGGTTGTAGGCCACCGAGTTGGCGATGGCGACAGTGCGCGCCGCCAGCAGCGGTTCGGCCTGGACCAGCCGCGCCGCCTCGTCGATGTGCAGGTCCGGATCGCCCAGCGCCCGCTGCAGCTTGAGGGTGGCGTCGACGTTGGTCGGGAAGGTGAGATCGCCGCGTCCAGCCTGGGCGGCAATGCTTTTGAAGGCTTCGATTCTGTCCATGGGAAAAATTATACTCCCAATAGTTGGGCAGAAACACGCCAAAGCGTTCTCAAAAGCATCTTTTTGTTATGCCGCCTGGCTTGCATCAATGCGCGCTGAAGATCGCGTCACAGCCGTCCTGCGGCGCTTCGGTGTCTTTCAGTTCATCGACCAGGCCCAGGTCTTCGAGTTCCTCGATCGCGTTCATGTAGCTGTTGACCTTGGTCGCACCGATCAGGCGGTAGATTTCGCCGGCCTCGTTGCGCACGCCGACGAGCATCTTTTCCTGGCGCACTTCGTCGGCGGAGGCGACGTTGAGCAACAGGTTTCCGATGATCTGTTTGTCAATCTTGGCCGGCGTGATGCCGTCGAGCAGGGCGGTTTTCATTGTTTTTCCTTTGGTGTGGGCGGGGAGGGAGCGGCGCTGGCATCGGTGATCATCTGCTTCAGGCGCGACAGGGCCGAGTCGATCGCGTCGAATTCGGCGTCGCTGCACGAGGCGAACAGCTGCTTGCCGTGCGCTACGACGGCGGGGAATACCCGCTCGAACAAGGCTTCGCCGCTGGCGGTGAGGCTGACGAAAAAGGAGCGCTTGTCGTCGCCGCTGCGCTCGCGCACGACCAGGCCCTTCTGTTCGAGTCGGTCGATGACGCCGGTCAGCGTGCCTTTGGTAATCAAGGTGCGCTCGCCAAGTTGCTTGTACGTCATGCCGGCCGTATTGCCGAGGGTAGCGATGATATCGAACTGGGCGTGCGTGAGCCCGCACTGGCGCACCGAGTCGCCCGAAAAGCGCTCGAAGCCCTGCATGCACTCCGCCAGCAAGCGGACACTGCGTAAGTATCGTTCCCCCATAGACCGTGATTATAGCTGGCGGCGCCCTTTGCCGGCGGCGCCGGTTCGCCTTTTGGGCCCGAGACAGTTACCATATGACTATTTCGGCCGATCGTCGCCTCGCAAAGACCCTATGACCCATCAGTTCCGCGGCATCCTCGCCTTGCTGCTCGTCACTCTCGTGTGGGGCACCACCTTTCCGGCGATGAAGGACCTGACCGTGTATTTTTCGCCGGTGTGGATCATCTTCCTGCGCTTCGCCCTGGCGGCGGTGCTGCTGGCGCCGTTCCTGTACAAGGCCGGCCGCGACGACCTGGTGTCCGGCGGGCTGCTCGGCGTGCTGCTGTTTTTCTGCTACGTGTTCCAGGTGGAAGGGCTGGCGCTGACCACCTCCAACCGCAACGCCTTCATTTGCGGCCTGAACGTGCTGGTGGTGCCGCTGCTTGGCGTGGTCGCCGGCAAGATGCCGGAAAAGCGCATCGCCTACGCGCTGCTGCTGGCCATTGCCGGCCTCACTGCGCTGTGCTGGGACGGCGGCGCGTGGGGGCGCGGCGACACGCTGGCGCTGGTGGGCGCGTTCGCGTTCGGCGTGTACATCAAGATGATGGAATTTCGCACCCGCCGCGCGTCGCGCCTGATGACCTTGACGGCGGCGCAGATCGTGACGGTGGCGCTGTGCGCGGCGCTGTGGCTGCTGGCGCGCGAGGTGCCGCGCTCCACCATCGACGCCGGCAACGACTTCGCCAACTACTGGACCTATATCGCGCAAGGCATCGGCCAGCACGGCATCAACCTGGCCTACCTGGGCGTGGTGGCGACCGCCGCCATCATCTCGCTGCAGGGCTGGGGCCAGGCGCGCAGCACGGCCAACGAGGCGGCGGTAATCTATGCGTTCGAACCGGCGGCGGCGGCGTTTTTCGCCTTTTTCTGGCTAGGCGAAACGCTCACCGCGCGCGGCTGGATGGGCGCCGTGCTGCTCATCGCCGGCATGATCGTCAGCCAATGGAATGCGGCGCCGCGGCCGGCCGCCTCGCTCGCGCCCGAATAAATGACAGCATTTTCCCAGTCCGATGGCGCACCCTGACCTCGCCCGCCTGGCGCAGGAAGCGCCGCTGCGCGTCTTGCTGGTCAATGCCGGCCAGCCCGACGCGCTGACCTGGTCCGGCCTGTACCAGCCGCTGCGGCTGGCGGCCAAGCTGCTCGGTCCCGAGCGGCTGCACGTCGATGTGCGCAGCCCCGACAAGTTCGGCGCCGACGCCTTGCGCCACTGGCACCTGGTGCTGCTGGTGGCCGACGAGTCCGAGGCGGCGCTCAAGCCTGCCGCCATGCGCACCGTGATCGAGCGTGCGCGGGTGGCGCCGTTCTGGGGTGGCGTCGGCGCCGGCGTGCTGTGGCTGGCCGACGCGGGCGTGCTCAACGGCGTGCGCGCCGCCTTGCCGTGGGCGCTGTATGCCGACGTCGACATCAAGGCTGATCACGCCGTCTTCACGCCCAACCTGTACGAGTTCGATGGCGCCCGGCTCACCTGTTGCGGCGGCGCGGCCAGCATCGACTTCGCGCTGACGCTGGTCGAGCACGTGTTCGGCGCGGCGCTGCAGGCGCAGATCAAGGAAGCGCTGTGCATCGACCGCGTGCGTGGTGCCGAGGAGCGCCAGCGGGTAGCGTTGCAGGCGCGCTTCGGCGCCTTGCAACCGAAGCTGAGCGAAGCGGTGACGTTGATGGAAGCGAACATCGAAGAGCCGCTGTCGACCGACGACATCGCCGGGCTCGTCGGGCTATCGCGGCGCCAGCTCGAGCGCCTGTTCAAGCAATACCTGGGCAGCCTGCCTTCGCGCTACTACCTCGAGTTGCGGCTGCAGCGCGCGCGCCAACTGCTACTCGACACCAACTACTCGATCGTCCAGGTCGGGCTGATGTGTGGATTCTCGTCCGGCTCGCACTTCTCGACCGCGTTTGGCGCCCTGTTCGGCCACACCCCGCGCGAAGAGCGCCAGCGCCGCCTCACCGCCTAAAACAATCGGGGTCAGACCCGTTTAATCGATCGAAAATCCGCGAAACGCCATCTATAAAACGGGTCTGACCCCAATTCTTTAGACGTGGCCGGGAAGTTACATCCCCCTCACGCAGGCGCTCCAAATGGACTGGAAAATAATTGGGGTCAGACCCGTTTGATTGATGCCCAAGTCACGCGCACGCCGATTATCAAACGGGTCTGACCCCAATTGTTTTCAATTGTTTTAAAGCTCAGGCCGCGTGGAGTGGGCGTGCGAACGATTGATGCGGATCGAATGTTGCTATTTAAGATCCGTCTAGGGTGACTTCTTCTTACTCTGCCATTCTGCGAGCTCCCATGCCACGTCAACCCCGTCCGGTCGCTGCCGATGTCCCTCTGCATATCACCCAGCGCGGAAATAACCGGTTGCGCTGTTTCTTTGAGGACGATGACTACCGCGTCTACCTCTACCTGCTGCGTGCCGCCTCCCTTCAAGCTGAGTGTCGAATCCATGCCTATGTGCTGATGAGTAATCACGTTCACCTGCTGGTCTCGCCCAAGGATGAGCTAGGCCCAGCTCTGATGATGAAGTCGCTAGGCCAGCGCTACGTGCAATATGTTAACCGGCGGTACGCGCGCACCGGCACGCTATGGGAAGGCCGATACCACTCTTGCCTGGTGCATTCGGAAACCTACTTGATGGTGTGCCAGCGCTACATTGAACTCAACCCGGTACGCGCCGGCCTGGTCGCGGCCCCTGCTCTTTACGCATGGTCCAGCTATCATCACAACGCCCATGGCCCGTCCAGCAAACTGGTGGTCCAGCACGAGCTCTACGGACGCCTGGGACAGGACACGGCGTCCCGGCAATCCGCCTACCGCGCGCTGTTCGATGAGCTTATCGATCCGGAAATCTTCCGCCGGGTGCGCAAGGCGACGAGGGGGAACACGGCGCTCGGCGCGTTTGGTTCAGAACAACCGTATTCGCTGCTAATGGGGCGATTGGCAGCGCCCAACCCGGTCGGCCGGCCGCGCAAAGGCTGAGCAGCCGAACAAAAAACGGGTCTGACCCTGTTTTAGAGGAAATTGCCACAGAAACCGGGTCTGACCCTGTTTTTGAGGAAATTGCCCAGAGACCAAAAATGAAAATGGTTGTCGCAGTTTGAAAAGAACTTTGTTGCATGCTTTCCTATAATGGGGCAACCGCCCAGCTGTTCCAGCTCGGGCAAACCCCTAACATTGGATGAGGAATGCCATGAACGCAAAGCTTGATTCGGCTGTCACCACGCGGCCCGTCACACGCCAGACTTTCGACGAAGTACTGGTGCCGACCTATGCGCCAGCGGCCATGGTGCCGGTGCGCGCCAGCGGACTCGACTTGTGGGACCAGGCCGGCAAGCATTACCTCGATTTCACCGCCGGCATCGCCGTCACCAGCCTCGGCCATGCCCACCCGGTGCTGGTCGACGCCCTCACCAAGCAGATCAATACACTGTGGCACCTCGGTAATGGCTACACCAACGAGCCAGTCCTGCGCCTGGCGCTGGCGCTGACCGAAGCCACCTTCGCCGACCGCGCCTTCTTCTGCAATTCCGGCGCCGAAGCGAACGAAGCGGCCCTGAAGCTGGCGCGCAAGTACGCCCACACCAAGTTCGGCCCGCACAAATCGCGCATCGTGTCGTGCCTGTCGTCGTTCCACGGCCGCACGCTGTTTACCGTGTCGGTCGGCGGCCAGCCAAAATACACCGAAGGCTTCGAGCCGCTGCCGCAAGAGATCAACCACATCCCGTACAACGACGTGGCCGCCGCGCTCGCCGCCATCACCGACGATGTCGCCGCCGTGATCGTCGAGCCGATCCAGGGCGAGGGCGGCGTCATTCCCGGCGATCCGGCATTCCTGAAGGCGCTGCGCGAACGCTGCGACGCAACCGGCGCGCTGCTGGTATTTGACGAAGTGCAGTCCGGCGTCGGCCGCACCGGCGCGCTGTACGCCTACATGGAATGCGGCGTCACGCCCGATATCCTGACCTCGGCCAAGGCACTCGGCAACGGCTACCCGATCGGCGCCATGCTGACCACCAACGCCATCGCCGAGCACTTCGGCGTCGGCACCCATGGCACCACCTACGGCGGCAACCCGCTCGCCGCGACGGTCGCCCTGAACGTGATCGACACCATCAACACGCCGGCCTTCCTGGCGCGCGTGAAGGACGCGAGCGTCAAGCTGTTTGCCAACCTGACCAAGCTGGCGGCCGACTATCCGCAACTGTTCGGTCAGGTGCGCGGCTCGGGCCTGCTGATTGGCCTGCCGGTTGCCGAGGCATTCGCCGGCCGCGCCAAGGACTACACCAAGGCTGCCGAAGCGCTCGGCCTGATGCTGCTGATCGCCGGCCCGGACGTGATCCGCCTGGCGCCGGCGCTGATCGTGTCGGACCAGCAGATCGCCGAAGCCGACCGCATCATGCGCGCCGCCGCCGACGCCATCCTGGCCGCAGCCTGATCCCGGCAGCGCGGCACGCACCGTCTTCACTTAAGGAAGTCACCATGCATGTTGTCCGTCCGGCGGAGCTGTCCGACATCGCGGCCCTCGAAAAGCTGGCCGCGGTGACGATGCCGGGGGTCCATACGCTGCCGAAGACGCGCGAGAAAATCGCCGCTTCGGTGGAGCGCTCGATCGCCTCGTTCGCCGCGCACGTGGACATCCCCAGCGAAGAATCCTATTTGTTCGTGCTCGAGAACCAGGCCACCGGCGAGATCGTCGGCACCGCCGCGATCTACGCGTCGGCCGGTTCGAACGGCACCTACTTCTCGTTTCGCAACGACGTCATCCAGCAGGTCTCGCGCGACCTCAATATCAGCCACAGCGTGCACGCGCTGACCTTGTGCTCCGAACTGACCGCGTACTCGCAACTGTCGGGCTTTTACGTGCAGGGCCGCGAAGCGGCGGGCGTCGAGGCAGCCCTGCTGTCGCGCGCGCGCCTGCTGTTCGCCGTGCTCGCGCCGCACCGCTTCGGCGACCGCTTCTTCGTCCCGCTGGCCGGCGTCACCGACGCCAAAGGGTCGTCGCCGTTCTGGGACGCGCTCGGCCGCAAATTCTTCAAGATGGATTTTCTCGACGCCGAAAAAGTCATCGGCGGCGCCCGCAACCGCACCCTGATCGTCGAACTGATGCCGCACTATCCGGTGTACGTGCCGCTGCTGCCGGGCGACGCCCAGGCCGCGATGGGGCAGATTCACCCGGACGGCGAACTGGCCTTCAACCTGCTCACCGAAGAAGGCTTCGAGGCAGACGACTACATCGACATCTTCGACGGCGGCCCGATCCTGCAGGCGCACAAGAATTCGCTGCGCTCGTTTTCCGGCGCCGTGGTGCGCAGCGTGACGCTCGATGAGCGCGGCGGCGGGCGCGATGCGGCCGTCACCTACGCCATCGCCGCCAGCAGCGAGCAGAACTTCCGCGCCATCACCGCGGTGTGCCCTTCGGTCGACGCCAGCGACTGCGTGCACCTGCCGCAGGCCGCCATCGACGCGCTGATGGTGGCGCCCGGCGACAGCGTTATCTGCGTTAGAATCTGAAAGAGAACCATATGCTAGTCGTACGCGCCATCACCACGTCGGACCTCGATGCACTGTTAGAGATGGCCAGCCAGGTCGGCACCGGCATGACCACCCTAAAGCCCGACCGCACCATGTTGGGCGACCGCATCGCCGTGGCGGTGGCCTCGTTCGCGCAGACCATCGCCCCCGAAAAACGCGACTACATGTTCGTCATGGAGGACACCTCGAGCGGCCGCATGGCCGGCGTGTGCGCCATCAAGGGCGCGGTCGGCCTCACCGAGCCGTTTTATAACTACCGCATCGGCACGCTGGTGCACTCGAGCCGCGAACTCGATATCTTCACCCGCATGGATACGCTGTACCTGTCGAACGACCTGACCGGCTCGACCGAACTGTGCTCGTTGTTCTTGCATCCGGACTACCGCATCGGCAATAACGGCAAGTGGCTGTCGAAAAGCCGCTTCCTGTTCATCGCCCAGTTCCCGCACCTGTTTACCGAAAAGCTGATCGCCGAGATGCGCGGCTTCCAGGCCGAAGATGGCAGTTCGCCCTTCTACGAAGGACTCGGCCGCCATTTCTTCAAGATGGACTTCGACCACGTCGACGATCTCACCGCGCTGGGCAAGAAGTCGTTCATCGCCGAACTGATGCCGCGCCAGCCGCTGTACGTGGCCTACCTGCCGGACGACGCACAGTCGGTCATCGGCATGGTCCACCGCAGCACCGCACCGGCGCGCAAACTGCTCGAGCAGGAAGGCATGCATTTCGAGGGCTACATCGACATCTTCGATGCCGGCCCGGTGCTGCAGGGGCGCGTGTCCGAGCTGCGCGCGGTGCGCGACAGCATGCTGGTGGCCGCCAGCGAAGGCGTGGCCACGGCCGACGCCGAACAGACCCTGATCTCCAACACCGTGCTGCAGGACTTCCGCATGATCGTCGCGCAGTCGACCCCGACAGGCGGCAGCGTCTCGCTCAGCGCCGCCCAGCTCGCGCTGCTCCATTGCAGCCACGGCGACCCGCTGCGCACCCTGCCACTCAATGTAAGGAAAAACACCCATGTCTAATCTCTCCAATTACATCGGCGGCGAGTGGCTGCCCGGCGGCGGCATTGAACTGGTGACGATCGATCCGTCCACCGGCCGCCAGACCTGGTCGAGCAACGAGTCGACCGCCGACGACGTGCGCCGCGCCGCGCAGGCGGCCAGCGCCAGCTTCGCGCAGTGGGCGGCGACGTCGTTGGAACAGCGCATCGCCGTCTGCACCCGCTTTCGCGACCTGCTCAAGCAGGACGCCGAGCAGCTGGCGCAGATCATCGCCGAGGAAGTCGGCAAGCCGTTGTGGGAAGCGCGCACCGAAGTGGCCACCATGGCCAACAAGGTCGACATCTCGGTGCAGGCCTACGCCGCGCGCACCGGCGCCAGCTCGGCCAGCGTGGCCGACGGCACCGCCGTGCTGCGCCACCGTCCGCATGGCGTGTTCGGCGTATTCGGCCCGTATAACTTCCCCGGCCACCTGCCGAACGGGCACATCGTGCCGGCGCTCATCGCCGGCAACACGGTGGTGTTCAAGCCGAGCGAATACGCGCCGCGCACCGCCATCAAAACGGTCGAACTGTGGCAGCAGGCGGGCGTGCCGGCCGGCGTCATCAACCTGGTCAACGGAGGGCGCAATACCGGCATCGCGCTCGGCCAGCAGCCGCTGCTCGACGGCGTGCTGTTTACCGGCAGCTGCCAGACCGGCGTCGCACTGCACAAGCAGTTCGGCGGCCAGCCCGGCAAGATGCTGGCGCTGGAAATGGGCGGTAACAATCCGCTGGTGGTGTGGGATGTGCTTGACGTCGACGCGGCGGTCCACCACGCCGTGATGTCGGCGTTTATCTCGGCCGGCCAGCGCTGCACCTGCGCGCGCCGCCTGATCGTGCAGGACACGCCGGCCGGCGCCGCCTTCATTGCGCGCCTGGTCGAAGTGGCCGCCACGCTGACGGTCGGCCCGTCGAACGCCGATCCGCAACCTTTCATGGGCCCGGTGGTGTCGAACGCGGTCGCCACGATGCTGGTGCAGGCGCAGGCAGCCATGGTCGCCAAAGGCGGCGTCACGCTGCTGCAGATGCGCCAGCCGGATGCGAACGCCGGCTTCGTCACCGCCGGCATCGTCGACGTCACCGACGCCACGGGTATCCCCGACGAGGAGTGGTTCGGGCCGCTGCTGCAGGTGATCCGCGTGGCCGACTTCGATGCCGCGGTGCGCGCTGCCAACGCCACCGAGTTCGGCCTCGCCGCCGCGTTGCTGTCGAACGACGCGGCGCTGTGGCAGCGCTTTAGCGAGCAGGCGCGCGCCGGCATCGTCAACTGGAACCGCCCGACCACCGGGGCGGCCAGTTCGGCGCCGTTCGGCGGCATCGGCAAGTCCGGCAACCACCGCCCGAGCGCCTACTACGCGGCCGACTATTGCGCCTACCCCGTGGCGTCGATCGAAACGAGCGACCTGGCGATGCCCGCCAAGCTGTCGCCGGGCCTGACCTTCTGACACGGAAAAATCGGATGCAAACTGCACGCGAATACAACTTCGACGGCCTGGTCGGCCCCTCGCACAACTACGCCGGACTCTCGTTCGGCAACGTGGCCTCGTTCAGCAACGTCAAGAGCGCTTCCAATCCGAAGCAGGCTGCCTTGCAGGGCCTTGCCAAGATGCGCGCGCTGGCCGCGCGCGGCTTCGCCCAGGCGCTGCTGCCGCCGCACGCGCGTCCCAACTTTCGCCTGCTGCGCCGCATCGGCTTCACCGGCACCGACGCCGACGTGCTGGCGCGTGCCTGGCGCGAGGCGCCGGCGATCCTCGCCTGCGCCTATTCGGCCTCGCCGATGTGGACTGCCAACGCCGCCACCGTCAGCCCGTCGGCCGACAGTTTCGACGGCCGCACCCACTTCACCAGCGCGAACCTGAACAACAAGCTGCACCGCGCCGAAGAACACATCCAGTCGACCCGCACCTTGCGTGCGCTGTTTGGCGACGAACGCCACTTCGCCGTGCACGACGCGCTGCCGTCCACGCCAGCCTTCGGCGACGAGGGCGCCGCCAACCACACCCGCCTGGCGGCCAGCCATGGCGCCAGGGGCGTGCAGCTGTTCGTCTATGGGCGCGTCGAATTCGACCCGTCGGCGCCGGCGCCAAAGCGCTATCCGGCGCGCCAGACGCTGGAGGCGTCGCAGGCGATCGCGCGCCTGCATGGCCTCGATGCGGCGCGCACCGTGTTCGCCTCCCAAAATCCCGACGTCATCGACCAGGGCGTTTTCCATAATGACGTCATCGCGGTCGGCAACGGCAATGTGCTGTTCTATCACGAGCAGGCGTTCGCCGACGAATCGGCGGTACTGAACCGGCTGCGCGCGGCGATGATTGGGGTCGGCGCTGAACTCGATGCGGTGCGGGTCGATACGCGCGCGGTGCCGGTGGCCGATGCGGTGACCAGCTACCTGTTCAACAGCCAGTTGCTGACCAAGCCCGATGGCGCGATGGCGCTGGTGGTGCCGCACGAGTGCCAGGAAAACCAGGCGGTGTCGCGTTATCTTGAACAGCTTGTGGCCGGCGACGGCCCGATCGATGAACTGATCGACTTCGACCTGCGCCAGAGCATGCGCAACGGCGGCGGGCCTGCCTGCCTGCGCCTGCGCGTGGCGCTGACCGACGCCGAGGCGCAAGCGATGCACCAGGGCGTGGTGATGACCGAGGCGCTGTACGCGCGCCTGGTGACCTGGGTCGAAGCGCATTATCGCGACCGCCTCGAGCCGAAGGACCTGGCCGACCCGCAGCTGGCGATCGAATGCGCGCAGGCGCTGGAGGACCTGCAGCGCATCCTGGGTTTGCCCGGACTGTACGATTTGTCGTAACGCCGGCACGCGCCGTTTGATTACGCTGACGTTAGCTGTTCTAATATCGGCAGCGTCGATTTTTCGACTTATATTTTTGGACCGGCCACCCCGGTCTGCCTGTAGATCGCCCAGCGCGTGGCCACAAGCCGGCGCGTAAGCGAAGCAACAACACTCTCGATTGGAGAAGTAAAGATGAAACAGATGCCACAAGACTTGCGTACGCAGACTCTCGACCTGGTAAATGCCAACCAGGGCGCCGGACCGGCCAGCCAGGTATCCGCGCTGGTCCAGGCCTGGCTCGGATCGCTCGACGAAGAGGACCTCGCCGGCACGTCGCCCGACAGCCTGGCGCCGGTCTTGTGGGCAGGTTTCACCGAAGCGGCGCGGCGCGAAGCGCCCGGCTGCGAGATCGTCCAGCTGCGCTACTCCGACGGGCGCGGCGGCATGGCCACCGCACTGTTGATCCTCAACGACGACATGCCCTACCTGGTCGACTCGATCGTGATGGCGATGCGCAAACAGCGCGTGGCCGTGGCCGGCGTGATGAACGCCGTGCTGCCGGTGCGGCGCGATGCCGCCGGCGTCGCCGTCGCGGTTGGCGAAGAGGGTGCTCCGCTCGAGTCGTACGTCTTGTGCCTGCTGTCCGAAGACCTGGCCGCCGACGAACTGGCCGCGCTGGTCGAGCGCCTGCAGATGGTGGCGCGCGACGCCGCCGTGGTGCGCCGCGATTCGGTCGCGATGGCCGACCGCCTGACCGCCGTCGCCGCGCAGGCCGCCGCGCACGGCGGCACCGGCCTGGAAGTGGCCGCTTTTCTCGAATGGGCCAAGAACGAAGGGTTCGAACCGTTCGGCTACGCCTACTACGTCGTCAAGCCGGGCGAGCGCGAACTCGAACGCGACATCCCGAGCCGCATCGGCGTGCTGCAGGATACGACGCATCCGGTGTACGGAACCTGCCTGGCCAACATCCCGGGCGACTTCGATACGCTGTCGCGCCGCGCCGACACGCTGTCGATCGTCAAGGCCGACGTCGAAGGCACGCTGCACCGCGACCAGCCGCTCGACTTCATCGGCGTGCGCAACACCGACACCCAGGGCAATATCCTCGGCGAGCACTGCTTCGTCGGCCTCTTCACCCGCGCCGCCACGGCCACCCCGCTGGCACGCCTGCCGTATGCGCGCGGCCGCGTCGCCAAGGTGCTGAATTTGGCCGGCGTGCGCCAGGAAGGCTTCCGCGCCGAGAAGTTCCTCGAGATCCTCGAATCGCTGCCGCGCACCGAAGCGCTGGAAGCCGATCCGGAATGGCTGGCGCAGGTATGCAGCTCGGTCGTGTCGCTGTACAAGCAGCCGCGCGCGCGCGTATTCGCCCGCCGCGACGTCTATGCGCGCCACCTGAACGTGCTGGTCTACCTGCCGCGCGAGCGCTACAGCGCCAGCGTCGCCGCCAGCCTGGCCAACGCACTGAAAGAAAGCTCGGGCGCGCGCGAAGTGCGCTCGCAAACCCTGGTCGCCGACGGCCCGCTGGCGCGCGTCTACCTGATCGCCCACGCCGCCCGCAATCCGCTCGACCTCGAGTCCGACATCCAGCGCCCGCTACTGTCGGTGCTGGACGGCTGGCACGACACCTTCGCCGCGTTGACCGACAGCGTCACCGACGTCGCCGCGCGCGGCAGCCTGCGCAAGCTGTGCGCCACGCTGCCGGTCAATTACGTCTCCGCCACCGCGCCGGCAGTCGCCTTCCGCGACCTCGGCGCGCTGCTGTCGAACGGCCAGCCGGGCCACGTCTCGGTGCGTGTCGAAGCGAACAACGCCGACGAAGGCGGCGGCGCTTCGATCCGCCTGTATTCGGCGGCCAGCGTGCCGTCGCTGTCGCGCATTTTGCCGGCGCTGCACAACGCAGGCGTGGCGATCGACCGCGAGCAGACCTTCGCCATCAACCTGGCCGACGGCAGCCGCCATTACGTCACCAGCCTGTCGGTCGATGCCGCCAGCGCCGTGAAACTGGCCAGGCCGAACGTGGTCGCCGTCGCCGAAGAGCTGTTCGCGTCGCTGTTCAACGACGAAGCCGAAGACGGCCGCCTGAACGGGCTGGCCATCGAAGGCGGCCTGCGCATGCGCGAAGTGCAGCTGGTACGCGCCTACATCAGCTACTGGCGCCAGACCGGCGCCAAGTTCTCGGTGCGCTACATCGCCGACACCTTGCGCCGCCAGCCGATGCTGGTCAAGGAGCTGGTCGACGGCTTCCTGCTGCGCTTCGATCCGTCGCTCGGCGACGCCCAGCACCAGGTCGGCGCCGAACAGATCGCCGGTGTCAAGAAGCAGCTGGCGTCGGTCAACCACGCCGATACCGAGGAAATCCTCGCCGCGCTGGTCGACCTGATGCTCGCCACCGTGCGCACCAACTACTTCCAGAACGCGCAGGCGGGCGACAAGATCATCTTCAAGTTCGACACCAGCAGCCTGGCCTTGGTGCCGGAGCCGCGTCCATACCGCGAGATCTTCGTGTTCTCGCGCCGCTTCGAAGGCGTGCACCTGCGCGGCGGCCCGGTTGCCCGCGGCGGCCTGCGCTGGTCGGACCGGATGGAAGACTACCGCACCGAAGTGCTTGGCCTGGTCAAGGCGCAGATGGTCAAGAACGCCGTCATCGTGCCGGCCGGCTCGAAGGGCGGTTTTGTCTGCAAGCAGATGCCGCCGGACGCGGTGCGCGAGACCATCGCCGCCGAAGGAGAAGCCGTCTACCGCCTGTTCATCTCCAGCCTGCTCGAAGTGACCGACAACCGCGTGCGCGGCGCCATCGTGCCGCCTAACGACACGGTGCGCTACGACCAGGACGATCCGTACCTGGTTGTCGCCGCCGACAAGGGCACCGCGACGTTCTCCGACATCGCCAACGGCATCGCCGTGCAGCGCGGCTTCTGGCTGGGCGACGCCTTTGCGTCGGGCGGCTCGAACGGCTACGACCACAAGAAGATGGGCATCACCGCCAAGGGCGCGTTCGAAGCGGTCAAGCGCCACTTCTACGAGATGGACCACGACATGAACACCACCCCGATCACGATGGTCGGCGTGGGCGACATGTCGGGCGACGTGTTCGGCAACGGCGTGCTGCTGTCGCGCCAGCTGAAGGTGCTGGCCGCGTTCGACCACCGCCACATTTTCCTCGACCCGGCGCCGGACGTCACCGTGTCGTTCGCCGAGCGTGAGCGCATGTTCGCGTTGCCGCGCTCGTCGTGGGAAGACTACAACAAGGCCTTGATCTCGCCAGGCGGCGGCGTGTTCCCGCGCAGCGCCCGCTCGATTGAGCTGTCGCCGCAAGTGCGCGCCGCGCTCGACATCGCCGAGACCGCGCTGGCGCCGGAAGAACTGATGCACCGCATACTGCTCGCGCCCGTCGACTTGTTCTACAACGGCGGCATCGGCACCTATATCAAGGCGTCGACCGAGACCGATGCCCAGGTCAAGGACCGCGCCAACGACAACATCCGCGTCGACGGCAACCAGCTGCGCTGCATGGTGGTGGCCGAAGGCGGCAACCTGGGCGCAACCCAGAACGGGCGCATCGAGTTCGCGCTGGCGGGCGGGCGCATCTTCACCGATGCGATCGACAACTCGGCCGGCGTGGATTGCTCCGACCACGAGGTCAACGTCAAGATCTGGCTCGACACCGAAGTCAACGCGGGCGAACTGACGGCAGCGGACCGCAACCGCATCCTCGGCGAGATGACCGGCGATATCGAGCGCCTGGTCCTGCGCGACAATACGCTGCAAACCCACCTGCTGGTGCGCGAAGTGCAGGCGCAGCTTGACCCTGCGGTGGTCGACGCGTACGCCGCACTGATCACCAGCCTGGAGGCCGAAGGCGCGCTGTCGCGTGAACTCGAGCAGCTGCCGACCGACACCGAGCTGGCGCGCCGCAAGGCCAACGGCATCGGCCTCACCGCGCCTGAACTGGCGGTGGTGATCGCCAACGTCAAGAACCGCTTCAAGCGCCTGCTGGCGGCCTTGCCGCTGACCGGCGAAGCGTGGGCTGAGCCGGTGCTCAAGCCGTATTTCCCGGCCCAGCTGGTAGCCACCCGCAAGGCGCTGGCGCACCCGCTGGCCAATGCGATCCTGGCCACCGTGCTGGCCAACGAAGCGGTCAACCGCTGCGGTCCGTTGATGATCCGCAACCTGGCGATCGAAGTCGGCGTCGACGAGACCGAGGTCGTCAAGGCCTGGGGCCAGGCCTGGTCGGCATTGAACCTGGCGCCGATCTTCGGCGCGCTCGACGCCGACGCCATGAACGTGCCGCGCGCGGTCTCGATCAAGGTCGATCAGCGCACCCGCGTGCTGTTCAAGGCGGTGCTCGAAGGCGTGCTATCGGTGGCCGTCGGCCAGGGCGGCGGCATGGAAGAGTTGTCGCGCCTGTTCGCCGATCCGGCCATGCTGCAGCAGATGGCGCCAAGCCACGCCGACGCCGACTCGCTGCCGGACCTGCCGGTTCCATTCAGCCAGGCGTGGAAGTCGGTCGATGCGATCGACTCGGTGGCCAGCTTCGTGTTTGCGGCGATGTCGGTGCAGCGTCCGGCCGGCATGTCGCTGTCGCAGTTCCTGCAAGTGGGGATGGCGCTGCGCGGCCAGGCCGGCATCGACACGCTCGAGCGCGGCCTGAAGCTGGCGCCGCACAGCAAATCCCAGGAGCAGCTGCGCAACTACGCGATGCAGGCACTGCGCCGCACCCAGCAACGCCTGCTGATGCAGGTTCTGACCAGGTCGAACGGCGGCAGAGAGCCGCTCGAGGCCGTCGGCGCGGTGACGCACGCGATGGGCCTGGCCGGTTACGCCGAGCCGGCTGACCTCGAGCAGGCAATGCTCGACGTCTGGGCGCTGTCGGAAGCGACCAGCGCCGCCGCAGCGTGATGGAGACCGTGCCGCCGGCAGTGCGCCAATTGGCGTCTGCCGATTTCAGCGAGCTGGCGCGGCGCTTCGAGCAAGCCGGTTTTGCGGTGACGATGCCGGCCGCCGGCATCGTCACGCTCAAGGCGCCGCCTGGCGGCATGCGCACCAGCGTGCTGGTGTCGGTCGGCGTGCACGGCGACGAGACCGGGCCGATTGAGGTGCTGGCCCATGTGCTCGACGCGCTGTCGCGCCAGCCGGCGGCGCTGGCGGTCGACCTGATGGTCTGCGTCGGCAATATCGACGCCATCGCCGCCGGCAAGCGCTTCATCGACGCTGACCTGAACCGCATGTTCCGCGCCCAGCGCGGCAGCCTGGCCGGCGCCGCCGAAGCGGCGCGCGCCGACGTCATGGTGCAGGCCACGGCCGATTTCTTCGCCGGCGCAGGGCCGGTGCGCTGGCACCTCGACCTGCACACCGCGATCCGTCCGTCGGAATACCCGACCTTCGCCGTGGTGCCCGAGCTGATCGCCGACGGGCCGAAGGCCGCGCTGATCGAGTGGCTTGGCCAGGCGGCGATCGGCGCCATCATCCTCAATCCGCAATCGGCCGGCACCTACAGCTACTACTCGGCCGAACACCATGGCGCTGCCGCCAGCACGGTGGAGCTGGGGCGGGTTGGCACGCTGGGCCAGAATGACCTGAGCCAGTTTGCCGATGTCGACCGCGCGCTGGCCGGCCTGCTGCGTGGCGCCGACCTGCCGGCGGCAGCAGCGGCGCCGCATGTGTTCAAGGTGGCGCAGGAAATCATCAAGCTGAGCGACGACTTCAAGATGGCGTTCGGACGCGAGACGCGCAATTTCACGGCGCTGGCGGCAGGTGCGGTGATCGCCACCGACGGCGACACCACGTACCGGGTGCAGCACGCGCAAGAGCTGGTGGTGTTCCCCAATCCCGACGTGCGGGTCGGCCTGCGCGCCGGCCTGATGGTGGTGCGCTCAGCATAATTGGCGCCTGCGCGGTAGACTACCGGTTCGACCCAGAACCGGAGTTCCCGTGAGCCTGCTTTTCTCCCCCATTTCGCTCGGCCCCCTGCAGCTTGAAAACCGCATCGCCATTGCGCCGATGTGCCAATACTCCGCCGACGAAGGCCTGGCCACCGACTGGCACATGATCCACCTCGGCCACCTGGCGCTGTCGGGTGCGGCAATCCTGTTCCTCGAAGCGACCGCGGTGACGCCGGAGGGCCGCATCTCGGCGCGCGACCTGGGGCTGTGGTCGGACGACCATGCCGCCGCACTGGCGCCGGTGCTCAAGGCGATCCGCCGGCACTCGCCGATCAAGTTGGCGATCCAGCTCGGCCACGCCGGCCGCAAGGCGTCCAGCGCGGTGCCATGGGAAGGCGGCGCCAACATCGCGCCCGGCGACGGCGGCTGGCAGACGGTGGCGCCTTCGGCGCTGCCGCATGCGGCCGGCGAGAGCGCGCCGCATGAACTCGACGCGGCCGGCATGGGGCGCATCCTTGACGGCTTCGTCGATTGCGCGCGCCGCAGCCATGCGCTCGGCTTCGATGCGATCGAGCTGCATTCGGCGCACGGCTACCTGCTGCACCAGTTCCTGTCGCCGCTGTCGAACGTACGCACCGACGAATACGGCGGCTCGCTGGAAAACCGCATGCGCTTTCCGCTCGAGGTATTCAAGGCGGTGCGCGCGGCGGTGCCGGCGGAGATGACGGTTGGCGTGCGCATCTCTGCGACCGACTGGGTCATTGGTGGCTGGGACGTCGAGCAGAGCGTGATTTACGCACAGGCGCTCGAACGGGCCGGCTGCCACTTCATGCATGTCTCCAGCGGCGGCGTCTCGCCGCTGCAGAAGATCCCGGTCGGTCCCGGCTACCAGATCGAGTTCGCCGAACGGATCAAGCGCGAGACCGGCATGCCGACCATCGGCGTGGGCATGATCACCGAGGCGGGGCAGGCCGAGGCGATCCTCGAACAGGGGCAGGCGGACATGGTGGCGCTGGCGCGCGCGATGCTGTTCGATCCGCGCTGGCCATGGCATGCCGCCGCCGAGCTGGGGGCGCAGGTGCAGGCGCCGCCGCAGTACTGGCGCTCGCAGCCGCGCGAGTACAAGGACTTGTTCGGCGCTACGCGCCTTGGCCAGCGGTAGACACACAGCCACCCGACGGCTTTTTAGCCAACGTATGCAGATTCGACGCAAGCGCTGTGCGGCCTGTACCCCGTTTTTTGCAGTTCGTCGCAACGAACCATCGGCCAAGATAGGCTTTTGATAATGTGCAGGCAGTGGCGCAATGACACCACTCCTCTCCACAACAAACAAGGGTCCATCATGCGTTCACTGCTTACCGTCGGCTGCCTCCTCGCCCTGTCGGGCTGCGCCATCATCGTCACCGGCAACGACGACATCCAGGTCAAATCGGTCTTCAGCAGCAATGCCATCGCCGGCAACGGCGTCCAGGCGCAGGACGTGCGCGCCATCAGCGCCGCTTCGGCGATCGACGTGCGCGGCCCGCTGGAAGTGAACCTGCGCGTCGGCGCGGCGCCATCGCTGATGGTGGAAGCGGACAGCAACCTGCTGCCGATGATCCGCACCGAAGTCGTTGGCGGCACCTTGCGCATCTGGGTCGAAGGGAACGTCCGCAGCAACAGCAGCCTGCGCGTGACGGCGTCGATGCCGGCGCTGTCGCAGGTGACGACGTCCGGATCGGGGCGAATGACGATCAGCGAACTGAATGGCGCGCCGCTGGCCTTCATCAAGAGCGGTTCGGGCGTGGCCAATCTGTCGGGCCGCGTCAGCCGGCTCGACTTCCAGCATAGCGGCAGCGGTCACGTCAACGCCAGCGCGCTGCAGACCGGCGATGCAAACGTCAATCTGAGCGGCTCTGGCCGGATGAGCCTTGGCCAGGTGCAGGGCAGCGCCTTGAGCGTCAACGTGCACGGTTCCGGTTCGCTGCAAGCCAGCGGCGCGGTGGCGTCGCTGACGGCGCGGGTGACCGGTTCGGGCGGCGTCAACCTGGCGGCGCTGACCAGCGACCAGGCCGACCTGGTCAGCAATGGCTCGGGCGACATTTCGGCGCGCGTCAAGCGCACCCTGGTCGCCCAGAGCAACGGCTCGGGCACGATCACGGTCTACGGCAACCCGGCCCAGCGCGACGTCAGCGGCAAGCGCGTGCTGATGCTGAACTGACGCCCGCCAGGCGCCGGCAGGTGTGGGAATCGTCTGAAAAAGATGTGCATAAGTAAAAGCATATGGTCATATAATCGCTAGGTTTTTGGCGGTTGGCCCATCGTTGGCCGCTTTTATCGAATGCCACTCGAGGACAACTCCGTGAACCTGACACTCGGCCAAAAGCTGACTCGTACCAAACCCACCGAACGCGTCGCCGAGCAAGGCCATGCTCCGGCGGCCGGCCGGCTGGGCCGCAGCATGGGCCTGTTCCCGCTGACCATGATCGGCGTTGGCGCCACCATCGGCACCGGCATTTTCTTCACCATGGTCGAAGCAGTGCCGAAGGCCGGCCCGTCGGTGATTTTGTCGTTCATGCTGGCGGCGATCACCGCCGGCCTGACCGCGCTGTGCTACGCCGAACTGTCGTTCCGCATCCCGGCGGCCGGTTCGTCGTACTCGTTCGCTTACGCCACCGTGGGTGAGTTTGCCGCCTTCATCATGGCCTTTTGCCTGCTGCTCGAATACGGGCTGGCGGCCAGCGCCACGGCGATCGGCTGGTCCGACTACCTGAACAACTTCCTGACCAACGCGGTCGGCTGGCAGATACCCGAAGCGTTGCGCACGCCGATGGTGGTGTCGACGCCGAACGGCGTGCAGTTCAATCCCGGTCACGTCAACCTGCCGCCGATCCTGCTGGTGCTGCTGTGCGGCGCCTTGCTGATCCGCGGCACGCGCGAATCGGCCGCCACGAATGCGGTGATGGTGCTGATCAAGCTGGCGATCCTGGTGTTTTTTGTCGTCATCGCGTTCTCCGGCTTCGACATCGACAATTTTCATCCGTTCTTCAACGGCGCCACCAGCCACGGGGCGGGCGGCATGGTCGGCGTGACGGCGGCCGCGGCGACGGTGTTCTTTTCGTTCATCGGCCTCGATACCGTGGCGACCGCCGGCGAAGAAGTGCGCGATCCGACCCGCAACGTGCCGGTGGCGATTTTGTCGGCGCTGGTGATCGTGACGGTGTTCTACATGCTGGTGGCGGTGGCCGCGGTCGGTGCGCAGCCGGCGCACATGTTCGAGGGCCAGCAGGCCGGACTGTCGGTGATCCTGCAGAACGTCACCGGCAAGTCGTGGCCGGCGCTGGTGTTGTCGGCCGGCGCGGTGATCTCGGTGTTCAGCGTGACCCTGGTGACGATCTACGGCCAGACCCGCATCCTGTACGCGATCAGCCGGGACGGGCTGATTCCGAAGGCGTTCCAGAAAGTGCACCCGCGCACCTTGGCGCCGGTCGGCAACACCGTCATCGTCTGCATCGCGGTCGGTATTGTCGCCGGGCTGGTCGATTCGACCTTCCTGTGGGACATGGTCAGCATGGGCACGCTGACGGCGTTCATCGTGGTGTCGATCGCGGTGCCGGTGCTGCGCGCCAAGGAAGGAGTGTCGCTGACCAAGGGCTTCCGCGTGCCGTTCGGGCCTTACCTGGTGCCGGGCATGAGCATCGCCGCCTGCCTGTACCTGATGTACGGGCTGTCGATGACCACCTACCGCGTGTTCGCGGTGTGGATGACGGTGGCGGTGCTGACGTATTTCATCTACGGCATTCGCAATTCGCGGTTGAACAAGGCGGCCGCATAAGCGCATTCTCGGCAGCGGTTCCCGCCTGCGCGGGAACGACAGGGTAGCGATATATCTGTTGTCATCATTCAGCCACGCCACCGCCCGGTCGCGTGGCTTTTTGTTGTGCGGTACAGGTTAGCGTGCCGAGGTTAGACCCCAGCTTCTGTCCGGCGTTTCCTCAAAACCAGGGTCAGACCAAAATGTTACTCGTCGAAAGTCGTCCCCGGCCGAACAACAAACGGGTCTGACCCTGTTTTCTAGGCATCGGCGTTACTTGGAAAACAGGGTCAGACCCCATTGTTGTTCGCCAAAAGGCCGCGGTATCCGAAGAACAAACGGGTCTGACCCTGGTTTTCCGGCACGAAAAAAGCCACGGGACGTTGCGGTCACGTGGCTTTTGTCGTTCGGCGACGCCGACTGGCGCCGCGGCGGCGATTACTCTGCGTTCATTTCTTTCAGCAGGTTGTCGGCCTTGTCGACGTGCTTCATGTTCCACAGCATGTAGCGCACGTCGACCTGGATGTCGCGCGTGTTGGCCTTGTTGAAGTCCCAGTCGGAAATGATCGAGTCGAGCGTGCCGTCAAACGCCAGGCCAATGAACTCGCCCTTGCTGTTGAGCGCTGCCGAACCGGAATTGCCGCCAGTGATGTCGAGCGTGGCCAGATAGTTGACCGGTACCGACTTGAGCGTCGGATCGACATACTTGCCGAAGTCCTTGGCCTTGATCGCCGCCAGCTGGTTGGCCGGTGCGTTGAACTCGCCTTCGCCGGTTGCCTTCGCCGCCACGCCCTTGACGGTCGTGAATGCGGTCCAGGCGCCAGTGCCGTCGGCGCCATGGGCGCGGCCGGCAACTTTGCCGAAGGTGACGCGCAAGGTGCCGTTGGCGTCCGGGTAGACCGCCTGGCCTTTGCTGTTCATGTAGGCAATCTTCGCTTTCATGTAGCTGGCGTAAGCTTGCTGCAGCTTGCCGCCCAGCTCTTCGTCTTCCGCTTCACGCTTCAGGCCGCCGTCGTACATGGCCACCGCGGCCTTGATGAACGGGTCGTTGCTGGCCTTGAAGTCGGCCGGGGTCTTCTTCAGCCAGGCGCTGCGCTGGGCGGCGTCGTTCAAGGTCGTGGCCGAGTACATACGGTCGAGCATGGCGGACAGGTCAACTTGCGACATGCCGTCCTTGATGCCCATCGCGGCGTCGAAGTTGGCGTTGCGCATCGCTGCCGGCTGGGCGGCGTACTTGGTCAGGCTGTTCATCACCAGCGCCTTGTCGACTTTCGGGTCGTAGGTGCGGTCGATGGCGGCCACGCCGGAGGCGAAGCGCGGCAGGTCGCGTTCCTGGTAGCCACCTTTGCGCTCGACGTTCGGCTTGGCGCTTTCGTTGGCCAGGCGGTACAGCGAACGGGCCGTATTGAGCAGGCGCGGCGACGACGACATCAGGTAGTAGTCACGCTTGGCCAGGCCGTCGCGCTCGGCGATAAGTTTTTCGACCAGCTCGATGTCGGCGGCGTACTCTTTCTGGCGCGCCGGATTGCTATTGACCCACGCCTTCATGTCGGCGTGTTCGCGCGTCTTGCGTGCCAGGAAATCGCTGCCTTCGTAGCTGGTCAGCATGCCCTTGCGGTTCTTGTAGTAGTTGTTGACGCTGGCAACCTGGCCGGCGTACTTGAGCTTGACGCCCGGATCGTTCTTGGTCTCGCGCTCGATGATCGCCAAGGTTTCGCCGGACGACTTGATGAACGCAGGGTAGTTCCAGTCGAACGTCGACGCCACTTCCGACGGCAGGCGGTGACGGTTGGTGCGGCCAGGGTAGCCCAGCGCCATGATGAAGTCGCCTTCCTTGACGCCTTCCTTGGCGATCTTCAGGAAATGCTTCGGTGCGTACGGCACGTTGTCCTTGGAGAAGTCGGCTGCCTTGCCGTCGCGGCTGACGTAGGCGCGGTAGAAACCGTAGTCGCCGGTGTGGCGCGGCCACATCCAGTTGTCGGTATCGCCGCCGAACTTGCCGACGCCGGACGGTGGCGCGTGCACCAGGCGCACGTCGCGGATCTCGAGCTGCTTGATCAGGTAGAACTCGAGGCCGCCGTAGTAGCTGGCCACGGTGCAGCGGTGCCCAGGATCTTTTTCGCACTCGGCAACGATGCTCTTCTCATTTTTTTCCATCGCATCGACGCGCGCCTTGCCGTTCAGCTTGGCGACGTCCGCGGTGACGACCTTGGTGCTGACGTTGCTGACGTCCTTGGTGACGAACACGCGGCTGCCAGGCGAGGCCGGCAATTCTTCAGCGAGATTCTTGGCCAGGAAACCATTGGCCAGCAGGTCGCGCTCCGGCGTCGAATTGACGGCGATGCTGTTGTAGACGCAGTGGTGGTTGGTCGCGACCAGGCCCTGCGGCGATACGAACGATGCCGAGCAGCCGCCCAGGCTGACGATCGCGCCCATCGGGAATTCGGTCAGCTTGGTGAGGGTTGCCGGATCCAGCTTGAGGCCGGCGGCTTTCAGTTGCTTCGCTACTTGTGGCAGCTGCTGCGGCATCCACATACCTTCGTCGGCGTAGGCGGCGGAGGTGCTCAGGATGGCGAGCGTGAGGAGAGTCTTTTTCATTCGTATCGGTCTCAGGAATGGGTCAATCGGAACAGGTCGGCTCCGCGGAGCGCCCTAGAGTATCCGTACCGCTTCCTCAATAGTCAACCGGAATCTGTGCCCGTAAACACAGCCGGTTAACTATTTACCACGTTGCTACAGCTGCGAGCCGATCAGCGACGCCAGTCTGCCCATCATCCGGGTGTGCCAGGGCCGCGCCTCCCATGCCGCCAGCGTGATCTTCCTGGTCTTGGCCCAGTCGTCGTTGAACACGGCGACTTGCTGCTTGGCAAAGACTGGGTCGATGATATTCAGGTTCGCCTCGTCGTTCAGGCTGAACGAGCGGTTGTCGAAGTTGGTGGAGCCGACCGACACCATCAGGTCGTCGACCACCAGCGCCTTGACGTGGAACATGGTCGGCTGGTACTCGGCAAGCTGGACGCCGGCGCGCAGCAGGTCGCCCCACAGCTCGCGCGAGGCCGAGCGCACCACTTCCGAATCGATGTCGGTGCCCGGCGTGATGATCCGCACTTTCACGCCGCGCCTGGCGGCATCGGCCAGCGCCTTGACGGTCAGTTCGTCGGGCACGAAGTAGGCACTCGACAAGTGAATCGTGTGTTTCGCCGCAGTAATTGCCATCAGGTACATCAGGTGCATGCTTTCGCTGCCGCCGGTGGGCGAGCTGGCGAACATCTGGGCGGCGTGGTCGCCCTTCGGCGTGAGTGCCGGGAAATAGGCGTCGCCGTCGAGCACGGCCCCGGTCGACTTGGTCCAGTTATCGGTAAACACGGCCTGGATCTGGCCGACCACCGGGCCCTCGACGCGAAAATGGGTATCGCGCCACTGTTCCTTGGTCTGAGCGTTGCCGCGCCACTGGTCGGCAATGCCGACGCCGCCGGTGAAGCCGACCTTGCCGTCGATGACCAGTAGCTTGCGGTGGGTGCGGTTGTTCAGTCGCGTCAGCTTCCACCAGACCGGCTTGTGGTAACGCTGCAGCTCGATGCCGGCCGCCTTCATGGCGTCGAGCGACGCCAGGTCCATCTTCATGCTGCCGATGAAGTCGAGCATGACATGCACCTTGACGCCGGCGCGGGCCCGCTCGATCAGCGCGTCGGAAAATTCTTTGCCGATCGTTTCCGACCAGTAGATATAGGTTTCGAACGTGATGGTGCGCTCGGCGCTGCGGATGGCCGCCAGCATCGACGGGAAGATCTGGTCGCCGTTCAGCAAGACCTCGACCTTGTTGCCTTCGACGATAGGCGGTCCGAGCAGCACGCCCATCGAGCGGCGGAACTGGGGATCGGCGACGTAGTATTTGCGCTCGAGCTGCTGCTCGATCTTCTTTTCGCCGGGCATGAAATTGAGCAGCAGGAAACCCGCAATCAGCGTCACGACGCTGCTAATAATGGCTACGACCACAGGCTTTTTTCTCATCAGTCAATCCAGTGGATAAAAAAAACCAACGCCTAAGCGTTGGTTATTTAGGGGAAAACCCATCTTAACGAGTCCGGCCGCGGCGGAACAGGTTAACGATTGCCAGCAGAATGACTGCACCAAGGAACGAGACCAGCAGCGAAGTGACGCTGAAGTCGTCGGAGTTGATGGTTCCGGTGCCAAACAGCGGCGACAGCAACCAGCCACCAAGGAACGCGCCGACGATACCGACGACCACGTTGAGGATCATGCCTTGCTCTGCATCCGTTTTCATGACCAGGCTAGCCAGCCAACCCAAGATACCGCCTACGACGATCCAGATGATGAATAACATGTTGATTCTCCTTAAGTTGAAAGACATTCCTCTAGACCAATGAATATCGCTGGCCTTGTGAAAAAGTCTAGTCATGGAAGATCCCTTGGTCGGTGCGGCAACGAACGTTAGACGAACGATTGCAAAAAGACATCGGACGCGCTTTGGCCGCTATTAAAAAACACCGGGGCAACAATGTCGCCAACGCAAGTTTCCTATGGGAATTTGATGCCAATTGGAATGTCGAGAGGATGGTGCGGCAACGTACAGAAGCTCTACTGTAGAGGCCTTATTGTTGCGTCACTGGCAACGATTTCCAGGAAGTCTGCGGGCCCCGCAGGCTGATAACTCGAAAGGAAATTACAATGAGCAATTACGACACCACCAAGAACGATTCCCGCATGGTTACTGGCCTGTTCCGTGACCGCGACAGCGCAGAACGCGCATATGGTTCCCTGTCCGACCGCGGCTACACCCGCGACGACGTCACCCTGATGATGTCGGACGACACCCGCAAAACCCATTTCGCCGATACCGACACTGAGCTCGGCAGCAAAGCCGCTGAAGGCGCAGGCGTTGGCGCCGGCATCGGCGGCACCATCGGCGCCGTGCTGGCCGGCATCGCCGCAGTCGGCACCACCCTGGTACTGCCCGGCATTGGCCTGGTTGTTGCCGGTCCGATCGCCGCAGCATTGGCTGGCGCTGGCGCCGGTGGCCTGGCAGGCGGCCTGGTTGGCGCGCTGATCGGCGCCGGTATTCCGGAAGAGCGCGTCGTGCACTATGAAGAAGGCATCAAGAACGGCGGCATCCTGATGGGCGTGACCCCACGTTCGCAAGATGACGCCGCACACATCGAGCGCAGCTGGACCGAAAGCGCCGGCGAGCACATCATCGGAACCGGCCTGGGCGCCACCGGCGGTGCAGTCACCGGCGCGGCAATCGGCTCGGTTGCCGGTCCGATCGGCACCGTCGCCGGCGCGGCAATTGGCGGTATCGCCGGCGGCCTGGCTGGCAAGGGCGCGGCCGAAGTGGTCAATCCTAAGCCAGGTGACGACCTCGCCGAGCACCATTTCGCCAAGGGCGTCGGTGCAGGTAGCGGCGCTGCAATGGGCGCGGCCGCAGGTGCTGTCGCCGGTCCGATCGGCATGGCGGCGGGCGCGGCAATCGGCGGCATCGCCGGTGGCATGGCCGGCCGTGGCGCGGCAGAAGTTGCCAACCCGAAGGGCGACGATGAGCTCGGCGAGCACAACCTGGCAACCGGCGTCGGCGCCGGCGGCGGCGCGATGGCTGGTGCGGCCATAGGCGCAGTCGGTGGCCCGGTCGGCATGGCAGCTGGCGCGGCAATCGGCGCCCTCGCCGGCGGCACCGCCGGCCACGCAGCAGGCAGCCTGGTCAATCCTGAAGCGGAAGATGCTTACTGGAAGAGCTCGCACTCGACAGCGCCTTACTACTCGCCAGAGTACAGCTATGACGACTACGCTCCTGCGTACGCGCTCGGTTACAACAACCGCGGCCGTTATGTCGGCCAGAGCTTCGACAGCGCCGAAAACGACCTGTCGAACGAGTGGAATTCGGTGAAGGGCTCGTCGCGCCTGAGCTGGCAGCAAGCCAAGTCGGCTTCCCGGGCAGCATGGGACAAGGTTGAGCGCGCCATTCCAGGCGACTTCGACCGCGACGGCAAGTAATCCTCGCCGTTAAGTGAAAAGCCCCGCTTCCGGAAGAAAGCGGGGCTTTTTTACGCCTGGTACTCGACCAATTACTGCTTGACGGCTTCGACCTGGATTGCCAGCTTGACGGTTGGCAGGAAGCCCATCTGCAGGCCATAGCCAATGCCGTAGTCGCCGCGGTTGAATTCGGCCGACGCGTCGGCGCCGCACACTTCACGCTTGAGCATCGGGTGCTGGATGCACTTGAACTTGTTGATCGTCAAGGTCAGCGGCTTGGTGACGCCGTGCAGGGTCATTTCGCCGTTGACGGCAACCGGGGTGTCGCCGTTAAACGTGATCGACTTCGACTTGTACGTCACGGTCGGGAATTGGGTGACGTCGAACATGTCCTTGTTCTTGGCGTGGTTGTTCATCTTTTCATGGCCGAAGTCGAGCGTGGTGGCATCGATCGTGATGTCGAGCGAGCCGGTCTTGGCAGCGCGGTCGAGCACGATGGTGCCGCTCGTCTTGGTGAACTTGCCGCGGAAAGTCGACAGGCCGCCCATGTGATCGGCCTCAAAGCTCGGGAACGTGTGGCTTGGGTCGATGGCATAGGTGTCGGCTGCGAAAGCGGACGTGGCGGTCGCTGCGAGAACGGTAACGATCAGATGCTTGAAGTTCATGGTAATCCTTTAGTAGAGAGGTGAGTTACTGCGCCGCGGTGACGCGGAATTTGATGACGACTTCATCGGCGACCATGCTGGTGTCTTTCCATTCACCTTCGCCAATATTGAAAGCGAGCCGGCGAATTGGCAAGGCGCCTTCGAATACCTGTTTGCCGCCGTCGGCCTTGACCGTCAGTGGAAATGTCACGTCCATGCTTTTGCCCTTGATCAGCAGCTTGCCGGCGACGGTCAGTTTGCCGGCGCCGGCAGGCTTGATCGACGACGACACGAAGCTCGCTTTCGGATACTTGGCCGAATCGAACCATTCCTTCTTTGCCACTTCCTTGTTCATTTCCGCTTCGCCGACGTCGAGGCTGGCCGTATCGATATCGACGGTTGCCTTGGACGCGTCCGGCTTGACTGGATCGTAATCGATTTGGGCGTTGAATTTCTTAAATTTTGCTTCGACCGGCACATTCATCTGCTTGAACACGGCGGCCACGCTGCTGCGCGCGACATCGGTCTTGAGCGGGACGGCGCTGGCGGCAAGTGCGACGCAGGCAAGCGCTGCTGGTAGCAGCAGGCGTGATTTTTTCATGGAGTCTCCGGGGTGGGGATTAGGGAAGCATGCGTTTGAACAGGCCGTCGCGGTCGATGAAGACGTGCTTCAACGCGGCGGCGATGTGCAGGCAGACGGCGCCGGCCAGGCCCATGTTGAGCCAGTAGTGCAGTTGCTTGAGCACGGGTTTGAGTTCGGCGTTCGGCTCGATCAAGAGCGGCAGCTGGAACAGGCCGAAGTACACCACCGGCACGCCGGCCGACAAGGTGTAGAAGTAGCCCGACAGCGGCACCGCGAACATCAGCACGTACAGCAGCGAATGCAGGTGGTGGGCGCTCGACTGCTGCCATTGCGGCATCGACGTCGGGTACGGCGGCGCGCGATGGGTCAGGCGCCACAGCAGGCGCAGCGCGGCCAGCGCCAGGATCGTCACGCCGGCCCATTTGTGCCAGGAATAATATTTGAGTTTGGTCGGGGTGATGCCGGGGATGTCCGTCATGACCAGGCCCATCGTGAAGGCGCCGATGATCAGCAGGGCGATCAGCCAGTGGAGCAGGACGGCAGGGCGGGTGTAGCGCAGCATCAATGGAATTCCCCGGGTTTATTAGTACGTGTTAGGACTAATAATACCGCAAAATTACCGCAGGTGTGAAAAGCGCCTTCGAGCACGCAACAAAATGGGGTCCTCGCGAGCGCGGGGACCCCATTCGTGTGCCCGGCGGCAGACCTAGATTTCGGCCGCCAGCTTGGCAGCGATACCAATATAGTTCGCCGGCGTCATCGCCAGCAGCTGATCCTTCGCTTCCTGCGGCACCGCCAGGGTCAGGATGAATTCGCGCAGCGCATCTTTCGAGATGCCCTTGCCGCGCGTCAGTTCCTTCAGCTGCTCGTACGGGTTGGCGATGCCGTAGCGGCGCATCACCGTCTGCACCGGCTCGGCCAGCACTTCCCAGTTGGCGTCGAGGTCCTGCTCGAGCCGGGCAGCGTTCACTTCCAGCTTGTTCAGGCCGCGCAGGCAGCTGTCGTAGGCCAGCAGCGAGTAGCCGAAGCCGACGCCGATGTTGCGCAGCACGGTCGAATCGGTCAGGTCGCGCTGCATGCGCGACACCGGCAGCTTTTCGGCCATGTGCTTGAGCACGGCGTTGGCCATGCCGAGGTTGCCTTCCGAATTTTCGAAGTCGATCGGATTGACCTTGTGCGGCATCGTCGACGAGCCGATCTCGCCGGCCTTCAGGCGCTGCTTGAAGTAGCCCAGCGACACGTACGTCCAGATGTCGCGGTTCAGGTCGAGCAGGATGGTGTTGGCGCGCGCGATCGCATCGAACATCTCAGCCATGTAGTCGTGCGGCTCGATCTGGATCGTGTACGGGTTGAAGGTCAGGCCGAGGCGCTGCTCGATGACGTTTTTCGAAAACGCCGCCCAGTCGAAATCGGGATACGCCGACAGGTGGGCGTTGTAGTTGCCGACCGCGCCGTTCATCTTGCCGAGGATCTCGACGTCGGCGATGCGCTTGACGGCGCGCTGCAGCCGCGCGACGACGTTGGCGATTTCCTTGCCCAGGGTGGTCGGGCTGGCGGTCTGGCCGTGGGTGCGCGAGAGCATCGGCAGGCTGGCGTTATCGTGCGCGATCGCGCGCAGCTTGGCCACCAGGTCATTTAGCGCCGGCACGATCACGCCGTCGCGCGCGGCCTTGAGCATCATGCCGTGCGAGGTGTTGTTGATGTCTTCCGAGGTGCAGGCAAAGTGGATGAACTCGGTCGCGGCGACCAGTTCCGGCACGTCCTTGACCTGTTCCTTGAGCCAGTACTCGACCGCCTTGACGTCGTGGTTGGTGACCGCTTCGATCGCCTTGATGCGGGCGGCGTCGGTTTCGGTGAAGTCGGCCGCCATCTTGTCGAGCAGCGCGGTGGCGTGCTTCGAGAACGGCTTGATCTCGGCAAAGCCGGCCTGCGACAAGGCCTGCAGCCAGGAGATCTCGACCTTCACGCGGTGGTGCATGAAGCCCGCTTCCGACAGGATCGGGCGCAGCTTGTCGGTCTTGGCGGCGTAGCGGCCATCGAGCGGCGACAGGGCGGAAAGGGTGGAGTAGGGGGCGGTAGAGGTCATGGGGAGCGGGGGTGTGCAAAACAGCGATTTTACCATTCGCGGCGCCGGCGGCCCGATGTTGCAGCCAGACCGCAGTTGCGCCGTCGGCCGTCCATTGGCCTGCTGCCCAATGCTATACTGGTTGCCAATCATCTATCCAAAGCATCTATGAAACTTATCGGTTCAACTGCCAGCCCATTTGTCCGCAAGGTCCGTGTCGTCCTGGCGGAAAAAAAGCTCGACTGCGAGTTCGAGCTGGAGGATGTCTGGAGCGCCGAGACCGCCATCCATCTGGCCAACCCGCTGGGCCAGGTGCCCTGCCTGGTGATGGAAGACGGCAGTTCCATGTACGACTCGCGCGTCATCGCCGAGTATCTCGATACCCTCACGCCAGTGTGCAAGCTGTTGCCGCCGAACGGGCGCGACCGCGCCGACGTCAAGGTGTGGGAAGCGCTGTCGGACGGCGTGGCCGACGCGGCCGTGCTGGTGCGGCTGGAAAAAACGCTGCGCCCGGCCGAGCAGCAAAGCGTCGCCTGGATCGAGCGCCAGATGGGCAAGGTCCACGCCGGCCTGGCCGTGATGTCGGCCAACCTGGGCGAATCGCCTTTCTGCAAGGGTAATCATTACACGCTGGCCGACGTCGCCGTCGGCTGCACCCTCGGCTGGCTGCTGTTCCGCTTTCCCGAAATCGACTGGCGCGGCGACTACGCCAACCTGGCCCGCCTGTTCGACAAGTTGTCCGAGCGGCCGTCGTTCAAAGAATCCGTGCCGCAGTGATCCCGGCCAGCGCGGGCGAGCGCCCCTTGACCACCGTCGTCTTCGGCGAAGCGCTGGTTGACGATTTCGTCACCGAGCAGCTGGTCGGCGGCGCCCCGTTCAATGTCGCCCGCAACCTGGCCGCCTTCATGTCGCCGCAATTGATGGTCACGCGCATCGGCGACGACCGCAACGGCGCCGTCGTGCGCGCCGAGTTCGAGCGGTTTGCCATGTCGGAAAGCGGCCTGCAGCTCGATCGCATGGAAGAGACCGGCCGCGTGCTGGTCGAGCGCCGTCCCGGCGGCCACCGTTTCGTGATCCTGCCCAAGCAGGCCTACGACTTCATCGACCCGGCGGCCGCGCTCGAGGCGATGGCCAAGGTGACGCCGGCCACGATTTATTTCGGCACCCTGGCCCAGCGCGGCGCGCGTTCGCACGACAGCTTGTACAAGCTGCTGGGCGCGAGCAGCGCCACGCGCTTTCTCGACCTGAACCTGCGCGAAGGCCAGTCCGACCGCGGCTGCGTGTCCGAGTCGCTGAAGGCGGCCAACATCGTCAAGGTCAACGAGGAAGAGTTGCAGGCGCTGTTCAGCTGGTTTTTCCAGATCGACCCGAAGACCACGCTGGACAGCGACGAAGTGCACGCGGCCTGCCGGGCGCTGCTCGACATGTTTGCGCTCGAGGCACTGATCGTCACGCTGGGCCACCGCGGCTCGGTGTATTTCGGCGCCGACGGCGCCCTGATCGTCAACCGCGACAATCCGGCGCCGCCGTTCGTCATCGACACCGTCGGCGCCGGCGACGCCTTCTCCGCCATTTTTCTGCTCGGACGCGCGCGCGGCTGGCCGCTCAAGCAGACGCTGGCGCGCGCCAACGAATTTGCCGGCGCCATCTGCGCCGTCAGCGGCGCGGTGCCGCGCGACATCGGCTTCTACGACAAGTGGGTGACCCGCTGGCGCGCCGGCTGATGCCGCCGCGTTAGGTCTGCCGAGCTCGCAAAAATTGCGCCGGGATACCCGGATACTGCAAGTCTTCGAAAATATCGGCAAGCATGCCGTGTGTGTCGGACACTGTTGCGGTGACCTCGCTCAGCCAGTCCCCGCCTGGCCTGCCTTCCAGGGTCGTGCTCTGTTTCAGCAGACGCGCGATCACGTCCGAGCAACGATGAAATTTCTGTTGCACACCCGCGGGCGTCTGATGCTTGCGAAAATACGTTGCCGAAATTTCTGCGCCGCCCGTCGCATGCTGCCCATCGATGCCTTCGCCCATCCACGCTGTCAGGCTGGACAGCGCGAAGTCCAGCCGTACCGCGCCATATACAAAGCGCCCAACCTTCCCATGTTCGGTAGTTTCCACGGATACTCCTAAAAGCTGGTGTCAGGTCTGACATTCGGACATTTGTCCGAATGTCAGACCTGACACCAGCTTTTTCCAGAAACAAAAAAGCCCCTGAAAAGGCAGCGGCCTGGCGGACTGCGCAAGTTAGGCTTACTCGCCCAGCTGGCTTTGAATGTAGTTCTGGATGCCGATCTTGGTGATCAGGTCGAGTTGCGTTTCGAGCCACTCGATGTGTTCCTCGGTGTCTTCCAGGATCACGACGAACAGCTCGCGCGAGACGTAGTCGGCCGCTTGCTCGGAGGCGAGGATGCCTTCCTTGACCGTCACCTGCGCCGCTTTTTCCAACTGCAGGTCCAGCTCCAGCATTTCCTGGGTGTGCTCGCCGATCAGCAGCTTGTGCAGCGCCTGCAGGTTCGGCAGGCCGTCGAGCATCAGGATGCGGTCGATCAGCTTGTCGGCGTGCTTCATTTCGCCGATCGATTCCTCGTATTCCTTCTTGCCCAGCTTCTCCATGCCCCAGTGACGGTACATGCGCGCGTGCAGGAAATATTGGTTCACTGCAGTGAGCTCGTTCGTCAGCTGCGCGTTGAGCAGACGGATGATGTTTGGATCGCCCTTCATGGAATGCTTTCGTGTAATGAGATGGAGATCATCATAACAAAGTGGAGGCCGGCATTGCCAACTTTATGACCTGTCGACGCGCCGGCCACGCCCGGCGGCTATGCGCACGATGACAGTCTGTAGCAAGGAGTGGTGATTGAGCCGCGCTTGCGCAGCCATTGTAGGAAAGGCGGCATGGCGCGAGCGGGCGGCGGCGGGCGCTGCAGCGTCAAGCAAGGACGCGCGCCAACGCGACGCTCCCGTGGCGCGTCGCGTTGGCGCTCAGGCTGCCTGGCGGGAGCGGAAGGACAGTTCGGTGACGCGTGTGTCGGCAGCGGTGCGCTCAACGTGGAGAGTGAGCACTTCCTCAGCATAGGTGGCGCACTTGCCGCAGCAGGTGGCAACGCCGAGGTCGCTGCGCAGTTCGTCCATCGACGACAGCCCCAGGTCGACCGCCTGGCGGATCTCCCGGTCGGAGATGTTGTTGCAAACACAAACGATCATTTGGTCAGCCTTGTAAGAAAGAGGGACAATTCGCCGGGTTGCCGTTTCGTCCAGAACGAGAATCATTCTCATTAAGATTTGTATTCTCTTGGAATTCCGCAGCGATTGCAAGCGCTTTGTTTGCGTAACCTCATACGCTGTAGGGATATCGCTCTCGGGGGCTGCCAAAATTTGTTGCAGAAGCACCGGCAGCGCCGGCCGGTGTTAGAATCGTAAATGGAAATAATTCGCATTACCGTTTAAGATGCTAGTATCTCCTCCATGCCGCCAGCCGGTTGTCGCCGGCGGCACACCAACCAAAGTTCATCATGACTCTTGCTTCGACATTGACCACACTTGACACCCTCGCGGCAGGGCAGAGCGGCACGGTGATTCACCTGGCGCCGGCCGGCCTCGATGGCGGCGCGGGCGTGGACGTCGGGCGGCGCCTGATGGAACTCGGTTTCGTGCCGGGCGAACGGATCCGCGTGCTGCGCCGTGGTATCCAGGGCGGCCCGCTGGCGATCAAGGTCGGCGAGTCGACCTTCGCGCTGCGCCGCTTCGAAGCGGCGCTGGTATCGATCAAGCCGGAATAACCATGGGTGCAGCAGAACGGCGCGTCGAAGCCGACGCGCGCACGCCAGTCACGCCGCTGATTGCCTTGCTCGGTAATCCGAACTGCGGCAAGACCGCACTGTTTAACCGCCTCACCGGCGCGCGCCAGAAGGTCGCCAACTACGCCGGCGTCACCATCGAGCGCAAGGAAGGCAGTTTCACCTCGCCCGCCGGGCGCAGCTTCCGCGTGCTCGACCTGCCGGGCGCCTACAGCCTCACCGCCCAGACTCCCGACGAAGCGATCACGCGCGACGTCGTGGCCGGCCTGCGCGCCGGCGAACAGGCGCCCGACGCCATCGTCTGCGTCGTCAACGCCACCAACCTGCGCCTGAACCTGCGCCTGGTGCTCGAAGTGCAGCGCCTCGGCCTGCCGATGGTGCTGGCGCTGAACATGGTCGATGTGGCCGCCAGGCGCGGCATCGTCATCGACGCCGACAAGCTGGCCGCCGAACTGAAGATGCCGGTGGTGGAAACGGTGGCGGTGCAAAGCGGCGGCGAAAAATCGCTGCTGCGCGCGCTCGACCTGATGCCGGCGATGGCGCCGGTGGCGTCGAACGCGCTGTCGGCGATCGACGCCGTGTCGGTCGAAGACACCCAGCGCGAAGTGCGCCGCATCCTCGACGCCTGCACCAGCCATGCCAACGACACCGGCAACCTGACCGAGAAGATCGACCAGGTGGTGCTGCATCCGGTGCTCGGCCCGATCCTGCTGGCCGCGCTGATGTTCCTGGTGTTCCAGGCAGTATTCAGCTGGGCAGCCCTGCCGATGGAAATGATCACCGGCGGCGTCGACAGCCTGGGCCAGATGATCAACGCGAACATGGCCGACGGCCCGCTGCGCAGCCTGCTGGTGGAAGGCATCATGGGCGGCGTCGGCAGCGTGCTGGTGTTCCTGCCGCAGATTCTGATTCTGTTCTTGTTCATCCTTGCGCTGGAAGACTGCGGCTACCTGCCGCGCGCGGCCTTCCTGCTCGACCGCCTGATGGGTGGCGTCGGCCTGTCCGGGCGCGCCTTCATCCCGCTGCTCTCCAGCTTCGCCTGCGCCATCCCCGGCATCATGGCCGCGCGCACCATCCAGAATCCGCGCGACCGGCTCGTCACCATCATGATCGCGCCTTTGATGACATGCTCGGCGCGCCTGCCGGTGTACGCGCTGATCATCGCCGCCTTCATTCCCGACCGCGAAGTCGGCGGCTTCATGAACCTGCAGGGCCTGGTGCTGTTCGCGCTGTACTTCGCCGGCATCGCCAGCGCGATGGCGGTGGCCTGGTTCTTCAAGCGCGCCATGGGCGGCAATGCCCAGCAGCCTTTGATGATGGAGCTGCCGAGCTATCACTGGCCGCACCTGCGCAACCTGGCGCTCGGCCTGTGGGAGCGCGCGGTGATTTTTCTGTCGCGCGTCGGCACCGTGATCCTGACCTTGATGGTGCTGATCTGGTTCCTGTCGAGTTTTCCCGGCGCGCCGGAAGGCGCCACCCAGCCGCCGATCTATTTCAGCATCGCCGGCATGATCGGCCGCGCACTGGCCGTCATCTTCGAGCCGATCGGCTTCGGCTGGCAGATCTGCATCGCGCTGGTGCCCGGCATGGCGGCGCGCGAAGTGGCCGTCGGCGCGCTTGGCACCGTGTATGCGCTGTCGCAAAGCGGCGACGCGCTGGCCAGTTCGCTCACGCCGATCATCGCGCAATCGTGGACCCTGGCCACCGCGCTGTCGCTGCTGGCCTGGTATGTGTTCGCGCCGCAGTGCCTGTCGACGCTGGCGGTGGTCAAGCGCGAGACCGGCGGCATGCGCTGGCCGCTGATCATGGCTGGCTACATGTTCGCGCTGGCGTACATCGCTTCATTCATCACTTACCGCGCCGCGCTGGCGCTGGGGAGCTGACATGGTGCAGAACCTGATCGTGGCCGCAATCGTCGTCGTCGCGCTGCTCTACATTGTCCGCAAGTACCTGCCGGCCGGCCTGCGCCAGAAGCTGGTGTACCGCCTGAGCGCGCGCGGCGCCAGCCAGTCGAAGATGGCGCAGTGGCTCAATACCCAATCGAGCTGCGGCAGCGGCTGCGATACCTGCAAGTCGTGCGCCGAGCCGCAGGCCGAGGCGCCATCAGGGCGCGTCATCAAGATCCACGCTCGCCGCTGATATTGCGTGGACGGGTCCGGCGCGTTCGCGAGGACGAGTGAACAAGCCGCTGGCCTAGATGTCGTTCGGCGACTTGGCCAACGCGGTCAGCTTGCCATCCGGGTCCAGGCCTAGTCGCTGTATCAGCTTGCGCGCATCGAACGGCGCTCCGACCTTGATGTCATTATCGAAGTAGCAGTACACGTCGCGGCTGGCGCGCTTTGGCGGCGCTTTCGGCGACACCCGGCGCGCGTCGTCCGGCTGCGCGCCGGCCGACCAGGCGCGAATGCGATCGGCCCAGCGATCCAGCGCCTCCTCGGTGTAGCCGCCGGCGTACAGCTCCTTTTCGCCATGCAGGCGCAAATACATGAAGTCGGCCGTCACGTCTTCGATGTGCGGCCACTTGCCGGCCGTGTCGGCCACCACCACCGCCACCTTGTACTTGCGCAGCATTGCGACAAACGCCGGATCGAGGAAGCTCTCGTGGCGAACTTCGATTGCGTGCCGCATCTTGCGCTTCTTGCCCGCCTCGAGCGCGGTGCGCCCTTCCATGCGCGGCTCGTACTTGCGCGCCAGCGCCACGCCGGCGTCGGTGTCGTGCGGCAGCAGGCTGAGGAAATGCTCCATGCGCTCGGCATCGAACTGGAAATTCGGCGGGAACTGCCACAGGAAAGGACCGAGCTTGTCGCCCAGGTTGAACACCCCCGACGCCAGCATGTTCGCCAGCGGGCCGTCGATGTCGCGCAGCCGCCGCGTGTGCGTCAGGTAGCGGTTGCCCTTGACGCTGAAGACGAAGTCGTCCGGCGTGTCGTCGTGCCACGCCTGAAAACTTTCCGGCCGCTGCAGCGAATAGAAGGAGCCGTTCAGCTCAATCGTCGGCAGCGCCCGCGAGGCGAACGACAATTCGCGGTGCTGCGCCAGCTTGGCCGGATAGAACACGCCGCGCCACGGCGGGTAGCGCCAGCCGGAAATACCGATGCGTATGGTGCCCATTCGTCCACTGTAGGATACGGAACGCCGCTCTACAAGCCGGCTGGACCGACTACCGGCAGTTCGATCGTGCTCTCCATCCCCGGCGCGTGATACACGCGCTGGGTCGCCTTGCGGTAGTCGCCCGCCTTGGCATAGAAAATGTTCGGCACGAAGGTTTGCGGATTGCGGTCGTACAACGGGAACCAGCTCGACTGGATCTGCACCATCACCCGATGCCCCGGCAGGAACACGTGGTCCGCGTTGGGCAGCGCGAAGCGGTAGTTCTCGACCTTGCCGGCGGTGATCGGCACCGCCTTGTCGAGCCCGTCGCGGTAGCGGCCGCGGAAGATCGACATCGCGATGCCGAGCTGGTAGCCGCCCATCTCCGGCTGCGTCGACACTTCGTCCGGGTAGACGTCGATCAGCTTGACGACCCAGTCCGAATCGGTGCCGCTGGTGGAAGCGAACAGGTTGACCATCGGCTGGCCGGAGATCTGCAGCGGCGCGCGCAGTGGCTCGCTCACATAGGTCAGCACGTCGGTGCGGTCGGAGAAGCTGCGCTGGTCGGTGACCAGCCACGGCTTCCAGACGTTGGCGTCGCCCATGCGCACCGGGCGCGGCACGAACGGCACCGGCTTGGCCGGGTCGGCGACGTACTCGTCGAACTGCTCGGTGCCGGCGGCACGGTCGAAGCCGAGCCGGAAGCCGTCCTTCAGGTAGATCGGCGTGGTGGCGGCGGCCAGCGGCCAGCGATCCAGTCGCTGCCACTTGTTGGCGCCGGTCAGGTACGAAAACACCGGCGGCGTGTCGGCCTTCGGCGCGCCGTCCTTCAGGTACTGGTCGAAGAACGGCTGCATGACATCGCGCCGGAACTCGGCCGCGGTGTCGCCGTTGAACTTCAGCGCGCCCAGGGTCGATCCGTTGTAATTGACGCCGCTGTGGCGCCATGGCCCGACCACCAGGTGATTCATGTCGTTCTGCTTGTCGCGCGGCTCGGTCGCCGCGTAGGTGGCGTAGGCGCCGTAGATGTCTTCCTGGTCCCAGCGCCCCACCACCGTCATGGTGGGCACCTTCAGCGGCCGGCCGGCCAATACGCGGTCGACGGCCTGCTCCTGCCAGTAGCTGTCGTAGGCCGGATGCTCGAAGATCTTCTTCGTGAAGTTGAGCTGGTCGACGCCGAACCGCTTGGCAAGGTCCGCGGTCGAACCGGCCCGCAGCACCATGTCGTAATCGTCGTGGACGCCGGTCGACAGCTGCACGCCTTCGCCGCGCGCGGCAGTCTGGCCGCTGATGTAATCGAGATTGTTGGTGCGGAAGGCGCCGTTCTGGAACCAGTCGTCGCCGCGCCAGCCGTCGACCATCGGGCTCATTGGCACCGCTGCCTTCAGCGCCGGATGCGGGTCAGCCAGCGCCATCAACACCGTGAAGCCTTCGTACGAAGAGCCGACCATACCGACCTTGCCGTTACTTTGCGGGACGTTCTTCACCAGCCAGTCGATGGTGTCGTAGGCGTCGGTCGCGTGGTCGACCTTTGTGTCGTTGAGCGGGCCGCGGATCGGCCGCGTCATCACGTAGTCGCCTTCCGAACCATGCTTGCCGCGCACGTCCTGGAACACGCGGATGTAGCCGTTGGCGACGAAGTTGTCGTCGCCTTCCGGCAGCATCGACGCCATGTTCGGACTCTTGTTGCGCGCGGCGCGCTTGGCCGCGTTGTACGGCGTGCGGGTCAGCATCATCGGCGCGCGCGCGGCGTTCGTCGGCACCACGATCACCGTGTAGAGCTTGACGCCGTCGCGCATCGGGATCATGACGACCTGCTTGACATAGTCGGCGCCGGGAACCAATGCCTGGTACTTGGTGCTGGCGATGTCGGGCGCCATGGCGGCGGTCTGGGCAAACGCCGGCGCATGCAGCGCCAGCAGCATCAGGGAGAGCGACGACAACTTCAGTGTGACTGGGCAAGGCATTGAATTTCTCCACTAGCGATTTATAAAGTTGCGCATTGCATCATATCGAAGGGGCTGCTTCAACGCAATTGCCAGCAATTGTCGCCTAAAGGTTGGAAGAGTAGGAAAATGGATACAGAGGCGATTTGAGGAAACTTGGCCAAGTAATTTATTGCTAGAATGGTGCGGCCTTTGGGCGCAGAACATATAAACTGGAAAACCTAGTGTCACTAATATCAGCTGGCAGAACTATTCGTACGGACACGACGATTGATCCTTCGTCCTTGCGTCTTCTTGCTCGAGTTTTTACTCGACCTGTGTTCGCAGCCATGGCTAGGACCGGTGAGCCGAATTCAGCCATAGGTATGTTGAAAAAAGATGTTCTTGCGCGGGCGGCGCGCGAGCGCAATCAAACTTTGGCTGAAATGTTCGAACTTGCCTGGGAAAGCTTGTCCGATTCTTACCGTAATGAATACGTGTACAAGAACGAGTTAGCGACCCGGCTTATTTTTAAGCGCCACAGTCCTAGAACGGCGGGATTTCAGGTCGAGCTGGGTGTTGGACGTTCTATCGTCGATGTTGCCGTTGCCAATGGCACGAGCACAGCCTACGAAATAAAAACGGAGTTTGATAGCGCGCGTCGCCTTGCTAGTCAAACTTCAGACTATTTAAACGTGTTTGATAAAGTTTATGTCGTCACACATCCATCCCACGTGGCGCGATACGAAAAAGAGTTGGATTCACGCGTTGGCCTTATAGTTTTGGCAAGCAGACGCCACTGACTCCGTATAGAGAAGCTCGGCCGAATGCACAGAACGTAGATCCGGGCGTCATATTTAGGTGTTTAAGGCGATCGGAATATCTGCCCGCTGTTCAAGAGATATTCGGAAAAATGCCGGATCTACCCAACGGGCATATTTCGACATACTGCGAACATCTATTTAAGACGGTATCGCCCCTTTTAGCGCATACAATTTTTGTAAACGCATTGAGAAGGCGATCAACTGACCAGAATACGGTAGACTTCGTTTCTCAACTGCCATCTTCCTTGCGAGCACTAGGTTACGCTACTCCTTTGTCTGGTCGACAGCGTGCTACGGTCTTGGCGCTTCTGTCGCAGCCGCTTAGCCAACCCTGAAATTGCTCTTAAACGGCAGGCTAATGGCGATAATCGCCGCCACCGTGATCGGAGCAGTTTATGTACTTTCCTTACGTTTATGGCCGCCAGTCAGAACTACTTGCCTTGCGAAGTTCCAGCAGTAGTTGCTTGGAAGCCGGGGCCGTCGTCCCCATCGTGGAGCCTATCGTTCAAAAACCTAGCGGTTTTGTCAAATGCATGGAGACGCTTGGTAAGAATGGACAACAAATGATAGTAGTTATAAATCCCTGCCAAGGTGAATTACAAGGCGGGGCTGGTTCGGAATGGATGAAGCAGGTTGATGCGGCGATCGCTGCCTATCCGACTGTGATCCCAGGTTTTCAATGCCGGCCCGGGGTCGCGATGGGGCACATCCAGGCTTTTCTGACGAGGTACGGTGACCGCAATATTGCGCTTCTCTATGCAAACAGCGGTTTAAACGATGCGGATATGCAAATTCTGTCTTCAGCTCCAAACGTAAAGTTTCATGTCGTACTTCAAGGAAAGATCACAGGGGCTCAGCTAGGCGCCTTGCCTACCTCGAAAATCGTGCACATCGTAGATCAATTCAACAAGAAAATCCGGAATGCCGACTACGCAGGCCGCGAACACTTCACCGACAGTCACAAGACGTTCTCGCAGTTCGGGACGGGGTTCGGCGACTACACTATCACCGGAAGCGAAGTGCAGTTGGGTGGCGGGCCGCCAGGCGCCGTTGCAATCCATGTGACATACAAGAATTCGTCGAATGGAGATATTTGGATCGAACATTTCGTATCCGACGAGGTCGATGTATTGGCGGGAAGCCCTGAAAGCAAATTCTTAGAGGCCGTCGCTAAGTTAGCTGCCGAGCATAGTGGACGTGAACAAGAGTTTGGAAAAAACAAGGCACTGGCGGCGTATTTCGATGACCACCTAATTGGTCACTTTCCGGGATTAGGGAAGAACAAGGAGCGGCAAATTTTGCACCACATTGCTCGCATGAACGATTTGTTAGTAACGGGTGCTTGAGGCTGTGACAATAAAACTTTTGCGCCAGCACCGCAGAAAAAGCTGCATTGGCTGGCTCTAGCGCCAGTCAACTTTCCATGGCATTGTCGCCTGTCATGCCAGCGGCTGGAACGACTCGGCCTGCGCGATCGGCCAGTACAGGCCGAACACCGGCGGCAGGCGCCGCAGCTGATCCGGGTCGAGCAGTTCGCCCGCCGTCAGGTAGGGCAGCAGCGCCGACGCCAGCTTGACCTGGTTGGGCGAGACGCGCCGCACGATGTGGTGGGGTTTCAGCTGCGACGGGTGGGTCAGGCCGGCCGCGGCGATCAGTTCGGACAGCGCCTTCATCGTGTTCTGGTGGAAGTGGGCCACGCGCGCGGTCTTGTCCGGCACGTCGAGCGCCTTCTGGCGCTGCGCGTCCTGGGTCGCCACGCCGGTAGGGCAGCGGTCGGTGTGGCAGGTCTGCGACTGCACGCAGCCGAGGGCGAACATGAAGCCGCGCGCCGAGTTGCACCAGTCGGCGCCCAGCGCGATGGTGCGGGCGACGTCGAACGCGGTGACGATTTTTCCGGACGCGCCGATCTTGATGCGCTCGCGCAGGCCGGCGCCGACCAGCGTGTTATGCACCAGCAGCAGCGCCTCCTGCAGCGGCGTGCCGACGTGGTCCGAGAACTCCACGGGCGCGGCGCCCGTGCCGCCTTCGCCGCCGTCGACGACGATGAAGTCGGGCGTGATGCCGGTTGCCAGCATCGCCTTGACGATGGCGAAGAACTCCCACGGATGGCCGATCGCCAGCTTGAAGCCGGTCGGCTTGCCGCCCGACAGAACGCGCAGCCGCTCGACGAAATTGAGCAGGCCGACCGGCGTCGAAAACGCCGAGTGGCTGGACGGCGACAGGCAGTCGCGTCCCGGCGGCACGCCGCGCGCTGCGGCGATTTCGATCGTCACCTTGGCGCCAGGCAGAATGCCGCCTTGTCCCGGCTTGGCGCCCTGCGACAGCTTCACTTCGATCATCTTCACTTGCGCGTTGGCCGCGTTGGCGACGAAGCGCTCTTCCGAAAAGCTGCCGTCGTCGTTGCGGCAGCCGAAGTAGCCGGAACCGATCTCCCATACCAGGTCGCCGCCGTTGACGCGGTGGTACTGGCTGATGCTGCCTTCGCCGGTGTCGTGCATGAAGCCGCCGATCTTGGCGCCGGCGTTGAGCGCCAGGATAGCGTTGGCCGACAGCGAACCGAAGCTCATCGCCGAGATGTTGAAGACGCTGGCCTGATAAGGCTGCGCGCGCGGGCAGTCCGGATGGTTGCCGATCTCGATGCGGAAGTTGTGGCCGGCGATGTCGGCCGGCCGGATCGAATGATTGATCCACTCGTAGCCGGCCTGGTACAGGTCGAGCTGGGTGCCGAACGGGCGCTTGTCGGTTTCCACCTTGGCGCGCTGGTAGACGATGCTGCGCTGGTTGCGCGAGAACGGCCTGGCGTCGGTATCGTCTTCGAGGAAGTACTGGCGGATCTCCGGCCGGATCGATTCGAAGAAGTAGCGGAAGTGCGCCAGGATCGGATAATTGCGGCGCAGCGCCTGGCGCGTTTGCAGCAGGTCGACGATGCCCACCAAGGTCAGCGCGCCGCTCGGCACCGCCAGCCACCAGCTGTGCCCCGCGTGCAGCGCGGCGATCGCCAGCGACAGGACGAACACGAAGGCGGCGCTCAGCAAAGCGAGGTAGCGGGCAGGGAAGGACGGCATGCGCATACTCCTGGGATCAAGGCGCAACGAGTGTACTCCGTTTCCAGCACGGCCATACCGGCCGCGCCAACTGCGGCCAACAATGCTAAGCTTGCGCCCATTCCCCATGGCGAAAGCACACGATGATCGTAGTCCACCACCTCAACAATTCGCGCTCGCAGCGCATCCTCTGGTTGCTCGAGGAGCTCGGGCTCGAATACGAGATCAGGAAGTACCAGCGCGATCCGAAGACGATGCTGGCGCCGCCCGAACTGCGCGCCATTCATCCGCTCGGCAAGTCGCCCGTGATCACCGACGGCGACTCCACCGTGGCCGAATCTGGCGCCATCATCGAGTACCTGCTCGAGCGCTACGGCAACGGGCGCCTCATCCCCGCCGCCGGCACGCCCGACAAGCTGCGCTTCACCTACTTCCTGCATTACGCCGAAGGCTCGGCGATGTCGCCGCTGCTGATGAAGCTGGTGTTCGACCGCGTCGAATCGAGTCCGATGCCGTTCTTCGTCAAGCCGATCGCGCGCGGCATCGCGCAGAAGGTCAAGGGTACCTACATCATGCCGCAGATCGCCCAGCACCTGGCCTACCTTGAAGCCGAACTGGCCAAGGCGAAGTGGTTCGCCGGCGACGTCTTCACCGCCGCCGACGTGCAGCTCAGCTTTATGCTGGAAGCGGCCGCCTCGCGCGGCGGCCTCGGCGAAAAACATCCGAAGCTGATGGCTTTCCTCGACCGCATCCACGCGCGCCCCGCCTACGTGCGCGCGCTCGAGCGCGGCGGGAAGTACGATTTCGTCAAATAGGAACGGCCAGATGGGCAAGCTGCTCGCCATCGACGGACTCAATATCGTGCGGCGCGTGTACGAAGCGTCTCCAGAGCCCGATTCGGCCGACAAGGCTGCGGTCGCGCTGCGCCACGCGCTGTCGTCGTTTCGCAAGCTGCTCGCCGCGCACGAACCGAGCCACGTGCTGGCGGCGTTCGATTTCGGCGGACCGACCTGGCGCCATGAACTGTATCCGCGCTACCGCGAGCAGCGCGCGCCGATGCCGTCGTTCCTGCGCGAGGCGCTGCCCGGTTTTCACGCCAGCCTGGCCGGCGAAGGCCTGCATGTGCTGATGCTGCCCGGCGTCGAGGCCGACGACGTCATCGGCACCGGCGTGATGCGCTGGCTGTCGGAAGGGCGCGGCGAAGCGATCATCGCCTCCACCGACAAGGACCTGCACGGCCTGATCGCGCACGGCGCGCTGGTATGGGACCATTTCAAGGGCGAGTGGCACGACGACGCCTGGGTGCGCAACAAGTTCGGCGTCGCGCCGGAACTGCTGGTCGACCTGCTGGCGCTGATGGGCGACGTCACCGACGGCGTGCCAGGCGTCTCGAAGGTCGGCATGAAGACCGCCGCCAAGCTGCTCAACGCGTACGGCGACGTCGACGCGGTGATGGCCGGCGCCGGCATCCTGAAGACGCCGATCGGCGAGAGGCTGCGCGCCGAGCGTGAGATACTGGCGCTGTCGCGCAAGCTGGTGCAACTCAAGATCGACGTGCCGCTCGGCGTGACGTGGAAGATGCTGGCGTATGAATCGTTCTAGCGACGACCCGAAGCCGCAGCCGCCGGTGCGCCCGCACAGCGACGAGTGCTGCCGCAGCGGCTGCGTGCCGTGCATATTTGACCTGTACGAAGAAGAGCTGGCGCTGTACCAGGTGTCACTGAAACGCTGGCAGGCGCGCCAGGACGCAAAAGGTAAATCCGAATGAACACTGATACCGCGGGAGGCTGCCCATGCTGAAAGCCGTCATCGTCGACACCAGCGCGCTGTCGCGCGACCTGCTCAACAGCGTGCTCACCGACGGCGGCTACGGCGTGGTCGGGCAGACCCACACCAGCAGCCAGGGCTACGCGCTGGCGCTCAAGTTCCGGCCGCAGCTGATCTGCATCGCCCGCGAGCAGATGGAGGACGGCGAGCAGATCGTCGAACAGATCCGCGCCAACCTGCCCAAGACCATCATCTTCATGCTGTCCGGCGCGCTCGACGCGCCCACCTTGCAGGCGGCGCTGGCGCGCGGCGTGCACGGCTTCATCGTCAAGCCGTTCAAGGCAGACGCGGTGCTCAAGACGATCCGCAGCACCGTGCTGGCGATGATCAGGAAGCAGCAGGGTTAGGCGGGCCGGGGTCGTGCCTGTCCGCGCCTGCTATAATTTAGCTGATCTTCAAGGACTTCTCGTGCGTCTACTCATCTGCTTACTGCTGCTTGTATGCCTGCCATTGCAAAGCTTTGCTATGCAATTTGGCTCGCCATACACGAGCGCAATGGAGTTCAGCGTCGCCCACGAGTCAGCGCACGAAGACGGCACCGAGCATCATCACGATGCCGACGGGTCGGTGCACTACGACCATTCCGACGAGTCGGCCCGGCATATCCACGACCACTCGTCGTCGCCGCAGCTGGCGTTCCTGACAGCACCGTTGGCCGCGCTCGCGCCGCAACCGGCCAGCCGCGCGACCGAGGACGCCGTCGCCCGCTTTATCCCTGATCCCTTCCTCGACAGTCCCCTGCGTCCCCCTGCCCACGCCCTCGGTTAAGCTGCCGAGGGAGTACTGCACTCACCATTGAATTGATCGGCGCGCGACGTTTTGCCGCGCCGGTGCGCTCGCCCTCGGTGATCCTGTTCGTCACCTGATGGAGTAACCATGCGCGCATTTCGCCTGCACCTGTTGTTTACCGTGGCCGTTCTCGTCTTGCCGGGGGCGGCCGCCGCGGCGCCCGAAGGCGCCACCCTGGCCAGCGCCGTCGACAGCGCCTGGCTGCGCTCTGTCCCCGCGCGCACGCTCGAAGCGCGCCAGGGCGAAGTCGAGGCGGCCGGCGCCACGGCCCGCTCCTGGATTGCCGCGTCGCCCACGCTGGGGCTGGCGCAGCGCTCGGACCGCTGGACCGATCAGCGCGACCAGCGCGAATCGGAAGTGTCGCTGTCGGCGTCAGTCTGGCTGCCCGGCCAGCGGGCGGCGCGCGAGACGCTGGCCGTGCGCAGCACCGAGGAACTGGCCGCGCAGCTTCGCCAGGCCAGGCTGGCCGTCGCCGGCGAAGTGCGCCAACGCGCATGGGAAACGGCCGCCGCCGAGGAGGTCCTGATCGAAAAGCGCGACCACCTGCAGCACCTGCAAGAGCTGGCCGAGGAAGTGCAGCGCCGCGTCAAGGCCGGCGACCTGGCGCGCAGCGACGGCCTGCTGGCGCAACAGGAAGCGCTCGGCGCGCGCATCGACATGACGCAGGCGGCGACCAAGGCGAGCGAAGCGCTGGCCCGCTTTCGCGTGCTGACCGGCCTGCGCGAGCTGCCGCGGCTCGAACCGGAGACAATTGCGGAGGTGGCTGAGCCGTTCAATGCGCGCCTGGGCGCGGCGCGCGCGTCCGAACGTCGGGCGGAGGCCGCACTGCGGGTTGCCGAGGCCACCCGCAGTGCGCCGCCGACCATCGGTCTGTCGTACCGCCATGAGCAGAAGGGTGCCCTGCCGGCGCCCGAGCGCAGCGTCGGCGTCGCCCTGCAGATCCCGCTCGGCAGCGCGGCGCGCAACCGCCCCGTCGAGGCGCTGGCGCAGACCCAGATCGCCACCGCCGCGGCCGAGGCAGCGCAGGCGCAGGCCGGCATCGACGCCGACGTCGCCCACGCGCTGGAACAGCTGTCGAACGTGCGCGAGGGACTCGAAGCGGCCGTCGCGCGCGCCGCGGCGCTGCGCGAACACGCCGCCCTGATCGACAAGGCGTTCCGCGTCGGCGAGCGCGGCCTGGCCGAAATGCTGCGTGCCCGCATCCTGTCGCACGAAGCCGGCATGACGGTGCGCCAGCAGCGTGTCGCGCTTGGCCTGGCGCACGCCCAACTCAATCAAGTCCGAGGAATCCTGCCATGAAACTGCTGTCCCTGATGTTGGTCGCCATGCTGGCGATCGCGCCCGTCCATGCTTCGCCCGGCGCCCACGGGCCGAACGGCGAGCACCTCGACGGCCCGGCCGCCGCGGCGAACGGCGGCGCCGCGCCGCGCGTTGAAACGTTTACCGAGGCGTTCGAACTGGTCGGCCAGCTGTCGGGCGGCGAACTGTCGGTGCTGATCGACCGCTACGAGACCAACGAGCCAGTGCTCAAAGGCCAGCTCGAGGTGCAGTACAAGAACCTGAAGGCCAAAGCGACCTTCCATCCCGACATGGGCGATTACGCCTTCGACGACGCCCGGCTGCTCAAGGCGCTGTCGGCTCCCGGCAAGCACGCGCTGCTGTTTACGCTGGTCGCCGGCGAAGAGAGCGATCTGCTGGAAGGCACGCTCGTTGTGGCCGCCCCGGCGCCGCACGACGATCACGGCGCCCCTGCCTGGGCCTGGTGGCTCGGCGGCGCGCTGCTGGCAACCCTACTGCTGACGGCCGTGATTTTCCGCGCCCGCGCGCAACGCAAGGATCAATGACATGAACAAGCCTACCAATTACCTCGCGGCCTGCCTGCTGGCCGCCGTCACCGTCGCCGCGATCGCCTCGCCCGGCGCGCATGGCCCCAACGGCGAACACCTCGACGCCCAGGCATCCGGCAGCGCCGGCGCGCTGGCGCGGCTGCCCGACGGCAGCGTCAATGTACCCAAGCTGGCGCAGCGCCGCATGGCGATCCGCACGCTGATGGCGCAGCAGGGCGAATACCCGCACACGGTCGAATTGAATGGCCGCGCCGGCATGGATCCGAATTCCGGCGGCCGCGTGCAGGCGCCTTTTTCGGGCAGCATCGAGCCCGGCCCGAATGGCCTGCCGGTGGCCGGCCAGCAGGTGCGCAAGGGCCAGGTGCTGGCGCGCCTGCGTCCTGTGGCCAGTGCGATTGAACGGGGCAACCAGGCCGCCCAACTGGCTGAACTGAACGCGAATCGCGGCTTGCTCGAACGGCGGGTGCGCCGCCTCGAGTCGCTCGAAGGCGTGGTGCCGGCCAAGGAAGTCGATGCGGCCAGGGCGGAGCTGGCCGGCACCATCGGCCGCCAGCGCGCGGTCGCCGCGTCGATTGGCGGCGCCGAGCCGATCGTCGCGCCGGCCACCGGCGTCATCGCCAGCGCGAGTGTGCGCAACGGCCAGATCGTCGAATCGCGCGACGTGTTGTTCGAGATCGTCGATCCGCGCCGGCTGCTGGTCGAGGCGACATCGACCGACGTGACCCTGGCAGGCCGCATCGGCAGCGCGAGCCTGGTGCAGGCGCCGGACGTGGCGCTGACCTTGCTGGGCGGGGCCATCGCCTTGCGCGACGGCGCCTTGCCGCTGAACTTTCGCGCCACCGGCAAGGACCTCGCGCTGGCGGTCGGCCAGCCGGTCACCGTCCTCGTCAAGCTCAACACCACGGTGAAGGGCATCGCCCTGCCGGCCGAAGCACTGGCCCGCAACCCGGCCAATGAGACGGTAGTCTGGATCAAGTCCGGCGCCCAGCGCTTCATCGCCCTGCCGGTGGAGGCGAGCGCGCTCGATGGTCGCACAGTGGTGGTGACGAAAGGGCTGACCGCCGACAACCGGGTGGTCGTCTCCGGCGCCGCGCTGATCAACCAGATCAGGTAGGCGGCCCATGTTCAACTACATCGTTCGCTTCAGCCTGAGGAACCGCCTGCTGGTGCTGGCCGCCGCACTGCTGTTGATGCTGTACGGCGCCTTCACCGCCTGGCACACGCCGGTCGACGTCTTCCCCGACCTGAACAAGCCGGTGGTGACGGTGCTCACCGAGGCCGGCGGCATGGCCCCGGAAGAGGTCGAGCAGCTCGTCTCGTTCCCGATCGAGACCACGCTCAATGGCATGCCGGGCGTGACGCGCGTGCGGTCGGTATCGGGCGTCGGCCTGTCGATCGTCTACGCCGAGTTTGACTGGGGCACCGACCCGTACCGCAACCGCCAGCTGGTCGCCGAACGGATCGCGCTGGTCAAGGAACAACTGCCGGGCAAGATCGCGCCGATGATGGGGCCGGTGTCGTCGATCATGGGCGAAGTCATGCTCATCGCGCTGCCGATCGACGTCACCGCGACCGACCCGATGAAGGCGCGCGAGTACGCCGACTTCGTGCTGCGACCGCGCCTGCTGTCGATCGCCGGCGTGTCGCAGGTGGTGCCGATCGGCGGCGAGGTGCGCCAGCTGCGGGTCGAACCCGATACGGCGCGCATGGCGCAGTTTGGCGTCACGCTCGAGCAGGTCAGCGCGTCGCTGCGCGGCTTCGCCGCCAATACCAGCGGCGGCTTCATTGACCTCAACAGCCGCGAATACCTGATCCGCAACCTCGGCCGCACCAACCGGCTCGACGACCTGAAGGGCCTAGCGGTCGCTTACCGCAACGGCGCGCCGGTGCTGCTCGAACAGGTCGCCGGCGTGCGCTACGCGCCGGCCTTCAAGCGCGGCGACGCCGGCATGAACGGCAAACCGGCCGTCATCGTCAGCGTGCAAAAGCAGCCCGCCGCCGACACCGTGCGCCTGACGCGCGACATCGAAACGGCGCTCGCTGAACTCAAGCCCGGGCTGCCGGCCGGGCTGGCCGCGCCGGTGGTGCTGTTCCGGCAGGCTAACTTCATCGAAGCGTCGATCGGCAACGTCGTCGAAGCCTTGCGCGATGGCGCGCTGATGGTCGCGGTGGTGCTGTTTGCTTTCCTCCTCAGCGTGCGCACGACGCTCATTTCGCTGGTCGCCATTCCGCTGTCGCTGGCGCTTACCGCGCTGGTGTTCCACCTGCTCGGCCAGTCGATCAACGTGATGACGCTCGGCGGCCTGGCGATCGCCATCGGCGAACTGGTCGACGACGCCGTCGTCGACGTCGAGAACATCCTGCGGCGCCTGAAGCAGCGCTCGGAAACCGGCATGTCGGTGATCGAAGTGATCTGGCACGCGTCGGTCGAGGTCCGATCCGGCATCGTCTACGCGACCATCATCGTCGTGCTGGTGTTCGTGCCGCTGTTTGCGCTGCCCGGCATCGAAGGCCGGCTGTTCGCCCCGCTGGGGATCGCCTACATCGCCTCTATCCTGGCGTCGATGCTGGTATCGATGACGGTCACGCCGGTGCTGGCCTACTACCTGCTGCCGCGCATGAAGCGGCTGCACCGGGGCGACACGCCGCTGATCCGGCGCCTGAAGGCGTGGGACAGCGTCGCCTTGCAATGGTCGTTTGCGCGCGTGCGGCCGATCCTGGCTGCGGCGCTGATCGTGGTGCTGGCCGCCGCGGCGTCGGTGCCGTTCTTCCCGCGCGCCTTCCTGCCGGCCTTTAACGAGGGCTCGTTGGTGATGGGGATGACCTTCACGCCCGGCACCTCGCTGGCCGAAGCGAACCGTATGGGCGCGCTCGCCGAAACGCTGATCGGCCAGGTGCCGGAGGTGACCCGTGTCGGGCGCCGCACCGGCCGCGCCGAGCTGGACGAACACGCCGAAGGCGTCCACTCGTCCGAACTCGATGTCGACCTGAAGCCGTCGCAACGCAGCCGCGAGGAGATCATGGCGAGCATCCGCGCGCAGCTGGCCGCGATCCCGGCGTCGGTGGCGATCGGCCAGCCGATTTCGCACCGGCTCGACCATCTGCTCTCCGGCGTGCGCGCGCAGGTGGCGCTGAAGATCTACGGCGACGATATCGACACCTTGCGCGCGCTGGCCGACGGCCTGCGCGAGCGCCTGTCGAGCGTTGAAGGCCTGGTCGACCTGTCGGTTGAACGCCAGGTGCTGATCCCGCAGATCAAGGTGCGCATCGACTATCGCAAGGCGGCCCAGCATGGCCTGGCTCCCGGCCAGGTCCTGAGCGCGCTCGAGTCGCTGGCCGAAGGCACCCGCGTGACCCAGATCATCGACGGCGCGCGCCGCTTCGACCTGGTGGTGCGCCTGGCCGACGCGCGCCGCTCGCCGCAGGACCTGGCGCGCGTGATGATCGACAGCCCGGCCGGCCCGGTCCCGCTGTCGTCGATCGCGACGGTCGAGGAGGGCGACGGCCCGAACCAGATCGGCCGCGAGAACGGCCGCCGCCGCATCGTGGTGTACGCCAATACCGACGGCTCGAATATGTCGCGCATCATCGGCGACGTGCGCAAGAACGTGGCGGCGACTGCGCTGCCGGGCGGTTACTTCATCAGCGTCGAGGGCCAGTTCCAGGCTCAGGAGCAGGCGCAGTTACTGATGGTCGGGCTGGCGCTTGGTTCGCTGACCTTGGTCTTCCTGGTGCTGTATTCACGCTACCGCTCGTCCACGCTGGCGCTCGTCATCATGGGGAACATACCGTTCGCGCTGGTCGGCAGTGTGATCGCGATGTGGATCGCCGGCGTCGCGCTGTCGGTGGCGTCGATGGTCGGCTTCATCACGCTGGCCGGCATTGCCACCCGCAATGGCATCCTGAAGGTCAGCCACTACGTCAACCTGTGCAAGTTCGAAGGCGAGACGTTCGGCTGGCCGATGATCGTGCGCGGCTCGCTCGAACGCCTGACGCCGGTGGTGATGACGGCGCTGGTGGCGGCGTGCGCGCTGCTGCCGCTGCTGCTGGCGGCGGACACTCCCGGCAAGGAGATCCTGCACCCGGTGGCGGTCGTCATTTTCGGTGGCTTGATCAGTTCGACGATCCTCGACTCGCTGCTGACGCCATTGATCTTTTTCCTGGTCGGCCGCCGGCCACTGGAAGCGCTGGTGGCGTCGTCGGACACCGACGCTTATTAACAATCATCCGGGCCTAGCGGCGGCGCCCGATTTCGAGCCGCCCCATTTTGGAGAACAGCATGAAGAAAGCAATTGGACTGACAACGTTGGCATTCAGCCTGGCCCTTGCCGGCGGCGCGCAGGCGCATGGCAGCAAAGCGAAACACGGCGGCATTGTGCAAAGCGCGGGGGACCTGTCGTTTGAACTGGTCAGCAAGGATGGCGTCGCCACCATTTACGTCGACGATCATGGCAAGGATTTGCCGACCGCCGGCATGAGCGGCTCGCTGACGGTGCTGCAGGGCGCCAGCAAATCGGTGCTGCCGCTCGCAGCATCCGGCAGCAATACGCTGGTCGCCAAGGGCGTCAGTTTGGCACGCGGCAACAAGGCCGTCGCGGCGGTCACGTTCGCCAACAAGGACGTGGTCAGCGTGCGTTTTTCGGTGAAGTAAATGCAGCAAGGGGTTCTTTACGCGCTGATGGCAGCCATCTTGTTCGGCGCCAGCGCGCCGTTTGCAAAAAACCTCCTCGGCGCAACGCCGCCGATCATGCTGGCCGCGCTGCTTTATCTTGGCAGCGGGATCGGCCTGATCGCGTGGTACGGCGCCCGCGCGCTTGCCGGCAAATCGGCGGGTGCCCGCGCGGATCGCCTGACGGCGCGCGATTGGCCCTGGCTGATGGGCGCGACCCTTTTCGGCGGCATTATGGGACCGATCATGCTGATGGCGGGATTGGCCAGCACCGCGGCGTCGACCGCTTCGCTGCTGCTTAACACAGAGGGCGTGTTCACCGCCGCACTGGCGTGGTTCGTCTTCAAGGAGAATTTCGATCGCCGCATATTCATCGGCATGCTGCTCATTGTCGCCGGCAGCGTCGTGCTGAACTGGCCGAGCGGGCCGCTGGGCGGCGTACCGTGGTCAGGCCTGGCTATCCTGGGCGCCTGCCTGTGCTGGGGCATCGACAACAACCTGACGCGCAAGATTTCGGCCAGCGATGCGGTGCAGATTGCCGCCGTCAAGGGACTGGTCGCCGGCAGCGTCAACCTGGTGCTGGCGTTCACACTGGGCCAGGCGCTGCCGCCGGTCGCCACCACGCTGGTCGCCGCCTTGCTGGGCTTTTGCAGCTATGGGCTGTCGCTGGTGCTGTTTGTGCTCGCTTTGCGCCATCTCGGCACGGCGCGCACCGGTGCGTATTTCGCGGTCGGGCCGTTCATCGGCGTGGCGCTGTCGCTGGTGCTGCTTGGCGAAACGCCTGGCGCGGCGTTTTGGCTGGCTGCTGTTCTGATGGCGGCCGGTATCTGGCTGCACCTGACCGAGCGTCATGAGCACGCCCACACGCACGAGCCAATGGAGCACGGGCATGCGCATCGCCACGACCGGCATCACCAGCACGAGCATGAAGACGGGTGGGACGGCGCCGAGCCGCATACCCACGCGCATGCGCACACTGAACTGAGGCACGGGCACGCGCATACGCCGGATATCCATCACCGACATGGTCACTGACCCGGCGCGGTGACCGGCGCTACCGCCTCGCCAAATCAGGCGGCCTGATTCCGGCGGCGGTGCAGGAAGCCAAGCACGCCAATGGCCGCAAACGCCAGCGGCAGTGTACCCGGCTCCGGTACATCGACCGCATCGATCGAGGTGACGGAGCCACCGTTCACCCGGCGAAACGGGCTGCAGTTATAGCATTCGTAGGTGCTGGCGATATTGATGAGGTTCGTTCCACCGGCATCCGTGAACGGATCCAGGAAGGAAAAGTTGAAAGCGCGACGGCCGTTGGTCGTGATGATCGTGAAATTGTTCGGGCCGGCCCCGCCGCCGAAGTACAGGCCGCTATTCGTTTGGTCCCAGTTAAACGACGTCAACGTTCCCTGGGAGGTGGCGATGCTGTAACCGGACGACTTGTGGGTCGCCGCGTCGAATACAAAGCTGCCGGTGGCAGAGGTGCCGTCGGTGAAAGTTACGTTTCGCAAGGCGTAGTTGATTGGCGCAGCCTGCGCGGGAAGCATCGCGCTCAAGAGTACGACGGCGGCAACGACGGATGCTGACAGGAATTTCTTGTTCATTATATTTTTCCAGGTGAGTTGTAGACTGCTCAGACAGTAGAGCAGTAATCGTGCCAACAGGAAATTGATATTAATGTCAAGAACTTACATTCCTAGCGGCAATAAGGCGCCCAGGATGTAAAGTAAACCGACAGTCAAACCCGGCAGCATGGCGCTACACCGCGGTGACGCTGTCGATGATGCCGCCGCCGAGGCACACGTCGCCGTCGTACAGCACCGCCGACTGGCCGGGCGTGGCCGCCCATTGCGGATCGTCGAAGCGCAGCTCGAAGCGGTCGTCGCCGCTTGGCACGATGCCGCAGGCCACGTCGGCCTGGCGGTAGCGCGTCTTGGCCGCCATCAGGCGCGCCTCGGGCGCCACGCCGGCCACCCAGCTCGCCTGCGCCGCCACCAGCGATGACGACAGCAGCCACGGATGGTCGTGTCCCTGCACGATGTACAAGGTGTTGTTCTCGATGTCCTTGCGCGCGACGAACCAAGGCTCGCTGGTGCCGTCGGCGTTGCGGTGCGTCTTCAGGCCGCCGATGCCGATGCCCTTCCTCTGGCCGAGCGTGTAGAACGACAGCCCGACATGCTCGCCGACGGTGGTGCCGTCATCGAGCTTCATCGGCCCCGGCTTGTACGACAGGTAGCGGTTCAGGAAATCGCGGAACGGCCGCTCGCCGATGAAGCAGATGCCGGTCGAATCCTTCTTCGCCGCGTTCGGCAGAGCCAGTTTTTCGGCCAGCTTGCGCACTTCGGTCTTCGGGATTTCGCCAAGCGGGAACAAGGTCTTGGATAACTGCGCCTGGTTCAGCCGGTGCAGGAAGTAGCTCTGGTCCTTGGTGGCGTCGACCGCCTTTAGCAGCTCGAACTTGCCGGCGTTTTCGCGCACGCGCGCGTAGTGGCCGGTGGCGATCAGGTCGGCGCCGAGGTGCATCGCATGGTCGAGAAAAGCCTTGAACTTGATCTCGGCGTTGCACAGCACGTCCGGGTTCGGCGTGCGGCCGGCCTGGTACTCGCGCAGGAATTCGGCGAACACGCGGTCCTTGTACTCGGCGGCGAAATTGACTGCCTCGATGTCGACTCCGACAACGTCGGCCACGCTGGCCGCGTCGATCCAGTCCTGGCGCGAGGAGCAGAATTCGGAATCGTCGTCGTCTTCCCAGTTCTTCATGAACAGGCCGATCACTTCGTAGCCTTGTTCCTTCAGCATCCACGCCGCCACCGAGGAGTCGACACCGCCCGACATCCCGATCACGACTTTTTTCTTGCTCATGTCACGTCCGTCTTTAATGTAAGCCCGCCCTCGAAGATCGAGGCGTGGGTGTGCAGCAGGGCCAAAGGGGCGCGCAGGCCGGCCAGGTAGTCGTCGACGCAGCGCAGCACGATCGGGCTGCGGTGGCGCTCTTCGCAGGCGGCGATTTCGTCGCGCGTCATCCACAGCGTGCGGATGATGCCGTGATCGAGCGGCACGTCGTGCTCCATGCCGGGCGTGCCGCAAAAGGTGAAGCGCAGGTACGTCACGTCGGTGCCGCGCCGCTTGGAGGTGTAGCGCGACATGTACATGCCCACCAGCGCCGTCGGCGTGAAGTCGTGCGCCGTCTCTTCGAGCACCTCGCGCACCACCGCCTGTTCGAGCGACTCGTGCGGATCGAGGTGGCCGGCCGGCTGGTTCAGCTTCACGCCTTCGCTGGTCTCTTCTTCGATCAGCAGAAAGCGGCCATCGCGTTCGATGACGGCGGCGACGGTGACGGACGGTTTCCAGGTATTCGGCATGGGCACTCTTTCGAAATGAGCCGACATTCTACCTTGGCGCCGCCGCGTGCGCGCACGGTCCGGCTAAGAGTGGAATTTGACAGTTGGCTGCGAGCGGCGGTGGGGCGCACAGCAATCCAACCGAGTTAGGGCCATATTTTCCATGAATTACTCGCAGTATTGCCCCATTTTTCCTCGAAATATTTAGTTCGGCAACGCCTCCGACTGAATTGCTCTTGAGGGTACCCATCACTACCCAGACGTTTCCCACCAAGACAGCTTTGAGTGGCTTCTGGGGCTCAATAACGTCACGGCCATAAATCGGCGTTAGCACGGCCAGCCCGACCGCGGTGGCTGTCGCAGCGTCAGGGACGAATCCCTCTTTTGGGACGTATCCGTCCTTGGGGATTACGCCATCCTTCTGTACAAACTGTTGTTTCAAGTTGCTATCGGCATAGGAATTTGCGATGCTGAAGCACACCGTAATCACGATGCATGCCGCAGATTTAATCGATTTCATTTCGCACACTGTCCAATTTTTTTCGCTTTTCCACCGTACGGTGACCCATTCGAGGTGTACTTCCAGATGTTGCCGGTTGGAGTACCGAGCTACGATGGCACTCCTTCCCCATCACTAAAAGTTTGGTCGTTCCCGGATAACGCCTCATTCCTGTAGTTTTCCTTGTACGCGCCATGGGTGGGCGGTTTCAAATACACGCTCATCGCGGCCAGCATTAATCGGTAGCATACGTTCTCAACATGCTTGCAAAAATGGCGATCCCAAGAACTCCGCCGACGAGGATGACGGCTCTGCGAAAGGTAGTTTTCATATATAGACAATCGTCATGAACTTATGGGGCGACGTAAGGGCCGCCAGAGGTGCGCCTCCAAATGGCCCGCGCCAGAATTTTCTCGATATTCCGGACATCGCTCCCCGGCAGTGCGAGCCTACTTGCCAGCGCTGATTTTCAAAATCTTCCCGTTGGACTTTGAGAGTTGGACCTCAGGCACGCCACCGACCATGTTTTTTGGGAGCGATCCGGTTACGGTCCACTTCCCACCTTTTAACGTAGCGACAAATGGACGGTTTTCGCGGACTTCTTCTTCGCCGTAGATGGGAATCAAGACCGCAATAGCAACGGCAATAGCGGTCCTGCGGTCCGGGATAAACCCTTCCTTAGGAACGTAGCCTGGCGTGGAATCGCTTTGCTTCAGTGATTCTTGAGCACTGACCCACGTCGCGGTCACAAGGAAGAGCTGAAGCGCAATCAGTAGATATTTAAAAAATTTCATTTTGCACCTGAGCCGATAGGGAAAGCTGAACCTGAACGATGGGCGCCGCCTTTGACGGGAGTGTATTTTCCGATTACACCATTTGGCACGCCCAAGTAAGAAGGAACATTCTCTTTTTCGGACCACTCCATATCAGGATTTGAAAACACATAGTCGTGATTCCTGCCATTTGAGTCAGCTCCATGAGTATGGTATTGGCCAGCGTTCTCGGTTCCCGGTGGGCATGAACCAAAATCGGCGCTAGCGCGTTTGCCGGGAATCGGCGGCGTGTAGCTAAAGGACCCATCTTTACTCCTGTACACACGTCCGGCGAACTCTTGATTCCGCGCTATTGACGTGGGATTGATGTCCCGGATCGCTTGAATCCCCGCAGCGTCTGCAGTTTTGTAGCGATCACCTGGCGCCAGTCCGAATGGATCTGCCCAGTTTACCGGGTTACCACCAACATACCCATACGTATTCAAACCGCCTCCTAGCCCGATCGGATCAGACTGCACGTACCGCCCAGTCTGTGGATCATAATCCCTGAAGTAGTTATAGTGATTGTTCGCTTCCTTATCGAATACTTGTCCGGGAAATCGCGGGTTGTAGTTGAAAGCGCTGAGGCGGGCCGGGTTTTCGTCAGGCTGATTGAGCCCGAATGGATCTGCACTATCCCAGCGCCAAACCATCTTGTTGTCGACCGCACGCGTCAGCACTCTAGGTGCGGATAAGTGATCGGCGTAGGCGTAGTGAATCCCAACCGTTGCAAGCCTGGTGGTGCCGGCATTGGCATCACTTGGCTTCAACACGGCAACGGGCAAGTCGCCCAGATACACAGTCTCCTGTGTGGTCTTCCCTGCGGCATCGTACTCGCCCAACAGTCGGCCGGATTCCTCGTACGCATAGTGCACTGCGACACCAGCAGTTACTGTCTTCGCCACCCGCTGTCCCACGCCGTTGTACCGATACCCCGTCGTGATCCCGCCGCGAACGACCCCACTTAACCGGCCGTCAATCCCGTATTTATACAGAATCGTCCCGTCGTTCACCAGATTTCCCGTTGCATCGTAAGAGTTCTGCTTTGCTGGCGCCGGTCCGGTAGTACTGGTAAGTCGGTTGCTGGCGCCGTTGATCGTGTTGAGGTAAGTAGTCGCGCCGAACGTCGCCCGGGTCCGGTTGCCGTTGGCATCGTACTGGAAACGCTGCATGGTGTTGGCGCTGTCGAACGCGATCAGCCGATCGAGGCCCTCGTAGTCGTAGCGCTGGTCAAGCAGTGCGGCACCCGCAGCGCCGGTGTGTTTGGTCGCTCTGATTCGCCCTGCAGAGTCGTAGCTCAGCGAGCGCACTGTGCCACCGCTGGCGGGATGGCCCAACGGATAGCTGATGACCCTGCCGTCCAAATCGTATTCGCGCTCGTAAATGTTCGGGCTAGCGGTGCTGCTGTTTCCCCACGTCCAACCACGCACTGTACCGAACGGGAGATAGCGGATGTCGCCGAGAATTTTTACCGGACTCGCGCCCGGCGCTGTCAAAACCAGGCTCTGCACGCGACCGTCTGCGCCATATGTGTAGTCAATGCGGTTCCCGCTGGGGTAGGTCATCGACGTTACGTTGCCGACGCTGCTTCCGGTAGTGCCGTAGGTGTAGGCAGTAGCGAATATTTTCGCTGAAGCACCGGCCCCTACCGACTGCGCTTTGCTCAACAGACGGCCGAAGCCGTCGTAGGTGTAGCTGGTCTGTCCGGATGCGTCGGTCACTTTCGTCAGCCGCCCGGTCGCGCCGCTGCCGTCTTTGCCGTATTCGAAAGTACTGCTGCCAAGTTGAGTCAGACGGTGCGCTGCATCGAATCGATAAATTGTCTTGCGGGCGGCGGCGGCGGTGCTGAAGTCGGGATTGCCGGCGCCATCAAACTTGATGGTCGTTGTTCCCGTGTCCGGGTGACGATGCTGGTTTGCTGGCCGAGTCCGTCCACGGTGTAGCGTGTCGTCAGTTTCCGTGGATCGGTCACGGAAAGCAGATCGTCCTGATGCGAGTAGCCGAAACCGATCACTGGTGCGGCGGCGCCTGGCGCTGGGGGTGGGAGAATCTGCGTCATCACCCGATTGTATCTATCGAAAACCTGGGTCGTCGCGCGGCCGAGCGGATCGATCACCTTGGTCAGGTTGCCGCCACGGTCGTAGGCGTAGCTCACGCCTGGATCCTGATCGTCGCGCTGCTCTTTCTGCAGCCGGTTAAGCGCATCGTACGTGCGCTTTGAAGTAGCTACCAACTCGCCCCTCGCATCGCGCACATCCTGTTTGACCACGTTGCCGATGTTGTCGAGCGTGAAGTGGACGGTGTGGCCGGCGCCGTCGCGCAGGTCGGTAAGGCGGTGCGCCGCATCGTAGACGTACTCCATCGACGTGCCATCGGCGGCGATAACGCGGGTGAGCTGGCCGGCATCGTCATATTGATAGCGCGCGGTTTCGGCCGCGCCGCTGCCGTCCTCGACCGTTCGTGACGCCAGCCGCTGGCGCGCGCCGTATTCGAGCTTGATAATTTGCCCGTTTGGCAGCTTGATGTTGGTCGCCAGGCCGTCTTTGCTGTATTCGCGAAGCTGCGTGACTTCGCCGGCGCCGTTGGTTGCCGTGGCGAGGTCGCCAGTAGTGTGGTCGCCCGTGGTGTCGGCGTAATAAGTGAGCCGCAGCGCGTCGCGGTTGCCGAGCGCGTCGGCGGGTCCGGTGCGGGTCAGCAGTTTGCCGGCGCTGTTGTAGGTGTATTGCCACACACGCGCTGCGCCCGTTTTCGCGGCAGAGAAGCCGAGCGTACCGTTGCTGTCCGTGCTGGCCTGGACTGTTTGGCTGCAAAGCACGGCCACCGGCTTACCGTTCGGCAGGGTCGCATCGGAGCAATGCGCAACTTGGCCGTCGGCCCCGCGCTCGCCGTTGTATCCGTAACTTGTGAGCCGACTTGGTTCTGCCACCATGCTCTTGAGCGGCCAATCCGTATGCCATTGCGTGCTGATCGTGCGCACCGCGTTGCCGCCGACAGCAGTGGCGCCGACGGGGCAGCTCGCGCTTGCTGGCAAGCCTGTTATTCGGCGCGTTTCCAGTCCGCGCGCGACATCATTGGTGAAGCAGGTTTTCTGGCCGTTGAAGTCGGTGCGGCTCGCCAGATCGCCGCTGCTGCTGTACTCGTACGCATTGGCGCCGGCTTCGCACCCTGCGCCTGCTGGCTGGCTTCCACTGACAATGCGCCCTCTGGTATCGCTCGGGTAGGTCAGTCCCAGGACGCGTTCCGTGCCGAGCGGATCGGTAACGCGCCGTGTAAGGTCGCTCGGATAGGCGAATGTATGGCGCCCCACGCCGCCGGCATGCTCGGACAACACTGCCTAACCGGCCTGGTTGTACGCATAGGTCGCAAAGCGCACATTATTTTCGTCGCTGATCCCGGTCAGCAGATACCGCTGCGAGTCGTCCTCGTAATGGTAGCGCCGCGACGACACCAACGCGCCATCCCGGTCGTGAAAGTGAGCCGCCTCCAGGCGCGCCATCCCGGCGATGTCGGCCTGGCCAGTCACCGCTGCCTGTTGGTATTCATAACGCACCTCGCCCTCAGATCCTTCGATCGAGGCGACCACGCCGCCACTCCAGTTGATTTTCACGCTGCGGCCATCAGAATCTACAATGACGATGAGCTGGTTGTTTACATCGTAAGTATAGGCAGCTGATCCTCCTGCTGCGTTATGAGAACTTACTAACTTAAAAGCGCCCTTGATTTTCTTGTAGCGCTCGACCTGTCCGTCGATATTGGTCAGCAACCAGTCATCGTATGCGGCGCTCAGCGCTTTCAACGTCGACAGCTTGTCATAGCGAGATTCATACACGCCGGCGGTGCGCGGATAGAATCCGAACGCACTGCCGTCGCCAAGACTACCCGAAACGCGCGGTAGTTCGCTGTTGAAGAAACCCCGATTGACATTAAAATCCCGATCGAACGAGAACGACCAGCCGAATCCGGCCGACTGCGCGCCCCCGCTGCCGCCAAGCTGCGGTATGTACGCTCGACCCTTAAAAATCCGGAGCGCCCTGCCACCAGGTCGGTTTCAGTCTGCACCTTGGATCCGCTTGCCAGTTGCACGGGGTTTGCCTCCACGGAGCCGGGGGATCCTTTCGAACAAGATGCCGGCGCGGGCGCTTCACTACGCTTGACGCACACCCCCGGCCAGCGCGGTGAATATCCCGGCTTGCAAAATAAACTCACCGGGGCATACCACTTGGCGCCTGTAATGCGGCTGCTGTATTTGCATTCCATGATGGGAGCGCTGGTTCGCGGCATGGCGCGCATTTCAAGCAAAGGTGTGCTGAAATGGTTCTGCGCTGAAAGCCTGCACGCAGTAATGGGGTCCGCGGCGAATTGATCGGGGGTATTCACGCCTGTGTAATACCACCAGCCCACCATGCCTTCAGGCATCGGCTCGGCGCGCACGCCCTGGGTTGCGACGATCATCGCGACCGCCAGCAGGGAGATTAGCAATCGTAAGACAGGAGTACGGCGATTCACCATGGACTGCTCCGGTTGGTATTCGAGGGGATATGCACGAACTGGAAGAAGTGTACTTGGTGAATAAATAACTAACGTTGTCTTTTTGCAGTCTCAAATCGCATCGGAAATTTGGTGTGGGCGGGCAAGAACGGCCTAGCCTTGGCGAAAGAAAATTCTTGTGGGCGGCGCTGATTTAGGCAGTAGCACGCAGGCAGGCGTTTTTGGTAGTGGAGTTCGTCCAACGCCTGCAAGTGCTGCGGAATCTATCGTGAGATTTTATCGCCCGGAGAACATCTGCAAAACCGCATAACACCAACTAATACCTCAAGCGCACATTGTGCGCGAGTAGAAATGCCTGCTCGAATGGATCGGCCAGCCGGACTATTCGGCGGAATACAAAGCCGCAGTGGCGATGCGGTCGGCTTTTCCGTGTAAGATTCTAGACAGTTTATCAATTAGGAGGCATCCATGAGAATAGGCATACCGGCCGAAACGCGGCCGGGGGAAACCCGCGTCGCTGCCACGCCAGAGACGGTCAAGAAGCTGGCCGCGAAGCACCAGGTCATCGTGCAGTCAGGCGCCGGCTTGCATGCCGCCGTCCTTGACGACGCCTACGCCGCCGCCGGCGCCACCATCGGCAGCGCCGCCGACGCTTTCGGCGCCGACATGGTGCTCAAGGTGCGCGCGCCGGATGCCACCGAACGTTCCATGATGAAGCAGGGCGCCGTGCTGATCGGCATGCTCAATCCTTTTGATGCCGACAACATCGCCGCGATGGCCGGCGCCGGCCTGACCGCGTTCGCGCTCGAAGCGGTGCCGCGCATCACCCGCGCGCAGTCGATGGACGTGCTGTCGTCGCAGGCCAACATCGCCGGCTACAAGGCGGTGATGGTGGCGGCCAATACCTACCAGCGCTTCATGCCGATGCTGATGACCGCGGCCGGCACCGTCAAGGCCGCGCGCGTGCTGATCATGGGCGTCGGCGTGGCCGGCCTGCAGGCGATCGCCACCGCCAAGCGGCTCGGCGCCGTGATCGAGGCGTCCGACGTGCGCCCGCCCGTCAAGGAACAGGTCGAGTCGCTCGGCGCCAAGTTCCTCGACGTGCCTTACCTGACGGACGAAGAAAAGGAAATCGCCAAGGGTTCCGGCGGCTACGCGCGCGCCATGCCGGCCGACTGGATGCGCCGCCAGGCCGAACTGGTGCACGAGCGGGCCAAGCTGGCCGACATCATCATCACCACCGCGCTGATCCCGGGCCGCCCGGCGCCGGTGCTCATTTCCGAGGAAACCGTCAAGGCCATGAAGCCCGGCTCGGTGATCGTCGACCTGGCCGTGTCGCAAGGCGGCAACTGCCCGCTGTCGGAAATGAACAAGACAGTGCTCAAGCACGGCGTCTGGATCGTCGGCGAGCCGGACTTGGCCACCCTGGTGGCGGCCGACGCCTCGGCGCTGTACGCGCGCAACGTGCTCGACTTCCTCAAGCTGATGATCGACAAGGACGACGCGCTGGCGATCGACCGCGAAGACGAAATCCTGAAGGCGTCGCTGGTGTGCATGTCCGGCGAAGTGCTGCGCAAATAATTCGAACTAGGGAGACAAAATGGAAATCAGTCATACCGTCATCAACCTGATCATCTTCGTGCTGGCCATTTACGTCGGCTACCACGTCGTGTGGACCGTCACGCCCGCGCTGCACACGCCGCTGATGGCCGTCACCAATGCGATTTCGGCCATCATCATCGTCGGCGCCATGCTGGCGGCGGGCCTGACCGAAGGCATGGTCGGCCAGGTGGCCGGCACGCTGGCGGTGGCGCTGGCGGCCGTCAACGTGTTCGGCGGCTTCCTGGTCACCCAGCGCATGCTCGAAATGTTCAGGAAAAAGGAACCGAAGGCCAAGCCAGCGCCGGCGGCGGGAGAGCAGGCATGATGGCCTATGTCAGCATGAACCTCGTCACGATGATGTACCTGATCGCCTCGGTGTGCTTCATCCAGGCGCTCAAGGGCCTGTCGTCGCCGTCGACTGCGCGCACCGGCAATGCGTTCGGCATGATCGGCATGGCGATCGCGGTCGTCACCACCATCGCCCTGATCTTCAAGCTGAAGTCGATGGCGCCGACCGGCGGCATGGGCTTTCCGCTGGTGCTGCTCGGCGTGGTCGTCGGCGGCGCCATCGGCGCCTATGCGGCGAAAAAAGTCGAGATGACCAAGATGCCGGAACTGGTGGCGGCGATGCACTCGCTGATCGGCCTGGCCGCTGTGTGCATCGCGATTGCCGCGGTGTCGGAGCCGTGGGCGTTCGGCATCACCGACCGCGGCCTGCCGCTGCCATTCGGTAACCGCCTCGAACTGTTCATCGGCACCTTTGTCGGCGCGGTGACGTTCTCCGGTTCGGTGATCGCGTTCGGCAAACTGGCCGGCAAATACAAGTTCCGCCTGTTCCAGGGCGCGCCGGTCAGCTTCCCCGGCCAGCACATGATCAACCTGGCGGTGGCGATCGCCATCATCGCGCTGGGACTGGTGTTCTGCTTCGCCGACGGCGCCGAACCGGCGTGGACGCCGTTCATCATCATGACGGTGCTGGCGTTCGTGCTGGGCGTTTTGATCATCATTCCAATCGGCGGCGCCGACATGCCGGTAGTGGTGTCGATGCTGAACTCGTACTCGGGCTGGGCGGCGGCAGGCATCGGTTTTTCGCTGAATAACTCTATGCTCATCATCGCCGGCTCGTTGGTTGGTTCGTCAGGCGCGATCCTGTCGTACATCATGTGCAAGGCGATGAACCGCTCGTTTTTCAACGTGATCCTCGGCGGCTTCGGCGGCGCACCGGCGGAAGCCGCCGCCGGCGCGCAGGAGCAGCGTCCGCACAAGGCCGGTTCGGCCGAGGATGCCGCCTTCATCATGAGCAACGCCGAGACCGTCATCATCGTGCCGGGCTACGGCCTGGCGGTGGCGCGCGCGCAGCACGCGCTCAAGGAACTGGTCGAGAAGCTGACCCACAAGGGCGTCATCGTCAAGTACGCGATCCACCCGGTGGCGGGGCGCATGCCGGGCCACATGAACGTGCTGCTGGCCGAAGCCGAGGTGCCGTACGACCAGGTGTTCGAGATGGAGGACATCAACGGCGAATTCGGCCAGACCGACGTGGTGCTGGTATTGGGCGCCAACGACGTCGTCAACCCGGCTGCCAAGGATCCGAAGTCGCCGATCGCCGGCATGCCGATCCTCGAGGCCTACAAGGCCAAGAGCATCATCGTCAACAAGCGCTCGATGGCGTCCGGCTATGCGGGCCTGGACAACGACCTGTTCTACCAGCCGAACACGATGATGGTGTTCGGCGACGCCAAGAAGGTGATCGAGGCGATGGTCAAGGCGGTCGAGTAGTCAGTCCGCCGTGATCACCCGGTCGCGGCCTTGTTCCTTGGCCTGGTACAGCGCCGCGTCGGCGCTGGCCAGTGCCGGCTCGGGCGCACTGCCCGGCGCCAGCGCCGCCAACCCGATGCTGATGGTCACGCGGATGATGTCGCCGTCCGGCGTCGTCACGCTAGCCGCGGCCACCGCCTTGCGCATCCGTTCGGCCACCAGGCGCGCCATCTCGGTCGAGGTGTCGGGGAACAGCATGCCGAATTCCTCGCCGCCCATGCGCGCGACAAAATCGGTGCCGCGCGCGGCACGCTCGATCGCCTTGGCCACTTCGCACAACACCAGGTCGCCGACCGGATGGCCGTAGCGGTCGTTGACCTGCTTGAAGTGGTCGATGTCGGCCATGCCGGCCGAGATGGGCGACTGGTTGCGGCGGGCGCGCGCGGCGATGCGCGCCAGTTCGGCGTCGAACGCACGGCGGTTCGGCAGCGCCGTCAGCGCGTCGGTCATGGCCTGCTGTTCGAGCTGCGCCAGCAGTGCGGCGTTGCGCGCTTCTTCGGCGCGCCGTTCGCGCATGTCCACCGTGAAGGCGCCAAAATAGCGCACGCCATCGACAACGCCGAGGTCGACCGCTTTCAACTGGATCGGAATCATGTCGCCGGTGCGGTGGCGGATGGCGAAGTCGCGTACATGGCCGAGCACGCTCGACCCGAGCCCACCGCTGACGTAATTGAGCAGGTAACCGTTGTGCCTTTCGGCCAGCCCTTCGGGCAGCAGGCCGTCGATCGGCTTGCCGATTGCCTCGGCCGGCGGAAATCCCGTCAACGCTTGCGAGGCGGCGTTCAGGTAACGAATCGTTCCTTGCTGGTCGATGATGATGGCCGTGTCGGACGACTCGTCGAGCAGCCGTTGGAACAACTCCGCGGGTAATTCTGTGGTCATGGTGGCTTGGGCTGGTGAATCTGTAGTTGCCATTGTGGCACGGCCACAATTGTTTTACCATTCTGCGATCTTCACTTACTGGACATACCGATGAAATTTCCCCGCCTGCTGGTCCTTGGCGTGCTGCTTGGCGCAGTCGCCGGCTACGTCGTTACCGGCGGCACGGCCGAGAAATCGGATCTGGCAACGCCACTGCAGGCGGCCACCGTGGCGGCAGCGTCGGTTGTCGATGGCGCCCGCCTGCTCGACGACGTGCGCACGCTCGCCGCCGACGAATTCGGCGGCCGCCGCACCGGCACGGCCGGCAGCCAGAAGGCGCAGGCCTTCCTGCAGCGCCGCTTCGAAGCGCTCGGTCTGAAGCCGTTCGGCGCCGCCCACGCCCAGCCGTTCGCGTTCACCGCCAACAAGACGGCGTATCCGTCGGCCGTCAACTATGTCGGCTACATCGCCGGCAGCGCCCTGCCGCAGCGCTTCATCGTCGTCTCGGCGCACTACGACCACCTCGGCGACAAGGGCGGCAAGCTGCATCCGGGCGCCGACGACAACGCATCCGGCGTGGCGGCGATGCTGGCGATCGCCCAGTGGTTCAAGGCCCATCCGCCGCGCCACACCATCGTGTTCGCCGCCTTCGACGGCGAGGAGCAGGGCCTGCAAGGCGCGCGCGCCTTCCTCGCCGCGCTGCCGTTTCCGAAAGCGCAGCTGGCGCTCAATCTCAATCTCGACATGGTCAGCCGCAACGAGCGCAACGAGATTTTCGTCGCCGGCACCCGCTACAATCCGTCGTTGATCCCGCTGGTGGCCGAGGCCGCCGCGCGCAGCACGGTCGGCGTCAAGCTCGGACACGACCTGCCGCAGCAAAAGGGCACCACCGACGACTGGACCCACAGCTCCGACCACGGTCCGTTCCACCAGGCCGGCGTGCCATTCCTGTATTTCGGCGTCGAAGACCACGCCGATTACCACGGCCCGGGCGACACCTTCGCGCGCATCGAGCCGGCCTTCTTCACGAGCGTGGCGAATCTGCTGGTTGATGTGGCGGCAACGCTGGATGCAAATCTGAAGTAAGGCGTGAACCTGGTGGGGACTCGGCGGCCGACCCTCAGGGCAAATGTCGAATGCCATATCGTGCGCGAGGCGTCGGAAAATCTTACATGGCGATTACCGGCGCCAGTTGTAGATTGCGCAACCTATTGAATATAAACAACAATATTTCCCTGGCCCATTTATTGCTTATAGATAAAACATCTATCTCTGGAGAACAAAATGTTCAAGCAATCGGTTATTTCTGCCCTCATCCTCGCCAGCGCCACATTCGCCGGTGCTGCCAACGCTGGCCTGGTCGGCGTCAAGGACATTCGCGTGACGCAGGCGTCGGGCGACTACAACCTTCAGGTCGTCGAGCTGCAGGCCTTCCAGAGCCTCACGGGAAACAACGTCGCCCTGTCGTCGCTCGGTACGGTGGCGACTGCCTCGTCGGTCTATTATGCGAACAACCCTAATCCTGGCAAGGCCATCGACGGCCAGTACCTGAACAAAGACTTTCCAAACATGTTCCATAGCGGTGGCAACGCCAACGATTGGCTCAATATCGCGTTCAGCAGCGTCATGGAACTCGACAGCGTGACGATGTTTGGCCGCTCGGACTGCTGCGGGTTTCGCGATCGTTACAACGTCAGCTTCTACGGCGTAACCGGCACGCTGCTCTACAGCGCAGTGCTCGATGCCACCAACGCGCAGCACATGGGCAGCATCTCGCTGCCGAACACCGCCGCAGCCGTACCCGAGCCAGCCTCGCTCGCGTTGCTCGGCATGGGCCTGCTCGGCGTGGGTCTGAGCCGCCGCAAGCAAGCAGCGAAATAAGCTGCCTGCAGCACCCTTGACGCCCGCCGCGAGCGGGCGTTTTTCATGGCGACGCTTGACGCGGTCAGCGGCGTCCGAACATCATCAGCTCGGCCAGCAGCATGCGCGCCGGCGCCACCGCATCGAGCGCGCCGAGCGACAGCCCAAGCAGGGCCTGCGCCGGGCCGGTGTTGGCGAACACGCGCGCCATCGCATCGGTCAGGCCGATGGTGACCTTGCGGTCGGCCTGGCGGCCGGCGCCGAACGCGAGCAGCTGTTCCGGCGCGGCGCCGCGGCCGAGCAGGCGCGCCAGCACGGCGGCGTCGCGCAGCCCGAGATTGAGGCCCTGGCCCGCGACCGGATGCAGCGTTTGCGCGGCGTTGCCGATCGCCACCGTGCGGGCAGTGGCGCGCGGCTCGGCGTTCAGTCCAAGCGGATAGGCGGTGCGGCTCGATGTGCGGGTGAAGCGTCCCAGCCTGGTGCCGAAGGCGTCGCCAAGGTGCGCCAGGAACGCATCGTCGCCCAGCTCCAGCAGGGCGGCGGCGCTCGCCTGCCGCACGCACCACACCAGCGCATACTGCAGGCCGTCGGCGCCTTCCTGCGGCAGCAGCGCCAGCGGACCTTCGTCGGTGAAGCGTTCATAGGCGCGGTGCGCGATCGGCGCGCTGGCGGCCACGCGCGCGATCACCGCGCTTTGGCGGTAATCGCGTTGCCGTGCGCGCTGTTGCTGCTGGCCGAACACGCCGCCCTCGGCCTGCACCGCGACCGCGGCGGCCAGCACGCGGCCGTCGTCAAGCTGCAGCGTCACGCCAACGTCGGTCTCGTCGATGCCGGCGACGCGCGCCGGCCGGATGATGGCCACGCCGGCGCGTTCACACGCGGCTGCCAGCGCCGACACCAGTTCGCCGTAGCGGGTGACGTAGCCAAGCGCCGGCAGGTCGTGGTCGTCGCGGTCCATCAGGCTGCGCCCGAAACGGCCGCGCCGCGATACGTGGATCTGGTGGATCGGCGTCGACGGCAGCGGCCAGGCGCCGACTTCCTCGAGCAGCAGTCGGCTGCCGTGCGACAGCGCGATCGAACGCGGATCGGTGATCGCCTGGCCGAGCGACTTGCCGTCGACGAGCGCGATGCGCCGCGGTGCCATGCCGCGCCGCGCCAGCATCGCCGCCAATGCCATGCCGGCCGGCCCGGCGCCGCAGATGGCGACGTCGAACGAGGTGGTGACGGCGATCTCGCTCATCGCTGGCCCATCACTTCTTCGATCTCCGCCGCCAGCCTTGGCGCATTGTCCGACAGGATCGCGTGGCTGTCGGTCGTGACGACGACGTCGTCCTCGATGCGGATGCCGATATTCCAGAACTGCTCGGGCACGCCGGCAGCCGGGCGCACGTAGATGCCCGGTTCAACCGTCAGCACCATGCCCGGCTCGAGCCGGCGCGACGGTTTGTCGTCGGCGCGCACGTCGCGGTAGGCGCCGACGTCGTGCACGTCCAGGCCCAGCCAGTGGCCGGTGCCGTGCATGTAGAACTGCAGGTGGGCGCGCTCGGCGATGGCGTTTTCGGCATTGCCGTACACCGCCTTGTCGAGCAGGCCGGCGTCGAGCATCCCCTGCGCCAGCACACCCACCGCGCTGTCGTGGATGTCGCTGTAGCGCCGCCCGGGCCGCACCGCCGCCAGCGCCGCGCTGTGCGCCGCCAGTACCAGTTCGTACAGCAGTTTTTGCGGCGCGCTGAAGCGGCCGTTGACCGGATAGGTGCGGGTGATGTCGGCGGCGTAGCTGTCAAGCTCGCAGCCGGCGTCGATCAGGACCAGGTCGCCGTCGCGGCTTTGCGCGCTGTTGGCGTTGTAGTGCAGCACGCAGGCATTCGCGCCGGCGGCGACGATCGGCGTGTAAGCCGGGTACTGCGCGCCGCTCTTGCGGAACTCGTGCAGCAGTTCGGCCTCGATCTCGTACTCGAACATGCCGGGGCGCGAGGCGCGCATCGCGCGTTCGTGGGCGCGCCCGGAGATGCGGGCGGCGCGCTGCATCAGCGCCACTTCGCCGTCGTCCTTGAACAGGCGCATTTCGTCGAGCATGGCCAGCAGGTCGTGCGCGACGGCCGGCGCGGTGACGCCGCTGCGGGCCTGGCGCCGCACCGCCTGCAGCCACGTCTTCATCTGCAGGTCGAGCGCGGCGCTGTGGCCGAGCGCGTAGTAGGCTGCCGGCGCGTTGGCCAGCAGCTTCACCATCTCGCCGTCCAGGTCTTCGATCGGAAACGCCGCGTCAAAGCCGAAGGCGGCGCGCGCGCCGTCGGGGCCGTGGCGAAAGCCGTCCCAGATTTCGCGCTCGAGGTTTTTCTGGCGGCAGAACAGGATCGCCTGCGCCGGCCTGGCGCCGTTGGCGGCGACCAGCACCAGCACGCTGTCGGGCTCGGTGAAGCCGGTCAGGTAGTAAAAGTAGCTGTCGTGGCGGTACGGGTATTCGGTGTCGCTGTTGCGCATCGCTTCGGGCGCCGTCGGCAGAACCGCCACCGCGCCAGGAGCCATCTGCGCGCACAGCCGCGCGCGCCGTTCGGCGTGGGCCGACGCCGCCAGTGACGTCATGAAGCGGCCTTGTTTGCCAGCGGCGCGTTGAGCTCGTCGAGCTGGGCGACGGTGCCGACGTTGACCCACTCGCCGGTATAGATTTCGCCGCCCACCAGGCCGAGGTCGATGTACTTGCGCATCAGCGGGCTGAACTTGGCGTGCTGGCCGGGCGTCAGCTCGGCGAACATCTCGGGACGGTAGACGCCGATGCCGGCGAAGTTCCATTTCGGCGAGCCCGTGTTCGACAAGGTATACATGTCGAGCGCGAAGTCGCCCTTGAGGTTGTGAAAGGGATTTGGCGTCAGGTACAGCCACGCGACGTCGCGCTTGTCCGCGGCGTGCGGGTTGCCCCAGATATCCTTGTCGTGCAAGACGTCCTTGACCTGGGCGAAGTCGAAATACGGGCAGTAGATGTCGCCCGACACGGCCACGAACGGTTCGGCGCCGAGCAGGTGCAGCGCGTTGGCGATGCCGCCGAACGTTTCGAGCGCGACCTTTTCGTGCGAGTACCGGATGCTGGCGCCGTACTTGCTGCCGTCGCCCAGTTCCTCTTCGATCATGTGGCCCAGGTGGGCCGTGTTGATGACGATCTCGGTCAGGCCGGCGCGCACCAGGTTCAGCACGTGCCAGGTGATCAGGGGGCGGCCGCGCACTTTCAGCAGCGGCTTCGGGCAGACATCGGTCAGCGGGCGCATGCGCTCGCCGCGGCCGGCGGCAAAAATCATCGCTTTCATCAAGACTCCGCCATCAGAAGGTGTAGCCGACAACCGGCGCCTTGTCCTCGAACGCGTCGAGCAATCGCGCCAGCGGCTTGAGCTCGATGTAGCGGTTCGCGGTCTTGCGCACGTAGTCGAGCACGGTCGGCAGGTCGCCCATGTAGATGCTCTTGCCGTCGCGGTAGTGCAGCCGGCAGAAGATGCCGAGGATCTTCAGGTGGCGCTGCAGGGCCATGAATTCGAAGTCGCGGTAAAACGCGTCGATGTCCGGGTTGACCGGCAGGCCGACCTTCTTGGCCGCCTGCCAGTAGCGGATCACCCAGTCGAGCACGATCTCTTCATCCCACTGGATGTAGGCGTCGCGCAGCAGCGAGGCGAGGTCGTAGGTGACCGGGCCGAACACGGCGTCCTGGAAGTCGAGCACGCCGGGATTGTTCTGGTCCATGAACATCAGGTTGCGCGAGTGGAAATCGCGGTGCATGAACACCTGCTGCTGGGCCAGCACGTTGGCGGTGATCGCCTCGAACACCTTGTCGAGCTGGGCCTGCTGGGTATCGCTCATCGTCACGCCGAGATGCTTGCCGACGAACCATTCGGGGAACAAATTCATCTCTCGCAGCGCGAACGCGCGGTCGAACTCGACCAGCACGCCGGGCACGCTGCTGAGCTGGAACTTGATCAGCGCATCGACCGCGTCCGAGTACATGAAGCCAGCGTTGTCGGCGTCGAGCCGCGCCAGGTAGGTCGTGGTGCCGAGGTCGGACAGCAGCAAAAAGCCGTTCGGCACGTCGCGCGCGACGATTGCCGGCACGTTCACGCCGGCCTCTTGCAGCAGGCCGGCGACGTGGATAAAGGCCGGCACGTTCTCGCGCTCGGGCGGGGCGTCCATCGCGATCAGGCTCGGGCCGAGCTTGTCCTGCAGCGCCGGCAGCACGTCGAGCCGGAAATAGCGGCGAAAGCTGGCGTCGGACGAGGCGGGGCGGCCGCTGGCGACGTCGACCAGGCCGAGCGTGCCCAGCCAGGTGGTAAGTTGGGCCAGGCGCGCGTCGGCCGAGGTCGGTGTTGCGGGAGGGTGTGACAATAGAGACATGAAGCGACCTGTAGAGAATCCGGAAGAATGTGTAGATTCCCATATAATAAGGGATTAGCCCCAAAAAATCGCCCTTCAATGGTGTTTGCGCCCGTTTCATGAGTTGGTTCTCCTCCCCTCCCTCTTCGCCGCGCTGGGCGTATGCCCTGACCGCGATCGTCACCGTCACCTCGGGGCCGCTGCATGCCCAGAATGCGCAGAGTGCGCAGATAGGGGCCGAGGTCGACGACCCCGACGCGCCGGTCATCCTGCGCGCCGAGGAAATCACCGGACGGCCCGACCGCGAGATCAATCTCGAGCGCGATGTCGAGCTGATCAAGGGCGCCACGCGCATGACGGCCAGGTCGGCCTGCTACAAGGTGGTCGACGACGTCGTCAAGGCCAAGGGCGACATCAACATGTGGCGCTTTGGCAACCGCTACAAGGGCGATGAGCTCGAACTCAATCTCGATTCCGGGCAGGGCTGGGTGCTGCATCCCGAATACCGCATGCAGCTCAACAACGCGCAGGGCAAGGCCAACCGCATCGACTTCGTCAACGAAGACGTCGCCGTCATTACCGACGGCACCTACAGCACCTGCGAAGGTCCGAGTCCAGACTGGTACCTGAAGGCCGATACCTTGCGCCTCGACAGCGGGCGCGACGTCGGCACCGCCGGCAAGACGGTGGTCTACTTCAAGGGCGTGCCGATCATCGGTACCCCGGCGATGTCGTTTTCGCTGTCCGGCGCGCGCCGCTCGGGCTGGCTGCCGCCGACCTTCAGCCCCGGCTCGAAGGGCTCGACCGAAGTGATGATGCCGTATTACTTCAACCTCGCGCCGAACCGCGACCTGACCGTGTTTCCGCGCGTGATCCTGACGCGCGGCCTGCAGATGGGCGCTACCGGCCGCTACATCGGCCACACCGACTCCGGCTCGTATTCGGGCGAAACGCACGCCGAATTGCTGATTAACGACCAGGTCACCGACACCAACCGCTGGCTGATCAACTCGCTGCACTCGCAGGCGATCGCGCCGGGCTGGTCGTACGGCTGGGTGCTGCGGGCGGCGTCCGACAACGAATACCCGAGCGACTTTTCGAAGTCGGTGGCCAACAGCGCCGAACGCCAGCTGTTGCGCGAACTGCGCACCGATTACCAGAGCAAATACTGGAGCCTGACGGCGCGCGCGCAAAACTACCAGGTGCTGCAGGATCCGGCCGCGGCGGCCAACCCGAGCCTGGCGGTGCCGCGCCCGTACGATCGCCTGCCGCAGATCAATTTCCACGCCGGCCGCTACGACGTTGCCGGCTTCGACTGGGCGCTCGACGCCGAGGTGACCCGCTTCTGGCATCCCGACCTGATCCACGGCAGCCGCGCGGTGGCCGTGCCGCAGCTGTCGTATCCGATCATCCGGCCGGGCTACTTCATCACCCCGAAGGTGATGGTGCATGCCAGCAAATACCAGCTCGACCGCGACGGCAGCAACCTGGTCGCCATGCCCGGCGCCAGCCTGACGCGCGTGCTGCCCACGTTCTCGCTCGACAGCGGGCTGGTGTTCGAGCGCGAAAGCAAGCTGTTCGGCCGCGCCGTCACCCAGACGCTCGAACCGCGCCTGTTCTATGTGCGCACGCCCTACAAGGACCAGAGCCAGTTCCCCAATTTCGACACCGCCGAGGCAGGCTTTAACTTCGCCCAGATCTTCACCGAAAACCGTTTCATCGGCGCCGACCGCATTTCCGACGCCAACCAGGTCACCGCGGCGCTGGTGTCGCGCTACATCGAAAGCAACGGCGCCGAACGGCTGCGCCTGGCGCTGGGGCAGCGCTTCTACTTCAGCCAGCAGCGCGTGCGGCTCGACCCGAGCACCCAGCTCAACGTGAGCCGCTCGGACGTGCTGCTGGCCGCCTCCGGGCGCGTCGCCGATAACTGGAGCTTCGACAGCGCGATACAATACAATGCCAGTGCACGCAGCGTGTTCAGTTCGAACTACGGCGTGCAGTGGCTGGCCGGCGCGAAAAAAGTGGTGAATGCGGAATACCGTTATCAACGCGACAGTTTCAAGAACGTCGACCTGTCGAGCCAGTGGCCGCTATCCTTGCGCTGGTTCGGCGTCGGCCGGGTCAGCTATTCGTTGCGCGACAAGAAGGTGCTCGAGAGCCTCATCGGACTCGAGTACCAGGCCGACTGCTGGGTGTTGCGGATGGGTGCGCAGCGTTTCGTCACCGCCGCCCAGACCACCTCGTCGTCGCTGTTGTTCCAGCTCGAGCTGAACGGTCTGTCCAAACTTGGCCTTGGCAGCAACCCGCTGGACACGTTTTACAAGAGCATTCCCGGCTATTCCCGGCTCGGCCGCTGATCGGCAACCAAGTGGCAAGTTGGAAACGTTTTTTTCATTTACCTGAATATGAGTGCCCCCAGATTATGCGTAATATCCGTATGCACCAACTGAAACTCGCAGCTGTCCTGCTGTGCGCGCTGGCCGGCCAGGCCGCCGCGCAGGGACCGGTCGCGCCGGCTGCGCCCGCCGCGCCCGCCGCCAAGACGGGCGGCTTCCTGCCGCCGGCGTCGAGCTCGGCCAATGTGATCGACTCGATCGCGGTGGTGGTCAACGACGACGTCATCACGCGCAATGAAATCGCCGCGCGGGTACGCGCCATCGTCACGCGCATGAAGGCAAGCGGCGCGCCGATGCCGGACGCGGCCGATCTGCAGCGCCAGGTGGTCGAAGCGATGATCGTCGAACGCGCGCAGAACCAGCTGGCCAAGGAAATGGGCGTTCGGGTATCCGACCAGGAACTCGACCGCGCCATCGGCCGCATCGCCGAAGGCCAGAAGATGAGCCTGCAGGAAATGCGCAACCAGATGGAAAAGGAAGGCATGACGTACCCAGCCTTCCGCGAAGAGATCCGCAACGAAATCATGCTGCAGCGCCTGCGCGAGCATGAAGTCGACAACAAGATCCAGATTTCCGACGCCGAAGTCGACACCTACCTGGCCGCCGAGCAGGCCGCCGCCGCCGAGCAGTTCGAAGTGAACGTCTCGCAGATTCTCGTCAGCATTCCGCAAAACGCCTCGCCCGAGCAGATCGCCGCACGCAAGGCGCGCGCCGACGAAGTGGCGCGCCAGCTGCGTACCGGCGCCGATTTCGCCAAGATCGCCGCCACCTACTCGGACGCGCCGGACGCGCTCAAGGGCGGCGAAGTGGGCTGGCGCGACGCCAACCGCCTGCCGCCGGTGTTTGCCGAGGCGCTCGGAAAGTTGACCCCGGGCCAGGTCACGCCTGTCATCCGCAGCAACACCGGCTTTCACCTGCTCAAGCTGGTGGGCAAGCGCAGCGTCGCCGAATCGACCAAGGACAAGAGCGCCGAGCAGCAGCAGACGCAGGTGCGCCACATCCTGCTGAAGGTCACGCCGACGATGAGCGCGGCCGACGCCAAGCGCAAGCTGGCCGAGCTCAAGGAGCGGCTCGACAACAACGCCGCCAAGTTCGAGGAACTGGCGCGCCTGTTCTCGAACGACGGTTCGGCCTCCAAGGGCGGCGACCTCGGCTGGCTGTATCCGGGCGACACCTTGCCGGAAATGGAAGCGGTCATCAATACGCTGAAGCCGGGCGAAGTCAGCGACGTGGTCGAAACGCCGTTCGGTTTCCACCTGATCCAGGTGCTGGCGCGCAAGACCGATGACGCCTCGAAAGAGCGCAAGCGCAATGCGGCGCGCCAGGTGATCCGCGAGCGCAAGATGCAGGAAGCGTCCGAAGACTGGGCGCGCCAGGTGCGCGACCGCGCCTACGTCGAGTTCCGCGACGAGAAGTAAGCGATGAGTGCCCCCCGTCCGGCGATCGCCATCACCACCGGCGAGCCGGCCGGTATCGGGCCGGAAATATCGCTGCGCGCGGCCTGGGCCATGCGGCACGAGGTCAACTGCGTGCTGCTGGGCGACGCCGCCTTCCTGGCGCTGACCGCCAGCGAACTCGATCCTGACATCCAGGTGGCCGCCCTGTCGGTGCAGGCGCTGCGCAACGGCGGCCTGCCGCAGTTCGGCCCTGGCCGCATTGCCATCATCGACGTGCCGCTCGACGCGCACGTTGTTCCCGGCACGCTCGACCCCGCCAACGGCCGCGCCGTGCTCGCCACGCTCGACCTGGCGGTCGAGGGCATCGCGGCCGGCTGGTTCGCCGCGATGGTCACCGCGCCGCTGCAGAAAAGCACCATCAACGACGCCGGCGTGGCATTTTCCGGCCACACCGAATACCTGGCCGACAAGACTGGCACGCCACTGGTGGTGATGATGCTGGCCGGCGACACGGCCGCTGCGGCGCAGTCTGGCGACGCCCCGCTGCGCGTCGCGCTGGCCACCACCCATCTGCCGCTGCGCGCCGTGCCGGACGCCATCACCCGCGATGGCCTGGCGCGCGTGCTCGACATCATCGACGCCGACCTGAAGGGCAAGTTCGGCATCGCCGCGCCGCGCATCCTGGTGGCCGGCGTTAATCCGCATGCGGGCGAAAACGGCTACCTCGGCCGGGAAGAAATCGACACCATCGCGCCGGCCATAGAGGCGGCGCGCGCGCGCGGCATCGACGCGCGCGGGCCGTATCCGGCCGACACGCTGTTCCAGCCGAAATACCTGCGCGACGCCGACTGCGTGCTGGCGATGTACCACGACCAGGGGCTGCCGGTGCTCAAGCACGCCACCTTCGGGCGCGGCGTCAACATCACGCTCGGGCTGCCGCTGATTCGCACCTCGGTCGACCACGGCACCGCGCTCGACCTGGCGGCGCGCGGACTGGGGCACGCCGACGGCGCCAGCATGCAGCAGGCCATCCGCAGCGCGCTGCAGATGGTTGCCGCCCAGCGCCGCGCCTGCGCATCTGACCGCACCTGACATCTCCACATAAAGTAAAAAATATGAAACACGTAGCCCGCAAACGCTTCGGCCAGAATTTCTTGACCGACAAATTCGTCCTTGCCGACATCATCGACGCGATCGGTCCGCAGCCGGACCAGACGATGGTCGAGATCGGGCCCGGCCTGGCCGCGATGACGGCGTTGCTGCTCAAGCACCTGAACCACATGCATGTCGTCGAACTTGACCGCGACCTGGTCGCGCGCCTGGAAAAATCGTTCCCGCGCGACAAGCTGACGATTCATTCCGGCGATGCCCTGAAGTTTGACTTCGGCCAGATCTCGGTGCCGCCGGGGCAGAAGCTGCGCGTGGTCGGCAACCTGCCGTACAACATTTCCAGCCCGCTGCTGTTCCACCTGGCCGACTTTGCCCCGCTGATCGAAGACCAGCATTTCATGCTGCAAAAGGAAGTGGTCGAGCGGATGGTGGCCGAGCCGGGCAGCAAGGTCTATGGCCGGCTGTCGGTGATGCTGCAGTGGCGCTACGACATGAAGCTGATGTTCATCGTGCCGCCGACCGCGTTCGAGCCACCGCCGCAGGTCGAGTCGGCCATTGTGCGGATGGTGCCGGTGGCCGAGCGCCTTGCGTGCGACGGCCCGACCCTTGAGGCGGTGGTGCTGAAGGCATTCTCGCAGCGCCGCAAGGTCATTCGCAACTGCCTGGCCGGCATGTTTACCGAGGCGCAGATCGTCGAGGCCGGCATCGATCCGACGGTGCGCCCGGAAACGGTCGGCCTGGTCCAGTACGTCGCGCTGGCCAACCTGTTGAAGCCGGCGCTCACGCCGCCGGCGTGATCGGCAGCGGCGTAATCGTTTTTTCTTTCACCATCGCCACCGCGGCCTTGCGCGCTTCGGCTTCGGCTTCTGCCTCGGTGGCGAACACGCGCTCGACCGCCACCCGCTGCGCCGGCACGATGCTGTTGCGGTGCATCGGGTTGGCGGACGGGCCGTAGACGGTCACGAACGCGGCCCAGCCGTCGACGTCCGTCATCCGGACACCGGAGTAATCGATCTCGTAATCTCCCAGTTGTTCTGTTGGCACGGCGCGTCCCCGGCAGTTAGGTAGATGTCGATCATGCCAGTATTGGCCGCGAGGCGGCGCGGCGCTGGGTGGCGCGTGCGAGTCGGGCGCAGGCGAAAAAAAAGCCCGCTGTTGAGCGGGCTTGAAATCCAATTCTTTTTAAGGAGTTGGAGGAGACAAGTGAATTATGCTGCGTTACAGCATATAACTCCAATTTATCTTTCGAATATCAGATATTCTTGCGGGTAATATCTGCTTATTTCGGCACGCAGGTGACGACGATATTCGTCACCGCCACGTCGCCCGTCACGCCGGTGCCATTTGCAACGCTGCACGTTTCGGTCGCAGGCTGGGTCAGCACCGTGATGCCGTACGTGCTGCCATACGGCACCTTGTTCGGCATGAGGAAGGCGGTGTCGGCGGCGAGCGCCGTCAAAACGGCTGGGTCGCTGCCATTGGTCAGCTGCAAGCCGGCCGACTTCAGTCCGGTAATGGTACCGCCGACAATCGCCGTGTTAATGGTGCAGTACACCTCGATACTGATCGTTGCCAGCCGCCCGGCCGTCTCGGTGCCGCGCACTACCTCGCAGTTCTGGTGCGCCGGCGGCTTTGTCTGGACCACGGCGTAGACTTCGCCATAGTCGAGCGTGTTCGGGAACGTGAAGGTGGTCGCCTTGGCGGGAACCTTCAGGTCCATCCCGTTGGTGCTCAGCACCAGGTCGTCGTAGACCAGGCCGCTGATGGTGCCGGTGATCGGGAAGGTCGCTTTGCCGCCGCCGCAAGCGGCCAGGCTGAGCGCGAGCGCCAGCGCGATGGCCGGGCGCAGGAAAGATTTGGTCATGTGTTCTCCAGAAAGTAGATGGCGCGGGTCAGCTGCAGATGACCTGGATGTTCGTGATATCGGTCTTGCCGACCGTGCCGACGCCGTCGACGATGCGGCAGGTGCGCGAAGCCGGCTGGGTCAGGATCGTCACGCCGTACGGCGAGCCCTCGGCGACCTTGGTCAGGCTGAAGCTCGTTGCGCCGGCCTTGACTTCGATCTTGTCGGCGCCGTTGACCAGCACCAGGCCGTTGGTATCGAGACCGCTGACGGTGCCGCCCAGCGCATGGGTATTGATGATGCAGTTCACCACGACCGAGTTGATGCTGAACGAGCCGGTCGCGCCCTTGCCGTTGGCCACCGAGCAGACGGCGTTGTCGGGCGAGGAGAAAATGTCGACTTCGAAATTCTCGTCATTGCTCAGCAGCTTGGTAAACGCGAAGATGGACTGTCCCGGTTCGACCGGCAATTTCTCGCCATTGTTCTTGTTGATCAGCACCAGACCGGTCTTGGTCACGCCATATACCGCGCCGGCCAGCTGCAGGTTGCCGTCGTTGCCGCCGCAGGCGGCAAGGCTCAGTGCGCACGCGAGCGCCACGCTCGAACGCAGGGTCAATCTTTTCATGTGTTCTCCAAAAACAAACAGGGTGGGGCGGGGGAGGGCTGACGCCGCGCCGCGGGACAGACGGTTTGGCCGTCATTTTAGAGCATTTGGCAAGCTGGAGCGTCTTTCCTCTTGTATCGCGGTGTAACCACCGTCCAGCCCGGCGGGGTCAGTGCCGGCAATCGCACACGAGTTCGGCCGTAGGGCGCCGATTTGCACTTCACCGCCCGACTCGCTATGCTGGAGCCGCCTCCACGACCGTTTGCCGCAATGACCGCTATCATGAGCACCCATCGCCCCGCCTGGCCGAAGGCCGTCCTGTTCGATCTCGACGATACCTTGTGGCCGATCGCGCCCGTCATCGCCCAGGCCGAGTTGTCGCTGTACGCCTGGCTGCAGCAGCACGCGCCGCGCGTGGCGGCAGGCTTTTCGATCGATGCGCTGCGCCAGGCGCGGCTCGGCCTGCTCGAACGCCAGCCCGAGTTCCACCTCGACCTCGGCGCGCTGCGCCGCGCCGGCCTGCTCGCGGCGTTCGCCCATGCCGGCGAGGACAGCGCCAAGGTCGAGCACGCGATGGAGCATTTCTTCGCCGCCCGCAACGCCGTCGCGCTGTACGACGACGTGCTGCCCGGCCTCGAGAAGCTCAGCCAGATGGTGCTGGTCGGCTCGATCTCGAACGGCAACGCCGACCTGCGCGCGATCGGCATGTCGCACCATTTCAAGGTGTCGGTCGCGGCGCACCAGCTCGGCTGCGCCAAACCGGACGCCGCCATTTTCCTGGCCGCCTGCGAACAGCTCGGCGTCGCCCCGCATGAGGCCGTATATGTCGGCGACGACATGCTGCTCGACGTGCGCGGCGCCCAGCAGGCAGGCCTGCGCGCGGTGTGGCTGAACCGCACCGGCAGCAGCCGCCACCTCGAGCACGGCGTGGTGCCGGACGCCATCTGCACCGATTTCACCGAGCTGCTCGACTGGCTCGAGCGCAGCCACGGCTAGTGCCGGGAACTGCACAGCGGCGCTGCGAACGTGCATAATAAGGGTGTCCGTCTTTGCGCCCCCATACAATCATGCAACTCGATACCCGCGCACAAACTTTGCTCAAGGCTCTCGTCGAGCGCTACATCGCCGACGGTCAGCCGGTCGGCTCGCGCGCGCTGTCGAAGATCTCCGGGCTCGACCTGTCGCCGGCAACGATTCGCAACATCATGGCCGACCTCGAGGAAATGGGCTACGTCGCCAGTCCGCACACGTCGGCCGGCCGCATCCCCACGCCGCGCGGCTACCGCATCTTCGTCGACACCTTGCTCACCGTGCAGCACATCGACGAGCACGCCGTCGAGTCACGCATGCGCATGCCCAACCAGCAGCCGCAAAAGATCATCTCCAACGCCGCGCAGATGCTGTCGTCGCTGTCGCAGTTCGCCGGCGTGGTGCTCAGCCCGCGGCGCGAGTCGGTGTTCCAGCAGATCGAATTCTTGCGCCTGTCCGAAAAACGCATCCTGCTCGTCATTGTCGACCCGCGCGGCGACGTCCAGAACCGCCTGCTGCTGACCGACGCCGACTACACCCCGAGCCAGCTGATCCAGTCGGCCAACTACATCAACCAGAATTACGGCGGGCTCTCGTTCGACCAGGTGCGCCAGCGCGTGACGGACGAACTCAAGAAACTGAGCGACGACATGAGCCGGCTGATGCAGGCCGCCGTCGAAGCCGGCAGCGAAGCGATGGCCGACCATTCCGCTGACATGGTCATTTCCGGCGAGCGCAACCTGCTGAGCGTATCGGACCTGTCGTCGAACATGACGTCGCTGCGTCAGATGTTCGACATGTTCGAGCAAAAGACCGGGCTGATGCAGCTGCTCGACGTGTCGAGCAAGGCGACCGGCGTGCAGATCTTCATTGGCGGCGAATCGAACCTGGTGCCGATGGACGAAATGAGCGTGGTGACGGCGCCCTACGAAGTCAATGGCAAGATTGTCGGCACCCTAGGCGTGATCGGCCCGACCCGCATGGCCTACGAGCGCGTGATCCCGATCGTCGACATCACCGCCAAGCTGCTGTCGAACGCGCTGAGCCACAACTAGGCGCTGCCAACAACTCCGTCGTTGGGGTCAGATCGCCGAATTCACAGGCGTCCGCGCTATCTGAGCGCTTAATGCCGGTGCGGGCAGGCCGGCTTGATGCAGTTGCCGTAAATCGCCAGCGCATGCTCGGCAATGTTGAATCCGCGCTCGGCGGCAACCTTGTGCTGGCGCGACTCGATTTCCTCGTCGAAGAACTCTTCCACGCGTCCGCAGTCGAGACACACCAGGTGGTCGTGGTGCGAACCGGCATTCAGCTCGAAAATCGCCTTGCCCGTCTCGAAATGGTTGCGGTTGAGCAGGCCGGCCTGTTCGAACTGGGTCAGCACCCGGTAGACGGTGGCCAGGCCGACGTCCATGTTTTCGGTCAGCAGGATCTTGTAGACGTCTTCCGCTGTCAGATGGCGCACTTCGCTGTTTTGAAAAATCTCGAGAATTTTCAGGCGCGGAAGGGTCGCTTTCAGGCCGCTGGCCTTGAGATCGCTTGGATTGTTACTCATGTTTGTTGCTCGTATATTGGCATAGTGCTTTATGATATAGCGTTTTGGTGCGACACGTTGTCGCGATCGCCGCCTTTGCGGCACTTATTTTAAGCTGTATCCATCCTGCAAGTCACGCGGCAAGTCATTGATTTAACTAGTTAAATCTCTTTTGACTGACACCTAAAAGCCGTGGGCTCCATAGCTGCGTCCGCATTCTATGGTGAAAAATCAGACGATCACACTGTAGCAAAATCGGGTAAGCACGTCCAAATCGCAAGCAATTTGCGAGGTCCGCACCGCTTCTCTGAATTTCCCGATAGAAAATATCGGATAGTGTGTTGCTCTTCGGCGACAAAATCCAAGGCAAAATTCTAAACGAATTCAACGCAAAGGATTCCCTATCCCCAGGGATAAGCAAGGTTGGCCGTAGCTGGTCATACCAACACGGGATGGATAACAAAGATCGTGCAAGTTCTGCGATGCCTTGTCACACCTCATTTACCCGTCTTGGGCGAGTGCGGCTGGGACCAGGTGTGCGACCACTTGTCACCTACTCGGACATGCGTCTCCGGTAACGGAGGGGTATGGAGCTCTGAGGAGAACGTTCACCGCGCGAGCGGCGCGTCTTCATGTGAATGGGGGGGCGGAGACTGCCAGCAGCGAGGCGGTTGAGGGGCTAGGTGAGGCTGCATGGGTAACGTAATGTGAACCGATGATTGAACCCTCGTAAATATCAACAGGCCTAAGCTGCTGCTGGCCTGAACCAAAAGGTAGGTGGTTGGTTTTCTCCGTTGAAACGGGAGACACGTCGTCATCAAACCACCGGGGGATAGTCGGACCCTAAACAGTCATGTACGACGCAGGAATGTCGTGCGGGTATCGCAGGGAACGTGGCAAGCCCGATTCGCCGCCTGTCTCGGAATGCCAAGACAGGCAAGCAACTCGAAGGGGAAAACCTGAAGGGGCGCCCTTGGCGGGGCGGGTATGGGACGATGGAAAAAGCGAATGCCAGCCTGTAATCGGTTGGATAGGGATTCAAAATTTGTCCCGACGTGAAAGCGTGCAGACTTCCATCTGGTGCAATAGTCGTTCAGCGACCACATAGACAAAGTAGTTTTACTATCAATGGCCCCGAAGGGATGCAGTTCTTCCCTTCGGGGGAGAGTTGCGTCCTCGACGGGCATCATCACTACGTCGAGGTTCAGCAATGAAAGTAATCGAAAGCAACTTCGATTCTGCGTCCTCGCACGTTCCCACAGAATGGGCTGCCATCAACTGGCGGCGTGTCCAGAAGAACGTGAGAGTCATGCAGATTCGTCTAACGAAGGCAACACTGGAAGGCGATTGGCGCAGGGTGAAATCCCTGCAACGATGGCTGACCCGCTCGTTCAGCGCGAAAGCGCTGGCAGTTAAACGAGTGACTGAAAATCAAGGCAAGCGTACCGCCGGTGTGGACCAGCAATTATGGAACACGCCGCTACGGAAGTTTGCGGCGATTGCGCAGTTGGTGAAACGTCGGTATCGGCCCCTGCCACTACGGAGGGTCTATATTCCCAAGGCCAATGGAAAAGAACGCCCTCTGGGTATTCCGACCATGAAGGATCGAGCCATGCAAGCGCTGCATCTGCTGGCACTCGATCCGGTACTGGAAACGGTGAGCGACCGGAACTCCTACGGGTTTCGGAAAAATCGCTCAACGGCGGACGCTATGTCCCAAATCTTTCTCCAGACATGCCGAAAGGTTTCGGCACAATGGGTGTTGGATGCGGACATTGAGGGATTCTTCGACAACATCAACCATGACTGGCTGATCGAGCACGTCCGTATGGACAAGACGATCCTTCGGAAGTGGCTGAAATCCGGGGTAGTCGACCGGGCGCAGTTGCTGAAAACCACAGCGGGAACGCCACAGGGCGGCATCATCAGCCCTGCATTGGCAAATTGGACGCTAAACGGATTGGAAGCGGAGCTGACCAAGCATCTCGGTGCGAGGTTCGGCAAGTCAAAAATCGAGAAGCTGAAAGTTGGGGTCGTACGATATGCGGATGATTTTGTGGTGACCGGCGCTTCAAAAGAGCTGCTGGAAACAGAAATCCGGCCATGGATTGAAGCATTCCTTGCAAAGCGGGGACTGCGGCTGTCCACAGCCAAGACCAAGATCGTTCACATCGACCAAGGCTTCGATTTTCTCGGGTGGAATTTTCGTAAGTACAAGGGAAAACTGCTCATTAAGCCGAGTAAGAAAAACGTAAAAACGTTCTATGAAAAGCTTAGGAAAATCATTGGCGAACATATGATGGTTAGACAGGAGGACTTGATCCGACTGCTGAACCCGATGCTACGAGGCTGGGCGCAGTATCACAGCCCCGTAGTAGCCAAGCAAGCGTTCTCGCGCATGGAGTCGCTGCTGTTCTGGCGCCTCATGCGGTGGGCCAAGCGCAGGCATCCGAAGAAAAGTGCCAAATGGATTCGTCGGAAATATTGGCGGTCAGTTGGTAACCGGAATTGGGTGTTTGCGGTGGACTTCGTACCAAAGGATGGCAACAAAGGTGTAATGGAGCTGTACTCGCTTGCGGGTACGTCCATCGAGCGACACAAGAAGATCAAAGGGGGATTCAACCCCTACGATCCGCAATGGGAAGCGTACGGCGAAACCCTACGTCAGGAGCGCATGTTGAAGCACATGCGTTACCGGAAGGAGTGGGCCAGGCTGTACGGCGATCAACGCGGCTTGTGCGCATTGTGTGGATATGAGATGGACATGGAGACCGGATGGCATGACCACCACATCGAGTATCGTGTGGCGGGAGGCTCCGATGCCCTTGGAAATCGCGTATTATTGCACCCGAATTGCCATGCGCGAGTGCATGGCCAAAATTTGCAAGTTGTTAAGCCGGTTCCTGTATAGGAACTTTTGTTGTGCTTGAGCCGTGTGCGGCGAAAGTCGCAAGCACGGTTCTTAGGGGGGAGGGGTTCTGGTAACAGGCCCTTCCTACCCTCCGAGCTAGCGCTCAAACGTTTTGAGGTCACTTATGCGCGTCAAGAATGCTGTTTTGCACCGTTTTTACTCCCGGACACCACTGCTGGCAGCTGCCGTCTGCGCCGCGTTGACCTTGTCCGGCTGCGCTTCGTGGCGCAATGCGCTGTCGCCTTCGGTGTCGCAGCCGGCCACGCCGGCGCAAGCTGCCGCCGACGCCGACCAGTCCGCCGCAGCGGCCAACGCCGGCGCCCAGACCACCAGCGCGACGTCGCTGCAAAAATTCCTGTGGGTGTTCAAGCCGTACCGGCCCGACATTCAGCAAGGCAACTTCGTCTCGCAGGAAATGCTGGCCCAGCTGAAAGTGGGCCAGACCCGCGAGCAGGTCAAGTTCATCCTCGGCACGCCGCTGCTGACCGACGCTTTCCACATCGACCGCTGGGATTATCCGTTCTACTTGGCGCGCGGCAACGGCGAGCTGACCAAGGCGCGCGTGACCGTCTTTTTCAAGGACGACAAGGTCGAGCGTTTCGACGGCGGCAATCTGCCGACCGAGCGCGAGTACATCGCCCGCATCGCCGGCCCGACCAAGGCCGCCGCGAAAGAAGCGCCGAAGAAGGAAGAGGCCGGCGCGGTCCAGATCAAGATCAAGCAATAAGCGGCGCACGACCATGACTTCAATGAAGATTGCGGTGGCCGGCGCCGGCGGGCGCATGGGCAAGATGCTGATCGAGGCGATCGCCAAGGCGCCTGACGCCGAACTGACCGGCGCGCTCGGCGTGGCCGGTTCGCCGAAAATCGGTACCGAGGCGGCCGCCTTTCTCGGCCAGTCCGGCTCGGTGGCCATCGTCGCCGACCTGGCCACCGGCCTGGCCGGCGCGCGCTGCCTGATCGACTTCACCCGCCCGGAAGGCACGCTCAAGCACCTGGCCTATTGCGCCGAGCACGGCATCGCGATGGTCATCGGCACCACCGGCTTCGATGATGCCGGCAAGGCCGCCATCCGCGCTGCCGCCGACAAGATCGCCATCGTGTTCGCGCCGAACATGAGCGTCGGCGTCAACCTGACGTTGAAGCTGCTGGAAATGGCCGCAAAAGCTCTGGCCGAAGGTTACGACATCGAAATCATCGAGGCGCACCACCGCCATAAGGTCGATGCGCCGTCCGGCACCGCGCTGAAGATGGGCGAAGTCATCGCCGACGCGCTCGGCCGCGACCTCAAGGAATGCGCCGTGTACGGCCGCGAAGGCGTCACCGGCGAGCGCGACCCGTCCACCATCGGCTTTGCCACCATCCGCGGCGGCGACATCGTCGGCGACCATACGGTGCTGTTTGCCGGCGACGGCGAGCGCATCGAGATCAGCCACAAGTCGAGCAGCCGCGTCACCTACGCCCACGGCGCCTTGCGCGCGGCGCGCTTCCTGGCCGACAAGCAGACCGGCCTGTACGACATGCAGGACGTGCTGGCGCTGGGGCGCTAAGGAGAAAACAATGGCTACTGCAGAACTGAACGGCGCCGCAATCGACGGCGCCGCCGCGTTTCACGCCGAATGCAAGCAGGCGTTCGGCTTTCCCGATTCCTATAGCAATACGATGGACGCCTGGGTCGATTGCATGAGCTACCTGCGCGACGCCGACGGCATGAGCAAGTTCCGCCTGAAGCCGAACGAGGTGCTGGAAATCGTCATCAAGGACGCCGCGGCCATGCGCGAGAAGGCGCCCGACCTGCTTGAGGAGTTGACCTTTTGCGTCGCTGGCATCAACGAGCGTTATGACGACTATGGCGAAAAGCCTGCGCTGGCGTTGGTGCTGCGCTGACCTACGGGAAGTAGACCTTGACAATGACGGCAATGAGCATTGCCGTATTTGTTGCACACATCCACCGCAGCAGTTTCTGCTCACCGCGCACCTCTGTTAGCTCCATCACCATATGAGCTTCCAACGCGTCCACGCGCGCTGTCATCCTTGTCGCGGAGGCATCCATCCTTGCTTCGAAAGTATTCAGCCTGGCAGTGACCCGCTCTTCGAAAGCAGACATCCGCGCAGTGAGAGTCTCGCCGAGTTGATTCAGATCGGCACGCGATGCAGCACAATTGGTCAATGCTTGCGACAGCAATTTGGCATGCATTTCAGCCTGGGTTTGTGTAACCCCGACAGCTTGAAGCTGCTGCGAATGATCGATGGCGTTAAATTGGCTGTTCATGCATGTTGGACCAAATAACGACGATATCGTTCACCTGCCGGGCGGCAGTTTTGCCCCTCCCGCCACCCCGGCGCCGCCCGGAAATAACATGAACCAGTATAATGTTCGGTTCAACTCCACTTTCCTGGCCTTTTGATCATCATGCAAGATAAATATAGTCCCGCCGACGTCGAGCAAGCCGCCCAATCGCACTGGAAGGCCATCGATGCCTACAAGGCGGTCGAAAACGACCCGCGTTTCCCAAAGGGCAAGTACTACGCTTGCTCGATGCTGCCTTACCCGTCGGGCAAGCTGCACATGGGACACGTGCGCAACTATACGATCAATGACGTGATGTACCGCTACCTGCGAATGAACGGCTACAACGTGCTGATGCCGATGGGCTGGGACGCGTTCGGCATGCCGGCCGAAAACGCCGCGATGGCCAACCAGGTGCCGCCGGCCGAGTGGACCTATTCGAACATCGCCCACATGCGCGAGCAGATGGAGTCGATGGGCCTGGCAATCGACTGGTCGCGCGAGATGACCGCCTGCAAGCCGGAATACTACAAGTGGAACCAGTGGATGTTCCTCAAGATGCTCGAAAAGGGCATCATCTACAAGAAGACCGGCACCGTCAACTGGGACCCGATCGACCAGACCGTGCTGGCCAACGAGCAGGTCGTCGACGGCCGCGGCTGGCGCTCCGGCGCGCTGATCGAAAAGCGCGAGATCCCGATGTACTACGCGCGCATCACCGACTACGCCGAAGAGCTGCTCGACTACGTCGACAACAAGCTGCCGGGCTGGCCCGAGCGCGTGCGCGTGATGCAGGCCAACTGGATCGGCAAGTCGACCGGCGTGCGCTTCGCCTTCCCGCACACGATCAAGGATGCCGGCGGTGAACTGATCGGCGGCGGCAAGATGCACGTCTTCACCACCCGCGCCGACACCATCATGGGCGTCACCTTCTGCGCCGTCGCGCCGGAGCACGCGCTGGCCGCGCACGCGGCGCAATCGAACCCGCAGCTGGCCGCCTTCATCGCCGAGTGCAAACTGGGCAGCGTGATCGAGGCGGACATGGCGACGATGGAAAAGAAGGGCATGCCGACCGGCCTGTTCGTCACCCATCCGCTGACCGGCGACCAGGTCGAGGTCTGGGTCGGCAACTACGTCCTGATCACCTACGGCGACGGCGCCGTGATGGGCGTGCCGGCGCACGACGAACGCGACTTCCTGTTCGCCACCAAGTACCAGCTGCCGATCACCCAGGTGGTCGCCGTCGAAGGCAAGCAGTACTCGCTGGCCGGCTGGCAGGAATGGTACGGCGACAAGGAGCACGGCGTGCTGGTCAACTCCGGCAAGTACGATGGCCTCGACTACATTGCCGCGGTCAACGCCATCGCCGGCGACCTCGCGCTGCAAGGCCTGGGCGAAAAGAAGACCACCTTCCGCCTGCGCGATTGGGGCATCTCGCGCCAGCGCTACTGGGGCACGCCGATCCCGATGATCCACTGCGCCGATTGCGGCGTCGTGCCGGTGCCTGAAAAAGACCTGCCGGTGGTGCTGCCCGAACACCTGGTGCCGGACGGCAGCGGCAACCCGCTGAACAAGGACGAAGCCTTCCTCAAGTGCGACTGTCCGCAGTGCGGCAAGCCGGCGCGCCGCGAGACCGACACGATGGACACCTTCGTCGACTCGTCGTGGTACTACATGCGTTACACCTCGCCTGGCGCGGCCGGCATGGTCGACGCGCGCAACGACTACTGGATGCCGATGGACCAGTACATCGGCGGCATCGAGCACGCCGTCATGCACCTGCTGTACGCGCGCTTCTGGACCAAGGTGATGCGCGACATGGACCTGGTCAAGTTCGACGAGCCGTTCGTCAACCTGCTCACGCAAGGCATGGTCCTCAATGAGACCTACTACCGCGAAGACGGCGCCGGCAAGAAGACCTGGTTCAACCCGGCCGACATCGACCTCGATCTGGACGACAAGGGCCGCCCGCAAGGCGCGCTGCTCAAGTCCGATGGCCAGAAAGTCGAAATCGGCGGCACCGAAAAGATGTCGAAGTCGAAGAACAACGGCATCGACCCGCAGGCGCAGATCGGCCAGTACGGCGCCGACACCGCGCGCCTGTTCACCATGTTCGCTTCGCCGCCCGAGCAGACGCTCGAGTGGTCCGACAGCGGCGTCGAAGGCGCCAGCCGCTTCCTGCGCCGCGTGTGGGCGTTCGCTTACGCGCAGTCGCCGCGCATCGCCGCCGAACTCGCAAAGCCGTCCAAGGATGGCTACGACAACGCGCAAAAAACGCTGCGCCGCGAGCTGCACAAGATCTTGCAGCAGGCCGACTATGACCTCAAGCGCATCCAGTACAACACCGTCGTCTCGGCCTGCATGAAGATGCTCAACACGATGGAGTCGGCCAAGCTGGCCGATGGCGCCGCGTCCGACGCGGTCGTCGCCGAAGGCCTGTCGATCTTCCTGCGCGTGCTCAATCCGGTCGCGCCGCACATCACCCACGTGCTGTGGGAAGAGCTGGGCTACGCGAAAGTCCATGGCGACATCCTCAACGCGCCATGGCCGCAGGTCGACCCGCAAGCGCTCGAACAGGCTGAAATCGAGATGATGATCCAGGTGAACGGCAAGCTGCGCGGCTCCATCATGGTGGCCAAGGACGCCGACAAGGCGTCGATCGAAGCGCAGGCGCTCGCTTGCGAAGCGGTGCAGAAGTACATCGAGACGCCGCCGAAAAAGGTGATCGTCGTCCCCGGCAAGTTGATCAGCATCGTGGTGTAAGCGATGAATGCCCTGCGATCGATCTCCCTGCGCGCCGGCGCCGTGCTGCTGCTGGCGGTGGCGTTATCAAGCTGCGGCTTCCAGCTGCGCGGCTCCAACGGCCAGTACCAGATGCCGTTCAACAGCATCTACCTCGGCTTCGCCGAAACCTCGCCGCTCGGCATCGAGCTGCGCCGCAACCTGCGCGGCGGCGACGCCGTCATCGTCGTCGATGATGCCGCCAAGGCCGAAGCGAAGCTCGACGTGCTGTCCGAGACGCGCGGCAAATCGATCCTGTCGCTCAACAGCCAGGGCCGCGTGCGCGAATACCTGCTGACCTACACGCTGGTGTTTCGCGTGCGCGACACCAAGGACGCCGAGCTGCTCGGCCCGACCGAGATCACCCTCAAGCGCAGCATCGCCTTTAACGAATCGCAGGTGCTGGCCAAGGAATCGGAAGAAGCGCTGCTGTACCGCGACATGCAGACCGACCTGGTGCAGCAGATCCTGCGCCGCCTCGCGGCCATCAAGCGCGCGTAAGGATTGCCGATGCAGCTGCGCGTTGACGGACTCGAAGCACACCTCGCCAGGGCGATCGCGCCGCTGTACGTGATCAGCAGCGACGAGCACCTGCTGGCGCTGGAAGCGGCCGACAAGATCCGCCGCGCCGCGCGCGCCAACGGCTATTCGGAACGCGATGTGCTCACCGTCGAGCGCACCTTCAAGTGGGGCGAACTGCTTGCCGCCAACAACGAGATGTCGCTGTTCGGCGACAAGAAGCTGATCGAGCTGCGCATCCCCACCGGCAAGCCCGGCAAGGATGGCGGCGCCGCGCTGCAAAGCTACGCCAAGAGCCTCAGTCCCGACAACCTGACCCTGATCACCTTGCCCAAGCTGGACTGGCAGACCGCCAAGGCGGCCTGGGTCGGCGCCTTGCAGCAGGCCGCGGTGTACATCGAGATCCCGATCGTCGAGCGCGCCGCGCTGCCGGGCTGGATCGGCACCCGCCTGGCCGGCCAGGGCCAGAGCGTCGACCGCCAGGGCCTCGACTTCATCGCCGACCGGGTCGAAGGCAATCTGCTGGCGGCGCACCAGGAGATCCAGAAACTGGGCCTGTTGCACGAGCCCGGCAAGCTGACGTTCGAGCAGGTCCACGACGCCGTTCTCAACGTCGCCCGCTACGACGTGTTCAAGCTGTCCGAGGCGATGCTGGCGGGCGACGCGGCGCGCCTGGTGCGCATGCTCGAGGGCTTGAAGGGCGAGGGCGAGGCGCTGCCGCTGGTGCTGTGGGCGGTGGCCGACGAAATTCGCACGCTGCTCAAGCTGAAGGCGGCGATGGCGCAGGGCCGCCCGCTCGGCGTGCTGCTCAAGGAATTGCGCATCTGGGGCCCGAAGGAGCGCATGATGGAGCCGGCGCTGCGGCGTCTGTCGCTGGCCGTGCTGGAACAGGCGCTGCAGGACGCCGCGCAGGTCGACAAGATGATCAAGGGCTTGCGCGCCAAGGCATTTGCCGGCGACGCGTGGGACGCGATGCTGCAGCTGGCGCTGAAGGTGGCGCGCTAGGCCAGAATTTACTTTAAGAGCACAACGATGAACATCCCCGAATACATGGAACAGGTAGGCCGCCAGGCTCGCGCCGCATCGCGCGCGATGGCGCGCGCCGACAGCGCCACCCGCAACCGCGCGCTGCTGTTGATCGCCGATGCGGTCAATCGCGACAGCGCGCTGCTGCGCGCGGCCAACCAGCTCGACCTGAAAGCCGCGCGCGTCGCCGGCCTGGCGCCGGCCATGGTCGATCGCCTCGAGCTGTCCGAAGCGGCCATCGCCACCATGGTCGAAGGCCTGCGCCAGATGGTCGCGCTGCCCGATCCGATCGGCGAAATTTCCAACATGAAATTCCGCCCCAGCGGCATCCAGGTCGGCCAGATGCGCGTGCCGCTCGGCGTCATCGGCATCATCTACGAAGCGCGCCCGAACGTGACCGTCGATGCCGCCGGCCTGTGCATCAAGAGCGGCAACGCCACCATCCTGCGCGGCGGCTCCGAAGCGATCAACTGCAACCGCGCGCTGGCGGCCATCGTCGCCGAGGGCCTGGCCGGCGCCGGCCTGCCGGCCCATGGCGTGCAGATCGTCGACACCATCGACCGCGCCGCGGTCGGCGCAATGATCACCATGCCGCAGTATGTCGACGTCATCGTGCCGCGCGGCGGCAAGGGCCTGATCGCGCGCCTGATGAAGGAAAGCACGGTGCCGATGATCAAGCACCTCGACGGCATCTGCCACGTCTACATCGACGCCAAGGCCGATATCGCCAAGGCGCTGCCGATCGCGTTCAACGCCAAGTGCCACCGCTACGGCACCTGCAACACGATGGAGACCTTGCTGGTCGACCGCGCCATCGCCGCCGCCGTGCTGCCGCGGCTGGCCGCGCTGTACCTGGAAAAACAGGTCGAGCTGCGCGCCGACCCGGAAGCGTTCGCGATCCTGGCCGCGGCCGACTATCCGCACCTGGCCGCCGCGCTTGAGGAGGACTGGAGCGCCGAATACCTGGCGCCGATCCTGGCGGTGAAGGTGATGGCCGGCATCGACGAGGCGATCGAGCATATCAACACCTGGTCGTCGCACCACACCGACGCGATCATCACCGAGGACTACAGCGACGCGCTGCGCTTCCTGCGCGAAGTCGATTCGGCGTCGGTGATGGTGAACGCGTCGACGCGCTTTGCCGACGGCTTCGAATACGGCCTCGGCGCCGAGATCGGCATCTCCAACGACAAGCTGCACGCGCGCGGCCCGGTCGGCCTCGAAGGCCTCACGTCGCTCAAGTACATCGTCTTCGGCCACGGCGAAGTACGTAGTTAATCAACCTGGAACCCTATGCTCTGGATTAAAGCGTTTCACATCGTCTTCGTCGCCTCGTGGTTTGCCGGCCTGTTCTACCTGCCGCGCATCTTCGTCAACCTCGCGCAGGAGACCGAAACGGTCGCCACCGCGCGCCTGCTGCTGATGGCGCGCAAGCTGTACCGCTTCACTTCGATGCTGATGATTCCGGCCGTCGTGCTGGGCGTCTGGCTGTGGCTCGGCTACGGCTTCAAGGGCGGCTGGCTGCATGCCAAGCTGGCGCTGGTGATGCTGGCGATCGGCTATCATCATGCATGCGGCTCGCTGCTTCGGAAGTTCGAAAACGGCGCCAACCGCCGTGCGCACACCTGGTACCGCTGGTTCAACGAGGTGCCGGTACTGCTGCTGGTGGCGATCACGATCCTCGTCGTCGTCAAACCTTTCTGACGGAGCTTCGATGAGCAAGACCATCCAGTATTACCTGGCCCCGAACTCTCCCTGGACCTACCTCGGCCACCAGCGCTTCGTCGACATGGCCAAGGCGGCCGGCGCCCACGTCGAGCTCAAGCCATTCGACCTGGCCAAGGTGTTCGGCGTGTCCGGCGGCCTGCCGCTGGCCAAGCGCGCGCCGCAGCGCCAGGCGTACCGCCTGGCCGAACTGGCGCGCTGGTCCGAGCTGCTGCAGGTGCCGCTCAAGCCGCAGCCGGCCTTCTTTCCGGTGCCGGCCGATGCGGCGGCCAAGCTGATCATCGCCGCCCGCACCAGCCTGGGCGGCGACGCCGCGCTGCAAGTAGCCGGCGCCGTCATGCGCGCGCTGTGGGCCGAAGACAAGAACATCTCCGACGAGGACGCGCTGGCGCAGATCGCCACCATGTGCGGCTTCGACGGGCGCATGCTGGTCAAGTCGTCGCAGACGGCCGGCGTGCAGGAGCAATACGAGCGCAACACCGACGAGGCGATGGCCGCCAGCGTATTCGGCGCGCCGTGGTATGTCGTCGATGGCGAAAGCTTCTGGGGCCAGGACCGCCTCGACTTCGTCGAACGCGCGCTCGCAAAAGCATAGTAGCGCCGTAGTTGCAGCAAACCAGGATGGGCGGAGGCGCCCATCCATTCATTCATTTTTTAACGGATAAAGGGTACTCCCATGGCTTCATTTTTCTGTCCTTGCCCGCGCGGCATGGAAGCGGCGCTGGCCGAAGAACTCGGCGAAATCGCGCTGCAAAGCACCACCATGAAGGTGCACAACCAGGTTCCCGGCGGCGTGCATTGCTCCGGCCACCTGCTCGACTCGTACCTGATCAACCTGCACTCGCGCATCGCCTCGCGCGTGCTGATGCGCATGGCTCACTCCAGCTATGCCAACGAGAACGACATCTACGACCTGGTACTGGCGCAGCCGTGGGAAGACTGGTTCGGCGTCGACCACACGATCCGCGTCGACGTCACCGCCATCAAATCGCCGCTGCGCAGCCTCGAATTCACCACCCTCAAGATCAAGGACGCCGTCTGCGACCGCTTCCGCGACCTGGTCGGCAAGCGCCCGTCGGTCAACACGGCCGAGCCGGACGTGCGCATCGTCGGCTTTCTCGACAACCGCAACTTCACCATCTATCTCGATACCTCGGGCGAGGCGCTGTTCAAGCGCGGCTGGCGCGAGGAAACGGGCGATGCGCCGCTGCGCGAGAACCTCGCCGCCGGCATGCTGCGCGTGTCGGGCTGGAAGCCGGGCACCGTGCTGTTCGACCCGATGTGCGGCTCGGGTACCATCCTGATCGAAGCGGCCCAGATGCTGCAGGGGATTCCCCCTGGCGCGCGGCGCAGCTTCGCGTTCGAAAAATTCAACAACTTCGTCGCCGCCCCGTGGCAGGCGATGAAGGCGGCGATCAAGCCGAACGCGCTGCCGGCGGAACCCACCATTTTCGGCAGCGACATCTCCGGCGACATGATCGAAATGACGCGCCATAACCTGAAAATCGCCGGCATCATGTTCGACGTCCCGCTCAAGCAGATCGAGGCGCAGGAAGTCAAACCGCCGACCGAGCAGCCCGGTATCCTGCTGACCAACCCGCCGTACGGCGAGCGGATCGGCGTGCGCGGCGACAGCACCATGCCGGCCGACGAGATGAGCGTGTCGTTCTACGCCGCGCTCGGCACCACGCTCAAGCAGCGCTTCGCCGGCTGGACCGTGTTCCTGTTTACCGCCGACCTGTCGCTGCCCAAGCTGCTGCGCCTGAAAGAAGCGCGCAAGACGCCGTTCTTCAACGGCGCCCTCGAATGCCGCCTGTTCCGCTTCGACATGGTCGCCGGCTACAACCGCCGCGAAGAAGCCAAGCCGAAACAGGCATAGCGATGTTCCCGCAGCCGCCGCCGCCAAACGTGCCGCCCGATCCGGTGGTGCCGCTGCCGCTGCCGCCGGTGCACCGCATCGCGCTGCTCGGCGCCGGGGCGCTGGCGGCGCTGCTTGCCTCGCTGTCGATGCTGGGGCCTTTTTCGATCGACGCCTACCTGCCGGCTTTTCCCAACATCCAGGCCGACCTGGGCGCCAGCGCGATCGAAGTGCAGCAAACGCTGACGGCCTACATGCTCGCCTTTGCCGGCATGGTGCTGTGGCACGGTGCGCTGTCGGATGCCTTCGGGCGCCGTAACATCGTGCTTGTGTCGCTGGTGGTGTTCGCCATCGGCACCTTCGGCTGCGCGGCCTCGCATTCGGTGCACTACCTGTGGATCTTCCGCATCATGCAGGGCGTCTCGGCCGGCGTCGGCACCGTGGTCGGGCGCGCCATTATCCGCGACTTGTATGCGGGGGCGCCGGCGGCGCGCCTGCTGTCGATGGTGACGATGATCTTCTCGATCGCGCCGGCCATCGCGCCGGTGCTGGGCGGCTGGATCGTCAAGCTGTTCGACTGGCGCACCATCTTCCTGTTCCTGCTCGTGTACACGGTTGTGCTGTTCGTCGTGTGCTGGCGCTACCTGCCCGAGACGCTGGCGCGCGAACACCGCCAGCCGTTCAATCCGGGCTACCTGGCCACCAACTACGGGGCCATCTTCCGCTCGCCGCTGTTTCACATGAAGGCCGGCATCGTCGCCTGCAATTTCGCCGGCCTGTTCCTGTTCATTACCGCCGCGCCGGTCATGCTGCCGGTGCACCTGCACCTCGGCCCCGACGAATTCGCGTGGCTGTTCGTGCCCGCGGTGTCGGGCATCTTCCTGGGCGCGCTGGCGGCCAACCGGCTCGCCGGGCGCATCTCGTTCGGACGCCAGATCGGCGTTGGCTTCTGCTTCATGCTGGCGGCGGCGATCTGCAACGTCGGCTATCACCTGGCGTTTGCGCCCAGCGTGCCGTGGTCGGTGCTGCCGATGTTCTTCTACACCTTTGGCATGTCGGTGGTGGCGCCGGTGGCCACCTTGCTCACGCTCGACCTGTTCCCGCACATCCGCGGCACGGTCGCCTCGTGCCAGTCGTTCGCCATGACCTTGCTCGGCGCCGTGGTGGCCGGCGTCATCGCGCCGTTCCTGTCGCATTCGGTCCTGTGGCTGGCCCTCGGCCAACTCGGTTTCGTCCTTGTTGCCCTTGCATTATGGTTGACGTCAAGGCACTACCGGCGCATGCTCTCCAGCCAAGCAGTGGAGTAGGGCATTTCCACGTGACCGTGGAAATTGTGAACATTTTTCTGGAAATTATTATTCCCAGCGAGAAAGTTCGTGTATATATGCTAAGATCATTGTATTAAATGCTTGAACAAGGCCTAGATCACTGCCTTGTCCATGGCTTAAAACAAAAATCGTCGTGGCTGCTTCGCCGTTGAGCGCCACTTGCAAACCTTCGACATTTGGCGGCTGTGCCTGAGACAATGCATCAATCAGACCATGATATTCGCAATCGACTGCTGATTGCCCGTCTGCCGGCAATGCCGCAGATACTCATCAAGTTGATCGAGCACTTGCAGGCCGACGACCTTGGCATGGCCGAACTGGCGGCGCTGATTTCCAGCGACGCCGGCATGACCAGCAAGATCCTCGCCGTCGCCAACAGCTCGGCCTACCATCGCTCCACCCGCGCGGTCGCCCTCGAGCCGTCGTTGATGGCGCTTGGCACCGACATGATCAAGACGATCGTGATCAGCGAATCGGTATTCCAGACCTTTAACAACTTCCCCCATTCCGGCAGCACCGACTTGCGCGGCTTCTGGAAAAATTCGCTCAGCGCCGCGGTGATCGCGCGCGAAGTGGCGCAGCGCATGGAGTACGGCCACCCGGAAGAAGCCTACCTGGCCGGCCTGCTGCACAACGTCGGACGCCTGGCGCTGCTGGCCACCGCGCCGAAAGAATACGCCTTCAATTTCACCGCCCGCGACGACGAAGACCTCTGCGCCGTCGAGCAGCGCACCTTGCAGATCACCCACGCCGAAGCGGGCGCCTGGCTGATCGAACGCTGGCATCTCGATTCCTTCCTGGCCGACTCGGTGCTGTACCACCACGAGCCGAGCGAGCGATTGCAGTCGGCCCATCCCTTGATCCGCATCGTCCGCCTGGCGCATCTGATGTCGACCCACCAGCCGGACGACGAGGCGATCGCCGGCGCCGCGCACCTGTGCGGCCTCGATCCGGACGTGGTCGACGCAATCGGCGCCGCCGCCGTGCGCCAGGTCGCCAAATCGGCCACCCAGCTCGGCATCGACCTGTCCGGCGCCGACGATATCGCGGCCCCGCCGGCGTACGCGCCGGCCATGCTCGACCCGGTGCGCCAGCGCCTGTCCGACGAAGTGCGCAACCTGGTGCTGGTGTCGGAAGTGGGCCAGACCTTCGCCCGCCAGCAGGGCGAGGACGGCCTGCTCGAATCGATGACGCGCTCGGCGCGCATCCTGTTCGACTTCGACAATACCGTCATCTTGCTGGAAAACCCGACCGGCCACGCGCTGGTCGGCATGCCCACCGGCGAGCAGCAGCGCATCGCCGAGTTTTCGATTCCGCTGCAGCGCGGCGGCGTCGTCGCCGAAGCGGCGCTTGCGCGCAAACTCGCCTTCGTCAAGCGCGACGCCGAATCGCTTGGCCTGGCCGAAGAACAGCTGTTCCGCATGCTCGGCACCGACAGCCTGGTGTGCCTGCCGCTGGTGTCGGGCGGGCGCTGCCTCGGCGTGATGATCGGCGGCCTGGCCTCGTGGCAGGTGCCGCACTGCCAGAAGCGCGAGCGCTTCATGCAGGCGTTCGGCGCGCAGGCGGCCGGCGCGCTGGAAGCGGCGCTGTCCGAGCGCGGCCAGGCGCACCGCCAGCTGGCCCACGTCGCCGAGGAATACCGCGAAGCGTCGCGCCGCGTGGTGCACGAAGTGAACAACCCGCTGTCGATCATCAAGAACTACCTGTCCGTCCTTGACGGCAAGCTGGCCAAGCGCGAGCCGGTGGTCGGCGAGATGTCGATCCTGAACGAAGAGATCGACCGCGTCGGCCAGTTGATCAACGGCCTGGCCGACCTGCAGCCGACCGAATCGAGCCGCGCCACCAACGTCGCGCGCGTCGTCGACGACGTGCTGCGCTTGTTCCGCGCCTCCGAGTTCGTGCCGGCCGGCGTGCAGATCGCCGTCAACATGCCGGCCGACGCCGGCGAGATCGACGGCGATGCCGACATCCTCAAACAGATTTTGGTCAACCTGGTCAAGAACGCCGTCGAGGCGCTCGGCACCAGCGGCCGCATCGAGATCGCCAACCGCGGCCACGTCAACCGCGACCGCACGCTGTACGTCGAGCTGGTGGTCAGCGACAACGGCCCGGGCCTGTCGGCCGACGTGCTGGCCAATCTGTTCTCGGCCGTGCGCAGCACCAAGGACGGCGCCCACCATGGCCTCGGCCTGTCGATCGTGCACGGCCTGGTCAAGAAGATGGGCGGCATGATCGCCTGCCGCAGCGGCCGCGCCGGCACCACATTCGAAATCCTGCTGCCGGCCCGTAGTGGCGCCAGCATGGTCGCCGGCGTCCAGCCGCGCGCAATGGACTCAGTTTAAGGTGACAATGAACCCGACAGCTGCCGGCGCTGCCCTGGCAATCAACCTGGCCGAGGACATTGCCGATGTCGACGCGCCGGTGCATGTATCCAACCCGGCCCCTATCCAGGCGCTTCAGTCAGATCCCGAAAACCTGCCGCGCATCCTGCTGGTCGACGACGAACCGCGCCTGCTGTCGTCGCTGTACGAACTGCTGCGCGACCGCGACTATCACCTGGTGACCGCCTCGTGCGGCAGCGAAGCGCTGGCGCACCTGTCGCGCGTGCGCTTCGACCTGGTGCTGCTCGATCTGCGCCTGCCCGACATGAGCGGGCACCAGATCATGGACTTCATCAACGACAAGGGCATCGAAGCCGATGTCATCGTCATGAGCGGCGAAGTGGGTATCGATGCCGCCATCGGCGCCCTCAAGCGCGGCGCCTACGATTACCTGCGCAAGCCCTACAGCCGCGAAGAGCTGCTCAAGACGGTGGCCAACGCGCTGCAGCAGCGCCGCCTCGAGTCGGCCAACCTGCGCATCGCCTCGCAGCTGGAAAACTCCGAAAAGCTGTACCGTTACCTGGTCGACAGCTCGCCCGACATCATCTACACCCTCAATCACGAGGGCCGCTTCACGTTCGTCAATGACCGCGCCTACCAGTTGCTCGGCTTCGCCCGCGACGACCTGATCGGCAAGCACTACTCGATCCTGGTGCACGAAGAAGACCTCGAGCGCGCGCGCTACGTGTTCAACGAGCGCCGCGTCGACGAACGCGCCTCGCGCAATGTCGAACTGCGCCTGAAGTGCCACGCCGGCGGCAGCCAGGACCGCACCTTCAACAACACCTTGATGACGATCTCGCTCAATTCGATCGGCATGCACGTGCCCGACTACGAAGTGAAAAAGCTCGAGTTCTTCGGCACCTACGGCGTCGCGCGCGACATCACCGACCGCAAGCGCGCCGAGGAAGTCATCTCGTACCAGGCCTACCACGACATCCTGACCGACCTGCCGAACCGGATGCTGTTCAAGGACCGCCTGGGCCTGGCCGTGATCCAGGCCAAGCGCAAGCTGACCGAACTGGCCGTGATGTTCATCGACCTGGACCGCTTCAAGCTGGTCAACGACACGCTCGGCCACGTCAAGGGCGACGAGCTGCTGCAGCAGGTGGCGGTGCGCCTGAAGGACTGCCTGCGCCGCGGCGATACCTTGGCGCGCCAGGGCGGCGACGAGTTCACCATCGTGCTGCCGGAGCTGCGCGACCGCGAAGACGCCAAGCTGATCGCCGACAAATTTCTCGAATGCCTGCACAAGCCGTTCGACCTCGATGGCCACGAAGTGCACATCTCGGCCTCGATCGGCATCGCCATCTACCCGGGCGATGGCGAGTCGATCGATGAATTGCTGCGCCACGCCGACATCGCCATGTACCAGGTCAAGGCGCTCGGCAAGAACGGCCACAGCTTCTATCACAACTCGATGCTCGACGTGTCGCACCAGAAGATCGCGCTCGAGCAGAGCTTGCGCAAGGCGCTCGAGCAGAACGAGCTGGAGATGTACTACCAGCCGCAGATGGACGTCATCACCGGCCGCATCATCGGCGCCGAAGGCCTGATGCGCTGGAACCATCCGCAGCGCGGCCTGCTCACCGCCGGCGAATTCCTGCCGTTCGCCGAAGACAACGGCCTGATGCTGCCGATCTCCGACTGGATGATCGGCGCGCTGTGCCGCGACATGCTGCAGTGGAACGCGCTGGGCAGCGAATCGATCCGCCTGTCGCTGAACCTGTCGCCGCAATACCTCGACCGCGGCGACTTTTTCGAAAAAATGCGCGGCGCGCTGGTGCGCTACGGGATTTCGCCGGCCCAGATCGAAGTCGAGATCACCGAGAACATCTGCATCCGCAATCCGCAGTACGCGATCGAACAGCTCAACAAGCTGTGCCAGCTCGGCGTGTCGGTGGCGATCGACGACTTCGGCACCGGCTACTCGTCGCTGTCGTACCTGCACCGCTTCCCGATCCACACCATCAAGATCGACCAGTCGTTCGTCAAGGAGATCCACGACGAGCATGGCCACTATCCGGTGATCCTGGCGATCATCTCGATCGCGCGCGGCCTCGGCCTGCACCTGATCGCCGAAGGGGTCGAGACCGACGTCCAGGCGCGCTACCTGAAGTCGAACGGCTGCCTGACCATGCAGGGCTACCTGTACCACCGCCCGATCGCGCTGTCGACCTTCATCGCGCTGCTGCGCGAGCAGGACGCCGCCGATGGCGCGCCGGGCGTGCGCGCGCTGCACGGCTGATCGCCAGGCATGCATCCGCAACCGGTCTCCGCGCGCGCACCAGCGGCCCACACGGCTGAATTCTTGCGCGTCAAGGCACTGGCCGAGCGCGGCGTCGCCAACGCCCAGCACAGCCTGGGCTTCATGTACGTCAACGGCCAGGGCGTGCCGCAAAATTACGAGATGGCGGTGGCCTGGTACCGCATGGCGGCCACCTCCGGCCTGGAACAGGCGCAGTACAACCTCGGCGTGATGTACCAGAAGGGCCAGGGCGTCGGCCAGGACTACCAGCAGGCGGTCTACTGGTACCAGCGCGCCGCCGAACAGGGCTACGCCGCCGCCCAGTACAACCTGGGCTGGCTGTACGCCAAGGGCCAGGGCGTGGCGCAGGACGCGCAGCGCGCCATGCACTGGTTCAGCCAGGCCGCCGAACAGGGCGATCCCGGCGCGCAGAACAACCTGGGCATGATGTACGAAAGCGGCAAGGGCGTGCCGCAGGACTTCCGCCAGGCGATCGCCTGGTACCGCCGCGCCGCCGACCAGGGCTACCCGCGCGCCCAGTTCAATCTCGGGCTGCGCTACGATAATGGCCAGGGCGTGCAGCACGATCCGGTGCAGGCGCTGTCGTGGTTCCGCAAGGCCGCCGAGCAGGGCCACGCACCGGCCCAGTTCAACCTGGCGCTGCGCTACGAAAACGGCCAGGATGTCGCCGCCGACAGCCAGAAGGCGGTCGGCTGGTACCGCCGCGCCGCCGAACAGGGCCACGCCAGTTCGCAGTTCAACCTCGGCCTCATCTACGACAACGGCCAGGGCGTGGTGCGCGACGAGGCGCAGGCGCTTGGCTGGTTTCGCAAGGCGGCCGGCCAGGGTCACGCCGGCGCCCAGGACAACATCGGCCTGCGCCACGAATTCGGCCAGGGCGTCGACCAGGATTACGCGCTGGCCGCCGAGTGGTACCGCAAGGCCGCGCTGCAGGGCTTTGCCAGCGCCCAGTATCACCTCGCGCAGCTGGTCGACGGCGGCTACGGCGTCGAAGCGGACCCGCAGCAGGCAGTGGAGTGGTATCGCAAGGCGGCCGAGCAGGGCCACCTGCGCGCGCAGTTCGACCTGGCGCTGCGCTTTGAAAGCGGCATCGGCGTGGCGCAGGATTACACCGCCGCGATGGCCTGGTACCTGCGCGCGGCCGAACAGGACTACGTCGCCGCCCAGTACAAGGTGGGCGTCATGTTCGACGAGGGCGACCTGGTGGCCGATGCCGGCCAGGCGTACGGCTGGTACCTGAAGGCGGCCGACCGCGGCCACGCCCAGGCCCAGTTCGCGCTGGCGCTGCGCCACGATTGCGGCCAGGGCGTGCCGCGCGACTACCAGGCGGCGCTGTTCTGGTACGAGAGCGCCGCCCGCCAGGGCCACGCGCGCGCCCAGTTCAACCTCGGTCTGATGTACCTGAGCGGACAGGGCGCCGCGCCCGACGCGCTGACGGCGGCGCTGTGGCTGCAGCGCGCCGCGCAGGCCGGCGTCGAAGCGGCCGGCCGCTACGCCAGGCAGGCCGCCGCGCGCATGGATGCGGCGCAGCGCGCCCAGTTCGAGCGCCTGGCCGAAGAGCAGCGCGCGGTCTAGCATGGCGCGCCCTGCGCCCACTCGTTTTCGATTCCCACCAATTACACAAAACATGAAAATCAAGCTCCTGGTCTGCCTCGCCTTTGGCTTCTCGGTGGCCGCGCATGCCGCCGCCCCGGTACACAGCACCCTGGCGCCGTTCGACCGCGCCGCCTATACCATCGCCCACAAGCAGTTCGTGCTGCCGAACGGCCTGACCTTGCTGGTGCACGAGGACCACAGCGTGCCGGTGGTGGGCGTGAACATGTGGTACCACGTCGGTTCGCGCAACGAGAAGCGCGGCAAGACCGGCTTCGCCCACCTGTTCGAGCACTTCTTCTTCAACGGCTCGGAAAATTATCCGCATGGCTTTCGCGAAGCGATGGACGACCTCGGCGCCAACAACCGCAACGGCACCACCAGCACCGACCGCACCAACTTCTTCGAAGACGTGCCGGTGTCGGCGCTCGAGCGCACCTTGTTCCTCGAGTCGGACCGCATGGGCTTTTTGGCCAACTACATTTCGAAGGACATGCTCGAACGCGAGCGCGGCGTGGTACAGAACGAGAAACGCCAGGGCGAGAACCAGCCTTACGGGCGCGTGCGCAACGAAGTGAGCGCCAAGATGTATCCGTATTCGCACCCGTACTCGTGGTCCGTCATCGGCAGCATGGACGACCTCAACGCCGCTTCGCTCGACGACATCAAGGAATGGTACCGCACCTACTACGGCCCGAATAACGCCGTCATTTCGCTGGCCGGCGACATCGCGCCGGAACGCGCGCTCGAACTGGTGAACAAATACTTCGGCGCGATTCCGCCGGGTCCGCCGCTGCCGCGCACCCAGACCTGGATCCCTGCGCTCGAGCGCAGCATCCGCGACGAGATGGAAGACCAGGTGCCGCAGGTGCGCATCTCGCGCAGCTACCATGCACCGTCGTGGAAGGACGTCGAGATCCGCCGCCTCGACCTGTTCGCCAACGCGCTGGCCGGCTCCAAGAGCGCGCGGCTCGATCGCCGCCTGGTGTACGAAAAAGGCATGGCGACCTCGGTCAGCGCGTCGGTCAACGACGGCGAGCTGGCCGGCATGTTTACCATCAGCGTGATGGTCAAGCCGGGCGTCGATCCGCTCGCCGTCGAACGCGAGATCGACCTGGTGCTCGCCGAACTGCTCGACAAGGGCCCCACCGCCGCTGAACTGGCGCGCATCAAGACGAGCAACCTGGCCGACTTCTCGCGCCGTATCGAACGCCTCGGCGGCTTTGGCGGGCGCTCCGACGTCCTCGCCGAAAGCATGACCTATGGCGGCACGCCGGACGCCTACCTGACCCAGCTCGAGCAGATGAACAGTGCCACGCCGGCCGACGTAAAGGCCGCCGCCAACAAGTGGCTGCGCGCAAACCACTACACGATGACGGTCAAGCCGTTCGCCAGGCTGGCCGCAGCCAAGCCGGTCATCGACCGCAAGGTGCTGCCGGCGCTGGGCGCCGCGCCCGACGTCAAGTTCCCGGCCATCGCCCGCGCGCAGCTGAAGAACGGCGTCAAGGTGATGCTGATGGAACGCCACTCGGCGCCGATCGTCAACGTCGCGCTGGCGCTCGACGCCGGCGCCGCCTCCGACGCCCAGGCCAAGGCCGGCACCGCCTCGCTGGCGCTCGACCTGCTCGACAAGGGCAGCAAGACGCGCAACGCCTTCCAGATGTCGGACGCGCTCGAGTCGCTCGGCGCGCGCCTGTCGACCGGCACCAACACCGACCTGTCGCTGGTGCGCCTGCAGGCCACCACTGCCAATTTGGCCCCATCGCTGGCGGTGATGGCCGATGCCGCCCTCAACCCGGCCTTTAGCGCCGACCAGTTCACCTTGCAAAAGCAGCGCCGCCTGGCGCAGATCGCGCAGGAGCGCGCCAGCCCGACCGGCCTGGCCACACGCATGATGCCGACCTTGCTGTACGGCGCGGAGCACGCCTACGGCCGTTCGGCCATCGGCACCGAGAAGAGCGTCGGCGCCATTCGCCGCGACGACCTGGCCGCCTGGCATGCCGCGTGGTTCCGGCCGGGCAGCGCCACCATCATCGTCACCGGCGACACCACGCTCGAGAAAGTGATGCCGGCGCTCGAGGCTAGCTTCGGCGCCTGGCGCGCCGGAAGCGCGCCGACGAAAAACAGTGCGCTCGCCGCGCGCACCACGGGCGCCAAGGTCTACCTGGTCGACAAGCCGGACGCGCCGCAATCGGTCATCGTCGCCGCCCACATCTCGCAGCCGCAGGGCCAGCCCGAGGACTTGGCGATGGAGCCGGTGATGCAGAACTTCGGCGGCATGGCCACTTCGCGCATGAACCGCAACCTGCGCCTGGACAAGCACTGGAGCTACGGCACTTCCGCCAGCCTGACCAGCCAGCGCGGCGAGCGCGCCCTGATGGTGATGGCGCCGGTGCAGACCGACAAGACGCGCGAATCGATGCTGGAAGTGGCCAAGGAAATTCGCGGCGTCGCCGGCGAGCGGCCGCTGGTCGGCGAGGAATACGCCAGCATCATGCGCAACATGACGTCGCGGCTGGCCGGCCGGTTCGAAACCATTGCCGCGCTCGAAGCGGCCGCGCTCACCTCGCTCAACTTCAAGCTGCCCGACAATTACTGGCCCGACTACGCCGCCAACATCCGCGGCCTGTCCGAGCCGCAGCTGGCGGCGGCGTCGCGCAAGTTCATCCGTCCTGACGACGTCACCTGGCTGGTGATCGGCGACCTGCGCAAGATCGAAAAAGGCGTGCGTTCGCTCGGCTGGGGCGACGTCGTCGTGCTTGACCCGGAAGGCAATCCGTTGACCCGCTAATCTTGTTGTTCAGGGGCCGCGCCGCCTTCCAGGCGGGCGCCGCCCCGTCGTCGTTGGTGTAATATACTGTATAAGCATACAGTAAAGACGTGACGATGGAACTGACCGACAAGCTCGAAATCCTGGCCGACGCCGCCAAATACGACGCGTCCTGCGCCAGCAGCGGCGCGCCGAAGCGTTCATCCGAAGGCAAGGACGGCATCGGCGCCACCAGCGGCATGGGCATCTGCCACAGCTATACGCCGGACGGGCGCTGCGTCTCGCTGCTCAAGATCTTGCTGACCAACTTCTGCATCTACGACTGCCAGTACTGCGTCAACCGGCGCACGTCCAACGTGCCGCGCGCGCGCTTTTCGGTGGCCGAAGTGGTCAAGCTGACGGTCGACTTTTACCTGCGCAATTACATCGACGGCCTGTTCCTCAGTTCCGGCATCATCCGTTCGGCCGACTACACGATGGAGCAGCTGGTCGAGGTGGCGCGCCAGCTGCGCGAAGTGCACCAGTTCCGCGGCTACATCCACCTCAAGACCATACCGGACGCCGATCCGGCGCTGATCGCGCTGGCCGGCAAATACGCCGACCGCCTCAGCGTCAACATCGAGCTGCCGACCGAGGCCAGCGTCGACCGGCTGGCGCCCGAAAAGAGCATCCACACCATCAAGCTGGCGATGGGCTCGATCCGCCGCAAGCTCGACGAAAAGGCGGAAGAGCCGAAGTCGCCCCGGTTCGCGCCGGCCGGGCAGAGCACCCAGATGATCGTCGGCGCCGACAGCAGCGACGACCAGACCATCCTCAACACGGCTGAAACGCTGTACAACAGCTACAAGCTCAAGCGCGTCTACTATTCGGCCTTCAGCCCGATTCCGCAAAGTCCGGACAGCGTGCCGCTGGCGCCGCCGCCGATGCTGCGCGAGCACCGGCTGTACCAGGCCGATTTCCTGCTGCGCAGCTACGGCTTTGCCGCCAGCGAACTGCTGCCTGCGTCCGGCGGCAACCTGGCGCTCGACATCGATCCCAAGCTGTCGTGGGCGCTGGCGCACCGCGAGCATTTCCCGATGGACCTGAACCTGGCCGACGCCAGCATGATCGCGCGGGTGCCCGGCATCGGCCTGCGCAACGCCAAGCGGCTGGTCGAACTGCGGCGGCTGCGGCGGATTCGCTATGTCGACCTGACTCGGCTGCGCTGCAGCATGAAAAAAATTGCGCCCTTCATCGTCACCGCCGATTATTCGCCGGTCAACGGGGCGGCCACTTCGGAGTTGTTGCGGCGTTCGCTGGCCGACTCGCCGCAGCAAATGAATCTATGGACGGAACTGCAGGTCGCATAAACGCGGCGGTGGCGGCCGCTGCCGGCCAGCCGCTGCTGGTGCAAAGCTTCGCCGAATGGCGCGAGGCGGCGCGCGAACTGCTGGCGTTCGAGATCGCGCCGCACACGGTCAAGTGGATCACGCACGAGGGCGGTGGCGACCTGTTTTCGGCGGCGCCTCAGCCGCAGCCTGCGCCCGCTGTTGCGTCCGCCACTGCGCCTGCAATTGGTACCGCCGACGCCATTCCCGTCCTCAACCCACGCAAGGCCAATCCCACACTGCACCTGCCGCGCAAGCTGATGGACATGCTACAAAGCGCCGCCTGCTGCCGCGTGGCCGATCGCTGGGCTTTCCTGTACCGCGTGGTGTGGCGCTGGCAACACGGCGACCAGGTGGTGATGTCGGCCGCCGACGAGGACGGCAGCCGATTGCACGCGATGGTCAAGGCGGTGCATCGCGAGGAGCACGACATGCACGCCTACATCCGTTTTCGCGAGCGTCCCGAAGAAGCCGGCGCGCCGCGCTTTGTTGCCTGGTTCGAGCCGTCCCACGACGTGCTGCCGCAGGTGGCCCAGCACTTCGTCAGCCGCATGGGCCGCATCAGCTGGATGATCGCCACGCCGGACGCCAGCGTGCTGTGGGACGGCGCCACCTTGCACAATACCGGCCCGTTGATGAGCAGCTCGGCCGACCTCGACGACCCGGGCGAAGCGCTGTGGCTGACCTACTACCGCAGCATCTTCAACCCGGCCCGCCTGAATGCGCAACTGCTGCAAAGCCACATCCCGTCGCGCTTCTGGAAGAACCTGCCCGAAGGCGCGGTGGTGCCTGAAATGATTTCGCAGGCCGCCAACGGCGCGCGCCGCACCGGCCAGGCCGAGGCGGTGGGGCAGCGGCGCGGCACCACGATTGCCATCACGCCGGCGCAGGCCCAGCCGCAGCGCGAAGCGCCGTCCACGCTCGACCAGTGCCGCCGCTGCGAGCTGTGGCAGCACGCCACGCAGGCGGTCGGCGGCGAAGGCCCGAAGCAGGCCCGCATCATGCTCGTCGGCGAGCAGCCGGGCGACCAGGAAGACCTCGCCGGCCAGCCGTTCGTCGGCCCGGCCGGCCAGCTGCTCGACGCCGCGCTGGCCGACGCCGGGCTCGACCGGCGCACGGTCTACCTGACCAACGCCGTCAAGCATTTCAAGTGGGAGCCGCGCGGCAAGCGGCGTCTGCACAAGACGCCGGCGCAGCGCGAGGTCGAGGCCTGCGCTTACTGGCTCGACCAGGAGCTGGCGCAGGTGCGGCCCGATGTCATCGTGGCGCTCGGCAGCACGGCGCTCAAGGCGGTGCTCGGCACCAGCCACGCGGTGCTGAAGGATACGCTCGGCCAGCCGATCCGCCATAACGGCCGCTGGGTCGTGACGGTGTACCACCCGTCGTTCATCCTGCGCGTGCCGGACGATGCGGCAAAGAAGAACGCGATGGCGGTAATGGTCGACGGCTTGAAGCTGGCCCAGCAATTGGCCGCCGGACAGGGACCGGCGCCCCCCGCGCCGTGATCGCTGGCGGCGCCAGGCGCCGCAGCCAAGCTGGCAAGCTCGTCCACGGGCGTCGAAAAAGTGGCACGGATTTGACAATTCCCGGGCCAGCGAGCCCGGGCGCCGCGGGCTTTCCGCCCGCTAAACGCAGCAACAGAAACTTCCGCGCTCCCCGTGATTGTGACTATATTGAGGGAGTGGGACCCCATACCGGCGTCCCGCTTCTGAGCCGCACAGTGGACTCAATTGTTAAGTCTAATCAATCGCGATGGAGGTTCATATGAAACGATTTTGCTTGCCACATTCCTCACCACACTTGCGCTCGCGGGAACAGCGCAAACTGCGCCGGACGACACATCGGTGCGCATTCCCGGCTACCAGATCCAGCTGCCGGAGCAACCCTACCGCCTGATGCCGGGCGACTTCAACGACTTCAAAGGCGCCTACGACATGTCGAACGGCGACACGATGGTGCTACGCCAATACGGCCGCAAACTGTTCGCCGAAATTGGCGACGGTCCGCGCACCGAGATCGTTCCTGCCGCGCGCAACGAATTTGTCTCGGTCGATGAGCAACTGAAAATGACGCTCAACAGGAACGTCGATGGGCTGGTAAAAGGCGAACTGCTGATGGCGTTGCCGCGGCAGACGATGGGCCAGGCAGGCGGCGCTGGGGTAACCGTCACGCTGCTGGGCCTGTAGCACCCGCATCCAAGGTGGCGCCGCGCGCCGCCGCACGGCGCGCTACGTCGCCTTGCTTACTTGTCCTCGGCCAGGTTCGCGAGCACCCGCTCGATGTCGGCCGCGTGGAAGCTTTGCGCCGGCCGGTACGCCGGCTGGCTGCAACCGATCGAGAACGCCTGGCCATCCTTGGTGCCGAGCCTGAGTTCGCCGCGCGCCGCGCATGCGGTGACCAGCGCCGGCAGCGCGTCGGCATTGCCCAGCATCGGGTGCGCTTCGACCTGCACGATATGCATCTTCGCGCGCAAGGTCTTGCACGTCGTGACGTCATCGACAATCACGCCCTCGCGCGTCGGGAACAGGCTGCTTGAGCCACGGTCGTGCTTCATCAACTGGCCAATCGCCTGCAGCATCATGGCATCACGTTGCGCTGTGCTTGGCGCGACCGGTTGCGCCAGAGCGCTATCGGCGAGCAGGCGGGCCCATTCATCGCGCAGTGGCGCGGTTCCGCCGAGCAGGGCAGGCAACCAGTGCGGCTGGCATCCGGGGTTGCCGGCGCATTCGAGCACCTGGGCAAAATCGGGCGACTTTCCTGATCGCACCTGCTGGTAGAACAGGTCGATTCGCGCCAGCGCCGTGCCCTTGCCCTGGCGCGCCGCAAGGCTGAACACGTACGCAGGCAGGCCGCAGCGGTATTCCAGCCGGCGCGAGCCGATCTGTTGTGGCGTCAGGCCTGCCCAGCTGCTGGTCCCTGCGCCGAGCATGCAGTCGGCCAGCGCATCGTCGAGCTGCGCGGCGGCCTCGGCCTTGGTTACCCAGCCCTTGCGCACCGCCAGCCACCAGCGCAGGAACTCGGCACCCCCTTCGTGGATCAGGCGCGCGTGCGCATAGCCGTCGATCTCGTCGCGCAACTGGAAGCGGTGGCTCATCTCGTGCGACACGAAGCTGGTCACAATCTGCTCGCCGCGCCGGTCCATCACGCTCGGCCAGTTGAAGAAAGCGAGCCGCAATACGTGGTCGGCGTCGCCCTCATAGCCAAATCCGCCTGGCGCGGCCATCGCATTGGCCGCCAGCACAATCGGACGAAAGCGCGCGTTGGGCAATGCCGCGCTGTAAAACTCGAACGTGCCGCGCGCCACGTCCGCGATGCGCGCCGCCAGGTCGGCGCCGACCGACGGACTGAAATACATGGCCGGTTCGCCGCCGGCAGAAAGCTGCTTCGACAGCAGCAGCACGGACGTGTCGGCCGCGGACGGATCGGCGGTCGTCACCGGTGCCGGCTGAACCTTACCGGCCAGCGCGATGCTGCCAGGCGCGACGAACCGGTAGCTCACCTTGCCGCACGTTTCCGCCGGCGCGTATTTGGACGTGTGGACGTAGACCCCTTCCCCCATCGGGAAGGCGCCGGGGAAACCGCCGTGGTTGGTGCTGCTGGCCTGCACCCGGAAACGCGGGGTGCGGCAGCTGGCGCTGATCGCATCGCCGTCAAGTTTTCCGCACGCATCCTCACTGCGCCAGCCGGCGCGGAAAGCCCGGCTGGCGCCGTCGGTCTTCTTGAATGCCAGCGTGGGGCAATGCTCGGGCAGCTCGTAACTGACATCGAGCGCATCCGCGCCAGCCAGGCTGATCTGGACGGTCACGCCGCCGGCGGTAGCGGCTGCCGGCAAGGCAAGCGCGGCGACCATTGCCAGGCGAAGAAATGTGCAAGATGCCATGTGATCGTTTTCGCAATGAAAAACCGATATTACCATGGTGGTTTCCATAGATAAACTTGTCGCGATGCTGGCAACGCCGCGGCGTGCTGCCGGGCGCTTGCCTCGTCAGGCGACGCGGTTGCGTCCGTCCTGCTTCGCCTTGTACAGCGCCTTGTCGGCGCTTTCCATCAGCGACTCGCAGGTATCGCCAACGCCCATCTCGGCGATGCCGAAACTGGCCGTCAGCGCCGGGCCGCCCTCGAGCGTGCTGGTGGCCAGCTGGATCCGGATCCGTTCGGCAATGGCGCGGGCGGCAACGCGATCGATGCCAGGCAACACGGCGACGAATTCGTCGCCGCCGAGGCGCCCGAGCAGATCGGTCGGCCGCAGCGCGTGCTGGGCAATGTTGCAAGCGTGCTTGAGCGCGCGGTCGCCCACGGCGTGGCCGAAGCCATCGTTGATGCGCTTGAAGTTGTCGATATCGAACAGGATCATCGTCAGCGCCTCACCCTGCATGCGGCAGCGCAGCATGTCGAGCCGCACGCGCTGCTCGAGGTGAGCGCGCGAGGCGGCCTGGGTCAGCGAATCGGTGTCGGCGATCCGGCGCAGCGCGATGTTGTCGGCCAACAGCGTCGGCAGCGCCAGGGCAAACAGCGAATTGGCGGCGATCACGTTGATGGCGAACTGATACACCATGGAAAATTCCTTCAGCTCGAACACGTGCACCAGCAGCGCGATGGCGACGCTGCCCAGCGCCACGCTGACAACGTTGCAGAAGGCCGATTCAGTGCTGGCGATCCACATGTAGGGGATGACCAGGAAGAAGACGGCAAACGCGCTGTTGGGCGAGCGGGTTGCATGCGCCAGCCACATCGATGCGGCCAGCAAGGTCAAGGTCAACAGCAGCTTGTACTTGAATTGCGAGGTGGCGCGCTGATGGTTCAGGTTGAACGATGCCCGCAGCGAAGCTGTTTTATGCGGATTTAACGTCACCAGCGCGGCGCCGAAGAACGGCGCGAGGACGATCACGCCGGCCATGTCGCCGATCCAGTAGGGCAGCCAGACGGTAGCGGCATCGGCAGCCGGCATCATGCCGCCAAACACCAGCGCGGCCACGCCCGTTGCCGTGGCCAGCAGCGAGCCGGCGGCGGCGATCAGCAGAAAACCGATCACCAGCAACGGCAGTTCACGCGTGCCGCGCATGACCAGCAAGCGCAGCGCGCGCGCGCCGAGCGCATACGAGCCGATGTGCGCCAGCGCGAACAGCATGCCGGCGTACGCCAGCTGCAGGTCGGTCAGCGCCACGCCGTACTTGCGTCCGACCCAGATCGTCATCAGCACGCAGCCGCCGAACAATCCCGGCAACAGGTAGGCGCCTTCCAGCAGCAACACCGCAAAAGTCAGTCCGGCCACCGGGAACCATACGCTGGCGTGCTCGGTATATTCGACCAGCCGGCCCAGCTGCCACACCAGCACCCACAGCGCCAGCACCACCACATTGGCCAACACGGGCGATTTCAGGACGACGCGCGTCGCAGCCGTTTCGCACACGCGCGACCACAGGCCCGCGTCAACGTCGTCGCACTGTGTGTCCGAAGGGCTGCCGGCTGCCGGCAAGGGCGCGACGAGCTTTGGCTTGGAGTTTTCTTGTGACATTTCGAGTATCTTTCGCCAACCTGTCGCGGCCCGCCAGCGCAAGGTCCTGCAGAATGCGTCGCTTGGCGCGGTGCCAGCGGATGCTTGCAGATCATACCCTCGGACGTCGCGAAAGGTAAGTGAAATTAACTCCGGGAAACTGGGCCGTCGGGAGATGCCAGACACGGCAGGGCGTCAGTTGCGACAGAGCGTCTGTATTTTGCCACAACTGGGGGAGACTGTGAAATGCGCCGACCCTGGGGACAGGGGCGGCGATTGAAACGAAGCGAAAAACGGTCAGGCCGGGACGGCTTCCGCTTCCGACTCGGCCGGCACGTCGACCGGCTGGCGGATCAGGAAATCGAAGGCGCTCAGCGCGGCCTTCGAGCCTTCGCCGGCGGCGATGACGATCTGCTTGTACGGCACCGTCGTCACGTCGCCGGCGGCGAACACGCCGGGCAGGCTGGTATGGCACTTGGCATCGACGACGATTTCGCCAAATTTGCTCAGCTCCAGCGTCCCTTTCAGGAACTCGGTATTCGGCACCAGGCCAATCTGCACGAACACGCCGGCCAGTTCGACATGGTGGATCTCGTTGCTGACCCGGTCCTTGTAGCTGATGCCGTTGACCTTCTGGCCGTCGCCGGTGATTTCCGTGGTCTGGGCGTTGACGTGGATGGTGACGTTGTTCAGGCTTTTCAGCTTGTTCACCAGCACCGCGTCGGCTTTCAGCGCATCGGCAAATTCGATCACCGTCACGTGCTGCACCAGGCCGGCCAGGTCGATCGCCGCTTCGATGCCGGAGTTGCCGCCGCCAATCACGGCGACGCGCTTGCCCTTGAACAGCGGGCCGTCGCAGTGCGGGCAATACGCCACGCCCTTGTTCTTGTATTCCTGTTCGCCTGGCACGTTCACATTGCGCCAGCGCGCGCCGGTCGACACGATCACGCTGCGCGAATGCAGCACGGCGCCGTTTTCCATGTGCACGGCGACCAGCCCGCCCGGGGTGGCGGCCGGCACGATGCGGTCGGCGCGCTGCAGGTTCATGATGTCGACATCGTAGTGGCGCACTTGCGCTTCGAGCGCGAGGGCAAACTTCGGGCCGTCCGTCTCCAGCACGGAGATGTAGTTTTCAATCGCCATGGTGTCGTTGGTCTGGCCGCCGAAGCGCTCGGCCGCGACGCCGACGCGGATGCCTTTGCGTGCGGCGTACACGGCAGCTGCGGCGCCGGCCGGGCCGCCGCCGACGATCAGCACGTCGAACGGCGCTTTTTCGTTCAGCCTGGTCGCATCGCGGTCGGCCGAAGTGACGTCGAGCTTGCCGACGATTTCTTCCAGCGTCATGCGGCCGGAGCCGAACAGGGTGGCGTCCTTGAACACCATCGGCACGCCCATCACCTGGCGCTCGTCGACTTCGGCCTGGTACATGCCGCCGTCGATGACGACGGTATTGATATTCGGGTTGTAGATTGCCATCAGGGCGGCGGCCTGCACCACGTCAGGGCAGTTGTGGCAGGAGAGGGACATGTACACCTCGAAGTTGCCGCCGTCGAGCGCCTTGATCTGGTCAAGTATTTCCGCGTTCACTTTCGGCGGATGGCCGCCGGTCCACAGCAGGGCCAGCACCAGCGACGTAAATTCGTGGCCGAGCGGGATGGCGGCAAAGCGCACGCCGCGCGTTTCGCCTTGCTTGGCGATGAGGAACGACGGCGCGCGGCTGTCGCTGCCCGATTCGTCGACCGTGACCTTGTCGGACAGGCTGGCGATGTCAGCCAACAGCTCACGCAGTTCCGTGCTCTTGGCGCCGTCGTCGAGCGTCGCGATGAGCGTGATCGGGGCGCGCAAGTTCTGCAAATAGCCCTGCAATTGAGTCTTTAAGGTGGCGTCGAGCATGTCAGTATCCGTAAAAAAAGTGCCTTGATTTGAAACTGCGAGAGCCGGTTCAGCTGGCTCCGCGGCAAGAAGGGCGGCAAGGCAGCACGCCCTTCTTTATCACTGCTAGTTAGATCTTGCCGACCAGGTCCAGCGATGGGGTCAGCGTTGCGGCGCCTTCGTTCCATTTTGCCGGGCAGACCTGGCCAGGGTGGGCGGCGACGAACTGGGCAGCTTTGAGCTTGCGCAGCGTTTCCTTGACGTCGCGTGCGATCGCGTTGTCATGGATTTCCAGCGTCTTGATGACGCCGTCCGGGTTGACGATGAAGGTGCCGCGCAGTGCCAGGCCTTCTTCTTCGATGTGCACGCCGAAGCCGCGCGTCAGCGCATGGGTCGGGTCGCCGACCAGTGGGAACTGCGCCTTGCCAACGGCTGGCGAGGTCTCGTGCCACACCTTGTGCGAAAAATGCGTGTCGGTTGTGACGATGTACACCTCGGCGCCAGCTTTCTGGAACTCGGCGTAGTTGTCGGCCGCATCTTCAACTTCGGTCGGGCAGTTGAAGGTGAACGCTGCCGGCATGAAAATGATGACGGACCACTTGCCTTTGAGGCTTTCATTGGTGACTTCAATGAATTTGCCGTTGTGGAAAGCTTGCGTTTTGAAAGCAGGTACTTGGGTATTGATCAGTGACATAGGAATCCTCGTTGGCCGGTTAATAAAAACTATCGAATGAGAAGAACTCATTGCATTCATCATACCCCAACTCCGGGGTGCGCCTGATTGGTTGTATCAATCGCTCCGATTGAAAATGCTATCGGCGCGCAGCGGTAGCCGGACCGATGGATGGACCGTGGAGGCGGCCCGAGCGGGCCAGTTGATGGTGTCGGGCGCAGCCGCAGCGGGCCGCGCCCCAGGGCGCTATGCGGCGGCGAGCGCCGGATGCAGGCCGGACTGGATCACCCGGCTGTGCAGTTGGCGTCCCAGCAGTTGCTCGCAGGCGCGGCCCACTTCCAGCATGGTGGCCAGGTCGACGCCGGTACGGATGCCTTCCGATTCGAGCAGGTTGACCAGGTCCTCGGTGCTGACGTTGCCGGTATGACCACCGCCGTATTTGACTTTGGCCGGGTGGCCGCCGACGCCGCCGATGGCGCTGTCGAAGTAGCGCACGCCGGCGTCGAACGCGGCCATGCAATTGACCAGTCCGGTGCCGCGCGTGTCGTGGAAGTGCGAGATGAAGGTCACGTCGGGGAAGCCGGCGATCGCGTCGCCGAACAGGGCCTTCACCGTTTTCGGCGTCGCCATGCCGGTGGTGTCGCCCAGCGTCACAAGGCGCACGCCCAGCGCGGCGAAGCGTTCGACGTCCTGCAGCACCGACGCGGTCGAGACCTCGCCTTCGAACGGACAGCCGAAAGCGACCGACAGGGTGCCGACCTTGCGGAACGACTGGCCGGCAGCGGCCACCATGTCGGCGATGTTCTGCCATTGGTCCTGGCGCGAGCGGCGCAGGTTGCGTTCGGAATGGCTGTCGCTGGCCGATGCCAGCAGGCTGATTTCATTGGCGCCAAAGCCAGCCGCCTCGTCAACCAGCGCCCGCTCGACGGCGCGCACATTGGCGCAGGTGGCCTTGTAGAACACGCCCGGCCGGCGCGCGATGCGGCGCAGCAGGTCCGACGCATCGCCGAACTGCGGCACCACGGCCGGATTCGAATACGACGTCGCTTCGACCCGCTCGAAGCCGATGGCGCCGAACTGGTCGATCAGCGCCACCTTGGCGTCGGTCGGCACAAAATCGGGCTCGTGCTGCAGGCCGTCGCGCGCAAAGCATTCACAGATGACGACATCGTTCATGACTGACTCCCTGTAGTTGGCGCACCCTTGGGTGCACCCGCGTTGCCGAAGCCGGCCAGCGCGTCCTTCCAATTGGTCTGGCGCAGGTTCTCGTCGATCGCCAGCAATTCGATCGCCATGGCGCCCTCGCGCGTCGTTTCGACGCCCTGGTCGAGGCAGCGCTTGGTCAGCCGCACCGTCAGCGGCTGCGCGGCGGCGATCTTCTGCGCCATCCCGGCGACGGCGGCGTCGAGCATGTCCGGCTGGTACACATGGTTGACCAGGCCGATCTCCTTCGCTTCGGCGGCATCGAAGACGCGGCCGGTAAACAGCAGTTCCTTGGCCATCCGCGTGCCGGCCAGCCGCGGCAGCCGCTGGGTCGCGCCGACCGTGCCCCAGCCGACTTCCGGGTAGCAGAACGTCGCCTCGGCGCTGGCCAGCACAAAGTCGCACGCCGCGGCGATCTCGCAGCCGCCGCCGAACGACGGGCCGTGCACCACCGCGATCACTGCCTGCGGCAAGCGCTCGATCGCCGCATACGCGCTAAAGCCGAGCGCCCGCCGTCCCAGCATGTCGGACGACGACAGGCTCTTGTTCTCCTTGATATCCATGCCGGCGCAAAACGCCTTGCCGGCGCCGCGCACCAGCACCACGTGCACGCTGTCGTCGCGGCCCAGCTGGTCGGTTGCGGTGAGCAGGTCGCGGCACATCTGCGCATTGCACGCGTTGCGCGCGTCGGGACGATTGAGTGTCAGCGTGGCGACCGCGCCTTGCTGGGTGACGGTCACTGTGTCAAGTTCGAGATTGGTCATGGTGCTGGTGGTCCTGAAAAAGTGGGGTGTTCGGCCGGCGGTTCATTTAGCGCCGCGAAAGCCGCGCATCATCACATTCGCATCGCGCCCGATCGCCAGGCCCGTTTCCAGCGGCACGTCGGCGACGCGATGCAACAGCCGTTTGGTGGCGCTCATCGCCAGCGGATTCCATGCCGCCATCCTGGCCGCCAGCGCAATCGCGGTGTCGAGCACGTCGGCGGCGGCGCAGACGCGGTTGGCCAGCCGCATTTCCCGTGCGCCGGCGCCGTCGAGCGGCTCGCCAAGCGCGACCAGCTCGAACGCGTCCTTGCGCCCGAGCTGGCGCACCAGGTTCGACATCACGATCGCCGGCAGGATGCCGTGCTTGAGCTCCGGGTAGCCGAAGCGCACGTCGTCGGCCATCACGGTCATGTCGCAGGCCAGTGCCAGCCCGGCGCCGCCGCCGAGCGCATTGCCGCGCACCGCGGCCACCACCGGCTTGGAGAGGCGCGAAAAGGCCGCATGCAAAGCGGTGGTCAGGTCGGCCCGCTGAGTGACCGCCGACGGGTCGTCCGGCGCCAGCGCGTCGAATTCGGACGTGTCGGCGCCGGCGCAAAACGACTTGCCGCTGCCGGTCAGCACGACGCTGCGCACGGCGCCATCGGTGTCGGCATCGCGCAGCGCCTGCAGCAGGCGAGTGGTCAGGTCGGTGTTGAGCGCATTGTGTTTTTCAGGGCGGTTCATCGTGAGGATGCGCACTCCGTCACGGTCTTCGACAAGCAAGCAAGTCATGGTGGATCCCGATGTAAGTTCGCCAGCAGATAGTATGGGGCAGGGCGCCACCAACGGCGTGGCGCCCCGACCGGTCAGTCGAGCTTCGCGCCGGACGCCTTGACGATCTTGTTGAACTTGATCTGTTCGGAGCGGTTGTACGCTTCGAATTCGGCCGGCGTGCTGCCGACCGGGATCGAGCCCATGCCGGCGATGCGCTTCGCCGTTTCCGGATCGTGCACGATGCGGTGAATTTCGGTGGAGAGCTTTTTCACGATATCGGCCGGCGTGTTGGCCGGCGCCCAGACCCCGTACCAGGTACTGATTTCGTAGCCAGGCAGGCCGGCTTCGGCCACGGTCGGCACATTCGGCAAAGCTGCGACGCGCTTGGCGGTGGTCACCGCGATCGGGCGCAGCGATCCGCTGCTGATGAACGGAGTGCTCGACGGCAGCGGGTCGAACATCAGGTCGACGTGACCGCCCATGACGTCGGTCAGTGCCGGCGAACTGCCCTTGTACGGGACGTGCTGCAGCTTCAGTCCGGCGGCCATGTTGAACGCTTCGCCGGCCAGGTGCGGCGCGGCGCCGTTGCCGGACGAGGCGAACGTCATCGGCTTGGCCTTGGCCTGCGCGATCACCTCCTTGACCGTCTTGGCGGGATTTTGCGCGGCCACCACCAGCACCATCGGCACATCGGCAATCTGCGACACGGCGGCAAAATCCTTGATCGGATCATGCGTCATCTTGACATACAGGCTTGGGTTAATCACGTGCAGCGACGCGTTGATCAGGATCGTGTAGCCGTCGGCCGGCGCCTTGGCCACCTGGTCGGCGCCGATCATGCCGCTGGCGCCGGGCTTGTTTTCGACCACGAACGGCTGGCCGAACCTGACGGCCAGCCCTTGCGCGACGATGCGGCCCATGATGTCGGTCGGCCCGCCCGGCGGGTACGGGATGATGACCCGGACCGCCTTGGTCGGATACGCTTGCGCAAGCGCCAGTACCGGGGCCGCCAGCAGGGCGGTCGCAACGGCGATTTTGGACAGGGTGGTGGTAGCGATTCTCATGATCTTGTCTCCTCTATCTTTCTTGGTTGGTAGTGCTGTGGTGGTGCGGGGGTGGCGGGTAATTCATGGTGGCGGTGTTGGCGGGGAACCTGGCTGCGGGCGCGCGTAGACCACGCGCGCCGCCTCCAGCGCCGCGATATGGCTGTCGACCAGGCCGCAGCCGCGCAGCACCTCGACGGTATGCTGGCCGAGGTAAGGCGCCAGGCAGTGCGGCGGTGGCGCGTCGAGCCCGGGCAGTACCGCGACCGGAATCGTGCCCATGCCGGGCTGGTGAAGTTCGTGGAACAACTGCTGGTGGATCACTTGCGGATGGGCGCGGAACTGCGTGTAGTCGAACACCGGCGCGCACAGCACATCCTGGTCCTGGAAGCGCTCGACCCAGTACGCGTTGTCCTGGTGCAGAAGCGCTGCCTGGATGCCGGCGTTGATCTCGGCCGCGCGCTCCAGGCGCAGCTGGTTGGTGGCGTAGGCCGGTTCGTCGGTCCACTCCGGGCGCCCCAGCACGCGCGCCATCGCGAAAAACATCTTGTCGCGCAGCGCGGTCAGGTTAATCATGCCGTCGCGCGTGCGAAACGTCCCGGACGGCACCGTCACCGGCGTCTTCGGAATGCCGGCATGCGCATGGTCGTCGATGATCGGCAGCGCCTGCAGCGCGGCGCTCACCGCCAGCAAGGTGACGTCGATGCGTTCGCCCTGGCCGCTGCGCTGGCGGGCGAACAGCGCCGCGCCCACGCGCTGCGCCGCGTAGACGCCGGCCGCCGCATCGACCAGCAGCATGCCGACGCGCCGCGGGTTGCCTTCGGCATCGCGGTTCATCACCATCATGCCGCTCATCGCCTGTACGACCGAGTCGGCCCCGGGCAGGTCGCGCGCCGGTCCATCCTGGCCGAAACCGGTCACCGACAGGTACAGCACGGCCGGGTTGATGGCGCGGATGGTGGCGTAGTCGAGGCCGAGCTTTTCCATGACGCCCGGACGAAAGCTCTCGATGACGATGTCGACATCGCGCGCCAGGCGCAGGATCAGCGCCGCGCCCTCGGCTTGGCTGGCGTCGATGCACACGGCCCGCTTGCCGAAATTGGGCGTGACCGACATCGGCGTGATGCCGTCGCTGCCGCCGCCCATCAGGCGCGCCCAGTCGCCGGCAAACGGTTCGACCTTGATCACTTCAGCGCCCTGGCGCGCCAGGATGCCGCCGCACGACGGGCCGGCAATCCCCTGCGACAGGTCGAGCACGCGCAATCCTGCGTAAGGCAGCGTCATTGTTTGTCCACCACGATGTGTTGATCGATGAGGGCGGCGATGCGCTCCTCCGAATAACCCAGCTCGCCCAGCACCTCCCGATTGTGCTCGCCAAAGCGGGGCGGCCGCATGCGCACCGAGCCGGGGGTGCGCGACATCTTGACCGGCACGCCGGTGCCGCGGTAGCCGTCCAGCTCGACCGCCATCTCGCGGTGCAGGGTGTGCGGGTGCGACAGCGCAGTGCCGACGTCGCGCACCGGGCCGGCCGGCACGCCGGAACGGGCCAGCTGTTCGCACAAGGCCTCGCCGTCATGCAGCGCCAGGGCCTGCAGCAGCGTCTCGCGCAGCGCCGGCCGGTTGGCGCCGCGCGCGGCATTGGTGGCGTAGCGCGGATCGGCGGCGACGTCGTCGAGGCCAAGCGCCTTGGCCAGCGCGCAGAACTGGCCGTCGTTGCCGACGCCGATGAAGATGTCGACGGTACGCGTCGGGAATTTATCGTAAGGGACGATATTTGGATGCCCATTGCCGAGCAGGCGTTGCGGCTTGCCCGACATGAACCAGTTGGCGCCCTGCGGGTGCAGCAGCGAGATGGCGACATCGTACAGCGCCGTTTCGATGAATTGCCCGCGCCCGGAGCGCGAGCGCTCGAACAGCGCCATCGCGATGCCGAGCGTGGCATTCAGGCCGGTGGCCATGTCGACGATCGGCACGCCGATGCGGGTGGCGCCGCCTTCCGGCGCGCCGTTGATGCTCATCAGCCCGGACATGGCCTGCACCACCGCGTCGTAGCCGGGAAGGCCGCCCAGCGGGCCGTCGGCGCCGAAGCCGGTGATGCGGCAATGGACCAGGCGCGGGAAGCGCTGCGACAGCACTTCGTCGAAATCGAGGCCCCAGCGTTCCATCGTGCCGGTCTTGAAGTTCTCGACCAGGACATCGGCGTCGGCCAGCATGTCGAGCAGTACCTCGCGCCCCGCCGGCACCGACAGGTCCAGCACGATGGCGCGCTTGTTGCGGTTCACGCCCATGTAATACGATGCGGCGCCGTCGGCGAACGGCGGACCCCACTTGCGCGTGTCGTCGCCGACCGGCGGCTCGACCTTGATCACTTCGGCGCCGTGGTCGGCCAGGATCTGCGTGCACGATGGACCGGCCAGCACGCGCGATATGTCGATCACCTTGATTCCGGCCAGGCTGCCTGTCAGGTTGGGTGGCATTGGTTCTCCTGTTGATTTCATGTGTGGCATCTCAGGTCGCGGCGGCCAGCGCCAGCGTAAGCTCGACCAGCAGTTTGCCGGTGGTGACCTGGTCGCCGGCGGCGACCGTCAGGCCGCTGACGATGCCGTCGGCCGGCGCGCAGTGCCGGTATTCCATCTTCATCGCTTCGAGCGTGAGCAGCGGGTCGCCAGCCTTGACGGCGGCGCCAGGCGCGACGAACACCGCGGCGACGCGCCCGTTCATCGCTGCGCGCACGCGGCCGTCGGCGGCGCCGTCGACGGCGGCCGATGCCGGCGCGTAGGTGACGTCGTCGAACGAGTAGACCTGGCCGGCAATCTGCAGGTCGATGCCGCCGTCGTGGCGCAGATACGGCACCACCGACGACACGCCGTCGACGGTGCAGCGCAGCTCGTCGTCGTCGCTGCGCGCAAGTGCGATGTCGATGACCTGCAGCGGCAGCGCAACCTGGTAGCTATTGGCTGCGGTGTGCGTCACGCGCGCCACCGTCACGCTGCCGGACAAGGCGTCGCGCAAGTGGATCATCGCCGATGGGCGACCGAGCGGCGCCGCGAGCCGATGGTTGCCGTCGTGGGCGCAGAGCGCGGCGGCGGCCAGCGCCACCACGGACGGTGCAGCATCGGTCGCCTGGCGGAAGATCTGGTCGCGGCCCGCTTCCAGGAAGCCGGTGCCCATGCCGCCGCGGACAAACAGCGGATGCTCCAGGCAGCGCGTGAGCAGCTCCTTGTTCGTCTTGACGCCGAACACCACCGTGTTGGTCAATGCGGCGACCAGCTGCGCGCGCGCTTCTTCGCGGTCGCGGCCATACGCGATGATCTTGGCGAACATCGAATCGTAGTACGGCGACATTTCGCTGCCCGACGACACGGCCGTTTCGACGCGCACGCCATCGGCGGCGCTCCAGCGGGTGAACAAGCCGCTTTGCGGCATGAAGTTATTGTGTTCGTCCTCGGCGCACAGGCGCACTTCGATGGCGTGCCCGGTGAGGCGCACCTCGTGCTGCGCCAGCGGCAGCGGCTGTCCTTGCGCGACCGTGATCTGCAGCTCGACCAGATCGAGGCCGGTGATCGCTTCGGTGACCGGGTGCTCGACCTGCAGCCGCGTGTTCATCTCCATGAAGTAGAACTCGCCGCTTTCGTCGAGCAGGAATTCGAGCGTGCCGACGCCTTCGTAACCGATGGCCAGGGCGGCCGTTACCGCCGCCGCCCCCATCCGCTCGCGCAGCGCTTCGCTGATGCCCACGCCAGGCGCTTCCTCGATCACTTTCTGGTGGCGGCGCTGCACCGAGCAGTCACGTTCGCCCAGGTGGATGGCATTGCCGGCGCTGTCGGCGACGACCTGGATCTCGATGTGGCGCGGATTGTGGATGACGCGCTCGAGGATGACGCGATCGCTGCCGAAGGCGTTGGCCGCCTCCGACTTGGCCGACGCCAGCGCGGCGTCGAATTCGGATGCCGCGTTCACGATGCGCATGCCGCGTCCGCCGCCGCCGGCGGTCGCCTTGATCATCACCGGGTAGCCGACCCGCGCCGCCGCCGCGTGCAGCACCGCCGGATTCTGGTCGGCGCCATCGTCGCCCGGCACGCACGGCACGCCGGCGCGGCGCATCAGCACCTTGGCGTTGGCCTTGTCGCCCATCGCGTTGATCGCTGCCGCCGACGGCCCGATGAAGGTCAGGCCGGCATCGCGGCATGCCTGGGCGAAGTCGGCGTTTTCAGCGAGGAAGCCGTAGCCCGGATGGACCGCGTCGGCGCCGCTCGCTTTTGCCGCGCTCAGCACAGCGGCGACATTCAGGTAGGAGGCCGACGGCGCGGCGTCGCCGATATGGACGGCCAGGTCGGCGGCGCGCACGTGCGCCGACGCCGCGTCGGCGCTGGAGTACACGGCGACGGTCTGGATGCCGAGGGCGCGGGCAGTCTTCATGACGCGCAGCGCCACTTCGCCACGATTGGCAACCAGGATTTTGCGGATTGTCGGCATAGTGTTTGTCCGTTGTGGCTTTAAGGATGGGGCGCTTATGGCCGCGCGACCGAGAACTGCATCGGGCGCGGCGTGCGTCGGCGCTCCTCCGCGCACACGGCCAAGGCTAGCGCCAGTACGGCGCGCGTGTCGCGCGGGTCGATCACGCCGTCGTCGAGCAGGCGCGCGCTGGTAGCGAAGACGTCCATCTGCTGTTCGAAGTTATCGATGATCTGCTTGCGCAGCGCATCCATGCGCGCCTCGTCGACGGCTTTGCCGGCGCGTTCGAGTTTGGCGCGGGCGACGGTGACCATCGTCTCGGCCGCCTGTTCCGGGCCCATCACCGCGGTCTTCGCATTCGGCCAGGAAAAGCACAGGCGCGGCTTGAAGGCGCGGCCGCACATGGCGTAGTGGCCGGCGCCGAAGGATGCACCGCAAAACACCGTCAGCTGCGGCACGTTGGCATTGGTGATCGCCTGGATCATCTTCGAGCCGTGCTTGATGCTGCCGGCTTCCTCGAACGCACGACCGACCATGAAGCCGGTCGTGTTGTTCAGGTAGAGCAGGGGCGTGCCGGACTGGCAGCAGGCCTGGATGAAGTGCGTGGTCTTCGACGCGCCGGCAGGGTCGATCGGGCCGTTGTTGGTGATAATGCCGACTGCGTGGCCATCGATGCGGGCGTGACCGCACACGGTCGCCGATCCGTACTGCGCGCCGAACTCGCGAAAGTCCGAATCGTCGACGAGGCGTGCGATGACCTCTTTCATGTCGACCGGCGTCTTGTAATCGAGCGGCATCACGCCGAGCAGGTCTTCGCCAGCGAAGCGCGGCGGCTTGACGGCCGGGCGCGATACGGGCGCGCGGTCGGCGTCCCACTGCAGCGAGTCCATGATTTCGCGCGCGATGCGGATCGCGTCGCGGTCGTCCTCGGCCAAATAGTCGCCCAGGCCAGATATCGACGAGTGCATTTCGGCGCCGCCGAGTTCTTCTTCGGTGGCGATTTCGCCGGTGGCCGCTTTCAGCAATGACGGTCCGGCCAGGAACGCTTTCGAGCGGCCGCGCACCAGGATGACGTAGTCGGACAGGCCGGTCTGGTAGGCGCCGCCGGCGGTGGACGGACCGTGGGTGACGGTCACCACCGGCAGGCCGGCTGCCGACAGCAAGGCGAGGTTGCGGTATTTTTCGCCGCCATCGACAAAGTTCTCGACGCGATAGTTCAGCAAGTTGCCGCCGGCGCTTTCGATCAGCTGCACGAACGGCAGTTTGTTTTGCAGTGCGATTTCCTGGGCGCGCAGCAGCTTCTCGAGGCCCTTCGGCTGGAACGCGCCGGCATCGATGCCGGAGTCGGAGACGACGACCATGCAGCGTACGCCCGAGACGAAACCAATGCCGGCGAGCAGTCCGCCGCCGGCGGTGAGCCGGCCGTCGGCGCCCGCGGGTTTCATCGCGTAGCCGGCCAGCGAGGCCAGTTCGAGGAACGGTGCGCCGCGATCGAGCAGCAACGCGATGCGGTCGACCGGCAACAGCTGCTTGCGCTTGTCAAAGCGCGGTTTGGCTGCGGCCGATACCGCGCGGGTATCCGATTCGACCTGGTGCAGCCGCGCCAGCAAGGCGAGCATCGCTTCCTTGTTGCACTGGAACGCGGCGCCGGACGGGGAAATCTTCGTTTCTAAAATCGACATTGCAGGCACCTAGGGTTTGGCAATCGGGATCTATCGAGTTGCGCTCTACGCAAACGAGTGAATCGACTTGATGGTTTTATAGTAGCGAGTAATTCCGCTGATTGCAATCGAATCATCGGATTTGGTATTGTTGCCTTGGAGTTAAACCGGCGCAGTTGAATTTCTAGGTTGCGCTGTACGCAATTAGCAAAGAAATTTAGCGTAGCGCTTGGTGCAATCGCAATTGGATGGCATGATTCTCGTTCGACAGGTGTACGGTGAAGCGACAGGTATCCACATGACTAGCGACGACAAGGGGCAAGTGACTGAGCGCGGCGGCAATGGCGTAGCCGGCTCGATCGAAAAAGCGTGCCGCATCCTGAAGGCGATGACAGATCCGCGCAATGCGCGCTTGACCGATATCGCTACCTACTGCGGCATGGAAAAATCGACTGCGATGCGCGTGCTCGACGCCCTGATGCGCGAAGAGATGGTGGTGCGCGATCCGCTGAGCAAGCGCTATACCTTCGGGCCGGAGATCGCACGCATTGGCTCCTACGGACAGGAGCGCTTCGATTGGCGCCTGGCCGGCCGCGCCAGCATGGTGCGCCTCGCTGGCGAATTCGAGGACACGGTGATCTTGTCGGTGCTGAGCGGCGTTGAAACTGTCTGCGTCGACGTGCAGATGGGTAGTTATCCGATCCAGGCCAATTACCAGCAACTGGGTAGCCGGCGCACGCTGGGCGTTGGCTCCGGCGGCATCGCGCTGCTTGCGGCGATGAGCGATGCCGAACGCGAGGCGGCGCTGTCGCAGATTCCACCGCGGCTGGCAGGCTTCCCCCGGATTAGCGCGGAGTTATTAAGCGAGCGTATCGACGCGGCGCGACGGGACGGCCACGCGATGCTGATCGACGTGGTGGTGGACCGCATCGGCGGAACCGCGGTGGCGGTGAAGGACCGCGACGGCCGGCCGGTCGCCGCGTTGTCGATCGTTGCCCTGTCCGAACGCGTGACCGGGCGCGAGAAGCAACTGGCGACCGCGCTGAAACGTGAGGCGGCGATCATCGGCGCCAATCTCGCCGATGTGGGCCACGGACAAAGGTAGTTTCTTCAATTAACAAAGGATTTACATGCCAGTGCCAGCTATTCTTCAGGGCCTCCGACTGCCGGTCGTTTGCTCGCCAATGTTCATCGTCTCCAGTCTGGAGCTGGTGATTGCGCAGTGTAAGGCCGGTGTCGTCGGTTCGTTTCCATCCCTGAATGCGCGGCCCGAAGCCGCATTCGGCGAATGGCTCACACGCATTGCGGCTGAATTGGCCGAACACGACCGTCTACACCCTGATCAGCCGTCGGCGCCTTTTGCCGTCAACCTGATTGCGCATCGCTCCAATGTGCGGCTCGATCACGACCTGGCGGTATGCGTCGAACACAAGGTGCCGATCGTGATCACTTCCCTTGGCGCGCGCGAAGACGTCAATCAGGCGATCCATTCTTACGGTGGCATCGTCCTGCACGATGTCATCAACAACAAGTTCGCGCGCAAGGCGATCGAGAAGGGCGCCGACGGACTCATCGCGGTAGCGGCCGGCGCCGGCGGGCACACTGGGGCGCAATCGCCGTTTGCGCTGATCCAGGAGATTCGCGAATGGTTCGACGGGCCGCTGCTGCTGTCCGGCGCCATCGCGAATGGCAACGCGATCCTGGCCGCACAGGCCGCAGGCGCGGACTTGGCCTACATCGGCTCGGCGTTCATCGCCACGGAAGAAGCCAACGCTGCTCCGGCCTACAAGCAAATGGTGGTCGATAGCGGCGCGTCGCAGATCGTGCTGACAAATTTCATCACCGGAGTGCACGGCAATTATTTGCGCGACAGCCTGGTCAACGGCGGCCTCGATCCCGACAACATGGCGATCGCCGATCCGTCGAAAATGGACTTCAGCGCCGGCAGCTCAAGGCCAAAGGCGTGGAAGGATATCTGGGGCGCGGGGCAGGGTATCGGCGCGGTCAAGCAGGTGATCCCGGCGGCGCAAGTGGTGGCGCGGCTGCAGGACGAATATCGCGCGGCGCGCCAGCGGCTGGGCTGTTGATCCACCGATCTCAAAATGTGGTGGCGGCGACTTGGCTGAAATTTGTCAAAGATGCCAGAACGCGCGTAAAATGCGCTCAACGCGGGTGTAGCTCAATGGTAGAGCAGAAGCTTCCCAAGCTTACGACGAGGGTTCGATTCCCTTCACCCGCTCCATAGGTAAAATAGCGATTTTTCAGAGCGTTCTTTCATCGGGGCTTTTCGCTTTCTGGTGACGGATAAATTTTAAGCCCCCAGTTTTCGAACCCTGACCCGACGTTCTCCCTTCTCCGCTGCAGTAGAACTTTCGCTTCAAGGCGTCAAACGCGCGATTTTCCTGTCCTCGTTTCACTAGACTCATCCCGACGGGCCGGGCAACCGGATCAGCTAGTTGCAGACCATTCGAGTTTACCTTTTTGTCACCGAAGATGATGTCAAATGGTAGCGGCGAGCGGAACTTGTTCGCCCTATCACACATCCTGCAGAACTCAAGCTCCAGTTCGTCGTCCTCTTTACTGCCGCGGCGTTCAACGATTACGTGAGTCAGCAGATGCTCTTGCCCTTTCTCGCATAGAAAATCAAAAAGCGTTTCCAAGCAGAAGCCAAGGGCAATGTGATACGCGTTCAGCGTATTGGAGAGTTTTCCTTTCAAAGAACAGGCGCTTGCAGCGGTTCGCCGTGGTGGGCGTGTCCTTGTGCTTGGTGAGCAATTTCTTGATGTGCATCGGCTTCACCTGGTCGAGCGGCGCGTCGGCGAACGAGGCGAGCAGGTGCTTGAGGTCGGAGAGGTGCATCTTGATGGTGTTCGGCTTGAGCAGGGGGAGGGCATCGACCAGGTGTTTCTTGGCGACATCGCCGAACGTGGCGCCGTGGCTGGGCGCGTCGAAGGTGTCCAGCTCGGCGTATTGACGCAGCGCCAGCACGAAGTCGTCATCCAGCGGGATTTCGCGCCGTTGAGTGCCGGGGAGGCGCAGGTAATAGCAGACCTTCCTGCTGCGCTGGGTGCGCGGGATCATGCTAGGCGGCATGTTCAGGTTGCGGTTATTCTTGCGGCCCATAGCCTAATCCGGCATCGTCCAAGTCTTCGGCTTGGGCGCTTCTTTGCGCCCTTCTATCGCCGTGCGGGACACCACCGGCTTGCCGGTTTCGTTGATCCGGAGCTAGACCCACCTGCTGACCGGCATCGTGCTGCCGATCTGGGGCCGGCTGCCGGGCCGCTCGCGCGTGGTGCGCACGCAGACGGTGGACGGCGAACGCTCAAATCGTGCGCGTGGTTAATGACAACCGGGTTGAATCTGACCGACCCAGCCCTTCCTGAGTTCTCTCCGCACCAGCATCACGTCACGCACTGCCAAGATACCGCCCTGTCAGGGATTTCCTGAAACGGCGCACGTCCGGCGCTGAAGCTGCCATTGCAGGCGTCGAGCTGCGTTCAATTTGTTTCTTTACAACCTTTCCGCTGAGGCTTAACATGCTTTGAGGGATTTGGAACGACGTTTCGCTGTGCGAAACAGATCCTTTTACCGGTTACCTTAAAAAATATTCCAATCCATAAGGAGACAGCTCAAATGAAACAACCAGCACGCTGCACACTTACGCTCGCTGCCCTCACGCTTGCCCTGTCCGCTTGTGGCGGCAGTAACAACGAGGTCGTACCAGAACCCCAGCGTCCGCAGGACACCCGAACCTTTGCAGCGGTCGCGTCCAGCCTGCCATTCACTGCGCTGGCCGGCGCGCCTGACACCGACCGGTGGTCGGGCCTTCTGGAAGGCTCAGGTTATCGTATCGAAGTGCCCAAGAACTGGAATGGCAAGCTGGTCATGTACGCCCACGGTTATGCCGGTACCGGTTCCACCCTCTCGGTCAGTAATCCGGCCATCCGTCGCTACCTGATCGAACAGGGCTATGCCTGGGCGGCCTCGAGCTATTCCAAGAACTACTATGATGTCCGCGCCGGCGTAGAAGATACCAATGCACTGGCGCTCGCGTTCAACCGGATCGCCGCCGCCAATGGCCGCGCACTGTCAGCGCCCAGCAAGACTTATATTATTGGCGTTTCCATGGGCGGTCACGTGACGGCCGCAGCCATTGATGCCGAGGCGGCCGAATACGCCAATCACAAGGTGAAATACGACGGCGCGGTGCCCATGTGCGGCGTGCTGGGCGACACCGAGCTGTATGACTTCCTCGCTGCCTACCAGACCGCGGCCATGCAGCTTGCCGGCGTGCCCGCTACTACCTGGCCGGTGACAAACTGGGAAACGTTGCAGCCCACGGTCAAGAGCGCAATGTTCACAACTTTCCCCAGCACCTCGGCCACCGGCGTCACGACACAGCTGGGCAACAAGCTCAAGACCATTGTGCAGAACCTCACCGGCGGCCAGCGCCCGATGTTCGAGGTTGGCTTTGCCGGCCCTTACACCGATACGGCCTGGGGCACGTTCGGGCGCGACGGCAAGGTGCTGGGCATCCTGAACGAGGATGTGGTGTCGACCAAGGATATCGTCTATCAACTGGACAATTTGCCTGCGCTGTCGGCGGAAGAAGCCGCCTTCAACAATACGATCTACCGGGTCCAGGCGACGCCGGACGCGAACCGCCTACGCAGGGATGGACTGCGCTGGGTGCCCAAGACCAACGCGCGCTTCACTATCCCGGTCGTTACGCTCCATACGCTGGGCGACATGTATGTGCCCTTCAGCATGGAGCAGATCTTCAAGAAGCGGGCCGACGCCCAAGGTACATCCGGGCTGCTGGTGCAGCGCGCGATCCGTGGCGTGGCGCACTGCGATTTCACGGTCACTGAGCAGGTGAAGGCATTCCAGGACATGGTGAGCTGGGAAAGTGGCGGCCCGAAGCCGCAGGGAGACGACGTGGTTACTGCGGCGACCGTAGCGGACCCAAAGTATGGCTGCAAGTTTACCGACAACACGATGACCGTGGATGAGCCTCCAACATCCGCAATCGCCAAGTCGCGTGCGCAACTCGCCGTGGCGTATTCTTGCAAATAGGAAAGCAGTAGCCTCCTGACTCAACTCGGGCCTCAGCGCCACGGATCGAAATATATCCTGGCGCTGTGGATGCACTGCGGCTAGCTGGAGTGGCTTGCCGGCACGCCTTTGTCGGCTTTAGGGCGTCGATCGGTCGATCGCGGACTGTTGGCGTACACGGCGTGCTGGGTGGCGTCGTCCACGCCGGGTGTGCCGAATTGGGGAATCGTTTTCATCGTTGCGCTCGCGGATTTCGACGGAATTGACTAGCCGGGCAACTCATTCGAGGTTGGCGGTCCGGCGCCACTGGTCGGGCGGCCAGCCCAGCGTGTGGGTCGGACACTGCAACACTAAGTAGTGGTCCTCGCTGCGATAGCCGTGCGCGCGCAGCGCGGCGAGCGCGAGCGCGTGGGAGGCGTCGTAGGCCAGCGTGAAGCGGCTCGCCAGCGACAGGCCGGTATGGCGCGCGTCGGTGGCGCGCTCGACGGCCGAGCGCAGCAAGCCGTCGAATTCACGCGGGCTTGACGGCTCCGCGTTGAGCTTGCGGATCTGGGCCAAATTGCTCAAGAAGTCTGAGGTCATCGTCGTCTCCCAGGATGAAGATTTTGGGTTGGCCGACGCCTGGCGCTTTCAGTGATCGGATCAATAATGCGGCGCAGCTCGCCGTACCATCAGCGCCGGCGATGCGCCGCTTCGATTGCCTTCAACTGCCGCATCGCCGCCGCCAGGTCTTAGCGCCTCCCATGCGGTCCAACAGATCATGTTCGCACCCCGAAGAGTGCACCGGTTCGTCAAACTTCGCCATGGCCCCGCATCGTCACACCCGACCGGCTGGCACGCGCAGACGCGAGCGTTGACCGAAGCGGTCGAGCAAGACTTGGCAGCGAAAGCGGACTCAGCTAAGCAACAGTTCAATTCCTCGCGTGCACCTCAATACGGATCTGGCGACAGCACACCAGCGGTCACGCCGACGGACCGGTGAATCGGAAAGCTTGACCAGTCCGACATATTAATCACCGTGTTTGAGTCAGCCAATTTGCGAATCTGTACCGCCGATGCGCCTATCGTCAGCGGCTTGCCGGACGCGCACAAGGTCGGGCCCTGCGTCACGTTGACGAAATACACGGCAGCTTCGGTGGTCGGAGCCGGGGTGTTGGTCACGCGGCGGCCGGCGTAGTGGCCATTCACCGGATCCCAATTCACCAGCAACGCCGATTCCACGCTCACGCCAATTCCCCTGGCGGCGTTATTGGCGAGCACGCCGCCGGTGCAGCCGAACTGTTGGGAGCCCGACCCCGGATAACTGGCCACCAGGCGCGATACGAACGTCACCAGGCGCCCCATGCGGTCGCGCGCATCGAGGTGCGAGTCGAAGATGGTGTTGGCCAAAGCCGGCGGCGCAAGGAAGCCACCGGACGTACTCAGCGGCGCCGGATCGAGCGTCATGTACTTGTTGTACGGGTTGCTCATGGCCTGCGCTGAAGTGACCGTGCCGCTTAACGCGGCGTAGTCGAACTGACCCAGCACAGCCAGTCCCGCGCTGGTACCGCCGACCGGGATGTTGTTCCTCATCAGCGTGTTCAAGGTGCGCTCGAGCGCCTGGCCTTTCCACAGCTTGATGTAATCGCTCTGGTCGCCGCCGGCGATCCACACCGCGTTGGCGCGACCGACGGTTGCATTGACGAACGCGTCGTTCGCCGCGGCGATGCTCGGGATGACAAGCGTTTCGACCGAGGTCAGCCCCAGCGACGCGCCACCGACCCAGCCATCGACGATGTCGGCCGAAGCGGTCGACGAAGCAGGGCTGCTGTAATAGATATACGGGTTATAGGCGCCATCGCCGGTGACGCGAATTACTACCAGGCGCCCGCCCGTGCCAGGCCGCACGCCCGCCTGCTTGATCATCCAGCGAAACGCTTCGTCCACATCGGGGCCGCCGCCCATCAACACGTACGATGGATACGGTTGCACGGCGCCGACGGCGGGTGCGGTAGCGGGGGTGCCAACTGAGGTATAGGTGTACGGCGGTGGTTTGCCTGCGTGAGCGGCGCCAATCGTCGTCGTCAGCGACAACGCCAGGACGGAGTTGCAGACGATGCGCCATGTGCGCTTCTGGCCAAACATTTCCGAAAGAAAATTGGTCACAGTCCACTCCCAGGCTAAAGATTGTCCATTCTACTCATAAAAAACACCGCCAAAGCACGGTGTTGAGTATTTATCTGAATTGAAAAATTTATCCCGTAAATCGTTGGTGAAGATGAACTTTTCCAGGCAGGGTCTGCATGGAGAATGGGTTCTCGGCATTAGCCGTGGAAGCAAATGCAGATCTTGTTGCCGTCCGGGTCGCGGAAATACGCGCCGTAATAGTTCGCGTGATACTCGGGCCGCAATCCCGGCCGGCCTTCGCATCGGGCGCCCAACGACAGCGCCGTCGAATGGCTGCGGTCGACCATTTCCGCCGACGCTGCCAGCAGCGCCACCATCTGTCCATTGCCGGTTGCAGCCGGCTGATGATCGAATGGCCGGCCGATGATAAACAGCGGCCGCGCGGATTCGGCCGCGTGCCAGGCTGCCCACGGTCGTTTGGCATCGGTAAATTTCATTACCAGGCCGAGTTCCTTCATCACACCGGCATAGAACGCAAACGCCCGGTCGAAGTCATTCACCCCCAAGAACACATGTGACAGCACCGACTCTCCTTTTCTATTGGTTATACATGCCCCTGGCGATTGACCAGAACCTTCGAACAGCGCATGAAGTGATCGAATTTGCCGGCCAAATCCTCGGCCAGGGCATCAAGATCCTGCCCCTTGCCCCGCGTGACAATCTCCTGAAACCGGTCATGGAAGCTGTCGTTCGCTTCCTTCCAGATCTTGTGGGCGGTGCGGAATTCGTCGACAGGCGTCGGCTCGGGCAATTGAGTTTGGATCATAACGTTCTCCCTTGATTGCAACGGCTGACCAGGAAATTTTTCCGCCGCCGTTCCTTGCAGGATACGCCGCGATTATGACGGGCTCGTTTCAAGGCCTGACCGCGGCTATCCCGATCTTGTCGACCTGCCGCCAGCCGCCTTTCGCATCCAACCGCAATGTAAATCGCACCGCTTTCGACGGCTTGCTGCGTGGGTCATGCGGCGTATATTCCATGCCCTCCATGACCAGCGTATCGGGGCCGCTGCTGACAACCCGGCTGACGAATCGGACCGGACTTTCAAAGGCGGCCACCGGCGAAGACAGCTCCGGCTGGACGACGTACTGGCCCGTATTAATGGTGGCGATCGACAGGCGCGTCATTTCCGTTCCGGAGCCGCCAAAACAACCCAGGTCGCCAGTCCACAACACCGCGTATTTTGGCAGTGCCGCTTCGCCGTCCCTGTAGGCGCTCAGCGTCAGCACATCCTCGGGCTTTACGGACACGCCGCCGCAGGAGACGGCATTCGCGTAACGCTCGACGGCACTGGCGACGCCGCGCCGGATGTCGGCTTCCGAGCGGGGCGCCGCGAAAGCGCTGAGCGAAACGGCGAGGGTGGCGACGGTGGCGACCAGGATCGCTGCACTTTTCATCGGGAATTCCATCAAGAATTGAAGCCCCATGTTGCCTGAAAAATCGGCGGAAAGATCATTTCGCGAACGTCTGGCAACAATATATTCTTGCTACCAGTTGACCGGTCCTGTCCGTCGTGACGTTGACGCAACGCGGCCGCTGGAAAGTGCGCGTGCGTGCTGCGCGTGCAGGCCCAAAGCGTAAAATCAGGTATGCGTCAGCGGGTGTTCGATCTCGGAATTTGATGTATCAACGACCGGAGGATCTCATGCAAAAGCGTACCTTCCTGCGCAACACCACGGCGGTGCTCGCCTTCTCAGCCTTGGCCCTCAGTGGTTGCAGCACGACGAGGGATACGTCCGCCACCACGGGCCAGGCCGACAATGCCGCCATTCGTACCGAAATCCGCAACGGCGTCGACACGACGCTTACGCGCCTTTACGCCCAGGCGGCCGGTTCGCGTGAACTGGTGTCGAAGGCCGAGGGTGTGCTGGTGTTCCCCCGCGTGCTCGCGGCCGGTTTCGTCGTCGGCGGCGAATATGGCAGAGGCGAACTGCGCGTCAGATCCAGACACAGCGGCTACTACAACCTGGCATCGCTGTCGGTCGGATTCCAGGCCGGCGCCCAGTCGAAAGCCATGGTGATTCTGTTCATGACGCGCGACTCGCTGGACAAATTCCAGGCGGGCAGCCGCGGCGGCTGGAACCTCGGCGCCGACGCGTCGGTGGCGCTGGTGCGAGTTGGCGCCAACGGTCAGATCGACACCACCACCGCGACCCAGCCGGTGCAGGTGATCGTGATGACCAACGCGGGGCTGATGGCTAACCTGAGTCTGGAAGGCACGAAAATCACGCCGATCAATCTATAGCCTGCGTCAGGCCGGCCGCACGAGCATCTTCTGGTGGTTCGTGGGGATAGGGCGCACTGCGTCCTATTGGGCGAGCAATGTTGTCCAAATTGTATAAAATCGGACGAGTTCGACAATTGCCCTACCATCCAAGGAGAAACCCATGCGTGACGCCGTCCCTGTGCGCCTGATTGCTGCCAGCCTAATGCTGAGCCTTGCAGCCTGCAGCGAAAAAGCCCTGCTGCCATCGACCGCGGGCGTCGGCCCGGCACCGGTCATTCCGGAGCCGGTCAAGAGCCTGATCCCGACCGTCGACATCGCGCCGGCGAAAGGCTGGCCGGCCGGCGTGATGCCGAGCGCGGCGGCTGGAATGACGGTCAACGCGCTCGCCACTGGCCTGGTGCACCCGCGCTGGCTGCACGTGCTGCCCAACGGCGACGTGCTGGTCGTCGAGTCCAACGCGCCGGCGCGGCCGGACGCCGGCAAGGGCATCAAGGGCTTCGTCATGAAGAAGGTGATGGCCAAGGCCGGCGCCGCGGTACCAAGCCCGAACCGGATCACCCTGCTGCGCGACGCCGACGGCGATGGCGTGGCCGAGACGCGCACCGAATTTCTTAAAAATCTCAATTCGCCGTTCGGCATCGCGCTGATCGGCGACATGCTGTACGTTGCCAACACCGACGCGGTGGTGCGCTTCCCGTACAAGGCCGGCGACACGGCGATCACCGCGGCGCCGGTCACGGTTGCGGCGCTTCCCGGCGGTCCGCTGAACCACCACTGGACCAAGAACATCATCGCCAGCAAGGACGGCAGCAAGTTGTACGCGACGGTCGGCTCCAACAGCAATGTCGCCGAAAACGGCATGGATAAAGAAGTGAACCGCGCGGCGATCCTCGAGATCGACCTGAAGACCTCGGCCACGCGGCTGTTCGCGTCGGGCCTGCGCAACCCGAACGGCATGGGCTGGCAGCCGCAAAGCGGGGAGTTGTGGACCGTCGTGAACGAGCGCGACGAGCTGGGCAGCGACCTGGTGCCCGACTACCTGACGTCGGTCAAGGACGGCGGCTTCTACGGCTGGCCGTACAGCTACTACGGCAGCCACGTCGACAAGCGTGTCGAGCCGCCGCGGCCTGACCTGGTGGCCAAGGCCATCAAGCCGGATTACGCGCTTGGCAGCCATGTCGCGCCGCTCGGCATGGTGTTCTACGAAGCCAGCCTGTTCCCGGCGACGTACGCCGGCGGCGCCTTTATTGGCCAGCACGGTTCGTGGAACCGCAAGCCGCTCAGCGGCTACAACGTCGTCTTCGTCCCGTTCGCGAACGGCAAACCGAATGGCAAGCCGATCGAAGTGCTGACCGGTTTCGTCAACAAGGACGGCGACGCGTACGGCCGCCCGGTCGGTGTCGCGGTCGACAAGGCCGGCGCTCTGCTGGTCGCCGACGATGTGGGCAACGTGATCTGGCGCGTCAAGCCGGCGCAGTGACGCTGTAACGCTGGCGCACTACCAGCATGGCAGGCGGCTGTCACCTGCAGCCGTCGATCATCAGCATCGGCAGCGTCGTCCACACGATGCCCATCGTCGCCAGCACCGCGCTGCCGGCCGCTGCCCAGTCGAGCAAGCTGATGTCGCCGCCGGCGTGGGCCAGCGTCTTCCTGGCGCGCCACAGCATCAGCGCGCACGCACCCAGCGCCAGCGCAGACAGCACCCACAGCATCCAGCGCCGCGGCGACTCCGGCGAAATCGCCGCCGGGCTGCATTGCGCCGCCACCAGCGCGTACGCGGCGAACCAGTGCGCCGCCCACACGATCAGCGGCAAAGTGCCGCGCAGCAGCCGACTCCAGAAATGGTCGCGCATTGTCATCCCATCAGCTTCGGCACGAGATGGATCGCCACCGACGCGGCGATCCCCTGCAGCGTCGTGTAGTGCCACATCAGCGCAGTGTTGTCGAGCGTGGCGCGGCTGCTCTGGCGTACATGGCCGTTCCAGGCGCGCGCGCACAAATACAGCCCCGTGATCACCATGCCGATCACGTGCAGTCCCTGGTAGGCCAGCATCGCGGCGACCGTCGCGCTCCAGGCCTGGCGCGTCGGCTCCAGCCCGGCCAGGCGCTGGCCGTTGAAGTCGCACGCAAACGCGGCCACCATGCACGCCATCGCGGCGAGCACCAGCCATGGCAGCATCGGCTTGCCGAGCGCGCGCTTCGACAGCACGATCAGGGCCGACCCGGCCAGCAGCAGGCCGCCCGACAGCAGGGGCCACAGCGGATCGGCCAGCGCGGCGTTCGGCGGCGGGCACACCGTCAGCCGCATCGAGATGTGGATGTAGGCGAACACGAACGAGGTGAAGATGGTGGCATCGACCACCAGCATGATGATCGTCGCCCACCACGACATCGAGGCGGTGCCGCTGGCGCCGATCGGCAGCGTCAATGTGTCCGACACCTTCGCGGTGGCCGCAGGCGGCGGACGGTCCGACTGCCACAGCCAGGCGATGATGCCGACTACCGCCATGATCGCGCAGGCCCACGCTGTCAACGTCATCTTCACCGTCAGCAGCAGGAAGAAGCCGGCGGTGCCCGCCGCGGCGATCAGCGGCCACCAGCTGTCGGTCGGCAGGATCAGCAGGTAGCGCGGCTCGCCGCTGACCGGGCTGGTGACGATTGTCTCGCGCTTGCCGGTGGCGCTGCCCGGCAGGTAGTGGCGGCCCGCTTCGACTTCCTCGGCCAGCGCCGGCTGGTCCCACAGCGGTTCCATCGACACGATGTGCGGGATGCTGCGGTTGCCGTAGTCTTCCGACGGCAGCCATTCGAGCGTGGCCGCATTCCATGGATTGCCGACTTCTTTTTCAGGCTTGCGGAAGGCGCGCACCGCGTCGACGATAAACAGCAGCACACCGGCGGCAAAGATGAAGGCGCCCACCGTCGACAGCATGTTCAGCGCATTCCACCCCAGGTCGGGCGCGTAGGTGTAGACGCGGCGCGGCATGCCGAGCAGGCCCGTGATATGCATCGGGAAGAACGCCAGGTTGAAGCCGCCGAACATCAGGCCGAACACCCAGCGCGCCAGCGATTCGGACAGCCGGTTGCCGTTGATGAGCGGGATCCAGTAGTACATCGCCGCGAACACCGGGAACACCATGCCGCCGATGAGGACGTAATGCAGGTGGGCGACAATGAAGTAGGTGTCGTGCACCTGCCAGTCGAACGGCAGCACCGCCACCATCACGCCGGTCAGCCCGCCGAGCACGAAGATGAACATGAAGCCGAGCAGGAACAGCGTCGGTCCGGTGATCGTCACCTTGCCGCGCCAGAGCGTGGCGATCCAGGCGAATACCTGGATCGCGGTCGGCACCGCGACGGCCATGCTGGCGGCCGACACGAAGCTCATTTCCAGCACGCCCAAGCCGGCGGTGAACATGTGGTGCGCCCACAGCGCAAAACTGAAAAAGCCGACCGCCACCAGCGCGACGATGATCGGCCGGCGCCCGATCAACGGCGTGCCGGCAATCGTCGGGATCATGGTCGACACCATGCCGGCCGCCGGCAGGAAGATGATGTACACCTCCGGATGGCCGAAGAACCAGAACAGGTGCTGCCACAGCAGCGGGTCGCCGCCGCGCTCGGCGATGAAGAACGGCCAGTCGTAGGCGCGCTCCAGTTCCAGCAGCGCGGTGCCGGCGATGATGGCCGGGAAGGCGAACACGATCATCACCGCCACCACCAGCATGGCCCAGGCGTACACCGGCATGCGGCCAAGCGTCATGCCGGGCGCGCGGGTAAACAGGATGCCGACGATCAGCTCGATGGCGCCGGCAATCGCCGAAATCTCGATGAAGCCGATCCCCAGCAGCCAGAAGTCGGCGTTCAGCCCTGGCGAGTACTCCTTGCCCGTCAGCGGCGGATACATGAACCAGCCGCCGTCCGGCGCCAGCCCGGCGAACAGCGTGCAGAAAAACGCCAGGCCGCCGATCGCATAGGCCCAGAAGGCGTAAGCCGACAGGCGCGGAAACGGCAGGTCGCGCGCGCCCAGCATGTTCGGCAGCAGGTAGACGGCGATCGCTTCGACGACCGGAATGGCGAACAGGAACATCATCACCGTGCCGTGCATGGTGAACACCTGGTTGTAGGTGGCGGCGCTGAGCAGCGTGTTGTCCGGCACGGCCAGCTGCGCGCGCATCAGCAGGCCAAGGATGCCGGCCAGGATGAAGAACAGCAGCGCGGTGCCGATGTACAAGAGGCCGATGCTGGTGTTGTTCACGCTCTTGAAGAAGCGCCAGCCGGTCGGCGTCTTCCACGGCGCTGCCAGGCCGGCCAGTTCGCCGGCGGGACGCGGCAGGGAACTGGGTAAAAATACGGGATCGGCTTCAATCATTTCAGGTGCTCGAGATAAGTGGCGAGGGCGCGCAGCGTTTCGGCGTCGATGTCGGCGGCGGCCGGCATGCGCGCCCCCGGCTTGATGCGCTGCGGGTCGGCGATCCAGTCGGCCAGGCTGGCGCGATGATTGCGCAGCGTGCCGGCGGCGATGTGCATGCGGCTGCCGACGTGGGTGAGGTCGGGGCCGAGCGCGTTGACGCCGTCGCTGCCGCTGACGCCGCGGATCGTGTGGCACGCGCTGCAGCGCTGGTCGAGGAAGGCCTGGCGGCCGCGCGCGAGCACCGCGCCGGTCGGCGCCGCGGCCGGCGGCAGCTGGCGCGCCAGCCAGGCCTCGAACTGCGCCGGCGTTTCGGCCACCACGTGCAGCGCCATGCGCGCGTGCTGTTCGCCGCAGTATTCGGCGCACTGGCCGCGGTAGATGCCGGGTTTGTCGGCGTGCAGCGTCAGGCCGGTGACGTGGCCAGGCACCATGTCCTTCTTGCCGCCCAGCGCCGGCACCCAGAAGCTGTGGATCACGTCGCTGGTGGTCAGGCCCAGGTACACCGGGCGGCCGGTGGGGATGTGAATTTCGTTGGCGGTGACGATCTCGCGACCGCTCGCCTTGTCGGTGTAGCGCACCTCCCACCACCACATCTTGGCGGTGACGGCGATGGCCAGCGACTGCTGCGACGACTGCGCCGTCAGCTTCGCGCTTTGCCAGGTGCTCCAGCCCAGCAGCGCCGTCAGCACCAGCACCGGAAAAGCCACGCCAAGGCCGGCGATCCAGCGCATCGGCCGCACTGGGCGAGCTTCGCCGCGCAGGCCAAGCGCCAGCAGCGCCATCACCGCAACCAGGATCACCGCGCCGGCGACGAACATCACCCACGCGAACTGGCCGATGATGACCGCGTCGGGACCGGCCGGATGCAGCACCGACTGCAGCGGGCCGCTCATCGCAGCTGGTACAAGTAGGCCGCCATGTGGCGCGCTTCGGCCGGCGACACGCCCAGGTTCGGCATCGTCGTGCCGGGCTTCATGGCGGGCGGGTTGACCAGCCACTGCGTGAGCGGTTCCGGCAGGTTGGGGATGGCGCCGGCGATGTAGCTGCGCCGGCCAAAGTGTTCGAGCGGCGGGCCGAGCGTGCCGCGCGCGGCCGCCACTTCGGGGATCGCGTGGCAGGCGCCGCACTGGTACTGCTCCATCAGGCGCTTGCCCAGTTTGGCGTCGCCGCCGTCGACCCGCATTGGTGCGTGCGGCTTGCCGCAGGCGGCCAGCGTCAGGGCGCACAAGGTCGCCGCGATGGCGCCCGGGCCGGCGGCCAGAATTGAAAACACGCGCACGTTAGGATCCTGCCAAGACTGATTGGATAGATATAATACAAGAAAATAATACTGGCTTTTTTTCAATAGAACACGCCTATCGAAAGCTCTGAATGCTGGCCAACCGCACCCGCCTGATGCTCAAAACCGCCGCCGCCACCGTGCTGCTCGGCGCGGTCGGCGCCGGCCTGGTCGGCGCTCTGGTGCTGCGCGGCGGCTGGTACAACATCGGCGCCACGCAGCAGCATTTCCAGGTCGTCCACACGGTGCTCGAACAGGGCATGCGCGACTCGGTGCGCCACCACGCGCGCAAGGTGCTGGCGCCCGACCTGACGTCGGCGCAGCAGGTCAGGCGCGGCGCGGTGCTATACCGCGACAACTGCGCCCAGTGCCACGGCGGGCCCGGGTCTGCGCAATCCGACTGGGGCAAGAGCATGCAGCCGCTGCCCGGACCGCTGGTCGACGCCTCGCGCCACTGGAATGCCGGTGAGCTGTACTGGATCACCAAGCACGGTATCAAGATGAGCGGCATGCCGGCATGGGAATACCGCATGGCCGACGCCGAGCTGTGGGCCGTCGTCGCGTTCTTGCAGCAGCTGCCGGCGCTCACGCCAAAGGCCTACGCCGACATCACCGCCGGCGAGGTGGCGCGATGACGCGCGCCTCAATGCTGCTGTTGATGCTGGCTCTGGCCGGCTGCGGCGAGCGCCCGCTGCCGGCCGGCGTGCAGGGCAATCCGGAACGCGGCCGGGTCGCGCTGACCCAGTATGCGTGCCGGGCGTGTCACATGATCCCCGGCGTGACAGGGTCGGAGGTGTACGTCGGCCGGCCGCTCGGCGGCCTCGCCAGGCGTTCCTTCATCGCCGGCTCGCTGCCGAATACCCAGGAGAACCTGGTGAAGTGGATCCGCAACCCGAAAGCGGTCGATCCGATGACGGCGATGCCGGTGCTCGGTGTCAGCGAAACCGATGCACGCGACATGGCGGCGTACCTGCTGACCACGCGCTAGCGCCACCTTCTCCTGCGGGGTCAGTGCCTCCTGCGGGGTCAGTGCCGACATTCGGACACGAACCCGACCGTCCGGCAACGTCGCAAGCGCGTGCAACGATGAGGCCGTGTCCGTTTGCCGGCACTGACCCCAGGCCTTGATCGCCCGCAAGGGGCGGAGCGGCGCCAAGCGGGCGCCGTCGCGCCGATAATTTCCCCTATAATTATTGTCACAAAGAATGAATTTCGGGAGTGACATGAAGCGCAATCCGTCGCCGGCCTTGCAGGCCTTGCTGGCCAAAACGACCGAGCTGGTCGACGCCGTCGTCGCGCCGATGGCCGGCGAGGTCGACCGCGAAGCGCGCTGGCCGGCGCATTCGATGCAGGCCTTCGCGCGCGCCGGGCTGACCGGCCTGCAGGTGCCGCAGCGCCTCGGCGGCCACGGCCAGGGCTTGCTGGCGCTGGCGACCCTGACCGAGGCGATCGCCCGCGTCTGCCCCTCGTCCGCGCTGTGCTTCGGCATGCACTGCGTCGGCACCGCCGTCATCGCCGCCAAGGCGACGCCGCTGCAGGAGGAGCGCTACCTGCGCCCGATCGCGCAGGGGCGCCACCTCACTACGCTGGCGCTGTCGGAGTCGGGCACCGGCGCCCACTTCTATCTGCCGGAGACGAACCTCACCGCCGCCGGCGACCGCTACCTCGTCAACGGCACCAAGCAGTTCATCACCAACGGCAGCCACGCCGACTCGTACGTGTTGTCGACGCGCGCCAGTTCGCCCGATGCCGAGGCGGGCGACTTCAGCTGCCTGATCGTCGACGCCGACACCCCGCGCACCGAATGGCTGGCGCAGTGGGACGGCTTCGGCATGCGCGGCAATTCGTCGCGCGGGCTGCGCCTCGACGATGCGCCGGTGCCGATCACCCACCTGCTCGGCGAAGACGGCGACCAGGTCTGGTACGTTTTCGAAGTGGTCGCGCCTTACTTCCTGATGGCGATGGCCGGCACCTATCTGGGCGTGGCGCAGAGCGCGCTCGATGCCGCCGGCGAGCACCTGCGCAACCGCCGCTATGCGCACTCGGGCGCCGCGCTGCGCGACGTCGAAGTGCTGCAGACGCGCTACGCCGGCATGTGGACGGCGGTCGAGAAAACCCGCGCGCTGATCTATGAAGCGGCCGCGCGCGGCGACGCCGCCGATCCGCACGCGCTGCCGTTCATCCTGGCCTGCAAGGCAGATGCCGGCGACACTGCGGTGCAGCTGGCCAACGATGCGATGACGATCTGCGGCGGCGCCGCCTACCGCGACAACAGCCGCGTGGCGCAGATGCTGCGCGACGCCCGCGCCAGCCACGTGATGTCGCCCACCACCGACCTGCTCAAGCTGTGGACCGGCCGCAGCCTGCTCGGCCTGCCGCTGCTGTAGGCCGCCATGGACGACGCGATCCTGTTCGTCGCCGCGACGGCGGCGCAGCACGCAGCGCCTGGCGCGGGCTGGCGCGAAGGCTACGCCGCGCTCGCCCAGGATGCGCTGCCGGCGCGGCTGGCCGGCGCCGAGCCGGCGGTGGTGATCCTGGCGCCGGACCTGGCGCAGCCGCTGCAACTGGCGCGCGCGCTGCGCGCAAAGTGGCAGCTGTGCGAGCTGGTGTTCGTCGCCGGTGCCAGCCACTACGACGAGTTGCGCCGCCAGCTGGCGCGCGCGCCGATGATCGGCCAGCACTGGAGCGTGCTGCGCGAAGGCGACCCGGCGCTCGGCCAGGTGGTGGCGGAAGGGGCGAAGACGGCGGCGCGGCGCGCCAGGCTGCGCACCACGCTCGAGCGCGCCAACGAGCGCATCGCCGCGCCCAGGCCGGTCGACGAAGCGGCCTACCGCCACCTGCGGATCGCCGGCCACTACATGGTCAACGTGCTGGCGCAGACCAAGGACGGCATCGTCGGTCTCGACACGAACCTGCGGGTGATCCAGTGGAACGACAGCGCCGCGCGGCAGTGGCGCCTTGCCGGCGCCGCGGCGCTGGCGCTGGACGGGCCGGCGCTGCCGTTCTGGAATCCTGACATCGCCGGCACGGTCGCGCGCGTGCTCGACGGCGCCGCCGCCATCACCACCGAGCAGGTCTACGCCTTCGGCCAGCAGCGTGCCCACATGGACATCGCGGTGTCGGCGGTGCGCGACGATGGCGGCCACCTGATCGGCGTCTCGCTGGTGATCCGCGACGTCAGCGACCGCCACGCGCGGCTCGAACAGGAACGCGCGCTCGGCGCCGAACTGGCCAGGTCGCTGGAAGAGAAACGCCGCCAGTTGTCGGAAATGTTCGACCTGGCGCCCGGCTTCATGTCGGTCACGCGCGGACCCTCGCACGTGTTGGAGATGACCAACCGCGCCTACCTCGCGCTGTTCGGCCGGCGTGCGCGCACGCACGGGTCGGTGGCGGCGACGTTCCCCGAACTGGTCGGCCAGCGCTTCGTCGCCTTGCGCGACCAGGTGTACGCCACCGGCGAACCGTATGTCGGCAAGGCGGTGCCGGTGTCGCTGCGCGATGCCGATGGCCGCACGCACCAGCGCTACCTCGACTTCATCTACCAGCCGCTGCGCGACAGCGCCGGCAACGTCAGCGGCATCTTCTGCCAGGGCCACGACGCGACCGAGCAAAAGCAGATGCAGGACGGCCTGCTGATGAACCAGGCCGAGCTCGAAGCGCTGGTGGCGCTGCGCACGCACGACCTGGAGCAGGCGCACCTGGCGCTGCACCAGGCGCAGAAGCTCGAAGCGATCGGCAAGCTGACCGGCGGCGTGGCGCACGACTTCAACAACATCCTGCAGGTGGTCGGCAGTAACCTCGAGCTGATGGGGCTCGAGCCGGATCTGTCCGACACCCTGCGGCGGCGGCTGGCCGGCAGCATGGGCGCGGTCGAGCGCGGCGCCAAGTTGTCGTCGCAGCTGCTGGCCTATGCGCGGCGCCAGCCGCTGCAGCCGGTGCCGACCAGCGTCGGCCACATTCTGCGGGACATGGAGGAACTGATGCGGCGCGCGCTGGGCGAGGCGGTCGACATCGAGCTGGCGGTCGGCGACGGTGCATGGAACACGATGGTCGACCGCAACCAGCTGGAAAATGTCATCCTCAACCTGGCGATCAATGCGCGCGACGCAATGGACGGCGCCGGCAAGCTGACGATCGAGCTTGGCAACGCGGTGCTCGACCACGGATACGTCGCGCGCCGGCCCGACCTGCCGGCTGGCGAGTACGTGGTGCTGGCGGTGTCGGACAACGGCGCCGGCATGAGCCGCGACGTGATCGAGCGCGCGTTCGAGCCGTTCTTCACCACCAAGCCGGAAGGCGAAGGCACGGGGCTGGGCCTGTCGATGGCGTACGGCTTCGTCAAGCAGAGCGGAGGACACATCGGCATCTACAGCGAGCCAGGCGAAGGCACCACGGTGCGCATCTTCCTGCCGCGTACCCATGAGGCGGAGCATGAACTGACGCCGCGCGCAGGCGGCGCCATCCCTCTCGGCACCGAGACCGTGCTGCTGGTGGAGGACGACGACGCCGTGCGCACGGCGGTTGGCGACATGCTCGCCGGCCTTGGCTACACGGTGCTGAAGGCGCCCGACGCCCAGCGCGCGCTGGCGATGATCGAAAGCGGCGCCGCGCCCGATATGCTGTTTACCGACGTGGTCATGCCGGGCACGCTGCGCAGTCCGGAACTGGCGCGTCATGCGCGGCGCCTGCTGCCGGGGATCGCGGTGCTGTTCACGTCGGGCTATACGCAGAACGCCATCGTCCATGCGGGCCGGCTCGATGAAGGCGTGGAGCTGCTCAGCAAGCCGTACCGGCGCAGTGAACTCGCCGCCAAGGTGCGCCAGGTGTTCGACGCAGCCGGCGCCGAGCGTCGCGCCACAGAACCGCGGCGCCAGCGCATCGTGGTCGTCGAAGACAACGACGATGCGCGCGACATGCTGCGCGAACTGCTGCTGATCCTCGATTACGACCCGGTCTGCTTCGGCTCGGCCGATGGCGTGCTCGCTGCGCTGCATGATGACGACATCCTCCTTACCGATGTGACACTGCCGGGCATGTCCGGCATCGACCTGGCGCGCCAGGCGATGGGTCAGTTCACGGGACTGCGGGTGGTGTTTGCGTCCGGCCGCAGCATCGATCCGCCCGGCTTCGCCGCGCGCGTACTGCCTAAACCGTTCACGTTGGACCAGTTGCGCGCCGCGCTGAGTGTTGCGGCGTAATCTACGAGCCCCAGTGATGCAGACCAAACGTGGCGGCGAGGGAAGTGGCGATGATCGTCACCATCGTAGCCAGCATCCAGGTCTTTAATTCTGAGCTCATCTTGTACATCTCCGAGCGCAGCTCGCCGACTTCGACTTTCGTCGCGCATTGTTCAACACGAGCTTCAATTTTGCACAGTCGTGTATCAATGCCCGCCAAGCTACGGCGCATTTCTGCGGCGAGTTCGTCGAACCGCACTTCCAACCGATCGATACGCGCATCTTCCATAACAATTAGACTGAGCCGGGCAGCGATCGTTCCCGTTCGGTCCAAAATCTGTGCGATATAATGTCGCCCGACCCTAATTCTCCTCATCGCCTCCCATGTCTTCAGATACCCCTCCAAGCGGCAGCGGCCGCCCGATGCTGTACGACCCCAGCGAGCACCGCATCCGCAGCTTCGTCACCCGTGCCGGCCGGCTGTCGATCGCGCAGGCGCGGGCGCTGGAAGAACTGGGGCCGAAGTTCCTGATCGAGTACGCCAAGGCGCCGCTCGACTTCGAACAGGCGTTCGGCCGCAAGGCGCCGGTGATCCTGGAGATCGGCTTCGGCATGGGCGACACCACCGCGCACATCGCCAAGGGCATGCCGGAGAAGGACTTCATCGGCGTCGAGGTGCACACGCCCGGCGTGGGCAGCCTGCTCAAGCAGATCGGCGAACAGGACATCGCCAACCTGCGCCTGATCCAGCACGATGCGGTCGAAGTGCTGAACCAGATGATCCCGGATGCGACGCTGGCCGGCGTGCACGTGTTCTTCCCGGACCCGTGGCACAAGGCGCGCCATAACAAGCGCCGCCTGCTGCAAACGCCGTTCGTCAAGCTGCTGGCCGAGAAGCTGGCGCCAGGCGGCTACCTGCACTGCGCCACCGACTGGGAAGACTACGCGGTGCAGATGCTTGAAGTGCTGGGCACCGAGCCGCTGCTGCAAAATAGCGCCGAAGACTATGCGCCGCAGCCGGCTTACCGCCCGCTCACCAAATTCGAAAACCGCGGCATCAAGCTCGGTCACGGCGTGTGGGACCTGGTGTTTACGAAGAAGCCTGCCTGAATCGTCGTTCGTCCCTCAAGCGCCGTCGTTCGTCACTTCCCGCTACCTGAAACCGGGCAGCTTCCTTAGACTGCGTGTGTGCTTTACATTACGGGTCTGAGGAGGATTGCCATGTTTCGCAGCGTGTTGAATTGGTACCGCCAGTGGGAGGACGAGCAGATTAACGTACTGCAGGACCCGAGTCTGGTCGAGCAGCTGCCGGCTGGCTGGCGCAAGGCGGTCTACAAAAAGCTGACTGAGCTGTCGCCGATCGAGCGCCATCAGCTGCGTGAATTCTCGATCAAATACCGCGGTGCGCGCCTGCTGGTGCCCATCGCCAAATTGCTGCTGCTGTTTACCCTGATCGGCACCGCAGCGCATTTTCTGCTGTCCGATTACGGGTGGGTCAGAGGGGTCGTGACGGCCAACGTGCTGGGATTCGCGCTCGTTTGGGCGACGATGGCGGCCTGGTTCAACTACCGCTGGCTGGTCGACAAGAAGCGCAAGGCCATGCTTCGACTCGCCACTGGCATCGTGACCGGGTTGGTCGTCGTCGTCGTGTTTGGCCTTGCTACAGGACGGTCGGTCGACGAGATCTTGCGCGGTATCCCCGCCGGCGCGTACGCCTATGGGTTTGGACTGGGCATACTCATCGTGCTGCTGCCGCTGGTGATCGTCGGCACGCTGCGCAACCGCCAGTACGCGACGCTGACGGCGCAGCTGCAGCACGAGGCGGAGCGCGAGCGCCTGGCGCGCGAACTGTCCGAGTCGCAGCTGTTGCTGCTGCGGGCGCAGATCGAACCGCACTTCCTCTTCAACACCCTGGGCGCCGTGCAGCAGCTGGCCCAGCAGGGTGCGCCGCGCGCCGCCGAGCTGACGGCCAACCTGATCACCTTCCTGCGCGCCAGCTTGGCCGAAATGCGCAGTGAACAAGTCACGCTGCGGCAGGAGTTCGCGCTGGTCGAGGCTTACCTGAAGGTTATGAAGGCGCGGCTCGGTGAACGGCTGCGCTTCACGCTCGAGCTGTCCGACGCGCTGGCGCAGCTGAAGATGCCGGGCATGCTGGTGCTGACGCTGGTGGAAAACGCGATCAAGCATGGCATCGAGCCGTCGCTGCGTGGCGGCGTGGTGGCGGTGAGCGCGCTGATGGAAAACGGCGTGGCGCGGATCCGGGTCGAGGATAGCGGCGTTGGCATCAGTGTGCAGCCGGGCGACGGCATGGGCCTGGAGAATGTGCGGCGCCGGCTGCAGCTGGCCTATGGCGCCGCCGCCAGCCTGACGTTGCGCGAAGCGGAGCAGGGCGCCATCGCCGACATCATCGTACCGATCGGAGAACCAAAATGACGCGAGTACTGGTAGCGGAAGACGAGCCGTTGATGCGCGAGCGCCTGCTGGCGATGCTTCAGACGTCGTGGCCCGAAGCGCAGGTGGTGCTCGTGGCGGAAAACGGCAACGACGCGTGGGATGGCTTTCTCGAACATGAGCCAGAAATCGTGTTCCTCGATATCCGCATGCCGGGGCTGTCCGGGCTCGAGGTGGCCGAGCGGATCGGCAAGCTGGCGCACATCGTCTTCGTCACCGCTTACGACCAGTACGCGGTCGATGCGTTCGATGCCGGTGCGGTCGACTATCTGCTTAAACCGGTGGAAGCGGACCGGCTGGCCAAGGCCGTGGGGCGCATACGCGAAAAGCTCAGCGCGCGGCCGGCCGACCTGTCGGACATTGTGCGGCACCTGAAGGCTGCGCTGCCGGGCGCGCCGCGTGAGCACATGAAGTGGATCAAGGCGAGCGTGGGCAAGCAGATACGGCTCATCGACGTCGACCAGGTGCTGTTCTTCCAGTCCGATACGAAGTACACGCGGGTGGTGCTGGCTGATTCGGAAGCGCTGGTGCGCATTCCGCTGAAGGATCTGCTGTCCGGGCTCGATCCGGCGCGATTCTGGCAGATCCACCGCGGCACGATGGTCAACGTGAATGCGATCGTGGCGGCGGAACGGGTGGACGCGGAGCGGCTCGAGGTGCTGCTGCGCGGTAGCGACGAGAAGCTGCCGGTGAGCCGCACGTTTGCGCATCTGTTCAGGGATTGAAGGCTAACGCGAGTTGTCTATCCATGCTGAGGGTGCGTCGCGTTACAGCATCTCGCTGATCAGCGCGACAATCTCGTCGCCGTACGACACCAGCTTCTTCTCGCCGACACCCGACACGCCGCGCAGATCGTTCAGCGACGTCGGCTTGACCTTGGCGATCTCGCGCAGCGTGGCGTCGACAAAAATCACGTACGCCGGCACGCCGTGCGCGCGCGCGGTCTCGACGCGCCACCAGCGCAGCTTCTCGAAAATCTCCTGCTCCGACTTCGACAGGTCCAGTTCCACGTGACTCTTGGAGCTCGACGTGGCGCGCTTCGGCTTGACCGGCTTCTGGTACTGGCGCAGCTGCACCTTCTGGCCGCCCTTGAGCACCGGCCGCGCGGCGTCGGTAAGTTTCAGCGAGCTGTAGACCTCGTGGTCGACCGTCACCAGGCCGATGGCGATGGCCTGGCGCAGGATCGCGCGCCACTCCGCTTCGGTGCGCTCGCTGCCGATGCCATACACCGACAGCGAATCGTGATGCCACTGGGTGATGCGCTCGGACGACACACCGCGCAGCACGTCGATGACGTGGCCGGCAGCGAAGCGCTGGTCGACCCGGTAGATCGCCGACAGCAGCTTTTGCACCGGCACCGTGCCGTCGAACGACACCGGCGGAATCAGGCAGGTATCGCAATTGCCGCATGGCGTCGAACGCTCGCCGAAGTATTCGAGCAGGCGCGTGCGGCGGCAGCTGAGGGTCTCGCACAGTCCCAGCATGGCGTCGAGTTTTACGCCGAGCACCCGCTTGAAGGTTTCGTCGGCCTGCGACTCGTCGATCATGCGGCGCTGCTGCACCACGTCCTGCAAGCCGTACGCCATCCAGGCACTGGCCGGCAGGCCATCGCGGCCGGCGCGGCCGGTCTCCTGGTAGTAGCCTTCGATACTTTTCGGCAGATCGAGGTGGCAGACGAAGCGCACGTCCGGCTTGTCGATGCCCATGCCGAAGGCGATCGTGGCGACCATGACGATGCTTTCCTCGCGCAGGAAGCGCGACTGGTTGGCACTGCGCTTTTCGTACTCCATGCCGGCGTGGTAGGGCAGCGCGCGAATGCCGTTCTGGTTCAGGAATTCGGCGGTCTCTTCGACCTTCTTGCGCGACAGGCAGTAGACGATGCCGGCGTCGCCGCCATGTTCGGTGGTGATGAACTCGAGCAGCTGGTTGCGGCCGTTGGCCTTCTCGACGATCTGGTAGCGGATGTTGGGACGGTCGAACGACGAGACGAACTGGCGCGCGTCGTCGAGCTGCAGGCGCAGCGCGATCTCGGCACGCGTCTGGTGGTCGGCGGTGGCCGTCAGCGCGATGCGCGGCACCGACGGGAAGCGCTCGTGCAGGATCGACAGCTTGATGTATTCGGGCCGGAAGTCGTGGCCCCATTGCGACACGCAGTGCGCCTCGTCGATGGCGAACAGCGCAATCTTCGACGCTTCGAGCAGCTCCAGGCAACGCGGCGTCATCAGGCGCTCGGGTGCGACGTACACCAGGTCGATTTCGCCGGTGCGCACAAGGCGCTCGATGCGCATCGACTCTTCATACGTCTGGGTCGAGTTGAGGAAGGCGGCGCGCACGCCGACTTCGGCCAGCGCGTCGACCTGGTCCTGCATCAGCGCGATCAGCGGCGAGACCACCACGCCGACGCCGTCGCGCAGCAGCGCAGGGATCTGGTAGCACAGCGACTTGCCGCCGCCGGTCGGCATCAGCACCAGCGCGTCGCCGCCGCCAGCGACGTGTTCGACGATGTCGCCCTGCTGTCCGCGGAAGGCCGGGTAGCCGAACACGGTCTCCAGTTGTTCGAGGGCGCGCGCGCCGAGGTCGGTACTCATGATGTCAGTCGATCCACTTCACCCACTCGTAGTGGGCGGTCGCCAGGATGACGATGCCGAACACAATGCGGTACCAGGCGAAGATGGTGAAGTCGTGCGTGCTGATATAGCGCAGCAGCCAGCGCACGCACAGGAAAGCGGAGATAAAGGCGGACAGGCCGCCGAGGCCAAACAGCGGCAGGTCGGCGATCGACAGCAGCGCGCGCTCCTTGTACACCGAGTAGACGGTGGCCCCCAGCAGCGTGGGGATGGCGAGGAAGAACGAGAATTCGGTGGACGCCTTGCGCGACAGGCCAAACAGCATGCCGCCGATGATGGTGGCGCCCGAACGGCTGGTGCCGGGGATCAGCGCGAACGCCTGCGCGCAGCCGACCTTGAAGGCGTCGAGCAGGGTCATGTCGTCGACCGAATCGACGCGCGGCTTTTCCGGGCGATTGCGGTTGCGGTTCTCGACCCACAGAATGATCAGGCCGCCGACGATGAAGGCCATCGCGACCGGCACCGGCGCGAACAGATACTGCTTGATCATTTTGCTGAACAGAAGACCGAGGAAGGCGGCCGGCAGGAAGGCGACGATCAGGTTGACGACGAATTTCTGCTGCTTCGGGTCGCTGGTGATGCCGGCAAAGACGGCGCCGATTCGCACGCGGAATTCCCAGATCACGGACAACATGGCGCCGGCCTGGATGGCGATCTCGAACACCTTGACTTTCTCGCCGGTGAAATTGAGCAGGCTTGCCGCCAGAATCAGGTGTCCAGTCGACGAAATCGGCAGAAACTCGGTGAAACCTTCCACCAGGCCCATGATGATGGCTTTGAGGGCGAGAAATATGTCCATGAATTGTTGTTTGATAGGTTGAAGGATGCAGGAGTTCGGCAGGCACACCACGCGGGGTCGAAGCTTACCACGAGCACGGCTGGCGACGGCGGGGCGGCCTCAATGATGGCGTTGTTTTGGCGCCGCGGAGCTCGAACGGCAAAACAGCCTACTTGAAAACAATCGCAAGTTCCCCACATGTTAGCAATGATGAAACAAAAGCTGAATTGGAAGAGGCCGCTTTTCTATTTGCTATTGCCCATTTTTCTGATCATGGTCTTCCTCGGCTTTCCTCTGCCGATTGCGCCGCCGCCCGCCATCAAGGCCACTCAGGAGCAATCCGAAACGGTGAAGAAACGCCGCAAGCGCACCAGGTTCCCAGGCATCGTGCCCGGCACACCCGACGACGCTGAGGATTGAACGACTTCCAGGATCTAATTCAGACTCGCAGCATGGGCGCGGTCGCCCGCTCCAGGGTATCGAGCCACAACATCGCATGCTCGCGGCTCGGTCCGCACATCTCTTGCGATGGTTGCAGCCCGCCACAGAATGCAGGGCGTTCCGGCTTGCCGAAGATGAGGCACAGATTGTCGTCGCCAAGCTGAATGCACCGCACGCCGGCCGGCTTCCCATGGGGCATCCCGGGAATCGGACTGGTAATCGAAGGTGCTATGCAGCAGGCGCCACAACCGGTGCGGCAAGCGAGCGCAGTTTCTGGAGTGTTCATCAGGCGGTAGGGTGCACGGCCGGGAAAGCCCCGGACAGACCGACATTTTACCCGGCTTGCCGCATCTTCCCGCGCCCGCCGAGGGCTAATTGGTAACAGTTCGCTTTTCTTTCCTTACCTGAACCGTGTGGCAGATGTTGCATTGCTATAATGCTTTCTCGCTGAAAAGCATTAATAAAAGCTTATCTTTCCAACTCGCAGGCCAAAGAAATAGCAATGCATTCGATCATTCTGAAGCACGTCGGCAAGGTGTACCACCTCGATTCGGTCGAGGTGCCTGCGCTCGTCGATATCAACCTTGAAATTTTGCCGCGGCGATTCACCGTCATCTCCGGCCCGTCCGGCAGCGGCAAGACCACCTTGCTGAACCTGATGGGTTGCATCGACCGCCCCGACCAGGGCGAAGTGATAGTCGACAACCAGCCGGTGCATCTGCTGAGTGACGACGCCTTGTCGGACTTCCGCGCGCGCCATCTGGGCTTCATTTTCCAGAACTTCAATTTGCTGCCGGTGCTGAGCGCGTACGAGAATGTCGAATATCCGCTGCTGCTCACCGGCGTGCCGGCCAAGCAGCGGCGCGAGCGGGTGCTTGGGTTGCTCGATGCGGTTGGCCTGGCCGACAAGGGCAACAACCGGCCCGGCCAGTTGTCCGGCGGACAGCGCCAGCGCGTGGCGATCGCGCGCGCCCTGGCGCCGGCGCCGATGCTGGTGCTGGCCGACGAGCCCACCGCCAACCTCGACAGCCACACCGGCGCCGCCATCATCGCGCTGATGCGCAAGATGCAGCATGACCATGATGTGTCCTTCGTTTTCTCCTCGCACGATCCGCAGGTGCACGCCGAGGCCGACGACGCCGTCTTTCTGCGCGACGGCCGCATCACGTCGATCCAGCGGCGCGACGAGCCGGGGACCGAGAAGCGATGAGGACATTCTCGATCGCGCTGCGCAACCTGTTGCGAAACCGGCGCCGCTCGCTGGCGACCTTGCTCGCGATGATCATCGGCATGAACGCGATCCTGCTGTTCGGCGGATTCAGCGGCAACGTCATCTTTGCGATGCAGACTGCCTACGTGCAGCGCAGCGGCCACTTCCAGATCCAGGCCAAGGATTATTTTCTCTACGGTAGCGGCGACCCGGCCGCCTACGGCATCGCCGATTACCAGCGCATTGTCGACGTGGTCAGGAATGATGCGGTGCTCAAGCCCATGCTGGCAGTGGTGACACCGAAGCTGAGCCTGGGGGGCATCGCCGGCAATTTCGCCGCGGGCGTGTCAAAAACCGTTATCGCCGGCGGTGTCGTCGTCGACGAGCAGAACACCATGCTGCTGTGGGACGACTACGGCGTGAGCTACTCGAACCCGCTGGCGCTGACCGGCAGCCGTCCCGATGCGGCAGTGATCGGCACCGGGGTGGCCCGCACGCTGCAACTGTGCGGCCCGCTGAAGGTGCCGAATTGCCGCGAGTTCGCTCCCAAAACCGTGGCCGGCGCAAAGTCGGCGCCGGACGATATCCAGGCCCTGTCGGCGCTGGAAGCCACCAGCGCCCCGGCCGCCAGCGAAACACGCATCGAGATGCTGGCCGCCAGCGACCATGGCGTGCCGAACGTGACGGCGCTCAATGTCGTCAAGGCCGAGAACCAGGGGCTGAAGGAATTCGACGACATCTTCATGGTCATGCACTTGGCGCAGGCGCAGCGCTTGATCTTTGGCGACACTGCACCGAAGGTGACGGCCATCCAGGTGCAGCTCAAGCACACGGCGCAAATGCCGGCGGCGCGCGCGCGGCTCGAACAGCTGCTGTCGTCGCTCAAGGGCGCGCCGCTTGAAATCCAGGATTACGAGACGCTGAGCCCGATCTACGGGCAGACGGTGCAGTTCTTCGATTCGGTGTTCGGCTTTATTTCCGTGCTGATTGGCGTGATCGTGCTGTTCACCGTCGGTAACACGATGAGCATGGCGGTCGTCGAGCGCACGTCCGAGATCGGCACCTTGCGCGCCATCGGCCTGCGCCGCAGCGGCATCCGGCGCCTGTTCGTCTGCGAAGGCGTGCTGCTCGGCTCGATCGGCGCCCTGATGGGCGTGCTGGTGGCATTGCTGATCGCTTACCTGATCAATCACAGCGGCATCACCTGGACCCCGCCCGGTTACGTCTACGAATATCCGCTGATGGTGCGGGTGTGGGGCAGCCCGCACCTGGTCATCGGCAGCTCGATCGGTTTGATGGTGGTGGCCGTGATTTCGGCTTGGTGGCCGGCCAACCGCGCCGCCAGGCTGGCCATCGTCGATGCGCTGCGTCACGTATAGGAAACTTATGCTGAAAACGAAAATGATGATGTCGGGCCTGTTGCTGGCGAGCGCCGCGTGCATGGCGCAAGGGACGCCCGATCCACAGGAGATCCTGGCCGCCAGCGACGCCGTGCGCAATCCGGACAAGCCATTCAGCCTGGTGACGAACCTAACCGAATTCCGCGACGGCAAGCAGGTCGGCGAGATGAGCCTGTCGATTTATGCCAAGTCCGAACCGAGCGGCGGCCAGTACCGCAACCTGGTGCGCTTCATTGCGCCGGCGCGCGACGTCAACAAGCTGATGCTCAAGACCGGCAACGACCTGTGGTTTTTCGATCCGTCGAGCAAGGCCAGCATCCGCATGTCGCCGCAGCAGCGATTGCTCGGGCAGGCGGCCAACGGCGACGTCGTCACCGTCAACCTGGCCAAGGATTACCGCGCCAAGCTCGACGCGCAAGAGGATGTGCAGGACGGCGACCGGCAGACGCGCAAGAGCTACAAGCTGGCGCTGGCTGCCTCGACGCCGGACGTGACGTATCACAAGATCGAGCTGTGGGTCGACACCGCCAACAAGCGTCCGATCAAGGGCAAGTTCTACGCCGAAAGCGGGCGACTGCTGAAGACGGCGTATTACCGCAAGTATGAAAAACAGCTGGGGACGGAACGCCCCACTGAGACCGTCATCATCGACGGCCTGGACCCGAAGTGGGTCACTGTGATGCGCTATTCGGACTGGGCCTGGCGCGAAGTTCCAGAGGCCTGGTTGCAGCGTGACTACTTACCTCGGTTCAAACCAGAATGAAAATATCGAACTCCCATCGCCTCGCCGCGACGCTGGCTGCCGCCCTGGCGCTGGTCAATAATCCCGCGGCGGCGCAGCAAAAGCCGGCTGAGCCGGATGACTTGTCGGCGCTGACGCTGGCCGACAAGGCGCCGGCCGAGACGGTGGCCACGCGCGACTGGCACCTGTCGAGCGAGATCGCCACCACCAACTCGGTGCTGCGCAACGGCGAGCGCGTCAATGGGCAGCGCTTGTCGCTCGATCTGACGGTCGACAAAACCCTGGGCAAGGGTTGGCGCGTGCTGTTTGCCGACCAGCTCGACTTGCGGCGCCAGCCGCAGCCGGGCGAGAGCACCTCGCTCAACACCGTCAAGGAAGCGTACCTCAGCTGGCAGCCGGACGACGGCCTGGCCGTCGACATGGGCCGCGTCAACGCGCGCTACGGCGTTGCCCTCGGCTACAACCCGACCGATTATTTCCGCACCGGCGCCAATCGATCGATCGTCGCGATCGACCCGGCCAGCCTGAAGACGCGCCGGCAAGGCAGCGTCATGCTGCGCGGCCAGCGCGTGTGGGAAGACGGATCGCTGACGGCGCTGTTTGCTCCCAAGATCGAAAGCGAGGCGAAAGATGGCCCGTTCAACCTCGACTTTGGCGCCACCAACTTCGACGACCGCTGGCTGGTCGCCTACAGCCAGCGCATCGGCGGCAATTTCACGCCGCAAGTATTGCTGTTCAAGGAAGGCGCGCAATCGCCCCAGCTTGGGGTGAACCTGACGTCGGTCGTCGGGCAGGCTGGGGTCGTCTACTTCGAATATTCGGGCGGGAAGTCGGACTCGCAGCTGGGGCAGGCGACGCGCCGGCCGCAGGATTCGTCGTTCCGCTCGCGCATGGCCGCTGGCGGTACGTACAACGCGCCGAACAAATTGTCGCTGACCCTGGAATACCACTACAACGGCGACGCGCTCGCCAAGGACAGCTGGGATGCGCTGCTGCCGATGGATCGGCTTGCCTACCGGCTGTGGGTGCAGAACCGCCTGGAAATGGTCAGCAAAAAGTCGGTGTTTGCGTATGCCAGCTGGCAGGACGGGCTGATGAGCAACCTCGACTTCAACGCGATGCTGCGGCAAAACATCGACGACAGCAGCCGGCTTGGCTGGATCGAGGCGCGCTATCACTGGAAGCGTACTGACCTGGCGGTGCAGTGGCAGCAGCAGCAGGGCACGCCGGCCAGCGAGTTTGGGGCGTATCCGCAGCGGCGTTCGTTGCAGGTGCTGGTGCGCTACTACTTCTGATTTGCAGCGCAATGATCCATGGGGGAGAGGCGGGAACCCAAGCACTTGTGCGCGGAGAGAAAGCGGCTTCGGCCCATGTTACGTCTTAATATAATCTGAAACGTACGCCTTCAGAAAACAAGAACTTAGCTGCGGGACGTCGCGTTTTGGTTAGGGCTAAATTCTGAAACAGACTGCAATACGCGCCATTTCAGACGTCCGGTAATAATATAATCTGAAATGGCGATTCCGACCGAGGGCGGGATCGAGGCTGCGGCCGCCAGCGTATGCCTTACCTTGGCTAGCTGACTTCCTCAAGTTTCGCCGATCGTCGTTAGCGTCACGGATGGGCTCTTTTGAGAATCCTGAGCATGTGAAGATCGCCAATGAAATCGAATCCGCATAGTGGATCAGGACTTGCTGCCCAGATACGCCGAACTTCGATCGTTGGCTTCGAAAACGCTATAGGCGGGGCGGCTTACACTCGCGCGAGGGCTCAAACTTCTCCTTTGAAATCGTAAGGATGCCTTTGATTTCTGTCGAGGCTTGATCGAAGGCGGGGCGCCCTCGACGCCGCCCAGGCCAATATGCTGGCGCTGAACGCGCCGCTGGAGGCGGTTCTCGCGAGCGAGCAAGGACGCGGTTTGGCATAGTTGCCTCCGAAGTGCGCAATCTGGCGCGGTGTTCGGCTGACGCCGCCGTAGCAATTTTGTAGCACTTACCGAACTCAATTGTCGTACAGTGGAGCTGGATAGCTTTCTCACCGGATAACCCCAAAACCTCAACTCAACTCTCACTCGATTTCGGTCCAAGTTATAAGATGCCGCTGTTACAAACTTTCATACACCCTGAAGTAGTTCCAGGTCAGGGCCAAGTACTTGAACGGCAAGCCGCTCGGGCTATCGTTCTGTCGGGCCGCGAGGTCCTGCTTCTCTACACTCGTCGGTATGACGACTACAGCCTGCCGGGTGGCGGCGTGGATGCGAACGAATCAATCGAGGAAGCGCTGCGGCGCGAACTGGGCGAAGAGACCGGCGCCCACGATGTGTCGATAGGGCGATTTGTCGGGTACATCGACGAGCACAGGCCTCCAAGAAAGGCAGGCTACGATGTGCTCTTCATGCGTTCGCATTGCTACTTGTGTGACGCGGCTACGGCGCTCGGTAAAACTGCGCCCGAGAACTACGAGGTCGCCAACGGCATGGTGCCCGTGTGGATCGACATCGCCACCGCCATTCAACACAATGAGCAGATACTCTTCAACAGACCCGCGACGATGGGCCTTTCGGTTGAACGCGAAACCTGGCTGCTGCATTACATTGCGCGGGAACTTATGGGGCGGCCGCTCGGTCCAAACGTCACAGTCGCGCCGCTTGCTAACGCGCCTTTTTGACGCTGCCCATTAACGCTGCTATACTCCGAACGAAATCAACAGTCAGTCCCTGCACCCCCAAACCATCTACCGATGTAGTCATCTAATCGCACGCGGAGCCTTCCGCATACTGGTCACCGATCCAATACCTCCCAGCTGAGGTATCGATGACGGTATCGCTGCGACACATCTTGCTCTTTACCTTTGCTTCGGACTAAGTTCATCTAACGACTTTGTGCGTGCGGTTGCATTCAATGTGCAATTCCCCTCGCCTGTGTCGTTTCACGCTTGCCTTTTCCGATCCTCGGCTGTGCCTTGTCGCCCAGCTTTTGACTACATCTATATACGTCAGGGTTCTATGAAGTTAACAACAATACGTCACGCCTGGTTCTCGAACATCCGCGGCGATATCCTCGCCGGCATCGTCGTCGCACTCGCGCTCATTCCTGAGGCGATCGCATTTTCCATCATTGCGGGCGTCGATCCCAAAGTCGGACTGTACGCTTCATTCTGCATCGCCGTCGTCATCGCATTTGCGGGCGGGCGGCCGGGGATGATTTCTGCGGCTACGGGTGCAATGGCACTCCTCATGGTTACGCTCGTCAAGGAACATGGCCTTCAGTATCTTTTGGCAGCAACCCTACTGACCGGCGTGCTGCAGATTCTGGCCGGATTCGTCAAGCTGGCCTCGTTGATGCGGTTCGTGTCCCGTTCCGTCGTCACAGGTTTCGTCAACGCCCTCGCCATTTTGATTCTCCTCGCACAGCTACCTGAACTGACGAACATGCCCTGGACTGTGTATGCGATGGTCGCCGGCGGGCTCGCCATCATCTACCTGTTCCCATATGTGAACAGGACCATTCCGTCACCCTTGGTTTGTATCGTTGTATTGACCGCACTGGCTACCGTGTTCGGCTTGAATATTCGAACGGTCGGCGATATGGGGCAGCTGCCTGACAGCCTTCCCATTTTCCTCTTTCCAGACGTTCCGTTGAATGTCGAAACACTGCGCATTATCTTCCCCTATGCGGTGACGTTAGCCATCGTCGGTCTGCTCGAGTCGATGATGACAGCAACGATCGTCGACGAACTGACAGACACGAGCAGCGACAAGAACAAAGAAAGTATCGGCCAGGGTGTAGCCAATATCGCATCCGGTTTTCTCGGTGGTATGGCCGGGTGCGCAATGATCGGCCAGTCGGTCATCAACGTGAAGTCAGGCGGGCGGGGCAGGCTATCGACTCTTACTTCAGGCGTCGTTTTGCTGATCATGGTTGTCTTCCTGTCGCCGTGGGTAAAGATTATTCCGATGGCGGCGCTCGTCGCCGTGATGATCATGGTTTCTATTGGCATTTTCAGTTGGGAGTCACTACGCAACTTGCGTACCCACCCCAAGAGTTCCAGTGTCGTCATGCTTGCCACCGTTTTCGTGGTAGTGGCTACTCATGATCTTGCCAAGGGCGTGTTTGTTGGTGTGCTCCTGAGCGCCTTGTTCTTCGCGACCAAGGTTGGCCGGCTGCTTGCAATCAATTCGACGTCAGCCAACGATGGGCGTAGCCGGCGCTACACGGTCATCGGCCAGGTCTTCTTTGCATCAGCCGACCAGTTCAATGCGGCCTTCGACTTCCGCGAGGCAATCGAGCATGTGGAAATCGACGTTTCCCAGTCCCACTTCTGGGATATAACCGCCGTGAGCGCACTCGACAAGGTCGTACTCAAATTCAAGCGTGAAGGCACGCGAGTGGACATTCTCGGCTTAAACGAGGCCAGCACAACACTCGTCGATCGGTTTGGCGTCCACGATAAGCCAGACGCGCTCGAACAACTAATGAAGCATTGAGGAAGATGACAATGACCGAAAAGATATTGGCGTGCCTGGACCATTCACGTTTCAGCAGCAGCGTGTGCGACTACGCCTCGTGGGTCGCAATCCGGCTCAAACTGCAACTAGAATTTCTCCATGTGCTCGATCACCATCCCGAGGCAGCGCAACGGCTCGATCTTAGCGGCAGTATTGGGCTGGGCGCTCAGGAGAACTTGCTCAACGACCTTGCGGCGCTTGACGAACGACGTGCCACAATCGACCTGGAACGGGGGCGCTTGCTGTTAGCCGCGGCCAAACAGCGCGCTCGTGAGAGCGGCATTGCAGAACCGCTGCTGCGCCAGCGACATGGCGAACTGATCGAGAATCTGACAGAGCTGCAGAACGAAACTAGTCTATTCGTCGTAGGAAAGCGCGGTGAGGAGGGGGAGCGAGCGCCGGCCCACCTTGGCACTAACCTGGAACGTGCTGTCCGGGCATTGCACAAGCCTCTACTGGTAGTTCCCACCACGTTTACGGTCCCCGCGCGAGTCATGCTTGCGTTCGATGGCAGCATGACTACAAGAAAAGGCGTCGAGTGGCTGGCAGGCAGCGCCCTGTTCACGAGCCTCGAAATTCATGTCGTCATGGCTGGCGCCGATAGCCCAGCGGCCGTCGCTCAACTTCGATGGGCCCGGGCTATTCTCGAGAAAGAGGGCCTGATGACAAGCACGGCTCTAATTGAAGGAGACGCCGACAAAATTTTGCCTGGCTATGCCGTGGCCCAGAAGGTTGATCTTATTGTGATGGGTGCGTATGGCCATTCGCGGATTCGTCAACTGCTGGTGGGCAGTACCACTACGGCTGTCATCCGTACGTCACCGATTCCAGTACTCCTGCTGCGCTAACCCATGATCCCGAACTGTGGTTGACGGCACAGCCCAGCCGCAGGAGATGTAAATGAAACCTACCAGGCATTCCCCGCTCTTAACGCAGCAAGGGGAGGAAATCGACTTGCCATTTGCGCCGGCCCCTTGGCGACTGAAACAATGCCAACAAACTGGCATCGTCTTTCTTGCCAATCCGCCGGCGTATGCGGAATTGAATCAAGAGTTCGCCTATGAGCTTACGTTTGAAAAGGAAACAGAAGCAAGAAGGGCAGCTGAGCCGCTGAGGTATGCCTTCAGTGCAGGCTTGAAGCGCTTTCGTAGCCAGGTGCTGAAGCGAAACAAGATACTTGCCATCGTCCAAAGCTTGGTTGCCCAGTCCTCGTCGAAACGCATCAATGTACTCGATGTAGGGTGCGGCTGGGGCTCGCTGCTGGACGAGATGTTCGATTCGATGCCGCAGGCACTTAAAGAACGTTGCGTCCCTCATGGCATTGAAATTTCACAGGAGCTGTCGCGCATCTCCGATACTAAACTCATGGCCCGGGGGGGGCGATGCATCCATGCTCCTTCCCTGGAGGGTATCACCCAGTTTGAACGGGGCTACTTCGACCTTATCGTGATGGCTTCCTACCTGGAGCACGAAACCAATCCGCTGCAGGTACTTGAACAATGCCGCTTACGCCTGAAGCATGGTGGCAGCGTTGTCGTCAAGGTCCCCAACTATGACTGTTTCAATCGCATGCTGCGCGGGCCGCGCTGGTGTGGATTCCGGTGGCCAGACCACGTCAATTACTTCACGCCGGTCACGCTTTCTGCGATGGCTAACAAGGCGGCGCTCTTCGTCTCACGCATGACCATGCTTGATCGAAATCCACTGAGCGACAACATGTACGCCATCCTTTCCACTTCGGACGAGCGCAAGCATCAAGCGAAAAACAATGACGCGAACTAACAGTTCTGAACTGCGCACTTTGGTAATTTCTCCGAACTGGATCGGTGATGCGGTCATGGGGCAGCCCTTGCTGAGCGCACTAAAGCAGCAGGATCCGCAACGACCGATCGATGTCCTAGCACCCACCTGGGTGGCGCCGGTCTGGCGCGCCATCGCCGAGGTCGACACCTTCATCGAAACACCGTTCAAGCACGGTGCCTTGCAAAGGCGTAGCGCCGAAAATTTTCGAAGCTACTAAAGCACCGCGCCTACCAAACAGCTTACGTACTGCCCAACACACTCAAGTTCGCCTTGATTCCCTGGCTTGCCGGTATTCCCGAACGTGTTGGCTATAAGGGCGAGATGCGTTATGGACTAATCAACCGCATGCATCACGACGACAAGGATAGTCCGCGCCCAATGACGAGCTTTTATGCAGCCCTTGCCCACCTGCCCGTTAGAGGAGGGAAACACCAGCCGCCCTTGACTGGCAAACAACACGGGTCTATATTAATGACTCAGAAGTAAGTTACCGGACAGAAGCATGCACCCCCTCGATGATATCAAGCCCCGCTGGGAGCGCCGCAAGGATGCACGCCCCCAGGAGTTGCTTGCCGCTGCGCTCGACCTGTTCGTCGAACGAGGTTTTGCCTCCACCCGGCTTGAGGATGTCGCCAAGCGCGCCGGTGTGTCGAAGGGCACCTTGTACCTGTATTTCACCAACAAGGAAGAGCTCTTCAAGGCGGTGGTGCGGGACAACATCGTGCCCGTCATCGGCGCCGCCGAGGAAATCATCGCCGGTTTCGACGGCCACAGCGCCGACCTGCTGCGCAAGGTAATCATCGAGTGGTGGCAGATGATGGGCGAGAGCGAGGCGTCCGGCATCTCGAAGCTGATCATGGCCGAAGCAGGAAACTTCCCCGACATTGCGTGCTTTTACCAGGACGAAGTGATCACGCGCGGCACCAACATGATCGCCAGCATGCTCAACCGCGCCGTCGCGCGCGGCGAGTTCCGCCCGATGGACGTCACCACCGTGACGCAGGTATTGATCGCCCCGATGATGATGCTGATGACCTGGAAGCATTCCGTTGGCCCGTGCGAGAAGAGCCAGCTCGACCCGATCGCCTTCCTCGATGCCTTCCTCGACATGGCGCTGCACGGCCTGCTGCTGCCGCCGGCGCCGCCGGCGTGAAGCTCGGCCGACGTGGCAAATCCGCCATGTCGGCGTTAATGTTCGTTCAACCCCTCCAAACTGCAGACTGTCGCAATTTCACGCGATCTGAGCAGCCATGTCGTTAAGATGTCCTGATTGAGGCCGTTCAACGATAAAATATCGGATTATTATTTTTACTCACCGAGTCTTACATGAATATTGAACAAGCCCGTTTTAACATGATTGAACAGCAGATCCGCCCGTGGAACGTGCTGGACCAGGACGTGCTTGATCTGCTGCTGATCGTCAAGCGCGAAGATTTCGTCCCGGCCGACTACAAGAGCCTGGCCTTCGTCGACACCGAAATCCCGCTCGGCGCAGGTGAATCGATGTTTACGCCGAAGCTCGAAGCGCGCCTGCTGCAGGAACTGCAACTGAAAAAACACGAGACGGTGCTGGAAATCGGCGCCGGCTCGGGCTACATGGCGGCACTGCTGGCGCACAAGGCGCGCCACGTGACGACCGTGGAAATCCTGCCGGAACTGAAGACGATGGCGGAAACAAACCTGGCCAAGGCCGGCATCACCAACGTCACCGTTGCGCTGGGCAATGGCGCGCAGGGCTGGACGCAGGGCGCGCCGTTCGACGTCATCGTCATCTCGGGCGGCCTGGAAGTGCTGCCGGACGCGTTCCTCAAGCAAGTCAAGGTTGGCGGACGGATCGCCGCGCTGGTCGGCCGCGCGCCGGTAATGTCGTGCAATATCGTTACGCGCGTGTCGGAAACGGCGTTCGAAACGACCAAAGTGTTCGAGACCAACGTCAAGTACCTGTCGGGGGCGGTGGCGTCTTCGAACTTCACGTTTTAAGCGGAGCGCGCGATGCAACAGATGACCGCCCCCGAACTGGCTGCCTGGCTGGCCGATCCCGCACGGCCGCGCCCGCTGCTGCTGGACGTGCGCGAGAACTGGGAATACGCGCTGGGCCATATCGACGGCTCGACGCATATTCCGATGAACACGATTCCGGCGCGCATCGAGGAGCTCGATGAGGATGCCGAGATCGTCTGCATCTGCCATCACGGCGCGCGCAGCATGTCGGTCGCGGCCTTCCTCGAGCGCAACGGGTTTGAGAAAATTACCAATTTGACGGGCGGTGTCCACGCCTGGGCTGCGCAGGTCGACAGTGCGATGCCGAAGTACTGAGCGACTTTTTTATTAACTTTTCGATGACTCCAACGGAGAAAGCAATGCAGAAACCCCTGATCGCCGCGCTGATTGCCAGCGCTTTTGTTTCGCTGAACGCCCAGGCGGCCGACCTGATCCAGGTCTACCAGCAGGCGCTGGCGAACGATGCCGTGTACGCCAGCGCGCGTGCATCGCTGGCGGCAGGTCGCGAACGGGTTCCGCAAGGGCGAGCAGCGCTGCTGCCGTCGGTCGGCCTGACCGGCAGCTTCGCGCGCAACGACAACACGTTCTCTCCGTTCAACGAAGGCAACACCATCACGTCGCCTACCGGCGTGACCACGGTGGTCGGCCGCACCGGTGTGCCGGTCAACAGCAACCAGATGACCTTGGCGCTGTCGCAGCCGCTGTTTCGCTGGGACCGCTGGCAGACTTACGAGCAGAGCAAGCTGCAGCAAGCCGTTACCGAAGCGCAGTTCGCGCAGGCGCAACAGGACTTGATCACGCGCGTTTCTCAAGCGTACTTCGACGTGCTGGCTGCGCAAGATACGCTGGAGTCGACACGGGCGCAAAAGAGCGCGACCACCGAGCAGCTGGCGTCGGCCAAGCGCAATTTCGAGGTCGGCACGCAGACCATTACCGATACGCACGAAGCACAGGCGGCGTATGACCTGGTCGTGGCGCAGGAATTTGCGGCACTGAACGACCTGGAAAACAAGAAGAGCGCGCTGCAGGCGATCATCGGCACTGCGCCGGCCGCGCTGGCGCCGTTGAAGCCGGGCGTTGCGCTGGCATCGCCGCAGCCGGCACTGATCGACCCGTGGGTGACATCGGCCGAGAACCAGAACTATGGCGTGCAGGTGTCGCAACTGTCGCTCGAGCTGGCCAAGCGCGACATTCAGCGCAACCGTGCGGGACACTTGCCGACGCTCGACCTGGTGGCCAGTTCAAGCCGCGTCAAGACCAGCGGGCAGGTGACGGGCGGATCGGGTACGCGCAGCGACAATGCCATCGGCGTGCAGTGGGCAATTCCTATCTTCAACGGCTTCGCCGTGACGAGCCGGGTACGCGAATCGATCGCACTGGAAGACAAGGCCCGTAACGACCTGGAATCGACGCGCCGCAATGCGGCTCAGCTCGCGCGCCAATCGTATCTGGGCGTAAACAGCGGCCTGGCCCAGGTGCGGGCGCTGGAAGCGGCGGAAGTGTCGAGCCAGTCTGCGCTCGATTCGAACAAGCTCGGCTATCAGGTGGGCGTGCGGATCAATATCGACGTGCTCAATGCACAGCGCCAGTTGTATTCGACCCGCCGCGATTTGTCGCGCGCGCGTTATGACACGATCATGAATGGCCTGCGCCTGAAGGCAGCGTCGGGTTCGCTGCGCGAAGAAGATCTGGTGCCGGTAAATAATCTGCTGGTGAAGTAATCGGCTCGGCTGGGTGACGATGCAATCTCGTCGCCGAAGCCGAAGCCGAAGCACAAGCCGACCGTCATCCCGCGTTCGCGAGGACGACGGTTGTGTGCGGTCTAGCCGGCGTCCAGCCCTGCGCCGCGCTCGCCGTTCTTGCGCTCGATGAGCTCGACCTTGTAGCCATCGGGATCGGTCACGAATGCGATCACCGTGCTGCCGCCCTTGACCGGGCCCGGCTCGCGCGTGACATTGCCGCCATTCGCGCGCGCCGATTCGCAGGCGGCGACAATATCGTCGGCCGAAATGGCGATGTGGCCGTACGCCGTCCCCATCTCATACTTGTCGACACCGTAGTTGTACGTCAGCTCCAGCTCCGCGTGCTCGGGATTGTTGCCGTAGCCGACGAACGCCAGCGTGTACTTATACTCAGGATTGTCGCTGGTGCGCAGCAGTTTCATGCCAAGCACCTTGGTGTAGAAATCGATCGAGCGCTGCAGGTCGCCGACCCGTAACATGGTGTGGAGGATGCGCATCGAAATAGCCCTTCAGTTGTAATCTGGAAGGCATGATTTTATGCGCTCCGCCACGTTTGTGCTTAATCGCGCCTAGCCTTCGAGCTTGGCGTCGAGCGTGATGGTGGCGTTGAACAGTTTCGACACCGGGCAGTTCTGCTTTGCCTTCAGCGCGGCAGCCTGGAATGCTTCTTCGTTGGCGCCAGGAATCTGCGCCACCAGGTTCAGGTGGACCGCAGTGATCGCAAAGCCGCCTTCGACCTTTTCCAGCGACACGGTCGCCGTCGTGTTCATCTGCTTGGCCGTCATGCCCGCTTCGCCCAAGGTGCCGGACACCGCCATCGTGAAGCAACTGGCGTGGGCGGCGGCGATCAGTTCCTCGGGATTGCTGCCCTTGCCGCCTTCGAAGCGCGCGTTGAAGCCGTACGGTGCCTTGTCGAGCACGCCGCTTTCGGTCGACACGCTGCCGATACCGTCCTTGATGCCGCCGCTCCAGATTGCACTACCGCTTTTCTTGATGGTCATGTTGTGGACTCCTGGTTGGTCATTAAAACTATTGTTCGTTGTCTTTGCCGCGCACCGGCGTGGTCAGGCGCATGCCGTCGGCGGCGTCCGGCTGCGGCTTGGCCTGGCCGGAAGCGCCGCTTTTCGGTACCACCTGGTCGATGCCTGGCGTGCCGCGCAGGTCGGTGTCGACCAGGCCTTGCGCCAGGTCGGACGCGGCCTGCTTTATCACGCCGCGTGGCTCCGCGTCTTGTCCATCGGGCGACTCGTCGCGTTCGTGCGGCATGCGCTTGCCGCCGTCGTTCTCAATTTTCTTGGTCGTGTCGACGTGCTTCTCGCGTAATTTGCTGTCCATGTGCTTCTCCTGTCATCTGTTGCTGCAATCCTAACGCCTGGCCGGAAATGAAGTCGCGCCCTTGAAAGTGGGCAATAATGCATTTTTGCAATGGAATGATTTACTATGTTGCGGTGCGTGATTTTTAAGGAACCGGCGTTTTGAAACCACATCTTTCCGAAGGCGCTAATTGCCACAATTGCGGCGCTATCGTCAGCGGCAACTTCTGCGCTGCCTGCGGGCAGGGGACAACGTTGCACGTGGCCAGCGCGCGCGAATTCCTGCACGAATTCATCGGCCACTACATCGCGCTCGAGGGCAAGCTGTGGCAGTCGCTCGCGCTGCTGCTGTTTCGCCCGGGCAGGCTGACAACCGAGTACATTGCCGGCCGCCGCGCCCGCTACGTGCAGCCGCTGCGCATCTATCTGACCTTCAGCATCCTGTTTTTCGCCTTGCTCAAGTTTGGCCCGCACCAGCTGATCGAAAAAGACGCGCTCGCCAGCCAGACGACGACCGCGAGCGAGCCGGGCAAGGTACGCGTGACGACCAACCTCGGCACCATCAACCCGGCATGGGAAGCGAGAGTGCATCAGATTGCCGCCATGCCGAAGTCACAGTCGATCGGGCTGTTCAAGTCGATCTTCTTCTCCTACGTGCCGTATGTAATGTTCCTGCTGATGCCGGTGTTCGCGCTGTACCTGAAGCTGCTGTACCTTGGCTCGGGACGCCATTACGGCGAACACATGCTGTTCGCGCTGCACAGCAACGCATTCGCTTTCCTGATGCTGGGGCTGATCCAGTCGGTGCCATGGACGTGGCTGAACACTGCGCTGATGCTGTGGCTGCTGGCCTACCTGCCGGTGGCGATGCAGCGCGTGTATGGCGGCCGCAAGCTCGCCACCGGCGTGCGCTGGGCAGTACTGATGTCTATCTATGTGATCACTGCCGCGGCGGTGATTACCGGCACGCTGTTTGCCGCATCCGTGGTTTTCTGACGATCCGCCGCGCCGCCTTGCCGAAAAGCGGCGCCGGCCTCTATACTGTGGATGCATACAGTGCCCGCGGCGCACGAGTGCGCCATGCCGCGTATACCAGAGTCGCCCTTTTGGGTTAATCTGCTGCGTGTCGCCCTTACAACTGCCGAGACCTTCATGCCCGTTACGCCAGCACCGCAAAAAACCATCGCGCTCGTGGTCCGGCCCAACACGGCCGGCATCGAAAAGCCGGTCGGCGGCGTGATCGACCACTTGCAAGGCGCCGGCTACCGTGTCGTGTTCGAGGCCGAGACCGCGGCGCACCTGCGCATGCCCGGCATCGAGGCGATGAGCGTGGCGCAGATTGGCGAGACGGCCAGCGCGGCGATCGTCATGGGCGGCGACGGCACCATGCTTGGCATCGCGCGCCAGCTGGCGCCGTACACGGTGCCGCTGATCGGCATCAACCTGGGCCGGCTTGGCTTCATGACCGACATCCCGAGCGAGCGCATGATCCCGGTGCTCGACGACATCCTCAACGGCAAGTCCGACGCCGAACGGCGCACCTTGCTCGAAGGGCGCGTGATGCGCGGCGGCGCCATGATCACCTGCGGCCTGGCGGTCAACGACGTGGTGGTGGCGCGCGGCGCCGGCGCCGGCATGGTCGAGCTCAAAGTCACCGTCGACGGCCGCTTCATGTACAACCAGCGCTCGGACGGCCTGATCATCTCGACGCCGACCGGCTCGACCGCGTACGCGCTGTCGGCCGGCGGGCCACTGCTTCATCCCAGCTTGTCGGGCACCGTGCTGGTGCCGATCGCGCCGCACGCATTGTCGAACCGGCCGATCGTGGTGCCCGATTCGAGCGAGATCGTCATCGAGATCGTCAGCGGGCGCGACGTCAGCGTCAATTTCGACATGCAAACGTTCGCCAGCCTGGTGCACGGCGACCAGATCATCATTTCGCGCTCGCCGAACTGCATCACCTTCCTGCATCCGGAAGGCTGGAGCTACTACGACACGCTGCGCGAAAAGCTGCACTGGAACGAATATCCGTCGGGCGAGGGCAAGCTCAAGTAGCGCGCCGCCCGACCAACACACATTACCTCATACATGCTGCGTACACTTACCATTCGCGATTTCGTGATCGTCGACGCCATCGAACTCGAGTTCGCCAGCGGCTTTTCAGTTTTCACCGGCGAGACCGGCGCCGGCAAGTCGATCCTGATCGACGCGCTGCAGCTCGCGCTCGGCGGGCGCGGCGATGCGTCGGTGGTGCGCGAGGGCGCCGCCAAGGCCGACATCACGGCCGATTTCACCGTCAGCGAAGCGGCCGCCGCCTGGCTGGCGCACAACGAATTTGCCATCGACGACGGCGGCGCGCTGCTGCGCCGGGTGATCGACAACGCCGGCCGCTCGAAGGCCTACATCAACGGCATCGCCGCCACCGCCACCCAGCTGCGCGACCTCGGCGACATGCTGGTCGACATCCACGGCCAGCACGCGCACCAGTCGCTGCTCAAGGGCGACGCCCAGCGCGCGTTGCTCGACAACCAGGCCGGCTTCAAAGATGCTGGCGCTGCCTCGATCGCGCAGGAAGTTGCCGCCGCCCACAAGCAGTGGCGCGCGCTGGTGCGCCAGCGCGAGGAATTCGAGCATGACGCCAAGAACGTGCTGATCGAGCGCGAGCGCCTTGAATGGCAGGTGGGCGAACTCGACAAGCTGGCGGTCAAGCCGGGCGAGTGGACCGAGGTCAGCAACGAACACAGCCGCCTGTCGCACGCCGCCAGCCTGCTCGAAGGGGCGCAGGAAGCGCTCGCCGCCATTTCCGAATCGGACCACCCGATCCTGTCGCAGCTGTCGTCGCTGAACGCCAAGCTGGGCAAGCTGGTCGATGTCGATGCCGGCCTGCAAGGCGTGCTCGATTGCATGGAGCCGGCCCGCATCCAGTTGCAGGAAGCGGTGTACGCGCTCAACGATTACCTTGACAAGGTCGAGCTCGATCCGGAGCGGCTGCGCCAGGTCGACGCGCGCCTCGAAGCGCTGCACGGCGCGGCGCGCAACTACCGCGTGGCGCCGGAAGATTTGCCGGCCGAACACGCCGCGCTGGCGGAAAAGCTGCGGCAGCTGGCCGACGCCAGCGACATGGACGGCTTGCGCAAGCAGGAGCAGCTGGTCGAGACGCGTTACATGGCCGCGGCGGCCAGGCTGTCGAAGATTCGGGCGGCGGCGGCCAGGCAGCTGGGCATCCAGGTGACGGCGGCCATGCAGGAACTGAACATGACGGGCGGCAGCTTCGCGGTCGGCCTGAACTCGAGCGAGCCGAGTTCAAACGGTCTCGAGCAGGTCGAGTTCCTGGTCGCCGGCCACGCCGGCGTGGCGCCGCGGCCGCTGGCCAAGGTCGCGTCGGGTGGCGAGCTGGCGCGCATCGCGCTGGCCATTTCCGTCATCACGTCGAACGCCACGACCACGCCGACCTTGATCTTCGACGAGGTCGACAGCGGCATTGGCGGCGCGGTGGCCGAAGTGGTCGGCCGGCTGCTCAAGCGGCTGGGGCAAGAGCGCCAGGTGCTGTGCGTGACCCACTTGCCGCAGGTGGCCAGCCAGGCCAACCAGCATTTCCAGGTCGCCAAAGGCACGACCGACGCCGGCAAGACCGTCTCCCACATCGACGTTCTCGACAACAAGGCGCGCGTGGAAGAAGTGGCGCGCATGCTTGGCGGACTCGAGATCACCGCGACGACCCGCAAGCACGCCCGCGAGCTGCTCGCCGGCGTCTGACCGCCAGCGCTCAAGCGCGCTGGATAGGCTCTTCACTCCCGCGGGGTCAGTGCCGGCAATCGTACACGGGCTCTTCAGTGCTAGTTCGGTCGAGTTTGTGTTCGATTGCCGGCATTGACCCCGGAGGTATGAATTCGGTCGAGCTCGTGTGCGATTGCCGGCACTGACCCCGGGGGTGGAAAAAATATGTATTTTGCATCGGGTGGAAAAACTATAATAGCGGCCTTGCCGCTAATTCAGAATTTCACTCATGTCTTTCCGTAAAGAACCTCCCTTCACCCACGGCACCGTGGCGCGCAGCGCAGTCGTGCTCGTCAATCTTGGCACGCCGGATGAGCCTACCCGCGGCGCCGTTCGACGCTACCTGAAGGAGTTCCTGTCGGATCCGCGCGTGGTGGAAATCCCGCGCGCGGTCTGGTGGTTCATCCTCAACCTGATCATCCTGCCGTTTCGGTCGGGAAAGTCGGCCGCGAAATACCGCAGCATCTGGACGCGCGACGGCTCGCCGCTGAAGGTGCACACGCAAAAGCAGGCGATGCTGCTGCGCGGCGCCCTCGGCGAACGCGGCCACGACGCGCTGCGCGTGGTGATGGCGATGCGCTACGGCTCGCCGTCGCTGCCTGAAGTGCTCGACAAGCTCAAGGCCGAACATTGCGAGCGCATCGTCATCCTGCCTGCCTACCCGCAATATTCCGGAACCACCACAGCGTCCATCTTCGACGCCGTGTTCGCCTACTTCGGCAAGGCGCGCAACATTCCCGAGCTGCGCATGGTCAAGCATTACCACGACCACGACAGCTACATCGAGGCGCTCCACGACAGCGTGCTGGCGTTCTGGGAAACGAACGGCCGCGGCCAGAAGCTGGTGATGAGTTTTCACGGCGTGCCCAAGCGCACCCTGTTGCTGGGCGACCCGTACCACTGCGAGTGCTACAAGACGGCGCGCCTGCTGGCGGCCAAGTTGCGCCTGCAGCCCGATCAATATTTGGTGACGTTCCAGTCGCGCTTTGGCAAGGCCGAGTGGCTGCAGCCGTACACGGCGCCGACCTTGCAGCAGCTCGCGCGCGACGGCCTCGAGCGGGTCGATGTGATTTGCCCGGGCTTCACCAGCGACTGCCTCGAGACGCTGGAAGAGATCGCGATGGAAGCGAAGCACGATTTCCTCGCCGCCGGCGGCAAGCAATTCCACTACATCCCGTGCCTGAACGAAGATCCGGCGTGGATCGCCGGCCTGGCCGAGATCGCCGAGCAGCACCTGATCGGCTGGCCGACCATGATGACGGCCGCCCAGCGCGACGCCGAAAAAAAGGATGCTGAGGTTGGCCGCGAGCACGCAGTGGCGCTCGGCGCAAACTGACGCTAAAAGACGCGTTAGGGCAGCGCCAGCTCGGCGTAGCAGATCAACGCGATGGTGCCGATCGCATAAGCGACTACCGTTGCCGAAATCAATCGCAGCTTCATGAGGAACTCCCGGGCAAAGGGGGCCGGCGCGCAATCGCGGGCATTGCCTTGCGAATTCATAGTAGTGCGCCCGGCGTTTTTTTGAATCCCTCAACCGGTAAAAGTTGTAACAACAGTTACATTGGCAGAACTGTCGAGGCCGCGCGCTATTCCCCTTGAAAATGTCGGGTATAGCCCCATCTGGGGCGCAGTGTGGTGATACAGACACATTGGCCAATCGCTAAGTTATTGTTTTTAGGAGTGTTTTCGATGCAAGACCAAGAAAAGCAAGAAGTGCCCCAGCCTTTGAACGATGGCGAAACTGTACAGGTGTCGGCCATGCCGGCAGAAAACGACCTCGAGCAGCAGCTGAGTGCGACCGAAGCGAAGCTCGCCGAAATGCACGATGCATTCATGCGCGCCAAGGCAGAAACCGAAAACATCCGCCGCCGCGCCCAGGAAGACGTCAGCAAGGCACATAAGTTTGCCGTCGAAAGTTTCGCAGAAGCAATGCTGCCGGTGCGCGACAGCCTGGAAATGGCGCTGAAGGTCGATACGCCGTCGGTCGAGTCGCTCAAGGAAGGCGTCGAGATGACGCTCAAGCAGATGACCTCGGCATTCGAGAAGAACCGCCTGGTCGAAGTGATGCCGGCGCAGGGCGACAAGCTCGACCCGATGAAACACCAGGCAGTGGCAGTCGTGCCGGCCGACCAGGAAGCCAATACGGTCGTCAGCGTGCTGCAAAAGGGCTACATGATCGCCGACCGGCTGTTGCGCCCGGCGATCGTCACGGCAGCGCAAGCAAAATAAAGACAGCGGTGCTGCGGCGCAAGCTCTTGAAAGCGCGCAGTTCTTCCGCATATTTGATATATCTGAAACTTAGTAACTAAAAGGACAACAATCATGGGCAGAATTATCGGTATTGACCTGGGAACCACCAACTCCTGCGTCGCGATCATGGAAAACGGTACGCCGAAGGTCATCGAGAACGCCGAAGGCGCGCGAACGACGCCGTCGATCATTGCGTATCAGGAAGACGGCGAGATCCTGGTTGGCGCGCCGGCAAAACGCCAGGCGGTCACCAACCCGAAGAACACGCTGTTCGCGGTCAAGCGCCTGATCGGCCGTAAGTTCGATGAAAAAGAAGTCCAGAAGGACATCGGCCTGATGCCGTACGAGATCGTCAAAGCCGAAAACGGCGATGCGTGGATTGGCGTGCGCGGCAAAAAGCTGGCAGCCCAGCAAGTGTCGGCGGAAATCCTGCGCAAAATGAAGAAGACCGCTGAAGACTACCTCGGCGAAGAAGTCACCGAAGCGGTCATCACCGTGCCGGCTTACTTCAACGACTCGCAGCGCCAGGCCACCAAGGATGCCGGCCGTATCGCCGGCCTCGACGTCAAGCGCATCATCAACGAGCCGACCGCGGCCGCGCTGGCGTTCGGCCTGGACCGCACCGACAAGGGCGACCGCAAGATCGCCGTGTATGACCTCGGCGGCGGTACGTTCGATATCTCGATCATCGAGATCGCCAACGTCGACGGCGAAAAGCAGTTCGAAGTGCTGTCGACCAACGGCGACACCTTCCTCGGCGGCGAAGACTTCGACCAGCGCATCATCGATTACATCATCGACGAGTTCAAGAAGATCAACGGCCTGGACCTGAAGAAGGACCCGATCGCGCTGCAGCGCATCAAGGCATCGGCCGAGCGCGCCAAGATCGAACTGTCGTCGGCCGCGCAGACCGAAATCAACGAGCCGTACATCGCCATGGCGAACGGCGCGCCGGTCCACCTGACGCTCAAGATGACGCGCTCGAAGCTCGAGTCGCTGGTCGAAGAACTGATCAACGCCACCATCGAGCCGTGCAAGATGGCCATCAAGGATGCCGGCGTCAAGGTCTCCGACATCGACGACATCATCCTGGTCGGCGGCATGACCCGTATGCCGAAGGTGCAGGAAAAAGTGAAGGAATTCTTTGGCAAGGATCCACGCAAGGACGTCAACCCGGATGAAGCGGTTGCGGTCGGCGCGGCGATCCAGGGCTCGGTGCTGTCGGGCGAGCGCAAGGACTTGCTGCTGCTCGACGTCACCCCGCTGTCGCTCGGTATCGAAACGCTGGGCGGCGTGATGACCAAGATGATCCACAAGAACACGACGATTCCTACCAAGTTCTCGCAAGTGTTCTCCACCGCCGACGACAACCAGCCGGCAGTGACGATCAAGGTTTATCAGGGCGAGCGCGAAATCGCGGCCGGCAACAAGGGCCTGGGCGAATTCAACCTCGAAGGCATCCCGCCGGCATCGCGCGGCACGCCGCAGATTGAAGTGACCTTCGACATTGACGCCAACGGCATTCTGCACGTCGGCGCCAAGGACAAGGCCACCGGCAAGGAGAACAAGATCACGATCAAGGCGAACTCCGGCCTGACCGAGGCGGAAATCCAGAAGATGGTGAAGGACGCCGAACTCAACGCCGAAGAAGACCACAAGCTGAAGGAACTGGCCGAATCGCGCAACCAGGCTGACGCATTGGTGCACTCGACCAAGAAGTCGCTGACCGAATTCGGTTCCAAGCTTGACGCTGCCGAGAAAGAAAAGATCGAAAGCGCGATCACCGACCTGGAAGGCGCCTTGAAATCGTCCGACAAGTCGGAAATCGACAGCAAGATGGCGGCGCTGTCGACCGCTGCGCAGACCCTGGGCGAGAAGATGTACGCCGACCAGCAGGCGCAGCAGCAGGCAGGCGGCGGCGAAGGCGGCCAGCAAGCCGGCGGCGGCGAATCGAACGCCAAGCAGGACGACGTCGTCGACGCCGACTTCAAGGAAGTCAAAGACGCCAAGTAAGCGCTCAGCAAAACCGCAGCAACGTTGTAGCATATAATGCCGAGCCGCTTACCCGGCTCGGTTTTTTTGCATATTGAGTTCAAGTAGTCAGACAGACAGCAAGGTGCCCTAATTATGGCAAAGCGTGATTTTTACGAGATCCTCGGGGTCGCCAAAAATTCTTCGGAAGAAGAAATCAAGAAGGCTTACCGCAAGCTCGCGATGAAATACCATCCGGACCGCAATCCGGACAGTAAGGAATCCGAGGAGAAGTTCAAGGAAGTCAAAGAAGCGTACGAGATGCTGACCAATCCGGAAAAGCGCGAGGCGTATGACCGCTATGGTCACGCCGGCGTCGATCCGAACATGGGAGGCGGCGGCTTCGGCGGCGGCCAGGGCGGCTTTGCCGACAGTTTCGGCGACATCTTCGGCGATATCTTTGGCGGCGGCGCCGGTCGCGGTCGCGGTTCAGGCCCGCAGGTCTACCGCGGCGCCGACCTGCGCTACAACCTCGAAATCACCCTCGAGCAAGCTGCGCACGGCTTCGACACGACGATTCGCGTGCCGAGCTGGGACAAGTGCGACACCTGCCACGGCAGCGGCGCCAAGCCGGGCACGTCGCCGACCACCTGCACCACCTGCGCCGGCCACGGCCAGGTGCGCATGCAGCAAGGTTTCTTCAGCATCCAGCAAACGTGCCCGAAATGCCATGGCAGCGGCAAGGTCATCACCGACCCGTGCGCACCGTGCGGCGGGCAGGGGCGCATCAAGCGCAACAAGACGCTGGAAGTGAAGATCCCGGTCGGCATCGACAACGGCATGCGGATCCGCTCGTCGGGCAACGGCGAGCCGGGCACCAACGGCGGGCCGCCGGGCGACCTGTACGTGGAAATTCACATCAAGCCGCACGCGGTATTCCAGCGCGAAGGCGACGACCTGCATTGCGAAATGCCGATCTCGTTCGTCAAGGCGACCCTCGGTGGCGAGATCGAAGTGCCTACGCTGTCGGGCAAGGTGTCGTTCACGATTCCCGAAGGCACCCAGTCCGGCAAGACGTTCCGCCTGAAGGCGAAGGGCATCAAGGGCGTGCGTTCCGGCTACGCCGGCGACCTGTTCTGCCACGTTGCGGTGGAAACGCCGGTCAAGCTGACCGACAAGCAGAAGGAATTGCTGAAGGAATTCGAGCGCCTGACGGTCGAAGGCGGCGCCAAGCATAGCCCGCAGAGCAAGGGCTGGATGGACAAGGTCAAGGATTTTTTCGAATAAAGACCCCATGAACCGCTGAGATGGCATCCGCCCCTCAGCGTTTTTTTTGCGAAGGAAATTTGATGACATTAGTTACAGGCAGTGGCCTCACCACCGACGAGCTGTTCCAGCGCAACAAAGACTGGGCCGCGGCGCGCGTCGCCGAAGATCCGACCTACTTCAAGTCGCTGGCGTCGCAGCAGTCGCCCGAGTACTTGTGGATCGGCTGCTCCGACAGCCGGGTGCCGGCCAACGAGCTGCTCGGCCTGGCGCCGGGCGAGCTGTTCGTCCACCGCAACATCGCCAACGTGGTCGTGCATTCCGACCTGAACTGCCTGACGGTGCTGCAGTTCGCCATCGACGTGCTGAAGGTCAAGCACATCATCGTGTGCGGCCACTACGGCTGCTCCGGCGTGCACGCAGCGATGACAAAACGCCGGGTCGGCCTGGCCGACAACTGGCTGCGCCATGTGCAGGACGTACACCAGAAACACGAGAAGTATCTCGGCGAAGTGCTGCCCGAGCGCGACCGTGCCAACCGGCTGTGCGAACTGAACGTGACCGAGCAGGTGGTCAACGTGGCGCAGACGACGATCGTGCGCGACGCCTGGGAGCGCGGCCAGGACCTCAGCGTGCACGGCTGGGTGTATGGCTTGCATGACGGCTTGTTGCGCGACCTGGGGATGACGGTGTCGAAGGTCGAGCACCTGGCGCCGAAGCTCGAAGCGCGCCTGGCGAGCTACGAGGCCTGACCCGATGGGCGAACTGACCAGCCTGCGCGACACCGTGCGCCAGTTCGTCGAGGAGCGCGACTGGGACCAGTTTCACACGCCAAAGAATCTGTCGGCCGCGCTGATGGTCGAGGCGGCCGAGCTGCTGGAGCATTTCCAGTGGCTCGCCCGCGGCGACGCTGCCGAGCTGGGCGACGCCAAGCTGGAACAGGTGCGCCACGAAATGGCCGATGTGCTGGTCTACCTGATCCGGCTGGCCGACAAGCTCGATGTCGACCTGCACGCGGCGGTGCTGGAGAAGATGGTGCTCAACCGCGCCAAGTACCCGGCCGACAAGGTCCGCGGCGACGCCCGCAAGTACGACGAATACCCGCAAGACTAATCGCTATTTAGTCGCCAAATCAAGAGGCGTCATCCTCGCGAAAGCGGGGATCCATACTGAGCGTGCTCTGGCGGAGAGGGATGCTCAGCATGGGTACCCGCCTTCGAGAGGGCGACGCTCTTGCGGTTGGTGGCAGGTTCAAATCCCGCCCATGCAGATGTACTTGATGACCAGGTAATCATCCATGCCGTACTTCGAGCCTTCACGGCCCAGGCCCGATTGCTTGACGCCGCCAAATGGCGCGATCTCGTTCGAGATCAAGCCGGTGTTGACGCCAACCATGCCCGACTCCAGCGCCTCGGCCACACGCCACACCCGGCCAATATCGCGCGAGTAGAAATAGGCGGCCAAACCGAATTCGGTATCGTTGGCCATCGCGATGACTTCATCCTCGGTCTTGAAGCGGAACAGCGGCGCCAGCGGCCCAAACGTCTCCTCGGTCGCCACCTGCATGTTGGTCGTCACGTCGGCCAGCACGGTCGGCTGGAAGAAACTGTGGCCCAGTTCATGGCGCTTGCCGCCGACCATCAGGCGCGCGCCTTTCGACAGCGCATCGGCGATATGCTGCTCCACCTTCAGCACCGCCTTTTCCTCGATCAGCGGGCCTTGCGTGACGCCGTTTTCCTGGCCGTTGCCGACCTTCAGCTTGCCGACCGCTTCGACCAGCTTGGCCGCAAACTTGTCATAGATGCCGTCCTGCACATACAGCCGGTTGGCGCAGACGCAGGTCTGGCCGGCATTGCGGTATTTCGACGCGATGGCGCCCTCGACGGCGGCATCGATGTCGGCGTCGTCGAACACGATGAACGGCGCGTTGCCGCCCAGTTCCAGCGACAGCTTCTTGATGGTCGGCGCCGATTGTGCCATCAAGATGCGGCCAACCTGGGTCGAGCCGGTAAAGCTGACCTTGCGCACGATCGGGTTGCTCGTCATTTCCAGGCCGATCGATTTCGAGTCGCCGGTGATGACGGAGAACACGCCCTTCGGCACGCCGGCGCGCTCGGCCAGCACGGCCATCGCAAACGCCGAGAACGGCGTCAGCTCGGCCGGCTTGACGACGATCGGGCAGCCGGCCGCTAGCGCCGGGCCGACTTTGCGGGTGATCATCGCCGCCGGGAAATTCCACGGCGTGATCGCCGCGCACACACCGATCGGCTCGCGCGTGACCACCAGGCGGCGGTCCGCCCACGGCGACTGCAGCGTGTCGCCCTCGATGCGCTTGGCTTCCTCGCCGAACCACTCGAGGAACGAGGCCGCGTAGACCACTTCGCCCTTCGCTTCCGGCAGCGGTTTGCCCTGTTCGGCAGTCATGATCAGCGCCAGGTCGTCCGCGTTTTCCAGCATCAGGTCGTTCCATTTGCGCAGCACCGCGGCGCGCTCCTTGGCCGGCTTCTTGCGCCAGGCCGGCCACGCGGCGTTGGCCGCGTCGATCGCCCGCTTCGTTTCGGCCGCGCCCATGTGCGGCGCCGTGCCGACCGTCTCGCCGGTGGCCGGGTTGGTCACCGTGATGGTGGTGCCGTCGTCGGCATCGCACCATTCGCCGTCGAGGAAAGCTTGCTGGCGCAGCAGGGAAGGGTCTTTCAGGTTCAGCATGGTGTTCTCGCTATCAATTTTGGCAACCGCACCATGTTAGCCGCTTTTTCCTCGGATCGCTCGACGTCGCTTCGAGGTCAGACCTAAGCTCAGACCTAGCGTGTTGCCATGAAGCGCCGTTTGACAGTATGATTTTGGCAAGTAAAACTTTGATCCGAATCAACCGCCCCTCGCACTCGGGCCAATTTGCCTTTATGATGGACCGAGCGTAAGAGCACACACAGGGTTACCCGCATGCGCCGTCCCATCGTTCTCGTTCCCGCCTGCACCTGCGACATCGGTTCTCATCCGTACCATGCAGTGCAACTCAAGTATGTCGACGCCGTCGTCGCTGGCGCCGCCTGCGCGCCGCTGATCCTGCCGGCGCTTGGCGACGCGCTCGAACTCGAAACCATGCTGTCGGCCTGCGACGGCATCATGCTGACCGGCTCGGCCTCGAACGTCCACCCCAGCTACTATTCCGAGGACGTGCTCGACCCGAGCCTGCCGCAAGACCAGGCGCGCGACCAGACCACCTTGCCGCTGATTCGCGCGGCGATCCGGCGCGGCATCCCGATCCTGGCCATCTGCCGCGGCTTCCAGGAGATGAACGTCGCCCTCGGCGGCAGCCTGCACCAGGCGCTGCACGGCGTCGACGGCCTGATGGACCACCGCGAAAATCCCGACCTGCCGCTCGAGCAGCAGTACGGCCCGGCCCACACGGTGGCGCTCACGCCGCTCGGCACCATGGCCAGCATCCTCGGCCCCGGCGACATCGAGGTCAACTCGCTGCATGGCCAGGGCGTCAACCAACTGGCCGAGGGCCTGGCGATCGAAGCGCGCGCCGCCGATGGGGTGGTCGAAGCGTTCTCGGTGGCCGGCGCGCCCGGCTTCACGCTCGCGCTGCAGTGGCACCCCGAATGGCGCCTGGCCGAAAACCCGGTGTCGATGAAGCTGTTCGGCGCCTTCGGCCAGGCCTGCCGCGACTACCTCGCCGCGCGCGGGAGAGGCGCATGATTTGCCGCATGTTCTGCCGCATGTTCTGCAACCAATGGGCCGCCTCCGGCGTGCCGTAGCGCCGCCATCGATCCGCACCCCACCCGCAGGCGCCAGGCGCCGCGGGCCGAATTAGACAACAGAGAGAAAACGATGGCAATCCGCGAAAATTTTACCTATACCGACATGGACTTGTGGCTCAACGAAAAACGAGTCACCGAAATTGAATGCCTGATTCCCGACCTGACCGGTGTCGCCCGCGGCAAGATCATGCCGCGCGCGAAATTCACCCAGGAGCGCGGCATGCGCATCCCCGAAGCGGTGCTCGGCATGACGGTCACCGGCAACTACCCGGTCGGCGACGCGCCGTATGACCGCGCCATTTCCACCACCGACCGCGACATGATCCTGAAGGCCGACCCGACCACCATCACGATGGTGCCTTGGGCGGTCGACCCGACCGCGCAGGTCATCCACGACTGCTACTTTTCCGACGGCGCGCTGGTCGACTTCGCGCCGCGCACGGTGCTGCGGCGCGTGCTCAAGCTGTACGCCGACAAGGGCTGGAAGCCGGTCGTCGCCCCCGAACTCGAGTTCTACCTGACGGCCAAGAACATCGACCCCGACCTGCCGCTGCGCGCGCCGGTCGGGCGCAGCGGGCGCGCCGAAACCAGCCGCCAGGTCTACAGCATCGACGCCGTCAACGAGTTCGACCCGCTGTTCGAAGACATCTACGACTACTGCGAGATGATGAACCTCGACGTCGACACCCTGATCCACGAGATCGGCGCCGGTCAGATGGAGATCAACTTCCTGCACGGCGATCCGATGGGACTGGCCGACAAGGTGTTCTTCTTCAAGCGCACCTTGCGCGAAGCGGCGCTCAAGCACGACATGTACGCCACTTTCATGGCCAAGCCGATGGCCGGCGAACCCGGTTCGGCGATGCACGTTCACCAGAGCGTGGTCGACATCAAGACCGGCATGAACATCTTCAGCTCGGACGACGGCTCGGCCGCGCCGATCTTCAAGCACTACATCGGCGGGCTGCAGCGCTACATGCCGTCGGCGATGGCGATCGTCGCGCCGTACGTCAATTCGTACCGCCGCATCGTGCGCCACACCGCCGCGCCGATCAACATCCAATGGGGCATCGACAACCGCACGGTGGGCTTTCGCGTGCCCGAGTCGGGCGTGCAGGATCGGCGCGTGGAGAACCGCATCATCGGCGCCGACGCCAACCCTTACCTGGCGCTGGCGGTGACGCTGGCGTGCGGCTACCTCGGCATGACCGAGCAGCTCGAGCCGACGCCGATGATGTCGGGCAGCGCCTACGACATGCCGTTCGAACTGCCCCACAGCCTGCCGGAAGCGCTGCACCTGCTGCGCGCCGAGGACAAGCTGCGCACCGTGCTGGGCGACCGCTTCATCGACGTCTACGCCGCCATCAAGGACCTCGAGCACCAGGAATTCATGACCGTCATCAGTCCGTGGGAGCGCGAGCACCTGCTGCTGCACGTTTAAGGCTGCGAACATGGACCAGTCAATGACAGACACCCGCACCATCCAGCGGCTCGATTCGGCGCACTTCCTGCATCCGTTCACCGACCACAAGGCGCTTGCCGAACATGGCGCGCGCGTGATGGTCAAGGGCGAGGGCATCTACCTGTGGGATTCGGAGGGCAACAAGATCCTCGACGGCATGTCGGGCCTGTGGTGCGTGAACATCGGCTACGGGCGCACCAGCATGTCCGACGCGGTGTACCGCCAGATGCAGCAGCTGCCGTTCTATAACAGCTTCTTCAATACCACCAACGTGCCGGCCGTGCAGCTGGCCGCGCTGCTGGTGCAGGTGTCGCCGCCGCAGTTCAACCACGTGTTCTTCACCGGTTCGGGCTCGGAAGCGAACGACACCATCGTGCGCATGGTGCGCCGCTACTGGGAGCTGCAGGCGCAGCCCGAGCGCCACATCATCATCAGCCGCAAGAACGCCTACCACGGCAGCACCATCGCCGGCGCCTCGCTCGGCGGCATGGCCGGCATGCACGCGCAGGGCGGACCTGGCGTGCCAGGCATCGTCCACATCGGCCAGCCAAGCTATCTCGAAGGCGGCGCCGGCATGAGCGAGGACGAATTCGGCATCGCCGCCGCCGGCTGGCTCGATGAGCGCATCCGCGAACTCGGTCCCGACAACGTCGCCGCCTTCATCGGCGAGCCAGTGCAAGGCGCCGGCGGCGTGATCATCCCGCCGAAGACCTACTGGCCGGAGATCCAGCGCATCTGCGACAAGTACGGCATCCTGCTGGTGGCCGATGAAGTCATTTGCGGCTTCGGGCGCCTGGGCAGCTGGTTCGGCTCGGAGCTGATGGGCATCAAGCCGGACCTGATCGCGTTTGCCAAGGGCGTCACCTCCGGCTACATCCCGCTCGGCGGCGTGCTGGTGGGCGACCGTGTGGCTACCGTGCTGACCGAAAAGGGCGGCGACTTCAATCACGGCTTCACCTACTCGGGCCACCCGGTGGCGTGCGCCGCGGCGCTGGAAAATATCCGCATCCTCATCGACGAGGACCTGGTTGGCAAGGTGGCGCGCGATACGGGGCCGTACCTGAAGGAGAAGTTTGGCGCGCTGCGCGAGCATGCGCTGGTGGGACACGCCGACAGCTGCGGCTTTGTCGCCGGCCTGAACCTGGTGCACACGAAGGGCGCGACGGTGTTCGACAACATCGTGTTCGACGGCGACGATGGCGTCGGCATGATCTGCCGCGGCTACATGTTCGCCAACGGGATCATCATGCGCGCTGTGGGCGACCGCATGATCATCGCGCCGCCGCTGGTGATGACGCGCGATGAGATCGACGAGATGGTTGGCCGCATCCGCGCCGCCCTGGACGACACGCTGGCGGAGCTGAAGCGCCGCGGGATGCTCTAATGAGCAGAAACCGCACGACGCGATTGCATCGGTAAAAAAATAACGTCATCCCCGCTTCGCGAGGATGACGTTTTAGCATGTTCCATGCTTACGGTTTCCTTACTGCGCCTTGATATTCGCGGTCGCTCGGCATTGAGCACCTACCGGGTTCACTGGGATTTCACAGGACGATTCCACACGTAAGTTCCACGCAGTTCGCCCATTAATCTCCCCGCAACGAGGCGCCTCGGCTTGCCTTTCTCGATCTCGAGAAAACCTTCGCGGAATGCTTGCGTCGTCCCGCCCGGATCGAGTTCCACTGCAATCTTGGTAATGGTAGGATCCTTCAGCTTTATCCACGTAACTTCACCGCCTTCTTCAAGCGCGGGAAGGCCAACCTCGATGACCGGCACGTCCTTCCACTCGGGATCTTGTCGCGCCCCTGCGTACACCATGCCGCTTCGGCTGGTGGTGCCAGTGCGTTCGCGGCCGTTAGCGAATTTAAACGTGACATTTAATCCGCTCCAGGTCATCCGCAAGGAGGGCGATCCTATTTCTACAGCTAGAACCGGCAAAATTCCGCTGGAATCACGGATATCCGGAAGCGGCGCCATGCTCTGTTCGACCTTGACGTATTTTGCTGGGCTGTGATCGGCGACCAGATGCACGATATCGTCTTCCACCGACCACTTGCCATTCGCCCTCGGGTCTGCGCCGCCGTAAATGGCGCCGAATTCGAAGCGCTTGTCTGGATGGAGCACGAGCGTCGCAGCCATCTCCCGTTGGCCCTGCAAACTGTAAACGCCTGCGATTTTTTGGGCTTTATTACTGGTTGATTCTGCATTTGCCAGAGTCGCTGCACTGGCCAGGACGGCAAGGATTGTTAGCTGCTTGAGTCGCTTAAGCTTCGTCATCGGATCTCCTATCAATGATTCCTAAGGGAAACCGTAGACTGGCAGAACAGTTATATTGGCACTTGATTCGACACAACTACCTTTCGCAAAGGCCGAAGTCTTGGGCAGCTCGTGCGAACGCGCGTGATGTGCTCAAACGCGTCACGGACAGCGATCATGCAGTCTGGGTCCTGACCCGATCGTGCCGGTTCGTCAGCAGCTGCGGCATCAGCGAACCGATGAACATGCCGGCGAACGCCGCCAGCAGGCCCGCCAGCTGGCCCGGAAACACCGCGCCCAAGCCGCTCAACTGCGGGAAGAACAGCAGCCAGGTGATGATACCCGCCGCAATCGACAGCACCGCGCCCTGGGTCGTCGCGCGCTTCCAGTACAGCCCCATCACCAGCGGCACGAACGCGCCGACCAGCGTGACCTGGTACGCCGACGACACCAGCTCGTAGATCGAGGTGCCCTTCATGGCGATTGCGTAGCTCAGCACCAGCGCGGCGAACACGACGATCGAGCAGCGCATCGCGAACAGCTGCTGGCGGTCGGTCATCCCCGGGCGCAGGTGCTTGAGGATGTTCTCGACAAAACTGGTCGACGGCGCCAGCAGGGTCGCCGACGAGGTGCTCTTGATGGCCGACAGCAGTGCGCCGAAGAAGATAATCTGCATCAGCAGCGGCATCTTGGTCAGCACGAAGGTCGGCAGCAGGCGCTGGTAGTCGTTCTTGGCCATCTCCATGCCGCTGTCGCCTAGGACGATGACGGCGCAGGCAACGATAAACATCGGCACGAACGCAAACAGGATGTAGCTGGCGCCGCCGATGATGGCGCCGGTGCGCGCGGTCGGCGCGTTCTTGGCCGACATCACGCGCTGGTACACGTCCTGCTGCGGAATCGAGCCGAACATCATGGTCACGGCGGCGGCAATGAAGAAGGCGATATCGGTAAAAGTCGGCGCCGGCCAGAATCGCCACAGGTCGCCATTCGACGCCAGCGCCATCACCGGCGCCGCACCGCCGGCCAGGTCGGCGGCAAAGTAGGCAATGATCGACATGCCAATCACCAGCACGATCATCTGGATGAAATCGGTGAGCGCGACGGCGAGGAAGCCGCCGACGACGACGTAGATCAGCACCGACAGCGTGCCGACGATCATGCCGGCCGTCTCCGACATGGCGCCGCCGGTCAGCACCGAGAACACCAGCCCGAGCGCGGTGATCTGCGCGGCGACCCAGCCGAGATAGCTGAGGATGATGGCCGTCGAACAGAATATTTCGACGCCTTTGCCGTAGCGCACCCGGTAGTAGTCGCCGATCGTCAGCAGGTTCAGCTTGTACAGTTTGGCGGCGAAGAACACGCCGACGAGGATCAGGCAGGTGCCGGCGCCGAACGGATCTTCCACCACCGCGTTCAGGCCGCCCTGGACGAAGCGGGCGGGAATGCCCATCACCGTCTCGGCGCCGAACCAGGTGGCAAACGTCGTGGTCACCACCATGATCAGCGGCAGGCTGCGCCCGGCCACCGCGAAGTCGCTGGTGTTCTTGATGCGCGAGCCGGCCCATACCCCCAGCGCCAGCGTGCCGAGCAGGTACAGCACGACGGAAGTAATCAGGGTGGTATTCATCGATTTCTGCCCAATTTTATTGGTTTTTCAGTCAGGAAAATTTGGGCGATTATAGCGCCATGCATCGCTCTAGCGCGAATTTTGGAGGAGCTATTTCCTATCCCGGCCTGCGGTAAATCCCCATCACCGCAGGTGAACGCGCGGGGAGGCACTGTCCAAATGTTCTACACTAGCTATTGAGACAACCCACCAGGGAGCCGCCGTGCGACAACTGACGATTGAATTCGACGACGAGGAAGCGGCGCAGCTCGAGGCGGATGCGCGAGCCTGCGGGATCGATCCAGCTCGCAGGACCAAGACGCAGCTTCTGCAATTGTTGGGCAATGCTTCTGGGAAGCGAAAAGCGAACGCAGAGGCGGCGCCGCCAGATACGCAAGAAACGAAGATGCCAGCCCGCGCCAGGCGCCTCGAAGCGCTCATGCCCATGCAGGGAATTTGGAAAGGCGATCCGGACAAGCCACAGGATGGGGTAGCGTACCAGCGTGAGGTACGCGCTGAATGGCGATAGTCCTCTTCCATATGTAATCACAAAAATTTTAGGAGATGGACAATGCAAGCTAATAATTGGCATGAACGCGCTGCAGCGCTCGACATCGACGGCCGCGCTTTCATCAACGGCCAGCGCGTCTGGGCCGTATCCGAGCAGACCTTCGACAACCATTCGCCGATCGACGGCCGGCTGCTGACCAAGGTGGCGCGCGGCGACGCCGCCGACATCGACGCCGCCGTCGTGGCCGCGCGCGCCGCCTTCGACGACCGCCGCTGGGCCGGCAAGTCGCCGGCGCAGCGCAAGCGCACCTTGATCAAGTTCGCCGACCTGGTGCTGAAGAACACCGCCGAGCTGGCGCTGCTCGAAACGCTCGACATGGGCAAACCGATCAAGTACAGCCAGAGCGTCGACGTGCCGTCGTGCGCCAACTGCATCCGCTGGTACGGCGAAGCGATCGACAAGATCTACGACGAGATCGCGCCGACCAACGACAGCAGCCTGGCGCTGATCACGCGCGAACCGGTCGGCGTCGTTGGCGCCATCGTACCGTGGAACTACCCGCTGATCATGACCGCCTGGAAGATCGCGCCGGCACTCGCCGCCGGCAACAGCGTCGTGCTGAAACCGTCCGAAAAGTCGCCGCTGTCAGCGCTCAAGCTGGCCGAGATCGCGCTCGAAGCGGGCATCCCGGCCGGCGTGTTCAACGTCGTGCCGGGCTATGGCCACGAAGCCGGCGCCGCGCTGGCGCTGCACATGGACGTCGACTGCATCGCCTTTACCGGCTCGACCCCGGTCGGCAAGAAGATCATGCAGATGGCCGGCGAGTCGAACCTGAAGCGCGCGTGGACTGAACTGGGCGGCAAGTCGGCCAACATCGTCTGCGCCGATTGTCCGGACCTGGACGCAGCGGTGAAAGCGGCGATCGGCTCGATCTACTTCAACCAGGGCGAGAGCTGCAATGCGCCGTCGCGCCTGTTCGTCGAAGAATCGATCAAGGAAGCCTTCCTGGAAAAGGCGATGGCGATGATGCCGCGCTTTCAGCCGGGCGATCCCCTCGACGAAGACACGGTGATGGGCGCCATCGTCGATGCCGCCCAGATGAAGACGGTGATGGGCTACATCGAGGCGGGCAAGGCGGAGGGCGCCAAACTGCTGTCGGGCGGCGAGGCGGCGCGCCTGGACACCGGCGGCTTCTACATCACGCCAACCTTGTTCGACCAGGTCGACAGCACCATGCGCATCGCGCGCGAAGAGATCTTCGGGCCGGTGCTGTCGGTGCTCGGTTTCACCGACATCAAGGAGGCAATCCGCCAGGCCAATTCAACGCCGTACGGCCTGCAGGCGGCGGTGTGGACGCGCGACATGACGAAGGCGATCCAGACCGCCCGCGCTCTGCGCGCCGGCACCGTGCACGTCAACCAGTACGACAACGATGACATCACGGTGCCGTTCGGTGGCGTCAAGCAGTCCGGCAACGGCCGCGACAAGTCGCTGCACGCGATCGACAAGTACACCGAGCTGAAGACGACCTGGATCCAGATTGGCTAATAATCTGTCGATAAATCTGACACATCGATAGGGGCGCTTGGAGGCAAAAACGATAACTTCCTGATTTGAAACATTAATTTCCTGTAGGCATACTTATTGCTTACTGTAATTATATCTTTCATAAAATCAATTTCAGGAGTCTTACATGAACGCAGCCAAGTCCCTCGTCGCTTCTCTGTTGCTCGCTGCCGCTTCGCTGGCGCCGGCTGCGCAAGCATCCGTTATCAACTTCAACGATATGACCGGCCCCGATACTATCCGAGCTTACGGGACGCAGACACTGACAACGGACGGGTTTACTTTCAAAGGTACGTCCTCGTCCTACGTGATCGGCTCCGACTACAACGGCAACAACGACCGAGGCTTCAGCCCCTACAATGGCACCGATTTTTACTTGACGTATGCTGCGACGACGCTTGCCAGCGCGACCGCATCTGCCTTCAAATTAAACAGCATCGACGTGGCTATGTGGGGTAACTACGGCGCCGGTCGGACCGCAACCCTCACCGGTGCCAAGGTAGGCGGCGGCTTTGTGACGCAGACGGTTGACCTGAACCCTCTGGCGAACTTCAGCAACCTCACCGGCAATGACTTCACCAACTACTCGCTGGTCGGTTTCGATAACCTGAGCTCCGTGACGATCACGCACAATTACATCGGACATTTCGCCATGGACAACTTCGTCGTCAATGCCGCCAGCGTGCCTGAGCCGTCGTCGCTGGCGCTGTTCGGCCTGGCCGTTGCGGCAGGTGCCTTCGCGCGCCGCCGCGCCGGCAAAGCTTCTTGATCCGCATCGGCGCCGCAATGTTCTAGCTGCCGTAAGCCTGCACGATGCTATATCCCGAGCCGGCGCCGGCCTTTGATTGCATGAGCGCGTAGCCTTCGACCCGCCAGCGAATCGGCGGCCCCTGAGTGGTTTCTGTCAGTGGGCTGGCACGTCGCGCCAGCGTGACGTGCGGCCGATACGGCCGCGCCTCCGGCGTCATCCCCAGCCGCTCGAGCGCTTCGGCGAGCGACGCGTGCAGCGCCAGCAGCGGCGCCGGCACCAGCTCGGGCGCCAGCACGGCGACGCTGCCGTGCCACAGCTCGCGATGGCCAAACTCCAGTTCAAATGGCTCGAATGGCACATCGATTCCGTGCGCCAGTTCCGCCATCCGCGCGCGCGCCACGCTGCCGAGGAAGTGCAGCGTGACGTGCAGCTGCTCGCTGCGCACCGGCGCGGCTGCCGCGCGCCACGCCACGCCGTCGCGCCACTGGCTCAGCGCCGCGCGCACGGCGTCGTCAGGCCACAAGGCGATGAACATGCGGGCGGCGTCGTCGCTCATGGCGCTAGCGATAGTCGGGCGGCGTGACGGTGTCGATGTACAGGACGCCGTCGTAGCCGCTGGCAGGGATCAGCGTGACGGGCCGGACGCCCCAGTCGCGCATCACGATGGGGGCAAACATCCAGCTCGTTGCCGGCGCTGGTTTGGCGGTCGAAAAATCGACGAAGGCATAGCGGGCGCCGGCGTTGCTCATCACCGCATCGGGCGCCAACCGTTCGTTCGAAGCACCCTTGTGCAGCGCGCTCTCGCTCGAGTCAAGTTCCGGCGCGCGTGCCCAGGCGCTCAGGCCGAGCATGGGTGCCAGCAGTGCGGGCGCGCCGGCGCCGCCCGAACTGTCCTGGGTATCGAAGCCGGCCAGGGTGAGCCGCTTGCCGCTCTTGCGACTGGCGTCGAGGTAGTCGAACAGCGGCAGCGTCTCATTGCTGTGCCAGATCGGGAACAGGCACCGCTTCATCACCTCGATCGGCATCGCCGAGCCGATCGCCTGGTCGGCCAGGTAGCACTGCGGCAGCGAGCTTTCAAAGGCGATGACGTCGTAACCCATCTGCTGGTGCAGGAACTGGATCAGCCTGACTTTGACGAGGTTGAATTCGGCGACGCCATGGCCGCTTTCGCCGAGTTGCACGACGCGCTTGGCCGCCAACACCGGCTTGAGGAACTGCAGGTCGCTGAAGTCATCGCTGTAGAGCGAGCGGATGGGATGGACGCGGCTGGCGACATCGGCGCGCCAGGCCGCGCTGGCCGGCGCGATGTCGGCTGGCGCCAGGCGCAGCGCCGCGTCGGACAGCAGTTCCTGCGATGGCGTCGGGCGCTCAATTGCTTTCACCGCCGGCAGGACGGCGTCGGCGACATCGGCGGATGGGTCGGCCGACAGCTTCAACTGGTCGAACCAGGCGGTGCCTTTCCCGGTCAGCATCACGCCGAGCACGATGCCGGACGCGTTGCGCGGCACCGGAATGGTAACGCTGAAGGGCGACCAGCCGGTGGTGCCGTACGGCGCGTCGGCGCGCAACCACAGCGCGGCGGCCCCGCCGGCGACGTTTTCAGTGCGGATCAAGCCCGACAGGGTGAGCCGGCGGCCGGCGGCGGCGCCGAGCCCGATGCGCTGGGCAAGCGGAAGGAAGCTGCCGGCGGTGTACCCATCGGTGCTGTCGATCCGCAGCACGCAGCGGCCGTCCTGGTCGGCCGCGCAGTCCCGGCTGGCCTTGAAGCCGGCGGCCGTGCCGACCCAGCCGGACGGCGCGCCGTTTTTCCACTGATCGAAACCGAGGTTGGCGACGTCGACCGGGATCGGTTGCGCCGCGATCGTCTGACTCCACAACAATAGCAACAGCAAACAGACTGGATTTTTCATCTGGTCCACGATCGGGTCTTGCGCTGGAAAAAAGTCAGAAGCAGTGCTCCGGGCCAGGGAAGCTACGGTCCGTCACCGCGTTGACGTAGGCCGTGACCGCGCCTTCGACGCTGCCCTGGCCGTCCATGAAGTTCTTCACGAAGCGCGCTTTGCGGCCCGGGAAAACGCCCAGCATGTCGTGCATCACCAGCACCTGGCCGGAGCAATCGGGCCCGGCGCCGATGCCGATGGTCGGCATCGCCAGCATCTCTGTCACTTCCTTGCCGAGGCCCGTGGGAATCGCTTCGAGCACCAGCAGCGAGGCGCCGGCCTGCTGCAGCAGCAGCGCGTCGGACTTGAGCTGGTCGGCGCTTTCGATCGTCTTGCCCTGCACCTTGTAGCCGCCCAGTTGGTGCACCGACTGCGGCGTCAGGCCCAGGTGGGCGCACACCGGCACCGCGCGTTCGGTGAGGAACTTGACGGTGTCGGCCAGCCACGCGCCGCCTTCGAGCTTGACCATGTGGGCGCCGGCCTGGATCAGCTTGACCGCGTTGTCGAACGCTGCCTCTTTTGTGGCGTAGGCGCCGAACGGCAGGTCGGCGACGATCGTCGCGCTCTTGCTGCCGCGCGCCACCGCCGCGGTGTGGTACGCCACCTCGGCCACCGTCACCGGCAAGGTCGAGTTGTGGCCGTTGCAGACCATGCCGAGCGAGTCGCCGATCAGCAGCACATGCACGCCGCAGCGGTCCATCAGCGCAGCGAAGCTGGCGTCGTAGCAGGTCAGCATGACGATCGGCGTGCGCGACGCGCGCATCGCGTTCAGCGATGGAATCGTCACGGCCTTGTTGGCCACCGCCTTGGTCGGCGCCGCAACTGGAGCATCGCCCCCCGTCATCTCTTTACCCTGCAAATATGAGCTCATTGTTTGTCCTCGAGGTTTGGTAGGGGTCAGGTCTGACATTCGGACATTTGGGCATCTTCAAATGTCCGAATGTCAGACCTGACCCCAGCTTTTCAGCCGGCGACGCGCACCGGTTTTTCAGTAGTGTAATGCCATGCTGCCAAAGCTGCCGGAAGTCAGTCGATCTTGCTGATGACCTGGTCTGCCACGGCGGCGAGCAAGGGCCCGGCCGGTCCGTACACGGGTATCGCCACGGCCGGCGCAATCTCCAGCAGCGGCGCCAGCACGAACGCGCGCTGGTGCATGCGTGGATGCGGCACATGCAGCGTCGGCGTGTCGATGACCTCGTCGCCGTACAGCAGCAGGTCGAGGTCGAGCGTGCGCGGTGCATTGCGGTAGGGCCGCTCGCGGCCATGCGCCAGCTCGATTGCCTGCAGCGCGGCCAGCAGGTCGGCCGCCGGCAAGGTGGTGTCGATGCAGGCGACCGCGTTGACGTAGTCGTCGCCGGACGAGTCGATCGGCGCGCTGCGCCAGGCCGACGAGCGGCGCAGCAGCGCGGTGGCCGGCAGTACGCCGAGGCGCGCCAGCGCATCCTCGACATTGGCGCGGGCGTCGCCCAGGTTGGCGCCGACGCCGATGTAGGCGATCATTCTTCGCTGTTGCCGCCAGCCGTCGCTTCGGCGCCGGCGCCCTTGCGCGGACCGCGCCGCGGCGCGCGCTTGCGCTTGGCGCCGGCAGGGGCGGCGCGTTCGCTGGTAAGCAGGCTTTCGCGCTCGCTGGCGTCGCCTTCGTAGAACGCGGTCCACCATTCGCCCAGTTCCATGTCGATTTCACCCGACTCGCAGCGTAGCAGCAGGAAGTCGTAGCCGGCGCGAAAGCGCACGTGCTCGAGCAGCTTGTAGGGCGACTTGCCGCTGCGCCGCTCGAAGCGCGGCTGCATCGACCAGATGTCGCGCATGTCGGAGGCGATCTTGCGTTGCAGCGCCAGCTGTTCGGTCTGCGAGTCGAGCACGTCGTCGGCGGCCAGGTGCAGCGCCGGAATCGGCGACTCGCCGGCGGCGCGGTACGCGGTCCACTTCTCCACCACCTGGTGCCACAGCAACGAGGCAAACAGGAAGCCGGGCGAGACGCCCTTGCCGGCCTTGACCCGGTTGTCGGTCGACTCGAGCGCCAGGGTGACGAACTTCATGCCGATCGGCTGCTCGAGCACGACGTCGAGCAGCGGCAACAGGCCATGGTGCAGGCCTTCCTTGCGCAGCTGCTGCAGGCAGGCCAGCGCGTGCCCGCTCATCAGAAGCTTGAGCATTTCGTCGAACACGCGCGCGGCCGGCACGTTGTTGATCAACGGCGCCATCACGGCGATCGGCGCCTGCGTCGAATGCTCGATGCCAAAGCCCAGGCGCGCCGCGAAGCGCACCACGCGCAGCATGCGCACCGGGTCTTCGCGGTAGCGCGCTTCCGGCACGCCGATGATGCGCAGCGTCTTGTCGCGGATATCTTGGATGCCGCCGTGGTAGTCGAGCACCTGCTGCGTCGCCGGATCGTAGTACATGGCGTTGATGGTGAAGTCGCGCCGCATCGCGTCCTCGTGCTGCGGGCCGAAGCTGTTGTCGCGCAGGACGCGGCCATGTTCATCCTTCGGCGCGTTCACTTCGCCGGCGCCGCGGAAAGTGGTCACCTCCAGCAGGTCCTGGCCGAACATCACGTGGACGATCTGGAAGCGCTTGCCGATGATGAAGGCACGCCGGAACAGCCGCTTGACCTGCTCGGGCGTGGCGTCGGTGGCGATGTCGAAGTCTTTCGGTTTCACCCCCAGCAGCAGGTCGCGCACCGCGCCGCCGACGACGAACGCCTTGAAGCCGGCCTCCTGCAGCGACGACGTCACCCGGATCGCGTTCGACGACACCAGCTTGGGATCGATGCCGTGTTCTTCCGGGCCGAGGACGATGGGTTCGGTCAGGTCGCGCGCTGGCTTGTCTTTGACGCCGAGGATCTTGCGGATGAATTTTTTAATCATTGAATAGATAAAGTGAGGGCCAGCCAAGGCCCGTTGCGTGCGTTGCCAGCGCGGCGTTGGGATTGGTCGCAACAGGGTGGGTGACGACGGACAGAAGGGGAATATCGTTGTGCGAATCGCTGTAGAAGTGGCTGCTCTCGAACGCGCCGAGCGGCTTGCCGATCGTTTCCAGCCAGGCGTGCGTATGCGTCACCTTGCCGGCGCCGGAGGTGGGCACGCCCACCAGCTTGCCGGTCAGGTTGCCATGCTCGTCTTCTTCGGGGATCGCGGCGATCAGGTGCTCGACGCCGAGCGCGGCGGCGATCGGCGCGGTGACGAAGCGGTTGGTGGCGGTGACGATCGCCACCAGGTCGCCGCCGTCCAGGTGCTTTCGCAGCAGCGCGCGCGCGGCCGGCATAATCGCCGGCTCGATCACCTCCGCCATGAACTGGCGGTGCATGGCGTCCAGCTGCGGGCGGGTAAATTGCGCCAGCGTGCCGAGCGAGAATTCGAGGTATTCGACCGGGTCGAGCGTGCCGGCCTGGTACTGGGCGAAGAAGTCGTCGTTGGCGCGCTTGAACGCTTCTGCGTCGACGGCGCCGGTGCGCACCAAAAACTGGCCCCACTCATAGTCGGAGTCGAGCGGCAGCAAGGTGTGATCGAGGTCGAACAGGGCGAGCTTGTTCATGCTTTGGGGTCGCCTTCTTGATTGGCCTGCGAAAGCAGGTCGCGCAGCAGCGGCAAGGTTACCGGGCGCTGGGTTTCGAGTGAATACTGATCGAGTGCGTCTAGCATCGTCGACAGGGAGCGCATGTCGCGCCGAAAGTGGGACAGCAGGTAGGGTAACACGCTGGCCGACAGCGTCAAACCGCGGGCGTCGGCCGCATGGGTCAGCGCGGCGATCTTCTCGTCGTCGGTCAAGCCATGGATCTGGTACACCAGTCCCCAGCCCATGCGCGTGCGCAGGTCCTCGCGCACCGGCAGCACCGCCGGCGGCACCGGCCCGGTCGAGACCATGTAGGCGCCGTGTTCGCGGATCTGGTTGAACAGCGCAAAGGCGTCGATCTGGGCGTCGGCCGACAGCAAATTGCAGTCGTCGAGCAGGTACAGGCTAACGTCGCCCGCATAGACGAAGTCCGATTCGGCGGCGCCCGCGCCGATGTAGCGCGAGCCGGGCGTGGCGCCCAGGGCGTGCAGCAGGTGGGTCTTGCCGGCGGCCGTCTCGCCCCACAGGTAGGCGAAATGCTCGCGCGAGGTGCGCGACGCGAACTGGTGCATCAGATGCGCCAGCTCGGCATTCTGCCCCACCTCGAACGTGTCGAGGCTCTGCGCCTGGTCGGCGCCCAGGTCGAGCACCAGCTGTTTCATGGCGTTCGTCTCATACGAGGATGGTGGATAGGCTCGGCGTGTGCATCACGCATTATAGAAGCTGCTGCGCAGATAGTGGTGGCGCAAGTGGCGAAATGCCACCATCAGCACGGCCGAAGCGGGCAGCGCCAGCAGCACGCCGACGAAACCGAACAGCTGGCCGAAGGCGAGCAGGGCGAAGATCACCGCCAGCGGATTGAGGCCAATCCGTTCGCCGACCAGCCGCGGGGTCAGGAAAAAGCCTTCCACCACCTGGCCGGCGCCGTAGATGATGGCCACCGCGATCACGCCGCTCCAGTCGGCAAACTGCAGCACCGCGGCGATGAAGGCCAGGATCAGGCCGAGCCCGAATCCGAGATAGGGGATGAATACCAGCAGGCCCGTGAGGATGCCGACCGGCAGCGCCACTTCGAAGCCGGCGATCGTCAGCGCCATCGAGTAATACGCCGCCAGCACCAGCATCACCAGCAGCTGCCCGCGCAGGTACTGCGCCAGCAGCACGTTCACTTCGTGCGCCATGCCGACCGTCTGCACCACCCAGCGGCGCGGCACCGCGCCGCTGATGCGGCCGAGGATCTTGTGCCAGTCGAGCAGCAGGTAGAACAGCGCCACCGGTATGAGCACCAGGGTCACCAGCCAGCCGAGTACACGGGTGCCGCCGATGCGCGCCGATGACAGCACGGTGGTCCAGATCTCGTCGCCGCCGCTTTCGAACTGCTGGCTGAGGATGGCGCGGATGCCGCTGCCGTCGAGGCGGAACTTGATGCCCATCTCGTGCAGCCGCGGCGCCAGCACGGCGTCGATGCGCACCAAGAACGCCGGAATCTGCGCCATCAGCAGCGGGATTTCGACCTGCAGCACCGGGATCACGATCAGCACCAGCGCGGTGACGGCCGACAGGAACAGCAGCATCACCACCACCACCGCCAGCGCGCGCGGCAGCGGCCAGCGGCCGACACGGCGAGCATCGAGGTAGTCGACGCCGCCATTGAGCGCATAGGCCAAAATGGCGGCGGCGATGAAGGGCGTCAGCACCGGTCCGAGCGCGTACAGCAGCAGCACGAACGCGACCCCGAGTCCGAGCCAAAAGGCCGACTGCTTCTGATCCGGGGTGAACGAAAATGGCATCGGGATGGCCGCTGGAATGGTAAGTGGGCCGAAATCGGGCTGAAAGCGGGCCGGTTTGATAAAATGGTGGATTGAGCACTTGCTGGCGTTATCTACTTGCAATTGTTCCGTCGCCTTTCTATTTTACCGCCTCCGCTGCCAAATACACCATGAGCCAACCTTCAAATGTTTCACTTTCCTACCGCGATGCCGGTGTCGATATCGATGCCGGCGACGCCCTGGTCGAGGCGATCAAGCCGCTTGCCAAGCGCACCATGCGCGAAGGCGTGCTCAAGGGTATCGGCGGTTTCGGCGCCCTGTTCGAGATCAGCAAGAAGTACAAGGAGCCGGTGCTGGTGTCCGGCACCGACGGCGTCGGCACCAAGCTCAAGCTCGCGTTCGAGCTGAACCGCCACGACACGGTCGGCATCGACCTGGTCGCCATGAGCGTCAACGACATCCTGGTGCAAGGCGCCGAGCCGCTGTTCTTCCTCGACTACTTCGCCTGCGGCAAGCTCGACGTGCCGACCGCCACCGCGGTGGTCGGCGGCATCGCCCGCGGCTGCGAACAGGCCGGCTGCGCGCTGATCGGCGGCGAGACGGCGGAAATGCCGAGCATGTATCCGGCCGGCGAATACGACCTGGCCGGCTTTGCCGTCGGCGCGGTCGAAAAATCGAAGATCATCGACGGCACCACGATCGCCGCCGGCGACGTCATCCTCGGTCTGGCCTCGTCCGGCGTGCATTCGAACGGCTACTCGCTGGTGCGCAAGATCATCGAAGTGGCCAAGCCGGACCTGGACGGCGACTTCCACGGCCGCAAGCTCGCTGACGTGCTGATGGAGCCGACCCGCATCTACGTCAAGCCGCTGCTGGCGCTGATGGACAGCCTCGACGTCAAGGGCATGGTGCACATCACCGGCGGCGGCCTGGTGGAAAACATCCCGCGCGTGCTGCAGCCGCACCTGACGGCCGAGCTCGACTCGAAGGCATGGACCATGCCGCCGCTGTTCCAGTGGCTGCAGCAGCACGGCGGCGTCGCCGACGACGAGATGCACCGCGTGTTCAACTGCGGCATCGGCATGGTCGTCATCGTCTCGCAAGACAATGCCGATGCCGCAATGGCGCAGCTGCAGGCGGCCGGCGAAACTGTTTTCCGGGTCGGCGCCATCCGCGCGCGCGCCGGCGAAGAGCATCAGACCATCGTCGTTTAAGCTCGCATCAAAACCCCGGTGAGCTTGCAGTACGCGGGCATCACATCCTTGTGCCCGAAGATGGTGTTGTGGCCGGCGCCTGGCGCGACCAGCCACTGCTTGGCCGGGCCGGGCAGCGCCGCATACACCTGCTGGCCGAGCGCAGGCGGTGTGATCCGGTCGTGCTCGCCTGCCAGCACCAGGCTGGGGCCGCGGTAGCCCGATACTGCGACGACGTTGTCGGCATCGCGCAGCGACTTCTCGATCTCGATGCGCAAAAACGGCCGTGCGTACCACGGCACGTTGGCCTCGGCCCAATCCTGCACATTTGTACTGGTCGCTTCCAGCACCAGGCCACTCGCCTGCGGGCGCTGCCTGACCACGTGCGCCGCCATGAAGCTGCCCAGCGACTGCCCATGCACGATCACCCGGCCGGCACTGCGCGCGCTGACGTGATCGTAGGCGCGCACCGCGTCGGCGGCCATCGTCGCCACCGTCGGCGCGCCGCTGCTGCGCCCGTATCCACGATAGTCGAACACGGCGACGCCGGCGCCGCACGACGCCAGCAGCGGCAGCAACGCCGCGCCATGCCGGTCGAGCTGGAACGCGTTGCCGCCGAAGTAGAGCACGGTGACGCCGGCGCCTTCGCGTTGTGCCATCACACCGCGCAACGCGGCGCCGTCTTCAGTGACGATTTCTTCATCGCTGACGCGCAGCCCGGGCAGTAGCGCCTGAGCGTCGAGCCGCGCCACGGCGTCCTTGTTGGGCCGGATGAAATTTCTTTCGCCTATTTCCATTGTAGTGCAGCCGGATAGATACAGCGCTGCCAGCAGGATCGGTATCACACGCATGTCGGTGCCTCTTCGTAGACTGTTAGAATAGATGTAACGCAATCATAAATTACTGTAATACAGTAATTAATTACTGTTTAACGATAATAACATGAATATACAATGCACTCTCATCCGGGCCCTGCTGGCGCTGTGCGTCAGCGTACAGGTGGCGTTCTTCGTGCTGTCCTGGAGCGGCTCCCTGCCGGCCGACGGCGTCGTGCAAATCAGCGCCAAAGGAATGAGCACGGCCCAGATGCGCACGCTCGACCTGCCGCAGCGCGCGGCCGCCATCGCGCTGGGATTGCCGGCGCTGCTGGCGTTGTGCTACGGCATGGCGCGGCTGGCGCGCCTGCTGGCCAACGTGGGCCGCGGCGCGACCTTTGACCGCGCCACCATCGGCCACCTGCGCGCCTTCGCCGGCGCCACCTTGCTGTCGACCTTGCTGTCGATCGCCGAGCCGCCGCTGCGCGCCGTCGTGCTGCGCTTCGGCTTTGGTGCGCCGGCGCCGACGTTCTCGGTCGGCGTCAGTTCCGAGGAATTGCTGCTGGTGCTGGTGTGCGCGCTGTTCTTCCTGATCACCAACCTGATGCACGAAGGACGCCGCCTGGCCGAAGAGAACGAGGGCTTCGTCTAGATGCCGATCATCATTCACCTGGACGTGATGCTGGCCAGGCGCAAAGTCAAGTCGAAGGACCTGGCGGCCTATGTCGGCATCACCGAGCAGAACCTGTCGCTGCTCAAATCCGGCAAGGTCAAGGGGATCCGCTTTGCCACGCTGGGCAAGATCTGCGAACGGCTCGACTGCCAGCCCGGCGACATCATGGAATGGATGGCCGGCGCGGATGGCGACGACGACGGCGATGCGGACGGTCCTGCCTAGGATTAGGCTGAAATGGGCGTTGAAGCCGAACCATATCGGCCCGCGCGAGGTCAAAATGACATAGTCATTTTGAGAGCGAGTGACAAAAATGCGGCGACCCGAGAGTCGCCGTTTGCGTTTGTGCAGCCGCTGTGCCGTGCGCTTTTTGTTGCCGATCCTCGAGCCGGTGCCGGCTTACTTGTTGAGAATTTTCGCCACCGGCGCGGCGCGCAGCCGGTGCGCGTCGGGCATGCCGGCGCCGAGCAGTGGGCGCAGGTACTGGCGAAATGCGTCGGTCACGTCGGTGCCGCTGGCGCTGATGAATTCATCTTCCATCACGCGCGTCTTGCCGGCCACCGATTCGAGTGGCACCAGCGCGTACTCGACCGAGTAGTCGCCGCAACGGCGGATTGCCACCGAGCCGTCCTGCTCGCCCCACATCGCGAACTGCACCGCTTTTTCGCCCACTTCGCGCGCCTCGCGCTGGTCGACGTCGGAGACGCAGCCGATGAAGGAGCGCTGCAGGTAACCGAAGGTGTCGCCGCGCACCCGCTTGATGCCGAGCTTGGCCTTGATCTCGTCGCACAGCAGGTCGGCCAGCGCGCCGGTGCCCGACAGCTGCACGTTGCCGTGGGCGTCGCGCTCGACTTCCTTCGACAGCAGGCTGGCGATCGCTTCGCCGGAGGCGTCGTGGATACCTTCGGACACGGCGATGACGCAGCGGCCATACCGGGCGTAGGTGGCCTTGACGTCGGTGAGGAAGTTCTCCAGCACAAAGGTGCGCTCGGGCAGGTAGATCAGGTGCGGGCCGTCGTCGGGGAATTTCTTGGCCAGCGCGGCGGCGGCGGTGAGAAAGCCGGCGTGGCGGCCCATGACGACGCCGACATACACGCCCGGCAGCGCGGCGTTGTCGAGGTTGGCGCCGGCGAAGGCCTGGGCGACGAAGCGCGCCGCCGACGGGAAGCCGGGGGTGTGGTCATTGCCGACCAGGTCGTTGTCGATGGTTTTCGGGATGTGGATGCAGCGCAGCGGATAGCCGGCCTTTTGGGCTTCGAGGCTGACGATGCGCACCGTGTCGGACGAGTCATTGCCGCCGATGTAGAAGAAGTGTTCGATCTCGTGGGCGCGCAGCACCTCGAAGATCTTCTGGCAGTAGGCGATGTCCGGCTTGTCGCGGGTCGAGCCGAGCGCCGACGACGGCGTGGCGGCGACCAGTTCGAGGTTGGCGACGGTCTCTTGCGTGAGGTCGACGAACTGCTCGTCGACGATGCCGCGCACGCCGTGCAGCGCGCCGTACACGCGCGTGACCTGCGAAAAGCGGCGCGCTTCGAGGGTGACGCCGACCAGCGACTGGTTGATGACGGCGGTCGGCCCGCCTCCCTGGGCGACCAGAATTTTTCCCGACGGCATGCGCAGCTCCTTGGCGTGGTGAACAGGCTCTAGATTACTCCACCTGGCGGCCGCTGCCGATATTCTTGTCGAGGAATTTTTCCACCCGCGACCAGAAATCGATGCGGTTTTTCGGCACGGTCCAGCCGTGGCCTTCATCGGCGTAGACCACCCACTCGACGTCGGCGTTGGTGCGCTTGACCGCCTCGTAGAACTGGGTGCCGTGATACAGCGGCACGCGCCGGTCGGCGGCGCCGTAGGCCAGCAGCAGCGGCTGCTTGATGCGCGCCGCCTGCGCCAGCGGCGACGTCGCCGTCAGTTGCGCCGCATCGGCGACCAGGTCGCCGACCAGTTCCGGCATGCCATATTGCTTGTAGGTGTCCGACATGTCCGAGGTGAAGCTCCAGTGGCCGGTGGCCAGCAGCTTGATGTCGGTCACGCCGACCCAGTTGATGCCGCATTTGTACAGGGCCGGATCGTTGATCAGTCCCATCAGTGCCGCATAGCCGCCGTAGCTGGCGCCGGCGATGCAGATGCGGCGCGGATCGACGATGCCTTCGGCGATGGCCCATGTGGCGCCGTCGGCGATGTCGTCCTGCATCGCCCGCCCCCATTGCTTCCAGCCGGCGCGGTAGTGTCTGAAACCGTAGCCGGTGCTGCCGCGATACTCCGGCTCGAGCACCGCGTAGCCGCGCGAGGCGAGGAACTGCGCCTGAGGGTGCCAGCCCCATTGGCCGCCGCGCACGTACGGGCCGCCATGCACCAGCACCACCAGCGGCAGGTTCTTGCCGCTGCTGCCATTGGGCAGCGTCAGCCAGGCCGGGATCTCGAGGCCGTCGCGCGCCTTGTAGCGCACCAGCTCCTGCCTGCCCATCGCGGCCGGATCGATTTTCGTGTACGTGCCGCCTACCTGGACGAGTTTGCCGGTGGCGGTGTTGAACAGGGTGCTGAAGCGCGGCTGGATATCCGCATACGACTGCACCAGCACCCATGGCGTTGCAGCGCGGGCGGCCACCGACAACAGGTTCACGGTGCCCGGCAGCAGCGCATCGACGCGCTGCTGGACTGCCTTCATTTCGGCGTCGAACCACTCGACGCCGTCGGCATCGGTCAGCACGCGCACGCCGAGCAGCTTGTCGCGCGTGGTCACCAGGCTGCCGCTGAAGTCGAAGTCGCGCACCGTCACCAGCGGCTGCGGGGCAACGCGGTTGGCGGCAAAATCGAAGCGGTGCACGGCGCGCTTGTCGGTGGCGCCTTCGGTGGTGACGTACAAGCTGCCGTCCGGCCCGAAGGCGAGCGGCGCGAACGCGTCCGGCCCGCGCTGGTAGAGATCGAACTGGGCCAGCTTGCGCCACTGGTCGGTGGCCGGATCGCGGTACCAGATCGATTCGGTGCGCGCGTCGAGCGTGGCGGCCAGGCGCGGCTCGCCCGTGTGGTCGAGCATCCAGCGGCGCGTGTTGGCCGGTCCCTGCACCGCCGTGGTGCGGCCGTTAAGGGTGTTCAGGCGCAGCAGGTCGACGCGCGCGACCTGGCCGCGCTCTTGCGGCAACTGGCTGGTGACATACACGAACTCGGAATCCTGCGCGCCTTTCTGGCGCACCAGGTAGGTGTGCCATGGCAGCAGCGCCCTGACGAGCGAACCGCGCGCGGACGGCTCGCCGCTGCGGCTGGCCAGCTGCCTGAATTGCGCGCCGTCGCGATTGACCGCATACAGCCCTGGCGCGAACTGGCGCTCGCCGACACCGAGCCGTTTATCGATCGTGTTGAGGATCAGCCGGTCGTTGTTGACCCACTCGAAGTCGCCGACGTCGACGTCGTCGAAACTGGCGACGGCCTTGACGGCGCGCGTTTCCAGGTCGACCACGGCGAGCAGGTCGCGCTTGCCGGCGCCGCCAATCCGCACTGCCAGGTGGCGGGCGTCAGGCGCCAGCAGGGCGGCCGTGAAGGCCGGGTTTTCGAAGAAGCTTTCGATCGCCGGCAAGGGCGCGGCCGGCTCGGCGGCGTGCGCGCCGTGGGCGGCGCCGATGACCGCCAGCAGCAGCGCCATGGCCCAGGAGACGCGGCGGCGGCGAGACGGCATATGGTTCCTCGTGCGATATCAAAAAACAATATTAGGCCACCAGCAGTATTTCCGTCAAGACAATGCCGCGCAATGCCTATTGCCCGGCCGGACGCTGGCCGCCGATATGCCTGTCGAAAAATTTTTCGACCCGGCTCCAGAAATCGACGCGGTTCTTCGGCAGTGCCCAGCCGTGGCCTTCGGCGTCGTAGACCACCATCTCGGCATGCGCATTGGTGGCCTTGACGGCGGCGTGGAACTTTGAGCCGTGGTAGAACGGCACGCGCTGGTCGGCGCCGCCGTACGCCATCAGCAGCGGCTGGCGGATGCGGCCGGCTTGCGCCAGCGGCGAGGTGGCCGTCAGTTGCGCCGCGTCCTTGGTCAGGTCGCCGATCAGTTCCGGAATGCCGTACTGCTTGTATGCGTCGGGAAAATCCGAGCGCGCGCCCCAGGCGCCGGTGTACATCAGGCCGATGTCGGTGACGCCGACCCAGTTGATGCCGAATTTATATAGCGCCGGATCGTTGACCAGTCCCATCAGCGCGGCGTAACCGCCATAGCTGGCGCCGGCGATGCAGATGCGTTTCGGGTCGGCGATGCCTTCGGCAATGGCCCACTTGGCGCCGTCGGCGATGTCGTCCTGCATTTTCAGGCCCCACTGCTTGAGGCCGGCGCGAAAATGCTTGTCGCCGAAGCCGGTGCTGCCGCGATACTCCGGCTCCAGTACGGCGTAGCCGCGCGAGGCGAGGAACTGCGATTCCGGATGCCAGCCCCATTCGGTGCCGCGCACCCACGGTCCGCCATGCACCAGCACCTTGTAGCGCAGCGCTTCCTGGATGCCCATCTGCGACGGCCGGATGCTGGCGAACGCGGTGCCGACCTTGTCGAGCACGCCGGTCTCGGTATTGAACAGGTTCCGGGTGCGCGGCTGCAGGTCCGAATACGATTCCACCAGCACCCACGGCTTCTGCGCGCGCGGGGCCGGCGTCACCAGATTGACGGTGGCCGGCAGCAGCGCGTCGATGTGCTGCTGCAGCGCTTTCATGGCGCCGTCGAACCACACGGTGGCGCGCGCATCGGTGAGCACGTGCACGCCGAGCAACTTGTTGTTGCCAATCACGAGGCCGCCCTGGAAGTCGTAATCCTTCAGTTCGACGAGCGGTTCCGCGTCGCGTTTGGCGGTGGCCAGGTCGAAGCGGTACAGCGCCGCCTTGTCGCCGCCGGCGCGCGAGGCCACGTACAGCGTGCCGTCGGGCGCGAAGCCGCGCGGGTCGATGTCGTCGCCGGCGCCGGTGTAGGCATTCGCGGCGGCCAGCTTGCGCCACTGGTCGGCGTCGCGGTGGTACAGCACCGCCTGCTCGCGTTCGAGGGCGGTGACGATGCGCGGCTCGCCGTGCTGGTCGAGCAGCCAGTCGGCCGCGCCGGCCGGGCGCTGCACCGTGGTGGCGCGCCCGCTGACGGTGTCGAGGCGCAGCAGGTCGACGTGGCGGAACTGTCCGCGCTCGTATTTGGCGCTGGTAACGTAGACGAACTGCGAATCCTGCGCGCCAGGCTGGTCGAGCATCTCGGTGGTCCAGTCGAGCAGGTTGCCGACCGTGCGCTCGCTGACGCGGCTCAGGGAGCGCTTGGCCAGCTGGCGAAAGCCTTCGCCGTCGCGGTTCACCGCGTACAGGCCGCCGCCGTGCTCGAGGTCGGCGCGGGCGAGATGTTTTTCGCCGACGGCATACAGCAAGCGCTCGTCGTTGACCCATTGAAAGTCGCCGATGTCGGCATCGCTGAATTCGGCGACCACGCGGGCGCGGCGGGTGGCCAGGTCGATCACCGCCAGCGCGTCGCGCCGGCCGGCGCGGCCGATCTTGGCCGCCAGCGAGCGCGCGTCGGGCGACAGCATGGCGCCGGAGAACGCCGCGTTCTCGAAGAAATGTTCGATCGGCGGCGGCGGCGCGCGCGCCGCCTCGGCGGCGTGGCAGGGACCGGCTGCCGCCATCATCCACAGTATCAACCGCAACAGCCGGCGCATGTTCTCTCGCTTCTCGACGATTGGAAAAGAGCGAGGATAGCAGCGCCGCCGGCGGCACGAATGGCGATCCGGCGCCGGCCTGTGGCCGATCAAATGCGACGCGGCACGCTCAAGATTCGGTGTTCCGTTGCAAAACCGGGGTCAGACCCTAATGGCGTTAAGTTAAGCCCTTGTTTTTAGTTTCTTGAGGGGGTAGCGCTGCGCTTTTCCTTTTACGACCCGATCAAATTTCCGATCGGGTCGGTACTCCTTCAGATCAAGCACCAGCCTTTCCCGTAGTCGTTTCAGTCCAGCTGGAAGTTTTCCCTGAGCCTGCGTGGCTGCAGCGATGAACAGTTCGTATTGAATCGTGCGAAATGCCAACATGAAGCTGATGTCGGTCGGCTGACATTTCGCTTCCAATGCTGCTTTGGCGATTTCGACCCGCACCAAGTTGCAGGCAATCAGCGCGCCCCATATTTCTTGTTTAACGCCTTCAACGGTCATGCTGCGCAATGTGTGCGCCGATCCCAGCATCGAGTGCTTCAACTCGCGATAGCTAGTCTCGATTTCCCACCGCCGCCAGTAGCACTCGACGAGTTGCTTGGGCTTGAAAAGCTTTCTATCTATCAGCGAGGTCAGCAGATACTCGATGCCGCCCTTGCCGTCCACAAGGCGAACGGCGCGGGCTCGCCAAGTTGCGGGCAGGGTCTCATCGAGACGCATCGCCGCGTCGGACACTTCCATTTCAACCGTCCCATCCTCGTCAGTCCCATCAATCAGCCGCCATGTAGTGTTGCTCTTGGCGGGGATTAGGAAATTGCGCTGAGTACCTCGGGCGACCAAATTGCAGAGCAATTCTGCCGATAGGAAACCTCGGTCGAAGATGGTGAGCGAATTGTCCGGTATGCCCGGAAGAAGCTCCCTCGCATACGTCATTTCGCTAGGTTTGTAAGCGCCGAAGCGCGCGTCCAGAACGATGGGTTGCCACCGTCATCAACGTAACGCCTCGCGATTGCGGAAAATTGGCCACCTTCGATTTGGCGTAGGCCTGCGCACCGAAGTGTTCACGATTGGCGCCAGTGTCGGCCAGCCTTAGCGTGGTGCCGTCCATTGCCAGCAGGTCCATACCGTGAAACTGATGCGCAGCGCGGTTCTCGTCATGCCATGCTTTGGCCGAGGTCTGGAACAGCCAGCGGAGCGGTTCAGCGCCTACCCGTTGGCGAGCTTGGCAAGCAGCGCTGGCCGTCACGCACCGGCCTTCGAGTTCGGGAAGGGCAAGATCGAGGTCGTCGAGCACTTCCTTGATAGACAGATGCCGATACAGCGCCAAACCGATGACTAGCCAGACCACCTGCTGGGCCGGCAAACGGCGCACTCGAATACTGGCCTTGCCCTTGTATTCCAAGGCAGCTTCGATCCAATCGTACGGCAAGTGCTCACCAAGTCGCCGCCAGTCTGGCGGTGACCCTGGTAAGTCGGTAACAAGTGAAAGGGCATCGGAAAGCATCGTGCCCGAAAGTTAACACTTCGGACACTTGTTTACAAGGAAGAATTCGACGTCAACGCCTTAACTTAACGCCATTAGGGTCTGACCGCGGTTTTGGAATAGCGCGGCTGGCTAATTCGTCTGGCGCTTGCCAATGTGCTGGTCGAGGAACTTTTCGACCCGGCTCCAGTAGTCGATGCGGTTCTTCGGTAATACCCAGCCGTGGCCTTCTTCTTCGTACACCACCAGCTCGACGTACGGATTGCTTACTTTGATGGCGTCGTACAGCTTTCTGCCGTGGTAGACGGGCACGCGGACGTCGGCGCCGCCGTAAGCCATCAGCAGCGGCTGCTTCAGGCGCGCCGCCTGCTGCAGCGGCGATGTCGCCTTCAACTGCTCGGCGTCCTTGACGATGTCGCCAACCAGCACCGGCATGCCGTGCTCCCGGTAGACCTCGGTGATGTCGGAGCGCTTGCTCCAGTCGCCGGTGGCCAGCAAGCCGATGTCGGTCACGCCGTAGGCATTGATGCCGCACTTGAACAGCGCAGGATCGTTGATCAGACCCATCAGGGCGGCATAGCCGCCATAACTGCCGCCGGCGATGCAGATGCGCTGCGGATCGACAATGCCCTCGGCGATGGCCCACTTGGCGCCGTCGGCGATGTCGTGCTGCATGGCCAGGCCCCATTGCTTCCAGCCGGCAATGTAGTGGCGGATGCCGAAGCCGCGGCTGCCGCGAAACTCCGGCTGCAGCACCGCATAGCCGCGGGAGGCGAGGAACTGGACATCGGGACGCCAGCCCCATTCGGCGCCGCGCACGTAAGGCCCGCCGTGCACCAGCACCACCAGCGGCAGGTTCTTGCGCTGGCCGCCGGGCGGCAGGGTCAGGTAGGCCGGAATGACCAGGCCGTCGCGCGACTTGTAGCGCACCGCTTCCTGCCGGCCCATCTGCGCAGGCTGGATGGCCGGGAAGGCGTCGCCCACGTTGTTGAGTTTGCCCGTTTCGGTATTGAACAGCTTCCAGCGGCGCGGCTGGATGTCGGAAAACGATTCCACCAGTATCCACGGCGTCTCCGCGCGCGCCGCCACCGACAGCAGGTTTATGGTGCCCGGCAGCAGCGCATCGACACGCTGCTGCAGCGCTTTCATGCCGGCGTCGATCCAGACCACGGCGCGGGCGTCGGTCAGCACCTGCACGCCAAGCAGCTTGCCGTTGGCGGTGACGAGGCTGCCGGTAAAGTCGTAATCCTCCAGCTCGACCGTCGGCGCCGCGTCGCGCCGGCCGCTGGCCAGGTCGTAGCGGAACAGGGCCGCCTTGTCACGTCCGTCGTAGGAACTGACATACAGCGTGCCGTCGGGCGCGAACGCCACCGGCGTGACCGCGCCCTTGCCGCCGAGGTAGGTGTCGTATTCGCTCAGCTTGCGCCACTTGCCCAGCGCCGGGTCGGCGTAGAGCAGCGCCGACACCTTCTGGTCGCGGGTTATCGCCAGCCGAGGCTCGCCCTTGTGGTCGAGCATCCAGCGGGTCACGTTGCCGGGACGCGCCATCACGCTGGCACGACCGGTCAGGGTGTTCAAGCGCAACAGGTTGCTGTAGTCGAAGTCGCCATTCCTGTTCAGTTTGGAGCTGGTGACGTAGATGTATTCGGAATCCTGGGCGCCCAGCTGCGGCAGCAGGAAGGTGCTCGACGGCAGCGCGCGCCCGGTCGGCCGCGCGCTGCGTTCGATCAGTTCGCGCATCTCGCCGCCGTCGCGGTTGACCGCGAACAGGCCGGCGCCCATGGTGCGGTCGCCGTCTGCAACGTCGGGGTCGGCGGCGTCGAACACCAGCCGGTCGTTGCTGATCCAGTAGAACTTGCCGACGTCGGAGTCGGCCAGGCCGGCCACCACCTTGACCGAGTTGTCGGCAATGTCGACCACCGCCAGGGCGGCGCCCTTGCCAGGCCGGGCCACGCGCGCGGCCAGGTACCTAGCGTTGGGCGACAGGGTGGCGCCGGCGAACGCCGCATTGGCAAAGAAGCGCTCGATCGGCGGCGCGCCGGCGCCGCCATTGTCGGCGGCGTGGACAAGGCCGGCCACGGGCAGGCTCGACACGAGCAGGGTGAGCATCGAACAAGCAAGGCGGGAGCGGCGCAGCAGCATCGTATGTACTTTCAATAAATATGGCACAAAGATCATCACGCCAGGATTAGCAGCAATGCTGCGTTGCCCACAAGCTATTCCGGCGCCCGGATGTGGTCGATGAAACTGGTGTTGAGCGGATCGGGCGCGCGCGTCAGCAGGCTGACCAGCACCAGCACCGCCATGCCGGCCGGCACGCCGAACACGCCGGCCGAGATGGGCGCGATGTGGAACCACTGGCCGGCCACGGCGCCGCCAAGGATCGGGTTGGTGTGCAGCATGTAGTAGACGCAGACGGCAAAGCCCGACACAATGCCGGCCAGCGCGCCGGCGCGGTTGGCGCGCTTCCAGAACACGCCCAGCACCAGCGCCGGGAACAGCGCCGAGCCGGCCAGCGAGAAGGCCGCGCCGACCAGCGACAGGATGTCGCCCGGCTTTTGCGAGGCGGCGTAGGCGGCGATGAAGGCCACCGCCAGCAGCAGCAGCTTGGAAATGGTGACCCGCTTCTGGGTCGAGGCGGCCGGGTCGACCACCTTGTAATAGACGTCGTGCGACAGCGCGTTGGAAATGGCCAGCAGCAGGCCGTCGGCGGTCGACAGCGCCGCGGCCAGGCCGCCGGCCGCCACCAGGCCGGAGATGACGTACGGCAGGCCGCCGATTTCGGGCGTGGCCAGCACCAGCACGTCGCCGTCGATGGCGATTTCGGCCAGCTGCACGATGCCGTCGCGGTTGATGTCGGCAATGGCGATCAGCGGATTGAGCTTGTCGACGTTGGCCCAGTACGAAATCCAGGTCGGCAGGTTGGCGAAATTGCTGCCCACCAGGTGGCTGTAGATGTCGTACTTGACCAGCACCGCCAGCGCCGGAATGGTCAGGTACACCAGCAGGATGAAGAACAGCGTCCAGAACACCGACACGCGCGTCTCACGCACCGACGGCGTGGTGTAGGAGCGCATCAGGATGTGCGGCAGCGCGGCGGTGCCGAGCATCAGGCAGAACACCAGCGCCAGGAAGTTGTTGCGGCGGATGTCGGACTGGCCGGCGTCCGCGCCGGGGAAGGGCGTCGCGTGCGGCTCGGGCGGCTGGGCGCGCGCTTCGTTGGCCGCCTGCATCTCGGCCCAGCGGCGCGCCGCCTCGTCGGCCGATTTCGGATACGCCATCAGTTCGCGCTCGGTGGCGCGGATGTCGATCAGCGAGCCTTTGCGCAGGCGCACCGCGTCGAGCCGGCGCTGGGCATCGAGCTTGCCTTCTTCCCACGACGCCGGCAGCGCCTTGATGCGGGCGGCGTAATCGTCGGCGCGCTGGCGGAAGATGGCGCGCACCTGCAGCTCCTTCGGATCGAACGCGAGCTGCGCTTCGCGCGCGGCCAGCTTGGGCAGCACCGCGCCGTAGGCCACCTGCGGCAGCGGGTTGTCGGCGTGCTTGACCGACAGCCACATGGTCGGAATCAGAAACGCCACCAGGATGATGATGTACTGCGCCACCTGGGTCCAGGTGATGGCGCGCATGCCGCCGAGGAAGGAGCACACCAGGATCGACGCCAGCCCGAGGAAAATGCCGACCGAGAAATCGACGCCGGTAAAGCGCGAGGCGATCAGCCCGACCGCGTAGATCTGCGCCACCACGTAGGTAAACGAGACGATGATGGTGGCGCCGACGGCCATCAGGCGCACCGGGTTGCCGCGCGCGCCGCCGCCGCCGTAGCGCGCCGCCAGGAAGTCGGGGATGGTGTACTGGGCGAACTTGCGAAGGTAGGGCGCGATGAGAAGCGCCACCAGGCAGTAGCCGCCGGTCCAGCCCAGGATGTAGGCCAGGCCGTCGAAGCCGTGCAGGTACAGCCCGCCGGCCAGGCTGATGAAGCTGGCCGCCGATATCCAGTCGGCGGCGGTGGCCATGCCGTTAAACATGGCCGGCACGCGGCGCCCGGCGACGTAGTATTCGGTGACGTTCGAGGTGCGGCTGAACACGCCGATGCCGGCGTACAGCACGATGGTGGCGAACATGAACAGGTAGCCGATCCAGATGCGCGGCATGCCTTCCCTTTCCAGCATCGTCAGCGCGATCAGGAAGACGGCGAAGCAGGCGGAAAAGTACAGGTAGTAGCGCGACAGGCGGCGAAAACGCCGGCCGCCGCTCAAGGCGCCTCTCCCGCAGCGCCGGCCGTCTCGCCCAGGCGGCGCCTGAAGCGCTGGTCGAAGCGGCCCATGCCGAACGCGTAGACGCCGAGGATGGCCAGGTAGATCAGCGAGGCGCCCTGCGCGGCCAGGTAGAACGACAGCGGCCAGCCGAACACCGACAAGGTGGCCAGCTCGCGGGCGAAGAACACGGTGCAGAACGTGGTGACGAGCCACAGCGCCAGCAGCACGGCGGTGAGGCGGCGGGTGCGCTGCCAGTGCAGGCTGCGCGCGGCCAGCAGCGACAGCTGGCGCTGGGCGGCGGCGCCGGCATCGGGGTCGCCAAGGGGCGGCGTGGGCAGGTCAGTCGCCATCGTCATGGGCGGCGGCGGGAGGCGGGAAGGTGAGGCGGAACAGGCAGCCGGGCGACTTCTTGAGGGTGGCGCGCGGATTGTTGAAGACGTCCACTTCGGCGCCGTGCTGGTGGGCGATCTCGCGCACGATCGCCAGGCCCAGGCCACTGCCGGGCGCGCCGTTGCCGAGGATGCGGTAGAAGCGCTCGAACACGCGCGTGCGTTCGGCCGGGGCGATGCCGGGGCCGGTGTCCTCGACTTCGACGATGGCCTGGTCGCCCTGGCGGCGCACCCGCACGGTGACGCTGCCGCCGGCCGGCGTGTAGCTCAGGGCGTTATCGATCAGGTTCGACAGCAGCTCGCGCAGCATCAAGGGGTTGCCGACGATGTCGACGGCGTGCTCGGGCTGCTCGAAGCCGAGGTCGATGTGGCTGATGAACGAGGCCTGCACCCAGTCCTGCACCGCGGCGCGCGCCAGCACCGCCAGGTCGACCACCTCGAAAGCGACGCCGGCCTGCAGCTGGTTCTCGGCGCGCGCCAGCGCCAGCAGCTGATTAACCAGCCGGGTGGCCGACTCCGAGCTCTTGGCCAGCTGTTCGAGCGAGCGGTGGATCTCGTCCGGGTCGAGCTGGCGCAGCGCCAGTTCGGACTGCATGCGCATGCCGGCCAGCGGCGTTTTCATCTGGTGGGCGGCGTCGGCGATGAAGCGCTTTTGCATGTCGATCGTCTGCGACAAGCGCGCCAGCATGTCGTTGAGCGAGCCGACCAGCGGCGAAATCTCTTCCGGCACCTGGCGCGAATCGATCGGCGACAGGTCGTCCGGGCGGCGCGCGCGGATGCGCTCCTGCAGCTGGGCCAGCGGCGACAGCCCGCGCGCCAGCGCGAACCACACCAGCGCCAGCACGATCGGCAGGATGATGAACTGCGGCAGGATCACTCCCTTGATGATCTCGTTGGCCAGCTGGGCGCGCTTGTCGAGCGTCTCGGCCACCTGCACCAGCGCGGCGCGCGGTTCCTCGCCGCGCGAGGCCATCGGCCGCAGGTTGACGTACGAGTAGGCCACGCGCACCTGGGCGCCGCGCATGACGTCGTTGCGAAAGCGTACGCTGGCGCTGTTGGGCGCGCTGGCGTCGTCGCCGGGCGGCGGCAGGTCGCGGTCGCCGTCGACGAATTCGGCGCCCGGCCCGCTGATCTGGAAGTAGACGTTGTCGATGTCGTCGGCGCGCACGATGTCGCGCGCGCTGCCCGGCAGCAGCGACACGGTCTTGCCGTCGACTTCGCGGATCTGCTGCGCCAGCACGGTGACGCTGTCTTCGAGCGCATGGTCGAACGGCTGGTTGGCGATCGACTTGGCGACCAGGTAGGTGATGGCGATGCTCATTGGCCACAGCAGCAGCAGTGGCGCCAGCATCCAGTCGAGGATCTCGCCGAACAGCGAGTGCTGGATGTTTTCGTCCGGCTCCGGGTTGGCCGGCTCGTACAGCGCCGGCAGCTCCGGGCCGTGCTGGCCGGTTGGGCCATGCGCGCCCTGGACAGTGTCGCGCAGTTTCACTTCGATCCGGCGCCCGGGTCGACGGCCCCTGGCGTGGCCGCGGCGGCGCCGGTGGCGCGCTCGAGGCAGTAGCCCAGCCCGCGCACGGTGGCGATGCGGATGCCGCCCACTTCAAGCTTCTTGCGCAGCCGGTGCACGTAGACTTCGATGGCGTTGTTCGACACTTCCTCGCCCCATTCGCACAGATGGTCGACCAGCTGCTCCTTTGACACCAGCCGGCCGGTGCGCGCCAGCAGGATCTCGAGCAGGCCCAGTTCGCGCGCCGACAGCTCGAGCATCTGGTCGTTGATGTAGGCGCTGCGCCCGACCTGGTCGTACGCCAGCGGGCCGTGGCGGATCACGGTGGGGCCGCCGCCGGCGCCGCGGCGCGTCAGCGCGCGCACCCGCGCCTCCAGTTCCGACAGCGCAAACGGCTTGGCCATGTAGTCGTCGGCGCCGAGGTCGAGGCCATTGACGCGCTGCTCGATCGAGTCGGCGGCGGTCAGGATCAGCACCGGCAGCAAGGAGGAGCGCGCGCGCAGGCGGCGCAGCACTTCCAGGCCCGACATCTTCGGCAGGCCAAGGTCGAGGATCAGGAGGTCGAATTCCTGGGTCGACAACGCGGTGTCGGCTTCCTGGCCGTTCTTGACGCAGTCGATGGCGTAGCCGGACTGGCGCAGCGAGCGCGTCAAGCCGTCCGCCAGCACGCTATCGTCTTCGGCAAGTAAAATACGCATGGCACAAACCCGTGATATCGAAACGGCCATTGTGTGGCATTTAATGGCGCATGGCGAGCGTTTGGCACGGATTGACCCTTTTTAAACTTATTCGCACAGGAAGCACGTAGCGCTTGCAAAGACTACTGTATGCTTGTACAGTATTGGCTGAGCTGCATGCTGGACCCTCCGAACCCGGCCTTTTCCCAGATTGAAAGAAAATTATGGACGACAAGAAAACGAATTTAAACGCAGCTGAAAAAGGCAAGGCGCTCGCCGCCGCGCTGGCGCAAATCGAAAAGCAGTTCGGCAAGGGCTCGGTCATGCGCATGGACGGCAACGCCCCGGTCGAAGAAGTGCAGGTCGTCTCGACCGGTTCGCTCGGTCTGGACATCGCGCTCGGCGTCGGCGGCCTGCCGCGCGGGCGCGTGGTCGAAATCTACGGTCCTGAATCGTCGGGTAAAACGACGCTGACCTTGCAGACCATCGCGCAAATGCAAAAGCTGGGCGGCACCTGCGCCTTTATCGACGCCGAGCACGCGCTCGACGTCGGCTATGCGCAAAAGCTGGGCATCAACCTGTCCGAGCTGCTCATTTCGCAGCCTGACACGGGTGAACAGGCGCTCGAAATCTGCGACGCGCTGGTGCGTTCGGGCAGCGTCGACCTGATCGTCATCGACTCGGTGGCCGCGCTCACGCCGCGCGCCGAGATCGAAGGCGACATGGGCGACTCGCTGCCTGGTCTGCAGGCGCGCCTGATGTCGCAGGCGCTGCGCAAGCTGACCGGCTCGATCAACCGCACCAACACGCTGGTCATCTTCATCAACCAGATCCGCATGAAGATCGGCGTCATGTTCGGCAGCCCTGAAACGACCACCGGCGGCAATGCGCTGAAGTTTTACGCGTCGGTCCGCCTGGACATTCGCCGCACCGGCTCGATCAAGTCGGGCGACGAAGTGATCGGCAACGAAACGAAGGTCAAGGTCGTCAAGAACAAGATCGCGCCGCCGTTCAAGGAAGCCCACTTCGACATCCTGTACGGCTCCGGCACCTCGCGCGAGGGCGAAATCCTCGACCTGGGTTCCGACAACAAGATCGTCGAGAAGTCCGGTTCGTGGTACAGCTATAACGGCGAGCGTATCGGCCAGGGCAAGGACAATGCCCGTACCTTCCTGGTCGAGCGTCCGGCGCTGGCGCGCGAGATCGAAAACAAGGTTCGCGCGGCCCTCGGCGTGCGCGAGCTGCCGCCGGTCGTCGGCGAGGAGCCGGTCAAGCCGGTTGCCAAGCTGAAGGCCGTGGCCGAGTAAAGGCGGTCCGTGCCCAGGCCGCAACTGAGCCTGAAAGGCCGTGCCTTGCGCTTCCTGTCGATGCGCGAGCACAGCCGGCTCGAGCTGCGGCGCAAGCTGTCGAAGTATGCCGAGGAGGGCGACGACGTCGACGCCCTGCTCGATTTCCTCGAGAAGAACAACTGGCTGTCGCAGGAGCGCTTCTCCGAGTCGCTGATTCACCGCCGCGAGGCGCGCTACGGCAACAGCCGCATCGTCGCCGAACTGCAAAGCCATGGCATCAATGGCGAGGCGCTGCAGGAACTGAAGACTTCGCTGGCGGACAGCGAAGTGGCGCGCGCGTGCGAAGTATGGAGCCGCAAGTTCGGCGCGGTTGCGACCGACGCCGAAGGGCGGGGCAAGCAGATGCGGTTTTTGATGCAGCGCGGTTTTTCGCAGCGCGCGGTGCGCGCGGCGATGCGCGGCACGTGTCCTGATGACGATGATTTTTGACCGTTTGAACGATTAAGCAAGGCGCCTTCCGCCGTGTGCGTAGCAGCCCCGTGCTGCGGACGCATACTCCTCACCGGCGGGAGGTGCCGCGCTTTTCCCCCTGATTGCCGCAAAACTGCTGCGCATTGAAATTGCCGTTCGCTTTCGGAGTAAGATACACGAATAACGTCGTGTTCACTTCGCGGAGTCTGCCATGCCTCTCAAGAAACTAAAGTCAGGTGCAAACACTGAAGATGAGCGACCTGCACCAATAGAGTCCGCGGGGTTTAGCAAAGAAACAATTGCCGCGTTAAAGCACTCGGCTGAGAGACTCAAGGTAGTGCCGGCTCGCGCTTTTTCCAAGCGTGAGATTGCGGAGGTTTTTAAAAAGATCCGGGATCGTTCTTGATCGATCGTCCTGCCAAGGTTGAGTTCGACCTGAGTGACGCTCAGTTCTTGTTGCAACTCGCGCAGCTAGAATCCATTTCCCCCAGGTTATTTGACGAATTTTCCAACGCGTTGGAAGACTGCGCTGGAATGCCGTGGAACGACTTTACAGACATAACTCGTCCTCAAATCTTTGAAGCCGCGTTCGATGGTGCTTACGTGGTGCTGCGCTTGCATTTTCTTCACGGTGAACTGCACGTAATTTCCCAGTTGTCCGACGACATACTTAAGCTAGTCAGTATCACCAAGCCGCTCATCCATGTCTGAAATGGCGACGACGGCTACTCTGGAGCAAATTCATGCCAGATTCCTCCGGCGCATGCTCAGTTCGGAAAGATTGTCGCGGTTGCAATGGGTGGGGCAGATTGAACTGCTAAATTTATGTTGCAGTGCAACTGACCCTGCGCATGTGCTAAACTTTTGTGGTTTAAGCAGCGCCGCATGAGCGGTTGTCGCCGTAGAAGCTGCGGTGGCGTGCATCAGCACATGGCTGCATACTTTTTACCGCCGCATTTTCGGCATTGGTGTCTATGCCCCTGTCTTCTCCTGTCCCCCGCGCTTTGCGGCACACCCGTGCCATCCAGGTCGACGCGTTCGCGCGCGATGATGGCCTGTGGGACCTCGACGCGCGCATCAGCGACGTCAAGATGCGCGACATCCTCCTCGCTTCCGGTCTGCGCGCTGGCGGCGCTCCGGTGCACGACCTGTGGCTGCGGATTACCATCAACATCGACCTGATCATTGTCGACGCCGAAGCGTCGTCCGATGCCGTGCCGTATCCCGGTTACTGCGACACCATCGCGCCGGCCTACAAGAGCCTGATAGGCCTGTCGCTGACGAACCATTTTCGGCTGCGCCTGAAGGACCGGCTCGCCGGCGTCCTCGGCTGCACCCACCTGACCGAATTGTCGCTGGTGCTGCCGACCGCGGCGATCCAGGCGTTCGCCAACGACGTCATCAAGACGCGCGACGGCGATGGCGACGACGCCTCGACCGAGCAGCCGTTCCAGCTCGACCGTTGCCACGCCTTGCGCGTCGACGGCGCGGCGGTGGCGAAGTATTACCCGCGCTGGTACGCCAGGAGCGTGACCGGTTAGCAGTCGCAGTGCCGCAATTCCAATCATCCGTATTTCAACCGTATTTCTACATTCAGTATCATAAGAAGGGAAAGCCAGCATGAAAATCCATGAGTATCAAGGCAAAGAAATCCTCCGGCAGTTCGGAGTGACGGTACCGCGCGGTATCCCGTGCATGTCCGTGGAAGAGGCTGTCAAGGCAGCCGAGACGCTGGGCGGCAAGGTATGGGTCGTCAAGGCGCAAATTCACGCCGGCGGCCGCGGTAAAGGCGGCGGCGTCAAGGTCGCCAAGTCGCTCGAGCAGGTCAAGGAATATGCCGACCAGATCATGGGCATGCAGCTCGTCACCCACCAGACCGGCGAAGCCGGCCAGAAGGTACGCCGTCTGCTGATCGAAGAAGGCGCCGACATCAAGCAGGAACTGTACGTGTCGATGGTCACCGACCGCGTCAGCCAGCGCGTCGTGCTGATGGCCTCGTCCGAAGGCGGCATGGACATCGAGGAAGTTGCACACTCGAACCCGGAAAAAATCCACACCATCGCCATCGACCCGTCGGTCGGCCTGACCGCCGCCGAAGCCGATGACATCTCGACCAAGATCGGCGTGCCTGCCGCTTCGATCGCCGACGCGCGCACCCAGCTGATGGGCCTGTACAAGGCGTACTGGGATACCGACGCATCGCTGGCCGAAATCAATCCGCTGATCGTCGACGGCGCCGGCCGCGTCATTGCGCTCGACGCGAAATTCAATTTCGATTCGAACGCGCTGTACCGCCACCCTGAGATCGTCGCCTTCCGCGACCTGGACGAAGAAGATCCGGCCGAAGTTGAAGCATCGAAGTTCGACCTCGCCTACATTTCGCTCGACGGCAACATCGGCTGCCTGGTCAACGGCGCCGGCCTGGCGATGGCGACCATGGACACGATCAAGCTGTTCGGCGGCGAGCCGGCCAACTTCCTCGACGTCGGCGGCGGCGCTACTGCTGAAAAGGTCACCGAAGCGTTCAAGATCATGCTGAAGAACCCGGGCCTGAAGGCGATCCTGGTCAACATCTTCGGTGGCATCATGCGCTGCGACGTCATCGCCGAAGGCGTGATCACCGCATCGAAGGCAGTCTCGCTGCAAGTGCCGCTGGTCGTGCGCATGAAGGGCACCAACGAAGAGATCGGCAAGAAGATGCTGGCCGACTCCGGCCTGCCGATCATCGCCGCCGATACGATGGAAGACGCAGCCAAGGCCGTCGTTGCCGCCGCTGCTGGTAAAGCCTAATCCGAAGGAAACAACATGTCGATTCTGATCAATAAAGATACCAAAGTAGTCACCCAGGGAATTACCGGCAAGACCGGTCAGTTCCACACCCGCATGTGCCGCGACTACGCGAATGGCAAAGAGGCGTTCGTCGCCGGCGTGAACCCGAAGAAAGCCGGCGAAGATTTCGAAGGCATTCCGATTTTCGCCAGCGTCGCCGAAGCGAAAAAAGAAACCGGCGCCAACGTGTCGGTCATCTACGTGCCGCCAGCGGGCGCTGCCGCCGCGATCTGGGAAGCCGTCGAAGCCGAACTCGACCTGGCCATCTGCATCACCGAAGGCATTCCAGTGCGCGACATGATGGCGCTGAAAGACCGCATGGCGAAAGCCGGCTCGAAGACCCTGCTGCTCGGTCCAAACTGCCCTGGCCTGATCACGCCTGACGAAATCAAGATCGGCATCATGCCGGGTCACATCCACAAGAAGGGCCGCATCGGCGTCGTGTCGCGTTCGGGCACCTTGACGTACGAAGCGGTCGGCCAGTTGACCGCGCTGGGCCTGGGCCAGTCGTCGGCCGTGGGCATCGGCGGCGACCCGATCAACGGTCTGAAGCACATCGACATCATGCAGATGTTCAATGACGATCCTGAGACCGACGCGGTCATCATGATCGGCGAGATCGGCGGACCGGATGAGGCGAACGCTGCCTACTGGATCAAGGACAACATGAAGAAGCCAGTGGTCTGCTTCATCGCCGGCGTCACCGCGCCACCGGGCAAGCGCATGGGCCATGCCGGCGCGCTGATCTCGGGCGGCGCCGATACCGCGCAAGCCAAGCTCGACATCATGGAAGCCTGCGGTATCAAGGCCACCAAGAACCCGTCGGAAATGGCGCGTTTGCTGAAAGCCATGCTGTAAGGCGGCCGATGCCCAGCTAAACAATACTGGGCAGCAGAGGTACAATTGACGGGGAGCGCAAGCTCCCCGTTAGCGTTTACCAGCGTGGAGGCGTGCAGTGGCGAGATTGATCATATCGCGCGATGCGATCGTAGTGCAGGAGGCTGAACTGGGCGCCGGCAGGACCACCATCGGCCGCCATCCGCACAACGACATCGTCATCGGCCACCAGGCGGTCAGCGCTCGGCATGCCGCGGTGACGCGCATTGACGGCGTCATCATGCTGGAAGACCTCGACAGCAGCAACGGCACCTTCCTCAATGGCCAGCGCATAGAACGGGCTGTGCTCGCTGACGGCGACCGCGTGGCGATCGCTAATTACCAGCTCGAGTATTGTGCGGCGGCGGTTGTGGCGGCGGCGGCCATTGGCGGCATCGAAGTGCTCAACGGCGCCAGCGCCGGCAAAACCTTGTCGCTGACGAAACCGCTGACGACGCTGGGCAGTCCCGGCGTGCTGGTGGTGGTGGTCACCCGTCAGGCGGACGGCTACTATATAGCGCAGATGCAAGGCGTCGTCGACGCGATGGTCAATGGCGAGCAGGTAGGCAAAGCGCCGCGGCAACTGCGCCACGGCGACGAACTCGAGCTGACCGGCACGCGCATGCGCTTTACGGCCAGAAGTGGCTGAGCGACGCAAATGACAAGCGAAATGACAATTTGAGGCGCTTGGACTGACAATATTTGTCAGCAAGCGGACAAAAATCGTCGAACCAACCCGCATTTAATAATCTAATTACAACCGAACCGCATATTTCCTGGCTGGCACGGCTATTGCTCTACGTTAAGTAGCAGCACCAAACATACAACCCCACAGGAGCAACAAAATGAAATCGATGAAAATGGTTAAGAAGGCACAAGCGGGTTTCACCCTGATCGAACTGATGATCGTCGTTGCGATTATCGGTATCCTGGCAGCTGTTGCAATTCCTGCATACCAAGACTACGTCGCCAAGTCGAAGTTCGCCGCTGCGCTGGCTGAAGTAGCTCCTGCGAAGACCGGTTTCGAAGTCGCCCTGAACGACGGCCTGACTCCGGTCATCCCAACCGCCGGCACCGCGCCAGCAGCAACCGAAGCAGCAGTCGGCGTACAGGCAGCAAACGCCAACACCACGATCGCGATCACCACCGCTACCACGGCTGGCGTTGTTACCGCGACCATCGTCGGCGGTTCGTCGCAGGTCAAGGACAAGACCATCACCCTGTCCCGCAATGCAACGGACGGCAAGTGGAGCTGCGCTACCACGGTTGAGCAGAAACTGGTTGGCCCAGCAAGCGTCTGCGCCACTGCAGCAGCTCCAGCGACGCCACCAGCAACACCAGGTTAATGCAGCATGACCGGCGCTACGGCGCCGGCGTAACAAAAAAACCCTGCTCGCGGCAACGCCAGCAGGGATTTTTTATTCTGACGCGCGAAGTTGCTGTACAGCCGCGCTGTCCGACTGACACTTCGTGCCAGATAGCTGACGAAGTTTGTCAACGGGTATGACGCAAAGTGCCAGTGGACGGGCAGATTGCTACCTCCGCGCTAACGAAACACCATGTTTCCCCGCTGGCACGGCTATTGCTCTATGTAAAGTAGCAGCACTAAACATACAACCCCACAAGGAGCAACATAATGAAATCGATGAAAATGGTTAAGAAGGCACAAGCTGGTTTCACCCTGATCGAACTGATGATCGTTGTCGCAATTATCGGTATCCTGGCAGCTGTCGCAATTCCTGCATACCAGGACTACGTCGCCAAGTCGAAGTTCGCCGCTGCACTGGCGGAAGTAGCTCCTGCGAAGACCGGTTTCGAAGTCGCGCTGAACGACGGCCTGACTCCGGTCATCCCAACCGCCGGCACCGCGCCAGCAGCTACCGAAGCAGCAGTCGGCGTACAGGCAGCAAACGCCAATACGACGATCGCCATCACCACCGCTACCACGGCTGGCGTTGTCACTGCGACCATCGTGGGCGGTTCGTCGCAAGTCAAGGACAAGACCATCACCCTGTCCCGCAATGCAACGGACGGCAAGTGGAGCTGCGCTACCACGGTTGAGCAGAAACTGGTCGGCCCAGCAAGCGTCTGCGCCACTGCAGCGGCTCCAGCGACGCCACCAGCAACACCAGGCTAATGCAGCATGACCGGCGCTACGGCGCCGGCGCAAAAAAATCCCTGCTTGCGGCAACGCCAGCAGGGATTTTTCTATGACCGTCGATCAGACGATTTTTTGGCGGTCGGCGATCAGCGCTTCGTACGTCATGTTCTGCAGCAGCATATGATGCGACGAATCGAGATTGACGGACTGCACGCCGTAGGTGAACACTAAGGTTCACCAGCAAACTGTTGACTGGCGCCGCATTCGGCAGTGAATCGGTGGTACGCGTCGGTATGCCGACCCTCACTCGCATGGCCGCGCGCAGCCTGGTGCATTGAATTGCTGCCGGGAAGGTGATGTCTGCTCAGTGCAGGCGTTACTTGCCTTCGGTCGACCCTGCCTGATCGGACGCGGCTTTGTCTTTCATCGCCCGCTTGTGCTTGCCTTTGTATTTGTGGGAGCGCGCTCGTTGCTTGTCGCCCCCGGCTTGCTCGCCGTTCGTCGCCGTTCTCGAAGACGACTGGCCGCGCGACACCAGCTCTTGCGCGCGCCGCTCGATGTCGGCGATCCTGGCCGGATCGGTGGTCTCCCTGACGGTGCTTTGCGGTTCGGTTTGCGCCAGCGCGGCGCCGGCGGCGGAGAGTGCGGCTGCAAGCAGCCAGGCAGTGGATTTCATCATGACCTCACTCGTGAAAGAATGGTGCGAACGAATTTTCCCTTCGCGTTTTTGAACGCGCGGTGGGAAAGTTGAGTCAGTCAGTGATCAGATCAGTGCCAGCGCGAGAAGTTCATCGTCGCCACCTCACGCGCAGTGTGGCCTATACCTCGGCGTGCCAATCCCCGCTCTTGCCGCCGTGCTTTTCCAGCACGCGCACATCGGTCATCACCATGCCGCGGTCGACCGCCTTGCACATGTCGTAAATGGTCAGCAAGCCAATCTGCACCGCGGTCAGCGCTTCCATCTCGACGCCGGTCTTGCCGAAGGTCTCCACTTGCGCGCGGCAGTGCACGCTGTTGGCAGGCTGGTCAATTTCGAAATCGACCGTCACGCGGGTCAGCGCCAGCGGGTGGCACAGCGGCACCAGGTCGCTGGTGCGCTTGGCGCCCATGATCGCGGCGATGCGCGCGATGCCGAGCACGTCGCCTTTCTTGGCGCTGCCAGAGACGATCAGCGCCAGCGTTGCCGCCTTCATGCGGATGGTGCCGGCGGCGACGGCGACGCGCTGCGTGTCGGCCTTGGCGCCGACGTCGACCATGTGGGCCTGGCCGGCGCTGTCGAAATGGGTCAGGGTGGTGTCAATGGTCATGGAGGCTGGGTCGGTTGAGGTAACAAACTGTTTCGGCGCGCGTGCCTGCGGTGCCCGCGCGGCGGTTGCAGGTATGATAGCACCGTGAAATCGAAAAACGATCCTCCCGTCGGGCTCCCTGCGCCCCGCACGCGCCGCCTGCTGGCGGCCGTTTGCCTGTCGGCGTTCGCGGCGTTGGCCAGCGCACCGCCAAGCGGCCTGGCCCAGCTCAGGCCGAACAATACCGTCCTGCCGACCCTGGGCGACAGCGCCCGCGGCGACCTGTCGCCGTTGATCGAGCGCAAGCTTGGCGAGGAGATCATGCGCGACGTGCGGCGCGACCCCGCCTTTCTCGACGACGACCCGATCCTCGAATACCTGAACAATTTCGGCAGCGCTCTGGTGGCCGCCTATCCCGGCGCGCGCGGCGAAACCGGCGCCGACTTCTATTTCTTCGCCATGCGCGATCCGATGCTCAACGCGTTTGCGCTGCCGGGCGGGTTCATCGCGGCCCATACCGGGCTGTTGCTGGCGGCGCAGAACGAGTCGGAACTGGCGTCGGTGATGTCGCACGAAATCGGCCACGTCACCCAGCGCCACATCGCCCGCATGATCGGCCAGCAAAAGCAGGATGCGCTGATGCCGCTGGCGGCGCTGATTCTCGCGGCGCTGGCGTCGAAGGCAGGACCGGACGCGGCGGTCGGCGTGATGATGGGCGGCCAGGGCCTGCAGATCCAGCGCCAGCTCAATTTCAGCCGCGATGCCGAACGCGAGGCCGACCGCGTCGGCTTTCAGATCATGGGCTCGGGCGGCTACGACACGTCCGGCATGGTGGGGTTCTTCCAGCGCCTGCAGACGGCGACCAAGGTGTATTCGGACCTGACCCCGCCGTGGCTGATGAGTCACCCGCTGACGTCCGAGCGGATCGCCGACATCCAGGCGCGCATCCGCGAGACGCCGTTCCGTCAGCGCGTCGACGGCCTGGAATTTCACCTGGTGCGGGCGCGGGCGCGGGTGTTGCAGGATGTCAGCACGCAAGGCCTGATCGATGCGACCAAGGTGTTCGAGTTCCAGTTGACCAATCAGAGCCGCCAGCAGCAGGCGGCGGCGCAGTACGGCCTGGCGCTGGTGGCGCTTAAACGCGGCGAGCTGACGAAGGCGGGCGACTTGCTGGCCAAAGCGCGCGCGACGATGAAGCCAGCGGCCGGGGCGGTGTTCTCGACCGGGCAGAGCACCTCGGATGCGGCATCGATGTTCGCCAGCATGTCGCTCGAGATCAAGCTGGCGCCAGGCCAGCCGGCGTCGATGGCGCCGCTGACGGTCAAGGAAGCCGAGCAGGCCTACCAGCAGTTTCCGCTGTCGCGCGGCATCGCGCGGCAGTACGCCAAGGCGTTGATCGCCAGTGGCCAGCTCGACAAGGCGGCGGTATTCCTGCGCGAGCAGGTGCGGCTTTACCGCGAAGAACCGAAGCTGTACGAGTTGCTGGCGCAGACCTACGCGGCGCAGGGCAAGCTGAGCTTGCAGCATATCGCGCTGGCCGAATCGTACGTGCTCAGCGGAGCGGTGCCGGCGGCGGTCGACCAGCTGACCATCGCGCGCAAGGCGCCCGACGCGTCGTTCTACGACCTGGCGACGATCGACGCGCGCGAGCGTGAACTGCAAGAGCGCGTCAAGGAAGAGAAGAAGGAAAATAAGGAGCGGTAGCAAACGCTGGGGTCAGGTCTGACATTCGGACATTGCAAGAACGCAAATGTCCGAATGTCAGACCTGACCCCAGCTAGCCAACGTTCGGGCCGGGCGTGCGCTCAAAGCCGAAGCGCGACGGCACCTCCGCTGCGGCGATCCGTTCTACCGGCGCCAGCATGCCGTCGATGCGCAGCGTCAGGCCGCCGGTGCCACCTTCCAGCCACGCCATCAGCGCTTCGTCGGATGCCGCCTCGCCGTCCAACTCTAGCCGCTCGAGCAACTGCGCCACGTCGCGGTCGTCCACCTGGGCCACTTTGCCGCCGCCGTCCAGAATCAATTCCCCCGCCTCGGTCATGAACGCGCGCTCCGGCACGCCGAACGCTTCGCCGGTCTGCACCACCAGTCCCAATTGCGGGTCGGTGCGGGCAATGTACGGCGTCGCTTCCAGGTTCAGGTAGACCCGCTGCGGGCCGTTCTGGAAATACCAGCGGCCCCGTTCGTCGGCGCCATAGTTGCGGTTGATGAAGCCGAGCAGCGCGGCCTGCTTGACCTTGTCGCCGGCCAGGTTCAGGTGCTGGGCGCGCTCGTCGCGCATGCGCCAGGCGCCGCGCGCGTCGAGTCCGAGCCAGCCGTAGCAATCGGGTACGTTCGGCCACTTGGCCATTGCCTGCTTGACGATGTCATCCATGGCCGTCAGCTTCGCATATTTTGCCGACGGATGGCGCGCCTTCGAGGAAATGGAGCAGGCGGCGCGGCAGCCAGTCGAGCCGGCCAGGCATGGCGCCGGCGGCAAAGCCGACGTGGCCGCCGCGCTCGGGGAACTCGAGCGTGACGCTCGGCGCCGCGCTGGTCGGCAGGTAGATGCCGGGCAAAAAAGGATCATTGCGGGCGTTCAGCACCAGGGTCGGCACCGTGATGTCGCCCAGCACGTGCTTGGCGCTGGCGCGGTCCCAGTAGTCGTCGGTGTCGCGGTAGCCGTGCAGCGGCGCTGTCACGACGTTGTCGAACGCGTACAGGTCGCGCGCCGCGAGCAGCGCGTCGCGGTCGAACAGGCCGGGAAAATGGGCCAGCTTGGCCAGGCACTTGGGCTTCAGGGTGCGCAGGAACATGCGCGTGTAGATGCGGTTGAAACCGGACGACAGCGCCGCGCCGCCACGCGTCAGGTCGAGCGGCGCCGAGACGGCGCAGGCGGCATCGACGATGTCGGCCTGGTGCTGCGATTCGCCAAGCCAGCGCAGCAAGGCGTTGCCGCCGAGCGAGACGCCGGTGGCGTACAGCGGGCCTGCGTGACGCACGCGCAGGCGCCGCAAGATCCAGTCAATCTCGCCGGCGTCGCCCGAGTGGTAAAAGCGCGGCGCGCGGTTCGCTTCGCCCGAGCAGCCGCGAAAATGCGGCACCGCGCCGGACCAGCCGCGCGCGGCCACCTCAGCCATCATGGCGCGCGCGTAGTGGCTGTTCGACGAGCCTTCCAGCCCGTGGAACAGCACCACCAGCGGCTTGCCGGGCTGGCCGTCGACGAAGTCGACATCGACGAAGTCGCCGTCGTGCGCGTCCCACCGTTCGCGCCGGTACGTCACCGCCGGCGCAGCGATCGCCACGGCCGGGTAGATCGTCTGCAGGTGGCCGCCGGGCAGCCAGGCTGGGGCGGGGTAGACCATGGCGCTCGTCAATGCAAACTGGTCGACGGCGCGTGCTGGGCGGCCGGAACCGGCCCCGGCGCCACCGACACATGGTGCAGCACCATGCGCCAGCCGCGCGGCGTCTTCATGTAGGCGTTGGTGGCGACCAGGTGGGCCGGCTCGCTGGTGGCGGAGGAGGTGACGCCTTCGATCACGGTGTGCACCGCGCTCATCAGGTTATGCGTCTCGTGCAACTGCGACGGCCGGATCTGCAGGCCGCCCTGCGCCAGGATCGCTTCCCATGACGCCTGGATGGCGGCGTGGCCGTGCAGCCGCGGGCCGCCCGGGTGGATGCAAATAATCTCCTCGTCGTCGGCCCACAGCGCCATCAGCGCCTCGACATCGGCGCGGTTGAGCGCCTCGTAGAACGCTGCCTCGATCTCGGCCGCGCTGCCGGCCTGTTGCTTGGCGGTTTTCACGGCGACCGATCAGTGATGCGACAACACCGTGCCCGGCTTGAGGCGGTATTCGGTGCCGCAATACGGGCACTTGGCCAGGCCGTCATGGCCGAAATCGAGGAATACCCGCGGATGGGAGGACCACAGCGGCATTGCCGGATTCGGGCAATAGGCGGGCAGGTCCTTGGCGTCGAGGGTGACCGCGGCGGGCATTTTGGTGTCGTTCATGATTTCTCCGTGAGGCGGGCCAATTGGGCCGAGGCAAAACCACGATTTTAGACGATTCACGCGCTTGGCCGGAATGATCGGTAAAATAGCGCTCTGACAAAAAATGGCGATACGCTCCTGCTCGATTCAAATCCGGGCTGCGCGCCACACTTCTTCGTGCGTTTCATGCCCCCTTGTTCCCCCTTTCCCGTTCCTCCCGCGCGCTGCCGCTGTGGTGGGAAAACCACATGAGCACCCAGCCTGCGCCAGCGGACCAGGCTACGCGGCCCGACGACCACGACGATGTCGCCTGGCGCGAAGGATTCAAGACCGGCTTGCCGACCCTGTTTGGCATCGCTGCCTGGGGCCTGGTGGTCGGCATCGCCATGGTCAAGGCGGGCCTCTCGATACCCCAGGCATTAGGTATGACCTTGCTGGTGTTCGCCGGTTCTGCCCAATTGGCGTCATTGCCGCTGATCGTCGCCAGTGCACCGGTGTGGGTGATCTTCGCCACCGCGCTGGTCGTCAACCTGCGCTTCGTCATCTTTTCGGCCCTGCTGGCGCCGCATTTTGCCCACCTGCCGTGGCGCCAGCGTTTCGCCCTCGGCTACGTGTCGGGCGACATGACGGTGGCCTTGTTCCTGCAGCGTTTTCCGGACGAGCGGCCGGCGCCCGGCAAGCTGTCGTACCTGAAAGGGCTGATGTATCCGAACTGGGTGGCCTGGCAGGTCGGCTCGATCGCCGGCATTTTCCTCGGCAGCGCGGTGCCGCCGCAGTGGGGGCTCGGCTTTGCCGGCACCCTGGCGATCATCTGCATCACGGTGCCGCTGATCGTCAACAAGGCGGCGCTGTGCGGCGTGCTGGTGGCCGGCACGGTGGCGGTGCTGGCGGCCGGCCTGCCTTACAAGCTGGGCCTGCTGGCGGCGGTCGTGATCGGCATGATCACCGCCATGGTGGTCGAGGAAACGCTGGAAAAACTGAAAGGACGGCCATGAGCGACCTTGAAATCTGGGCTGTCATCGGCGCGCTGGCCGTCGCCACCGCTGCCACGCGCAGTTCGTTCTGGCTGGTTGGCCATCACATCACGATTCCGAAGCGGGTGCAGGAAGTGCTGCGCTATGCGCCGGCCTGCGCGCTGGCGGCGATTATCGCGCCGGATGTGCTGCTGGGCAGCCAGGGGGAGCTGCAGCTGGCGGTGACCAACCCGAAGCTGCTGGCTGGCGCGGCGGCGGTGCTGTTTTATGCGGTGCGGCGCAATATGCTGCATACGATCGTGTTTGGCATGCTGATGTTTACGGCGCTGCGCTTGTTTCCGGTGTTCGGGACAGCCGCTTAGGTGGTCGCACGCCGGCGGGCGCGCGGGCGCGCCGGCGAGTGGTCCTAAGCACATGTTCATCAGGTAAAATAGCGATCTTTCTACTTTTACTCCCGGGAAGCCATGCACGCCGTCCTCAATTTCACCCGCCTGCAAGACTTGATCGACCAGGGCGCACTGCGCGCCAAGCGCGTCTTTATCCGCGCCGACCTCAACGTGCCGCAGGATGACGCCGGCAACATTACCGAAGACACCCGCATCCGCGCCTCCGTGCCGGCGATTCGCGCCGCCCTCGACGCCGGCGCCGCCGTGATGGTGACGTCGCACCTGGGCCGCCCGACCGAGGGCGCCTTCAAGCCGGAAGACAGCCTGGCGCCGGTCGCCGCGCGCCTGGCCGAGCTGCTGGGACAATCGGTCGAGCTCAAGCAAAACTGGGTCGACGGCGTCGACGTCGCACCGGGCCAGGTCGTGCTGCTGGAGAATTGCCGCGTCAACCAGGGCGAAAAGAAGAACGACGACGCGCTGGCCCAGAAGATGGCCAAGCTGTGCGACATCTACGTCAACGACGCGTTCGGCACCGCGCACCGCGCCGAAGCGACCACCCACGGCATCGCCAAGTTTGCGCCGGTAGTGTGCGCCGGCCCGCTGCTGGCGGCCGAACTCGATGCGCTCGGCAAGGCGCTCGGCGCGCCGAAGCGCCCGCTGCTGGCGATCGTCGCCGGCTCGAAGGTGTCGTCCAAGCTGTCGATCCTCAAAGCGCTGGCCGACAAGGTCGACGCGCTGATCGTCGGCGGCGGCATCGCCAATACCTTCATGAAGGCCGTCGGCCTGAACATCGGCAAGTCGCTGGTCGAAGCGGACCTGGTGGCCGAAGCCAAGACCATCATCGACATGATGGCCGCGCGCGGCGCGCAGGTGCCGATTCCGGTTGACGTCGTCTGCGCCAAGGAGTTTTTGCCGACCGCCGCCGCCACCGTCAAGAACGTCGCCGACGTGCAGGACGACGACATGATCCTCGACATCGGCCCGGTCACGGCGGCCACGCTGGCCGCGCAGATCGCCCAGGCCGGCACTATCGTGTGGAACGGCCCGGTCGGCGTGTTCGAGTTCGACCAGTTCGGCGAAGGCACCAAGACGCTGGCGCTGGCGATCGCCGATTCGGCGGCGTTTTCAATCGCCGGCGGCGGCGACACGCTGGCGGCCATTGCAAAATACAACATTACCGATAGAATCGGTTATATCTCGACCGGCGGCGGCGCCTTCCTGGAGTTTCTTGAAGGTAAAACCTTGCCGGCCGTGGAGATCCTGTTACAGCGCAGCGCGACCTGAAGTACGTCGTCCCTTGCAGCGCAGACCGGCTGCTCTTACCCTGAAGGCACTCTATGTTCCGTGGCACTAAGATCGTTGCAACCATCGGCCCGGCATCGTCCGAACCCGATATGCTGGTACGCATGATTCGCGCAGGGGTCGATGTCGTGCGCCTGAACTTCTCGCACGGCACCGCGGCCGACCACATCGCGCGCGCCAACGCGGTGCGCGCCGCCGCCGCCGAGTGCGGCCGCGAAGTGGCGATCATGGCCGACATGCAGGGGCCGAAGATCCGGGTCGGCAAGTTCGAAGAGGGCAAGATCATGCTCGAGCAAGGCGACAAGTTCATTCTTGACGCCAAGTGGGGCGAGAACGGCGAGAAGGGCAACCAGGAACGCGTGGGCCTGGACTACAAGGCACTGCCGCGCGACGTCAAGCCGGGCGACAAGCTTTTGCTCAACGACGGCCTGATCGTGCTGGTGGTCGACAAGGTCGTCGGCCACGAAATCTGCACCACCGTCAAGGTCGGCGGCGAGCTGTCGAACAACAAGGGCATCAACCGCCAGGGCGGCGGCCTGACCGCGCCGGCGCTGACTGCCAAGGACATGGAAGACATCAAGACGGCGATGAGCTTCCAGGCCGACTACCTGGCCATCTCGTTCCCGAAAAGCGCGACCGACATGGAAATGGCGCGCCAGCTGGCCAACATCGCCGGCGAGCAGTACCACCACAAGCCGATGATGATCGCCAAGATCGAGCGCGCCGAAGCCATTCCGGTGCTGCAGGAAATCCTCGACGCCTCCGACGGCATCATGGTCGCGCGCGGCGACCTGGCCGTCGAAGTGGGCAATGCCGCCGTGCCGGCGCTGCAGAAGCGGATGATCAAGATGGCGCGCGCGTCGAACAAGCTGGCCATCACCGCGACCCAGATGATGGAGTCGATGATCTTCAACGCCGTGCCGACCCGCGCCGAGGTGTCGGACGTGGCCAACGCGGTGCTCGACGGCACCGACGCGGTGATGACGTCGGCCGAGACGGCGTCGGGCAAGTACCCGATCGAGACGGTCGAGATGATGGCGGCGATCTGCGTCGAAGCCGAGCTGTCCGAGTACAACACGCTCGACGCCGATTTCCTCAACGTCAAATTTACCCGCATCGACCAGTCGATCGCCTACGGCACGCTGTTTACCGCGCACCACCTGGGCGTGAAGGCGATCGCCGCGCTGACCGAGTCCGGCTCGACCGCGCTGTGGATGAGCCGGCACCGGGTCGACACGCCGATCTTCGCGCTCACGCCGATCGTCAGCACCCAGCGCAAGGTCTCGCTGTACCGCAACGTGCACGCCTACCACCTGACGCAGCAAGGCGACAGCAGCGCGGTGCTGAGGCAGGCCGAGGATTTGATGGTCGCCAAAGGAATCGTCAAGAAAGGTGACATGATCGTTTGCACCTGGGGCGAGCCGATGGGACAGGTCGGCGGCACCAACGCACTGAAAATCGTGCGCGTCGGCGAGTTCGACTAACGGAACAACCCGCCTGGCGCTGCGCACAGGCCCCGATTTCTACTATTGTTTGGAGTATTACCATGGCACTCGTATCCCTGCGTCAACTTCTCGACCATGCCGCCGAAAACGGTTATGGCCTGCCGGCGTTTAACGTCAACAACCTCGAACAGGTGCAGGCCATCATGGCCGCCGCCGACGCCACCGGCAGCCCGGTGATCATGCAGGCCTCGGCCGGCGCGCGCAAGTATGCCGGCGAAGCGTTCCTGCGCCACCTGATCGACGCCGCCGTCGAAGCGTATCCGCACATCCCGGTCGTCATGCACCAGGATCACGGCCAGTCGCCGGCGGTGTGCATGACCGCGATCCGTTCCGGCTTCACCTCGGTGATGATGGACGGCTCGCTCGAGGCCGACGGCAAGAGCGTTGCCAGCTACGAATACAACTGCGAAGTGTCGCGCGAAGTGGTCAAGTTCTCGCACGCGATCGGCGTATCGGTCGAAGCCGAACTGGGCGTGCTCGGTTCGCTCGAGACGATGATGGGCGACAAGGAAGACGGCCACGGCGCCGACGGCGCCATGACGCGCGAGCAGCTGCTCACCGACGCCTCGCAAGCGGCCGACTTCGTCGCCCGCACGCAATGCGACGCGCTGGCCATTGCCATCGGCACCTCGCACGGCGCCTACAAGTTCTCGCGCAAGCCGACCGGCGACATCCTGGCCATCGACCGCATCAAGGAAATCCACGCGCGCATTCCGAACACCCACCTGGTCATGCACGGCTCGTCGTCGGTGCCGCAGGAATTGCTGGCGATCATCCGCGAATTCGGCGGCGACATGAAGGAGACCTACGGCGTGCCGGTCGAAGAGATCCAGGAAGGCATCCGCCACGGCGTTCGCAAGATCAACATCGACACCGACATCCGCCTGGCGATGACGGCGGCGGTGCGCAAGTACATGTTCGAGAACCCGTCCAAGTTCGACGCCCGCGACTGGCTCAAGCCGGCACGCGAAGCGGCCACCCTGATCTGCAAATCGCGCTTCGTCTCGTTCGGCTGCGAAGGACAGGCTGCCAAGATCCGCCCGATCCCGCTCGAGAAAATGGCCGAGCGCTATGCCAAGGGCGAACTGTCGCAGATCGTCAAGTAACGTTGTTGGAGTAAAATTCGTTTCGAACAGGCCGCGTTGCGCGGCCTGACTTCTTCCGCCGGCCTTCGCGCCGGCCCAGCTTCTCCGGTATCCCATCCTATGAACAGCCTCTATCAATCCACCATCGCCTCGCTGCCGCTGCTCGGCCGCGGCAAGGTCCGCGACAACTACGCCGTCGGCGACGACAAGATCCTCATCGTCACCACCGACCGCCTGTCGGCGTTCGACGTCGTCATGAACGAACCGATCCCCGGCAAGGGCCTGGTGCTGAACCAGATGACCGATTTCTGGTTCGACAAACTCGAAGGCATCGTGCCGAACCACCTGACCGGCATCGATCCGGAAAGCGTGGTCGCGCCGGAAGAAGCCGAGCAGGTGCGCGGACGCGCCGTCGTCGCCAAGCGGCTCGAGCCGATCATGGTCGAGGCGGTGGTGCGCGGCTACCTCATCGGTTCCGGCTGGAAGGATTACCAGGCCACGGGCGCCGTGTGCGGCATCACCTTGCCGGCCGGACTGGTGCAGGCCGACAAGCTGCCCGAGCCGATCTTCACGCCGGCGGCCAAGGCCGACCTGGGCGAGCACGACGAGAACATCAGCTTCGACGACATGGAGCGCCGCATCGGCAGCGAACTGGCCGCCACGATCCGCGACATCAGCATCGAGCTGTACGGCGCCGCCGCCGACTACGCCGCCACGCGCGGCATCATCATCGCCGACACCAAGTTCGAATTCGGTCTCGATGAGCACGGCGTGCTGCACCTGATGGACGAAGTGCTGACGGCCGATTCGTCGCGCTTCTGGCCGGCCGACTCGTACCAGCCGGGCAGTTCGCCGCCGTCGTTCGACAAGCAGTTCGTGCGCGACTACCTCGAAACGCTGACCGAGTGGAACAAGAGCGCGCCGGCGCCGAACCTGCCGATGGATGTCATCTCGCGCACCCAGGCCAAGTACTTCGAGGCGATCGAACGCCTCACCGGCGAAAAGCTGAAGGCCTGACATGGAGCAAACCAGCAAGGTGCTCGTCGGGGTCGTGATGGGGTCCTCGTCCGACTGGGAAGTGATGCAGCACGCCGTCGCGATGCTCGAGCAGTTCGGCATCGCCCATGAAGCGCAGGTCATTTCGGCGCACCGCATGCCCGACGAGATGTTCGCCTATGCCAGCAGCGCGCGCGCGCGCGGCCTGCGCGCGATCATCGCCGGCGCCGGCGGCGCCGCCCACCTGCCGGGCATGCTGGCGGCCAAGACCATCGTGCCGGTGCTCGGCGTGCCGGTGCCGTCGCGCTACTTGCGCGGCGAAGACTCGCTGCTGTCGATCGTGCAAATGCCCAAAGGCGTGCCGGTGGCCACCTTCGCCATCGGTGAAGCCGGCGCCGCCAACGCGGCACTGACCGCGGTGGCGATGCTGGCCGCGACCGACGACGCACTGGCCGCCAAGCTCGAAGAGTTTCGCCGCACCCAGACCGCCGCCGCCAAGTCGATGACTCTGCCGCCGGTATGAAGGCGGCGAAGTCACGTCGTCCTCGCTGTCGCGAGGAGTCGGTCCTGCCAATGGCAGGGACGACGAGTTAGCAATATTTTTTGGAACCAGTGGTATGAAACAGAATTCACCTTTCCTGCCGCAAGCGTCGCCGTCGACCTGGCTCGGCGTCATGGGCGGCGGCCAGCTCGGCCGCATGTTCGCCCACGCCGCCCAGGCCATGGGCTACAAGGTTGCCGTGCTCGAGCCTGCCACCGACTGTCCCGCCGGCCAGGTGGCCGAGCGCCTGATCACGGCCGGCTACAGCGACGCGGCGGCGCTGGCCGAACTGTCGGCGCTGTGCGCGGCGGTCACCACCGAATTTGAGAACGTGCCGGCCGACAGCATGGCGCTGCTGGCGCAGCACAGCTTCGTGGCGCCGTCCGCCGACTGCGTCTCGATCGCCCAGGATCGCATCGCCGAGAAGCGCTTCTTCGTCGACTGCGCCGCCGCGTCCGGCGTGCTGCCGGCGCCGCACCAGGTCATCGCGTCGCTGCAAGACATCGCCGCCATTCCGGACGCGCTGCTGCCCGGCATCCTCAAGACCGTGCGCATGGGCTACGACGGCAAGGGCCAGGTGCGCGTCGACAGCCGCGCCGACGTCGAGGCCGCATTTGCCGCGATGAAGGGCGTGACCTGCCTGCTGGAAAAAATGCTGCCGCTCGCCTACGAAGTGTCGGTGCTGACCGCGCGTGGCGACGATGGCGCCTCGGTGGTCTACCCGATCGCCGAAAACGTCCATCGCGACGGCATCCTGTTTACCACCACCGTACCGGGCCCGAACGTCGACCCCGCCTGCGCGCAGCGCGCGCAGGACGCCGCCCGCGCCATCGTCGCCAGGCTCGGCTATGTCGGCGTGCTGTGCATCGAGTTTTTCGTGCTCGACGACGGCAGCCTGGTGGTCAACGAAATGGCGCCGCGCCCGCACAACAGCGGCCACTACACGATCGACGCCTGCGTCACCAGCCAGTTCGCCCAGCAGGTGCGGGCGATGGCGCGCCTGCCGCTGGGCGACTGCCGCCAGCATTCGCCGGCCGTCATGCTCAACATCCTCGGCGACCTGTGGTTCGACGGCGGTACGCTGCGCGAACCGGCCTGGGACCAGCTGCTGGCGCTGCCTGGCGCCTTTCTGCACCTGTACGGCAAGGAAGAAGCGCGCGCGGGCCGCAAGATGGGCCACGCGACGTTTGTCGCGCCGACCTTGGCCGAAGCGCAACAGCAGCTGCGCGCCGCCTGCGCCATCCTGGGCATCGCCCTGTAATGAGCGTGCCTGTCGACCCGGCGCAGATCGCCGCCGCCGCGCGCGCGCTTGAAAGCGGTTCGCTGGTGGCGTTCCCGACCGAGACCGTGTACGGCCTCGGCGCCGACGCCGAGAACCCGGCCGCGGTGGCGGCGATCTACGCCGCCAAGGGCCGCCCGCAGGACCATCCCGTCATCGTCCACCTGGCGCCCGGCGCCGACCTCGATTACTGGGCGGCCGACATCCCCGACGAAGCGCGCCAGCTGGCCGCCGCCTTCTGGCCGGGCCCGCTGACGATGATCCTCAAGCGCGCCGCCCACATTCCGCCGGCCGTCTCCGGCGGCCAGGATACGGTCGGGCTGCGCTGCCCGGCGCATCCGGTGGCGATTGCGCTGCTGCAGCAGTTCAAGGGCGGGCGCGGCGGCATCGCGGCGCCGTCGGCCAACAAGTTCGGCAACGTCAGCCCGACCACCGCGCAGCACGTGCGCGACGAATTCGGCGCCGCCGGGCCGCTCGCTGCCGTGCTCGACGGCGGCGCCAGCCAGGTCGGCATCGAGTCGACCATCGTCGACCTGTCGCGGCTGGCCAGCCACGGCCCGGTGCTGCTGCGCCCCGGCCAGGTCAGCGCGGAAGCGATCGCCGCCGTGATCGACCGGCTGCCGGCCGCGCCCGACGTTGCCGCGCCGCGCGCTTCCGGCACGCTCGAATCGCATTACGCGCCGCACACGCCGGTGGCGATGCAAGACACCGCCACCTTGCAACGCACCTTGCACCAGTTGCAGCGCAGTGGCCGCAAGGTCGCGCTGATCCACTATTCCGATTTGCCGGCCGTCCATGCGCAGGCCAGGCTGCCCGACAGTCCCGATGGCTTTGCGTACGCGCTGTACGCGTCGCTACGGGCGATGGACGCCACCGGCGCCGAGCTGATCCTGGTGGAAGCGCCACCGGTCGGCGGCGCCTGGCTCGGCGTCAACGACCGCCTGCGCCGCGCCGCGCACGGCTCGAGCGGCATCGTCCACGGCCTGCTGAACCACGACCTCGTTTAATAACCCGCAGTCTTTGCCGCGCCGCTTTTCAAGCGGCGCGGCGTGCTGCGTCGTTGTCGCATTGATCTAACAAATAACAATGTTTTCAACACAAGAGAAACGGGCTCTGGCATATTATCAGCAGGCGAATAGCACGTTCGTGCGATAAGACCTGTCAAAAAAAAATTAGGAGACACAATGCGTCATTCCCATCTCGCGCTCGCGCTACTGACGGCGGCAGCGCTGGCAGCTTGCGGCGGTAACGAAAGTACCGGCGGCGACCAGAGCCTCAAGAACAAGTTCAGCGGCCAGGTGTCGTTCGGCGACAGCCTGTCCGACGTCGGCACCTACAATGTCGGCGCCATCAAGGCCGCCGGCGGCGGCCGCTTCACGATCAACGGCGACAACGTCGCGATCAACCCGACCTTGACCGGCCTCGGCTGGACCGAACTGATTGCGCGCCAGATCGGCGCGCCGGCCCCTTGCCCGGCGGTCACGGGCCTCGAAGGCGACATTGCCGGCTTCTCGGTGCCGGTGGTGGCCAACGCCGGCTGCTTCAGCTACGCCCAGGGCGGCTCGCGCGTGACCAATCCGGTCGGTCCGCACCACAAGTCGATCGAGCCGCATTTCGGCGCGCTGACCTATCCGGTAACGCGCCAGATCACCAACCACCTGGCCGTCAGCGGCGGCAAGTTCAAGGGCGACGAGCTGGTGCTCGTCATGGCCGGCGGCAATGACGTGCTCGGCCTGCTCGACACGCTGACCGCCGACGCCACCGCCGCCGGCGCCGCTGCCGGCGCCGCCGCGGGCAACACCGCCTTCGTCACCAGCCTGACGATGCAACTGGCCGCCGGCGCCACCAACCCGGCCACCGCCGCGCCGCAGATCGGCCTGGCCATGCAGACCGAAGCGGCGCGTCCCGGCAGCACCAGCAGCACCTTGATCGGCGCCGGCGTCACCGCCGCCGCGCAGTTGGGCAATGTCGCCGCGATCAATCCGGCGGTGCACCTGCCGATGGTGGCCAAGGCCCAGGCCGACGCGCTGGTGGCCGGCAACGCCGCCGGCGCCAAGGCCGGCGCCGAGTTCGCCGCCGCCAACGGACCGAAGCAGGTGGCAGCGATGGCCGTTGCCGGCACCGAACTGGCGGCTTTGACCAAGACCCAGGTGGTCGGCAAGGGCGCCAACTACGTGGTCGTCGCCAACTTGCCGGATGTGTCGCTGACGCCGTCGTCGCTGTCGCAGTCGGCCAGCAACCAGGCGCTGGTGAAGGCGATGGTCAATGCCTTCAACGACGCGCTGCGCACCGGCGTGGCCGGCGAAGCGAAGATCCTGTATGTCGATGTCTACGCCGTCGGCCAGGACCAGGTCAAGAACCCCGGACCCTACGGCCTGACCAACGTCACCACCGCTGCCTGCGGCGCCAACGCGGTGACCGGCACGTCGGCACTGACGTGCACCGGCAAGACCCTGATCGCCGGCGACATCAGCCACTACCTGTATGCCGACGGCGTGCACCCGACGCCGTTCGGCCACATGCTGCTGGCGCGCTACGTGTCGGCGCAGATGATCATCAAAGGCTGGCTGTAAGCCACGCCGCGTGCCCGCCCCGGTCGGGGCGGGCCTCCAACCTACAATAAGAATCGGGAGTTCAAATGAACGCAAGTTTGAAAAACGCGGTAACACTTCTGGCCGCGGCCTGCGCCCTGGCCGTCGCTGGTGGCGCCTCGGCGCAAAGCGCTGGCCAGTTCACCGCCAAGATTGGCGCCGGCAAGATCACGCCAAAAGTCGACAGCGGCGACGTCTCCGCGCCGGCGCTGCCGGGCAGCAAGGTCGACGTCGGCGCCGATACGCAGCCGTTGTTCATCTTCGCCTACGGCCTGACCGACAATATCTCGGCCGAGCTGGCGCTCGGTGTGCCGTACAAGCACAAGCTGTACGGCGCCGGCGCCATCGCCGGCACCGGCCAGATCGGCACGGTCGAGGCATTGCCGCCGAGCGCGTTCATCCAGTACCGCATGTTCCGCCCGGAGGCGATGCTGCGCCCGTTCGTCGGCGTTGGCGTGACGTACGCGTACTTCCAAAAGGAAACCGGTTCGGGGCAGCTGACCGCGTTGCTCAACACGGGCGGACCGGCAACCACGTTCGAGATCAAGTCGAAAGTGGCGCCATCGCTGCAGGCAGGGCTGGCGTTCAACATCAATCCGAAATGGTTTGTCGACGTGTGCGTGGTAAAAACATTCCTGGAAATCGATACCAAGTTTTCGACCGGGCAGACGCAGCAGATCAAGCTCGATCCGCTGGCCGTCGTGGTGGCGGTCGGCTACAAGTTCTGAGCGGACTGAAGCGGACCACGCAACCCGCTGCGGCGGGTTTTTTTCCGCCTGCTTATGCCCGCTCAGTCCGGCGGAACTGCCGCCGGCAAGCGCGGTCTAACAGAAAATTTCAACCAGAGACAACTTGGCGATGCGGCTGGCGGACTTCATTCGGGCAAACATTGAGCCCATCTTGCAGAAGTGGGACGAGTTCGCCGAAACGGTCATCCGCTCGGCGCGCGGGATGGGAAAGGCGGCGATCCGCGATCATGCCCGCGAGATGCTGCTGACCATTGCTGCCGAGCTCGATCGTGCGAACCGCGGCCAGCCGCTGGTCGCGCGCAGTGAGGAAGACGCCGCCGAGGCGCACGGCATCGGCCGCTGGACGGCCGGCTTCGACATCAACGAGACGGTCTCCGAGTACCGCGCCCTGCGCGCCAGCGTGATCGCCTTCTGGACCAAGGCCGACACCACCATCCAGCCGACCGATTTCGACGACCTGCTCAGGTTCAACGAGGCCATCGACGAATCGCTGAGCGCATCGCTGGCCGGCTACACGGCCGAGAAAGAAAAGCACGAGCGATTGTTCCAGACGGTGATGACGGCCTCGCCCGATCATGTCTTCGTGCTCGGTACCGACGGCCGCTTCATGTATGCGAACCAGGCGCTGTGCAAGCTCTACCGGATCGCGCCGGACGACATTGTCGGCAAGACCTTCGTCGACCTTGGCCAGCCGCATGCGCTCGAGCTGCAGCAGCAGCTGGTGCACGTCATTGCCAGCAGGCAGAGCTGCCGCGGCGAGCTTTCGTACGCGTGCGGCAGCGACTGCGTGCAGCAATACGAATACATTCTTGCCCCGGCGATCGACAACGGCGGCAAGATCGTCGCCATCGCCGGCACGGCGCGCAACATCACCGAGCGCAAGGCGGCGGAAGAAAAGAGCTGGCGATGGGCCAATTTCGACGTGCTGACCGGCTTGCCGAACCGGCGCCTGTTTTGCGACCGGCTCGAGCAGGACCTGCGCCATGCGGAGCGCACCGGCATTCCGGTGGCGCTGATGTTTGTCGACCTCGACCGCTTCAAGTCAGTCAACGATCAGCTCGGTCACGTTGCCGGCGACAGGCTGCTGGAGCAGGCGGCGCAGCGCATCGCGTCGTGCGTGCGGCGCACCGACACGGTGGCGCGCCTCAGCGGCGATGAATTTACCGTCATCCTCACCGAGGTCAACGACGTGACGCACGTCGAAATCCTGGCGCAGGAAATTGTCGATGAGCTTGCCAGGCCGTTTCAGCTGTTCGACGACGTGCGGTCCATCTCGTGCAGCATCGGCATTACGCTGTTTCCCAACGATGCGGTCACGCCGGACGAGCTGCTGCGCAATGCCGACAAGGCGATGTATGCGTCGAAGGCGGACGGACGCAACCGCTATCGTTTCTACCAGCGCGCCGTCAGCCAGGCCGGTGCATAGAACAGCCAGGCGCCGATTGGGAGCACGCCACGTCGGCCAGCCGATGGTCGCGCAGCCGCACCATATCCCCGCTCGGCGAGCTGCCGAAATGGCGCGCATATTCGCGGCTGAACTGCGACGCGCTCAGGTAGCCGACTTGTTGCCCGGCGCTGCTGGCGGTCATGCCGTTTGACAGCATCAGCCGCCGGGCTTGCTGCAGACGCAATGTCTTTTGAAACTGCAGTGGACTCATCGACGTCAGATTCTTGAAATGCTGGTGCAGCGACGAGGCGCTCATGTGCGCCATGTCGGCCAGGTCGTCGATCCGCATCGGCTCATCGAAATGGTTGCGCAGCCACGCGACGACCCTGGTCACGCGATGCGATTCGGCATGCCCCAGTTGCGCCAGGCGCGCGCCGAAAGGGCCGCGCAGCAGGCGGATCAGCATCTCGTCGACGATCAGCGGCGCCAGCAATTGCGCATCGTCCGGCTGGTGCGCCAAGGCCACCAGGCGCGCCGCCGCATCGAGGATCGCCTCGGTGGCATCGGCGACGCAGATTGCGCGCCTGGCCGGCAGCAGCGGCACGCCGTCCGGGTACACCTGCACGATCAACTCGGCCAGGCGGGCCAGGTCGAAATCGAGCCGCAGCGACAGGTATGGCGCTGCCATTGTCGCCTGGCGAATCATTGCCGCAATTGGCAGGTCCAGCGAAAAAATCAGCATGCGGGCAGGATCGTAATCGTAGGACTCGTCGCCCAGCATGACCGTTTTTGCGCCCTGGGCCACGATGCACAGGGCAGGGCGATGCAGTCCGTGCACCAGCTCGGCGCTGGTCGTCGACGTGCGCACCGCGTGCGCGCCGCCGACCCCCACCGCAAAACTGCCGTCGTGGGGCGCCGCCCGCAGCAGCAGGCCGGCAAGCCGCTGCAGGCCTGCGTTGATCGTCGTATCGGCTTTCATTGACGCAGCATACACGGGCGGGCCGCTGCCGATCAATCGACGTGGTCGGTCGAGGCCGACAGCGCCGCATCGGCCAGCATCGTGGCGCGCCGCGCGTCGACGGTGGCGGTCGCCATGGCCAGCGCGTCGCTGCCGGCCAGCAGCTGGCGCGGCGGCGCCGGCAGCGATGCGAGCTGGACGATTGCGCGTCCAAGCTTGACCGGATCGCCCAGCTGCTTGCCGTGGTAAGCGCCGTAGGCGTCTTCCACTTTGCCGTGAGCGGCATACGCGTCGATCGACGCGGCGCCATAGCGAACCGACGAGGCGTCGAGAAAATCGGTGCGGAAAAAGCCCGGCTCGACGACGCTGACCTGGATGCCGAATTTGTCGAGCTCTAGCGACAGCGAGGCCGACAGTCCTTCGATCGCATATTTGGACGCGCAGTAGACCGAGGCGCCGTCGAATCCGGTGACGCCCGCGATCGAGGAAATGTTGATGATGTGGCCCGCGCGCTGCGCCCGCATGGTCGGCAGCACGGCGCGCATGACATGCATGACGCCATACACATTGACGGCAAACTGCTGCTCGATCTGTGCTGGCGCCAGCTCTTCGAAATTGCCGAGCAAGCCGTAGGCGGCGTTGTTGACGAGGACATCGATCCGGCCGAAGCGCTCGAGCGCACGCTTGACCGCGTCGACGGCGCTGCCGGCATCGGCCACGTCGAGATGGACCAGGGCGATACGTTCGGCATCGGCGTTGCCGAAGGTATTGCGCAGCTGCGCCATGTCGCGGCCGGTGGCGACCACGCGCTCGCCGGCATCGATCGCCGCTTGTGCGACGCGGGCGCCGATGCCTCGGGCGGCACCGGTAATAAACCAGACTTTACTCATTGTCATCTCCATCAAGTTGTTCGAAGGTGTGAACAGGTGGAGAGCATGGTAAAAGTGCGCCGTCGCTGCGGCTTGCCTGAAACTCCAGGCTTCTGGCTTATTGCTGCACGCCTGCAGGCGCCTGCCATGCGGGCATCAGCAAAACGCCTGGATGCCGGTCTGCGCGCGCCCGAGGATCAGCGCATGGATGTCGTGCGTGCCTTCGTAGGTGTTGACCACCTCGAGGTTGACCATGTGGCGGATCACGCCGAATTCGTCGGAGATGCCGTTGCCGCCCAACATGTCGCGCGCGACGCGGGCAATGTCGAGCGACTTGCCGCACGAGTTGCGCTTCATCATCGATGTGATCTCGACGGCGGCGGTGCCGGCGTCCTTCATGCGGCCCAGCTGCAGGCAGCCCTGCAGGCCGAGCGTGATTTCGGTCTGCATGTCGGCCAGCTTTTTCTGCACCAGCTGGTTGGCCGCCAGCGGCCGGCCGAACTGGTGGCGGTCCATCGTATACTGGCGCGCAATGTGCCAGCAGTCTTCCGCCGCGCCGAGCGCGCCCCAGGCAATGCCGTAACGGGCCGAATTGAGGCAGGTGAAAGGACCCTTCAGGCCGCGCACGTCGGGAAAGGCGTTTTCTTCCGGGCAGAACACGTTGTCCATCACGATCTCGCCGGTGACGGAGGCGCGCAGGCCGAACTTGCCGTGGATTGCCGGCGCCGACAGGCCGGCCATGCCTTTTTCCAGCACGAAGCCGCGGATCGCGCCTTCGTCGTCCTTGGCCCACACGACAAACACGTCGGCCACCGGCGAATTGGTGATCCACATCTTGGCGCCGGTCAGCGCGTAGCCGCCGTCGACTTTCTTGGCGCGGGTGATCATCGAGCCGGGATCGGAGCCGTGGTTCGGTTCGGTCAGGCCGAAGCAGCCGATCCATTCGCCGGAGGCCAGCTTGGGCAGGTATTTCTGGCGCTGCGCTTCGGTGCCGAATTCGAAGATCGGCACCATCACCAGCGAGGACTGCACGCTCATCATCGAGCGGTAGCCGGAGTCGACCCGCTCGACTTCGCGCGCGATCAGGCCGTAGCTGACGTAGTTGAGGCCGGAGCCGCCGTATTCGGTCGGGATCGTCGGCCCCAGCAGGCCCAGTTCGCCCATCTCGCGGAAGATCGAGGTGTCCATCCGTTCGTGGCGAAACGCCTCGAGCACGCGCGGGCGCAGCTTGTCCTGGCTGTACGCGTGGGCGGCGTCGCGTACCATCCGCTCGTCGTCGCTGAGCTGGTTGTTCAGCAACAGCGGGTCATCCCAATGGAACTGGGCTTTGGGGATTGCTTCTGGTCGGTTCATGGGAGTCCTGGTCTGGATGGCCGGCCGGCTAGCACTCTTGCGTGCTGCCGAAACGGCCGTGGTGGAAAATCAGCGCCGGCTGCGGATGCACGGCGCACTCTTCGACTTCGCCGACGAAGATGACATGGTCGCCTTCCGGGTAGCGGCTGCGGTTGTGGCACTCGAACCACGCGGCGACCCCTTTCAGGATCGGCTGGCCGGTGCGCGAGAGCTCGTAGTCGGTATCTGCGAACGGGTTGGCGCTGCGCCGCGAAAAGCGCTCGGCCAGCTCGGCCTGGCCGGCGGCGAGCACGTTGATGACGTAGTGCGAGTTGCCGCTGAAAACCGGCATGCTGTTGGCGCCTTCGCCCAGGCTCCACAACACCAGCGGCGGCTTGAGCGACACTGAATTGAAGGAACTGGCGGTCAGGCCGCGGAAGCTGCCGTCGGCCAGCCGCGTCGTGATGACGGTGACGCCAGTCGCAAATTGCGACAGCGCCAGGCGGAACTGGACCGGATCGACTTCGCGCGAGCCATCGCGGGGGGAGCTTGTGTTCATTGGTGCCCTGTGTATTTAAGCCATTATGCCAAATTTGCCGGCCGAGATGTTATTCGCGCAAGCGCAGGCTGCGCGGCTGCGCGCTTTGCGTTACAGTTAACCTTGTGAAACAGCTTATACCTGGGGTGTGAGATGACGAACCAAGCGGAAGTGGCAATTCTCGGCGGCGGGTGTTTCTGGTGCCTGGAGGCGGTGTATCTCGAGGTGCGCGGCGTCACCGGCGTCGAATCGGGCTACATGGGCGGGCACCAGGCCGATCCGACCTACGAGCAGGTCTGCGCCGGCAGCACCGGCCACGCCGAAGTGGTGCGGCTCGAATTCGACCCGGCGCAGATCAGCTACCGCGACATCCTCGAAGTGTTCTTTACCATCCACGATCCGACCACCTTGAACCGCCAGGGCAACGACGTCGGCACCCAGTACCGCTCGGCCATTTTCTTTACGTCGCCGCAGCAGGAGGCGGTGGCACGCCAGGTGGTGGCCGCAATGGCCAACGTCTGGGACGCGCCGATCGTCACTGAAGTCACGCCGGCGACGACCTGGTACAAGGCCGAAGCGTATCACCAGGATTACTTTCGCCAGCATCCGCTGCAGGGTTACTGCGCCTTCGTGGTGGCGCCCAAAGTGAGCAAATTCAGGAAGACGTTTGCAAATCGGCTGAAGTGAGCCGGCCCGCCGGCGCGGCGTACATGTAGCGGCGCGACCACGGAATTGTCGCCGGATCCAGACCGGCCTTGCCGCACACGACCTGGTACACGCTGATCCAGTCGTGCTCGAACGCATAGGTGCAGCCGGCCAGGTAGACGTGCCAGATGCGGAAGCGCTTCGGATCGGTCAGCTGGCGGATGCGCTCGGCGTTGGCCTCGAAATTTTCGGTCCAGATGGCGCAGGTGCGCGCGTAGTGGCGGCGCAGGTTTTCGACGTCGCGCACCTCCAGCCCGCCTTCCTGCATGCAACGGATCACCGTGCCCAGGTGCGCCAGCTCGCCGTGCGGGAACACGTAGCGGTGGATGAAGCGGCCGCCGCCGTAGGGCGTGCCGCGGTGCTGCACGTCGGTGCTGGTCAGGCCGTGGTTCATCGCCACGCCGTTTGGCGCCAGCAACTCGTTGATGCGCCTGAAATACGCCGGCAGCTGGGCCACGCCGACATGCTCGAACATGCCGACGCTGGTGATGCGGTCGAAGTGGCCGGCCACGTCGCGGTAATCCTGCAGGCGGATTTCCACCAGGTGCGACAGGCCGGCGCGCTCGACCCGCTCGCGCGCCAGCAGCGCCTGGTTTTCGGACAGCGTGACGCCGACGCAGCGGGCGCCGAAGCGCTCGGCGGCGCGGATGACGAGCGCGCCCCAGCCGCAGCCGATGTCGAGCAGCGTCTGGCCGGGCCGCAGGTCGATCTTGGCGAGGATGTGGTCGATTTTTTTACGCTGCGCCGTGGCCAGGTCTTCGGCGCCGGTTTCGAAGTAGGCGCACGAATACACCATCGACGGATCGAGCCAGGCGCGGTAGAAGTCGTTCGACACGTCGTAGTGGTACTGGATGGCCTCGGCATCCTGCTTGCGCGTGTGGCGGCTGCCGAGCAGCCTGATGATGCGGGCGGCAAGGCCGCGCTGGCGGTGCATGCCGGCGCGCGCCAGCGCGTTGACCACGGCAATCATGTCGTTGGCGCGCCCGCTCACTTCGATCGCCCCCTCGACGTAGGCGCTGCCAAGGTTATACAGCGACGGCGACAGCAGGTAGCGCAGCGCCGACGGCGACGGTACCCGGATCGTCACGCGCGGCACTTCCTGCGAAAAGTCGAGCTGCTGGCCATTCCACAGTACGATGCGCAAGGGCAGCGCGAGCTGGCTGCGCATGGCTTCGTTCCAGTGGCTCAGTCGAATCTGGTTGAACATGCTTCACCTCCCACTCCCGGCGCCAGATGGTCGGCGCGCCGGACGGCCGGCGCGCTGCGACTGCCGTCTACGGCTGCAGTCGTTGCCGCGCCCAGCTGCCATCCGGCTGCAGCGTGTACACAATGCGGTCATGAAAACGCGAACGCCGGCCCTGCCAGAATTCGATTCGCTCCGGCACCAGTCGGAAGCCGCCCCAGTTGTCAGGCCGCGGTGGCGCCTCGCCGTATTGGCGCGCCACCGCTTCGTAGTTCTCTTCCAGCGCCGCGCGGTTGTCGATCGGCGCGCTTTGCACCGATGCGATCGCCGCCAGCCGGCTTTTCAATGGCCGGCTGTGGAAATACTTGTCGCTTTCTTCCGCTGAAGTGCGTTCTACTCTTCCTTGGATGCGAATCTGGCGTTCAAGTTCGCTCCAAAAGAAGAGTATTGCGGCGTGTGGATTGGCGGCCAGTTCCTGGCCCTTCTGGCTGTCGTAGTTGGTGTACCAGGTAAAGCCGCGGCGGTCGAACTGCTTGATCAGCACGATGCGCGAGCTCGGCTGGCCGCCGGCGCCGACGGTCGACACGCTCATCGCGTTCGGTTCGTGCACTTCGGCCGCCAGCGCCTGGTCGAACCAGGCGGTGAACTGGTCGATCGGGTCGGCCGCGACATCGGCCTCGTTCAGGGTTGCCTGGCCATAATCCTTGCGCAGCGCGGACACCGCCTCGCCCGACGCTTCCGCGGCCGGCGCCGCCGCAATCCCGCGCCGTGCCTGCATCGCCGCGCCCAGTTGCGCCATCTGCGCGGCGCTGAACAGCCGCTTGGCCATCGGCGCGATATGGACTTCTTCGCGCTCCATGTGGCCGAGGTAGCGCTCGGCAAAGGCCAGCACCACCGGCGCCGACAAGGTCGCGGCGCTGCCGGCGGCGATCAGGGCCAGCTCCTCATGCAAGGTTTGCCACATCGCATCCATGGCGTCGTGATCCTGCAGGATGCTCGGCACCAGCACCGCCAGCGTTGCCGCGTCCTCGCCCTGCGCCACCGCCTGCAGCATCGGCACCAGGTTTTCCTCCTCGTCGGCGTGGTGCAGCGGCGCGGCCTGGTCGAAATACTTCATCACGGCGCGGGCGGCGTCGCGCGCCTGCTCGTCGGCGCCGTGCCGCGGCAAGTGATCGAGCAGCTTTTGCAAGGTCGCCAGTTGCTTGCGGATGCGGTCGTGGCAGTGTTTGAGAACGGCGACCGGCTGGTCGAATCCGGGCGCGGTGTCTGGCAGGGGGTTCATGGTCATGGGTCTTTCATGGTTTTTTCGTTGACTAAGGAACATTTTAGAGCAGTCCACGCGGCAACGTCCGTTAAAATGCACGGATGAAATCCCTCAACAATTCTGTAGTCCCGGACGTGGCCGGACAAGTCGCGCACGACATCGATTTCGCGCGCCGTTTCGGCGGCATCGCGCGGCTGTATGGCCAGCCTGCGCTGGAACGCTTTCAGGCGGCGCACGTCTGCGTGATCGGTGTTGGCGGCGTCGGCTCGTGGATCGTCGAGGCGCTGGCGCGCAGCGCGATCGGCGCGCTGACCCTGATCGACCTCGACAACGTGGCCGAATCGAACATCAACCGCCAGATCCAGGCGCTGTCGGGCACCGTCGGCCAGGCCAAGATCGACGCGCTGGCCGAACGCATCGCCCAGATCAATCCGTACTGCAAGGTGACCTTGGTGGAAGACTTCATCACGCCCGACAATATCGAGCAGATGATCGGCGCCGGCCATTACGACTACGTGGTCGACGCCATCGACAGCGCCAAGTCGAAGGCTGCGCTGCTGGCCTGGTGCCGCGCCCACGACATGCCGGTGATCACCATCGGCGGCGCCGGCGGCCAGACCGATCCGACCAGGATCGCGGTGCGCGACTTGTCGAAGACCGAGCAGGAGCCCTTGCTCAAGAAAGTGCGCAAGCTGATGCGCACCAACCATGGCTTTCCGCGCGGCGAGAAAAACAAGTTCAACGTCGACGCCGTGTTCTCGATGGAGCCGCTGCGCTTTCCGGCCGACGAGGCCAATTGCTCGCTCGACGCCGACCAGCGCGGCGTGACCGGCATCAACTGCGCCGGCTTCGGCTCGAGCGTGGTGGTGACCGCCAGCTTCGGCATGGTGGCCGCGGCGCACCTGCTGACCAAGCTCGCCGAATAACCTGTGACATCGCCGTCGAGAGTGGGGCTGGGCAGCCGACTGCGCCCTTGCTATGATAAGGTTGCAGAATTACCCAGTTTGACCTTCCCTTAATGAAGAAAGAAACCACCATGATTCGTCGTTCCCTCATCCTCGCCATGCTGTGCGCAGCCGCAGCTTCGATGTCGCACGCCGCCGGCCAGGCTGGCGCCGCTACCAGTGCCGCCGCCGCGCCCGCAGCGGAAGCCAATCCGCTGGTCAAGATCGACAACGTCGTCGGCACCGGCAAGGAAGCGTCCGCCGGCGCCAACGTGGTGGTCCACTACACCGGCTGGTTCTACAAGCCGCTGGCGCCGAAGCAGCGCGGCCGCAAGTTCGATTCCTCGCTCGACCGCGGCGACCCGCTGGTGTTCCAGCTCGGCGCAGGACGCGTCATCAAGGGCTGGGACCAGGGCGTGGCCGGCATGAAGGTGGGCGGCAAGCGCACCCTGATCATCCCGAGCGAACTGGCGTACGGCAAGAAGGGCGCCGGCGGCGGTTCGATTCCGGCCGATTCCGATTTGATTTTCGATGTGGAACTGCTCGACGTTAAGTAAGCTCGACAACTAAACCAGCGGGAGGCACAGCATGAGAATTGCAAACGATGTCACTGAGTTGATCGGCAACACCCCGTTGGTACGGATCCGGCGCCTGGCTCAGGGCGCCGGCGCCGAGATCGTCGCCAAGCTCGAATTTTACAATCCGGCGCACAGCGTCAAGGACCGCATCGGCCTGGCGATGGTCGAAGCGGCCGAGGCCGCCGGACGGATCGGTCCCGATACCGTCATCGTCGAGCCCACCAGCGGCAACACCGGCATCGCGCTGGCGATGGTGTGCGCCGCGCGCGGCTACAAATGCATGCTGGTCATGCCCGATACCATGAGCACCGAGCGGCGCACCTTGCTGCGCGCCTACGGCGCCGAGCTGGTGCTCACGCCCGGCTCCGAAGGCATGCTCGGCGCCATCCGCAAGGCCGAGGAACTGGTGCAGGCCAACCCGGGCTGGTTGATGCCGCAGCAATTTAACAATCCGGCCAACCCGGAAGTGCACCGCCGCACGACCGCCGAGGAAATCTGGCGCGACACCGATGGCGCCGCCGACATCCTGGTGGCCGGCATCGGCACCGGCGGCACCATCACCGGCGTGGGCGAAGTGTTCAAGGCGCGCAAACCTGGCTTCCAGGTCATCGGCGTGGAGCCGGAAGCGTCGCCGATCCTCAGCAAAGGCACCAAGGGCCCGCACCCGATCCAGGGCATCGGCGCCGGCTTCGTGCCCGACGTGCTCAACACGAAAATCTACGACGAGATCGTCACCGTCAAGAACGACGACGCCTTCGCCACCGCGCGGGCGGCGGCGCGCGACGAGGGCTTGCTGGTGGGAATTTCCTCCGGCGCGGCCTTGTGGGCGGCAATCGAAGTGGCGCGCCGGCCGGAAAATGCCGGCAAGCTGATCGTCACGATCATCCCGTCGTTCGGCGAGCGCTACCTCAGCACGGCACTGTTCGCCAATCTGGCTGGCTAGTGCGCCGCCTGGCCGTGCAGGGAACAGCCGTGGGTGGTGGTTCCCTGTTCGATCTGCAAGGTGCAGTGATGAATCTTGAACTCTGCTTTCAGGTGGGCGACGATGTCGTCGATGTGCTGGTCACCCGGATAGCCGTCGGGCATGACCAGGTGCGCCGTTAGCGCCGTTTCGGTGGTGCTCATCGCCCAGATGTGCAGGTCGTGCGTTTCCGACACGCCCGGCTGCTGCTGCAAAAATTCCCTCACCTTGTGCGGATCGACATTGGCCGGCACGCCGGCCAGCACCATGCGCAGCGATTCGCGCAGCAGCGACCAGGTCGACAACGCGATCAGCACGACGATGGCGATACTGACGGCCGGATCGATCCAGCTCCAGCCGCTGTACATGATGGCCACGCCGGCCACCGCCACGCCGAGCGAGATGGCGGCATCGGCCGCCATGTGCTGGTAGGCGGCGCGAATGTTCAGGTCGTGCTTGCTGCCGGCCATGAACAGCCAGGCCGAGACACCATTGATCACCACCCCGACCAGCGCGACGATCGTCACCGTCCAGCCGGCCACCGGCGCCGGCGCGCTGAAGCGCTGCACTGCTTCCCAGCCGATCGCGCCGCACGCCAGCATCAACAGCAGCGAGTTGCCGAGCGCGGCCAGGATCGACGAGCTGCGCAGGCCGTAGGTGAAGTTGCGGTTCGGCGCGCGCTTGGCCAGGATCGCCGCGCCCCACGCCAGCGCCAGGCCGAGCACGTCGGACAGGTTGTGGCCGGCGTCAGCCATCAGCGCGGTCGAATTGGCGATGAAGCCGTAGCTGAATTCGACGGCGACGAACACGATGTTCAGGCTGATGGCCAGCGCGAATGCACGCTGGTTGCCGTCCGGATCGATCTGGTGGTGGTGGCCGTGGCCGCCATGGCCGTGGTCGTGATCGTGATCATGCTTCGGCGCGCTCTTGGTGGCCTGGCCGTGGTCATGATGATCGTGATCGTGATCGTGGTCGTGATCGTGGTTGTTGCTCATGCGTGCTTTGTTCCGTTCAGTGTTCAGGGCTTTTGCAGTTCGGCCTGGATCTTGTCGCGCGTCTTGGCGTCGAGCTTCTGGACGATCCTGGCCAGCTTTTCGCCGTTGCGCAGCGCGCTTGCTTGCTCGTCGCTCAGTTCCTTCGTCTGCACGATCGGCGCCGGCGCCGGCCGGAACAAGAGCGCCTGGCCCAGCAGCACCAGCACGGCGCCCAGCAAGGCCGCGGCGCCGGCGATCGCGATCGTGCGCTTTTCGGCGGTGACGGGCGCGGCAGCCGCCGCCGCCGGTGTTGATAGTGATGCCGATGATGCCGATGATACGCTGATGCCGCTGTCGCGCAGCCGCCCGGCCAGTTCGGCGGTGGCGTCGTCGAGCAGCGCGACGTGACGCTCGACCGCTTCGGCCAGCACCGCCTCGTTGAGCGCCACCAGCGCGAACACCGGGTCGTCGACATCGATCTTGACGCCGGTCTTTTCAAACACCAGGGTGCGCAGTTTTTGCTGGTCCATGGCCGCTTACCAGGTGACCTTGTCGAGCTGCTCGAACAGGTCGCGGAACACGACCTTGATGCGCTGCTTTTCCATCACGTTGAACTTGTCGCTGGCGCGCACTTCCTCGACCGTCATGCGGGCGATGTTCATCTTCTTGATGTCGGCGCCGAAGGTATCGGCATTGCGCTGCGACAGCACCACGCGCCCGACGACGCGCGCGGCATTGTCTTCATAGGTGTGCGACTCGGTGAAGATCTTGCCGCTGGCCGACTGCAGCAGGCCGAAGTGCTCGTTCTCCCACAGCACCAGCGGCACGTTGGTCGACTTCGCGGTCGACACGAAGCCCATCGCCGTGTCGTGCAGGGTGTCGCCGCCGCCGACGATGGTGTGGATGTAGACCTTGCGGCCCGATTCCTGCAGCATCGCGAAGCAGTCGTTCTCCAGCAGGTAGCCCATCAGCGGCGAAAAGGTGTTGGCGCCGTTGTCGACGACGCAGTTGCCGTCAGTCTCTAACAAGTCGATCATCAGCGCGTCGAAGCGCTTCGGGTCGATGTTGCGGGTATCGGTCATCACCGGCACGTGCTTCACGTTCATCGCCTTGTAGCGCGAGAAGGTGGCGTTTTCCTGGTCGGTGTCGTAGCAGCGCAGCGGCAGCTCGTCCTGGCCGGCAAGCCACTGCGCGAGGATTGTCGACACCAGCGTCTTGCCGATGCCGCCCTTGCCCTGCAGGATGAAGTGAACCGTGTTTTGCATCAATGCTCCAATGAGTAGTCTGTTTGCTTCAGTGGCAGCGCGCCGTGCCGCGGTCGAGCCGCGGACCATCCGCCGCCGCGTCGAGAAATTCCCACGCGTAGCTGTCGGCGCCCAGCACCAGCTTCAGCACGCCGTAACGGTTGGCGTCGCTCGCCTGGCTGTTGGGGAGCGGCCACTTCAGCGGCGTGGCAAACGCGCCGCCGGTACCGACCACGAACTGGCGGATGCCGCTTGCGTCTTTGCGCCGGCCATCGGCGTCCTGTGACGCGAAGCGTTCGTAGGTGTGGTCGTGGCCGCCCAGCACCAGCTCGGCGCCGGCCTGATACAGCACCTGCCAGGCGTCCTTCATGCGCGCAAAACTGCCATGCATCCCGGAACTATACAGCGGGTGGTGCCAGTACGCGAGGGTGCAGCGTGTCGGCCGACGCGCCAGCTCGCCGCGCAACCACGCCAGCTGGGCCGCGTGTTCGGTCTTGCCGAGGTTGCTGTTGAGTGAATACACGCGCCAGTGGCCGAGCTGAAAACTGTAGTAGCCTGGCCCGGCGGCAGCGCCGAAGTAGCCGAAATAGCCGGCCGCGCCCTTGGTGGCGTACTCGTGGTTGCCGGGCGTGGGCCAGGTGCGGCTCTTGAAGCGGCCCCAGGTTGGCGCGTAGCAGTCGGTAAATTCGGCCGGCGCGCCGACCGGGTAGGTGGCGTCGCCCAGCATCAGCACGGCCGCCTTCGGATCGGCGATCAGGCCGCTGACGATCAGGTCGGCGGTGGCGGCCGCGCCCGAGCGCGCCGGGTCGCCCTCGGCGCAACGGGCGATGTCGCCGGCGGCGTAGACGGTGACGCTAGACGCCGGCTCTGCCGCAACGGCGGCCGGCAGCAGCAGCCAGGCCGCGGCGAAGCGGGCGAGGACGCGCACCTTATTCAAGCAACTCAAGCAGACGCTGCAGCGAATGCACGACGGTCTGCGCGCGCACCGCGCCGCGGTCGCCGCCAAACACCAGGCGTTCGGTGTGCACGTTGTTGCCGATGGCCCAGCCGAAACAGACGGTGCCGACCGGCTTGCCGGGCACCGCGCCGCCGGGGCCGGCAATGCCGGTGGTCGACAGCGCCACCTGCACGCCGCTGTTGGCCAGTGCGCCGCTGGCCATCGCCGCCGCCACTTCCTCGCTGACGGCGCCATGTTGCTCCAGCAGCGCCGGCGCCACACCCAGCATCTGCTCCTTCGCCGCGTTCGAGTAGGTAACGAAGCCGCGGTCGAACCAGGCGCTGGAGCCGGCCACTTCGGTGATGGCCTGCGCCACGCCGCCGCCGGTGCACGATTCGGCCGTGCACAGCGTCAGCTGCTTCGCCTGCAGGGCCCGGCCGACGCGCGCGGCAAGATCGATGATGTCGTTCGTCACGGCGTGTCCTTTTCTAGTCGCTGGCGAAATGGTCGAAACCGGCCAGTTGCAGGTTCAGTGGTGCGCCGGCGGCATCGACGAAGCGCAGGCCGCGGCCAGCGTCGATGATGCCGACGCGGGTGACGGCGGTGCCGCATCGGGCCGCCGCGGCCGCGATGGCGGCGCGCTGTTCGGGCGCCGCCGTGAAGCACAGTTCGTAGTCGTCGCCGCCGGCGGCGCTGAAGCGGCGCCGCAGCGCCCGGTCCTGGCCCGCCAGCACCGGGCCGGCCGGCAGCGCATCGGCGTCGAGCGTGGCGCCGACATTCGATGCGGCCAGGATGTGTCCGAGGTCGCCCACCAGCCCGTCCGAGATGTCGAGCGCGGCGTGCGCCAGCGCGCCGCTGGCCAGCGCGCGGCCGAGCGCCACACGCGGCGTCGGCGCGTGCATGCGCGCGCTGGCAAGCTGCAAGCTGGCGGGATCGAGCGCGCATTCGCCGCGGTAGCCGGCCAGCGCCAGCCGGGCGTCGCCCAGCGTGCCGGAGATCCAGACATCGTCGCCCACTTTGGCGGCGTCGCGCCGCAAGGCCTGCCCGGGCATCAGTTCGCCGAAGATGGTGATGCAGATGGTCAGCGGGCCCTTGGTGGTGTCGCCGCCGATCAGTTCGCAGTCGAAGGCGTCGGCCAGCGCGAACAGCCCGCGCGAAAAACCTTCCAACCAGGCAGGGTTGGCTTCAGGCAGCGCCAGCGCCAGCGTGAAGGCCACCGGCCTGGCGCCCATTGCCGCCAGGTCCGACAGGTTCACCGCCAGGCATTTGTGGCCCAGCATGCACGCGTCGGCGCCGGCGAAAAAGTGGCGGCCCTCGACCAGCATGTCGGACGAAATTGCCATCTGGGCGCCGACGCCGGGCGTGAGCAGTGCGCAGTCGTCGCCGATGCCGAGGGTGGCGCGCGATGGCCGCGCGCGCGCGAAGTACTGCTTGATCAGGTCAAATTCGGAGAGCATGGGCAATTGTACCTTGCACCGCGAAGCCCGTGCCTCAGGGGCTGCCCCCCGGTCTGCCCCCGGGTCTGGCCCCTACCTCGGCCAGCAGCGACTGGCGCAGCGCCGGCGTATGCAGCGACAGGCCGAACCCGCGCACCAGACCATGCTCGTCGACAAAGCGGGCGATCGTGCGCTCGCCGTCCAGCGCGCTGACCCATTCGCCGCGGCTGCCGTGCGGCGGCGGCGCCAGCGCCAGCTTGCAGCTTGGCGTCTTGACCAGCACCGCGTCGGCCTTCAGGTCGATCGGTGTCGGCGTGCCGGCCAGCGTGGCGCCGATCGCGCGCGCCGCCGCCAGCATCGGCGCAATGTACGGCATCACCGCGCCGCCACTGGCGGTGTTGTATTCGGCGCAGTCGCCCAGCGCATAGACGCCCGGGGCGCTGGTGGCGCCGAAACTGTCGATGACGATGCCGCGCGCCGTCGCCAGGCCTGCCGCCTGCGCCAGCGCGATCGACGGCCGCAATCCGACCGCCGACAGCACCAGGTCGGCGTCGACGCTCGATCCATCGGCCAGGCTGACGACCAGGCCTTCAGCGCCGCGCCGCACGCCGGTGGCGGTGGTGCCCAGCCTGAGCGCGATCGGCAGCGCCGCCCATGCCTGTTCCAGCGCCGCCGACAGCGCCGGTGCGGCCAGCATCGCCAGTGGACGCGCGTTCGGATCGATCAAGGTGACCTGGTGGCCGCCGGCAACCAGGTCGTCGGCAAATTCGCAGCCGATCAGGCCGGCGCCAAGGATGGCGACCCGCGCCGGCCGGCCCAGCGCCGCCAGGCGCTCGCGCATCAGGGCGTAGTCGTCCAGGTGGTTGACCGACAGGATGTCGGCGGCGGCGTCGCCGTCGATCGCCAGCCGGATCGGCTGCGCGCCGAGCGCCAGCACCAGCTGGCGGTAGCCGATGCGCTCGCCCTGCGCCGTCTCGATCACGGCCGCCGCGCTGTCGATCGCGGTGACGGCGGTGCGCGTGAGAATGCGGGCGTCGAGCGTGGCGGCCATCTGTTCGGCGCTGTGCGACAGCAGCTGCGCGGCCGCCTTGCCGAGGGCGAAGGCGTTCGACAGCATCGGCTTGGCGTAGGAGCCGCCGCCGTCGCCGGCGACGATCAGCAGCGGGGTAGCCTTGTCGAGCTTGCGGAACTCGCGCGCGACGGCATAGGCGGCCATGCCGGCGCCGACGATCACAACAGGAAGCGGCGCCGTCATCTTACAGTTCCACCATCTCGAAGTCGGACTTGGCCACGCCGCAATCCGGGCAGGCCCAGTCGTCCGGAATGTCGCTCCAGCGGGTGCCGGCGGCAATGCCTTCGGCCGGCATGCCGACGCTTTCGTCGTAGATGAAGCCGCAAACGATGCACTGGTAGGTTTTCATGGGTAGTCCTTGTTGTCGTAATGGATTAAATTGTAGTGGCTGGTTCGGCAGCGGCGTTGAGCTTGTCGAGGGCGGCCTTGTAATGGTTCGCATGGCGTTCTTCGACATTGGCCAGCGCGGCGAAGCGCTTGGCGGCAATTTCGAGCGTGCGCTTGAATTGCGCGGCGTGCACTTTGGACTCCTCGATCTGCTCGTCGTATTCGGCCACGGCGGCGCTGTTGCCTTCTTCGATCGCCAGATGGCGGAACTTCGGGTACATCTCGGTGTACTCGTACGTTTCGCCCTCGATGGCAATTTCCAGCGAGCGCGCCGGCGTCATCTTGTCCTTCGGGTACAGCAAATCGAGGTGGCCGAAGGCATGCTGAACTTCCTGGTCGGCAGTCGCTTCGAACGCTTCAGCGACTTCGATCGCGCCGGCGGCGCGCGCCAGCTTGGCGAAGTAGCGGTACTTGATGTGCGCCATCGATTCGCCGGCAAAGGCGGCTTCGAGATTTTCGATGGTGACGGATTTTGGCTGGTTGGACATGTAGCTCTCCTGGGTGATCATTGATTAATTCAATCGGTATGTAATAAATGATAGCGTTAAACCGATCATGCGTGAAATTGATCGTTACCATCGCAGCGATAGTTTTTGCCATTTCGGGGATATATAAAAGGGCGATGGCTTGTTGAAACAGTCATTCTGATAAAATCGTTAGTCCCCGCGTACCAACAGGAAGGCAGCAAGCATGGATTCGTCATCTGAGAAAAAAGAAGAACTGCGTCAACAACTTCGGATTGCCGCACTCGAGTACCACGAGACGCCACGGCCGGGAAAGATCAGCATCGCGCCGACCAAGCAACTGCTCAACCAGCGCGACCTCGCGCTGGCCTATACGCCGGGGGTAGCGGCGCCGTGCGAAGAAATCGTCGCCGACCCTGCGAATGCCTATAAGTATACGGCGCGCGGCAACCTGGTTGCGGTCATCACCAACGGCACCGCCGTGCTTGGCCTGGGCAATATCGGCCCGCTGGCGTCGAAGCCGGTGATGGAAGGCAAGGGCGTGCTGTTCAAGAAATTTGCCGGCATCGACGTGTTCGACATCGAGATCAACGAAAACGATCCTGACAAGCTGGTCGACATCATCGCCTCGCTCGAGCCGACCTTCGGCGGCATCAACCTCGAAGACATCAAGGCGCCCGAGTGTTTCTACATCGAGCGCCAACTGCGCGAGCGGATGAACATCCCGGTGTTCCACGACGACCAGCATGGCACCGCGATCATCGTCTGCGCCGCCATCATCAACGGCGTCAAGGTCTGCGGCAAGGACCTGAAGGAATGCAAGCTGGTGGTGTCGGGCGCCGGCGCGGCGGCGCTGGCCTGCCTCGAGCTGCTGGTCGACCTCGGCTTCCCAATCGAGAACATCACCGTCACCGACCTGGCCGGCGTGGTCTACAAGGGCCGCACCGAGCTGATGGACCCGGACAAGGCGCGCTTTGCCCAGGAGACTTCGGCGCGCACGCTCGCTGAAGTCATCGCCGGCGCCGACATCTTCCTCGGCCTGTCGGCCGGCCGCGTGCTCAAGCCGGACATGGTGCGCCAGATGGCGGCCAGGCCGCTGATCCTCGCGCTGGCCAACCCGACGCCGGAAATCCTGCCGGAAGAAGTCAAGGCCGTGCGCGACGACGCCGTCATGGCGACTGGCCGGTCGGACTATCCGAACCAGGTCAACAACGTGCTGTGCTTTCCGTACATCTTCCGCGGCGCGCTCGACTGCGGCGCCACGACCATCACGCGCGAGATGGAAATTGCTGTCGTGTATGCGATTGCCGACCTGGCGCACGCCGAGCAGTCCGACATCGTCGCCTCCACCTACGGCATCAACAATCTGTCGTTCGGGCCGGAATACCTGATTCCGATGCCGTTCGATCCGCGCCTGCTGACCCACATCGCGCCGGCGGTGGCGCGCGCGGCGGCCGAATCGGGCGTCGCCACCCGGCCGATCGCCGACCTGCAGGCATACGCCCAAAGCCTGCAGCAGTTCGTCTACCGCAGCGGCACCTTCATGAAGCCGCTGTTCCAGACTGCCAAGAGCACCCCCATCGAGCTCAAGCGCATCGTCTACGCCGAAGGCGAAGAAGAGCGCGTGCTGCGCGCGGTGCAGGTGGTGGTCGACGAAAACCTGGCGCGCCCGATCCTGATCGGCCGTCCGGCCGTGCTCGAGCAGCGCATCTTGAAGTTCGGCCTGCGCCTGAAGGTCGGCGAGCATTTCGACATCATCAACCCGGACCATGAAGAGCGCTATCGCGACTACTGGCAGACGTATTACCAGATGGCGGTGCGCAAGGGCGTGACGCAGGACTGGGCCAAGCTGGAAATGCGCCGTCGCCACAGCCTGATCGGCGCGATGATGATCCACAAGGGCCACGCCGACGGCATGATCTGCGGCACCTTCGGCACCACCTGGCTGCACTTGCACTACATTGACCAGGTGCTCGGCAAGCGCGCCGGCGCCAACGTCTATGCGGCGATGAACATCCTGATTCTGCCGGAGCGCCAGCTGGCCATCGTCGACACCCACGTCAACGAAAATCCCGACGCCGAGCAGATCGCCGAGATCACGCTGATGGCGGCCGAGGAAATGAATCGCTTCGGCATCCTGCCGCGCGCGGCCCTGCTGTCGCACTCGAACTTCGGCTCGGCCAACACCGAGTCGGCGCGCAAGATGCGCGCGGCGCTGGCGCTGATCCAGCAGCGCGCGCCGGAGCTGGAGGTCGACGGCGAAATGCACGGCGACGCCGCGCTCGACTCGGCGCTGCGCGACAAGAATATGCCGAACTCGACGCTCAAGGGCGACGCCAACTTGCTGGTGATGCCGAACATCGACGCCGCCAACATTGCCTATAACTTGCTGAAAACGGCGGCCGGCAGCGGCATCGCGATCGGCCCGGTGCTGCTCGGCTGCGCCAAACCGGTGCATATCCTGACGCCGTCCGCAACGGTGCGCCGGATCGTTAACATGACTGCGTTGTGCGTGGTGGACGCCGTTTCGCAGCGGTAGCAGTGCCAAGGTGGCAACGGCGGGGCGGGTAAGTTCCGTCATAACTTTGTAATAAATAGTAAAACAAAGTAATGCTGCGCCTCCCAGTTGAGCTTTCAAGCGATAATCACGCACCTTATGTATATGGCACAAGTTTCCCGATTGCAACTGATTGGGACTGGTGTCTCTGTTACAATTGCCTCTGCCTGAAAATGCCGTTTGATTTTTGCGCAGCCCGTCTCCACCGAACACACCATGAACATGCAAACAAGAAAAAAGGCCCTCATAACCGGGATCACCGGCCAGGATGGCGCCTACCTCGCACAACTGTTGCTCGATAAGGGCTATGCCGTTACCGGTACCTATCGCCGTTCCAGTTCCGTCAATTTTTGGCGGATCGAAGAACTTGGCATCGAGAACCATCCGAATCTGACCCTGGTGGAATACGACCTGACCGACCTGTCGTCGGGCATCCGGCTGATCGAGTCGTCCGATCCGGACGAGGTCTACAACCTGGCGGCCCAGAGTTTCGTCGGCGTCTCGTTCGAGCAACCGGTGGCTACCGCGTCGATCACCGGCCTGGGCGCCGTCAACATGCTCGAGGCAATCCGCATCGTCAAGCCGTCGGCGCGCTTTTACCAGGCCTCGACGTCCGAGATGTTCGGCAAGGTGCAGGCCATTCCGCAGGTGGAAGATACCCCGTTCTACCCGCGCAGCCCGTACGGCGTGGCAAAACTGTACGCCCACTGGATGACGGTCAACTACCGCGAGTCGTACAACATCTTCGGCTCCAGCGGTATCCTGTTCAACCACGAGTCGCCGCTGCGCGGGCGTGAGTTCGTCACCCGCAAGATTACCGACTCGGTCGCCAAGATCGAACTGGGCAAGCTCGACGTGCTCGAACTGGGCAATCTCGACGCCAAGCGCGACTGGGGCTACGCCAAGGACTATGTCGAAGGCATGTGGCGCATCCTCCAGGCCGATGAGCCCGACACCTTCATCCTCGCCACCAACCGCACCGAAACGGTGCGCGACTTCGTCACGATGGCCTTCAAGGCGGCCGGCGTTGGCGTCGAGTGGAGCGGCGCCGGTGAACAGGAAACCGGCCACTGCAGCCGCAGCGGCAAGCTGCTGGTGCGCATCAGCCCGAAATTCTACCGCCCGGCCGAAGTCGAGCTGCTGATCGGCGACGCGTCGAAGGCGCAGCGGGTGCTGGGCTGGACGGCGACCACCACGCTCGAGCAGCTGTGCGCCATGATGGTCGAGGCTGACCTGCGCCGCAACAAACTCGGCGTATCGTTCTGACATGAATCGCCTTGCCACCGACGCCTATCCGGCCCACGTGCAGCACGGCGAAGGCGAGGGCAAGCGCGCCCTGATCACCGGCCTGCGCGGTTTCACGGGCTATTACGTTGCCGCCGAGCTGACCGCGGCCGGCTACCGCGTGTTCGGCACGGTGCTGCCGGGCGAACAGACCGGTCCCGACATCTTCGAAGTCGACCTGTGCGACCGCAAGGCGGTCGCCGCGATGGTCGAGCAGGTGCAGCCGGACGTTGTCGTGCACCTGGCGGCGATCGCGTTCGTCGCGCACTCCGACGCTGAACTGATGTACCGGGTCAACGTCGCCGGCAGCCGCAACCTGCTCGAGGCGCTGGCCGCCGCGCGTCACCAGAGTTCGGCGGTGCTGCTGGCGTCGTCGGCAAATATCTATGGCAACGCCGACGTCAAGCTGATCGACGAGAACGTGCCGCCGGCGCCGGCCAACGACTACGCGGTATCGAAGCTGGCGATGGAATACATGGCCCGGCTGTGGATGGACCGGCTGCCGATCATCATCGCGCGGCCGTTCAATTACAGCGGGCGCGGCCAGGCGGAAAACTTCCTGCTGCCGAAAATCGTCAGCCACTTCCGCCGCGGCGAGCGCAAGATCGAACTGGGCAACCTGGCCATCGCGCGCGATTTTTCCGACGTGCGCACCGTCGCCATCGCTTACCGCCGGCTGCTGGCGGCAGCGCCGAGCGGCCAGGCCTTCAATATCTGCTCGGGCCAGTCATATTCGCTCGGCACCGTGATCGACACCGTCGCCAGCATTGCCGGCTACCGCATCGACGTCGAAGTCAATCCGGCCTTTGTGCGCTCGAACGACGTGCTGAGCCTGGCCGGCAACAATGACAAGCTGACCAGCGTGGTCGGCGCCCTCGAACCGATTCCGCTGGTCGAAACGCTGCGCTGGATGTACCAGCAGTGAACCGGCTGCGCGTCGGCCTCGGGACGACCATGATCGAACCCGGGCTGACCGGCGGTCGGCTCGACGGCATCGGCGTCTACACCGACGCCTTGCTGCGCCACCTGCCCGGCGCCGGCTGCGACGTCACCGGCTATTCGTATCCGCCGGTCGGCGCCGGCGCCGCCGCCATCAGCGTTGGCCTGCCGATGCCGCAGTCGTTCGAAGCGGCCTCGCTGCGCGACCTGGCCACCCCTGGCGTGCACCGCGTGCACATGCCGGCCGATATCTTCCATGTCACCGATTACCGCATCGTGCGGATGGACTGCCCGCTGGTGGCCACCTTGCACGACGCGTTGCCGGTCAGCCATCCGGAGTGGTGCAGCACGCGCCTGCGCGGCGTCAAGAACTGGCTGCAACAAAAGGCCACGCGCAAGGCCGACCACGTGATCGCGCTGTCGCACTTCGCCATCGACGAGCTGGTGTCGTGCTTCGGCATCGACCCGCAGCGCGTCAGCGTGGTACCGTGCGGCGTCGACGACGAATGGCTGCAGGCGCCGGACGCGGCGGCGGTAGCGGCCACGCTGCAGGCCAATGGATTGCGTCCCGGCTATTTCCTGTTTGTCGGCACGTTGCAGCCGCGCAAGAACGTCGGCCGCCTGCTGCAAGCGTATCTGCAACTGCCGGCCGCGGTGCGCGCCGAACGCCAGCTCGTCATCGTCGGCGCTGCCGGCTGGCGCTGCGAACAGCTGGTCAGCGAACTGGTGGCGGCGCGCCAGAACGGCGAGCATGTCGTCTGGCTCGACGCGCTGACCGACGGCGCGGCGCTGCGCCATGTGTACGCCGGCGCCGGCGTGTTCGTCTTTCCTTCCCTGTACGAGGGGTTCGGCATTCCCGTCGTCGAGGCTTTCGCTGCCGGCGTGCCGGTGGTGGCGTCGAACACGACGTCGCTGCCGGAAGTGAGCCAGGGCGCCGCGCTCGAGGTCGACCCGCTCGACGCCGGCGCGATCGGCGCAGCGATGCTGGCGTTGCTGCGCGACGACGCACTGCGCGCGCGCTGCACCGACGCCGGCCGGCGCCGCGCCGCAGTGCTGACCTGGCGCGAAACGGCGCGGCAGACTGCAGCCGTGTACCATGCGGTGTTAAGCCGCTGAATCCCTTGTCTTTGTATTACTTGAACTGAGATTTATGCGCGTCCTCCATTTTTACAAAGATTATTTTCCCGACACCATGGGCGGCGTCGAGCAGGTGATCCGCCAGATGTGCGTCGGCACCGGCCGCCTCGGCGTGCGCAACGAAGTGCTGACGCTCACGCGCAGCAAGGACTTGCGCCCGTTCGAATTCGAAGGCCACACGGTGCGCCGGGTGCCGCTCGACCTGAATATTGCCTCGAACGGCATTTCGTTTGCCGCCTTCGGCGAACTGCGCCGCCGCGCCGCCGAATGCGACGTGGTGCACTACCACTTTCCGTGGCCGTTCATGGACCTGGCCCATTTCGTCGCCGGCATCGACAAGCCGACCCTGGTGACCTACCACTCCGACATCGTGCGCCAGAAGGCGCTGCTGCGCCTGTACCAGCCGCTCAAGCACAAGTTCCTGCGCAGCGTCGACACCATCGTCGCCACGTCGCCCAATTACCTGGCGTCGTCGGCGGTGCTGGACCGCTACCGCGACAAGACCCGCACCATCACGTACGGCCTCGACAAGAGCATCTATCCGCCCGCCGAGCCGGCGCGGCTCGACAAGTGGCGCGCCGCCGTGGGCGAGAAATTCTTCCTGTTCGTCGGCGTGCTGCGCTACTACAAGGGCCTGCACATCCTGCTTGACGCCGTTGCCGGCAGCGACTATCCGGTCGTCATCGTCGGCGCCGGGCCAATCGAGGAAGAGCTCAAGGCGCACGCGGCCCGGCTTGGCCTGAAGCACGTCATGTTCGTCGGCAAGCTCGACGATGCCGACAAGGTTGCCCTGCTGACCTTGTGCTATGCGGTCGCTTTCCCGTCGCACCTGCGCTCGGAAGCGTTCGGCATTTCTCTGCTGGAAGGGGCGATGTACGGCAAGCCGATGATTTCGAGCGAAATCGGCACCGGCACCTCGTACATCAACATCCACGACGAAACCGGGCTGGTGGTGCCGCCGAGCGACCCGCAGGCATTCGGCGCGGCGATGCGCACCTTGTGGGACAACCCGGCGCTGGCCGAGGCGATGGGCAAGCGCGCCGAGGAACGCTACCAGCAGCTGTTTACCGCCGAACGGATGGCGTCGAGTTACCTCGCGCTATACCAGGAGCTGGTGGCGCGCCGCGCCGGCGCCTAGGCCTGGCGTCGTTGTATTAATGCTTGTCGCATCAGCGGCCAGCCATGTTATGCCGGCTAAGTAGCCGGGCAATATTGCCGGCGGCATCAAGAGGTTGTCGTATGAAGTTCACTCAAACGGTTGTTGCGGTTCTGTTGCTGGCAGCGTCGGCCCCCACCCTGGCTGCGCCTGCTCACTTGCGGGTCTACACCGAAGCGTCGCTGCCGACCAGCATGAAAGAAGGCGAGCGAGTCATCGGCAGCGGCACGGAAAAAGTGCGCGAAATCATGGCGCGCACCGGTACCAGCTACACCATCGAGTTGCTGCCCTGGCGGCGCGCCTACATTTTCACCCAGCAATACGACGACGCCTGCCTGTTCTCCACCACCCGCACCCCCGAGCGCGAGCACCTGTTTCAATGGATTGGACCGACCGACTACGCCAACTGGGTACTACTCGGGCGCGCCGACCGCGACTACAAGCTCGAGACGCTGGAAGACGCGCGCAGGCTGCGCATCGGCACCTACAACGGCGACGCGCGCGAGGAATACCTGCGCGCGCGCGGCTTCCAGGTCGATTCGGCGCCCCACGACATGCTCAATCCGCGCAAGCTGATGCTCAACCGGATCGACCTGTGGGCGGCCAGCTTCAAACGCGGGTCGGCCGTGATCGTCAGGAATGGCTGGCAATCAAAGATCGTGCCGGTGCTGGCGTTTAAGCGGGTCGAGGTGTACCTGGCCTGCAACCGCGCCGTGCCCGCCGCCCTGATCGACAAGATGAACGCGGCGATGGAAGCGATGGTGCGCGACGGCACGGTCAAGCGCATCGACGAGAAGTACGAAAAATGGCCGCGCGGCGGCGCTGGCGTTCAATAGCGGAAACAGACGCCACAGGATCGAATTCCGTATATTGCGCGGACTGGCCGGGCATAAAAAAGGACATAAGCCCTTGATACGCAAGGGGATATGTCCTTTAGTGGTGCTTCGTGTTCGTGGTGCGTGGTGCCGGGAGCCGGAATCGGTTACCTTGTAAATCAACCGGTTACGATCAATATTGATAAAATATCCGTACGCAAATGTGATCCTAAGTAGTGGGATCGTCGCCAGTTGCCATAGTTTTCCGCCAACCTGGCGCGTAGTTCGGTTCTGTCAGGCGATGCTCCCTGATCTCAAGCCTCCTTCGCCGCAGCGAGTCCCACTGGATTGTGCCGTCTTCTAAGAAGTCATGCGCCTGCGCTTCGAGTTGGAGTTTGAAGAGGCCGAAACCCGCACTCGCTCTTACCCTCATTACTGTAGTATGCGTTACTTCGAAAAAGCGATCGAAGAGTTGGGCAGCAACTGCTAAGTTTAAGCTCCAAGGGCTCTGCACACTTGGGTAAATAAAGCCGTTAGCGCCGCCTCCATACATTGAGTTCGTGTAGATCGCTGTAAGCTTATAGTCGTGGTGAGTTCCGCAAATTTTCCGAAACTCTTTTGTCATAAAGGAATCGATAAAAACGGATGAGCCGTAGTGGTGTTTGTCGTTGCGGCTCTGATGGTTCAACAATTCTATGTGCTGTTCACTACCCATGTACGACTTTCCTGAGGCAAAGTGCGATTCGTACAAGCCGATCACCCCACATGGGACAACAACGCCCTGGCGAGGTCGGACGTAAACGAACTGAACACGCTGTCCCGTCTCAATGCCTATCTCTTCAGCGGCGACGGATTCAGTGGAGCTTGCATACGGAGCAGCATTCCGTGCAAGGTTCGCCCGGCCAAACTGTACTTTTGTCCAGTCTTGAATATACAACAAGTCATTTACATTGTTGAATATCGGAGCGTTATAGGCATCGCAGAGCCGTGCGCGCACCCATATCATCTCGGGCCCAATCGCGGCCAGAATTGCGTGGTACCCGATCAGAAAGCTCTCCATCCTTTGAAACAGATTTTGGCTGTCTATCGAGCGGAGGCAGGCGCCACGCAAAGTTTCAGCAATACTATACAGCGTTCCAATGTCTTGAATTCTACGAACTGGACCTTGAAATATATATGTCATCTTAGTTCCCGCCTTCTCAGGAGAAGTGTGCTTTTCAAATGAGGCATCTGTCTGAAAGGTGGCCCCAAAGCGGAATCAATATACTACGTAAAAATAAACCGCCAAAAAGGCGGTTTTCGAATTGCATGAACGGGAATCTTTGAAAGCACATCTTGCCATACGCTGACGCCATTAGTGTTTCTCCTGAAAGCTGCGCGCCCGGGCTATCACCTCCTTCGCCTGATAGAGTGGCTGGCTACGCCGCGCCTTGCCTGCGGTCATCGTAGGCAACCGGATCGCTTTTGGGAATCCCGGCAGGCAGGCCATCCGCTCGCGCACTACCTGGGCGTCACGCTTGAGGTACGTGGGATCATTGCGATGTCCCAAAGGTCGATGTCGAGGGATCGGGTCGCACCAGCTGGGCGACGGCGGCCGCAAGTTGTTCGATCGATGCTGCATCGCCCATCACGCACCGCCTTTCATCGCGTTCAGCATGGCGGCGCGCATATTGGCCAGCGTGTTCGGCAGGCTGTAGTGGCGCAGAGCCGAACCGGAAGCGAGCAGTAGTGCGCTCAAGTGAATGTCGACGGCGGCCTGGTCGACGGCTGACAGATCGCCTGTGCTGCTAGCAGTAGGTTTGGCGACTTGCTGCACTTTGCACGGCACTTTGTTGACGCATTGAACGTAGCCGCCAGCAGTAGTTCGCCGAGAGGTCGGCAATGCTGCTGCGATCGCGTCGGCCGCTTGCGGTACCGTGTTAGCCCGCGATGGCGGGCTGCGCGCCGCGATAACTGCAGCCTCATCCATTAGCGCCCCGCCTCTTGCTGCGTGCAGGGTTTCGATGGTGCCATTGAGCCGATCTATTTCAGCGAGCATCTCGCCACTCTGCTCCGCCGATGCACACATGGTCTAGATGCGATGTTCTGGCTCTGCCAAGCCGGCCCGCAGGCGCTTGATCGTTGGGAGGCGCAGTTCGTTGAGGATCAGCGGCAGGCGCGCCGCGATCGGTAATGGCCAAAGCGGTTGGCAGACGAAGATCGTCCCGGTGCTGACCTTTAACCGGGTCGAGGTCTACCTTGCGTGCAACCTTGCCGTGCCAGCCGCGCTGGTCGACAAGATCAACGCGGCAATGGAAGCGATGGTGGCGACGGCACCGTCAAACGCATCGACGAGAAGTACGAAAAATGGCCGCGCGGCGGCGCTGGCGCAATAGCACGGTGCCCATTGATCTACCGCACCAGGCAAGACCTTGGGTAGCGGAAATTTGGGCGCAGCAGAAAATCCAGCGAAACAGTAGAGCGGAAATGAAAAAAGCACCGACCGAAGTTGGTGCTTTTTTGCTTTAATTTTGGTGCCCGAGGCCGGACTTGAACCGGCACGCCTTGCGGCGGCGGATTTTGAGTCCGCTACGTCTACCAATTCCATCACTCGGGCGACGATTTCAACATTATACCGTGCGATCATATCGCGACGCATTCTGGCGGAAGCTACACTCCCGGCAACGCGAGCCGCATTATGGCTGATTTAGCAGGATGCGGCAACTGTTTTGGCCGGGAGCGCTCGCCGCCGCGCCTTAGCCCGCCAGCCGCTGCTGCAGCATGCGCAGAACGAACACCGGGCCGACGACGACGATGGCGTGATCGCTGACCTTGACGGTGATCGTATTTTCCTTCCAGCGGACCATCCGGGCCTGCGGCTGGTAGCAGGTGTGGCCGTCGATCGACTCGGCGCGGTTGTAGCCCATCGCCCGGATCGCTTCATCGAGCGTCTTGACGAAGTGCTGGGCATGGAAGCGGGTGTGTACCTGGAAGCGGCCAGGCAGCGCAGCGAACACTGGCGCCAGGCCGCCCAGCAAGACGGGAATCACGATGTAGGCCATCGGCGCGGTCGGATCGATCGCCGCGCACAGCAGCGCGATGAAGGTCAGGCCGACCGCCAGCGCGACTCCAAGCGACGTCAGCTGGCCCCACGACTGGATCGGCCACAGGAAACGGAATGCATCGTGCGCCCTGACCACTTGAGACATCGATACGCTTTTCATGATGAGCTCCCCGAGATGGAACCGTTGACCAGTCCTATATTCTCGGCGTCAATTTCCGTAGCGAATTGAGATTTCTCAAGCCAAATCGAGGTGCGCGCCGCTGCCGCCAGCGGCGAATCTGCTACTTGGCTTTACTTGACGCGGCGGTACAGCCGGAACCGTTCGTCAGGGTCGGACGGGCGCCGTCCTTCCCATAGCAGCGCCCACTGCTTGCCGCGGAAGGCTTGCGCGATTTCGCCGTCGTCTCGCAGGTCCATGCTGTCCTGCAGCAGCAGCAAGTTGCATTGCTCGGCGCCGAAGCCGGCGAAAGTCAGTCCGCCGTAGAAGGCAAACGATGCGCGCTGGGCCGGTCCGACATTGGTCAGGATGCAGGCGCCGCCTTCGGGCAGCTTGGCGGCGATTTGCTGCGCCACGTGGTTGTAGCTCTTGCTGTAATTAAATTGCGGCAGCAGCAGCGTCATCAACAGAATCCAGAACAGGATCAGCCCGCCCGACGACAGCACCACGGCGCGCCACAGCACCGCCGGCTGGCGCGAGATGCGCCAGTGCACCAGCACGAACCAGCCGATGGTGGCTGCGGCGGCCACCAGGAACGCGATGACGCCGAACTCGGCGTCGAAGCCGGGCGACTGCCGCGCCGCGTTCTTGGCCAGTTGCGCCGGCCAGCCGGTCAGCGTGGCCCACCACCACAGCCAGAGGCCGCAGGCAATCATGGTCAGCACCATCACCGAGAACCAGTCGATCGCGTTGATGGTGCCGCGTTTCATCGCCGGCAGCCCGAACGCGGCCATGATCGCCAGCGGCGGCAGCAGCTTGAGCAGGTCGCCGCTTTCCGGCGCCGGATCGCACAGGATCAGCAGGGTCAGTGCGCCGGCAAAGCTGAGCGGCAGCACGATGTGCAGCAGCCGACGCTGGCGCCGCCAGGCATAGATTGCCCAGATCGCAAACGGCCAGGCCGGCCAGAAGAACCAGATGCCGACCTTGAAGAACGCTTTCAGCGAATGCAGGCTCGGCAGGCCGATCTGGCTCACGTTCCAGGCCATCCAGCTGTCGACCGGCGACAGCCCGTAGGGCCGCAGAGTCGCCGCCGGCACGATCCACAGCAGCGCGATCAGCAATGCCACCAGCGCGGCGCAGCCCAGGTCGCGCAGCGTGCGCGCGGCCGGCAAGTCGAGGAAACGGGTGCACAGGAACAGCGCCAGCGCCAAGGTGCATGGCGGCAGCCAGCCACGCGTGAGGGTCAGCGCGCCCAGCGCCAGGCCGATCAGCCCGGCATTGCCAAGGCTTGGGGCCTCGACGTAGCGCACCGAGCGGTACAGGAAGAAGGCCAGCAGCGATCCTTGCAGCGTCACTGCCAGCGTTTCGTGGCTGTTGAGCAGCAGGCCAAGGCAGCCGAGGTAGATCAGCAGGGCGGTGTCGGCCAGCGTGCGGCCGTAATCGTCCGGCTCGGGCTGGCCGCCGAAGGCCAGCCGCAGCGGCTGGGCGTCGGGGCGCCGGCCCAGGTGGAAGGCGGTGTACCAGACCGACAGAGCGCCGAGCACGAAAATGCCGATGGTCGACACGCGCGCGGCCATGACGTCGCCCAGCAACCAGCCGAACAGCTTGATGCAGATGGCACCAAGCCAGAACGCCAGCGGCCCTTCGTCGGCGAGCGGCAGACCGGCGACGTTCGGCAGCAGCCAGTCGCTGACACTGCCGTGCGCCATCGTCCACATGATTCCGAAGCTGGCCGCGTCGTCCTTCCACAGGTCCCGTCCGATCAGGCCGGGCAGGATATATAACAGGCCGAGCCCGAAGATGGCCCAGCGTGGCAAGGCGAGGGTGGCGGCGGCGGCTAGGCGGACAGGCTTCATCGATAACTGTTTGGTCACGGGCGCAGCCCTGAAAGTCGGAAATAGTGCGTAGTATCCGCGAAAAAAAAGCAGCCGTAGCTGCTTTTTTCAATAGCGGCCGGAAACTTAGCCGTTTGCGACGGCGGTCTTCGAACCGACTGCGCCGAATTTCTGGCGGAATTTCTCAACGCGGCCAGCGGTGTCGACGATCTTGTGCTTGCCGGTGTAGAACGGGTGCGATTCAGCCGAAACCTCGATCTTGACCAGTGGGTACTCTTGACCTTCGTGGGTGATTTTGTCACGGGTCTGGATGGTCGAACGGGAAACGAATTTGAAGTCGCACGACACGTCGTGGAAAACGACATCGCGGTAATCTGGGTGAATATCTTTACGCATGGTCTTGCCTCGGTTAATTTTGGTAGCCAATCTGCACTTCGTCGGTCTGCTTGCCTCTTGACCCGGTTGCTGATCACTTGCCAGGGTTTAAATACTGCAACCGGCGATTATACAGGGGTTCCGGGGTGGAAGGCAATAAACGGCTCAGCCGGGGCGCAACAGCGTGAACAGGGTGATGATCATGCCGCTGAAGCCAAGGAAAGTGGTGAGCAGCGTTGCTACCATCCATTTGAAGATGTCGGCCTTAAATGTCAGGATGTCGTTGCGCAACGAACCAGTCGAGTCTCGCATTTCAGTGCGAAGATCCGAACCAAGCTTGCTCATGTCTGCCTTGAGTTCGGCGCGCAACTCGATGAGATCTGCTTTCGTGGCTAGCGTTGGCAGAATTGTGTCGAATCTCGTTTCCAGTACGATCAGTCGCCTGTCCATCTTCCGAATATAGGCGCCAAGATCCCCGTTGGCAAGGTCAGCTTCGTCGGTTCCGGAATTGGGCGCCATGATGGTTTCCCGTGTCAGTCCTTCATTGTCCCGCGCCGGCATGCCGTCCGATTGACCTGCCTCTATCGTCCGTAAACGAAAAAAGGGAACGCCGTAGCGTCCCCTTTTGTGATGCTGCAGGGCGTTAGCCGCCTCGCCTCATCAGGTCGAAGAACTCATTATTGTTCTTCGTGGCCTTCATCTTGTCGAGGATGAACTCCATCGCTTCGATCTCGTCCATCGAGTACAGCAGCTTGCGCAGGATCCAGATTTTCTGCAGCTGGTCCGGCTTGATCAAGAGCTCTTCGCGGCGGGTGCCCGACTTGTTCAGGTTGATCGCCGGGTAGACGCGCTTCTCGGCCAGGCGGCGCTCGAGGTGCACTTCCATGTTGCCGGTACCCTTGAACTCCTCGAAAATCACGTCGTCCATGCGCGAGCCAGTTTCGATCAGCGCGGTGGCGATGATGGTCAGCGAGCCGCCTTCTTCGATGTTACGCGCGGCGCCGAAGAAACGCTTCGGGCGCTGCAGCGCGTTGGCGTCGACACCACCGGTCAGTACCTTGCCCGAGGCAGGGATGACGGTGTTGTAGGCGCGCGCCAGGCGGGTGATCGAGTCGAGCAAAATTACCACGTCTTTTTTCATTTCGACCAGGCGCTTGGCTTTTTCCAGCACCATCTCGGCGACCTGGACGTGGCGCGTGGCTGGCTCGTCGAAGGTCGATGCGACCACTTCGCCGCGGACCGAACGCTGCATCTCGGTCACTTCTTCCGGGCGCTCGTCGATCAGCAGCACGATCAGGGTGCAGTCAGGATGGTTCGCGGTGATCGCGTGCGCCATGTGCTGCAGGATGACCGATTTGCCCGACTTCGGCGACGCCACCAGCAGGCCGCGCTGGCCTTTGCCGATCGGCGCGATCAGGTCGATGATGCGGCCGGTGATGTTTTCCTGGCCCATCATCTCGCGCTCGAGGCGCAGTGGCTCGTTCGGGTGCAGCGGGGTCAGGTTCTCGAACAGGATGCGGTGCTTCGACGCTTCCGGCGATTCGCCGTTGACCTTGTCGACCTTGACCAGCGCGAAGTAGCGCTCGCCGTCTTTCGGGGTGCGCACTTCGCCTTCGATCGAGTCGCCGGTGTGCAGGTTGAAGCGGCGGATCTGCGACGGCGAGATGTAGATGTCGTCGGTCGAGGCCATGTACGAGGCGTCCGGCGAGCGCAGAAAGCCGAAGCCGTCCGGCAGCACTTCGAGGGCGCCGTCGCCAAAAATTTGTTCGCCTGACTTCGCGCGCTTTTTCAGGATCGCGAACATCAGTTCTTGTTTGCGCAGGCGGGCCGCATTGTCGATATCGAGGCCAATTGCCATCTCGAGGAGTGCCGAGACGTGCATTGCCTTCAGTTCAGATAAGTGCATGAGTTGAGTCCCGTGACGGGAAAGTAAAGGTAGGGGAGGGGATTGCGTGGGTTAATCATTGGGGAGGATTCAGACGAGGCTGCTTCGCTTCCCGGCCGGATTTTGACGACAGCGCGGGCGCGCTGCCGTCGCATCATATCAGATGTTACTGTCGATGAATGAAGTCAACTGGCCCTTGGCCATTGCGCCAACTTTCTGGGCGGCGGCAACGCCGTTTTTGAACAGGATCAGGGTCGGGATGCCGCGGATGCCGAACTTGGCCGGCACCGCCTGGTTGGCGTCGACGTCCATCTTGGCGATCAGGATCTTGCCGTCGTATTCCTTCGCCACCTCTTCGAGGATCGGGCCGATGGCCTTGCAGGGACCGCACCATTCAGCCCAGAAATCGACCAGCACCGGACGCTCCGACTTGAGGACGTCGGCTTCGAAAGATGCGTCGGTGATGTGTTTAATATTTTCGCTCATGTTTTTTTCCTCAATTGAGGGTAGGGATCAAATTACGCCGCCAACTGCCGATCAGGCGTTCGTCGGATCCTGCGACGGCACGCCGGCCAGCTTCCTTTTGTTGCAACACTTATGGTGGCGACGGAGTCCGCAAATTCAATAAGTGGAGGGGCGTCAAAGGGGGCGTCAGGCGGGGGATTAGACGAAATAATAACCTATTTTCCAAAAAAGGGGCGTAGGTTCGTACGAAATGTTGAGCAATGCGCAAGCTCGTGCCTTTCCGTCCTTGCCGGCGCCGGTTCGACGGAACTATCCGACGCTGCCGGTGAACTGGTACAGCGCGCCCGGATGCCACATCGTCACCACCGACGCCACCTGCCCCGACGACGTCGTGCGCCGCCGCAGCACCAGGCAGCTTTCGCGCACATCGATCGCCAGCATCTCGGCCACTTCGCGCGGCGCCTGCAGCGCTTCAATGCTGTAGGTGGCGCCCTGCAGCGGCGCTGCCACCATCAGGTGCTCGTTCGGCGTGACCACCGTGAAGTCCTGCTCCAGGTAGCGCGGCGCGCAGGCCGGGTTGACCCAGCGGTCCTCGACCTGGATCGGCGCGTCGTTTTCGAAGTGGACGATCACCGAATGGAACAGCGCGCTGCCGGCGGCCAGCGCGAACTGCTGCGCCAGGACGTCGCTGGCGCGGCCCGCCTCGAGCTTGCGCAGGCTGCTGCGGTGGACGTGGCCGCGCGCTCGGATCTCGTCGGCGATGCTCTTGATCTCGACCAGCGTCGCCTGGTATTTTTTCGGCGCCACGAACGTGCCCGAGCCTTGCCGGCGCGTGAGCACCTGTTCGGCCGTCAGTTCGCGCACGGCGCGGTTGACGGTCATGCGCGAGACGCCGAACTGGCGCACCAGCGCCTGCTCGGACGGCACCACTTCTCCTTCTTTCCAGCGGCCGGCCGCGATTTCGCTGACCAGGTAGTCCTTGATGCGCTGGAAAATAGGCGTGCTGTCTTGCGCGATCTGTTCTTCCAAACTACTCTCCGAGGGGCGGGCGATAATCCGATTCTAGCACTTCAATTCAAAAGCAAGACCCGGGGTTTCTTTCGCCGCCGCAGGGCGCACGATGCTGGTTCGGCTCCCATCCACAGAGGCAAATCATGAACGCAGCAATCCAATCGGCCGGCTACCGCGGCGACGCCGAGCGCTGGCAAGCGGTGCAGAACCGCGACGCCCACGCCGACGGCCAGTTCTACTATTCGGTCAGCAGCACCGGCGTGTACTGCCGGCCCTCGTGCGGCGCGCGCCCGGCGCTGCGCCGCAATGTGCGCTTCCACGACAGCTGCGCCGAGGCCGAGCTGGCCGGCTTTCGCGCATGCCTGCGCTGTAAACCAAACCAGCCGCCGCTGGCCGAGCGCCATGCCGCGGCGGTGGCTCAGGCCTGCCGCCTGATCGACGCCGCCGCAGAGGCGCCCGACCTGGACAGCCTGGCGCGGGCGTCCGGCATGAGCCGCTTCCACTTTCACCGCGTCTTCAAGGCCCACACCGGCATCACGCCGAAAGCCTACAGCGCCGCCGGCCGCGCGCGCCGCCTGCAAGAAGGCCTGGCCGGCGCGCCCACCGTGACCGATGCGATCTACGCCGCCGGCTTCAACTCCAGCGGGCGCTTCTACGCTGCCTCAAGCCAGGTGCTCGGCATGAGCGCCACAACGTACCGCGCCGGCGGCAGCGGCGCCTCGATCCGCTTTGCCATCGGCGCCTGCTCGCTCGGCGCCATCCTGGTGGCGGCCACCGACAAGGGCATCTGCGCCATCCTGATGGGCGACGACCCCGAGCTGCTGGCGCGCGACCTGCAGGACCGCTTTCCGCGCGCCGAGCTGCGCGGCGCCGAACCCGACTTCGAGGCGACCGTCGCCAAGGTCGTCGGCCTGGTCGAGTCGCCCGCCATCGGCCTTGACCTGCCGCTCGATGTGCGCGGCACCGCGTTCCAGCAGCGCGTCTGGCAGGCGCTGCGCGCCATACCGTCCGGCGCCACCGTCAGCTACGCCGAACTGGCCGAGCGGGTCGGCCTGCCTTCCGGCGCGCGCGCCATCGCCGGCGCCTGCGCCGCCAATCCGGTCGCCGTCGCCATTCCGTGTCACCGCGTGGTCAGGCAGGACGGCACCCTGTCCGGCTACCGCTGGGGCGTCGCGCGCAAGGCGGCGCTGCTCGAACGCGAGGGCAAGGCATGACGGCCGATCAGTGGCAGCGCATCGCCGCCGACCTCGATGAACATGGCTGCGCCGTCGTGCCAGGCTTGCTGACGGCGGCCGAATGCGCCTCCTATGCGGCTTCTTACGACTCCGCGCAGCTGTATCGCAGCCGTGTCGTGATGGAGCGCCACGGTTTCGGCCGCGGCGAATACCAATACTTCGCTTATCCCTTGCCGCCGGCGCTGGCCGAACTGCGCGCCGCGCTGTATCCGCAGCTGGCCGCCATCGCCAATCGCTGGTACGGCGCGCTCGGCATCGACACCCGCTTCCCGCCCGATCACGCCGAATTCATCGCGCGCTGCCACGCCGCCGGCCAGCTGCGGCCCACGCCGCTGGTGCTGCGTTACGGCGAAGGCGACTACAACTGCCTGCACCAGGACCTGTACGGTGAACACGTGTTCCCGCTGCAGGTGGCGGTGCTTCTGTCGCGCCCCGGCGAGGACTTCGCCGGCGGCGAATTCGTGCTCACCGAGCAGCGCCCGCGCATGCAGTCGCGCGTCGAGGTGGTGCCGCTCTTGCAGGGTGACGCCGTCATCTTCCCGGTCAGCCTGCGTCCGGTGAACGGCGCGCGCGGGCCGCACCGCGTCAACATGCGGCACGGCGTCAGCCGCCTGCGCGCGGGCCTGCGCCACACCCTCGGCATCATCTTCCACGACGCCCTCTGAGCGGCGGCATGCATGCCGGATTGACCATTTCACAAATGTCTATACACTCTCCAGTTCAACCCAACGGAGAGAAATCCATGCGCCTGGCCCTGCTGCACAGTTCCCTGTTTGTCCTCGCTTCCATGGGGGCGCTGGGCGCCGCCCACGCCGATACGGTGCTCGATCGCGCCAACGGCTACACCCTCAACAGCAAGAACGAGCTGGTGCGATTCGCCTCGCTGGCGTTCGACGACAAGGGCAAGGTGATCGCCGTCGGCAGCGCCGCCGCGGTAGCGGCCAAGGCGCCGAAGGCGCGCCACATCGACATGCAGGGCCGCACCGTTCTGCCGGGGCTGATCGACGCCCACGGCCACGTGTTCGGCCTCGGCGAGATGCTCACCCAGCTCGACCTGTCGACGACGGCCACGCTGGCCGACGCGCTCAAGGCCGTCAGCGCCTACGCCGGCGCTAATCCGAAGCAGCTCTGGCTGCGCGGGCGCGGCTGGAACCAGGAGATCTGGAAGCTGGGCCGCTTCCCCACCGCCGCGGAACTCGACGGCGCTGTGGCGGACCGCCCGATCTTGCTCGAGCGGGTCGACGGCCACGCCGGCTGGGCCAACAGCCGCGCCCTGCAGCTGGCCGGCATCACCAGCACCACGCCCGATCCGGCCGGCGGCAAGATCATGCGCGACGCTGCCGGCAACGCCACCGGCATCTTGATCGACGCCGCCCAGTCCCTGGTGCAGAAGGTCATGCCGGACCAGACCGAGGCGCAGGCCCGCGTGGTGCTCGACCGCGCGCTGGCCGAAATCGCCCGCGTCGGCATCACCAGCGTGCACGACGCCGGTGTCGACTCGGGCAACGACCGCCTCTACCGCGACTACGCCGACAGCGGCAAGCTGACCGTGCGCGTGTACGGCATGATCGGCGGCGTCGAACAGGACTTCGACCGCCTCGCCGCCAATGGACCGCTGAAGAACTACGCCAGCGACATGTATGCGCTGCGCGCTGTCAAGCTGTATTCCGACGGCGCCCTCGGCAGCCGCGGCGCGGCGCTGATCGCGCCCTACAGCGACGAGCCGTCCTCGCGCGGCCTGCTGTTCAGTAGCGCCGCGGCGATGCGCGCGACGATGGAAAAGGCGATGAAGAAGGGCTATCAGGTCAACGTCCATGCCATCGGCGACGCCGGCAACCGCCAGATCCTCGACGGCTACAAGGCGCTGGTGACCAGCACCGCCAGCGCCGGCCAGCGCCACCGCATCGAGCACGCGCAGGTCGTCGCCCTCGGCGACATCGCCCGCTTCAAGAGCATCGGCATCATCCCGTCGATGCAGCCGACCCACGCCACGTCCGACATGAACATGGCCGAGCAGCGCGTCGGCGCCGAGCGCATCAAGGGCGCCTACGCCTGGCGCACCTTCCTCAAGCAGGGTTCGCGCATCGCCTGCGGCTCCGACTTCCCGGTCGAGTCGCCCAACCCCTTCTTCGGCATCCATGCCGCCGTCACGCGCCAGGATGCGCAAGGCAAGCCGGCCGCCGGCTGGTATGCCGGCCAGGCGATGACGCTGAAGGAGGCGTTCCGCTGCTTCACGCTCGACGCCGCCTACGCCGGCCACCAGGAAGACACACTCGGCTCGCTCGAGCCGGGCAAGTGGGCCGACTTCATCGTCATCGACCAGGACTTGTTCACCATGCCGGCCAGCGCCATTCACAAGACCGGCGTGCTGGAAACCTGGGTCGCCGGCCGCAAGGTTTACCAGCGCAAGTGAATGGGGCGGGGCAGGCCGCCGAAAAGTGTTGACGAACTTGTATAGACAACCTAGACTTTAAGCGCCTACCCAATTCCAGGAGCTGCCATGAGCACCGATCCAAGTCACGACGCCGACCCGCGCTTCGATTCGAGCCGCGTCGTCCGCGCCCCGCGCGGCACCGAGCTGGCCTGCAAGAGCTGGCTGACCGAAGCTGCCTACCGCATGCTGCAAAATAACCTCGACCCCGAAGTGGCGGAGAACCCGCAGCACCTGGTGGTGTATGGCGGCATCGGCCGCGCGGCGCGCAACTGGGCCTGCTTCGACCAGATCCTGGCGTCCCTGCGCACGCTCGAAGACGACCAGACCTTGCTGATCCAGTCCGGCAAACCGGTGGGTGTCTTCCAGACCCACACCGACGCGCCGCGCGTGTTGATCGCCAATTCGAACCTGGTGCCGAAGTGGTCCACCTGGGAGCACTTCAATGAACTCGACCGCAAGGGCCTGTTCATGTACGGCCAGATGACGGCCGGCAGCTGGATCTACATCGGCACCCAGGGCATCGTCCAGGGCACGTATGAAACGTTCGCCGAAGCGGGCCGCCAGCACTTCGGCGGCGACTGGGGCGGGCGCTGGATCCTCACCGCCGGCCTTGGCGGCATGGGCGGCGCGCAGCCGCTGGCGGCCAGCTTCGCCGGCGCCGTCTCGCTCAACATCGAGTGCCAGCAGAGCAGCATCGACTTCCGCCTGCGCACCGGCTACCTCGACAAGCAGGCCGCCAGCATCGACGACGCCATTGCGCTGATCCAGCAGCACACCGCCGCGCGCGAAGCGGTATCGATTGGCCTGCTCGGCAACGCCGCCGAGGTGCTGCCCGAACTGGTGCGACGCGCCAAAGCCGGCGGCATCATCCCCGACCTGGTCACCGACCAGACCTCGGCGCATGACCTGATCAACGGCTACCTGCCGCTCCGCTGGAGCGTCGCCGAATGGAAGGCCGCGCAGAAGAACCCGGCCCAGCACGCGCGCCTGAAAGCGGCGGCATCCGAATCGTGCGCCGTCCATGTGCAAGCGATCCTCGACTTCCACGCGATGGGCGTGCGCGCCGTCGACTACGGCAACAACATCCGTCAGGTCGCGTTCGACCAGGGCGTGGCCGACGCCTTCTCCTTCCCCGGCTTTGTGCCGGCGTATATCAGGCCGCAGTTTTGCGAAGGGCGCGGGCCGTTCCGTTGGGTCGCGCTGTCGGGCGACCCGGAAGACATCTACAAGACCGACGCCAAGATCAAGGAGCTGTTCCCGCACCATAAACAGGTGCACCACTGGCTCGACATGGCGCGCGAGCGGATCGCCTTCCAGGGCCTGCCGGCGCGAATCTGCTGGCTGGGCCTGGGCGAGCGTCACATCGCCGGCCTCGCCTTCAACGAGATGGTGCGCACCGGCGAACTGAAGGCGCCGATCGTGATCGGGCGCGACCACCTCGACACTGGCTCGGTCGCCAGCCCGAACCGTGAAACCGAGAGCATGCGCGACGGTACCGACGCGGTGTCGGACTGGCCGCTGCTCAACGCCTTGCTCAACACAGCCGGCGGCGCCACCTGGGTTTCGCTGCACCACGGCGGCGGCGTCGGCATGGGCTATTCGCAGCACGCCGGCATGGTCATCGTCGCCGACGGCAGCGAGGCCGCCGCCAAACGGCTGGCCCGGGTGCTCGTAAATGACAGCGGCTCAGGCGTAATGCGCCACGCCGACGCCGGCTACGAGACCGCAATTGCCTGCGCCGAACGGAACCACCTTGACCTCCCGATGATCAAATAATGATGACTAATTCAACCAGCAGCTGGACCCTGACCCCCGGCGCCATGACCCTGGCCGACCTGCGCGCGGTGTGGACGTCGACCGCGCCGGTGATGCTGGCCGACCGCGCTTGGCCGGCCATCGAAGCGTCGGCCGCCGCGGTGCGCGCCATCGTCGCCAAGGGCGACGCCGCCTATGGCATCAACACCGGCTTCGGCATCCTGGCCAAGCAGCGCATCCCCGACCAGCAGCTCGAGCAGCTGCAGCGCAACCTCATTTTGTCGCATTCGGTCGGCACCGGCGCGCTGCTGTCCGACGCCGTGGTGCGGCTGGTGATGCTGATGAAGATCGGCAGTCTGGCGCGCGGCTATTCGGGCGTGCGCCCGGTCATCGTCGAAACCCTTGTCGCGCTGTACAACGCCGGCATCATGCCGGCCATTCCGGCCAAGGGGTCGGTCGGCGCCTCGGGCGACCTGGCGCCGCTGGCGCACATGACCTTGGCGATGCTCGGCGTCGGCCAGGTGCGCGTCAACGGCGAGCTCCTTGATGCCACCGCGGCGCTGGCCGCAGCCGGCATCGCCCCGGTGGTGCTGGCCGCCAAGGAAGGGCTGGCGCTGATCAACGGCACCCAGGTGTCGACCGCGCTGGCGCTGCACGGCCTGTTCATGGCCGAGCGGCTGCTGGAGGCGGCCATCGTCGCCGGCTCGCTGTCGTTGGATGCCGCCAAGGGCAGCGACGCGCCGTTCGACGCGCGCGTGCACGCGGTGCGCGGCCAGCCTGGCCAGATCGCCACCGCCGCCATCTACCGCGAGCTGATGGCCGGCAGCGCCATTCGCGCCTCGCACCTGGTCGGCGACGAGCGGGTACAGGATCCGTACAGCCTGCGCTGCCAGCCGCAGGTCATGGGAGCAGTCATGGACATCATCATCAACGCCGCCCGCACCTTGCTCATCGAAGCCAACGCGGTGACCGACAATCCGCTGATATTCGATGGCACGATCATCTCGGGCGGGAATTTCCACGCCGAGCCGGTCGCCTTCGCCGCCGACACGCTGGCGCTGGCGATCGCCGAAATCGGCGCGCTGGCCGAGCGCCGCATCGCGCTGCTGATCGACGCCACCTTGTCCGGCCTGCCGCCATTCCTCGTCAAGGATCCCGGCGTCAATTCCGGCTTCATGATCGCCCACGTCACCGCCGCCGCGCTGGCGTCCGAGAACAAGTCGCTGGCCCATCCGGCCAGCGTCGACAGCCTGCCGACGTCGGCCAACCAGGAAGACCATGTCAGCATGGCCACCTTCGCGGCGCGCCGGCTCGACGATATGGCGCACAATACAGCTGTCATCGTCGGCATCGAGCTGCTGGCGGCCGCGCAGGGCATCGACTTCCACCGGCCGCTGACGAGCTCCGCCCACCTCGAGCACGTGCACGAGCAGCTCAGGCGCCAGGTGCCGTTTTTTGATGCCGACCGCTTTTTTGCGCCCGACATCGAGGCGGCCAAGCAGATGGTCATTGACGGAACGCTGAGCGCCTCGTGCAAGGAAGTATTCGCCGCGCTGTACCAATAAGTAAAGCCAGGAGTGACGATGGATTTCGAGTTCAACGCCGGCAGTATCCCGATCCTGGTGTCGATGCCGCATGCCGGCGCCGACATCCCGGACGACATCGCCGCGCGCATGGCGCCGTGCGCGCTTTCCAAGGCCGACACCGACTGGCACCTGCCGCAGCTGTACGATTTCCTCGGCGAGATGGGCGCCTCGACCATTGCCGCGCGCTGGTCGCGCTACGTCATCGACCTGAACCGCCCGCCGGAGGACACCAACCTGTATCCCGGCATGGACACCACCGGCCTTTGCCCGGTCGACACCTTCGGCCGCGAGCGCTTGTACCGCGCCGGCCAGGAGCCGACCGAAGCGGACGTGCGGCAGCGGCTGGAGCGCTACTGGCGCCCGTACCACCAGCAGCTGCGCGCCGAGCTCGATCGCCTTCTGGCGCTGCACGGCAAGGTGGTGCTGTGGGATGCCCATTCGATTGCCTCGATGGTGCCGCGCTTTTTCGACGGCCGCCTGCCCGACCTGAACTTCGGCACCGCCGACGGCGCCTCGTGCGACCAGGCGCTGGCCGACGCCGTGGTGGCCACGGCGCGCGAAGCGAGTCAGTTCAGCATCGCCGTCAACGGCCGCTTCAAGGGTGGCTACATCACCCGCCAGTACGGCCGGCCCGCCGCCAACGTGCATGCGATCCAGCTCGAAATGTGCCAGTGCCTGTACATGGACGAAAGCGCGCCGTTTGCCTACCGGCCTGACGTGGCGCGCCGGATCCAGCCGGCGCTGCGCCAGATGGTGGCCGCCGCCGCCGATTGGGCACGCCAGTGAACGCGCGGCTGTTCGCCCGCCACGCCTTGCTGCCGCATGGCTGGGCGGCGGACGTGCTGATCGAGTGGGACGCCGGCGGCACGCTGGTGGCGGTCACTCCCGGTGCGATTCCAGTCGGAGGGATCGAGATTGCGCAGCTGGTGGTGCCCGGCATGGTGAACCTGCATTCGCACGCATTCCAGCGCGCGCTGGCCGGCCTGACCGAAACGGCCGGCGACAATCCGGACAGCTTCTGGACCTGGCGCGAGCTGATGTACCGCTTCGCGCGCCAAATCACGCCCGAGCAGATCGAAGCCATCGCCGCCCAGCTGTTCGTCGAGTGCCTGCGCCACGGCTACACGGCGGTGTGCGAATTCCATTACGTGCAGCGCGCGCCCGGCGGCGCGCTGTACCCGCGGCCGGCCGAAACGGCCGAGCGGGTGGTCGCCGCTTCGCGCGCCGCCGGTATCGGCCTGACCATGCTGCCGGTCCTGTACAGCTACGCCGGCTTTGGCGAGCTGCCGCTCGGCGCCGACCAGCAGCGCTTTCGCACCTACCCGGAGCAGGTGCTGCAGATGGTCGAGGCGCTCGAACCGATGCGCGGCGGCCAGCTCGAGGTTGGCGCGGCGCCGCATTCGCTGCGCGCCGCGTCCATCACGCAGATACAGCAGCTGGCGCGGGCTATGCCGGCTGGCCGCCCGCTGCACATCCACATCGCCGAGCAGCAGGGCGAGGTGCTGCAGTGCCAAGCTGCCACCGGCATGCGCCCGCTGCGCTACTTGTCCGAGCACGTCGCGCTCGATGCGCGCTGGTGCCTGGTGCACGCGACCCACATCGACGCCGATGAAGTCGAGCGCATCGCCGCCAGCGGCGCGGTCGCCGGCCTGTGCCCGACCACCGAGGCGAACCTGGGCGACGGCCTGTTCCCGCTGGCGCAGTTCAGCGCTGCCGGCGGGCGCTTCGGCATCGGCAGCGACAGCCACGTCTCGCAAAGCCCGGTCGAAGAACTGCGCTGGCTCGAATACGGCCAGCGCCTGCAGCACCAGCGCCGCAACGTCGCGGTGTCGCCGGCGCAGCGCAAGGTCGGCGAATTTTTGTGGCAGGGCGCCTTGCAGGGCGGGGCGCAGGCGAGCGGGCGCAAGGTCGGCGCGCTGGCGGCCGGCATGCGCGCCGACCTGCTGGTGCTCGACAGCGAACATCCCAACCTGGCCGGCGCCTCGTCCGACGACGTGCTCGGCATCTTCGTTTTTGCCGGCAACGACAACCTGGTGCGCGACGTGCTGGCGGGCGGGCGCTGGGTGGTGCAAGCAGGGCGCCACGCCGATCAGGACGCCATCGCCGGCCGCTACAAACAGGCTATCGCTCAACTGCGGGAGGTTCGCTCATGACCATGCTGATTGCGTTCGCCAGCCTGGCGCCGGTGCCGTGGAAAAACGGCGGCGGCAGCACCACCGAGATCGCCATCGAGCCGCCCGGCGCGCTGTTGTCCGACTTCGACTGGCGCGTCAGCCTGGCGACGATTTCGCAGAACGGACCGTTCTCGCTGTTTCCCGGGGTCGACCGCACGTTGGTGCTGGTGGAAGGTCCCGGCATGGTGCTCGATGTCGACAACAGCGGGCGCTTCGTGCTCGGCGAGGACGACGTCATCATCGAGTTCGCCGGCGAATCGGTGATCCAGGCCACGCTCGCCGGCGCGCCCACCATCGACTTCAACGTCATGACGCGGCGCACGGTCTGCCATCACAAGTTCGGCATCCGGCGCCTGACGGGCAGTTCGGTGTTCGCGCCGCGCGGCGACCGCTCGCTGCTGTTCCTGGCTGAAGGCGAGAGCCTGTCGATCAGCAGCGACGACGAGCGCATCGGCATGGTGCGTTTCGACGCCGTCATGTTCGACACCGACACCCTCTGGACGCTGGAGTCCAGCGAAGCGACGGTATTCATTGTCGACATCTTCCTCGGCGCCGAGACTCCATGATGGAGCCTGGCGACACCGTCTTCATCAACCTGCACCTGGCGACGATGGCCGACGGTTACGGAGAGCAGCGCGACGGCGCGGTACGGGTACACGACGGCCGCATCGCCTGGGTCGGGCCGCGCGCGGATGCGCCGGTGGACGGCGCCCGGCTGGTCGACGGCGGCGGCTGCTGGCTTACGCCCGGCCTGATCGACTGCCACACGCACATCGTCCACGCCGGCAACCGCAGCGACGAATTCGAAGCGCGCCTGAACGGCGCCAGCTACGAGGACATCGCCCGCGCCGGCGGCGGCATCATGTCGACCGTGCGCGCCACCCGCGCCGCCACCGAAGACGAACTGCTGCGCCAAAGCGTGCCGCGCGTGGCCAGCCTGCTGGCCGAGGGCGTCACCACCATCGAGATCAAGTCCGGCTATGGCCTCGACCTGGAATCGGAGGCCAGGATGCTGCGCGTGGCGCGCCGGGTTGCAAGCGAGCTGCCGGTCAGTGTTGCCACCACCTTCCTCGGCGCCCATGCGCTGCCGCCGGAGTTTAGCGGCCGGCCCGACGACTACATCGGCGCCGTCTGCGCGATGTTGCCGCAGCTGGCGGCCGAAGGCCTGGTCGACGCGGTCGACGCATTCTGCGAGCGGATCGGCTTTACCAATGCGCAGACCGAACGCGTGTTCGACGCCGCGCGCCAGCTCGCGCTGCCGGTCAAGCTGCACGCCGAACAGCTGTCCGACCAGCGCGGCGCCGAGCTGGTGGCGCGCTACAACGGCCTGTCGGCCGACCACCTGGAGCACCTGGGCGCGGAGGGCGTCGCCGCCATGGCCGCCGCCGGCACGGTCGCTGTGCTGCTGCCTGGCGCCTACTACTTCTTGCGCGACACCACGCCGCCGCCGGTGGCGCTGCTGCGCGAGGCCGGCGTGGCGATGGCTGTGGCGACCGACTGCAATCCCGGCACGTCGCCACTGACGTCGATCCTGCTGGCGATGAACATGGCCTGCACCTTGTGGCGCCTGACGCCGCAGGAGGTGCTGGCCGGCTGCACCGTCAACGCGGCGCGCGCGCTGGGACGCCAGGTCGACATCGGCACCATCGAAGTGGGCAAGCGCGCCGATTTCGCGCTGTGGGACATCGCCCGGCCCGCCGACCTGTCGTACGCAATGGGCCTCAATCCCTGCCGCGGGGTGGTCAATGCAGGCGTGCTGCGCGCGCCGGTGGTAAGCTGGCGCGACTGATTCTTCCTGGAGAGTGCGTGCGCACCAGACTTGTCGCGGCCATTCTCTGGTTCGCAGTATTCATTTTTGCTTCTACCTCGATGGCCGCCGACGCTGTACTGCGCGTCGGCTCGAAACGCTTCACCGAATCGTATATTCTCGGCGAGGTGCTGACCCAGATCGCAGCGAAGCACGCCAAGGCCGAACACCGCCAGGGCCTCGGCAACACCGCCATCGTGCTCGCCGCGCTGCAGGCCGGCAGCATCGACGTCTATCCCGAATACCTCGGCACCATCGACCTCGAGATCCTCAAGAACGCCAGGCCGACCACGCTGGCCGAGATGCGCACGGCGCTGGCGCGCATCGGCCTCGGCGTGGCCGTGCCGCTCGGCTTTAACAATACCTATGCGCTGGCGATGCGCGGCGACAACCGCGGCGTCAGCAAGCTGTCCGAACTGGCGGCCCATCCGGAATTCAAGCTCGGGCTGTCGCACGAATTCCTCGGCCGCGCCGACGGCTGGCCGGGCCTGGCGCAGCGTTACGGCCTGCCGCAGCAGCCGCGCGGACTCGATCACGGCATCGCCTACGAGGCGCTGGCGCAGCGCCAGGTCGACCTGATCGACATCTACTCGACCGACGCCAAGATTGGCCAGTTCGGCCTGCGCCTGCTCACCGACGACCTGGGCTACTTCCCGCGCTACGACGCCGTGCTGCTGTACCGGCTCGATGCGCCGGCGCGCTTCCCGGCAGCCTGGCGCGCCATCGAACAACTCGAAGGGCGCATCACGCCCGAGGCGATGATCGCCATGAACGGCGCGGTCGAACTGCAAGGGAAAAGCTTCGCGGTGGTCGCCGCCGACTGGCTTGCCGGCGGCGCCAAGGCCGGCACGCCAGGCGAGCGCAGTGCCCTGATGGCCAAGTTGTTCGACCGCAGCCTGTGGAAGCTCACGCGCGAACACGTGACGCTGGTGCTGCTGTCGGTGGCGCTGGCCTGCCTGGCCGGCATTCCGCTCGGCGTGCTCGCTGCCTACGTGCCGCGCCTGCGCCACGCCGTGCTGGCGCTGACCGGCGTGCTGCAGACGGTTCCCTCGCTGGCGCTGCTGGCGATGCTGATCCCGCTGCTCGGCACCATCGGCACGGTGCCGGCGCTGGTAGCGCTGTTCGTCTATGCGCTGCTGCCGATCGTGCGCAACACCTGCACCGGCATCCTGCAGGTGCCGCACGGCCTGCGCATGGCGGCGCTGGCGCTGGGCCTGGGGCGGCGCGACCGCCTGCTGCATGTCGACCTGCCGCTGGCGCTGCCGGTGATGCTGGCGGGCGTGAAAACGGCGGCGGTCATGAGCGTGGGCACCGCCACCATCGCCGCCTTCATCGGCGCCGGCGGCTACGGCGAACGGATCACGATCGGGCTGGCGCTCAACGACAACGACATGCTGCTGGCCGGCGCGATTCCGGCGGCGGTGCTGGCGCTGCTGACCCAGGGCGCATTCGAGGCGCTCGAGTGGCTGCTGGCCGGGCGCAGAAAGCTATAGCGACTGCAGTTTCGAGCGCATCGCGGTGACCTCGCGGTGCAAGATGCATTCGGCCTGGAAGTCGTTTTCACGCTGCTCGGCGATGGTCTGCAGGCTGCGCGCATGCATGTTGATTTGTGAGCGCAGCCAGGCTTTCTGGAGCCGCAGAATAAGGGATTTGAATGTGGATTTCATGGGGCCGCCTGCGAAAAGAGACCCATTCTGCGGTTGCCATGCTTATTGCATTTGTGCTAACTCAATCGGGCGCTAGCGAAGTGCATCATTTGACTTAAATCAACCTGCAATCTTCCATCTGAGTAATGATTGCTCTAACGGTTGCACAACAATACGCTGCACGGCGCGATACCAGTCTCCCCTCCCCATCGTCAAAAAATGGGTTAACCCACGGTGAAGTTTCTATCCCGTGGGTTTTTTCTGTGCGGAAGAAAAATCAGGTGCGCGCGCCGCCGGCCAGCTGCGTCAGGGCGTCGCCGGCGACGCGGCAGATGCGCCATTCGGGCATCACATCGGCGCCGACGCCTTTGTAGAACTGAATCGCCGGCTCGTTCCAGTCGAGCACCGACCATTCGAAGCGGCCGCAGTCGCGCTCGACGGCGATCTGCGCCAGCCTGGCCAGCATCTGCCGGCCGAAGCCCTTGCCGCGGTGTGCCTGCTTGACGTACAGGTCTTCCAGGTACAGGCCCTTGCGCGTGAGGAAGGTGGAGAAGTTATGGAAGAACAGCGCGAAGGTGACCACCTCGCCGTTTTCCTCGCCGACGATCGCTTCGCACGACGGGCGCTGGCCGAACAGGCCGTCGTGCAGCTGTGCTTCGGTCGCCACCACCAGGTGTTCGAGTTTTTCGAACACGGCCAGTTCGACGATCATGGCGTGGATGTGGGCGACGTCGGACGGCTGGGCGGGACGCACTGCGAATACGGTGGAAGAAGTCATGGAATCTCTAGGGCAGGGGTTGATGGGAGCGGGCCGAGGGTCTTGACCAGTGGCTGCGACGACGGCGTGCGCACGGCCCACGCCACGCTGGCGAGGCACAATATCATGCCGCACCATTCGAGCGGGCCGGGCCGGTAGTGTTCGAGGCGGATCGACAGCAGCACCGAGATGACCGGGGTGACGACGCCGATGTACACCGCTTTCTGCGAGCCGATCCGGTTGATCAGCGTGAAGTAGGCCATGAAAGCGATCACCGAGCCGAAGATCGACAGGTAGAACAGGCCCATCCAGTAGCGCGGGGCGGACGGCAACACCAGTTGCTGGCCGCTGGCAGCGACCCAGGCCAGCACCATCGCGGTGCCCCAGAACATCGACCAGGCCATCGTCAGCAGCAGGTTCGACGAACGGTCGCGGATCTTGGTGACGATCACGCTGCCGGCCGAGCTGGCGATGGTGGCGATCAGCGCCAGGCCCAGGCCGAGCAGGAAGTGGCCGCTGCCGCCTTGCATGATATCGCGCCAGGCCAGGCCGATCGAGCGGTAGAACAGCAGGCCGACGCCGGCCATCGCCACCGCGCCGGCAGCCCAGGTGCGCCAGCCGATCGCCGTGCCGAAGGCGATGCGGCTGCAGATCGGCGTCCAGAACACCATCAGCGCGAACAGCACCGCCACCAGGGCCGAGACCAGGTATTGCTCGGCGTTATAGGTGCAGATGTAGGACAGGCAGAACGTCAGCAAGCCTTGCAGCATCAGCCAGCGCTGGGTGCGCCACGGCAGGCACAGCTTATCGCCGCGCAGCAGGCACCAGGCGAACAGGGTCGCCGCGGCGATGCCGAAGCGATACGCCACCGACACGGCCGGCGGCACTTCGCCCAGTTGCAAGGTGATGGCCCAGAAGGTGGAGCCCCAGATGAGCGAGGCGATGATGAAGAGGAGAGGTGATGACATTAGGAAAGTATACGAGCTTTCGCCGTTTTCCGTCAGCCATGGCCACAAAACGACGGTTGGCTCGCTCTTGCTTGAGTCGCCGCAAGGAAGCCGGCATTGGTCCGTGGCCGCCCTATGGTGACGGTATCATTTTTACTTCGAGAGGACGGACCATGAAACCATCGCTGCGCGTCAAGATACTGATTCTGATTGGCTACGTCGTGCTGTGCACGTCATTGCTGATGCAGGGCGAGCAGCCGGCCGAACCGGTCACTCCGCATGTCCAGACCGGTTACGACAGTTCGGTTCAGTAGCGCACGTTGAGGCGGCGGTACAGGAAGCTGAGCACGAACAGCGGGCCGATCAGCAGGAAGCGCAGGTCTTCCAGGAACGACGGCTTCTTGCCCTCGATCTTGTGGCCGACGAACTGGCCGATCCAGGCCAGCACGAAAATGGCGATCGACAGCGGCAGCACGGTTTGCGGCGGCATCAGGCGCAGCAGGCCGAGCATCAGCACCGTCATCACCAGCATGCCGATCGCAAACGGACGCGACAGCTGAAAGTAGTACCACAGCGCCGCCGCGCTGACGGCCACCGCTGCCAGCGGATGGATCCACCAGAAGATTCCCAGCAGCGTGAACACGATGACCGGCACGCAGACGAAATGGATCAGCTCGTTGGTGTGGTTGAGGTGGCTCTCGCTGTATTTCGGCAGCAGGACGTCGATGGTGCGCGCTTGTCCGGTCTGTCGCATGGATTGTCTCCGAATGGTTTTTGTTGTCGTGGAAATGCCGTTCGATTCTACACCGGCGCCGCCGGGCCATCGGATAGAATCGCGGCATGCCTCATTCGACTCCCATCGCGGGCGACGGCCTGACCGGGTTGGCGCCGGTGATCGCCGCCAACACGCGCATCCTCATCCTCGGCAGCTTTCCCGGCGCCGCCTCGCTCGCCGCGCAGCAGTATTACGCGCATCCACGCAACCAGCTGTGGCCGATCTTGTCGTTGCTGACGGGCGAGGACCTGGCCGCGTTGCCATATGCCGATCGGCTGCCGCGCCTGCTGGCGCATGGGTTCGGGCTGTGGGACGTGCTCGGCGCGTGCGAGCGCAGGGGCAGCCTCGACTCGGCGATCCGCAATCCGGCCGCCAATGATTTTGCGCGCCTGCGCGAATTGTGCCCGGCGCTGCAGACGGTCGGCTTCAATGGGCAGACGTCGGGAAAGTTCGCGCCCGAGTTCGCCGCTGCCGGCTACCGAACACTAGTGCTTCCGTCGACGTCTCCGGCGCATGCCTCGCTCACCTTGGTGCAAAAGCTGGAGCAATGGAGAGTATGTTTGAGTGCACCACGGCTCAAGCAGCGCTGATGCCCTGCACTCAATTGATCGGATGAACGGCCAATCGCAATCCCATCGCGCCAAGTATCGCGCGCAAGGATTTGAGAGATGGATTTCCTTGCTTCGAGAGAGTGCGATACATCGTATTGGGATTCGCTTCGGCGCGACGGGCGATGTCCTGCACGCCACCGAACGCGGCGCTGAGAGCGCGCAGCGCCAGCATTACATCTGCTTCGTCGCCATTTGCCAGCACTTCCGACAGGTATTCGGCCGCCAATGCAGGATCCGCCAGAAACATTTCGGTGGTCGCGTCTTCATGCGAACGGTGCGTTCGATCCATGTCTGGCCTTCCAGTCTTTTAACAGTTTGATCGCCAATTCGACATCGCGGTGCTGTGACTGCTTGTTTCCGCCGCACGTCAGCAGAATGACGGTATTTGCAACGAATCCGAAATAGACTCGGTAGCCGGCGCCGATATCGATTCGTAGTTCCTGGATGCCTCCGCGTACGGATTTGCTGTCGCCGGGCAACCCAATTTCCAAGCGCGCGACCCTACGAACGATTGCAATCTTCGCCTGCCGGTCTCGTAGGGAATCGAGCCATTCCTGATAGAAGTCTTTGCCTTTTTGTGTCCAAGTAATGAACTATGCTGTACATATTAGCTTATAAGCGAATATCTGCAAGGCGCCGATGTTGGGCCCATCAGTTGCAGAAAGCGTCCAGAATCACACACGCTGGCCAGCGCGTATTGATTGATTCTGCATAGGTGACAGCTCGTCTCGAAGGCCGCCCCAATCCGACTTGCGCTCCGCGTTAGCGGGTTTGCGACACCACCCGAACCACCGACTCGAGGTAATTGCCAAACCCCATGCGCAGGTAGAGCTGATGCGCGCCATCGTTGGCGCGCATGACGTGCAAGAACGGCGACTCGCCACGCGCCATCTGCAGGTACACCAGCTTCATCATCAGCTTGCGTGCGTAGCCGCGGCCCTGGTAATCGGGATGCGTGCACACGCCGCTGATTTCGCGCAGGCCGACCACGTGCGCCCGCTCGCCGGCCATCGCCACGAGCTTCCCGCCATCGAAGTAGCCGAAGTAGTCACCCAGCTCGATGGTGCGCGGACCGAACGGACCGGGTTTGCACAGCGTCGCCAGCTCCAGCGCCTGCGCGGCGTGCTCGGGGCCGAGGGCAATGGCGTCGGGCGCCGCGTCGGCCGACGGCGCCGGCGCGTTCCACAGCATGCGGAACATGGTCGATTCGGCCTCGATCTGCCAGCCGTCGGGCGCGGCGCCCGTCCAGCTGTCGCAGTAGAAGTGTTCGCCCACGTCGCAAAACGGCGCCAGCGCGGCGAAGTCGGGCTGCTGCGGATCGGCGAAGCCGAGGATCGGCGAGAAGCCGCGGGCGTAGCGGCGCGCGCCGCCGGCGCCGCTGGCATACTGCGCGTGCGGGCCGGTCAGCGCGGACCAGAAAATCGTATCCAGAAGAGGGAGGCGGGGCATGCGCCGATTGTATATCAGCGCCGGCGGCCGCCGGCTGCGCTAGTGGCTGAAGCAGTCGTGCAGGTTGTCGAGCAGGTCGGTGATCTCGTCGTCGGACAGGCCGAGGTAGGCGCAGGCGCGCTCGCCGCCCTTTTCCCATTCGAGCGAGACGGCGTGGCCCTGGTACGCCTGCAGCGAGCGCTCGGCCAGCAGTGCCAGAGCCACCAGTGAACGGACCGCGTCGTCGGTAGCGGCGTCGTCGATCACGCTGTAATCGTGGTGGTGCAGGATCGCCACCGATACGTCGCTCGACAAGCCCCAGTTACGCGCCAGCAGGCAGCCAACCGCTGCGTGGTTGGTGCTGTGACGCTCGTCCTCGATGTCGGTGACGCGGCACTGCGGCTCGAGGCAGGCAGCTTCAAACGTGGCGGCGTAGCCCGGAAAGCGGTTCAGCAGCAGCGCCACGCCGGTGTCGCAAAACAGGCCGAAGGTGTGGGCGACATCAGGCGCGCCGATACGCAGGCGGCGCGACAGAAATACCATCGCCTGCGCGCGCCGGGTCGACAGGTCCCAGAACGCGGCCAGCGCGGCGCTGTCGGACGGTATCGCCTGGCGCGCCAGCAGGCCGGTCATCAGGGCTGCCACCTGATTAATGCCGAGGAAGAGGATCGCCTGGTCGATCGACTTGGCCTTGCGGGTGCTGCCATAGAACGGCGAATTGGCCAGCTTGAGCAGCGCGCCGGACATGCCGACGTCGCTGGCGATGATGCGCCCGATCGCCGCAGGCGACGGATCGGCGGCTGAGAGCTCGCGCTGCAGGTCGGCCAGCAAACTGGGACGCGGCGGGATCCGGATCGACCTGATCAAAGCGTCGACCGGGTCGGCGTCGCGGGGAACTGCAAGGTTATTCATCTGTTATTTCTGTCGAATGATGCATTTAGGCAATACCCCACACTATAAACCACTGCAGGCCGGGTCGCACTCGTTCTGCGCAATCTGTGGCGGCCAGGAAACGGATGCTGGGCGCCGAATCGGGCGCGGCCCATCGCCGCAGCCGCGCTAGAATTCCTGCATGACAAAGAATTTCATACTGGCCGGTATCGACTTCCATGCGCCGTCGGACCTGGTGGCGCGCCAGCTGATCGGCACCGTGCTGCTGGTCGACGGCGTCGGCGGGCGCATCGTCGAAACCGAAGCGTACGATCGGGAGGATCCGGCATCGCACGCCTTTTCCGGGCCGACCGAGCGCAATGGCGCCATGTTCGGCGACCCTGCCCACGCCTATGTGTATCGCTCGTATGGGATCCACTGGTGCCTCAATTTCGTCTGCCGCGAAAGCGGGCATGGCGCCGGGGTGCTGATCCGCGCCATCGAGCCGCTCGAAGGGCTCGAGCGCATGCGCGAACGGCGTGCACTGGAGGCGGAACTGCTGCTGTGTTCCGGGCCCGGCAAATTGTGCCAGGCGCTGGGCGTGTCGCGCGATCACAACGCGATGGCGCTGGCGCTGCCGCCGTTCGCGCTGTGGGCGGCGCCGCAGCCGGTGCAGGTGGTGGCCGGCCCGCGCATCGGCATCTCGAAGGCGATGGATGTGCCGTGGCGCTTCGGGCTGGCCGGATCGCGCTTCGTCAGCCGGCCGTTCTAGACTTTCTTGCGCGCGGCCTGCGCGGCGCGTCCCGTCAGTGCGCGTGCGGCGCCGCGCATGCCGCTGTGCGCTGAACGGCGCTCGGACCGATCGTGGAAGCCGGCGTCCGGCTCGGCGCCGGCGGGCGCTTCGGCCGCCGCCGTATCCTCGCCTTCGATCTTGAAGATCGACACCGCTTCGGCCAGGTTAATGGTCTGCTCGTGCAGGCTGGCCGCCGCCGCCGCCGCCTGTTCCACCAGCGCCGCGTTCTGCTGCGTCATGTCGTCCATCTGGCCGACCGCGTGATTGACTTCGGCGATGCCGTCGGCCTGCTCGGAGCTGGCCACGCTGATGCGCGCGATGATGTCGTTGACCTGCTGGACCGAGGCGACGATATTGCCCATGCTGCTGCCGGCCTCGTTGACCGACGCGCTGCCGCCGTCGATGATGGCGACCGAGGCGGCGATCAGCGACTTGATCTCCTTCGCCGCCGCCGCCGAACGCTGCGCCAGCGTGCGCACTTCCGACGCCACCACCGCAAAGCCGCGACCCTGCTCGCCGGCGCGCGCCGCTTCGACCGCGGCGTTGAGCGCCAGGATATTGGTCTGGAACGAGATGCCGTCGATGACGCCGATGATCTCGACGATCTTGCGCGAACTGGCCTTGATCGACTCCATCGTGTTGACCGCTCGGTCGACCGCCTTGCCGCCGTTGGCCGCCAAGGTCGCCGCGCTGGCGGCAAGCTCGGTGGCGAGCCGCGCGTTGTTGGCGTTTTCCTTGACCGCCACCGTCAGCGTCTCCATCGCGCTGGCGGTCTGCTCGAGCGAACCGGCCTGCATCTCGGTGCGGGTCGACAGGTCCAGGTTGCCGGTGGCGATTTCCTGCGACGCGGTGTCGATCGAACGCACCGACGCCAGGATGCGGCGCAAGGTCGTCGTCAGCTTGGCGATGGTGTGATCGAGCGCGCGCGAGGTGGCGGCGATCTCGTCGCGCCCATCGTTGCCGGCGCCGACCGCCAGCCGGCCTTCGGCCAGTTCGCCCATGACGTCGGCCATGGCGCGGATATCGCCCAGCATCGCGCGCCGCACCATCACGGTGGCCAGCAGCGACAGCGCGATCGACAGCATGACCAGGCCGGCCATGGTCGCCACCTGCACGCGGAAATCGGCCTTGGCGGCGCTGAAGGCGCTTTCGCTGAGGGTGCGCTCGAGCGCGGACAATGCGCCCAGCTGGTTGTTGAGCAGGCCGAACTCCTTTTCCGCCTTGCTCATCGAGGCGGTCGCGGTCGACTGGTCGACCTGGGCCAGTTCGATCGTCTGCTGCACGCTCTTGCGGTAGGCCACCAGCGCGGCGCTGCAGGCGTCGATGATCTTGCGTTCGGCCGGATCGGCCACCGCCGCCAGCGCCGCCAGCTGCGCCGCGATGGCGGCCTGCTTCTTGCCGATGTCGGCGGTCAGGCCGTCGAGCCGCGCCTGGGCGAAGCTGCCGTTGATCCAGGCCAGCAGCTGGTAGACGCTGCCGTGCACGTACTTGGCGTCGCCCGACACGTCGGCGGCGGCCTTCAGGCGCGCCGCGCGCACCTGCACCAGGTTTTCCAGCGAGGCGTTCTGCCGCACCATGCCGTAATAGGCGCTGCCGGCCGTAAACAGCAGCAGGATCAGCACCAGCCCTGGCGCCAGCAACAATTTAGGGCCAATGCGCAATTTTTTCAGCATGCCAACTCCCGCCTGTGACAAAAGGAAAACGGCGGCGCCAGGCGCCGCCGCAGTTTATTTCTTGTAAATGCCGGCCTCGAGCGTGACCTCGCCGACCTTGTAGATATAGGTGGTCTTGTCTTCGACCTTGCCGCTGGTGGGATTCTTGAACTTGTAGTCGACCCAGCCTTTGCCTTTTGCCTTGGCCAGCTCGAGAATCGCGCGGCGGAACAGCTTGCCGTCGGCATCGGGCACGTCGACCAGGTCCTTGCCGATCATGGCCGCGTTGACCGGATTGGCCAGGATCACGCCCTTGCTGTCGCGCATCGTCAGGTACAGCGGGCCCTGGACGTAGTCGGCATCCTTGGCGTTGATGCGCTTGATCATCTCGGCCTGGCTGTTGGCCTTCATGAAGGCGGCGCCTTTTTCCACCATCGAGATGGCGTCCTTTTCGGTCGGTTCGGCGGCCATGGCGAATGGGGCGCAGCTGATGGCGGCTAGCAGGATGGCACTGGCAAGTTTCATTATTTCCTCCGGGAAATTGATTAACGGTATCTACTCTACCGCCGCGGAATCGGCCGGCATTTGCGCACGCGCAAGTGCACGCCACACCGCTGCTGCCACCGGCACTGCGAATGGAACAGGTGCGCGCGTTTGTCCCATTGAGGTCCCGCAATTTGTGCCGCGATATCTGCTCGTATGATTCCCCATCGGAAATAATTTGTAACAGAAAGTGTCCTATTCCCGATCCGTTTGCCTGACACCCAACTCCCACCACACGAGGCGCACATGTACAAGATTGCAATCATCGGCCTGGGGCCGCGCGGCCTATCGGTATTCGACCGCATCATCGCGTATGCCCGCAACGACTCGTCCGCCACGCCGCTTGATTTGTACCTGTTCGATAGCAAGGAGTTCGGCCCGGGCTGTCACACCACCGACCAGGCCGACCATCTGCTGGTCAATACCGTCGCCTGCCAGATGACCCAGTTTTCCGACGACACCGTGCGCGGCGCCGGCCCGCTGCTGTACGGGCCATCGTTCGCCGACTGGCTCAGCAGCAACCGCGACGCCAGCGGCGCGCGCGCCGAGATCGACCGCAACGGCTACTATTCGCGCGCCCTGTTCGGCGACTACCTGCGCTGGGGCTTCGAGTACCTCAAGAAGCTGGCGCCGCCGCACATGACGATCTTCCTGCACAACTATGCCGGCGTCGACGACCTGTCGTGGCAGGACGACCAGTGGCACGTGTCGTACGACGGCTGCGCCTTCCTGGCCGATTTCGTCTACCTGACCACCGGTCACGCGCGCAAGGTGCTGACCGAATCGGAACGCACGCTGACGCAGAAGGTCGACGCCGCGCGCAGCCGCAATCCGCGCCTGCAGCTGGTGCTCGAGCCTTACCCGATCCGCAACGCCGTATCGAGCGTGACCGCCACCGACACCATCGCCATCGAGGGCATGGGCCTGACCAGCTTCGACCTGATCGCGCAGCTGACCCAGGGCCGCGGCGGCAAATTCGAGGCGTGCGGAAAAATGGAGGCGGCCGGCCGGCTGCGCTACCGGCCGTCCGGCAACGAGCCGCAGATCCTGCTGTACTCGCGCTCGGGCCTGCCGCTGACGGCGCGCGCGGTCAACCAGAAAGGCGTGTTCGGCCAGTACAAGCCGAAATTTCTCACCTTCGCCAAGGTCGAGGCGCTGCGCCTGGAGGCCGACGGCGGCCAGCTCGATTTCGAAAAGCAGATCATCCCGCTGCTGTGGTGCGACATGCAGTTCGCCTATTACTTCGCCTACCTGCACAAGCGGCGCGACAAGATCGCCGCCCTCATGTTCAGCAACGAGTTCATGGCCTGCGACGGCATCGGCGCGCGCCAGGCGCTGATCGACCGCCATATCGACAAGCGCGAACAGCTGTCGTGGGAAAAGCTGGTCGACCCGATCCCGGTGCTGGCGCGCAAGAGCCGGCGCCAGTACGACGACTGGCTGCGCGGCCACATGTGGCGCGACTACGAGCACGCCTGCCTGGGCAACCTCGACGGCCCGCTGAAGTCTGCCTGCGACGTCCTGCGCGACGTGCGCGACGTGGTGCGCAGCGCGATCGACTTCGGCGGCCTGTACGAGCATTCGCACCGCTGGGTGCTGTCCGAATTTTTGCCCATCATGAACCGGCTGGCGGTCGGCCCGCCGAAGGAGCGCATTGCTCAGCTGCTGGCGCTGATGGACGCCGGCACCGTGCGCGCCGATTTCGGACCGGGCGCCAGGTGCGAGCTTGACGAAAGCCGTGCGTCGTTCGTGGTGCAGAGCCACTGGCCGGGCGAAATGGCCAGCGCCAACGTGCTGGTGCGCGGGCGCGCCTCGCTGCCAGGGCCGCTGGAAGACAAGTCGCCGCTGATGCGCAAGCTGGTGCAGCGCGGGATCGTGCGCCCGTTCATGAACGGCCAGTTCCACCCGGGCGGCATCACGGTCGACCGCAACATGAACGTGGTGGCGCATGACGGCGCCGCGCAGACCACCCTGTGGGCGCTGGGCACGCTGGTCGAAGGCTGCAAGTTCTACACGTTCGTGCTGCCGCGCCCCGGCGCCAACTCCACCACCATGGTCGACGCCGGCCGCGCGGTCGGCCACATGATGGACACCATCGCCGCGCGCAAGGCAGCCGGCCTGCACGCCCGGCGCGACAGCGAGTATGAAGACGGCATGCGCTTCGAAGCATCGCGGATGGCGCACGGCGCGGCCGATCACCTGCCGTTTCACTTGCCGCTCGACGAGCCGCGCCGGCAGCTAGCCGATCAGGCGCAGGCCTTCGACGACGTGCAGTCCTGATGGCCGGCGGCGCAGCGCACCTGCGCCAGGCGTGGCCCGGCCTGTGCGGCATGGCGGCCACGCTGACCGGCGTGGGCATCGGCCGCTTCGCGTACGTGGCGATCCTGCCGCTGCTGGTGCAGCAGGCCTGGTGCAGCCGCACCGCCGCCGGCTACCTTGGTGCTGCCAACCTGGCCGGCTACTTCCTCGGTATCGGCATCGCCGCGTGGCTGTCGCGCAGGTGCAGCGCCGGGCGCATGGTGCAGGCGTCGATGCTGCTGTGCGCGCTGAGCTTTTTCGGCTGCGCCTGGCAAGGCGGCGGGCTGGCCTGGTTCCTGTGCTGGCGCACCGTCGCCGGCGCCTGCGGCGCCATCCTGATGGTGCAGGCGCCGGTGCTGATCCTGCCGCGCACCGACGCGGCGCGGCGCGGGCGCGTCGGCGGCGTGATCTTCTCCGGCGTCGGCCTTGGCATCGTCGCCGCCGCCACCGTGGTGCCGTCGCTGGTGCAGCATGGCCTGGCGGCGACCTGGCTCACGCTCGGCGGCATCTGCCTGCTGCTCACCATCCTCACCTGGCGCTACTGGCAGCAGGCGCCGGCGCAGCAGGGCGCCGCGGGCGGGCCGTGGCGCCTGGCCTGGCCGCGCTTCCCGGCGCCGGTCGCGCTGCTGCTGGCCGCGTATGCGTTAAACGCCGTCGGCTATCTGCCGCACACGCTGTTCTGGGCCGACTACATCACCGGCGAATTGCATCGCCCGTTGGCCGAAGCGGGCTTTTTCTGGGCCTGCTTCGGCGCCGGCGCGGCCTGCGGGCCGTACCTGACCGGCGCCATCGCCGACCGCATTGGCCTGACCGCCACGCTGTTCATCGCGTTCTCGCTGAAGGCGGCCGGGGTAGCGCTGCCGCTGTTTGCCGACGGCGCCGCGGCGCTGTTGGTGTCGTCGGTGCTGGTCGGCTTCTTCTCGCCCGGTATCGTCGGCGCCGCATCGGGCTACGCGCTCGAAATCGGCGGCGCCGAGCATCACCGGCGCTATTGGACGGCGATGAACTTCGGCTTCTCGCTGACGCAGGCCGGCGCCGCCAGCGCGATGGTGTGGATCATGGGCGCTCGCCAGTCGTACGCGCTGCTGTTCGTCATCAGCAGCAGCGCACTGGCCATCTCCGCGCTGGGCATCGGCACCATTGCGCTGCTGCGCCAGCGCGACGCGCGGCAAATGCTGCGGGCCTGAACGGAGGACCGGTGCGCGCCGGCGGCGCGACCGGTTAGAATGCCGCCTTGGCATCTACTCCCGAAAGCAGAATATGAAACTGGTCCGATACGGCCGTCCCGGCAAGGAAAAACCTGGCCTGATCGACGACGAGGGCAGGCTGCGCAGCCTGGCCGGCGAACTTGACGACATCGGTCCCGAGACGCTGTCGGACAAGGCGCTGCGCAAGCTCGCCAGGATCGATCCGGCCAGCCTGCCACTGGTGCGCGGCACGCCACGCTTCGGCGTGCCGCTGGCAGGCATCGGCAAATTCATCGGCATCGGCCTCAATTACGCCGACCACGCCGCCGAAACGAACATGCCGATTCCGCTTGAACCGATCGTCTTCATGAAGGCGTTGTCGTGCCTGTCGGGACCCGACGACCCGCTGCGCCTGCCGCCTGGCTCGAAAAAAACCGACTGGGAAGTCGAGCTCGGCGTGGTGATCGGCACCCGCGCGCAGTACGTCGACGAAGCCGACGCGCTCGATTACGTGGCCGGTTTTTGCGTCGTCAACGACGTCTCCGAACGCGCCTTCCAATTCCAGAGTTCGCAGTGGGACAAGGGCAAGGGCTGCGACACCTTCGGCCCGGTCGGCCCATGGCTGGTCACGCGCGACGAAGTAATGGACCCGCAGCGCCTCGACCTGTACCTTGAACTGAACGGCAAGCGGATGCAGACCGGCTGCACCGAGACGATGGTGTTTACCGTGGCGCAGCTGGTGAGCTACCTGTCGCGCTTCATGACGCTCGAACCGGGCGACATCATCGCCACCGGCACGCCGCCTGGGGTTGGCATCGGCCGCACGCCGCCGCGCTTCCTGAAGCCGGGCGACACGCTGCGTCTCGGCATCGCCGGCCTCGGCGAACAACAACAGCAGGTCGTTGCAACTCCCGTGACCACCAAGCGCGCGCCAAACGCGGCGCGCGCAAAAGTGGCAGTACGGTAAACAAGCTTTTTTCGCAACGCCGCCGGCCATGCCGGAGCGTTGCGCCCTCGCCACGGCAGCCACCCGATTGTCGGCCGCATCCGCTTACCTCTTGCCATTAAGCAATACAGCAACGTATATTGGTGCGTAAGTAAAGCAGTCGTCAGCGGCCCCCCAACCGAATCACAGTTCCCACGGGTGTGTGCAAGCCCCTCCTCGACCCGGAGCGGAACGCGGACTTGCGTCCATTTTTTCTTCATCCATTCAAGGAGCCGCCATGTCGTTATCAAACCTTAAAATCGGCGCTCGCCTCGGTGCTGGCTTCGCGCTGGTGCTGATGCTGCTGGCCGCCGTTGTGGCGCTGTCGATCGTCTCGATGGGCCGCATCGATGCCAACATGACGAAGATCGTCCACGACCACGACGTCAAGATTTTCGCCGCCGGCACGATGGGCGAGAACTTCCGCGACATCTCGCTGGCCGTGGCCAGCATCGTGCTGGTGACCGACCCGGGCGACGTCAAGGACCAGGTGACCAAGCTCGGTGAGGCGCGCGCGCGTTACGGCGCCGCCAAGAAGGTACTGCTGGCGACAAAGCTCAGCGACGCCGAGAAGCAGCTGCTGGCAAAGCTGGACCAGTCGATCCTGTTCGCCAAGCCGAAGGTCGACAAGACGGTCGAACTTGGCATGGCCGGCTCGCGCGAAGAAGCGACCGAGAACATGTTGAACCAGTCCGGCCCGGCCACCGCCGCCGCCATTGCCGTCATCGACGAGATCGTGATGTTCGAGAAAAAGCTCGCCGCCGCCGCCGCCGCCGAGGCCGAAGCCGAATACGCCACCGCCCACACCATCATGCTGGTCATCGGCGCCCTGGCGATGCTGACCGGCGCCGCCGTCGCATGGTTCATCAGCCGCTCGATCACAGGCCCGATCCGCACCGCGGTGGCGCTGGCCGAACGGGTTGCCGGCGGTGACCTGAGCAGCGTCGTGGTCGTCAACAGAGGCGACGAAACCGGCCAGCTGATGACGGCACTGAAGGCGATGAACGATAGCCTCAACACCATCGTCGGCGAAGTGCGCAGCGGTACCGACGCCATCGCCACCGCGTCGGGCGAGATCGCCAGCGGCAATCTCGACCTGTCGTCGCGCACCGAGCAGCAGGCCAGCGCGCTGGAAGAGACGGCGTCCTCGATGGAAGAGCTGACCTCCACCGTCAAGCAGAATGCCGACAACGCGCGCCAGGCCAACGTGCTGGCCGGCTCGGCGTCCGAGGTCGCCGTCAAGGGCGGCCAGGTGGTATCGCAAGTGGTCAGCACGATGGGCAAGATCAATGAATCGGCGCGCAAGATCGTCGACATCATCGGCGTCATCGACGGCATCGCCTTCCAGACCAACATCCTGGCGCTGAACGCGGCGGTCGAAGCTGCGCGCGCCGGCGAACAGGGACGCGGCTTCGCCGTGGTGGCTAGCGAAGTGCGCAACCTGGCGCAGCGCTCGGCCGCGGCGGCGAAAGAAATCAAGGTGCTGATCGGCGACTCGGTCGCCGCCGTCGATACCGGCTCCAAACTGGTCAACCAGGCCGGCGCCACGATGGACGACATCGTCGCCAGCGTCGCGCGGGTGACCGACATCATGAGCGAGATTACCGCGGCCAGCCACGAGCAGGAAGCCGGCATCGAGCAGATCAACCAGGCCATCGGCGAGATGGATGCGGTGACGCAGCAGAACGCGGCGCTGGTGGAAGAAGCGGCGGCAGCGGCCGGATCGCTGCGCGAGCAGGCCGGCAACCTGGCACAGGCTGTCAGCGTGTTCAAGCTCGATACGCCGGCAGTGCCGGTGACGCATCGCGCAGCTAAGCCTGCAGCGGTACGCGCGGTCAGCGCGCCGCCGGCGCGCCAGCCGGCGCCGGCCCAGGCCCGCATCGCGACCCGGAAGGCCGCGGCGACCCAGGATGAATGGGAAGAGTTTTAAGTCGTTAGCCGATCAGGCGCTCAGGCGAGCGCCTCTTTTGCTGCTTCTTCCGGCGTCAGGCCGTCGTAAAACTGGTCGGTGAACCACTCGACTTCGTCCTCGATGTGTTCCTGCGCCTGGGCCTGGGTCGCGCCGCCGGCAACCAGGAATTTTTCGACTTCGATGCACCAGTTAATCAGTGCCATCGTCTCTTCGTCGAGTTCTTCTTTCTTTGTCATCGTCATTCTCCTGCTATCGTAATTCAGGCCGCGAGGCTTTTGGTCAGCAGGTCGGCGACTAGCTGGTTCAGGTCGACGTTGCGTTCCTTTGCCTGTGTTTGCAGCTGCAGCACCAGGTCGCTATTGAGCTTGACGGCGAACGGCACCAGGCCGGCCGCCTGATCGAGCTTACGCTGCTCGCGGCGGTCGATGGTCACGGCGGCGCTGCTGCCGAAACTGCCGGCGCCAGGGGCGACCATCTGGCCCATCAATTTCTTGGCGTCGCTCTTTGCCATGCCGGTTTTTTTCATGTGGTGCTTTCAGTGGATGTAGTTGGAGGATTTTACGCCGCTCTCGAAATGGCGGCGCTTCTTACAATGGCTAAACTAAAAACCGTCATTCCCGCCTGCGCGGAAATGACGGTCTTTGCGGTCAGGTGTTAAAGCTTAGGCCAGCACTTTTTTCAGCCAGGCGCCGATATCGTCGACTTCTTCCTGGCACAGCGAGTGCTGCATCGGATATTCGTGCCATTCGATCTGGTAGCCCATCGCCTTGAGGGCGTCGCGCGACTGTTCGGCGCGCACGATTGGGACCACGCCGTCGCTGCGGCCGTGCGCCATGAAGATCGGCGTGTCCAGGCTTTCTTCGGTGCGCTCGGCGGCGACGGTGGCGGCCACCGGCAGGTAGCCCGACAGGCATAGCAGGCCGGCCAGCTTTTCAGGATGGCGCACGCCGGTCTGCAACGTCATCGCACAGCCTTGTGAGAAGCCGGCCAGGATGATGCGGCCAGCCTTGATGCCGCGCGCTTTTTCGCGCGCGATCAGCGCCTCGATCTGCTGCTGCGAGCGGCGCAGGCCGGCGTCGTCTTCGCGCCGCACCAGGTCGGCGTTGCTGATGTCGTACCAGGCGCGCATCACGTAGCCGCCGTTGACGGTCACCGGAATCTGGTCCGCGTGCGGAAAGACGAAACGGATGCCCGGCAGGCCGGTCAGGTCAAGCTCGCGCACCAGCGGCACGAAGTCGTTGCCGTCGGCGCCCAGGCCGTGCATCCAGATGATCGCCACTTCCGGATTGGGCGCGGTTTCGATTTCGATATTTTCAAGAAGTTGGGTCATGCGGTTTCCAATCAGGGTTGTGGGCGCAGCGCCGATTTCGGCCGGAACGCCTTGCAGACGGCAGGATCGGTTTCCATGTACGGCCCGCCGATCAGGTCCACGCAATACGGCACCGCGGCGAAGATGCCGCCGACGAGCTGCTTGCCGTCGGCATCCTTCAGGCCCTCCAGCGTTTCCTTGATGGCCTTCGGCTGGCCGGGCAGGTTCATGATCAGCGCCGCGTGGTCAGGCGTCTCGCGGATCACCGCCAGCTGGCGCGACAGGATCGCGGTCGGCACGAAGTGCAGGCTGATCTGGCGCATCTGCTCGCCAAAGCCCGGCATCTCCTTGGTGGCCACCGCCAGCGTCGCCTCGGGCGTGACGTCGCGCCGCGCCGGTCCGGTGCCGCCGGTGGTGAGCACCAGGTGGCAACGATGCCGGTCCACCAGCTCGACCAGCGTCGCTTCGATCTGCGCGCGCTCGTCGGCGATCAGGCGCGTCTCGACGCGGTAGGGCGTGGTCAAGGCCGAGGCCAGCCATTCCGACAGCGCCGGAATGCCCTTGTCCTCGTACACGCCGCCGCTGGCGCGGTCGGACACCGACACCAGGCCGATGACCAGCACGTCGTTATTCGTCGTTGGACTCATCGTCGGCCGGTTCCAGGTCGAGCTCTTCGTCGTCGCCGTCGGCTTTGGCAGCCTTGCCTTTTTTGTTCAGGTCCTTGAGGATCTGGAAGATCTCGCGGTACGCCTTCGGCGGCTTGTTCTCGGCCTGTTCCTTGCGGGCGTTGCGGATCAAGGTGCGCAGGTGCTGCACGTCCAGTTCCGGATACTCGGTCGACAGCACCGTCAGCGCCTTGTCGTCGGCCAGCAGCTTCTCGCGGCGCCGCTCGAGCGCGTGCAGCGCGGCCGTATCGGCCTTCGACATGCCTTTCCAGCTGTCGATGGTGCGCTGGATGACGGCGATTTCCTCTTCGTCGAGGGTGCGCATCTTCTTGCCGACGAACTGCATCTGGCGGCGCCGGCCTTCGTGATTGGTGATGGTCTGGCACATCAAGATGGCGTCGCGCACGTCTTCCGGCATCGGTACCCGCTTGACGCGGTCGCGCGCTTCGTTGACGAGTTCCTCTCCCAGCTTCTGGACTTCAAGGCTCTGGCGCTTGGCCTCGGACTTGGAAGGACGCTCGTATTCTTGCTCGAACTCGGAGGATTGGAACCCGCAGGCACCGCGGTTTGGATTAGGCATGATATGGATCCGGGTGGCGCAAGGCCAGCCAGTAAAAACAGTAAACGACTGCTATGATAACCGTTTTACCGGCCAGCCAAGAAAACACGATATGAACGACTCCGTCTTTATCCATACCCAGGACCAGCTCAAACAGCTTGCAGCCGACGTTTTGGCGTTCGCGCGCGAGAAGGGCGGCACCGATGCCGCGGTCGAGATCAGCGAGGGCAGCGGGCTGGCGGTGTCGGTCCGGCGCGGCAAGATCGAGACGATCGAGCAAAACAAGGACAAGGGCATGGGCGTGACGGTGTATATCGGCCAGAAGCGCGGCAACGCCAGCACCTCCGACTTTTCGGCCGCCGCCCTGCGCGCCACGGTCGACGCGGCCTACAACATCGCCCGCTTCACCGGCGAAGACGACTGCGCCGGCCTGCCGGAGGCAGAACTGCTCGAAATGGCGCCGCGCGACCTGCGCCTGTGCTACCCGTGGCGCATAACGACCGAAGAAGCGGTGGCCCTGGCGCAGCGCGCCGAAGGCGCCGCGTTCGAAGTCGACCCGCGCATCACCAACAGCGAAGGCGGCAGCGTGCACGTGCAGCAGTCGCATTTCGTCGCCGCCAATTCGCGCGGCTTCTCCGGTGGCTACCCGTTTTCGCGCCACACCTTGTCGGTCGCGCCGATCGCCGGCAAAGGCGCCAAGATGCAGCGCGACGACTGGTACACCTCGGTGCGCGACGCGTCCAAGATGGCGTCCCCGGAAGCGGTCGGCCGCTACGCCGCCGAGCGCGCGCTGGCGCGCCTGAACGCGCGCAAGATGGATACCCGCACCTGCCCGGTGCTGTTCGAGGCGCCGCTGGCGGCCGGCCTGCTCGGCGCCTTCGTCCAGGCCACGTCGGGCGGTGCGCTGTACCGCAAGTCGACCTTCCTGCTCGATTCGCTCGGCCAGTCGGCCTTCCCGGCGCATATCCAGATCCTCGAAGACCCGCACCTGATCGGCGGCGTCGGCTCGGCCCCGTTCGACGAAGAGGGCGTGCGCACCGTGCGCCGCCACGTCGTCAAGAACGGCGTCGTGCAGGGCTACTTCCTGTCGACCTACTCGGCGCGCAAGCTGGGCATGCAAACGACCGGCAACGCCGGCGGCTCGCATAACCTGTCGATGACGTCCACCGCTACCGGCCGCACCGACGATTTTGCCGGCATGATCCGCAAGATGGGCCGCGGCCTGCTGGTGACCGAGCTGATGGGGCAGGGCACCAACTACGTCACCGGCGACTATTCGCGCGGCGCCTCCGGCTTCTGGGTCGAGAACGGCGAGATCCAGTACCCGGTCGAGGAAATCACCATTGCCGGCAACATGAAAGACATGTTCCAGCAGATCGTCGCCATCGGCAACGATACGCTCACGCGCGGCAACAAGTCGACCGGCTCGATCCTGATCGAGAACATGGTCGTCGCCGGCAGCTAGTCCGTCGCCCGTCGCCCGTCGCCCGTCGCCCTCGCGTTCGCCAGGACGACGAGGTGGCGGATCGGTCTCCGCTCAAATTTCACATTTTCATTGCAAGGTTTCAACTGCGCTAATACACTAGCCCAAGCAAAAAAATGGCGCGGACTTCCCCCGCGATGACACCTTCAGGAGACAACACACATGGAACGCCGTTCATTCCTTAAAAAGGCGGCCGTTGGCGCCGCCGTTGCAGCACCGATCGCCGCACAGGCGGCCGATCTGCCCACCATCAAATGGCGCCTTGCCAGCAGCTTCCCGAAAAACCTGGACACCATCTTCGGCGCCTCCGAACTGTTCTGCAAGCGCGTCTCCGAGCTGACGGGCGGCAAATTCAGCATCCGCGCCTTTGCCGCGGGCGAAATCGTGCCGCCGCTCGAAGTGATGGACGCCGTGCGCGCCGGCACCGTCGAGATGGGCCACACCGCTTCTTATTACTATGTCGGCAAAGATCCTGCGTTCGCCTTCGACTGCTGCGTTCCTTTCGGCCTGACCTCGCGCCAGCAATCGGCGTGGATGCAAGTTGGCGGCGGCATGGAACTGATGCGCGAGTTCTACAAAGGCTACAACATCATCAACTTCATGGGCGGCAACACCGGCACCCAGATGGGCGGTTGGTTCCGCAAGGAAATCAAAACCGTCGCCGACCTGAAGGGCCTGAAGATGCGCATCAGCGGCCTGGCCGGCAAGACGATGGCCAAGCTGGGCGTTGTCACGCAGCAGCTGCCTGCCGCCGACATCTACCCGTCGCTGGAAAAAGGCACGATCGACGCGGCCGAATGGGTTGGACCGTACGACGACGAAAAGATCGGCATCTATAAAGTGGCGCCGTTCTACTACGCACCGGGCTGGTGGGAGCCAGGCCCGCAGCTGTCGTTCTACATCAACATGGCCGAGTGGGCCAAGCTGCCGAAGGAATACCAGTCGGCCGTAGAAGCGGCAACCTTCGAAGCGCACGTCTACATGCAGGCAGCCTACGACGCCAAGAACCCGGCCGCCCTGGCGCGCCTGGCCAAGAACGGCGCCAAGGTGCGTTTCTTCTCGAAAGACATCATGGACGCCGGCTACAAGGCGGCCAACGAAATGATGGAAGAAGAGTCGGCCAAGAATCCGAAGTTCAAGAAGATCTACGAGCCGTGGAAACTGTTCCGCCGCGAGCAGAACACCTGGGCATCGGTGGCCGAAGCGAGCATGCAGAACTACCTGATTGCCGCCAACCGCGCCGGCAAATAAGTAAAGAGTTGAAATGTTGACTGAATGCTGCGTGCTCTGCCACGCAGCATTTTTTCGTTCTACACGCGCCGCGCACCCTCCCGAAACGAGTACATCGGTCCCTGTTGCAAGTCGGGCCCCGATTTTTGCGTTCTGTCGCACAAGCCATTTATTGTCGAGTCCGCCATGCAATGATGGCGCACCTCATCCTTCACTAAGCTTTTTATACTCATGCATACGAAATCCAAGTCGCCGCACTCCCCTCATCTGCGCCTGTTGCTCGCCGCGCCCGCCGTGTTCGGCATGATCGCCGCCCAGGCCGCCGGCCAGGACGGCGCCGTCCCGCCGGCGCCGGCGCCGGTCACCACCGGGCAGCCGCTGCAGAAGGTCGAGATCAAGGGCGCCGCCGCGTCGTACGATGCGCGCCGCAACGACACCGCCACCAAGATTGTCATCGGCCAGGAAGAAATCCTGCGCAACGGCGACACCACCATCGGCGAAGTGCTCAAGCGCCTGCCCGGCGTGACGGTCGGCGGCGTGCAAGGCCGCGGCGGCGACGTGCGCATGCGCGGCCTCGGCAGCGGCTACACCCAGGTCCTGCTCAACGGCGAGCCTAGCCCGCCGGGCTTCTCGCTCGATTCGATTTCGCCCGACATGATCGAGCGCATCGAAATCATGCGTGCCGCCACCGCCGAATACAGCACCCAGGCGGTCGCCGGCGCCATCAACATCGTCCTCAAGCGCGCCATCGTCACGGCCCAGCGCGAGATCAAGGCAGGCTTGCAACTCGACAACGGCAACATCGGCACCAACACCAACTTCCAGGTCGCCGACAAAAAAGGCGCGCTGTCGTACGCCATCGGCGGCAACGTCACCTGGGCCCGTTTCGAGCGCCCGCAGGAGACCGTCACCGAAGGCAGCAACGCCGCCGGCACGCCGACCGTGCTGCGCCGCGCCGAACAAGGCAACAGCGGCCACTTCGAGGCAATCGGCCTGTCGCCGCGCATCAACTGGACGCTCGGTCCGGGCGACGTCATCACCTCGCAAAGCTTCATCAACGTCAACCGTTTCCGCGGTGACAGCACCGAACGCGTCGCCACCTTGCTCGGCCCGGCCCCGCTGTACAGCGGCACCCGCGTCGATATCGAATCGGACGTCGCGCAGCTGCGCAGCGATCTGAGCTGGACGCGCAAGCTTGCCGAAGGCGCCAAGCTCGACATGAAGGCCGGCGCCAACTGGAACAAGCGCGAATCGCGCGCGCCGTCGCTCAACTACGACGCTTCCGACCGCCTGATCCTGAACCGCCTGGTCACATCCGACTCGAGCGACAAGGGCGTCACCGCCAGCGGCAAGTATTCGACGCCGATCTTCGAAGGCCACGCGCTCGCGGCCGGCTGGGACGCCGCCTACAGCAAGCGCAACGAAGACCGCATCCAGCGCGAAAGTTCGCCAACCGCCGCCTGCCTGGTGCGCACCCCGAGCGGCGACTGCCTGACCCCGAGCAACCTCGATCAGGTATTCGAGGCCAATGTCTCGCGCCTGGCGATGTTCGCCCAGGACGAATGGACCGTCACGCCGCGCTGGTCGGTGTACTTCGGCCTGCGCTGGGAAGGCATCCGTACCCGCAGCGAGGGCAACAGCTACGCCGCCGTCGACAACAAGTCGAGCGTGTGGAGCCCGCTGTTCCAGACCCTGTGGAAAATCCCCGGCAGCAAGGCCGACCAGGTGCGCCTGGGCGTGACGCGCACCTACAAGGCGCCGGGCGTCAACAGCCTGATCCCGCGCCGCTTCGCCTCCAACAACAACAGCGAGGTCAGCCCCGATCAGCAGGGCAATCCGAACCTGCGTCCTGAACTGGCGTGGGGCCTCGACCTGGCGTACGAACATTACCTCGAAGCTGGTGGCCTGCTGACGGCCAGCACCTACGTGCGCCGCATCGAAGACATCACGCGCCAGCAGACGTCGCTGGTCGACGGCCTGTGGCTGTCGATGCCGGTCAACGCCGGCGTGGCCAACACCCGCGGCATCGAACTCGAAGCGAAGCTGCCGCTGCGTTCGGTTTACAAGGCCGGGCCGAACGTCGACATGCGCGCCAATTTTTCGCGCAACTGGTCCGACCTCGACAGCGTGCCGGGCCCGAGCAACCGCCTCGATCAGCAGACACCGTTCAGCGGCACGGTCGGCGCCGACTGGAAGCTCGACAAGCTGCCGATGACCTTGGGCGCCAGCTACAGCTTCCAGAATGGCGGCCCGGTGCGCATCTCGTTCAACCAGTACGCCTACACGGTGCCGAAGCGTTCGCTGGACATGTACGGCCTGTGGAAATTCAACCCGAAGAACCAGCTGCGCGTGTCGGTCGCCAATGTCCTGGCGCAGGACAACATCGTGCAGTCGAGCTACATCGACGAGCGCGGCCGCTCCAGCAGCACCGTGATCACGCCGACCACGGTGGTGGTGCGCGCCATGCTCGAAATCAAGCTCTGATGCGGTGATTCCGGGTCTGACCCTTTCACCTGCCGCCAGCACATAAAAAAAGCCCCGAAGTCCGGGGCTTTTTTGATTCATGGAGTCAGCGGCGAATCGCCCGCAGAATCGGCTGCAGCACCGCCGCGCCCAGTCGCGCGCTGCGCGCCCCATCCCAGCCCGTCTCCGCATCCGGATCGTTGGCGTTGTCCTTGAACGGCAGCTCCAGCGTCAGCGCCAGGCACCCGAACGCGTGCGTGATATGCGGCGATCCCATCGTCAGCACCTCGGGCGTGTACGGCGAGTCGCCATAACCGTGTTCGGTCTGGAAGTCCGGACTGGCGACCTTGAAGTCGTCGGCGAACTGCTTCTCGGCTGCCGCCTGCTCGGGCGTAAAGGTCGGCAGCGCGCTGCTGCCTGCCACGAACACGTAAGGCAGGCCTTCGTCGCCATGCACGTCGAGGAACAGGTCGCAGCCGGTTTCCTTCATCTTCTGCTTGACCAGCAAAACTTCAGGACTGCGCTCCATCGTCGGCGTATTCCATTCGCGGTTCAGGTTCGCGCCGGCCGCGTTGGTGCGCAGGTTGCCGTGCACCGAGCCATCCGGATTCATGTTCGGCACCACGTAGAACACCGCTTCCTTGAGCAGCTGGCGGCCGAACGCGTCGGACGGATCGAGCAGCGCATCGAGCATGCCTTCGACCAGCCACTCGGCCATCGTCTCGCCCGGATGCTGGCGCGCGATCACCCACACTTTTTTCGGCGCCGCAGGATCGCCGATGACCAGCACATTCATGTCGCGGCCCTCGATGGTGCTGCCCAGGTCCTGCATGCGCACCTGCTCGGACATCTGCGCGCGGTCCAGCAGTTCGAGGTGGCGCTCCCACGAATACGGCTCGAAGTAGGCGTAGTAGACGCTGTCCATGCCCGGCGTGTGGCTGATCGTCATGACCTGGCCGTCGAAGCTGGTCGGCACGCGAAACCAGTTGACGCGGTCGTAGCTGGCCATCGCCTGGTAGTCGTTCCAGCCGTCCGGATAGGCGCTCTGGCCGGCGTTGAGGAAGCGGATCGTGCACGCCTCGCCCTGCGCGCCCTGCAGGCGGAAGTAGAACCACTGGGTGATGTCGGCGTGTGAATCCTTGCGGATGTTCAGATCGATGCTGCCGGCGCTTGTGGCGCTGACGACGTCGATGGCACCAGCGTCGAACTGGCTGCTGATTTTGATAGACATGGTAAGTCCTGTATTGGAAAGGGGCGTGAACCCGCGATGATACTAGAACTGAACCTCCGCATCTCCTGTGCGCTGTCAAAAACTTAATACGCCGTCTTGCTACCGTTCGAAGTTGGCCGCGCACCCAGCGCGCCCGCAGCCACGTGGAGAGAGCAATGAGCGCCATCCGTTTTTCGTACGCCGAGGTCACCAGTATCGGTAAGCTCGGCTTCTGGCTGCAGTTCGGCGCCGAAGAGCTCTACCTGTCGTTCGTCGAGTTCCCCATGTTCGAGCACGTCACCATCAGCCAGATCACCCACGTCGTCAGCGTCAGCTCGAGCCGCGTCTACTGGCCCGAGCTCGATCTCGACCTGGCGCTCGACACGATCCGCAATCCGCTCGCCCGCGACTACCACCGCGCCAGCTACGGCTGCTAGCAGCAGGGGTCAGCCTCCTGCGGACGCGGTAAATCAGCAGGAATGGGAGGCGTTGCGCCGTCCGTGCAAGAGGTGCCGCAAGTCGATTCGGCCGCCGTCGAGGAGGAGCCAGCACCGCCAATGACGACACTGTTGGTCGGTATGTTACGATGGACCACAAGTTGCTCACAGGAATAAGTGATATTTTATTACACTTTGTTACCTCGGCAACCTCAGGGCGGAATGTTCGCAAGAACGTCGCCGACGGGAAAACAGGTCGCGTGGCGGTTTGCCAGGCGCTGATTACCCGTTATTTCCTGGCCGTGGACGAATTCATACGATAGCAGATGCCGGGCCAACCGCTTTCCTCTCAGTACGTCAACAAGTTCGGATTTGCCTTCGCGGCACTGTCCGTGCTGTTTCTCGCCCTCATCACCTGGCAGCTGTACGGGTCGTATCTGGATGCGCGCAACCGTGCGACAACCAGTGCCGGCAATCTGGTGCGGATACTTGAATCGAAGCTCGCCGGCGACTTCGCCGCTGCGCATCATGCCATCTCCGCGATGGTGGCCGAAATTGACGGCGATCCGATGCGCCAGGCCATGGCAAGCGCCGATCCGGGCCGCATCACCCGAGCGCTGAAATCGCAACTACGAAGTATCCGGTCGGTGTCGGCATTGCGCTTTTTCGATGCCGAAGGCGACCTGCTCTATTCCAGTGTCGATAACGATCCGTTTTTTAGCATCGCCGATCGAAGCTATTTCCGCCAGTCGCGAGACATCCCGGCTCACCCGGTGATTTTTTCCGACGTGATCGCCGGCCCGGACGACAACCGTGCGTCGATAGTGATGGCCGAGGCAATCCGCGACAAGGACGGCACCTTCCTCGGTACCGCGACCACCGCGATCGACCTGCACGCACTGCATGACGATTTCAGCCACATTGAGCTCGGTGCGGAAGGCACCGTGGTGCTGCGCCGCATTGAAAACGGGGCGCTGGTCGTCAACTTTCCCGGCCCGGTGCGCGCCGACAACGCGCCCTATCCGGATATTCCGCTACGCCACGCCATTCTTAAGGATGGAACGCAGGGCGTCATCGAATTCGCATCGCCCATCGATGGCGTGCGCCGGGTGTACGGCTACCGGACCGTCGGCAGTTTTCCTTTTTTTGTCGCCGTCGGCATTTCAAAGCGCGCCTACCTGGCCGAGTGGCGCCGCAATGCGGGCACCACGCTGCTCGCTGCGACGCTGTTTCTTGCCGTCTTGGCGGCGATGTTTACCCGGCTCGCACGCGCCGAGTCGCAGCGCGACAGGAGCGCGCTGGCGCACCGCAGCAACGAAGCGCGCCTGGCGAACATATTCCGCGCTATTTCGAAAGGCTTGATTTTCCAGGACAAGGACGGTGTCATCGTCGAGGCCAACCCGGCCGCGGAACAACTGCTCGGCCTCAGCCGGGAGCAGCTGTTGGGCGGAACGTGCACGCAACAGGGCTGGCAGACCATCGGCGAAGACCACACCGCGCTGGGCGATGACCAGCATCCGGCCATGGTGGCGTTGCGGACGGGCCAGTCGGTGCGAAATCAGGTGCTGGGAATTGTTGCGCCTGGCCGCGGATTGCGCTGGATGAGCATTAACTCGAATCCCATCTTTGGACAAGACAAGACAGTGGCCGATTCGGTCGTCACGACGATGTTCGACGTCACCGAACGCAAGCACGCCGAGACCGAGCTGCGCATCGCCGCGACCGCGTTCCAGTCGAGAGAAGGAATGATGGTGACCGACCGCAACGGCGTGATCCTGCGCGTGAACCGGGTGTTCACCGACATTACCGGCTACAGCGCCGAGGAAGTGGTCGGCCAGACACCGCGTCTGCTCCAGTCCGGTCTTCACGACACGCTCTTCTATCAACGGATGTGGCAATCGATTCTCGATACCGGCGGCTGGCAGGGGGAAATCTGGGACCGCCACAAGAACGGCGAACTGTGTCCGGTCTGGCTCACCATCTCGGCGGTAAAGGACGACACCGGCGCCGTCAGCCATTATGTCGGTACGCACGCGGACATCACCGAACGAAAGAATGCAGAAACGGCGATGCTGGAACTGAACCGCGACCTGAGCGAGTCGCGCCAGCGCGTGCGCGCACTTGCCGCCCAAAACGAGACCCGGCTCGAAGGCGAGAGAAAGCACATCGCCCGCGAAGTGCACGACGAACTGGGCCAGGTTCTGACCGCGTTGCGCATGGACCTGTCGGTGCTGGCGATGCGTTTCGGCGCGCTCGATCCGGCCGTCAATGACAAAGTGCTGGAGATGAAAGGCCTGGTCGACCGTGCCATCCTCGGGGTGCGCAACGTCGCCGTCAATCTGCGCCCGCCGGCGCTCGACATGGGGCTGGTGCCGGCAATCGAATGGCTGTGCGCCGACTTCACCCGGCAAACGCGGATCGCCTGCGTGCTCGATGCCGGCGCCGAACACATCGACCTCGACGAAAAGCGCGCCGTGGTGATATTTCGCATCGTGCAAGAGTCGCTGACCAACGTCATGCGCTATGCGCGCGCCAGCAAGGTCGGGATCATCCTCGCTCAAGAGGCCTCGCTGCTGCGCCTGGAAGTCAGAGACAACGGCTGCGGGTTCGACCAGGCTGTTGCGGCCAGGCGCAAGACGTTTGGCCTGCTCGGCATGCGCGAACGGGCGCTGGCCCTCGGCGGCCAGGTCGACATTGCCAGCGCGCCCGGCATCGGAACCGTGATCGGGGTAGCGATTCCGATCGACTGCGAAACCCGAAAGGAACGCCTGTGATTCGCCTTGTAATTGCCGACGATCACGCCATCGTGCGCGGTGGCTTGAAGCAGATTTTTGCGCTGGTAGCCGATCTGGACGTAGTCGGCGAGGCGGTCAACGGCAGCGAAGTGCTCGATTGCGTCCGTCTTCAACAGTTCGACCTGCTGCTGCTGGACCTGAACATGCCCGGCATCAGCGGCGCCGATCTGATCCGGCGTGTCAAGGCCCACCGCAGCGACTTGCCGCTGCTCGTGCTGAGCATGCACAACGAACCCCCGGTCGCCGCGCGCATGCTGCGCGCCGGCGCAAATGGCTACATTACCAAGGACTGCGAGCCGGACATTTTGCTGGCGGCGATCCGCAAGGTCGCCGCCAACGGTCGCTTCATCGCGCCCGAGCTGGCCGAGCAGATGGTGTTCGATGTCATCTCGACGGCGCCGCGGCCCCCGCACAGCTTGTTGTCGAACCGCGAATTCGAAGTGTTTGGCCTGCTCAGCAGCGGCAAGAGCGTCAATCAGATCGCCGCCCAGCTAGCCATCAGCAACAAGACGGTCAGCACCCACAAGGTGCGCCTGATGGAAAAAATGAACCTGTCGAACATGGCCGATCTGCTGCGTTACGCCATCGAATACAACGTCACGGGCTGACGCGCGCGCCCTGCCGCGCGCCTGGGGTAGGGCATGCCCTACCCGGCATCATCTTTTCCTGAAGGCAGAACAGGCAATGCCCGATGGTCGAGGCGGCCTCGTCAGTTCACCATGCGCTAGCAGCGCCGCCCATGCGGCCGCCGCGCCAGCTCGCCGCGCCGGTCTTGCCGCCTCGTCGCCGTCCCTCGCCGCACCAGGTCAGACAGTGCAGCGCATCCATCGCATCGCGTGCCGGTCGCCTCCGGGCCAAGTCGACGGCCCCATCGTCCGGCGGCGCCCATCGTATCGCAATCAGGAACCAGGTTTCATCAATGGACACCAGACAGAAGCACCCGTATCAAAGTGGCGCCGGCTGGATCTGGTTGGCGCTGTTCGTTCCCCTGCTGTGGTGGGTCTGGAACCCGGCCCGTCGTATCGCTATCGAGCCGATGACTTTCGTGTTCTGGCATAGCGTAGTGGAATTGTTCGCCGTGGTGGTGGCCTTCCTCGTGTTTGTCACCGGATTTCGCGCCATGCTGTCGACGCGCAAGGGCGCCGTCGTGTTGCTCGGCATTGCCTTTTGCGGTGTCGGCCTGCTCGATTTTCTGCACGTCATGAGTTATTCCGGCATGCCCGACGCCATCACGCCGAACACGCCGCACAAATCGATTTTCTTCTGGCTGGCCGCGCGCATGCTCGCCGCCGTCGCGTCGCTGGCGTATGTCGCGCTGCCGCCGGTGCCGCGCGTCACCGTGCGCGCCAAACGTCTGGCGCTGATGCTGATGCTGGCGCTGGTCGGCGCGGTCGCGCTGGTCGGGCTGCGCTGGCCCGAACGCGTGCCGGCGCTGTTTGTCGACGGTCACGGCTTGACGCCAATGAAGATCGGCCTCGAATGGCTGATCGTGCTGGTCAACCTGGCATCGCTGGTGGTGCTGTGGCTGCGGCGCATGCAATTGCGGGATGAATGCGTCGTCGCGCTCGGTTTTGCCGCCGCCCTGTCGGCGTGCTCCGGCATGTTTTTCACCATGCTGGGGGTAGTCGACACGGACGCCGCCAATGCGATCGGGCATTTGTATAAAGTGGCTGCCTATCTGTATCTGTTCCATGCTACTTTCAACGAGGCGCTGCGCCGGCCGCTCGCGCGTATGGAGATCCAGCATCTGCGCGAGAAGCTGGTGCTCAGTTCCGCCCCCGATGGCGTGATATGGGTCGATGAAGGCGGAACCATCCTGATGGCCAACCCGGCGATGGCAACATTGACCGGCTATCGCGCGGACGAGCTGGTCGGGCGCAACGTCGACATGTTCTTGCCCGCGCACTTGCGCGACACCCATGCGCGGTCGATGCGCGGCTATTTTGCGGCGCCGCGTGTGCGCGCCATGGACGCGGTCGAACTGACGCTGCTGCGCCGCGATGGCCGCTTGCTGCCGGTCGACATCTCGCTGGGACATTGGGAAGACGACGGCGCGCGCCACGCGATCGCCTATATCCGCGACTTGAGCGAGCGCCAGATGGCGCTCAAGGAAATTCGCGATTCCACCCAGCGGCTGGCCCTGCATTTCCAGCTGACGCCGCTCGCGGTGATCGAATGGGACACCAACGGTTACGTGCTCGACTGGAACCCGGCGGCCGAACGCATTTTCGGTTACGCCAAGAGCGAGGCATTGGCGCTTCACGCCACCGACCTGATGCCCAAGAGCGCAAAGCAGCATGCGGCGCCAGCCTGGGCCAGCCTGCTGTCGGGGCGCGATGGCGCCCGCACCACGCACGAAAATCTGACTCGCGATGGCAGGGTCATTTACTGCGCCTGGTACAACACCCAGCTGGTCGATTCGGACGGCCGCGTCATCGGCGTGACCTCGCTTGCACAAGACGCCACCGAGCAAAAGATCGCTGCCGAGCGCCTCAGTTATCTGGCCTGCTTCGACGACCTGACCGGATTGCCGAACCGGACCCTGTTCAAGGATCGCCTGTCGCAGGCGTTCCTGGAGGCGGACCGCAAGGCGCAACAGGCGGCCGTGCTGTTTCTCAATATCGATCGATTCCAGGACATCAACGAGACGCTCGGCCACGAGGCGGGAAACCTGTTGCTGCAAGCGACGGCCAGGCGCCTGCAGGGCTGCTTCCGCTCGACCGACACGGTGGCGCGCTTCGGCGCCGACGAGTTCGCCGTCATCCTCGCCGAGGTGGCCCACGTCGACGATGTCACCCGGGTGGCGCAGCACATCGTCGACAAGTTCAAGGAAGCGATCGTCATTCGTGGACGCGGATTGTTTGTGACCTTCGGCATGGGCATCGCGCTGTACCCGGTCGACGCCGCCGACGTCGACACCATCTTGCGCAATGCCAATTCCGCCATGTATTCAGCCAAGGGGGTCGGCCGCAACAACTACCAGTTCTACAGCGCTGCGATGACGGAACGGGCAACCCGCCAGTTGGCCCTGCAGACCGGCCTGCGCGCCGCGCTCGACAATGGCGAGCTGCTGCTGCACTACCAGCCGCAGGTCGACTGCCGCACTGGCCGCATCGTCGGTGTCGAAGCGCTGCTGCGCTGGCGCCATCCGGACGAAGGCATGATTTCGCCCGCCCAGTTCATTCCGGTGGCCGAAGAAACCGGCTTGATCGTGCCGATCGGCGAATGGGTGCTGCGCACGGCCTGTCTGCAGGCGATAGCGTGGCAGCGGCAAGGCCTTGCGCCGATGCGCACCGCCGTCAATTTGTCGGCGCGCCAGTTCAAGGATCCGCAATTTGCCCGGCGCGTGCTGGAAATTTTGCGCGAAACCGGACTCGATGGCCAGTTTCTCGAACTGGAGATTACGGAAAGCACCCTGATGGACGGGCTGGACTCGGTCAACGCCGTCTTGCACGACTTCAAGCGTGCCGGGATCCTGATCTCGCTCGACGATTTCGGCACCGGATACTCGTCATTGAGCTACTTGAAGCGTTTCCCGATCGACAAACTGAAGATTGACCAGTCGTTCGTGCACGACCTCCTGACCGACGTCAGTGATGCCAGCCTCGTCAGGGCGGTGATCGCCATGGCCAGGGCATTGCGCCTGATCGTCATCGCCGAAGGGGTCGAGACGCCCGGCCAATACGAGTTTCTGCGCGCCGATGGATGTGACGAGCTGCAGGGATACCACATTGCCCGGCCCATGCCCGCCGAGCAAGTGGCGTCGTTTGTCGCCCGCTACAACCGGCGCTAGCGACTGCACCGGCGGCGCATGGCGCACCAGGCAGGCAGCCGGCCTGCGCTCCCAATTGAAGAATTCACCACGGTACCATGCAGATGAAATTGAAAACGTTTACAGGGCGCTCGCTCAAGACAAGGGTGACCCTTTTCACCCTGGCGATCTTCTTGATCTGCATGTCGCTGCTGGCGCTATACAGCCGAGAAGTTTTGCGCCAGACGATGCAGCGTTCGCTCGGAACCCAACAGTTCTCCACCGCCTCGTTCATTGCCTCAAGTATCAGCCACGAGCTCGACGACCGGCTGCAGGCCCTGGGCGGCATCGCGCGCACCATTACCCCGGCCATTCTGGCCGATCCGGCCGCGCTCGGTGCAATGCTGCAACAGCGTCCGGCGCTGCAGGCGCAGTTCGACGGCCGCACATTTTTCGCCGGCACCGATGGCGCCGTTACCACCTCGGCGGTGCTGCGCGCCGACAATGGCGAGCCTGGATTTGCCGACGCCGCGCTGGTCGGCGCCGCCCTCAAGGGCAACGCGGCGATCGGCCGGCCGTTCGTGCGCATCAAGTCATCGGCGCCAATGGTGGGCATCGCGGTGCCCATCCGCGACGCCCAGGGCAGCGTGATCGGCGCCCTGGGCGCGGTACTGGACCTGGGCAAGTCGAATTTCTGGGGCCAGCTTGCAGACAACAATTACCGCGAAGCGGGGAGCTATCTGCTGATCGCGCCGCAGCACCGGCTGGTGCTCAACGCCACCGACCGCAACCGCATCATGGAGACGCTGCCGGCGCGCGGAGCGGACCGGCTGGCCGACCGCCTGATCGACGGCGCCGAGGGTTACTGGGCGCTGGTCGATCCAGCCGGCGTGGCCATGCTGGCGTCGGCCAAAGGCATTCCGCTGGCCGGCTGGCGGGTCGTCCTCTCCCTTCCCACCGAAGCCACCTTTGGCCCTTTTCATTCCGCCCGCGCGCGCATCCTGCTGGCCGCACTTTTGCTCAGCCTTCTGGGGGCCGCGCTGACCTGGCTGGTGCTGCGTCGCCAGCTCGCGCCGATGCTGGCGGCGGCCGGCATGCTGGCCGCCGATACGGACGCCGACCTGCCGATGCGCCCGCTGCCGGTCGGGCGCGACGACGAAATCGGCCGCTTGATCGCCGCGGTCAACCGTTCGCACGCCATGCTGCGCCAGCGGCAGGACGCGCTGACGGCGAGCGAAGAGCGTTTTCGCTGCCTGTCCGACATGTCCGCCGACTTTTACTGGGAGAGCGACGTCGCGCACCGGCTTACCCAGCGCACCGAAAGCAAGCGCGAGGTCGACGAGCTGGTGTTCCTCCAGGCCTCGTCGCTCGGCGCGCGCCGCTGGGAGCTGCCGTCCGTTGCGCCGGACGAAGCCGGCTGGCAGGCGCACCGTGCCATGCTCGACGCCCACCTGCCGTTCCGCCATTTCGACATTGCCCGCCTGCGGCCTAATGGCAGCGTGCACCATGTCGCCGTCAGCGGCGATCCGCTGTTCGACGGCGCCGGCGCGTTCAAGGGCTACCGGGGTATCGGTTCGGACATTACCGAGCGCAAGCGGATCGAACTGGACCTGCTGGCCAGCGAGCAGCGCCTCGCCGCGGTGCTCGACGGCGTGCAGAGCGGCGTCGTCACCATCACCGAACGCGGCCTGGTCGAATCGTTCAACCAGTCCGCCGTGCGCATGTTCGGCTACGACGCGCACGAAGTGGTGGGCAACAATATCAAGATGCTCATGCCGGAGCCGTACCGCGCCGGCCATGATGGCTACCTTGGCAACTACCAGCGCACCGGCATCCGGAAGATCATCGGCCGAAGGCGCGAAGTGATGGGGCAGCGCAAGGATGGCTCGACGTTTCCGCTCGAACTGGGCGTCTACGAAGCGGTCTTAAACGACAGCAAATTATTCATCGGCAGTGTCATCGACATCAGCTTTCGCAAGGCGGCCGAGGCGGAACTTCGCATCGCCGCCACCGCCTTCGAATCCCAGCAGGGCATGATGATCACCGACGCCAACAGCGTGATTCTTCGGGTCAACCATGCTTTTACGACCATTACCGGCTACACGTCCGCCCAGGCGGTCGGCCAGACGCCGCGGATGCTTCGGTCGGGCCGCCATGGCGCCGACTTCTATCGCGCCATGTGGGACACGATTCACCGCACCGGCGGCTGGCAGGGCGAGCTGTGGGGCCAGCGCCGCAATGGCGAGGTCTATCCAAACTGGCTGACCATCACGGCGGTGATGGACAATGACGGCGCCGTCACCCATTACGTCGGCGCCCAGTTCGACATCACCGAGCGCAAGCGCACCGAGGACCAGGTGCGGCAACTGGCCTTCTATGACGCACTCACTGGACTGCCGAATCGCCGCCTGCTGATCGATCGCCTCAGTCAGGCGATCGCCGCCAGCGCGCGCAGCGGTTGCCATGGCGCCGTGATGTTCCTCGACCTGGACAATTTCAAGTCGCTCAATGACACCCAGGGGCACGCGGTCGGCGACATGCTGCTCACCGAAGCGGCCGCCCGGCTGAAGCGGTGCGTGCGGCAGATGGACACGGTGGCGCGCTTCGGCGGCGATGAATTCGTCGTGATGCTGAGCCATTTGCATGCCGACCATGCCGCCTCGGCGGCCCACGCCGGCGCGGTGGCCGACAAGATCCGCGCCAGCCTGGGCGCGCCCTACCGGCTCACGCTCGCGGCAGCCGACGGCGGCGCTACGGTCGAGCACTACTGCACCGTCAGTGTCGGCGTGGCGCTGTTCGTTGGCCAGGACGCCAGCGAGGACGAGATCCTGCGATGGGCCGACAAGGCGATGTATCAAGCCAAGCAGGGCGGCAGGAATTCGGTACGGCTGTACCAGCCGGGCGCCTGACGCCGCGATCGATCGACGCCGGATCCGCTGCTGCCCGTCGATTTACTGGAGCCCGCCAAAGCGCTCGAAGAAGCCGGCGTCCGCCGGCGCCGCCCCGTCATCCTCGCGCAGCATCGCCGCCATCACGTGCTCCTCGGCCGCGGCGCAGATCTGCCGGTACAGCGCGCGCGCCAGTTCGTACGCCCGCGCGCCCGGCCACGGATCGGGCAGCAGCTCGACCGGCAGCATCGGGTCGTGCAGCTGCACCCGGCGGTAGGCGTGTATCAGCAGGGTGCGGATGACGAACGCCTGCTGCGGCGCCATCGGCGCGGGCAACCCCAATAGCGGCTCGAACCGGTCGATGAACTGCTGATAGCCCGCGGACACGCCCGACAGGTCCCAGCCGTCGCCGACCAGTTCCGGCAGCGGCCGCCCCGCCACGCCCGGCAATTCGGTCGCGCGGCAGGCGAACAGCTTGCCGCCGGCGCCCAGTCGCTCGAGGATGTCGCGCAACACGTCGATGTCCGCCGCCGGATGGCCGAACACGCCCGGCGTCACCAGCGCGTAGCCTTCCCACAGCAGCTCCTTGCGCAGCGCCGCGCGCAGCGGCGCCTCGAGCTGCCCGCCCGACGCCAGCAGCAGCGTCCAGTGGCCATCCCAGTGCACCTCCAGCGGCGCGTAGATGCGCCGGTTGGCGCGCTCGAAGCGCGGCTGCGCCTGCGGCAGGATCGCGTAGGCGCTGCGCCGGCGGTCGCGGCTGGCCACCAGCCAGCCCTCCTGCGCCAGCCGGAACACGCTGGTGCGCAGCAGCCGGTCGTTAACGCCGAACGGCGCCAGCAGCTCGATCAGGCTGCCCAGCCATACGGTGCCGCCGTGCGGCGCGATGGCGTCGCCGAAAATGGTCATCACCAGCGACTTCGAACGGGGCGGATCGCTGGCCAGGAAGTGGGCGATCCATTCAGTGCTGTTCCATTGTTTCATAGGTCGATGTAGTGGGCGGCGAGCAAGCAAAACTGCAGTTTACTTTGTCGCCGGATCGGCGCACGATTAATTTTTCAACATCATGACGATGCGAATAAGATACAGAAAAACCGATTTGATTCGATTTTTCTGTATGCAGATCATTTTTTGTATCGTACTATGCAATTCAGCTTTTGCAAACGGAGATCAGCATGTACGCACAACTGGTAGAAACGGGCCTGAAAAAAGTCCAGTCGATTTCGGAGATGGGCGAAGAAGAGCGCGCGTTCCAGGATCGCATCGACGCCGGCGTCAAGATCGAGGCCAAGGACTGGATGCCGGACGCCTACCGCAAGACGCTGATCCGCCAGATTTCCCAGCACGCCCACTCGGAGATCGTCGGCCAGCTCCCCGAAGGCAACTGGGTCACCCGCGCGCCCACGCTCAAGCGCAAGTCCATCTTGCTGGCCAAGATCCAGGACGAAGCCGGCCACGGCCTGTACCTGTACAGCGCCGCCGAAACGCTCGGCGTCTCGCGCGACGAGCTGCTCGCCGCCCTCCATTCGGGCAAGGCCAAGTACTCCAGCATCTTCAACTACCCGACCTTGTCGTGGGCCGACATGGGCGCTATTGGCTGGCTGGTCGACGGCTCGGCCATCATCAACCAGATCCCGCTGTGCCGCTGCTCGTACGGTCCGTACGCCCGCGCCATGATCCGCGTCTGCAAGGAAGAATCGTTCCACGCGCGCCAGGGCTACGACATCATGCTCAGCCTCGCCAACGGCACCCCCGAACAGAAAGCCATGGCGCAGGACGCCCTGAACCGCTGGTGGTGGCCTTCCTTGATGATGTTCGGCCCGTCCGACGCCGAATCGGTCAACAGCGCGCAGTCGGCGCAGTGGCGCATCAAGCTGTTCTCCAACGACGAACTGCGCCAGCGCATGGTCGACCAGACCGTGCCGCAAGCCGAATTCCTCGGCCTGACCGTGCCGGACCCGGACCTCAAGTTCAACGCCGACACCGGCCACTACGAATTCGGCGAGATCGACTGGAGCGAGTTTCACAACGTCCTCAAGGGCAACGGCCCGTGCAACAAGGAGCGCCTCAAGACCCGCGTCAAGGCTTGGGACGACGGCGCCTGGTTCCGCGAAGCGCTGGTCGCCTACGCCGACAAGAAATCGGCTCGCGCCGCCGCTTGAATAAAAACTACGGAGTACAGCATGAGCAAAGAATGGCCCCTGTGGGAAGTCTTCATCCGCAGCCAGCATGGCCTGGCGCACAAGCATGTCGGCAGCCTGCACGCACCCGACGCCGAGATGGCGGTCAATAACGCACGCGACGTCTACACCCGCCGCAACGAGGGCGTCTCGATCTGGGTCGTGCGCGCCACCGACATCGTCGCCTCCAGCCCGTCCGACAAGGGCGCCCTGTTCGAGCCGGCCAACAGCAAGGTGTATCGCCACCCGACCTTTTTCCCGATGCCCGAAGGAGTGAAAAACCTGTGAACGCGCACGACAAGCTTGATTACTTGCTGCGCCAGGGCGACAACGCGCTGATCCTGTCGCAGCAGCTCTCGCAGCTGTGCGGCAAAGGCCCGGCGCTGGAAGAAGACATGGCGCTGACCAACGTCGCGCTCGACCTGCTCGGCCAGACCCGCATGTGGTACGGCTACGCCACCGAACTCGAAGGCCAGGGCCGCAGCGAAGACGACCTCGCCTTCATGCGCGACGCGCCGGCGCTGCGCTGCTGCCTGCTCGTCGAGCAGCCGAACGGTAACTACGCCGACACCATGGTGCGCCAGTTCTACTTCGACACCTGGCACTACTTCCTGATGCTTGGCCTGCTCAAGTCGACCGATGCGCGCATCGCCGAAATCGCCGAAAAGTCGATCAAGGAAGTGACCTACCACCTGCGCCGCAGCGGCGACCTGGTCGTGCGCCTCGGCGACGGCAGCGCCGAAAGCCACGCCAGGACCCAGGCCGCGGCCGACCAGCTGTGGATGTACACGGGCGAGATGTTCACCTACGACGCCATCGACAACGCCATGGCCGAGCAGGGCGTGGCGCCAGATGCCGCCGGCCTGCGCGCCGCCTTCCTCGAACACGTCGCCGAAATCTTCGCCGAAGCGACCATCGCCATGCCGGCGGCGGACGCCTGGATGCAGCGCGGCGGCAAGAAGGGCGTGCACAGCGAGCACCTCGGCTTCATCCTCGCCGAGATGCAGTTCCTGCAGCGCGCCTACCCGGGAGCACAATGGTAATGACGCAGCAGGCAGTCGAAAGCGCACAAGTCTGGGACTGGCTCGGCCAGGTCGCCGATCCCGAGATACCCGTCATCTCGGTGGTCGACCTGGGCATCGTGCGCGCGGTCGACTGGGATGGCGACGAATGCGTCGTCACCATCACGCCCACCTATTCGGGCTGCCCGGCGATGCAGGTGATCGCCGAAGCGGTCACCGAAGCGCTGCACAGCCACGGCGTGCCGAAGGTGCGGCTGGTGAACCAGCTCTCTCCCGCCTGGACTACCGACTGGATGAGCGAAGCGGGCAAGGCCGCGCTGAAAGGCTACGGCATCGCCCCGCCCGCGCAGCAGGTCATCGACATCAGCGGCCTGCACACCGGCGTCAAGCGCGGCGCGGCGCCGCCCAAGCTGATCGTCGCCTGCCCCAACTGCGGCTCGACCCACTCGGAGCTGACCAGCCAATTCGGCTCGACGCCCTGCAAGGCGCTCTACAAGTGCCTCGACTGCCGCGAGCCGTTCGATTATTTCAAGTGCCACTAAGGCCCACCATGAGCAAATTTCATCCCCTGACGGTTGCGGCGGTGCGCAACGAAACGCGCGACACCATCGCCGTCACCTTCAATGTGCCGCCCGAACTGGCCGGCAGCTTCCGCTACCAGCAGGGCCAGCACCTGACCTTGCGCGCCCAGATCAACGACGAAGACGTGCGCCGCTCCTACTCGATCTGTTCGTCGGTGCAGGACGACCTGCTGCGCGTGGCCATCAAGCGCACCACCGGCGGCCTGTTCTCGACCTGGGCCAACGATACGCTCAGACCTGGCACCGTCATCGAAGTGATGCCGCCGATGGGCCACTTCAACACAGCGCTGTCGGCCGATAGCACGCGCAACTACGTCGCCTTCGCCGCCGGCAGCGGCATCACGCCGATCCTGTCGATCATCAAGACCACGCTGCTGGCTGAACCGAACAGCCGCTTCACGCTCTTCTACGGCAACCGCGCGTCGTCGTCCGTCATCTTCAAGGAAGAGCTGACCGACCTGAAGGACATGTACATGGGCCGCCTGCAGCTGGCCTACGTGATGAGCCGCGAACAGCAGGACATCGACCTGTTCAACGGCCGCATCACCAAGGAAAAAACCGAGCAGCTGCTGCGCCACTGGATCCGCGTCGAGGACATCGACACCGCCTTCATCTGCGGGCCGGAAGACATGATGCTGGGTGTCTCGGCCGCGCTGCAGGAAGCCGGCATGCCCAAGCACGACATCAAGATCGAGCTGTTCGCCGCCAGCATCCCGAAGCACCAGCACAAGCCGCGCGCGCACAGCGCCGACGTGCCGCACGAGACCGAGGTCACCGTCATCATGGACGGCAACCACACCACGTTCGCGATGGACAAGGACAAGGAATCGATCCTCGACGCCGGTCTGCGCGCCGGCATCGACATGCGCTACTCGTGCAAGGGCGGCGTCTGCTCGACCTGCCGCTGCAAGCTAATCGACGGCAAGGTCGACATGGACGTCAACTACGCGCTCGAGGATTACGAAATCGCGCGCGGCTTCATCCTGTCGTGCCAGAGCTTCCCCGTGACCGACAAGGTGGTGGTCGACTTCGACCAGGCCGAGTAACCCACAACAACAATAGTTGGAGACCGCATGAACTACGCCAGCATCCTGTTCCAGATTGAGAATGGCGTCGCCAAACTGACGCTGAACCGCCCCGATAAGCTCAACAGCTTCACCCAGGCGATGCACATCGAAGTGCGCCATGCGCTGGCGCTGACCGCCACCGATCCGAGCGTGCGCGTGCTGGTGCTGACCGGCGCCGGTCGTGGTTTTTGCGCCGGCCAGGACCTGGGCGACCGCGCGGTCGAACCGGGCAAGGACGGCGTCGACCTCGGCGCCTCGGTCGAGCAGTACTACGCGCCGCTGGTGCTGTCGCTGCGCGCGCTGCCGATGCCGGTGATCTGCGCCGTCAACGGCGTCGCCGCCGGTGCCGGCGCCAACCTGGCGCTGGCCTGCGACATCGTGCTCGCCGCCAGGTCGGCCAGCTTCATCGAATCGTTCTGCAAGCTCGGGCTGATCCCCGACACCGGCGGCACCTGGCACCTGCCGCGGTTGATCGGCCAGGCGCGCGCCACGGGTCTGGCCATGCTGGGCGAAAAGCTGAGCGCCGAAAAAGCCGAGCAGTGGGGCCTGATCTGGAAGTGCGTCGACGACGCCAAGCTGATGGAAGAAGCGATGGCGATGGCCGAGCAGTTTGCGGTGGCGCCGACCAAGGGCCTCGCGTTCACCAAGAAAGCGCTGCAGGCCAGCTACGCCAACACGCTGCCCGAGCAGCTCAAGCTTGAAGGCGAGATGATGCGCGAACTCGGTTACAGCCATGACTACAAGGAGGGCGTCGCCGCCTTCATCGCCAAGCGTCCCGCCAACTTCCGCGGAGAGTGACATGACAGCTCTCGAAAAAGGCAGTGTCGTCGCGGTCGTAGGCAGCGGCGCCATGGGTTCCGGCATCGCGCAGGTAGCCGCCAGTGCCGGCCACCGCGTGCTGCTGTTCGATACCCGGATCGACGCCGCCGCCAAGGCGATCGACGCCATCGGCAAGGTCTATGACCGGCTGCTGGAAAAAGGCCGCATGACGGCTGCCGACGCCGCCGCGGCGAAAGGCCGCCTGCACGTCGCCGCCAGCCTGGCCGACATGCGCGACGCCGCCATCGTCGTCGAGGCGATCGTCGAGAACCTGCAAGCCAAGCGCACGCTGTTCGCCGACCTCGAAACCATCGTCGCCGACGACTGCATCCTCGCCACCAATACGTCTTCCATTTCCGTCACCGCCATTGCGGCCGAATTGCGCCGCCCGCAGCAAGTAGTCGGCATGCACTTCTTTAACCCGGTGCCGCTGATGGCGCTGGTCGAAGTGATCAGCGGCCTGGCCACCGATCCGGCCGTCGCCGATGCCGTCTACGCCACCGCCGCCACCTGGGGCAAGAACCCGGTGCACGCCAAGTCGACCCCCGGCTTCATCGTCAACCGCGTCGCCCGCCCGTTCTACGGCGAAGCGCTGCGCCTGCTGTCAGAGCAGGCCGCCGACGCCGCCACGCTCGACGCGGTGATGCGCGAAGCCGGCGCCTTCCGCATGGGCCCCTTCGAACTGATGGACCTGATCGGCTACGACGTCAACTTTTCGGTCACCCAGTCGGTGCACCAGGCCTACTTCGGCGACCCGCGCTTTGCGCCCTCGGTGCTGCAGCAGGAGATGGTCAATGCCGGTTTCTTCGGCCGCAAATCGGGCCGCGGCTTTTACCAGTACGGCGACGACCACGCCAAACCGGCGCCGCAAACCGAAACGCCGCAGCCGCGCCCTGAAACGCTCAGCGTCAGCATCGATCCGGGTACCGTCAACGTCGTCACCAACCAGATGGAGCAGCGCTTCGCGGACGCCGGCTTCACCGTCGCGCATCGCAAGCCGCTGCCCGGGGCCGCCGAGCACGAGGCGCCGGCTTTCCACTGCAACGGCGCGGCCGTGTTCCTCACTGACGGGCGCAGCGCCACCGAGCGCGCGGCCGCCAACAAGCATCCGGACACGGTGCTGTTCGACCTGGCGTTCGACTACGCCGGCGCCGGCCGCATCGCGCTGGCCAGGGCCGACCAGTGCGGCGAAGCTGCCTGGCTGTCTGTGGTCGGGCTGTTCCAGGCGGCCGGCTTTGCCGTCACCCGCATCGACGACGTGCCCGGCATGGTTGTCATGCGCACCGTCGCCATGCTCGCCAACGAGGCGGCCGACGCCGTCAACCAGGGCGTCTGCAGCGCCGCCGCGGTCGACATCGCGATGCAAAAGGGCGTCAACTACCCGCGCGGCCCGCTGGCCTGGACCGACGCCATCGGCGTCGCGCAAGTGGTCACCGTCCTCACCAACCTGGCCGCCAGTTACGGCGAGGACCGCTACCGCGTCTCGCCGCTGCTGCGCCGCAAACTCGCCGGCGCGCCGGCAGGAGCACTTTTTCATGCATAGCAATTCCCGCTTCGAAGCTCAACAGTTGGCTGAACTGGCCGGCAAGACCATGTTCGACCGCGATCCCGCCAGCCAGGCGCTCGGCATGCTGCTGGCCGAAATCCGGCCCGGCTACGCGCGCATGACGATGGCGGTGCGCGCCGATATGCTCAACGGCCACCAGACCTGCCACGGCGGCTACATCTTCATGCTGGCAGACAGCGCCTTCGCCTTCGCCTGTAACTCGCACAACCACAACACGGTGGGCGCCGGCTGCACCATCGACTACCTGGCGCCGGGCCGCGAGGGCGACCTCTTGACCGCCGAAGCGACCGAGCAGGCACTCGCCGGCAAGACCGGCGTCTACGACATCAAGGTGCTCAACCAGGACGGCCGCACCATCGCGCTGTTCCGCGGTAAGTCGCACCGGGTCGCCGGCATGGTGGCCGAAGTCGCCGCCGCCTGACACGAATTCAAAGAAGGAGACAAGTATGGTCCAACGCACCCCCGCACCAGGCGACCTGGAGCCGATCGAACGCGCCAGCCGCGACGAACTGCAATCGCTGCAGCTCGAGCGCATGAAGTGGACGCTCAGGCACGCCTACGACAACGTGCCGCACTACCGCGCCGCGTTCGACGCCGCCGGCGTCCATCCGGACGACCTCAAGTCGCTCGCCGACCTGGCCAAGTTTCCGTTCACCGAGAAAAAGACGCTGCGCGATAACTATCCGTTCGGCCTGTTCGCCGTGCCGCGCGAAAAAGTGGTGCGCATCCACGCGTCCAGCGGCACCACCGGCAAGGCCACCGTGGTCGGCTACACCCAGAACGACATCGACACCTGGGCCGGCGTGGTGGCGCGCTCGATCCGCGCCGCCGGCGGGCGGCCGGGCGACATGGTGCACGTCTCCTACGGCTACGGCCTGTTCACCGGCGGCCTTGGCGCGCACTACGGCGCCGAGCGTCTTGGCTGCACCGTGATCCCGATGTCGGGCGGCCAGACCGAAAAGCAGGTCCAGCTGATCTGCGACTTCAAGCCCGACATCATCATGGTGACGCCGTCGTACATGCTCAACATCATCGAGGAATTCTCGCGCCAGGGCATGGACGCGGCCGACTCGTCGCTGAAGGTCGGCATCTTCGGCGCCGAGCCGTGGACCGAGGCGATGCGGGCCGAAATCGAAGCGCGCGCCGGCATCGACGCGGTCGACATCTACGGCCTGTCCGAAGTGATGGGACCAGGCGTGGCCAGCGAATGCATCGAGAGCAAGGACGGCCCGGTGATCTGGGAAGACCACTTCTATCCCGAGGTGATCGATCCGGAAACCGGCGAAGTGCTGCCCGACGGCGAAGAGGGCGAGCTGGTATTCACCTCGCTCACCAAGGAAGCGCTGCCGGTCATCCGCTACCGCACCCGCGACCTGACGCGCCTGCTGCCGCCGACCTCGCGCTCGATGCGCCGCATGGGCAAGATCACCGGCCGCTCCGACGACATGCTGATCATCCGCGGCGTCAACGTGTTCCCGACCCAGATCGAAGAGCTGATCCTGAAGATGCCGTCGCTCGCGCCCCACTACCAGCTGGTGGTCTCGCGCGACGGCCACCTCGACAAGCTCGAGGTGCTCGGCGAACTGCGCATCACCATGACCGAGGAAGCGGTGGTATTGTTAAGCCGCGACCTCGAACACCAGATCAAGACCCACGTCGGCGTGTCGACCAAAGTGACGCTGATGGCAAGCGCCGGCATCGAACGCACCATGACCGGCAAGGCGCGGCGCGTGATCGACCAGCGCCCGAAAACCTAATTTCAAGGAGCACGCAGTGAGCCAATTTTCCGACGCATTCATTTGCGACGCCATCCGTACGCCGTTCGCCCGTTTCGGCGGCGCCCTCGCCACCGTCCGCGCCGATGACCTGGCAGCGCTGCCGATCGCAGCACTCATGGCCCGCAACCCGGGCGTCGACTGGTCGATGGTCGACGATGTCTACTACGGCTGCGCCAACCAGGCCGGTGAAGACAACCGTAACGTCGCCCACATGGCGAGCCTGCTGGCCGGCCTGCCGGTCGATGTCCCGGGCAGCACCATCAACCGCCTGTGCGGCTCCAGCCTCGACGCGGTCGGCATCGGCGCGCGCGCCATCAAGGCCGGCGAAGCGCACCTGATCATCGCCGGCGGCGTCGAGAGCATGACGCGCGCGCCGTTTGTCATGGCCAAGGCCGAAAGCGCCTTCTCGCGCGCTGCAAAAATCGAAGACACCACCATCGGCTGGCGCTTCGTCAATCCACTGATGAAGAAAATGTACGGCATCGACTCGATGCCCGAGACGGCCGAAAACGTCGCCCGCGAGTTCAACGTCAGCCGCGCCGACCAGGATGCATTCGCGATCCGCAGCCAGCAGCGCTGGGCCGCGGCGCATGCGGCCGGCTTCTTCAAGGATGAAATCGTGGCGGTCCAGGTAGCGCTGAAAAAAGGCGAGACCCGCATGTTCGACACTGACGAGCATCCGCGCCCGGACACCACCATCGAGATGCTGGCCAAGCTGAAAGGCGTCGTCACGCCGGACGGCAGCGTCACCGCCGGCAATGCGTCCGGCGTCAACGACGGCGCCTGCGCCGTGCTGATCGCATCCGGCAGCGCCGCCCAGCGCTTCGGCCTGACGCCGCGCGCCCGCATCGTCGGCATGGCCACCGCCGGCCTGGCGCCGCGCATCATGGGCTTCGGCCCGTCGCCCGCATCGAAAAAGGTACTCGCGCTTACCGGCCTGACGATCGGCCAGATGGACGTCATCGAACTGAACGAAGCCTTCGCCGCCCAGGGCCTGGCCGTCACGCGCGACCTCGGCCTGGCCGACGACGCCGCCCACGTCAACGCCAACGGCGGCGCCATCGCCCTCGGCCACCCGCTCGGCGCTTCCGGCGCGCGGCTGGTCACCACCGCCGTCAACCAGCTGCACCGTACCGGCGGGCGCTTCGCGCTGTGCACCATGTGCATCGGCGTCGGCCAGGGCATTGCCATGATTATCGAACGCGTTTAGTACCAGTACCACCCACCCCAGGAGACACCATGTTTAAAACTATACTTAAAAAATCCGTCCTGTTGGCAGCCATGGCCGTCGCAGCCGCCAGCGCATCCGCCGCCGATCCGATCCGCATCGGTTCGGTGTTGTCGGTGTCCGGTCCGGCCGCCTTCCTCGGCGACCCTGAACTGAAAACGCTGCAGCTGTACGTCGAGAAGATCAACGCCGAAGGCGGCGTTCTCGGACGCAAGCTCGAGCTGGTGCACTACGACGACGGCAGCGATGCGGCCAAGGCCAACAGCTTCACCAAGCGCCTGATCGAGTCCGACAAGGTCGACGTCCTGATCGGCGGCACCACCACCGGCGCCACCATGGCGATGGCCCCGCTGGTGGCCACCGCCAGCCTGCCTTTCATCTCGCTCGCCGGCGCCGTCGTCGTCATCGACCCGGTCAAGAAATGGGTCTTCAAGACGCCGCACACCGACCGCATGGCGGCCGAGAAGGTGTTCGAAGACATGAAGAAGCGCGGCATCACCAAGGTCGGCCTGCTGTCCGAAACCAGTGGTTTTGGCGCGTCCGGTCGCAAGGAGACCCAGACCGTCGCCGCCAAATACGGCATCACGCTGGTCGCCGACGAAACCTACGGCCCGAAAGACACCGACATCACCGCGCAGCTGACCCGCATCAAGGGCACGGCGGGCGTGCAGGCCGTGTTCGTGTTCGGCCTTGGACAGGGCCCGGCGGTCGTCACCAAGAACTACGGCCAGCTCGGCATGACCGCGCTGCCGATGTACCAGTCGCACGGCGTCGCCTCGGACGAATACCTGAAGTTGTCCGGCAAGGCCGCCGAAGGCGTGCGCCTGCCGTCGCCGGCGCTGCTGATTGCCGCCGCGCTGCCGGCCGGCGACCCGCAGAAAGCGATCGTCACCAGCTACGACAAGTTGTACAAGGAGCGCTACAAGATGGAGCCGTCCACCTTCGGCGGCTACGCGCTCGACGCGCTGAACCTGTCGATCGATGCCATCAAGCGCGCCGGCGGCACCGACCGCGAGAAAGTGCGCGCGGCGCTCGAAACCACCAAGGGCTTCGTCGCCACCACTGGTGTCTTCAACATGTCGCCGCTTGACCACATGGGACTGGACCTTTCCGCGTTCCGCATGGTCGAAGTCAAGAACGGCGACTGGCAGCTGCTGAAATAAGGTCATTCGATGCTCGCTCAATTCCTCCAGTTCCTGTATTCGGGAATGACGGTCGGTTCGGCCTATGCGCTTGCGGCGCTGGGCTTCACGATCATCTACAACACCAGCGGCGTGATCAACTTCGCGCAGGGTGAATTCATCATGCTCGGCGGGATGCTGGCGGCCATCATGGCCGGCGCCGGCGTGCCGCTGCCGCTGGCGATCATCGTCGCCGTCGCCGCCACCGCCATCGTCGGCCTGGTGATGGAAAAAGCCGTCATCGAACCGGCCCAGAACGCCGAAGTGGTCACCCTGATCATCATCACGATCGGGGCGTCGCTGACGGTGCGCGGGCTGGTGCAGATCTGGCTGGGAAAGGGCACGCATTCGCTGCCGGCGTTTTCGGGCGACACGCCGATCATGCTGCTGGGCGCCAGCCTGCTGCCGCAAAGCCTGTGGGTGCTGGGCGTCACGCTTGCCATCGTTGCGGTGCTGGCGTGGTTCTTCGGCCGCACCTTGCTCGGCAAGGCGATGCTGGCGACTTCGCACAACAAGCTCGCCGCGCAGCTGGTCGGCATCAACACGCGCCGCGTGCTGCTGCTGTCGTTCGGCCTGGCGGCGCTGCTCGGCGCCCTGGGCGGCATCCTGGTCGCGCCGATCACCTATACCTCGTACGACGCCGGCATCATGCTGGGCCTGAAAGGCTTCGTCGCCGCGGTGCTCGGTGGCCTTGGTGGCGGCGTCGGCGCGGTGGCAGGTGGCCTGATCCTCGGCATCGCCGAAGCCATGACGGCCGGTTACATCTCGTCGTCGTACAAGGATGCGGTACCGTTCGTGCTGATCCTGCTCATCTTGTTCTTCATGCCGCGCGGCCTGTTCGGCGCCAAGATCTCGGAGCGCGTATGAAGTTTTTGCACATGCGCCACCGCGGCCTGCTGCTGCTCGCGCTGGTGCTGGCGGTGCTGCCGCTGGTGCTGCCGAACGCGTTCTACGTCGACGTGGCGATTCGCATCGCCCTCAACGCCATCGTCGTCATTGCGCTCAACCTGTTGATGGGCTACACCGGCCAAATCAGCATCGGCCACGCCGGCTTCTATGGCCTCGGGGCATATGCGTCGGCCGCCTTGACCACTCACTTCAACTGGCCGCCGCTGGCGGCCCTGGCCGCGGGCGCTGCCGCCACCGGCCTGCTGGCATGGCTGATGGCGCGCCCGATCCTGAAACTCAAGGGCCATACGCTGGCGATGGCCACACTCGGCCTTGGCATCATCATCTCGATCGTCATCAACAATGAGTCGCAATGGACCGGTGGCCCCGATGGCATGTCGGTGCCGGCCTTCACGCTGGCCGGCATGACCATCGCCGGCGAAACCAGCTGGTACGTGGTGGCCGCGGTGCTGCTGCTCTTGATGACGTGGCTGGCGCTGAACCTGATCGATTCGCCGGTTGGGCGCGCGCTGCAGGCCATCCACGGCTCCGAGATCGCCGCCCGCGTGGCCGGCGTCGACACCACCAAATTCAAGGTGCGCGTGTTCGTACTGTCGGCGGTGGTGGCCAGTATCGCCGGTTCCATCTCGGCCCACTACATCGGCTTCATCACGCCTGGCATGGCCGGCTTCTTCCACTCCATCGAGCTGGTGACGATGGTGGTGGTGGGCGGCATGGCGTCGGTATTTGGCTCGATCATCGGCGCCGCGCTGCTGACCATCCTGCCGCAGCTGCTGCAAACTTTCGAAGGCTGGGAAGTGGTGGTGTTCGGCGTGATCCTGATGGCGACGATGATCTTCATGCCGAAAGGCCTGGTGCCGAGCATTGCGCAGCGCCTGCGTTCGCGCCGCAAGGGGAACAACTGATGCTGGTGATCGAACACCTCAGCAAGAGCTTCGGCGGCGTCCACGCGGTGCAGGACGTCACCTTCGCCGTGCGCGAAGGGGCGATCCACTCGGTGATCGGCCCCAACGGCGCCGGCAAGACCACGCTGTTCAACCTGGTCAGCGGCATCTACACGCCGACCAGCGGCAAGATCATGTTCAACGGCGAGGACGTTGCCGGCATGTCGCCCGACGCGCTGGCGCGCCGTGGCGTGTCGCGCACCTTCCAGAACCTCCAGGTGTGCATGAACATGACGGCGATCGACAACGTCATGGTCGGCTCGCACCTGCGGCTGAACCAGAACCTGTTCGCCTCGATGCTGCGCCTGCCGGCGGTGCGCCGCGCCGACGAGGAGTGCCGCGCGGAAGCGGCGCGCCTGATGCAGTTTGTCGGCGTCGGCAAGTACGAAGGCGCCGACGCCAACCAGATGCCGTACGGCGCCCTGAAACGCCTCGAAATCGCCCGCGCGCTGGCCGCCAGTCCCAAGCTGCTGCTGCTCGACGAACCGGCGGCGGGCCTGAACCACACCGAAACGGGCGAAATCGAGGACCTGATCCGCAAGGTCGCGCAGTCCGGCGTGACGGTGCTGCTCGTCGAGCACGACATGAAGCTGGTGATGAACCTGTCGGACCATATCCTCGTTCTCGACTACGGCAAGACGCTGGCCGAAGGCACCGCCGCCGAAGTGCGCGCCAACCCGGACGTCATCGCCGCCTATCTCGGCGCCGCAGCATAAAGGAATCAAGATGCGAGATTTTTCGAACGCGCCGCCGGTGCTGCAAATCCATGGGCTGCACAGCCACTACGGTCCGATCCAGGCGCTGCACGGCATCGACATCGAAGTGCGCGAAGGCCAGCTGGTGGCGCTGGTCGGCGCCAACGGCGCCGGCAAGACCACCTTGCTACGCGCGATCTCCGGCGTGCAGCCGGTCAGCGCCGGCGCCATCCGCTTCGGCGGCGTCGACATCACCCGCGCCAGCGCCGACCAGCGCGTACGCTCCGGCATCTGCCAGGTGCCGGAAGGGCGCCAGGTATTCGGCCCGATGTCGGTCGAAGACAACCTGCGCCTCGGCGCCTACACCCGCCCCAAGTCGGAACTGGCCGGCGACCTCGATCGCGTGTTCGCGCTGTTCCCGGTACTGAAGGAAAAGCGGCTGCTCACCGCCGGCATGCTGTCCGGCGGCCAGCAGCAGATGCTGGCGATGGCGCGCGCGCTGATGGGCCACCCGAAGCTGCTGCTGCTCGACGAGCCGAGCATGGGCCTCGCGCCCTTGCTCATCAAGGAGATCTTCCGCATCGTCGAAAGCCTGCGCGACCAGGGCATCACCATCTTCCTGGTCGAGCAGAACGCGCACGCCGCGCTGGCGATCGCCGATATCGGTTACGTCATCGAGACCGGCGGCATCGTGCTGTCCGGTCCCGGCCCCGAATTGCTGGACAACGAGCAGGTGCAAAGCGCCTACCTCGGAATGTAAGGAGCCAAGCGCATGGTCAAGGTATATGAAATCAACGGCGTTACCCCGGTGGTGCATCCGTCGGCGTACGTGCATCCGAGCGCGGTGCTGATCGGCGACGTCATCGTCGGCCCGCGCTGCTACATCGGCCCGCTGGCATCGCTGCGCGGCGACTTCGGCCGGCTGATCCTCGAAGAAGGCGCCAACCTGCAGGACACCTGCGTGATGCACGGCTTTCCCGAGGACGACACCGTGGTCGAAGTCGATGGCCACATCGGCCACGGCGCGGTGCTGCACGGCTGCCGCGTCAAGCGCAATGGCATGGTCGGCATGAACGCGGTGGTGATGGACAAGGCGGTGGTCGGCGAAGACTCGATCGTCGCGGCGATGAGCTTCGTCAAGGCCGGCATGATCATCCCGCCGCGCAGCATGGTGATGGGGATGCCGGCGAAGGTCGTGCGCGAGCTGCTCGACAAGGAAATCGCCTGGAAAAAATTCGGCACCAAGCAGTATCACGACCTGAACGTGCGCTCGATGCAGACGATGCGCGAGGTCGACTCCAGGGATGAGATAGAAACGGACCGCAAGCGCATCGACTTCGGACCCGACATGCACTCGCCAAAACAGTAATCAGATTCAGACCCGAAGGACACCCACATGAACGACATCTCCACCTTGCAAAGCCTGATCGGCGGCCGCTGGCTCGGCGCCGAACCGCACATGCCGCTGCGCAGCGCGATCAACAGCAACCTGATTTACCATACCCACGCCGAAAAAATCGATTTCGATGAAGCGGTGGTCTACGCCCGCAAGACCGGCGTGCCGTCCTTGATGGCGCTCGACTTCCAGACCCGCGCGGCACGCCTGAAGGCGCTGGCGACCTACCTGATGGGCCGCAAGGAAGAGCTGTACGAAATCTCGCACCACACCGGCGCCACGCGTCCCGACAGCTGGGTCGACGTCGAAGGCGGCATCGGCACGCTGTTCGCCTTTGCCAGCATGGGCAGCCGCGAGCTGCCGTCGTCGAACGTGCTGCACGAAGGCCCGGCCATCGCGCTGGGCAAGCGCGGCGGCTTCGCCGGCACCCACATCCTGGTGCCGCGCGGCGGCCTGGCGGTGCACATCAACGCGTTCAATTTCCCGATCTGGGGCCTGCTCGAAAAATTCGCGCCGAGTTTTCTCGCCGCGATGCCGTGCATCGGCAAGCCGGCCACCGCGACGAGCTACCTGACCGAGGCGGTGGTGCGCATGATGCACGAATCGGGCCTTCTGCCCGACGGCAGCATCCAGCTCGTCATCGGCAGCACCGGCGACCTGCTCGACCGCTTGAATGGCGCCGACGTCGTCACCTTCACCGGTTCGGCCGATACGGCCATGATGCTGCGCTCGAACAAGAACCTGCTGGCCAACTCGGTGCCGTTCACCGCCGAAGCGGATTCGCTCAACTGCGCCATCCTGGGCCCGGACGTGACGCCCGACGATCCCGAATTCGACCTGTTCGTCAAGGAAGTGGCGCGCGAGATGACCGGCAAGGCCGGCCAGAAGTGCACCGCGATCCGCCGCATCATCGTGCCGGAAAACCGGGTCGACGCGGTCGCCGAGCGGCTGCGCGAGCGGCTGTCGAAAATCGTCGTCGGCGACCCGAAGGTCGAAGGCGTGCGCATGGGCGCGCTGGCGTCGATGGACCAGCACCGCGACGTCGGCGAGCGTGTCGCCATGCTCGCCGAGGGCAATGAAGTCATCTTCGACGCCAGCCATGGCTTTGCGCCGGTCGGCGAGGGCAGCGCCGGCGGCGCCTTCTTCGCGCCGACCTTGCTGCTGTGCCGTAACGCGATGGTCAACAATGCGGTGCACGACGTCGAGGCGTTCGGCCCGGTCAGCACGATGATGACCTATTCGGGCATCGAGGAAGCGGTGGCGCTGGCCGCGCGCGGCAAGGGCAGCCTGGTGTCGACCTTGTGCACCAAGGATCCGATGATCGCCGCGCGCGCGGTGCCGGGCCTGGCGGCGTACCACGGCCGCGTGCTTGTGCTCGAGCGCGAGGCGGCGGTCGATTCGACCGGCCACGGCTCGCCGCTGCCGCAGCTCAAGCACGGCGGTCCGGGACGCGCCGGCGGCGGCGAGGAGCTCGGCGGCATCCGCGCGGTGCGCCACTTCCTGCAGCGCGCCGCGCTGCAAGGCTCGCCGACGATGCTCGCCGCCGTCACGGGCGAATACGTGCGCGGCGCCGCGGTACAGGAAAGCGACCTGCACCCGTTCCGCAAGTATTTCGAAGACCTGAAGATGGGCGACTCGCTGCTGACGCACCGGCGCACCGTCACCGAAGCGGACATCGTCGCCTTCGGCGGCATCTCGGGCGACTTCTTCTACATGCACTTCGACGACATCGCGGCGAAGGACTCGCAGTTCGGCAAACGCATCGCGCACGGCTACTTCGTGCTGTCGGCGGCGGCCGGGCTGTTCGTCTCGCCGGCGCCCGGTCCCGTGCTTGCCAACTATGGCCTCGACAACCTGCGCTTCATTACGCCTGTTGCGATCGGCGATACCATCCGCGCGCGCCTGACCTGCAAGCGCAAGGTCGACCGCAACCGCACCGACGAAAAAGGCGTCGGCCAGGGCGTGGTGGCGTGGGACGTGCAGGTCACCAACCAGAACGACGAACTGGTGGCCAGCTACGACATCCTGACCCTCGTGATGAAGCGAGTATGATGGCTCGATGATCAAGACGTTCGCCAGTATTGGTTCGCTCAAAGCTCGAATCACCGTCGTAGTAGTGTTCCTTGTCCTGCTGGCGGCAGGATTGGTCACTTACGTCTCTCTGCACCTGGCGGAACGCCAGATGCGGTCGGTTGTGGGAGACCAGCAGTTTGCATTGCTGTCGAGCGCAGCGGCCTACATTGACGAGGACCTGGTGTCCAAGAAAAGCTTGTTGGCGGCCTTGCGCGAGCAACTGGTTTACGCCGATATCGGCGCACCGTCGGCTATCCAGGGGTTTCTTGAAGCGCACGGCAGTCTGCGCGATGAATTTTTCAATGTAATCGCGCTCGACAAGTCGGGAAAACTGATTGCCAATCTCAACGATCGCCGCGCCGTCGGGGATTTCAGCAAGCGCGACTATTTCATCGACACGGTGGCCGCTCATGAGGGATTGGTCTCGCACCCGTTCAGGAGCACGCTGTCCGGTAAGCCGGTGGTGGTGGTTACCGAGCCGGTGTATGACGCGGCCGGAAAGCTGTTGTTCGTTATCGGCGGCGCGATCGACCTGCAGCGGCCACGCTTCTTCGGCCAGCTCGAAGCGCTCAAATCGGGTCGCACCGGTTATCTGTTCATGTTGACGACAACCGGTACGATTATTCATCATCCGGACAAACAGCGCATTCTGAACAACGTCAAGGACGAGGCCGGAGGCGTCGTGCCGTCGACGCTGGCTGCTATGAACGGTTTCGAAGGCACCCTCGATGGCAAGTCCAAGCGCGGCATAGTTTCCCTGATTACGTACAAACGTTTGCGCCAAACCGACTGGATCATCGGCGCGGTGTATCCAGTCGACGAAGCGTTTGCACCGTTGATCGACATGCGCAAGAACGCGATGGTCGCGTCGGCGGCGGTCGCCGCCGCCGCCGGGCTAATTGGGTGGCTGGCTATCCTGCGCTTGCTGCGACCGCTCGGCGCCCTGCGCAAGCACGTTGCGCGTATCGCCGAAGGAAGCAAGGACATCGACGTTTTCGATGTCGCACGCAAGGATGAATTCGGTGAACTGAGTCGCGCTTTTTTCAATCTTTCGCAACAGCGGCGCGACGCAGAAAACAACCTGGTGAAACTAACCCGCACCGATCCGCTGACGGACATTCACAACCGCCGCATGTTCGACGAGATTTTTGCGGCGGCGCTGGAACGGGCGCGCAGGAGCCGGCGCGGCCTTGGCCTTGCGTACCTCGACATCGACCGTTTCAAGCAGATCAACGATACCTACGGCCACGGCGTCGGCGACCAGGTGCTGGTCGAGTTTGCGAAGCGGCTCAAAAATTGCGTGAGGATTACCGACGCAGTGGCACGCCTGGCGGGAGACGAGTTCGTGGTTATTTTCGAGCATCTCGGCAGCCACGATGAGGCTGCCGGCCTGGCGACGAAGATGCTGGACGCCATTCGTCCCGATTTTCTTGTCGGCGGCCTCGTGCTGACGGTCACGTCCAGCGTCGGCATTGCGGTCGACATGGGGAGCGTTGGCGCGGTCGGCGATTTCATGGAGGAAGCGGACAAGGCCTTGTACGCGGCCAAGGAAGCTGGCAGAAACGGCTACTCGGTGCGCCTTCTCCGCACACCGTCGGCGCAACCGGCAGGGGTGATGTCTGCCCCGGCTGTTGCCGATAGCCATAAATGAAAAATGCCAGTCTTCTATATTTGTCCTAGGCTCGTGATCCGGAGAACTCCTTGCGACTGGGTCGACCTGGGTTCCCGGTCGGGCAGTGCGGCGTCGACCGCCAGTCGGTCCTGATCCGCAGCATCTTGCCGCGCGGCGGCGTGGGAAAGCCGTGCGACTGGCTGATCGACGGCTAACGCGCGACGTGTAAATACCGCCGCATCGAGCTCGTGCATACGCCAAAAAACCCGTGTAGTATCCGAACGGTTGTCCCCAAATATAATTCCAACAGGAGCGTGGCATGGCGAAGCTGAACGTCAACGGTACGGTGCGTGAATTCGAGGCGGAGGACGACACGCCGCTGCTGTGGGTGCTGCGCGAGCAGCTTGGCCTGACCGGCACCAAATACGGCTGCGGCATCGCCCAGTGCGGCGCCTGCACCGTGCACATCGACGGCGAGCCGACCCGCACCTGCGTGCGGCCGGTGTCGACCGTCACCGCCGCGCAAAAAATCGTCACCATCGAAGGCCTGTCGAAGGACGGCTCGCATCCCGTGCAGAAGGCCTGGGCCGCGCTCGACGTGCCGCAGTGCGGCTTCTGCCAGTCCGGCATGATCATGGCCGCCGCCGCGCTGCTCAAGCAGAAACCGAAACCGACCGACGCCGATATCGACAGCGCGATGACCAACATCTGCCGCTGCGGCACCTACAACCGCGTGCGCGCCGCCATCAAGGTCGTCGCCAAGGGCGGCGACGTCAAGAGCGCGGGCCTCGCGATCGAGCGTATCGCCGGGAGCAAAGCATGAACCGCCGCGGCTTCCTGAAGACCACCGGCGCGGCCGGCCTGGTGTTCGCCTTCCACATCCCGTTCGCCTCGGCGCAGACCGCCGACGCCCCCGAGGTCAACGCCTGGGTGGTGGTCAAGCCGGACGACACCATCGTCATCCGCATCGCCCGTTCCGAGATGGGGCAGGGCACCCTGACCGGCCTGGCCCAGCTGGTGGCCGAGGAGCTCGATGCCGACTGGAGCCGCGTCACGACCGAATATCCGACGCCAGGCCAGAGCCTGGCGCGCAACCGCGTGTGGGGCAGCTTTTCGACCGGCGGCAGCCGCGGCATGCGCGAGTCGCACGAGTATGTGCGCAAGGGCGGCGCCGCCGCGCGCACGATGCTGGTGCAGGCCGCGGCCGCCGAATGGAAGGTGCTGGCGTCCGAATGCGTCGCCGCCGCCAGCGTCATCACGCACACGCCGACCGGGCGCAAGACCAGCTACGGCAAGGTCGCCGTCGCCGCCGGCAAGCTGGCGCCGCCGGCCGCCGCCGGCATCGTGCTGAAGGACCCGAAGGACTGGAAGCTGGCCGGCAAGCGCCTGGCGCGGCTCGACACCGTCAGCAAGACGAACGGCTCGCAGATTTACGGCATGGACTTGACGATGCCCGGCATGCTCAACGCCGCCATCAAGGACTGTCCGGTTTTCGGCGGCAAGGTAAAAAGCTTCGACGCCGCCGCGATCGAAAAGCGTCCCGGCATCATGAAGGTGCTGCAGATCGGCGACAGCGCCGTGGTGGTGGTGGCCGACACCTGGTGGCGTGCACGCAGCGCGCTCGAGGCCTTGCCGATCGTCTGGGACGAAGGACCTAACGCCAAACTCTCGAGCGCCGACATCGCCGCCACCCTGAAGGCCGGGCTGGACGCGACCGACGCGGTGGTCGGCAACCAGAATGGCGACGCGCGCGCGGCGATTGCCGCCTCGGTGCGCAAGGTCGAAGCGGTGTATTCGTACCCGTACCAGAACCACGCGACGATGGAGACGATGAACGCGACCGCGCGCTGGACGCCGGAGCGCTGCGAAGTGTGGACGCCGACCCAGAACGGCGAAGCCGCGCTGGCAGCGGCGGCCGAAGCGGCCGGCCTGCCGCCGGCCAAGTGCGAAGTCTACAAGCTGCACCTGGGCGGTGGTTTCGGTCGCCGCGGCGCGGTGCACGACTGGGTGCGCCAGGCGGTTGAAATCGCCAAGGCGATGCCCGGCACGCCGGTCAAACTGATCTGGTCGCGCGAGGAAGACATGCTGCATGGCCGCTATCACCCGGTCACCCAGTGCAAGATGACGGCCGGCCTGGACGCCAAGGGCGAAATCACCGGCCTGCACATGCGCATTTCGGGCCAGTCGATCCTGGCGTCGGTGTCGCCGCAGTCGATCAAGGACGGCAAGGACCCGGTCGTGTTCCAGGGACTGAATGCGCCGGGGCCGGAAGCGTCGATCGGCTACACCTTCGCCAACCTGCTGGTCGACCATGCGATGCGCAACCCGCCGGTGCCGGCCGGCTTCTGGCGCGGCGTGAACCTGAACCAGAACGCCGTCTACCTCGAATGCTTCATCGACGAGATCGCGCACGCCACCAGGCAGGATCCGCTGGCCTTGCGCCGCAAGTTGATGGCGAATAGTCCAAAACACCTGGCGGTGCTGAACGCCGTCGCCGAGCTCGCCGGCTGGGGCAAGAAGCCAGCCAAGGGCGTGTTCCGCGGGCTGTCGCAGACGATGGGCTTCGGCAGCTACGTCGCCGCCTGCGCCGAGGTCTCGGTCAGCAAGGACGGCAAGTTGAAGATTCATCGCATCGTCGCGGCCACCGATTGCGGCCACGCGGTCAATCCGCAGCAGATCGAGTACCAGGTCGAGGGATCGTTCTCGTACGGCTTGTCGGCGGCGCTGTTTGGCGAGTGCACGCTGAAGAACGGCCGCATGGAGCAGGACAACTTCAGCACCTACCCGGTGATGACGATGGCCGACATGCCGAAGGTCGAGACGATCGTGATGCCGTCGGGCGGCTTCTGGGGCGGGGTGGGCGAACCGACCATCGCCGTGGCGGCGCCGGCGGTGCTCAATGCGATCTTCGCGGCCACCGGCAAGCGGGTGCGCGACCTGCCGCTGAAGAACCACAGCCTGAAGGCGTAAGCCGTGCGCGTGCTCGCTGGCCTGTGGTTTGCCTGCGCCTCGGTGCGGGCCGAGGCCAGCGGCATCGCCGCGCCGCTCACCGCCGAACCTGGCGACGCGGTGCGCGGGCGGGCGATCGTCGCCAACCGCCAGCTGGGCCTGTGCCTGCTGTGCCACAGCGGGCCGATTCCGGAGGAGCGCTTCCAGGGCAACCTGGCGCCGCCGCTGCACGGCGCCGGCGCGCGCTGGTCGGCCGCCCAGCTGCGCATGCGGATGGTCGACGCCAGTACTTTTAATCCGGGGACCATCATGCCGTCGTACTTCAAGCCCGGCAGTGCTGCGCGCACGCCGGCCGCCCTGCAAAACCAGACCATCCTCTCGGCCCAGCAGGTGGAAGACGTTGTCGCTTACCTGCAAACCCTGAGGACGGCGCCATGATCGACCAGCGCCGCCGCCAGGTACTCGCGGGCTTGGGCGCGCTGGCCCTCGTCGGTCCGGCCGCCGCCACGCCGGAAGAAATGGCGGCCGCGATCAACGCCTTTACCGGCGGCGCCGCGCCCAAGGTCGGCAGGGTCACGTTGGAGGTCGCCACCCTGGTCGACAACGGCAACACCGTTCCAGTCGCGGTGCGGGTCGACAGCCCGATGACCGCCGCCGACCATGTCGCCGCGATCGCGATCTTCAACGAACGCAATCCCGAAACCGGCGTGGCGGTGTTCACGCTCGGACCGCGCGCCGGCAGGGCCCAGGTTTCCACCCGCATCCGCATGGCCACCTCGCAAAAGCTGGTGGCCCTGGCGCGCATGAGCGACGGCAGCTGCTGGATGCACAGCGCCGACGTGGTGGTGGCGCTGGCGGCCTGCATCGAAGGCGAGGCATAAATGGCGCGCGCCCTGATCCACATGCAGGCCACCGCCAAACGCGGCGAGGTGATCGAGATCCGCGTCCTGATCGCCCATCCGATGGAGACGGGCTTTCGGCCAGGCGCCGACGGCAAGGTGCTGGCGCGCGACATCATCCGCCGCTTCACCTGCCGCTACAACGGCGAGGTTGTCTTCGCGGCCGAACTGCATCCGGCCATCTCGGCCAATCCGTACATCGCCTTTTACACGGTGGCCACCGACAGTGGCGCGCTCGAATTCAAATGGGAGGGCGACCGCGGCTTCGCGCAGACCGCAACCATGCCGATCACGGTGGCGGCGTAATCATGCCGGCGCGCCTGGGTGTGATGGTCCTGCTGCTGTGCGCCGCGCTGGTGCATGCCGGCGACACGCGCAAGTCCGGCGCCGAATTCATGAACCCGTCGACGCAGGCGATGCAGCGCGACGACACCCAGAACCCGGCCATGCTGTGGGTCGGCGGCGGCGAGGCGCTGTGGCTGCGCAAGGCCGGCCGCAGCGAGCAGTCGTGCGCCGGCTGCCATGGCGACGCCAAGGTCAGCATGCGCGGCGTGGCGGCGCGTTATCCGGCGTTCGACACGCGCACGAAGGCGGCGCTCAACCTGGGGCAGAGGATCAACCAGTGCCGCGTCAATCAGCAGCAGGCCGAGCCCCTGCGCGCCGAGAGCGAAGAGCTGCTCGGCATCGAAAGCTACATCGCCTTGCAGTCGCGCGGCATGCCGCAGGCGCCGCCGGCGGACCCGCGCCTGCAGCCGGCGCGCGAGCGCGGCCAGCGCCTGTTCGCCCAGCGCATCGGCCAGCTGAACCTGTCGTGCGCGCAGTGCCATGACAGCAATGCGGGCAACCGCCTGGGCGGCAGCACCATCCCGCAGGGGCACGCGCTGGCCTATCCGATCTACCGGCTCGAATGGCAGGGCATGGGATCGCTGCAGCGGCGGCTGCGCAACTGCATGAGCGGCGTGCGCGCCGAAGTCCCCGCCTTCAATGCGCAGGAACTGGTCGACCTCGAGGTGTACCTGGCGGCGCGCGACAAGGGGATGAAACTGGAAGCGCCTGGCGTGCGGCCGTAATGGAGGACCTGATATGAAACTACTCGCGTTCCTGATGCTGTGCGCTGCCGCCGCGGCGTCGCATGCCGCCGGCAATGGGCAGCGGCTGTATGCCAGCTGCGCGGCCTGCCACGGCACCGCCGGCGCAGGCAGCGGCGGCGTGCTGCCAAGGCTGGCCGGGCAGCCGAAGGACGCGCTGGCCGACAGCATGCGCGCGTTCAAGGCCGGCACGCGCGATGCGACCATCATGCAGCAGATTGCCAAGGGCTACAGCGACGAACAGATCGAACTGATCGCCGCCTACCTGGCGGCGCAGCCGGCGGAGCGGCGCAAGTGAGGCGGCGCCAGTTCATCGGCGGCATCGGCGCACTGGTGTCGCTGGCCGGCTGCGCCAGCATCGGCGCTGGCGGCCGGCGCCACGTGGTGGTGGTCGGCGGCGGCTACGGCGGCGCGACTGCCGCCAGATATATCCGGCTGTGGAGCGAAGGTGCGATCGACGTCACCCTGGTCGAGCCGAACGCCGCTTTTGTGTCGTGTCCGCTGTCGAACCTGGTGCTGGGCGGCTCGAAGTCGATGGCCGACATCACGCTCGGTTACGGGGCGCTGGCGGCGCAGGGCGTGCGCATCGTGCGCGACCGCGCCGAGCGCATCGACGCCGCCAGACAATCGGTGCTGCTCGCGGGCGGCCAGTCGCTGCGCTACGACCGGCTGGTGCTCTCGCCCGGCGTCGATTTTTTGTGGGACCAGCTGCCCGGCATGCAAGAGGAAGGCGCGCAGGAGCGCGTGCTGCACGCCTGGAAGGCCGGCGCCCAGACCGCGGCGCTGCGCGCGCAACTGCAGGCGATGCCTGACGGCGGCGTGTTCGCGCTGACGATTCCGCCGGCGCCGTACCGCTGCCCGCCCGGCCCGTACGAGCGGGCCTGCCAGGTGGCGCACTACTTCAGCGTCGCCAAGCCGAAGTCGAAGGTGCTGATCCTCGACGCCAACGAAGACGTGGTGTCGAAGGGCGCGCTGTTCAAGAAAATCTGGGCGACGCGCTTTGCCGGCATTATCGAATACCGGCCAAGCTTTCATGCGGTCGACGTCGACGCGGCCAGCGGCACCGCAATCTCCGAGCTGGGCGACAAGGTCAGCGCGGACGTATTGAACGTGATCCCGCCGCAGCGCGCCGGCAGCATCGCCATCGACGCCGGCGTCGGCAAGCGCTGGTGCGAAGTCGACTTCTTGACGTTCGAATCGACGCAGGTAAAAAACGTGCACGTGCTGGGGGACGCCATCCAGGCCGCGCCGCTGATGCCAAAGTCGGCGCACATGGCGAACCAGCACGCCAAGGTGTGCGCCGGCGCGGTGGTGGACTTGCTGAGCGGGCGCGCGCCGAACCCGGCGCCGATGCTGACCAATACCTGCTATAGCTTCGTCAACGACCGCGAAGTGATCCACGTGGCGTCGGTGCACGCCTACGATGCGGCCAGGAAGACGCTGCTGGTGGTGCCCGGTTCGGGCGGCGTGTCGGCCGGCGCCAGCGAACTGGAAGGCACGTATGCGATGAACTGGGCGCGCAACATCTGGGACGACACGCTCGGCTAGGACGGGGCGACTTTACTTGCCGAGCGCTGACATCGTCGGCAGCGGCGTCGAATTGGTGATCTGCATCGCCTGCTCGGCCGTAAAGCCTTTGCTGCGCAGCGCGTCGAACAGGTTTTTCTTGAACGTGGCGATGCGCTCGGCCGTCTCCGGCCGCGCCGCAAACTTGACCTGTGCCTCCATCTGCACTTCCGACATGCGCGCCAGCATCGGCAGCATCGACACCATGCCGGCGTCCAGCGTCGTCTGCATCTGTTCGGGCGTCGGCTTGTTCGGCGATTGCGCCTGGGCCTGGCTTAGGGTGGAAAAGCCGAGCAGGGCGGCAATGAATAAGTTCTGCATGCGCATCAAGATCACTCCAATCAAAGAAATTGTTGTCCGTTCGGCCACGCTGGTGTGTGGTACCGAACGGATCAGAAGGCGGCATGCGCTTAGTATGGTGGGGTTGCCGCTACGCCGAACAGGCGGGGCGGCATTTCTTCCCACGGCTGTTTTTACGCCGCTGCGACGTCACCACACCCCAAGCTACACCACGAAAGAAATCATGTCATTCAATAACGCCGTCGTCTGGATCGATCATACCAAAGCGCAAGTCATTCATTTCAACGCCGATGCAGCCGATTCGGAGTCGATGAAGACCCACTCGACCCATCCGCATCCGCACCAGCGCCACGGCGACACCCATGCCAACGAAGACGACAACACGCGTTTCTTCGACGACATCGCCGCTGCCCTGACGGACGCACAGCAGATCCTGGTGGTTGGCCCTGCCCAGGAAAAAACCGTATTTGTCAGCCATCTGACCGCGACCATGCCGGCCCTGGCCGAGAAGATCAAGGCTGTCGAGACGGTCGATCATCCGAGCAATGGCGAGCTGCTCGCGCACGCGCGCAAGTATTTCGTCAGCGCCGGCGGACTGCGCTAACAGCCTGACCGCGTCACTGGCAGGACACCGCCTGCCGGTCGATGCGATCGTGTAGCACCCATTTGCCACCGACCCTCACCAGTTGCGCCGGCGACTCCATCAGTTGCGAAGCGGGGCACAGGGTTGCGTCGGCGTGCGCGACCTTCATCAGGTCGACGCTATCCCGGTTTCTCCAGCGCACGAAGCTGTACAGCGCGTACTCGTCCGGCTCGAAACGAAATCGTTCCGTCAGGCCGCGTTCGGAAACGTCCCATAGGAAGACGCCGTTCGTGCTGCCGTACTCGGATGGATTTGCGGTAACGATGCGCGTCCCATCTGGCGACACATGCGTTTCGGCGTACACGTCGACCCGCTTGCCGCTTGCCCTGGCGATCCAGACCTGGGTAACAGATTCGTACGCCCGCATCTCGACAATAAAAAACCGCCGATCGGGCGATAGCCCCAGCAGCTCATAGATCAGGCAATCGTCGGGACCTTCGTCGCAGCCGTTCTTTGAGCGTAGCTGGACGCGCTTGTTGCCGGCTATTTTCAGCGTCAGCATCGCGCCTTGACGCGACGCCAATGGCGCGACAGCTTGCAAAACTTCCTGTTCGGCGGGTGACTGCGCGGTTGCGCCGGTAGGCGGCACCGCGGCGCCCAGCATGAAAACCAATGGAGCGATGTAGCGCGGCAGCGGCATGTTGACCTCAAAAAAGCGAAGGCGGTTGCCCTCGCAAGCCGATGGTAGCGCTTATTGCGGCGTGAATATGCGCGGTTTGTAACCGGGACCGCAACAGTCAGACGAAACCGAGATTGCGCGCGCTGGCGTTGTAGTTGACCAGGCTTGGCAACATGCCGAGCAGGTCGCTGTCGGACACGCCCATCCACTTGCCGAGCGTGGCCGCCAGCTGGTCGACCGAGGTGGTCGGTAGCAGCCGGCCCTGGCCGACATCGTCCGGCCCGCCATTGGCGACAACCGGCGCGGTGCCGTAGAAGCGCTGGCCCTTGACCGCGCCACCCATGACGAAATGCATGCTCCCCCAGCCGTGGTCGGAGCCGTCGTTGTTGCCGCTCATCGTGCGGCCGAAATCGGACGCGGTAAACGTCGTGATCTTGTCGGCCAGGCCGAGTTCGACTGTCGCCTGCTGGAATGCGGCCAGTGCGCCGGCCACGCCGCCGAGCAAGCCTGGATGCGCTGTCAGCATGGCGTCATGCGTATCGAAGCCGCCCATCGAGACGAAAAATACTTGCCGCTTGGCGCCCAATGCCGGGCCGGCCGAGATCATGCGCGCGACCATCTTCAGCTGGTCGGCCAGGTTGTTGCCGGCCGGGAAGGCGGTGGCGAGCGCAGGGCTCGATGCGAGCGCCCCGGTCAGCACGGTGTCGGCGTCGATCGAGCGCTTGGTAACGCGGCTGTATTCATGCTCCAGCAAGTGCGCGCGCGGCTGGCTGACCAGCGTGCGCAGCGCCTCCGAGCACGCGCTCGAACCGAACAACGGCGCCTTCAGCCCGGCCAGCGGTACCGAGCCGCCGGTCGACACTTGGTACTGCACCGCCGATTTGCCGGACATGAAGACGGCATTGCCGGACACGTTGACGCAGGTGAAGGTGGCGTTGCCGTTGCCGCTTTCGAACAGGTCGCCGATGCGCCCGCCCCAGCCCGACGTGGCCCCTTCCGGTGACGACGATTGCCACACCGACTGCTGGTCGTTGTGCGAAAACAGTTTTGGCGGCAGCTTCACCGACTTGCTGGTGTACTGCAGCTTGGTGGTCGGCTGCACCAAGGTGCCGACATTGAGGATCACGCCCAACCGGCCGGCATCGAACAGCGGCAGCAAGGGTGCCAGTTCCGGCGCCAAGGCGTAGGTGTGCGCCGTGCCGGACGAGTCGAGCGGCGTGGCCGATGGCTTGAGCACGGTTGGCGACAGCGCCGCGTGGGCGTAGGCGAAGCTCGGGCGCATCTGCTGGTAGGCGGCGTAGCTGGCGCCGTCGTACGGCACCAGCGTGTTGGCGTAGTCGTTGCCGCCGTACAGGAACACGCACACCAGCGCCTTGTAGTCGCTCGCCGTGGCGGCGGATGCTTCGGCCATCGCCGCCAGGTTCAGGGCCCACGGCGCGGCGACGCCCGCTACCGACAGTGCCGACGCGCGCTTGAGAAAGGCGCGGCGCGATTGATTGTTGTGCATGGCGGTGTCCTTACTTCTGGATGATGAATTCGGGCGCGGCCAGCACCAGCACCAGCGCCGCGTGTACCCGGTTCAGGCGTGCCGCATCGGTGCCGGACGCCATGGTGGCCAGCGCGCCGCGCATCAGCGCGACAGTTGCGGCCGACAGCTGGCCGGCCGCCAGCAGCAGGTTCAGCTCGTCGAGCAGGGCCTGCGGATTGTCGGCCAGCGGGATCAAGGTGCTGTAGTCGGCCTTGACGTCGCCGATGCCGCGGCTGACGGCGTTCTGCATGAAGTTGACGTAGCCGACCACGCTCGACTCGTTGGTGATCTGGAACTCCGGCGCCACCAGGCCCGCGCTGCCGATCGCGCTATTGGGCGGAATGTAGCCCGGCCGGAAAAAGTTGAACACGCTCGACGCGCGCAGCGGGCTCTGGCCGAGGCGGCTGGCCGGATCGGAAGTGTTGCCGATGTTCCAGGCGTTGCCGGACGACGTGACCTTGAACGCGCGTGCCCAGGCCGCCAGCCGCAGGATCGGTTCGCGCTGCTTGCCGAAGGCCGGATCGGCCGTGCGCGCGGCGTTGCGCGCTTCATCGTCGAGCAGGATTGCCCTGACCACCGCCTTCAGGTTGCCCTTGACGCCGGCGCCATCGTTGTTGAACACGCTCGCCACGCGCGTGACGTAGGCCGGGCTCGGGTTGCTGCACACCAGCCGCAATATCAGCTGGCGGCCGATGAACGGCGCCACGTTCGGATGCGCGAAGATAGTGTCAAGCGCGATGCGCAGGCTGTCGTCGCCGCTGGTGCCGGCCGCAATCGTGGTGCCGAGAAAGGTCTTGCTGCCGGTCTCGTGGCGCGAGGAGGTCACCGCCATCGGCCGCTTCTTGAAGGCCGGCGTGTTGGTGTCGCCGCCGGCCAGATCGTAATTCCAGCCGGTGAACACGCGCGCCAGGCCGCCGATGTCGTCCAGGCCGTAGGTTTCCTGTTGCGCGCCGGCCACCAGTTTCGCCGTGCCGTCGAGGTTCAGCTGCACCAGGCCGATAGTGAACAGTTGCATCACTTCGCGCGCATAGTTTTCGTCGGGCAGCGCGCCGGTGCCGGCGTTGGCCTTCAGGTTGCCGCGGAAGGTCAGGTATTCGCCCATCGGCGCGCTGGTCGAGACCTGCTGCAACAAGGTGCGGTAGTTGCCGAACGCCTGGCCTTCGAGCAGGTCGAGGTAGGCGGCCGCCGAGAACGCTTTCCAGCCGCCGTTGAAGCCGGACACCGACGCGACCAGGATTTCCGACAGCGCCAGCGTGACGCGCTGGCGCAAGGTGTCGGGCGACGTCAGCATGTGGCGCCAGATGACGGGATCGGCGCCGGCCTCGCCGTTCTTGTTGGTGAGCGCGTCGAGTCCCTTCGACACCAGCCAGTCCCAGCGCGAAGCGGACGGCGCCAGCGCGAACTGCTCGTCGAGCCAGCCGGCGTAACCGACGGCCTGCACGCGGGCGATCTGCTCGCGCGTCGCGGCCATCGAGGCCTGCGCCAGGAAACGCGACGCCTGCGCTGGCGTGATGGTTTCGGCCGGCGGCGGCACGGGAGTCGGCGCTGGTGTTGGGGAAGGCGATGGCGTCGGCGCCGGCGAGGAAGCGCCGCCGCCGCCGCCGCAGGCGCTGACCAGGGCGCCGCCGACAATGGCGGCAAGTCCACGGGCCGGCACGGCGCTGTCGCGCTCGAGTAAGGACTCGGTTGTCGATTCGATCTCTTCCATGGGGCGCCCAGGTTGGTGAAGTAAGCAAGCTGAACTAATGGTAGATCAACGCGTTCAAGATGCCAACGGGCAATTTGTAAGTATGTGTGCTATACAATAGTTTGCGCCTTTCGGTAGCGGCTCCGCTAACATTGTTGGTTAAAGAAGAGGCATTGAATGATTCATATCGTGCCGGCGTTGGTACAGCAGGCTGCGGAAACTGCTTGTTCAGGCTGCCGCGATGGCGAACCCGTCGGGTTCGAGTTCGAGTATGCATACCAGCCGATCGTCGATTGCGCCAGCCGCACCATCTACGCCCACGAGGCGCTGGTGCGCGGGCCGAGTGGTGAATCGGCCGCCAGCGTGCTGTCGCAGGTGACGCCGGCGAATATCTACCGCTTCGACCAGGCGTGCCGGGTGAAGGCGGTTACCGGTGCTGCCCGGCTCGGCATGCGCGAACGGCTGTCGATCAACTTCCTTGCCAATGCCGTATTCCGGCCGGAGGTGTGCATCCGCAGCACACTGGAAGCGGCGCGCGCGCACAATTTCCCGGTCGAGCAGATCATCTTCGAGGTGACCGAGGGCGAGCGGGTGCGCGACCGTGCGCACCTGATGACCATCTTCCGTGAGTACCAGCGATTCGGCTTCCAGACCGCGATCGACGACTTCGGCGCCGGCTATGCCGGGCTGCATCTGCTGGCCGACTACCAGCCCGACATCATCAAGATCGACATGGACCTGGTGCGCGGCATCGACAGCAGCGCGCCGCGCCAGGCCATCGTGCGGGCGATCACCGCGATGTGCCGCGAGCTGGGCATCCGGATAGTGGCCGAAGGCATCGAAACGGCGGCCGAGCGCGACTTCCTGCGCGACGCCGGCATCGACCTGATGCAAGGCTACTTCTTCTGCCGGCCGGTCTTCCAGGGCCTCGGCGTAATCGCCGAAACGGCCTGGCAATAGCTGTTCATCACAACGCTCCAGCGGGGTCAGTGCCGGCAAACGTACACGGACTCGTCGCTAAGGCTAACTCTCCAGCGGGGTCAGTGCCGGCAAACGTACACGGACTCGTCGCTAAGGGCCGGTACCTTCAGCAACGGATGTGCCTGTGTACGTTTGCCGGCACTGACCCTTGCTTTTGACCCTGGCTTTTTTTCTGAAACTGCGTGGCAATAGCTGTTCTCAACAACGTCTATCCAGCGGGGTCAGTGCCGGCATTCGTACACGAACTCGTCGCTAAGCGCCGGCGCCTCGGCAACTGATGGGCCCGTGTGCGTTTGCCGGCACTGACCCCGGGGGTTTTGGAGGGTTTTGGGATCAAGACACCAGCTTCTCGCCACGACGGTTGTAATTACTGACTTGACAGTCAGATACGTCTTGTAACGTCGCTTACTAGGACGCCATAGATCGGCGGCAAATAAAAAGGTCTAATGGATTCGTTAGTGCAGCAAAGCGGATGTCCTCCGTTTAACTTACCAAGGGATCCTTATGAACACCAAAACTGTTATCTCGGGCCTGATGGCCGTGTGCATGATGGCAAGTGCTCCCGCTTTCGCGCAGCGCTACGACTCCGGCAACGATCGCAACCAGCACGTGCAGCGCAGCGACGACCAGAACCGTTACCAGGGTCGTGGCGACCGTAATGACCGTGGCGACCGCCATGACCGCCACGATCGCAACGACCGCCGTGACCGCGACGACCGCTATCGCGGCAGCAACTACGGTCATTCGAACCAGGCCTACTACGGCGCCCGCCACAACGGTTATCGCCACGAAATGCGCCGCGGCGCCTACCTGCCGCAGGAATACCGCGGAAGCCGCTACGTAGTCAACGACTGGCGCGGACGCCACCTGAGCACGCCTCCGCGCGGCTACCACTGGGTGCAGGCGAACAACGACTACGTGCTGGCGGCAATCGCCACCGGCATCATCGCCCAGGTGCTGTTGAATAATTAAGCGGCACAGGCAGTCGCTGAAACAAAACTGGCTGCCTTCGGGCAGCCAGTTTGCATTTCAGGAGCGCATTCTTCAGCCGCCCGGATCGTACGACGGCGGCGGCGCCTCTTCCTGCACCGGCACGTCGATCTTCAGCTCGAGCTGCTCCTTCATGTCGATCTTCTTCTCGATCGACACCAGTTGCGGGAAGACGATGATCAGCGTCACCATGATGATCTGGATGACCACGAATGGAATCGCGCCCCAGTAGATGTCGGACGTCTTCACTTCCTTCGGCGCCACCGAGCGCAGGTAGAACAGTGCGAAGCCGAACGGCGGGTGCATGAACGAGGTCTGCATGTTCACGCCGAGCAGCACGCCGAACCAGATCAGGTCGATGCCAAGCTTCTCGGCCACCGGGCCCACCAGCGGCACCAGGATGAATGCCAGCTCGAAGAAGTCGAGGAAGAACGCCAGCAGGAAGAACATGATATTGACGACCACCAGGAAGCCGGTGGTCCCGCCCGGCAGGCTGGTCAGCAGGTGCTCGACCCACAGGTCGCCGTTCACGCCGCGGAACACCAGCGAAAACACGGTCGAACCGATCAGGATGAAGATGACGAACGCCGACAGCCGCGTCGTCGAATGCATCGCCTGGCGCACCAGGCTCCAGTTCAGGCGGCGGTTGGCAATGGCCAGCAGCATGGCGCCGGCCGCGCCCATGCCGCCACCTTCGGTCGGCGTGGCCATGCCGATGAAGATGGTGCCGAGCACCAGGAAGATCAGCGCCAGCGGCGGAATCAGCACGAACACGACTTTCTCTGCCATGCGCGACAACAGGTTCAGCTTCAGGTAGCGGTTCGCCAGCGCGAACACGAACGCCACGCCGATCGCCACGGCGGCGGCAAAGATACCCAGTTCGTCGCCCGGCATGGTCGGATGCGTGGCGCCGTACCACATATTAAAACCGTAGCCGATCGCCACCGTCGCCGTCACCAGCACCAGCAGCGAGCGCACGCCGCTGTCGCCATTCGGTTCGCGCAGGTTGCGCGCTTCGAGCGGCAGCGCCGGCACGTAGGTCGGGCGCAGGATCGACAGCGCTAGCACATAGCCGGCGTACATCCCGGTCAGCAGCAGGCCAGGCACGAAGGCGGCGCGGTACATGTCGCCGACCGAGCGGCCCAGCTGGTCGGCCATGACGATCAGCACCAGCGACGGCGGAATGATCTGCGCGAGCGTGCCGGAAGCGGCGATGACGCCGGAAGCGAGCCGCTTGTCATAGCCATAGCGCAGCATCACCGGCAGCGAAATGAGGCCCATCGAGATGACCGATGCGGCCACCACGCCGGTGGTGGCGGCGAGCAGGGCGCCGACGAAAATGACCGCGTAGGCGACGCCGCCGCGGATCGGGCCGAACAGCTGGCCGATGGTGTCGAGCAGGTCTTCGGCCATCCCCGATCGCTCGAGGATCAGGCCCATGAAGGTGAAGAACGGGATCGCCAGCAGCGTGTCATTGGACATGATGCCGAAGATCCGGTTCGGCAGCGCCTGCAGCAGTTCCGGCTTGAGCAGGCCCAGTTCAATGCCGACGAAGCCGAAAAACAGGCCGTTGGCGGCCAGCGAAAACGCAACCGGAAAGCCCGATAGCAGGAAGATGACCAGCGCGCCGAACATGATGGGCGCGAGGTTGGCGATGATGAATTGTTCCATGTGTCCCCGGGTACTTTGTTATTGTGCGATCGTGCGTTACAGCTGGTTGGCCGACTTGATCGCTTCGATTTCTTGTTCCGGCGTGGTGACGTGCTTGGCGAATTCGTGGCCGTCGATGCGGCCGGCCAAAAACTCGATGCGCTTGATGATCTCGGAGAATGCCTGCAGCAGCAGCAGCACGAAGCCGAACGGCACCAGCAGCTTGACCGGCCAGACGATCAGGCCTCCCGCGCTGCTCGACATCTCGGCGGTGTTGATCGAGTAGCGCGCGAACGGGATGCCGTAGTAGATGACGATCAGGCACACCGGCAGCAGGAACAGCAGGTAGCCGAACAGGTCGATCCAGACCTGGGTGCGTTTCGAGAAGTGGCTGGTGACGACGTCGATGCGCACATGCTCGTCGCGCTTGAGCGTGTGCGCGGCGGCCAGCATGAACACCGCCGCGAACAGGTACCACTGGATCTCGAGCCAGCTGTTCGAACTCAAATTGAAGGTGTAGCGCACCAGCGCATTGCCGGTGCAGATGATCACCGCGATCAGCAGCGCCCAGCTGACGGCGCCGGCGATCATTTCGTTGAGCTTATCGATCGCGCGCGAGATGGACATGAACATGGACGTCTCCTGATTTCGTTAGTCGGCCAGCTGGCCGCGAACGCGCGCGATGGCGGCGCGTACCTGGCGTGGCGCGGTGCCGCCGACATGGTCGCGCGCGGCAACCGAACCTTCGAGCGTGAGCACGGCAAAGACGTCGTCGCCGATCAGCGGCGAAAAGTCGCGCAGCCGTTCGAGCGACATTTCCGACAGGTCGCATTTGGCGTCGTCGCAGGCGCGCACCGCGCGCGCCACCGCTTCGTGGGCATCGCGGAACGGCAGGCCTTTTTTCACCAGGTAGTCGGCCAGGTCGGTCGCGGTGGCATAGCCCTGCAGCGCGGCCGCACGCATCGCTTCCGGCTTGACGGTGATCCCGCCGGCCATGTCGGCGAAGATGCGCAAGGTGTCGACGACGGTGTCGACAGTGTCGAACAGCGGCTCCTTGTCTTCCTGGTTGTCCTTGTTGTAGGCCAGCGGCTGGCCCTTCATCAGGGTCAGGAGACCCATCAGGTCACCGTAGACGCGGCCGGTTTTACCGCGCGCCAGTTCCGGCACGTCCGGGTTTTTCTTTTGCGGCATGATCGACGAGCCGGTGCAGAAGCGGTCGGCGATGTCGATGAAACCGACCCGGGGACTCATCCAGATCACCAGTTCTTCCGACATGCGCGAGATGTGCATCATCACCAGCGCGCCGGCGGCGCAGAACTCGATCGCAAAATCGCGGTCCGAGACGGCGTCGAGCGAGTTGTGGCAGACGTCGTCGAAGCCGAGCGTGCGGGCGACGCGTTCGCGGTCGATCGGGAACGTGGTGCCGGCCAGCGCGGCGGCGCCGAGCGGCAGGCGGTTGACGCGCTTCCTCGCATCCTGCATGCGCTCGACGTCGCGGCCGAACATCTCGACGTAGGCCAGCATGTGGTGGCCGAAGGTGATCGGCTGCGCCACCTGCATGTGGGTAAAGCCCGGCATGATGGTGTCGGCGTGCTGCTCGGCCAGGTCGGTCAGGGCGCCGCGCAGCGACTGCAGCAGCAGGACGATGTCGTCGATGGCGGATCGCACGTACAGGCGGATGTCGGTTGCGACCTGGTCGTTGCGCGAGCGGCCGGTGTGCAGCCGCTTGCCGGCGTCGCCAACCAGCTCGGTCAGGCGCTTTTCGATATTCAGGTGGACGTCTTCGAGGTCGAGCAACCATTCGAAACTGCCGGCTTCGATTTCGCTTTTGATCTGGGCCATGCCGCGCTCGATTTCGGCGTGGTCGGCAGCGCTGATGATGCCTTGCGCGGCCAGCATTTCGGCGTGCGCCAGCGAGCCTTCGATGTCGACCATGGCGAGGCGCTTGTCGAAAAATACCGAGGCGGTGTAGCGTTTGACGAGGTCCGAGACGGGTTCGGAAAAGCGCGCCGACCAGGCTTCGCCCTTGTTGGAGAATTGTGCGGTCATGATGTGAGGCCTATGTGATTTACCTGATTATAAACAAGGAAGGAGGCTGGGCGTGACTTTCGAGGGGAAATGGCCGAATATGGATGGGTGTGGAGGCTCGCTCACCGCAAGGCCGTCGCCAAAGTTGATTTGGCCACCGGCCCCCGCCGTTGATCGGACCACTGGCGCCCGCTACGTGAAAAGCCGCTGACCGAATCTTCTGCTGCGTCAACGAAGCCGAATTTCTTTTGCGCGAAGCGCTATTCTGCCAATCCGGGCGACGCAAACGACGGTAGAATTGGTTTTTTTGCAGGATGACTTTAATGTCCAGTTTTGAGATCAATACAGACCGGTCGGAGCTCGACGTTCCGCTGATATACCGGTTCCTCAGCGAGCAGTCGTCGTGGGCGGTGGGCATCTCGCGCGCCATCGTCGACCGGGCGATCGAAAACTCGCTCTGCTTCGGCGGCTATGTCGATGGCCGGCAGGTCGCCTTCGCCAGGGTGGTGACCGATTTCGCCACCTTCGGCAACCTGGTCGACATGTTCGTCATACCCGAATATCGCGGCCGCGGTTTCGCCGAAGAGCTGCTCGAGGCGGTGATGAACCACCCCAGCCTGCAAGGCTTGCGCCGCTTCACGCTGGCCACCGGCGACTGCCACGGCCTGTACGAAAAGTTCGGCTTCGCCCCGCCGCAGCGGCCGGAAACGCTGATGGAACGCTACTTCCCGAACATCTACGTGTCGTAGCGCGCCGCCAGCCAGCGCTCAGGAGCTGAGCAGCTTGCCGGCGCGGAACGCCTTCGCCCCGGCGATTTTGCCGACTGCCATGCCGCGCAGCAGGTGGCGATGGGCGGTGCGGGCAAAGAACACGCCAGGCACCGTCGGGCGCAGCGTGCTCACCTCGCCGCTGACCGGATCGATCAGGTCGGCGATGGCCTCGCCCGCTTCGACGACGTCGCCCAGCTGCTTGAGAAACACCAGCACGCCCGCATGCGGCGCGACGATCGGCTCGACGCCTTCAAGCGGCGTCGGCGCGCACAGCGGCGCCGGCAGCGCCTCGAGCGCGATGTCGATGACGCCGCTGTGGCCGAGAAACTGCAGCAGCGCGTGCGCATCCTGTTGCGCCAGCTGGTAGCCGACATCCATCTCGCCGCGCAGTTCGACCGTCGTCGACAGGCAGGCCGGCGGAATCGGGAACGCCGGGCCGAAGTGGGCGGCAAGATCCCACCACAGCCGGCTGCACGCTTCATCGAACGGCTCTTCGCCCGCTTCGAGCGCGAGCAGCACCGCGTGCGCGCCCATCAGCGCCGACAGCGGCGCCACCGCGTCGGCCAGCGGCGTGCCGGTATAGATGTGCACCACGGCTTCGTTATCGCAATGCAGGTCGAGCACGATGTCGGCGTCGATCGCCATCCCCAGCAAAATCTTCTTGAGCGCTTCGGCATCGGTGGTCGGCTGCCAGTTCGCCACCGACGCGCGGGCGTGTTCGCGCAGCAGCGCGACGTTGGCCGCGGCGTCCGGCCCGAGCTCGCCGTCAAGCGACACCTTCAGGTCGTCGGCAACGTGCTTGTAGGCGCGGTTGAAGTTGGTGCCGGTCGACAAGTCGAAGCGGCCGAACGGCGCGCCATGGATAGCCTGCGCCAGGCCGAGCGGATTGGCCGCCGGCACCAGGATGATCTCGCCGAGCACCTTGCCTTGCGCTTCGAGCGCCGTCAGTTCGGTGCGCAAGAATTGCGACACCAGCATGCCGGGCACTTCGTCGGCGTGCAGCGCCGCCTGGATGTAGACCTTTTTGCCCAGGCCAGGGGTGCCGAAGTGGAAGCTGGCCAGCTGGTAGCTGCCGCCGCCCGCGGTGGTGGAAATCTGCTGTCGGTGTGCTTGCATGATGGTGCCTGGTGCCTGGTGTTAAGGATCAGCGCACAGTGTGGCATATCTCTTGGCGGATCGACAAGGCCGCACGCGCGCGGCGGGAGGCGACGTAACTACATAGCTCGGCCGCTATTGGATGGTTTGCGCAGTGGCAAACAGCCGGTCATGGCGGCGAGTAACCTAGGTGTGCTGAGCATGGCGACGTGCTTCTTCGGCGAAGTGTATATTTCACAATAGGCTATGACCCGACTAACACGGACAAACGTGGCCGCCGCGCCTGCGCCTGAGTGCACCTCCTGCACCAGCGCGGCGCTGACAGCTGCGAGGCCGACGGGTGAGCGAACTGCTCACTTTTTTTTGAAGGAAGCATCATGTTCTCCCTCCTTTGCCGCGTCGCGCTGGTGATGTCCCTGACCGCTGGCGCCAGCGCGCAGGCGGCGCCGGCGCCGGCCAGTCCCAAAGGTTCGCTGGTGATCATCGGCGGCGCCCTGCGTGCCGACAACGCCGCTGTCTGGGAGCGCATCGTCAAGCTGGCCGGCGGCGAAGGGGCCCGCATCGCCGTGTTCGCGTCGGCGTCGGCGAGTCCCGAAAAGGCCGCCAAATTCAATATGGGGCTGCTCGACCATTACGGCGCCGACGCCTTCTTCATCCCGGTCGCGGTCAAGCTGGCCGGCACCGATTACCTCGCCGCGGCCGACGATTCGAAGCTCGCCGCGCAGGTACGCAGCGCCGGCGGCGCCTACTTCGCCGGCGGCGACCAGGGCCGCATCACGCGCGCGTTGATCCGCCCCGACGGCAGCAATTCGCTGGTGCTCGAAGCGCTGTGGGACATGTACCGCAAGGGCGGCGTGATCGCCGGCTCCAGCGCCGGCGCCGCCATCATGAGCAGCACCATGTTCGACGAGCCGAAGACGGTGCTGGCTACCCTCAAGCAGGGCGTGGCCGAAGGCCAGGAGATTGCGCCGGGACTCGGCTTCATCGGCGACGACGTCTTCATCGACCAGCACCTGCTGGTGCGCGGGCGCTTTGCACGGATGCTGCCGGCCATGCTCAAGAAGGGTTACAAGCTGGGACTGGGCATCGACGAGAACACCGCGATGGTGGTCGGCCCGACGCGCGAGGTCGAGGTGATCGGCTACAAGGGCGCGCTGCTGATCGACCTGGGCTCGGCCAGCACCGAGCCGGGCGCGTTCAACCTGTCGAACGCCAAGGTGAGCTATCTTGATAGCGGCGACCGCTTCAACATCGCCAGCGGCGCGTTCACGCCGTCGGCCGATAAAGCCGACGGCAAGCTCGATCCGGCCAGGCCGTATTATCGCGAGCCGCTGTTCAATGCCGACATCCTCGGCAACACGACGGTGGTCGACCTGATGGGCAAGCTGATCGACAGCGACCAGCCGGAAGCGATCGGCCTCACGCTCGGTAGTCCGCGCAGCGTGCAGCCCGATCTCGGCTTCGAGTTCCGCTTCAGCCGCGACCGCGACAGCGTCGGCTACCTGTCGGCCGCGTCGGAGACCTACTCGGTCTACAACGTCAGGCTCGACATCCGGCCGATCCAGATCCGGCTGCCGCTGTACCAGTACAAGCAGGAGCGCGGCCGCGTGGCGCAAAACGGCCGCGACTAATCGTACAGCGTCGTTTCCGCGGAGGTTCCCTGGTTTTACGTTTCTAATACGTTGATGGCCTCGCGGCCGGGATTACAATGCTGCTCATTCTTAATCCCGCGAGGAGTACCCATGGCCGTGTCCCTGTTACGTTACCTGGCTGGCGCGCTGGCGCTGGCTGCCGCCGGCCTGGCCCACGCGCAGGCGCCGGCCACCATCCGCGTCGACTACCTCCACAGCGGCAACGCGCTGTCCGACACCTACGCCATCGAGCGCGTGCTGGTCGAACCGCTGCCATGGCCCGGCAACCTGGCGCAAAACCTCGACAACACGGACCGCGGCCAGAACCGCGTCGAAGTGGTCGACGCCAAGACCGGCGACCTGCTGTACTCGCGCGGCTTCTCCACCATCTTCGGCGAGTGGCGCACCACCGACGAAGCGATCAGGATGAGCCGCGGCTTCCACGAGTCGGTGCGCTTTCCGCAGCAGGACAAGCCGGTGCGGGTGCGCATCCTCAAGCGCGACGAGCGCAACCAGTTCTCGGTGGTGTGGAGCGTCGACGTCGACAGCGCCGCGCCCGAGGTAGTCCGCAAGCAGGCGCCGGCGCCGGCGCCGACCATCCCGATCCGGGTCAGCGGTCCGTCGCCGAACAAGGTCGACCTGTTGATCCTCGGCGACGGCTACACCGCCGCCGACATGCCGAAGTTCGAAGCCGACGCGCGGCGCCTGGCCGATCACCTGTTCAAGGTGTCGCCGTTTCGCGAGCGCGCGGCCGACTTCAACGTCTGGGGCATGGCGGTGCCGACCCAGGAGTCGGGCGTGTCGCGCCCGTCGACTGGCGTGCACCGCGCGTCGGCGCTGGGCAGCCGCTACGATATTTTCGGCAGCGAGCGTTATGTGCTCACGCTCGACAACCGCGCGCTGCGCGACATCGCCCAGCACGCGCCGTACGAGTTCATCGAAATCCTGGTCAACAACGACACCTACGGCGGCGGCGGCATCTTCGGCCAGTTCAGCACCGCGGCGGCTGGCAACGACTGGGCCAACTACCTGTTCGTGCACGAATTCGGCCACCATTTCGCCGGCCTGGCCGACGAGTACTACACGTCGCCGGTAGCCTACGCAACGGGCGGCGCCCGCGTCGAGCCGTGGGAGCCGAACGTGACGGCGCTGCGCGACCCGGCCAAGCTGAAATGGAAGCGGCACGTCAAGGCCGGCACGCCGCTGCCGACGCCGTGGCCGAAAGCGACCTACGAGGAAAACTCGCGCGCCTACCAGGCACGCCGGGCGGCGCTGCGCAAGGCGAACCGGCCGGAGTCGGAGATGAGCGCGCTGTTTCGCGAAGACCTGGCGCACACCAACGCCTTGTTTTCGCCCGCGCCGCACCGGCATGCCGTCGGTGCCTTCGAAGGGGCCAACTACGAGGCGACCGGTTACTACCGCTCCGAGATGCAGTGCATCATGTTTGACCGAAGTGAAACTTTTTGTAACGTCTGCCAGGACGGCATCAGCACCATTATCGACCTCTACGCCCGTGCGGGCGGTCGAAAGTAGGGTGATTGCTGGCATCAATGTAAATATGGCCGCGTGTCAACCGACTACCGCTGTGCCACGTTTAGGGAGGGAACAGCGAGGTCATGTGTGTACGGTAGCGTACTGACCATGTTGTTGAACCGTCATATTCTTGCCTCGTTCCCTTGCGAAAGTTTCGGACGAGAAATGAAAGAAGACGATCGGACTGTCGCCTGACCAGGCCCGGCCCACAACGTCCAGAACCCCACTCATCACCTAAAGGAAACACCATGAATAAAGTACTCGCTGCCCTGATCGCTGGTCTGTTCGCTACTTCGGTGTACGCACAAGCTCCTGCTGCCGCTCCGGCAACCCCAGCTGTGACCAAAGCTGTCGTGAAAGCTGAAAAGACCGTTGTGAAAGCCGAAGCTGCTGAAGCCAAAGACGTCGCCAAAGCCGACGAAAAAGCAGCAAAAGCACTGGCTAAAGCCGAAGAAAAGAAAGCTAAAGCAGCCGCTAAAGCTGAAAAAACCAAAGCTGACGCAGCTGCAAAAGTCGTCAAGGCCGATGCTGAAGACAAAATGAAAGCAGAAGCCAAGGCCGACACCAAAGTCGCCAAAGCTGACCTGAAAGCTGAAAAGACGATGGTCAAAGCCGACGCAAAAGCTGAAAAAGCTGTCGTCGAAGCGAAGGCCGACAAAGCTGTCGCCGCCGCCAAGACCACCGAAAAGAAAGCTGAAGCAGCTGCTGACGTGAAGAAAGCCGCTGCCAAGTAATTCGGCCCGCGGTAAAAAAAGGACAGCGCGAGCTGTCTTTTTTTTTGCCCGGAGCGACAGTCGGTCAGAGGAACATGCAGCCGGATGCGTCAACGCGCGAGCTATTGGTCCGGCTGCTATTTTCTCTCAACAATCTGGCGATCGCGCCGCCGATATCTTGGGTCACGGCTCTATGCCGAGACCAGCATGGTGTTCGCCGCCGTGATGGTGTGGTCGCGCAGGTAGTTCTGGTCCTCCCAGGACAACATTTCGCGCTTGAGCGCCGGGACGTCGCCGCGCATCAGCGGCTCCGGTCCCGTGTTGCAGGCCTCGGCCATCAGCACCGCGCAGATTCTCACGTGCAGTCCAGAAGCGTGCGCCGTGCGCTCCCGGCGGAACCGCCGAAATTTCCGTCATCGGGGTTGCGAGCCAAAACCAGCGGAATTTGGCCTGGTGAGCAAACGGCACTGATCTTATTTTCGCCGCGACGGCTTCTTCGACGTCAGTCCCATCATGTCCAAGCGCAGCAGGATTTCGCCGCGCAGCTCCCGCTTAACCTCCAGCCAATGGCGGTTTTCCTGCGCGCCGATCAAGGCGTAGATCGCCACCACGTTTAGCCCCGGCACTACCGGCTTTAGCTTGGCGTACAGTACATATGGATCGGTTGCGAGGAATTTCTCCACCGTGCGGATGCCGACTAGCGCGAACATCTCTTCGCTGCGCGGTCCCAAGCCCTTCAAGTCGCGGATGCGCAAAGTAGGGTTCTTTGTCATTTTCCTTTTCTCCTTGACCGGGTTGGCTGAGGTAGGCGTCACCCGGGAGCTTGAGAGAGACGATGCGGCCAACGCGAAAATCGCGGAAGTCTCGCCGCAGCGCGCACCCGGCGGTCAGGGTTCAGCCATATCTTTTTTCTAGCGCGCTTTGCGCCGCAATCTGCACCTTTTTGGTCGGTCCATTGCTGCACGACGCGCAAGCGCGAAGCGCAGGGCCACAAGCTCTTCGCGCGAAAACAGCAGCGGCGGTATATCGATACGCTCGGACAGCGTGGATTCCACGCCCGCCTCTCCAGCTACCGTTGCGCCAGAGAGTTGCAGATCACGGCCGTCGCGGTACACCGTGCGCAAGGCCACACGTTCAGCCAGCTGGGTGCCAGTAGTCAGGCGCCGTGAGCGTAGGACTTGCACCAGCTTGAACAGTCGGTCGTCCCTGCGCATGCGCCTCTCCTTTCCTGACTACTTACGCGTTGTGCGAGCGCATTACACCGCCAAATGACATCGGCACGCCAGTCTCGTTGATCAATGCAAAAAAATCCTGGCATGCGTGGCTACCATGCATTTGTTCCATCGCCGCTTCGACGCTGACCTTGTCACGCCACAGAACGATGTCAAGCCAATTGCCGTCCTCCATTTTCAAGGTTTCCCGGCGCAAAAAGCCGGAGAAGGTTCGCATCGTTGCCTGCATGGTATCGACAGCATTGAGGATCGCGGCGTCAGTCACGCCATCTTTAGCTTTGAACGGGGCCAGCTCGATATAGCCGCCTACCTTGTTTATTGCGCGCATAATGGTTTTCTCCAATTCACGGTCGAAAAAGTGCTGCACGAGCAAGTATGACGAAGAGCTACTGACAACGTGCTGTCAGCAGCGGGAATTTTTTCGACAGTGTGGCGGCGGGAATCTGCTTAGCTGGTAGCCCTGGTTGCTTGTCACGCGATTCGTTACGAATTTTTGAGAAGAGGATATTGTAAGCCGGCACCCTGAAAATTCCGTCAGCGCCGATGCTTTTACTGGCGGAAAGTCCGTGATCGAACCGGCGCCACGGACCGCGTACCGTCGGCCGACGCGGCCTCAGCGTCGCCCCCCGCCCAAACCGCTAGCGCCGAACGACTTTGCGCCAATAGCGGCATCGTGTTTGCTGCCGAGACGGTGTCCGTCGTGCAGGTAGTTCTGGTCCACCGACGACAATCTGTCGCGCTTACCTTGAACGACTCAGAATCGCCGACATCATGCAGCCGCATGTCGACGATGCAGGCGCAATCAGCCCGCGTCCGACTCCGTAGTTCGCATCGCCAGCGACACCGCTTTGACCTTCTGCACCAGCGCCTTGCCCTTGAGCGCGCGCTTGCCGAAGTGCGGCTCCAGGCTTGATGCGAACAGCTCCACCACGCGCGGCTTCGAGCCGGCCCAGGTGCCGATCACGTTGACGCCTTTCTGCGTGATCGGCTGCACTGCCAGCAGTTTCTCTTTCGGCTCGAGGTGCATCAGGATCACGCCGCGCCCGCCGTTGGTGAGCACCTTCATCTCGTTCATGCCGAACACCAGCACGCGTCCCTTTTCGGACAGGCAGGCGATCGCGGTGGCCTTGTCGCCGACCACGCGCGGCGGCAGCGGCACTTCGCCGGCGTCGAGCGTGAGGAACGATTTGCCGCCTTTCAGGCGGCTGACCATGTCGCCCGCCTTCGAGACGAAACCGTAGCCGCCGGACGACGCCAGCACCAGCTGCGTCTGCGCGCTGCCGGCAAAGTAGTTCAGGATGCGCGCGCCGCCCGACAGGTCGACCAGCGTGGTGATCGGCACGCCATCGCCGCGCGCGCCAGGCAGCGCCGCCACCGGCACCGAATACACCTTGCCGTTGTCGCCGAAGGCGAGCAGCGTGTCGACGGTGCGGCACTCGAACGCGGCGTACATCGCGTCGCCCGCCTTGAAGGTGAACTGCGCGGCGTCGTGGCCGATGCCGGTACGCGCGCGCACCCAGCCTTTTTCCGACACGATCACGGTGACCGGTTCGTCGATGACCTTCTGCTCCGAGACTGCTCTCTGCGCTTCTTCGATCAGGGTGCGGCGCACGTCGCCGAACGCCTTGGCGTCGGCTTCGATTTCGCGGATGATCACGCGCTTCATCGTCGACGGGTTCTCGAGGATGTCCTGCAGCGTCGCTTTCTCCTTGCGCAGTTCGGCCAGCTCCTGCTGGATCTTGATCGTTTCCAGGCGCGCCAACTGGCGCAGGCGGATCTCGAGGATGTCCTCGGCCTGGCGGTCCGACAGGCGGAATTCGGCGATCAGCGCCGCCTTCGGCTCGTCCGAATTGCGGATGATCTTGATGACCTTGTCGATGTTGAGCAGGATCGCCTCGCGCCCTTCGAGGATGTGGATGCGGTCGTCGACCTTGCCCATCTTGAATTCGGTGCGGCGCTTGACCGTGATGAAGCGGAATTCGACCCACTCGCGCAGGATGTCGCCCAGGCCTTTCTGGCGTGGGCGGCCGTCGCCGCCGATCATCACCAGGTTGATCGAATTGGACGACTCGAGCGAGGTATGCGCGAGCAGCATCAGCATGAACTCGCCCTGGTCCTGGTTCTTCGACTTCGGCTCGAACACCAGGCGCACTGGCGCGGCGCGGCCCGATTCGTCGCGGATCGTGTCGAGCGAACCTAGGATGGTCTGCTTCATCGTCAGCTGTTCAGGCGACAGCGCCTTCTTGCCCATCCTTATTTTCGGGTTGGTCAGCTCCTCGATCTCTTCGAGCACCTTCTGCGACGACGTCCCCGGCGGCAGTTCGGTGACCACCGCCTGCCACTGGCCGCGCGCCAGCTCCTCGATCTTCCAGCGCGCGCGCACCTTCATGCTGCCGCGGCCGGTGGCGTACATCTCGGCGATTTGCGCCGCCGGCGTGATGATCTGGCCGCCGCCCGGGAAGTCCGGGCCGGGGATGATCGCCATCAGCTCGGCGTGGGTGATCTTCGGGTCGCGGATCATCGCCACCGCCGCCCTGGCCACTTCGGCCAGGTTGTGCGACGGGATCTCGGTGGCGAGGCCGACGGCGATGCCGGAGGCGCCATTGAGCAGCACCATCGGCAGGCGCGCCGGCAGCGTTTTCGGTTCGACCGTCGAGCCGTCGTAGTTCGGCTGGAAGTCGACCGTGCCCTGGTCGATTTCGTCCATCAGCAGGCGCGCGATCGGTGTCAGGCGCGCCTCGGTGTAGCGCATTGCCGCGGCGCCGTCGCCGTCGCGCGAGCCGAAGTTACCCTGGCCGTCGATCAGCGGATAGCGCAGCGAAAAGTCCTGCGCCATGCGCACCAGCGCGTCGTAGACCGACTGGTCGCCGTGCGGATGCAGCTTGCCGAGCACGTCGCCGACCACGGCCGCCGACTTGCGCGGCTTGGCGGTCGGGCCCAGGCCGAGTTCATTCATCGCATACAGGATGCGGCGTTGGACCGGCTTCTGGCCGTCGCACACGTCCGGCAGCGCGCGGCCCTTGACGACCGACACGGCGTAGTCGAGGTAGGCGCGCTCGGCGAAGGTCGACAGCGTCAGCCAGTCGCCATCGTCGCCCGGTGGCGGCGGTGGTGGCGGCGCCAGGTCGTGCGGCGGCGGTGGCGGCGGAGGCGCTTCGCCGCCTGGCGGCGCCGGCGGCACATCAAATAAGGTTGCTTGTGATGACATAATTATTCAATTCAATTTGGGGTCAGACCCGTTTGTTATTCGGCCATTCTCGCTTTGCGCGTGCGAACAAACGGGTCTGACCCCGATTTTTTTCGGGTGTTTGAAAAACGGCCCTTGCCTCGCGCCGCACGTGTCATTCTGGGCAAATTAAATCGGGGTCAGACCCGTTTGTTGTTCGGTGTTCGTCACGATCGGGAGGCGAACAAACGGGTCTGACCCCGATTTTTTTGGCGCTTAAATGTCGGCTTCGGTTTCGTTGCCGTGCTCTTCGATCCAGGCGCGGCGGGCGGCGGCTTCGCCTTTGCCCATCAGCATGTTGAAGCGCGCCGACGAGTCGACGTGGTTGAAGCTGCCCAGCGAAACCGGCAACAGGCGCCGCGTGTCGGGGTTCATCGTCGTCTCCCACAGTTGCTCGGCATTCATCTCGCCGAGGCCCTTGAAGCGCGATATGCCCCACGCGCCTTCTTTCACGCCATCCTTGCGCAGCTTGTCTTCGATCGCCACCAGCTCGCCGGCATCCAACGCGTACAGCTTCTGGATCGGCTTCTTGCCGCGCGCCGGCGCATCGACGCGAAACAGCGGCGGGCGCGCGATGCAGATGTTGCCATTGGTGAAGAGGGCCGGGAAATGTTTAAAGAACAAGGTGAGCAGCAGCACCTGGATGTGCGAGCCGTCGACGTCGGCGTCCGACAGGATGCAGATCTTTCCGTAGCGCAGGCCCGACAGGTCGGGGCTGTCGCCGTGGCTGTGCGGGTCGACGCCGATCGCCACCGCGATGTCGTGGATCTCGTTGTTGGCAAACAGACGGTCGCGGTCGGTCTCCCAGGAATTGAGCACCTTGCCGCGCAGCGGCAAAATGGCCTGGAATTCCTTGTCGCGCCCCATCTTGGCCGAGCCGCCGGCCGAGTCGCCCTCGACCAGGAAAATCTCGTTGCGCGCAATGTCGGACGATTCGCAGTCGGTCAGCTTGCCGGGCAGTACCGCCACGCCGGACGATTTCTTCTTCTCGACTTTTTGCAGCGACCGCAGGCGCGACTGCGCCTGCTTGATGACCAGTTCGGCCAGCTTCTTGCCGTATTCGACGTGATGGTTCAGCCACACTTCGAGCGGCGGCTTGGTGAAGGTCGATACTAGCCGCACCGCGTCGCGCGAGTTGAGCCGCTCCTTGATCTGGCCCTGGAATTGCGGGTCGAGCACCTTGGCCGACAGCACGAACGAGACGCGCGCAAACACGTCTTCGGGCAGCAGCTTGACCCCTTTCGGCAGTAGCGAGTGCATCTCGACGAAGTTCTTCACCGCGCCATACAGGCCGTCGCGCAGACCCGATTCGTGGGTGCCGCCGTTCGACGTCGGAATCAGGTTGACGTACGATTCGCGCACCACCGCGCCTTCCTCGGTCCAGGCCACCACCCACGCCGCGCCTTCGCCCTCGGCAAAGCCTTCCGACTCGGCGCTGGCGTACTGCGCGCCTTCGAACACGGGAATGACGGTCTCGCCGCCGCCGGTGGTTTGCGCCAGCATCTCGTTGAGGTAGCCGCGCAGGCCTTCCTCGTACTTCCAGCTCTGCACGTCGCCGGTCTTGGCCGTCGTCAAGGTGACGGTCACGCCAGGCAGCAGCACCGCTTTCGAGCGCAGCAGGCGCTGCAGCTCGACGGCCGAGATCGTCGGCGAGTCGAAATATTTCGGATTCGGCCAGGCAGTCACGCGCGTGCCGGACTTCTTGCCGTCGCGCGGGGCAGGGCGCGAGTTGAGCGGCTCGATGACGTCGCCGTCGGCAAACACCAGGTGGTGCAGGCCGTTGCCGTCGGGCTCCTTGCGCCAGACAGTGATCTCCAGGCGCGACGACAGCGCGTTGGTGACCGACACGCCAACGCCGTGCAGGCCGCCCGAAAACGCGTAGGCGCCGCCCGAACCCTTGTCGAACTTGCCGCCGGCGTGCAGGCGGGTAAAGACGATTTCAACCGTCGGCACGTTTTCTTCCGGGTGCAGGCCGACCGGGATGCCGCGGCCGTCGTCCTCGACCGTGATCGAGCCGTCGACGTTGATCGTCACGCCGATGTTGTGGCAATGCCCGCCAAGCGCCTCGTCGGAGGCGTTGTCGATCACTTCCTGGATGATGTGCAGCGGATTTTCGGTCCGGGTGTACATGCCCGGGCGCTGTTTGACAGGTTCGAGTCCCTTGAGGACGCGGATCGATGATTCGCTGTAGTCGGATGCGGGTTTTTTAGTGGCCATACTGGTTTTCATTTATGCGGATGCCTGCGCATTCTATCTTGTCGCGCGGAAAAGGCAGAACTTGGCGAGAATGATTCCACTTGCCAGCGCGCGCGATTGTGGTTAGATTCATACGGCAGGCGCGCCAGCTGGCCGCAGCCTTCTCCCCAGTGGTGTTTTTCGATGCAAAAAATGCATTCTCCAAAATATCCGTTTGCCGTGCGCCTGATCGGGTTCGATGCAGCAGAGGCCGCCCAGGTCCGCGCCGCGCTGGCACAGGCGCCGGCCGCGGGGCCGTCGTATTTTTGCCTGCTTGACGACAGTTTGCAAGAGCCGGACCTGTATATCGTCGACGCCGACGACCTGCTGGCGCTGACCCGCCTGTCGGCCGCCAGTCCCACCGACCTGACACCCGCGCTGCTGGTCGGCCAGGCCGCGGCCGCCTTCACCTTCCCCCAGCTGGCCCGGCCGATCGACACGGTGCGCATGCACCAGCTGCTGGCGCACCTGATTGCCAGGCGCGCGCAGACGCTGGCGCAGCTGACCGCGCGCGGCCAGCTGCCGGTGGTGATCGAGCGGCGCCGCCGCCCGCGCCTGGACTTGGACCTGACCGATCCGGCGCTGATCGAGCAAAAACGCAAGGAACCGCCGGCCGGCGCCATCCTGATCGTCGACAAGGGCGGCGCCTTCCGCGACCACGTCGCCAGGGTGCTCGGCGCGCGCCGCCTGCCGGTCGAATGGACCGACAGCGCCGGCACCGCGCTGCGCCTGTGCGACGAGACGTCGGTGTCGGTGTTGATGATCAATACCTCGACGCCGCAGGTCGACCCGTACCGGCTGTGCGCCGACGTCAAGGGCTTGCCGACGGCCGAGCGCACCGCGGTGGTGTTCCTGGTCGGGCGCAGCTTCCGCTACGACGCGCCGCGCGCCCGCGCAGTCGGCGTGCGCGGCATGCTCGACAAGCCGGTCGCCGACCGCCACCTGTGCTCGGCGATCAAGAAGCTGATGTCGCTGCCCTAGTTGTTTGCCACTTGCCTGCGCGACTTTGTTACGAATTTAAATCGTGCGTCGCGGCAGGGGCGCTATAGTTGAGGAATGGCAGACACCGACAAGCCCGATCCCCTTATCACCGAGCGGCGCGCCGATCCTGAACCGGACGGCCCGCCGGCACGCGTTCCCGACCGCCGCGCCCGCGAGCACGACATCGGCCGCGGTGCGCGCACCCCGCCTTATCAACGCAGCCACGACACGCCACTGGCGCTGGCCGGGCGGGTCATCTCGTCGCGCTGGCGCTCGATGCGCGACCGCTTCGGCCGCGACTTCATGCGCCGCACCCTCAACATCGGCGTGTCGGCGCGCATCTTCCATCCGGAGGCCGGCTCGACCGGCCTGCGTTCGAAGAACCTGCAATACCTCGAAGAGTCGATCGCCCAGTGGGTGATGTCGCGCGACGTGCTGGTGTTCATGATCCCGACGGTCAATACCAACGGCCTGCTCCATCCCAGCAACATCACCTTGCGCCACTATGCGCGCCACCTCGACGGCCTGGTGCTGCAGGGCGGCGCCGACGTCTCGCCGCAAACCTATTCGGAAGCGGCCACCCGGCCCGAGTGGGGCGGCGACCGCGCGCGCGACCTGTACGAACTCGAACTGCTGCACGAATTCGTCGAGGCGGGCAAGCCGGTGCTGGGCATTTGCCGCGGCTGCCAGCTGATCAACGTGGCCTTCGGCGGCAGCCTGTACCAGGACGTCGCCACCAACGTGCCGGAGGCGCTGGCGCACGTGCACTCGGACTACGATGCCCATCGCCACTCGATCGTGTTCCCGCCCGGCTCGTCGCTGGGCAAGATGTTCCCGAAGCAGCAGCGGCCAGTCGTCAATTCGATCCACCACCAGGCGGTGAAGGAGCTCGGGCGCGACATCGTCGTCGAGGCAATGTCCGATCCGGACGGCATTGTTGAAGCGATCCGCTACCAGCGCGCCGATTTTGTGATGGGGCTGCAATGGCATCCCGAGTTCCACCGCGCCGGCGGCCAGGAGCTGCTCGACTGCACGCCGATCCTCGACGAATTCCTGCGCGCCGCCCGCGAAACCCGGTTCTAGCGGGCAGACCTCTTAGCCGCGGAAGCGGTGGATCGCCGAATCGACCATCCCCTCGCAGCTGCCTTCCGCCGCATATTGCTGGCGCAGGTAATTCGCATCGCTGGCGCCGTCGGCCGCAGCCTGCAGGTGCCGCAGCGCCACCGTGCTGCCCAGCACCTCGGCGTGCGGCGCCATCGCCGCCAGCGTCTTCAAGATGTCTTCGCGCAACGACATCGTCTGGTAGGTTTTCGGATGCGTGATGGCGCCGTCGAGCCCGAAGCGGCACGCCTGGAACCGGTTGTAATTGTAGACCAGGTAGTCATCCTCGACCGGCGCCGGCTCGATGCGCTGCAGCAGGTGGCGGCACAGCGCCTGCAGGTAGCCGGCCAACGCCGCGGCGCGCTCGACCGTCAGCGGGGTGTCGCACACGCGCAGCTCGATGGTGCCGTACTCGGGCTTGGGCCGGATGTCCCAATAGAAATCCTTCATGCTCTTGATGATGCCGGTTGCTTCCATCTTGGCGTAGTAGACGTTGGCGAAGTCGTCCCAGCGCAGGCAGAACGGCGCCCGCCCGCTCATCGGGAAGGCGAACACCGAGTTCAGCCGCGCCGAATCGAACAGCGTGTCGCGCCCCTGCACGAACGGCGACGAGGCCGACAGTGCGATGAAGTGCGGCACATAGCGCGACAGCGAGTGCAGCAGGAACATGGCGTCGTCGCCGGAGCTGCAGCCGATGTGCACGTGCTGGCCAAAGATGGTGAACTGCTTGGCCAGGTAGCCGTACAGCGACGACAGTTCCTGGAAGCGCGGCTTCGGATAAATCTTCTGCTGCGACCAGTGCTGAAAAGGATGGGTGCCGCCGCCGCAGATGCCGATGTTGAGCGTGTCGGCGGCGGCCACCAGCGTGTTGCGGATCAGGTGCAGTTCGTCCAGCAGCGGCCCGTGGCTGGCCTGCACGCTCGAATTAATCTCGATCATGCTCTCGGTAATTTCCGGCGTGACATTGCCGGGGAAGGGCTTCTTGCCCAGCAGGTGCAGCAGGTCGGGACTGGCGGCGGTCAGGTCGAAGTCCGACAGGCTCACCAGCTGCAGCTCGAGTTCGACGCCGAACGTCAGCGCCTCGGACTTGGCAAACGGTTCAAGAGCCATGGTGTTGCTCCGGTGTTTCGCGCGCCCAGATCAGGGCGCGCTGCAAGATGATGGGGGCGCACAGTTCGAGCAGCAAAATGACGGCGGCCAGCGCGCGCACCGGCTCGGCCATCAGCATGCCGGCCTGGCGTGCGTGTTCGAGCAGCAGCACGACGAAGATCGACAGCGGCGCCAGGCCGAGTCCGGTCAGCGCGCCCTTGCGCCAGGAGATGCCCGACAGGTGCGAGAAAGCGGCCACGCCGGCCGTCTTGGTCAGCAGCCGCACGGCGATGATGGCCAGCGCCATCGCGCCGCCGGACAACACGTCGCGCCAGTCGAGGGTGGAGGCGGCGAACACGAACAGCAGTACCGCCAGCAATTCGCCGAGGGCGCCGAAGTTGCGCTGCGCCTGGCCGAACGTGACGCGGCGGTGGCGCGCGGTCAGGCCGAACGCCAGCGCGGCGACCACGGGCGAGAGCTGAAAGGTGTAGGTGACCGATACCAGCAGGATCACCGACAGCGCGAACGCGACGGTGGCGTCCTGCGCCAAGTTGCCGAGCGCGCGCAGCAAGCCCGGCACGACGATGCCGGTGGCGGCGCCGGTCAGTGCCGACAGCGCCAGCACGACCAGGCTGTTGAGGGTGGCGTGGGCGAGGTCGTCCGAGCTGTGAAACAGCCAGAAGCCGACCACGATGTTGAAGGCGAACACCGACAGCACGCAGTTGAGCGCGGCCAGGTGCATCACCCGCTCGGTGACCTGGCCGGAGCTGCGCTGCTCGTTGATGACGCGCACCAGCGTAGCCGGCGACGTCGCCATCGACAGCGACGCCAGCATCAGCGCCGTCAGCTGGGCGCTGCTGAAGGCGAGGGCGACGTAGTAGACGGCAACGAAGGTGGCGGCGGACTCGACCAGGCCGGTGATGCCGATCCACGGATTGGTGCGCAGCCAGCGCAGGTTGATGCGGTAGCCCAGTTCGAACAGCATCAGCGCGAACGCTATGTCGGCCAGCAACAGCACGGCGCCGCCTTCCGGCTTGGGCAGCACGCCAATTTGCGCAGCGCCGAGTGCGAAGCCGACCAGGCCGTAGAAGGAGACGCGCGGCAAACCGGTCCAGCGCTGGCCGAATTCACCGGCGAGCCAGGCCACGGCGACAGCGAGCGGCCAGGCCAGGCTGGTAAGTATCGACAACAGATCGGACATGTGGGTCCTTCGCGTGGTAAGCGGTTGGGCGATTCTACAAGAGGCGCACGGTGCGCACGTTTGATGGGATCAGACGCCGATCGAGGGGACCGACCCCGATTGTTCAGTTGGGGGTCTGTCCCCGGGCCTAGTTGACGCTAGTGAATCCGGGGTCTGACCCTAAAAGAAGAATCGGGACTCGGCGTCCCCGTCATACCCCTGCTGTTACTTGCTCAGCAAGCGCATGCCGCGCTCGAGGCCGTCGATGGTCAGCGGGAACATGCGATTGTTCATGATTTGCTTGATGACCGAGATCGACTGGCGGTATTGCCACACGGGCTCCGGCTCGGGATTGAGCCAGATGAATTTTGGAAACGCGTTGCAAAAGCGCGCCAGCCACGCGGCGCCGGCTTCTTCGTTGTTGTACTCGACCGAGCCGCCCGGCTGCAGCACTTCATACGGACTCATGGTGGCGTCGCCGACGAAGATCAGCTTGGTGTCGGCCGGATACTTGCGCAGGATGTCCCAGGTCGGAAAGCGCTCGGCCTGGCGGCGCCGGTTGTTCTTCCACAGATAGTCGTAGACGCAGTTGTGGAAATAGTAGAACTCCATGTTCTTGAATTCGGTCTTGGCCGCCGAGAACAGTTCCTCGGTGCGCTCGATATGGTCGTCCATGCTGCCGCCGACATCTAACAGCATCAGCACCTTGATCTTGTTCTTGCGCTCAGGCTGCATCTTGATGTCGAGCCAGCCGGCATTGCTGGCGGTGGCACGGATGGTCGCGTCCAGCGCCAGTTCGTCCTCGGCGCCTTCGCGGGCGAACTTGCGCAGCCGCCGCAGCGCGACCTTGATGTTGCGCGTGCCAAGCTCGCGCTCGGCGTCGTAATCCTTGTACGAGCGTTGCTCCCACACCTTGACCGCGGTGCGGTTGCCGCCGGCGCCGCCGATGCGGATGCCTTCCGGATTGGTGCCGCCGTTGCCGAACGGCGAGGTGCCGCCGGTGCCGATCCACTTGCTGCCGCCTTCGTGGCGCTCTTTCTGCTCCTTCAGCAGTTGGTTCAGCCGGTCCATCAGCTTGTCGTAGCCGAATTTTTCCAGCGCCGCCTTCTGTTCGGGCGTGAGCTCGCGCTCCATGCGCTTGAGCAGCCAGTCGAGCGGAATCGCGCTGTTGTTCTCGAAGGCGCCGTTGATGCCCTTGAAGTACTGCGCAAAGGCGCGGTCGAACTTGTCGAAATGCGCCTCGTCCTTGACCATCGCCAGCCGCGACAAGTAATAGAAGTCGTCCATCGACTGGCCGATCAGGTTCTTTTCCATCGCCTCGAGCAGGGTCAGGAATTCCTTGATCGTCACCGGAATCTTGGCGTCCTTCAGCGTGTAGAAGAAATCGATCAGCATGCTAGGCCCCCGCGTGCAGCTGCAGCCGGTCGCGCAGCGCCGATTCGATGCCGTGCCATTCGCCGCGCAAGATGCTGTAGATGACGGTGTCGCGCACGCTGCCGTCGCGCCGCGCAGCGTGGTGGCGGATGACGCCGTCCTTGTGCGCGCCGAGCCGCTCGATCGCCGCCTGCGAGGCGTGGTTCAGGTTGTCGGTGCGCAGGCCGACCACTTCGCAGCCAAGCGTGTTGAAGGCGTGCGCCAGCAGCATCAGCTTGCAGCTGGTGTTGACGCCGCTGCGCTGGCGGCTCTTGGCATACCAGGTGTGGCCGATTTCGACGCGGTCGATCTCTGGCATGATGTCGTGGTAGCTGGTGGTGCCCATGACGGCGCCGCTGTCGTCATCGATCACGGCGAACGCCAGCCGGTTCGGCATCGTCAGCGCGGCGCCGATGTAGTCGTCGACCTGCTCCGGCCCCGGTACCCACGTCACGCGCAGCTTCCAGATCTGGCCGTCTTCGGCGGCGGCGCGCAGGCCAGGCGCGTGCGCCGGCGCCAGCGGCTCGAGGCGAACGCCGTTCAGTTTCAGGGTGACTGCTTGAACCTCGATCATGTTGCTCAGCGGTTGGTGCGCGACATGTACACCAGGCGCTCGAACAGGTGCACGTCCTGTTCGTTCTTGAGCAGCGCGCCGTGCAGCGGCGGCACTACCGACTTGGTGTCCTTGCTGCGCAGCGCCTCCGGGCCGATGTCTTCGGCCAGCAGCAGCTTGAGCCAGTCGAGAAATTCGGACGTCGACGGCTTCTTCTTCAGGCCCGGCACGTCGCGCACCTCATAGAAACTTTGCAGCGCTTGCGCCAGCAAGTCCTGCTTGAGCGTCGGGTAGTGCACCTTGACGATTGCCTCCATCGTGTCCTTGTCGGGGAACTTGATGTAGTGGAAGAAGCAGCGGCGCAGGAACGCATCCGGCAACTCTTTTTCGTTGTTGGAGGTAATGATCACCAGCGGCCGATGTTTCGCCACCACCATTTCGCGCGTTTCGTAGACGTAGAACTCCATCCGGTCCAGTTCGCGCAGCAGGTCGTTGGGGAACTCGATGTCGGCCTTGTCGATCTCGTCGATCAGCAGCACCACCGGCTCGGGCGCCGTGAATGCCTGCCACAGCACGCCCTTGACGATGTAGTTGTGGATGTCGCGCACCCGTTCGTCGCCGAGCTGGGAGTCGCGCAGGCGCGACACCGCGTCATATTCGTACAGGCCCTGCTGCGCCTTGGTGGTCGACTTGATGTGCCACTGCATCAGCGGCATGTTCAGCGCGGCGGCCACTTCCTCGGCCAGCATGGTCTTGCCGGTGCCAGGCTCGCCCTTGATCAGCAATGGGCGCTGCAAGGTCAGGGCAGCGTTGACCGCCAGCTTCAGGTCGGCAGTGGCGACGTAACTGTCGGATCCCTCGAAGCGGGGCAGCGGTTGATGATGTGCGGTCATGGGAGTCGATGCCGGAAAATGGAATTGTTTCGAGTATAAGCCAACTGCGCGAAGCCGGCAGGGCGACACTTTGAATCTGGACTGCAATGCGGTCTTGGGTTAAAATTGTAGGTTGATAGTGCAAGTTGTACGTTTTGCACGGCCGGAACCGATTATCCCCTTACCATTGCAACCATGAAAAAAATCTTCGCACTTCTCGTGCTCGCCGGCAGTTTCAATGTCGCCGCAGCGGCGGACATCGTTGGAAACCCAAAGGCCGGCGCGGCCAAGGTTGAAATGTGTATCGGCTGCCACGGCATTCCCGGCTACAAGGCCACGTTCCCGGAAGTGTTCCGGGTACCGATGATCGGCGGCCAGTCCGCCAAGTACATCGAAAACGCGCTGCAGGGCTACAAGAAGGGTGAGCGCAAGCATCCGACGATGCGCGGTATCGCGCTGAGCATGTCTGACCAGGACATCGCCGATGTTGCCGCGTACTACGCGCAGCAGCCTTCCAACACTGCGCAGAAATAAGGACAGCACCATGAAAAAACTGATTATTGCGCTGGCCGCCTGCGTCGTCTCGTTCAACGCTGCTGCCGGCGGCAACATCGCCAACGGCGAAGCGCTGGCCAAGAAGTACAACTGCGCAGCCTGCCACGGCGCCGATTACACCAAATCGATCGACCCGAGCTATCCAAAGCTGGCCGGCCAGCACGCCGACTACCTGGCGCACGCGCTGAAGACGTACAAGCGCGGCGACGGCCCGAACGGTCGCGCCAACCCGATCATGGCCGGCCAGGTCAAGCCGCTGTCGGACAAGGACATCGTCGACATCGCCGCCTACCTGTCGAGCCTGCCTTCGAGCCTGGTCACCCACCGCTGATTGCCGCCGTCTCCGGACGGCACGTAAAAAATCCTTTCCGCCGTCGCCGGCCCGAAGGGATTTTTTTCGCCTGATCCCCGAGCGGGGTCAGTGCCGGCAATCGCACACAGCCTCGGCAATAGCGATACCCACCCGCCACGGGGTCAGTGCCGGCAATGCCACGGGGTCAGTGCCATGCCACGGGGTCAGTGCCGCCAATCGTACACAGCCTCGGCAATAGAAGCGTTCGCTAAGATGAGGCCGTGTACGATTGCCGGCACTGACGCCGGTGGAGAAGATGAGGCCGTGTACGGTTGCCGGCACTCACCCCGTTGGAAAAGATGAGGCCGTGTACGATTGCCGGCACTGACCCCGGCGGACCCTGACCCCGGCGGACCCTGGCGGAGTTGTACCGCGTGGTTAGCGCATGCGCACGCACTCGACATAGGCGTCGGCGTCGGGCGGCGTGCCGTCGCGCTGCGAGTTCCAGATCATCTCGCCGAGGCATTCCATGATGTGGTGGTGGGCGTCGTGCTGGCCGACGCGGCCGATCAGCGCGTTGATGGCGTCGCGGATGCCGCGCGGCTGGTCGACCGACACCTGCTCGGAAATCGACAGGTGCATCGACAAGTGCAGGAAGGGATTGGTCTTGCCGCCTTCGACCGAGTAGTCGCGCGCAACGGCGGCGTCGGCGTCGGACAACTCGTCGGCATACTCCGGATGGCCGGCGATCCAGTCGCCGGCGATGGCCTCCATCGGGCTAAGGATTTCGCCGGCGCGTTGCTTGCGGAACACTTCGCAGAAGAAGCGGCGGACGTCATTGGACGACGGATTGAACATGGCGATTGTGAGGGCAGGAACGAAGCCGCCATTGTAGCGCGTGCCGGTTGGCGCGCGCCAACCAGGCGCTCCAGGCGGCGGCCTGGCGCACTTGCTGCGCAGCTCTTCCAGCATTGCCTTCCGCTTGTCGCGCTCGCCCGTTGCGCCGGCGTGTTCAGGAAGGTGGTTTGGATGGCAATTTCAGCCCGGCGCAACAACTTTAATGTTGCATAAGTGTCCGGCCAAAACCGGCTTCCCAGCCCGCTCTGCCGGCAGCCGGTCAGCGAATGCGCCGTTTGCGAAACACCTCGCCGCCCAAATACGACACATACACGCGCCGCTGGCTCATGGAAATCAGGACGCGGTGCGCGCGCAGGAAATCAGCGCCGATCAGCATGTCCGGCATGCCGATGTTGTTGCCTTGCGGCGGATCGTCGTGGATGCCGATGTTGGCGTTGCGGATCGTCTCGCTGCCGATCGTGAAGTCGACCTCGACCTGCCAGGTGTCGATGCGCTTGGCGCCGACGCCGACCGATTTGCCGAGCGTGTGCACGTTCGCATCGCCCACGCGGATGCCGGCCCGCTCGGCCGCGGCGCGCGTCATGCCGGTGGCGCTGGCGCCGGTGTCGATGATGGCCTCGAGCTTGGTGCCGTTGACGTCGACGATGATGCGCGGCGTCGGGTGGCCGGTGTCGGTGCCGCCGAACGGGATCTCCATCGCGTCGGCACTCCAGTACGCCAGGAACGTGTCGTCGCAGTCGCTCGCACGGTAAAACTTCAGTTTCCGCTCGGCGAGGGAAATCTCCAGGTCCATTTGCAGCGCGAAGTCGGCGCCGACGATGGCGTCGAACGGCATGCGCCGGCCCATGTTGCCAAGCACGCTCATGTTGACCTTGCCGCTGTGCGCATTGCCAACCGAGAAGTCCTTGACCTCGGCGACGTAGTTGCTCGACACGCCACCGATCCCGACCGAATACCCGCGTGTCTGAAGCAGCGACAGCCCGAACTTGTCGGCCGAGTCCTTGAGCAGCTTGCTTTGGTACGCACCCGTATCGAACAGCATGACGGCCGCTTTGCCGTTGATCGTGCCGTCGACCAACGGTTGCCAGAGCGCGCCGTCGCCGCGCAACTCGACCGTCGCAACCGGCACATAGCGGCATGCCGGCGTGTCCGCAGCAACGGCAAACGGCGCTGCCAGCAGCAGCAGCTCCATCGCGCACAACGCCCGCATCGTCATGGTCATCCCGCACAAGTTGAACAGACACGCATTCTAACTTGCATTTCAGGAAAAAATATCAACTTTGCAATGCCGGGGCGAAAAAAAGCGGCGTGATGACACGCCGCCTTTTTGCCGACTTCAAGTGCCGGCTAGTCCTTCGCCGGCGCCAGCGCCAGCTGCGGCACCGGCGCGCAATCGGGCTCGGCGGCAGCCGTATCCGGCTGCGCCGCCTGCCGCGGCGCATGCGGCTGGCGCAGGTAGCGCGCCGTGTGGCGCCGCTCGTGCGTGTGGCCGCCCGCAGCCGGCCACGTCAGAAAGCGCGACAGTTCCTGCAAGGCGCGCTGGTAGACGTCGCGCTTGAACTCGATCACGCAGTCGAGCGGCACCCAGTAGTCGTGCCAGCGCCAGGCGTCGAACTCGGGGTGGTCGGTCAGACGCAGGTTGACGTCGTTGTCGCGCGCGACCATGCGCAGCAGGAACCAGATCTGCTTTTGCCCGCGGTAATGCCCGCGAATTTCGCGCTTGATGAAATGATCCGGCACCTCATAGCGCAGCCAGTCGCGGGTGCGCCCCACGATCTTGACGTGTTCTTGCCGCAAGCCGATTTCTTCTTCCAGCTCGCGGTACATCGCCTGCTCCGGCGTTTCGCCGTATTTGATTCCCCCTTGCGGGAATTGCCACGAGTGCTCGCGCACCCGCTTGCCCCACCACACCTCGTTCTGGGCGTTCAGCAGGATGATGCCGACGTTGGGCCGAAACCCTTCACGGTCGAGCATAGTGCACCTCTCGAAACTTTCTGCTCAGCGCGTGCCTCTTATTTTTTTACCCACAAATCCCCGCACCCACCAGGTTTTCGACGCGCGAAAACGGCGGGAGCGGCTTAATCGGACCCATTTGTATAAAGATTGGACGCATCGGCCAGCTAATCCTTTAAAATTAGGTTGATTATAACTCTCTCTTTTTAAAAAGAATTCATCGATATGCGTGCCTCCCGATTTTTTATTTCAACTCAAAAAGAAGCGCCTTCCGACGCCGAGATCGTCAGCCACCAGCTGATGATGCGCGCCGGGATGATCAAGCGCCTCGGTTCGGGCATCTATACCTATATGCCAACCGGCCTGCGGGTGATCCGCAAGGTCGAAGCGATCATTCGCGACGAGATGAATAAGGCGGGCGGCATCGAACTGCTGATGCCGCTGGTCCAGCCGGCCGAGCTGTGGCAGGAGACCGGCCGCTGGGACAAGATGGGCCCGGAACTGATGCGCGTCAAAGACCGCCACGGCCGCGAATACGCGATCCAGCCGACGTCCGAGGAAGTCATCACCGACGTCGTGCGCACCGAGATCAAGTCGTACCGCCAGCTGCCGCTGAACTTGTACCACATCCAGACCAAGTTCCGCGACGAGCGCCGGCCGCGCTTCGGCCTGATGCGCGGGCGAGAATTCACCATGAAGGACGCCTACTCGTTCGACCGCGACCTGGCCGGCATGCAAGCGTCCTACAAGGTCATGTTCGACGCCTACACCGCCATCTTCACCCGCTTCGGCCTGAAGTTCCGCGCCGTGGCGGCCGACAACGGCGCCATCGGCGGCACCGGTTCGCACGAATTCCACGTCATCGCCAGCACCGGCGAAGACGCCCTGGTGTACTGCCCGACGTCCGACTTTGCCGCCAACATGGAAGCGGCCGAAGCGATGCCGCTGGCGGCCAGCCGTCCGGCCCCAGGCCAGGAACTGACCAAGACGTCGACGCCAGGCACCACCAAGTGCGAGCAGGTGGCGCAGTTGCTCGGCATAGAACTGTCGAAGACCGTCAAGACGATCGCCCTGGTGGTCGAGAAGGAAGTCGACGGCAAGAAGACGACCGAAAACTGGATGCTGCTGCTGCGCGGCGACCATGAAATGAACGAGGTGAAGGTCGGCAAGGTGCCCGGCCTGGCCAACCACCGCTTCGCCACCGAAGCCGAAATCCTGCTGTGCTACGGCACCTTGCCCGGCTACCTGGGTCCGATCGGCACCAAGCAGCCGGTCACCGTGGTTGCCGACCGCAGCGTCGCCAACATGGCCGACTTCGTCTGCGGCGCCAACGACAAGGATTTCCACTACATCGGCGCCAACTGGGGACGCGATGTCGCCGAGCCGCTGGTGGCCGACCTGCGCAACGTCGTCGAAGGCGACGCTTCGCCGGACGGCAAGGGCGTGCTGGCAATCGAGCGCGGCATCGAAGTGGGCCACGTGTTCCAGCTCGGCACCGCCTACTCCGAAAGCATGAAGGCGACCTTCCTCGACGAAAACGGCAAGCCGGCGCCATTGCAGATGGGCTGCTACGGCATCGGCGTGACGCGCATCCTGGGCGCCGCCATCGAGCAGAACTACGACGACAAGGGCATCGTCTGGCCGACCGCGATCGCGCCGTTCGAAGTGGTGCTGTGCCCGATGGGCATGGACCGCAGCGAGATGGTCAAGACCGAAGTCGAGAAGCTGTACGCCGATTTGCAGGCGGCCGGCGTCGACGTCATCGTCGACGACCGCGGCCTGCGTCCGGGCGCCATGTTCGCCGACTGGGAACTGATCGGCGTGCCGCACCGCGTCGTCATCGGCGAGCGCGGCCTGAAAGAGGGCAACCTCGAATACCAGGGCCGGCGCGATGCCGCGGCGACCGCCGTGCCGGTGGCCGGCATGGTCGAGTTCATCAAGGGCAAGCTGAGCCAGTGAGCCGGATGACTTGGCTGGTCAGGGTATTGCTCGCGGCCAGCCTGGCCGCGAGCGCCGCCGCGCATGCCGGCAACCAGAAGGAGGAGGCGCTGGCCGACTCAGTGCGGCTGGCGCTGGCCAACGCCATCAAGGATGCGCGCCCGCCGCAGCCGGTGTTTCGCGACGAGGCGGCGCGGCTGCGCTACCAGCAATGGCTGGCGCAGATGTCCGACCGCCTCAAGCGCAAGCTGCCCGATGCGCAGTTGCGTACCGAATTCCTCGCCACCGCCTGGTACGAGGCCACCCGCGCCGGACTCGATCCGGGGCTGGTGCTGGGGCTGATCCAGGTCGAATCGGCGTATCGCAAGTACGCCGTATCGATGGTCGGCGCGCGCGGCTACATGCAGGTGATGCCGTTCTGGGCCAAGGTGATCGGCGACAGCGACCGCAGCAAGCTGTTCCACATGCAGACCAACCTGCGCTACGGCTGCGCGATTTTGCGCATGTACATCGAGATGGAGGCGGGCAACCTGTACCTGGCGCTGGGCCGCTACAACGGCAGCCGCGGCAAGCCGCAGTATCCGAATGCGGTTTTAGCGGCGTGGAAGAAGTGGGAAATGGCGCCAGCGACGCCGCTGATTACTCGCTGATTACGGTGATGCATAAATGGTAGCGGTTCCGGCGCAGTGAACTTCGAATTAGCCAAGTATTAATTAACTGCGATGACGATCTAAAAACAAAAGGCCCCGGTGTCGCAACCGGGGCCTTTTTTCAATTCGGTCGTTACAACCAAGCTGTTTTTATTTCAGATGATCGGAAATGAGTTTCGTCATTTCGAACATGGAGACCTGGGCTTTGCCGCCAAAGACCGCTTTGAGCTTGTCGTCGGCATTGATCATGCGACGGTTTGCAGCGTCTTGCAGGTCGAGCTTTTTAATATAGTCCCACACTTTTTTGGTGACTTCGGTGCGTGGCAGCGGGGTCGCGCCAACCACTGCGGCCAGCGTATCGGACGGAGTCATCGCCTTCATGAAGGCGGCGTTAGGCTTGCGTGGTGCTGCTGGTGCTTTCTTCGCTGCGGCTGCTTTTGGCGCCGCGGCCTTTGCTGGAGCTGCTTTTTTAGCCGCTGGCTTTGCCGCTGCTGCTGGCTTGGCTGCCGCTTTTTTTGCTGGAGCTGCTGCTGGGGTTTTTTTGGCTGTTGCCATCTTCGAGCCTCCTTAACGAACACATGGGAAATTGCGCAATTGATCGCACGGCTTATATTGGTGGGCTTTTACTGTTGTTGCAAGTGTTTTTCGAAATTTTTCACTCTAATACAAGCGAAATTCGCGGTTCAGGCGCTACCCTGGTGCAAAGCCGGCTTCCCAGAGGTGAAATCGAATAAAAAAAGCCGGCCGCGGAACAGATCCGCCGGCCGGCTTTTTATCGGCTGAAATGGCTTAACGCATGCCCGGCATCATGCCTTTCATACCGCGCATCATCTTCATCATGCCGCCGCCCTTGAGCTTTTTCATCATGCTTTGCATCTGGTCGAACTGCGCCAGCATGCGGTTTACTTCCTGCACCTGGACGCCGGCGCCGGCGGCGATGCGGCGTTTGCGGGTGGCCTTGATCAGCTCAGGCTTGGCGCGCTCTTGCGGCGTCATCGAGTCGATGATGCCGCACATGCGGCGCACCTGCTTGTCGGCCTGGTCCATGTTGGCGCCGCCGGCGGCCTGCTGGAACTGCGCCGGCAGCTTGTCGACCAGGCTGGCCATGCCGCCCATTTTCTTCATCTGGCCCAGCTGCGACTTGAAGTCGTTCATGTCGAACTTGCCGCCGACCTTGATCTTGTTGGCCAGGTCGGCCGCCGCCTTGGTGTCGACGCCCTTGCGCGCTTCTTCCACCAGCGCCAGGATGTCGCCCATGCCGAGGATGCGGTTGGCCATGCGCTGGGCGTCGAACGCTTCGAGGCCGTCGAGCTTTTCCGACACGCCGGCAAACTTGATCGGTTTGCCGGTAATGTGGCGCACCGACAGCGCGGCGCCGCCGCGCGAGTCGCCGTCGAGCTTGGTGAGGACGATGCCGGTCAGCGGCAGCGCGTCGTTGAACGCCTTGGCCGTGTTGATCGCATCCTGGCCGAGCATGGCGTCGACGACGAACAGCGTTTCGATCGGCTTGACCGCGGCGTGCAACGCGGCGATCTCGGCCATCATCGCCTCGTCGATGCCGAGGCGGCCGGCGGTGTCGATGATCAGCACGTCGTGGTAGTGTTTCTTGGCCCAGTCGAGCGCGGCGCGGGCGATGTCGACCGGCTTGTCGGTGGCCGAACTCGGGAAGAAGTCGGCGCCGACCTGCTTGGTCACCGATTCGAGCTGGGCGATCGCGGCCGGGCGATACACGTCGGCCGAGACGGTCAGCACTTTCTTTTTCTTCTCTTCGCGCAGGTACTTGGCGAGCTTGCCGACGGTGGTGGTTTTACCGACACCTTGCAGGCCGGCCATCAGGATGATCGCCGGCGGCTGCTGCGCAAAGCTCAGCTGCGACGCTTCGGGGCCGAGGTCGGCGCCCATCAGCGCGGCCAGTTCCTTCTGCACCACGCCGACCAGCGCCTGGCCTGGGCTGAGCGAGCCGATGACTTCTTCGCCGAGCGCCTTTTCCTTGACGCGGCTGATAAATTCGCGCACCGCCGGCAAGGCGACGTCGGCCTCGAGCAGGGCCAGGCGCACTTCGCGCAGCATCTCCGCGGTATTGGTTTCGGTCAGACGCGCCTCACCGCGCATGGTCTTGACGACCTTGGCAAGGCGTTGGGTTAAGTTATCTAGCATGGCAAACCTGGATCGAAGCGTGGGCAAGCGGCGGCGTAGCGCCGGAAGTGAAGCATTTTACCTCATGGACGGCGGGCGCCGACACGCTGGTGTCAGGTCTGACATTCGGACATTCGCGCGCGAATGTCCGAATGTCAGACCTGACACCAGCGTTGCGCCTGTATATATAGTCGGGTTGGACTCCGGCTGGGGCACCGGCGGCGCGCCGATAGTGTAAACTTAGCCGATGCAAACCTATTTCTTTTTAGTTGCCATGCTGCTGTACGCGGTGTGCGCCCTGGTGCCGGTCCGCCAGGGCGGCTTGATTTCGGCCGTTACCGCGGCCGCCTGGCTGCTGCACGGCGCCGCGCTGTGGTTCGACATGCGCACGCCGGGCGGCCTGCGCGTCGGCTTTGCCATCATGCTGTCGGCCGCGCTGTGGGTGTCGGTGGCCGCGTACTGGCTGGAGAACCGCAACTTCGCGCTCGACGGCCTGCGCCGCCTGGTGATGCCGTGCGCGGCCGCCGCCGCCGCGCTGCCGGCGCTGTTTCCCGGCAGCGTGTTCCAGCTGCAGGGCCAGGCGCCGGCGTTCGGCTGGCACATCGCCGTCGCGATGCTGGCCTACAGCACCTTGACGATCGCCGCTTTCCACGCCGTGCTGATGGCGCTGCAGGAGTCGCGCCTGCACACGCGCAGCCCGGCGCCGAACTGGCTCGGCGGCGCGCTCGACCAGCTGCCGGCGCTGCTGACGATGGAAAAGCTGCTGTTTCGCCTGATCCGCATCGGCTTCGTGCTGCTCAGCCTCACTGTATTGTCGGGCATCGTGTTTTCCGAACAGCTGTTCGGCGCCGTCATGAAGTGGGATCACAAGACCGTCTTCGCGCTGCTGTCATGGCTGCTGTTTGCGGCGCTGCTGACCGGGCGCAGGTGGCGCGGCTGGCGCGGCAAGACGGCGCTGCGCTTCACGCTGGCCGGCTTCGCCACGCTGGTGCTGGCCTACGTCGGCAGCCGGTTCGTGCTCGAAGTGGTACTGCACCGGGGCCTGGCATGATGCGCTTCCTGTTCTGGGTGGCGCTGGCGATCCTGGTGATCTGGGCGATCCGCAGCAAGATCCGTTCGGCCGGCCTGACGCCGCCGAAGGCGCCGTCGCCGCCGCCGGCGATCGAGACGATGACCAGCTGCGCCCACTGCGGCGTGCATTTCCCGCAATCGGAAGCGGTGCGCGCCGATGGCCTCGACTACTGCAGCCCGGCCCACGTGCGGCTGCCGGCCAAGTAGCCGATGGCACGCTGGCAGGCGCTGTCGGTCCAATCGCGCGATACCTTCTGGCGCTCGCTGCAGACGCTGACGGCGACGCGCATCGTCATCGCCATCGTGCTGCTGCTGTACCTCTCCTTCGACACGCGCGCCGGCCAGCACCTGTACGCCGAAACGTGCGTCGCGTACCTCGCCGCGGCATTCCTGTTCGGTGTCTTGACGGTCTACTGGCGGCGCCGCTTCATGCTGCAGCTGGGCGCCCAGATCGCGCTCGACCTGGCCGTCATCTCGCTGCTGTATGTCAGCGGCGGCGGCGTGCGCAGCGGCCTGGCGATCCTGTACCTGTTTCCGCTGGCCGGCGCCGCCATCCTGGCGCCGCTGGTGCTGGCGCTGTTTTCCGCTTCGATCGTGACGCTGTTCCTGATCGGCGAAAGCGCCTGGAGCACGTATGTGAAAGACGGCGACACGCCGCTGCTGCAGTCGGGCGTGTTCGGCGCGGCGTTTTTCGCCGTGGTGCTGCTGGTGAGCCGGCTGGCGGCAAAGCTGATCGGCCAGGAAGACCTGGCGGCGCGCCGCGGCGCCGACCTGAAGATCCAGCAGGCGATCAACCGCATCGTCATGGCCGATGTCGGCGACGGCATCCTCGTCGTCGGCCACGACGGCCAGGTATTTACCAGTAATCCGGCGGCCCAGCGCATGCTGGCGCTGGCCGGCGAAGGCTGCGACTTCCGCCTGGCCGAAGTGGCGCCGCTCGACCCGATCGCGCAGGCGTTCGGCGCCTGGCTCAAGCTGCCGCTGGAAGGGGCCGGCGGCGAGGCCGGCGGCGCCTTCGTCACCGTCAAGCCGGGCCAGGAAGCCGGCGCCGAAGCCGGACCGCTGCTGCGCAGCGTGCGTCCCGACCTGGCCGCGCACCTGAAGCTGCGCTTCGCGCGCGTCGACACGCCCGACCAGGCCACCGAACGCTGCGTCATCTTCCTGCAGGACGTCACCGCCATCGAAAACCAGGCGCAGCAACTGAAACTCGCGTCGATGGGGCGCCTGACCGCCAGCATCGCCCACGAGGTGCGCAACCCGCTGTCGGCGATCGGCCACGCCACCTCGCTGCTGGCCGAAGACCTGTCCGAGCCGTCGCACGCGCGCCTGCTCAAGATCGTCGGCGACAACGTCGCCCGCGTCAACCGCATGGTCGAAGACATCCTGCAGCTCTCGCGCAAGGTGCAGCCGCACTCCGAGCCGCTGTACCTGGCGCCGTTCCTCGCCGAGATCCGCGCCGAGTTCCAGGAAACCCACGCGCTGCCCGACGATATGATCTGGGTCGGCGCCACCGGCAAGTCGCCGGTGCGCTTCGACGCGCTGCACCTGCGCGAAGTGGTGGTCAACCTGCTCACCAACGCGATCCGCTACGCCAGCGCCACGCCAGGCTCGATCCGCCTGTTCGTCGTCGGCGACGGCCCCGGACGGATGGAACTGCACGTGCAGGACGACGGCCCCGGCATCACGCCGGAAGTGCGCGCCCACCTGTTTGAGCCGTTCTACACCACCTCCAGCAAGGGCACCGGCCTGGGCCTGTACCTGGCGCGCGAGCTGTGCCTGAACAACGACGCCATGCTCGATTACGAATACCGCATCGATCCCGGCGCGTTCGGCCTGCGCAAGGCCAGCGGCAGGTTCGTCATCACCTTCGCGCAGCCGTGGGCCGTATGATGCAAGCACCTGGTATGAAACCGAGCAACCGAAAGGCCACATCATGACTTCACCCCGCATCCTGGTCGTCGACGACGAAGCGGACCTGCGCGAACTGCTCGACATCACGCTCGTCAGGATGGGCCTGGACGTCGACTGCGCCGAAACGCTTGGCCAGGCGCGCGCACTGTTTGCCGCCAACGAGTACGCGCTGGTGCTGACCGACATGCGCCTGCCCGACGGCCTTGGCCTCGAGCTGGTGCGCGAAGTGGCGGCCAGCGGCAAAGGCACGCCGATCGCCGTCGTCACCGCGTACGGCAGCGCCGACAACGCGGTGGTGGCGCTCAAGGCCGGCGCCTTCGACTACGTCTCCAAGCCGGTGGTGCTGGACGATTTGCGCGTGATGGTGCGCTCGGCGCTGCGCCTGAGCAGCCCGGGATCGGCGCCGCCGGCCGCCGGCGCGGCTGCGCCCAGCCGGCTGATCGGCGCCTCCGCCGCGATGCAGGCGCTGCGCGCGCAGATCGCGCGCCTGGCGCGCTCGATGGCGCCGATTGCCATCACGGGCGAATCGGGCAGCGGCAAGGAGCTGGCCGCGCGTGAGATCCACGCCCAGAGTTCGCGCGCGGCGCGTGCCTTCATCGCCGTCAACTGCGGCGCCATTCCGGAAGCGCTGATGGAAGCGGAGTTCTTTGGCTACCGCAAGGGCGCCTTCACCGGCGCGGCCGACGAGCGCGACGGCTTCTTCCAGGCGGCCAACGGCGGCACCCTGATGCTCGACGAAGTGGCCGACCTGCCGCTGGCGATGCAGGTCAAGCTGCTGCGCGCGATCCAGGAACGGCGCGTGCGCAAGATCGGCGCCACCGCCGAGGAGCCGGTCGACGTGCGCATCATCAGCGCCACCCACCAGGACCTGGCCCATTGCGTCGAAACGGGCAAGTTCAGGCAGGACCTGTTCTATCGGCTCAACGTGATCGAGCTGGCGCTGCCGCCGCTGCGCGAGCGGCTCGCCGACCTCGGCGTGCTCACCGATGCGATCCTGGCGCGGCTGGCCGGCGGCGGCCCGAAGGCGGCGCTCGGCGCCCAGGTGCTCGACACGCTGTGCGCCTATTCATTCCCCGGCAACGTGCGCGAGCTGGAGAACGTGCTCGAACGCGCGCTGGCGTTTGCCAACGACGGCGTCATCGAGGTGGCCGACCTGTCGCTCAAGAGCGCGCGCGTGGCCGAGGTCAGCGCGCCGGCGGAGGTGGCGCCCAACCAGGTGGCCGCGCCAGCGCCGGCGCCGGCGCCGGCCACGCTCGGCCCCGACGCGTTGCCGAACAATCTGCCCGACTACCTGGTGCAGGTCGAGCGCGACATCATCCTGCGCGCGCTGGCCCAGACCCAGTTCAACCGCACCCAGGCCGCGCAACTGCTCGGCATCAGCTTTCGCCAATTGCGCTACCAGATGCAAAAGCTCGACATTCAGGAACCTGAGCAATAAGTTGTTGCTTTTTCGCCAGCGCAATATGCGACGGCCGGCGCCTGACGCCGGCGCCATCGCGCGCGCCCGGCGCACCAGCGCGGCGCAAACCTGCCTGCAAATGATGCAGTGTTAGTGCCCGCTCACCGGCTGGTCGGCGTGCTTTCCGCACCGAAAAATGTCAAGCCTCCACACCGAAAAAAATATCAAATATTTAGTATCCAATGGTGTCCGAAATGTATTGCGTGAGGTGCGGCCAGGCACTACAATTAGTCTCACTCAAGCGCTTATGACTAGATGTAGTGGTACAGGGGGATCTTCCCCTGGCACAGTTTTGTACACCGTCCAGCAGCTCGGACCGGTTTCTGACCAGCGTATTCAACCCATGTTTAACGTCGTTTGCCAACAGTGCGCAACGGTTGGCAGGGTATTTTTTTTGCTTTTTTATTTGTTGATCGATCGGCCTCGCCGCCGGTCTACTTGATAACAAGGCTGCAGCACGACTGCATGCCGTCCCCGGGAGCTTCAATGCAAACATCACAAGACAATTCCACCAATTCGCTGCACGTCACCCCAGGTTCGACGGCTCCCGCAGACGCGGCAGCGGCCGAGATCGCGTCGCATGGCGACTACCGCATCATCCGCCGCAACGGCGCTGTCGTCGCGTTCGAACCATCGAAGATCGCCATCGCCGTGACCAAGGCGTTCCTCGCCGTCACCGGCGGCCAGGGCGCGGCCTCGGCGCGCGTGCGCGACCTGGTCGAGCAGCTGACCGCCAGCGTCGTCGCCGCCCTGGTGCGCCGCCATCCGGGCGGCGGCACCTTCCACATCGAAGACGTGCAGGACCAGGTCGAACTGTCGCTGATGCGCTCCGGCGAGCACGACGTCGCCCGCGCCTACGTGCTGTACCGCGCCAAGCACATGGAAGAGCGCCGCCTGGCCAAGGAAGCGCAGGGCGCCTCCGCCCAGGTCGCCGCGCCGCAGATCCACGTGCTCGAGAACGGCGAGCGCCGCGCACTGGACCTGAACCAGGTCCGTGACCTGATCAACGCCGCCTGCGTCGGCCTGGAAAAGCACGTCGACGCCGACGCCATCCTCGCCGAGACCGTGCGCAACCTGTACGACGGCGTGCCGGTCGAAGAGCTGCACAAGTCGGCCATCCTGGCCGCGCGCGCGCTGATGGAAAAGGACCCAGCCTACTCGCAAGTGACGGCCCGCATCCTGCTGCACACGATTCGCAAGGAAGTGTTCGGCCAGGAAGTGCCGCAGGCAAAAGCGGCGGCGCACTATATAGAGTACTTCCCGCAATACATCGCCAAGGGCATCGCCAACGAGCTGCTCGATCCGGTGCTGGCCACCTATGACCTGGCCAAGCTGGCCAAGGCGCTGGTCGCCGACCGCGACTTGCAGTTCGGCTACATCGGCCTGCAGACCCTGTACGACCGCTATTTCCTGCACGTGCGCGATGTCCGCATCGAAATGCCGCAGGCGTTCTACATGCGCGTGGCGATGGGCCTGTCGCTGCGCGAAGAAAACCGCGAAGCGCGCGCCATCGAGTTCTACCACCTGCTGTCGTCGTTCGACTTCATGAGCTCGACACCGACCCTGTTCAACTCGGGCACCTTGCGCTCGCAGTTGTCGTCTTGCTACCTGACCACCGTCTCGGACGACCTCGAGGGCATCTACGACGCCATCAAGGAAAACGCGCTGCTGGCCAAGTACGCCGGCGGCCTGGGCAATGACTGGACCCCGGTGCGCGCGCTCGGCGCTCACATCAAGGGCACCAACGGCAAGTCGCAAGGCGTGGTGCCGTTCCTGAAAGTGGTCAACGACACCGCCGTCGCGGTCAACCAGGGCGGCAAGCGCAAGGGCGCCGTCTGCGCCTACCTGGAAACGTGGCACATGGACATCGAGGAATTCCTCGACCTGCGCAAGAATACCGGCGACGACCGCCGCCGCACCCACGACATGAACACCGCCAACTGGATTCCGGACATGTTCATGAAGCGCGTGATGGAAAAGGGCGACTGGACCTTGTTCTCGCCATCCGAGGCGCCGGACCTGCACGACAAGGTCGGCAAGGCGTTCGAACTGGCCTACACCGGATACGAGGCGAAAGCGGCGGCCGGCGAAATCCGCGTGTTCAAGAAGATCGCCGCGCTCGACCTGTGGCGCAAGATGCTGTCGATGCTGTTCGAAACGGGCCACCCATGGATCACCTTCAAGGATCCGTGCAACATCCGTTCGCCGCAATCGCACGTCGGCGTCGTCCACAGCTCGAACCTGTGCACCGAGATCACGCTCAACACGAACGAGTCGGAAATTGCCGTCTGCAACCTCGGTTCGGTAAACATGCCGGCGCACATGAAAGAAGGCAAGCTTGACAAGGTCAAGCTGCAGAAGACCGTGCGCACCGCAATGCGCATGCTCGACAACGTCATCGACATCAACTACTACGCCGTCGAGAAAGCGCGCAACTCAAACATGCGCCATCGCCCGGTCGGCATGGGTATCATGGGCTTCCAGGATTGCCTGCACATGATGCGCATTCCGTTCGCCTCGAACGACGCGGTGGCCTTTGCCGATACGTCGATGGAAGCGGTGTGCTACTACGCTTACCTGGCCTCGACCGAGCTGGCCGAAGAACGCGGCCGCTACGAGTCGTACGCAGGTTCGCTGTGGGACCGCGGCATCCTGCCGCAGGATTCGGTGGCCTTGCTGGCCGAAGAGCGCGGCGGCTACCTCGAAGTCGATAGCTCGTCGGCAATGGATTGGACCCCGGTGCGCGATCGCATCAAGCAGTTCGGCATGCGCAACTCGAACTGCGTGGCGATCGCGCCGACGGCGACGATTTCGAACATCATCGGCGTGTCGGCCTGCATCGAGCCGACGTTCCAGAACCTGTATGTGAAATCGAACCTGTCGGGCGAATTTACAGAGATCAACGCGTACCTGGTGCGCGACCTGAAGGCGCGCGACCTGTGGGATGAAGTCATGATTGCCGACCTGAAGTATTTCGACGGTTCGCTGGCCAAGATCGACCGCATCCCGCAAGACCTGCGCGACATCTACGCCACCGCCTTCGAAGTATCGCCAAGCTGGCTGGTCGAAGCTGCATCGCGCCGCCAGAAGTGGATCGACCAGGCGCAGTCGCTGAACATCTACATGGCCGGCGCGTCGGGCAAGAAGCTCGACGAGACGTACAAGCTGGCATGGTTGCGCGGCCTCAAGACCACCTATTACCTGCGCACCATGGCGGCGACGCACATGGAGAAGTCGACGTCGAAGACCGGCGCGCTGAACGCGGTGGCGGTCGACGGCGGCATGTCGGCCAGCGCCCAGGGCGCGGTGGCGGCGGCTGAAGCGGCCGCGGCAGCATCGGCGGCAGCGGCCGCGGCGGAAGCCGACGGCGCGGCGTGCTACCTGCGTCCGGGCGACGACGGTTTCGAGGAATGCGAAGCCTGCCAGTAAGCGTCGGGTCTGGGGGCGCCGAGCCCCCGGTTTGGCAATTGGCAGCACCAATCACATCACACGCGCTCTAGCGCGTGAACGACACACCATCAAGAAGGAATTCATTATGTTGTCATGGGACGAAGACACCTCCAGCGCACCAGCGGCGCGTCTGCCGCAAGCGGCGGAAGCGCCGGTCGATGCCGAGCTGGTCGCCAAGCGTGTGAACGCGGACGACAAGCGCATCATCAACGGCAAGACCGACGTCAACCAGCTGGTGCCATTCAAGTACAAATGGGCATGGGATAAATACCTGGCCGGTTGTGCGAATCACTGGATGCCGCAAGAGGTCAACATGCAGCGCGACATCGAGTTGTGGAAAAATCCCAACGGTTTGACCGATGACGAGCGTCGTCTGGTGAAAAGAAATCTGGGCTTCTTCGTCACCGCCGATTCGCTCGCCGCCAACAACATCGTGCTCGGTACTTATCGCCACATTACGGCGCCGGAATGCCGCCAATATCTGCTGCGCCAGGCGTTCGAAGAGGCGATCCACACGCACGCTTATCAGTACATCGTGGAGTCGCTCGGACTCGATGAAGCGGAGATTTTCAACGCCTATAACGAGGTCAAATCGATCCGCGACAAGGACGAATTCCTGATCCCGTTCATCAATACCTTGACCGATCCGGCCTTCACCACCGGCACCGTGGCGAACGACCAGACCTTGCTCAAATCGCTGATCGTGTTCGCCTGCCTGATGGAAGGGCTGTTCTTTTACGTCGGCTTTACGCAGATCCTGGCGCTCGGCCGGCAGAACAAAATGATGGGTGCGGCGGAACAGTATCAGTACATTTTGCGTGACGAATCAATGCATTGCAATTTCGGGATCGATTTGATCAACACGATCAAGATGGAAAATCCGCTGCTGTGGACACCGGCTTTCCGCGAAGAGATCAAGGTGCTGTTCCTCAAGGCGGTCGACCTCGAATACGCGTATGCGGAAGACACGATGCCGCGCGGCGTGCTCGGTTTGAACGCATCGATGTTCAAGGGTTACCTGCGCTTTATCGCCAACCGCCGCTCGGTCCAGATCGGCCTCGATCCGCTGTTCCCGCAGGAAGAAAATCCGTTCCCGTGGATGAGCGAAATGATCGACATGAAGAAGGAACGAAACTTCTTCGAGACGCGCGTCACCGAGTACCAAACTGGCGGCGCACTGAACTGGGAATAGGTCCGCCTTGGCGATGTTTTTAAAACGCGCGACGTGCATGTCGGGCGTTCCCATCTAAAAAAAGGATGCGAAAAAGGAGTGTGGCAGTTGCGCACTGACAAGGTTTTCGTGTACTTTACGTGATTGAATTTGTCGAAACGTGAATGCGCCGATTTTTCGCGCGCACGCCGGCAAACAAACCGATCTAAATGGGACGCTGATTCAACGGATATGCACTTGACCTCATCGCACAAACTGAGCCGCCCTGCCTGATTGTATGTTCAGGCATGGCGGCTTTTTCGTTTCGCGGTTGGGCGCTTCTGGGATGTGAACAGCGCACTGGTAACACCGATTTTGTCGTCGTGAAGATCCGATGACTATGGCTGAAGTGCTGCAATCGTGAGGAGATGCAGCAGTTCAGCTGGTGCCGAATTCATTAGCATAAACACGCAGGACGTTTGTGCCGATGAATAATTCGCCTGACCACTATACGGGTCGGACGGGTTTTAACCTTAGCGTATTTTTCCCATCGCAGATGAAGGAGAACTCAAATGGCAACAGCCGCAAAGAAACCAGCAGTAAAGAAACCGGCAGCCGCCGCCAAGCCAGCCGCGAAAGCAGCCGCCAAACCGGTAGCGAAAAAAGCGACCGCAGCAGCCAAGCCAGCAGCAAAGCCAGCCGCTAAAAAAGCAGCCGCCAAGCCAGCAGCAAAGCCGGCCGCTAAAAAAGCAGCAGCCAAGCCAGCAGCAAAGAAAGCCGCTCCAAAAGCAGCAGCCAAGCCAGTAGCGAAAAAAGCCGCGGCGAAGCCAGCAGCCAAGAAAGCAGCTCCTAAAGCAGCAGCGAAGAAAGCCGCTCCTAAAGCCGCCGTCAAGAAAGCCGCTCCAAAAGCAGCCGCCAAGAAAGCAGCTCCAAAAGCAGCAGCGAAGCCAGTAGCGAAAAAAGCCGCAGCCAAGCCAGCAGCGAAGAAGGCCGCTCCTAAAGCCGCCGCCAAGAAAGCCGCTCCAAAAGCTGCCGTCAAGAAAGCCGCTCCAAAAGCAGCAGTAAAGAAAGCCGCACCAAAAGCAGCACCAAAAGCAGCAGCACCAAAAGCAGCAGCGAAGAAAGCCGCCCCAAAGGCAGCCGTCAAGAAAGCAGCAGCAAAGCCAGTCGCAAAAAAAGCAGTAACTAAAGCAGTAACTAAAGCAGCAGCAAAGCCAGCAGCGAAAGCAGCAGCAAAGCCAGCAGCAAAAAAGGTGGCGGCTAAGCCAGCAGCAAAAAAGTCCGTTAAGGCTGCACCTGCAGCCAAGCCAATGGCAGCGCCGGCAGCACCAGCTGCAGCCAAGCCAGCGGTGAAAAAAGCGGCTGCGCCTAAAAAGCCGGCAGCACCGAAGGCGGCAGCAACGCCGAAGCCAGCAGCACCAGCAGCAGCTCCAGCGGCGGCACCAGCCGCAGCAGCTCCAGCGCCGGCGCCGGCAGCGAAAACCGTGTTGGCTCCAGCAGCAGCATGGCCTTTCCCGACCAGCAGCCGTCCGTAATAGGCAGCTGCGCCTGGATCAGGCAAAATACCGCTGTGTGACACGTTTCACACAGCGGTTTTTTTTTAAGGAGTCGTCGTGCTCAGTATTCTCCAGTTGATCGTGGACGCCATCGCTACCGTACTCGGCGGCGTCTTGTTGCTTCGTTTCTGGATGCAGGCGATTCGTGTCCGGCCACCCGCTTCGGTGGCGCAATTTACCTTTACCCTTTCCGATTGGCTGGTGCGCCCGCTGCGCCGCCTCGTGCCTGGCGTCGGCGGTTACGACTGGGCCAGCCTGATCGGCGCGTTTCTGGTGGTATGCCTCGCCACCTCGGTGCTGTTTCTGTCCGGCATGCCGGGACAGACCGTGTTCCTGATGGCGCTGTACCGCTTCCTCAACTGGATCATCTATGGCTTCATGGCATTGCTGATCGTCGAAGCGATCTTCAGCTGGGTCAATCCGCACGCGCCGCTGGCGCCGCTTGTACGGGCCCTCAACGACCCGCTGCTGCGTCCGCTGCGCAAGGTGGTGCCGCTGCTCGGCGGGCTCGACCTGTCGCTGCTGGTGGCGCTGATCCTGCTGCAGATCGCGCAACTGTTGGTGGGCATGGCGTTCGGCTTCCGGTGAGCCCCGGCTGGTGTTCGCCGCTGCCGGCCGGCATCAGGCTGGCGGTGCAGATCACGCCGAACGCGAAGAAGACGGCAGTGGTCGGCGTGCTCGACAACGCCCTCAAGCTCAAGCTGCAGGCGCAGCCGATCGAAGGCAAGGCCAACGAGGCCCTGGTCAAGTACCTGGCCGCGGCGCTGTCCGTGCCCCGCAGTGCGGTGACGATCACGCACGGGCTGACCAATAAACGCAAGCTGATCGAAGTGAAGTCTGCCGGGTTGACGGTGGACGATGCCGTCCGCCTGCTCGCGCCGTAGTCGACAAAACCGCACAATCAAGCGCCGTCATCCCCGCTTGCGCGAGGCGTCATTTCCGCCAATGGCGGAAGCGACGGCTGTTCGGGCGCGGGCTGCGCTTAGAACCGGTAGCCGAACTCTTTTTCGAAGCGGTCGGCCACTTCGGCAGCGGTGAAGACGTGGTTCTGGCCGCCCTGGTGCGCGATCTTCAACGCGCCCATCAGGCTGGCCAGGCGGCCGGTCGTTTCCCAGTCGAAGTCGTTGGCGATGCCGAACAGCAGGCCGGCGCGGTAGGCGTCGCCGCAGCCGGTCGGGTCGACCACCGCCGCCGGTTTTACGCACGGAATATCGAAGCGCTTGCCGTCGGTGTAGATTTCGGAGCCATTCTCGCCGCGCGTGACGATCAGCGCTTCCAGCCGCGAGGCGATGTCGGCCAGGGTCAGGCCGGTGCGGTCCATCAGCATCTCGAATTCGTAATCGTTGGCGGCAACGTAGCTGGCCTTGTTGATGAAATCGATCAGCTCGGCGCCGCTGAACATCGGCAACTGCTGGCCTGGATCGAACATGAACGGCAGATTCTGCGTGGCGCAGTCGGTGGCGTGCTTGAGCATGCCGTCACGGCCGTCAGGGGCGATGATCGCCACCCGCAGCGCGCCGCAGTCGGCAACGTTGTTCTCATGCGAGAACTGCATCGCGCCCGGGTGGAAGGCGTTGATCTGGTTATTGTCGAGGTCGGCCGTGACGAAGCACTGGGCGGTGTAGGCGTGGCCGATCTTGCGGATGGCGCGCGTGGCGATGCCGAGCTGCTCGAAGCGCTCGAGGTATTCGCCGCCGTCCTGGCCGATGGTTGCCATGATCAGCGGGTCGCCGCCGAGCATGTTGAGGTTGTAGGCAATGTTCGCCGAGCAGCCGCCGTATTCGGTGCGCAAGGTCGGCACCAGGAACGAGACGTTGACCTTGTGCAGCTGGTCGGCCAGCAGCGCCTCGGAGAAGCGGCCGTTGTATTGCATGATCTTGTCGAATGCGAGGGAACCGCAGATCAGGGTAGTCTTGTTCATTTTTTTGCCTTATGGGTAGAAGATGGCGATGTGGTAGCCGGATGCCTTGATCTGGTTCAGCTCGAAAAACAGTTTGACCGGTTGCTCGGTGCGCGGGCCGAAACCCTTTGCCGCGGCAACCGCCGGCGGCAGATACTGCGCCGGCGTGAACACGCGCCGCACCAGCGGCTTGTCGTTGGCGTCGGTCAGCGCCAGTTCGATGTGCGGCCAGGCCTGCGCCAAGCTGCCGGGATTGCGCAGCAGCGTGGTGTAGCTGAAGGCATTGCCGCCGAGCGACTGCAGCTCGCCGGTCTCGACGCTCAGGGTGTCGATCTGTGCCGGCAGCTCGACCTTGCAGCCGAACACGGCGCAACTCGCCGACAGCACCGGCTTGGTCTGCGGGAAGCGCGCCGCCAGCACATTGCGAAACGTCGTCACTGCCTGCGCGGCAAGCGCCAGCAGCAGCACGACCGAGGCGATCGCCATGACGATGCGTCGGTTGCGCCCGCTTTGCTCCTGCAGGCGGCTGCGCCGGACGAACTCAGGCTCGTCGCTGGCCGGCTCGTCATCGCGCGCGTCGACTACTTCGGCCGGCACGGCCAGCGGCGCCGCTCGGGCGGCCTTGTTGCGCTTGGCGGCGCGGCGCGCGGTGGTGGATGCGGCGGCCGGCAGCTCCGGCGCGGCCGGCGCGCTTGGTTCGGCCGCGGCCGAGGCGCGCATCAGGAATGGCGCGATCGAATCGGGATTGTCGTCGTGAACGGGGGGCTCGATCGGCTCGTCGTCGTCGGGTGCGGGCAGGGCGACGATTTCTTCGTCGACCGCGGGCTCGGGCTCGGGCTGGGGCTCAGGCTCGGGTTCCGGCTCCGGCTCCGGCTCCTGTTTCGGCAGAATGCCGAACGGGTCGAACGTGGTGTCGAAGTCGAGCGTAAAGACGGGCTCTTCAACCTGCTCGGTTTCCTTCGCCTCGATCTCGGCGATTTCGGCGTCGAAGGCCGCGCTCGCGGATGATTCGGCAGGATCAGCAGGGGGAGCGGGAGGAGCCGGTTCTTCAGCAGGCGCCGGCTGGTCGGCCTGGCGTGCGGCGGCGTCGACCAGCGCGGCGTTGCCGTCGAATACTTCGTTGCACGCGCCGCAGCGCACTATGCCCCCACGTAACTTCAACTGATCCGAGGCGACCCGGAACATGGTGTTGCAGTGGGGGCAGATAGTGGCGAGCGCCATCCCTTTATTGCGCGCTGTCCGAGCGTGCCGTGGGAACGCTGTCGCTGCCGAGCACGCCGTGCAGCGCGACCCAGCCATCCTGCTCCGCCCAGACGCCGAGCTTGATGAACGGGGCATACGCCGCCGCCACTTCCTCGGCCTGGCGCGCCAGCACGCCCGACAGGATCAGCGCGCCGCCAGGCGCCACCCGGCCCGACAGCATCGGCGCCATCAGTTTCAGCGGGCTCGACAGGATGTTGGCCACCACGATGTCGAACTTGCCGGTCGCATGCTGCGGCTTGGCGGCCACGGCAAAACTGTTCGGCAGGTAGTAATCGATCTCGCAATTGTTGCGCGCGGCATTGTCGCGCGCCGACTCGATCGCCTGCGGATCGATGTCGACACCGGCGACGTCGCCGGCGCCCAGCTTCTTGGCCACCATCGCCAGGATGCCGGAGCCGCAACCGTAGTCGAGTACCGACTGGCCCGGCGCCGGATGCGCTTCCAGCCACTCCATGCACAGCCGCGTGGTCGGATGGCTGCCGGTGCCGAACGCCAGGCCGGGATCGAGCTCGAGGATCAGGCCGGCCGGATCGGGTGCTTCATGCCAGCTCGGCACGACCCAGATGTTCTTGCCGATGTGAATAGGGGCGAACTGCGACTGCGTCAGCCGCACCCAGTCTTCGTCGGCCACGGCGCGCGTGGTAAACGCCGGCGCCTTGGCCATGCCGATGCTGGCGGCAGCTTCCGCGACGATGGCGGCCTGGTCGGCGTCGACATCGGTCAGCGCGACGACGCGGCTGTGTTCCCACGCCGCTTCGGTCGGCTCCATGCCAGGCTCGCCGAACAGCGGCTTTTCCTGGTCGGTGCCTTCGTCGGCGTCTTCCACCGACACCGACAGCGCGCCCGCTTCCATCAAGGCATCCGACAGGGCCTCGGCGTTATCGCGCGCGATTTCGATGACGACTTCGGTCCAGCTCATTGTTCTACCTTGGCTTCCGACTTGCTGCCCAGCGCCTTTTCCTTCGGCAGGTCCGGCTTGTTGGCCAGCTTCTGCTCGAGGTAGTGGATGTTGGTGCCGCCTTCGATGAAGCGGGCATCGACCATCAGCTCGCGGTGCAGCGGAATATTGGTGAGGATACCTTCAACCACCATTTCCGACAGCGCAATCTGCATGCGGCGGATCGCCTGGTCGCGCGTGGCGCCATAGGCGATGACCTTGCCGATCATCGAATCGTAATGCGGCGGCACGTAATAGCCGGCGTACGCGTGCGAATCGACGCGGATGCCCGGGCCGCCCGGCACGTGCCAGCCGGTGATGCGCCCTGGCGACGGGGTGAACTTGAACGGGTCTTCGGCATTGATGCGGCACTCGACCGCGTGGCCCGACAGCATGATGTCGCGCTGGCGGAAACGCAGCTTTTCGCCGCAGGCAATGCGGATCTGCTCCTGCACGATGTCGATGCCGGTGATCATTTCGGTGACCGGATGCTCGACCTGCACGCGCGTGTTCATCTCGATGAAATAGAACTCGCCATTTTCATACAGGAACTCGAACGTGCCGGCGCCGCGGTAGCCGATCTTGCGGCACGCTTCGGCGCAGCGGTCGCCGATCTTTTCGATCAGTTTGCGCGGGATGCCCGGCGCCGGCGCTTCCTCGATCACCTTCTGGTGGCGGCGCTGCATCGAGCAGTCGCGTTCGCCCAGCCAGACGGCGTTCTTGTGTTCGTCGGCGAGGATCTGGATTTCCACGTGGCGCGGATTTTCCAGGTACTTCTCCATATACACTTCCGGATTGCCGAACGCGGTGCCGGCTTCCGTCTTCGTCATCGCCACCGCGTTGAGCAGCGCCGCCTCGGTATGCACCACGCGCATGCCGCGCCCGCCGCCGCCGCCGGCCGCCTTGATGATGACCGGATAGCCGACTTTGCGCCCGGTCTGGATGATTTCTTTCGGATCGTCCGTCAACGCGCCTTCCGAGCCCGGCACGCATGGCACGCCGGCGCGGATCATGGCCTGCTTGGCCGACACCTTGTCGCCCATCAGGCGGATCGACTCGGAGCGCGGGCCAATGAAGACGAAGCCCGATTTTTCGACCCGTTCGGCGAAGTCGGCGTTCTCCGACAGGAAGCCGTAGCCGGGGTGGATCGCTTCGGCATCGGTCACTTCGGCGGCGCTGATGATCGCCGGCATGTTCAGGTAGCTGAGCGAGGACGCCGCCGGGCCGATGCAGACCGACTCGTCGGCCAGCTTGACGTACTTGGCGTCCTTGTCCGCTTCGGAGTGCACGACGACCGTCTTGATGCCCATTTCGCGGCACGCGCGCTGGATCCGCAGCGCGATTTCACCTCGGTTGGCGATGAGAATTTTTTCAAACATGGTAGGTTCGGTGTTTCTGTGAAGTCCGGCGCGAGCCGGGAACAGCATATAAGAGTCAGGATCGCCGCGCGCGCCGGCCGCTTGCGGGCAGCGCTGGTGCGAGGGTGCTTAGCCGATCACGAACAATGGTTGACCGAATTCGACCGGCTGGCCGTTTTCAACCAGGATTTTGGTCACGATGCCGGACACTTCCGAATCGATTTCGTTGAGCAGCTTCATCGCTTCGATGATGCACAGGGTGTCGCCTTCCTTGATGGAAGAGCCCACTTCGACGAACGCCGGCGAACCTGGCGCGGACGAACGATAGAACGTGCCGACCATCGGCGACTTGACGACGTGGCCGGTCGGCTCGGCGGCGACGGCGACCGGTTCGGCGGCCGGGGCGCTGGCGTGGTTCGGTGCGGCGTAGTGCTGCTGCATGCCTTGCGGCTGCATCATCATCATCTGGCCTTGGGGCATTGCGGAGGATTTGACGATCCGAACCTTGCTTTCGCCTTCGGTCACTTCGAGTTCAGCGATGTCCGATTCGGCGACCAGGTCGATTAAAGTCTTGAGTTTTCGTAGATCCATGTGAAACCCCTTGGAATTATTGTGGTTTTAAAGGTAAGCGGCGCGCCCGGATAGTGGCGAACCGCGCAGATGCATGAAATTGACGAAGATTAACGCTTTTTGAGCGCGAAGTCGATGGCAAAACGATACCCGTCAGTCCCCAGTCCGCAAATGGTGCCGATGGCGATCGCGGACAGGTAGGAATGATGGCGGAACTCTTCACGCTTAAAGATATTCGAGATGTGTACTTCCACGAACGGTATCTCAACGGCAGAGAAGGCGTCGCGCAGACCGACACTGGTGTGCGTCAGTGCCGCCGGATTGATGACGATCGCGTCGACGCCCTCGGCCTTGGCGGCGTGGATGCGGTCAATCAGCGCGCCCTCATGGTTGCTCTGGAAGCAGGCCAGGGTCGCGCCGGCCGCGGCTGCCTGGGCGGTTGCGGCAAGTTCAACGTCGGCGAGCGTCTCGGCGCCATACACCGCAGGCTCGCGGGTCCCCAGCAAATTGAGGTTCGGGCCATTGAGCAGCAGGAGCTTTTTTACCATGGTTGACGGTAGAGAATGACGCGAAAGTCAGGCATTTTGCCGCCAACATCGTGGATTGGCAAGGGATTAAATTTCCCTCACATAAAAGGAAGACCGTTCGCAAGCCTACAGCTTGGCCAGGTCGGCGCGCAATTCGTCGAACTTGAGCTGGCCGAGATAGGTTTTGCGCACCTGGCCATCGGCGCCGATCAGCACCGTATACGGCAGGCCGCCGGCCGTGTTGCCGAACTGGCGCGACAGGTCGGTGCCGCTCATGCCCGCCACGTACAGTGGATACGACACCGGCACTTTGGCGGCAAACGTGGCGATGTTGGCGGGCGAATCGATGCCGATGCCGATCACCGCGACATTCTTCTTGCTTAGTTCTGTGGCCAGTTCGGCCAGCTCCGGCATTTCTTTCACGCATGGCGCACACCATGGCGCCCAGAAGTTGACGATCATCGCCTGGCCTTTCCATTTCGACAAGGACTGCGGCGCGCCGGCCGCGTCGTTCATCGTCTGTGCATACAGCGCGCCGACGGCGCCGTGCGGCGAGCCGTCCGCGGTCGGCTCGGCCACCTGGGTCACCGGCGCCGGCGGCTGGCGGTTGATGCCGACCATGGCGCCGATGACGCCGAATGCGAGCGCAACGGCGCCAATCAAAAGGACATTGCTCTTGTTCATGCTGTTTCAGTTCTCGGTTGGGTCGTCGTTGGAGGCGTCGGCCAGCATGGCGCGCACCGCGTCGATGTCGGCGCGCTGCGGCCGGCCATCGGCGCGCGGCTTGAGCGCGCCGCGCAGGTCATTCATTTCGTACAACTCGGCATGCACCTGCTGCTTGCGCCAGTGAAAACTTACCGTTTCCACCGGGTCGTGGCGGCCGCCCTTGAAATGCGGCGTCTCCGAGATCTCTATATTAACATCGCGATCGAGCAGGAAAATGATGACGTCCTTGGCGCTGTCGGCAAACAGCTGCAGGTGCACGTCGTCGTGCTCGCCGGCGGTGCCGTTCATCGCCGCGCCGGTGAGATAGGGGCGAAACTGTTCGAGCTGCTCCATCACCTCCAGGGCGAGGGCGCGCAGCCGGCGCAGCTGGGCCGGCTGGCTGGCGCCAAGGAACAGTGCCTGGTACTTGCGCACTTCTTCCTCGATCTCGGCGTTATCGGGCAGCAGGTTGGGGCGCGCCGGGTCGTCGCCGGCGACCAGACGCGCCGCCTTGCGCTTGGCGGTGGCGTAGTCGGCGCCGTCCTCGGCGATCAGGCGCGCTGCCCGCGCGGCTATTTCGGCGCGCAGCAGAGCAAGATTCTGGTCGTGGTTCGGGGCGGGCGTCATGAGGGAGATGATACTCTGGAACGGGAAATGCCGGCGGGTCAGGTAAAATCGCGTATTCGACTTTTCTGAGCGACCAGGCTCCCTGGCGCCGCCCTCACCATGCATATTCATATCCTCGGCATTTGCGGTACCTTCATGGGCGGCCTTGCGGTCCTGGCCAAGGAAGCCGGCCACCGCGTCACTGGCTGCGACGCCAACGTCTACCCGCCGATGAGCACCCAGCTCGAAGCACAGGGCATCGAACTGATCCAGGGCTTCGGCCCGGAGCAGATCGCCCTCAATCCCGACCTGTATGTGATCGGCAACGTGGTTTCGCGCGGCAATCCGCTGGTCGAGGAAATCCTCAACCGCAGCCTGCCGTACATGTCGGGCCCGCAGTGGATCGGCGAGCACATCCTGCGCAACAAGTGGGTGCTGGCCGTGGCCGGCACGCACGGCAAGACCACCACCTCGGCGATGCTGGCCTGGATCCTCGAAGACGCCGGCTATTCGCCCGGCTTCCTGATCGGCGGCGTGCCGCTCAACTTCGGCGTGTCGGCGCGCCTGTCGGGCGCCACCGATTCGGATTTCTTCGTCATCGAGGCGGACGAATACGACACCGCGTTCTTCGACAAGCGCAGCAAGTTCGTCCATTACCACGCCAAGACGGCGGTCATGAACAATCTCGAATATGATCACGCCGACATCTTTCCCGACATCGGCGCCATCGAAACCCAGTTTCACCACCTGGTGCGCACCGTCCCCGGCGTCGGCCGGCTGGTCGTCAACGGCGACGAAGCATCGCTCAAGCGCGTGATGAAGCGCGGCTGCTGGAGCGAGCACGAAAGCTTCGGCGCCAGCGACCAGGTCAACTGGAGCATGCTCGAGCACCAGGACGGCAACTTCGACGTTGTCTTCAATGGCGAGCCAGTCGGCACCGTGCAGTGGGGCCTGACCGGGCGCCACAACCGCTCCAATGCGCTGGCCGCGATCGCGGCGGCGCGCCACGTCGGCGTGCCGGTGGCACAGGCGGCCGAATCGCTGACCCGCTTCGACAACGTCAAGCGGCGCATGGAAGTGCGCGGCGTCGTCAACGGCGTCACCGTCTACGACGACTTTGCCCACCACCCGACGGCGATCGCCACCACCGTCGGCGGCCTGCGCCAGAAGATTGGCCAGGAAGGCCGCATCCTCGCCGTGCTCGAGCCGCGCTCGAACACAATGAAACTGGGCGCCATGAAAGACGCGCTGCCCGGCAGCCTGAAGGAAGCCGACCTGGTGTTCGGCTTCGGCAGCCAGCAGGCGCTCGGCTGGAGCCTGGCCGACGCGCTCAAGCCGCTCGGCGCGATCGCCCACAGCTTCGATCAGCTCGACTTCCTCGTCAACGCCATCGTCCAGGCCGCCCAGCCGGGCGACCATATCCTGGTGATGAGCAACGGCGGCTTCGGTGGCGTGCACCAGCGGCTGCTCGAGGCGCTGGCGAAATGATTCTGTATTTGCACGGCTTCCGTTCGTCGCCGGCGTCGTACAAGGCGCGCGTGGTGGCAGGCAGGATGGAAGCACTCGGCCGCGCCGGCGAGCTGGTCTGTCCGCAGCTGCCGGCTTCGCCGCGGCAGGCGATGGACCTGGCCTTGTCGCTGGTCGACGGCGTGCCGGCCGGCCAGCTGGCCATCGTCGGCTCGTCGCTGGGGGGCTACTACGCCACCTGGCTGGCCGAACGGCTCGGCTGCCGCGCGGTACTGCTCAATCCGGCGATCGTGCCGCTGAAAGACCTCGACTCGCACGTCGGCGTCACCACCGCCTGGCATTCGGACCAGCCGTTCGAGTTCAGGCGCGAGTACATCGACGAGCTGCGCGCGCTGAAAGTTGACAAGATTACCCGCCCGGAGCGCTATTTCCTGATTGCGGCCACCGGCGACGAAGTGCTCGACTACCGCGACATGGTGGCGCACTACTCTGGCGCGCGCCAACAGGTGATCGAAGGCAGCGACCATGCCATTTCCGAATTTGCCGATTACGTCGACAACGTGCTCGCTTTCTGCACGCCGGAAGCGGCGCGGTGAGAGGCGCGTCGCTGCGCCAGGCGCTGTGGCACCGCCACGTCAACGCCGTCGCCCCGGCGCCGGCGATGCGCGGCTGGCTGGCGACCGGCGGCTCGCTGACGGCGCGCCTGACGGCGCTCAGCAGCGCGTTTCGCGTGCAGCGCCTGCACCAGCGCGTGGCGCTGTGCCTGGCCGACGAAGCGCGCCCGATCGGCATGGCGCGCCCTGGCCGCGTGTGGGAGCGCGAAGTGCTGCTGCGCTGCGACGGCAAGCCGGTGGTATTTGCCCATACGGTGGTGCCGATGTCGGCAACGGCGACCGACTGGCCGCTGTTCGGCCGGCTCGGCGAGCGCTCGCTTGGCACGACCTTGTTCCGCGATCCGCTGGTGCGCCGCGGCGAGCTCGAATTTGCGCGCTTGCGCGCCGGCCATCCGCTGGCGCGCCGCGCCCGCGCCGCGCTGGGCGACGCCACACCCGACACTGTTTACTATGCGCGCCGCTGCCTGTACCGGCGCCATCAAGGCACGCTGCTGGTCACCGAAGTATTCTTGCCTGCGGTAATTGATCTGATTGCAGCGCCATCAACAACGAACCTGAACTGACTAATGAATCTATTTTTTGAAGAATCCGGCGATTTCAAGGTCGGCACCGTGTTGTCGCAAGCTGGCGAGGCCTACCAGGTTGAAATGCCAAGCGGCAAACGCACCAAGGTCAAGGTCAAGGACGTGCTGCTGCAGTACGAAAAGCCGGGTCCGGCCGAGTTGCTGGACGCCGCCAAGGCGATCGCCGCCGATGTCGACCTCGAATTCCTGTGGGAAGTGGCCGGCCAGGAAGAGTTCGGTTTTGCCGAGCTGGGCGCCGAATATTTCGGCCACGCGCCGCTGGCGCCGGAAGCGGCCGGCCTGGTGCTGGCGCTGCACGGCGCGCCGATCTATTTCTACAAGAAGGGGCGCGGGCGTTACAAGGCGGCGCCCGAGCAATCGCTGCGCGCGGCCCAGGCCGGCATCGAAAAGAAGAAGCAGCAGGGGCTGATCCAGGCCGCCTACGTCGAAGAGATGAAGGCCGGGCGACTGCCGCCTGCGCTGCAGCCGCTGGTGCAGCAACTGCTGTTCAAGCCCGACAAGAATTCGATCGAATACAAGGCGCTGGAGGCCGCTTGCGACGAGCTGCACACGACGCCGCAGCGGCTGATGCTGACCACCGGCGGCATCAAGTCGGCGAAAGAGCTTCACATGGCTCGCTTCCTGTTCGAAAACTTTCCGCGCGGCGCCGGCTTTGCCAGCGTGCCGGTGCCGGCCACGCCGAGCGGTTTGCCGGCCGCCGCCGTCGCCGCGTTCTCGATCGACGACGTTACCACCACCGAAATCGACGATGCCTTTTCGGTCACGCTGCAAGACGACGGCATGGTGCGCGTCGGCATCCACATCGCCGCGCCGGCGCTGGCGGTGCGCCCGGACGATCCGGTCGACAAGCTGGCGCGCGGCCGCATGTCGACCGTGTATATGCCGGGCGACAAGATCACCATGCTGCCCGACGATGTTGTCGAAGCATTCACGCTGGCCGAGGGCAAGACGTGCCCGGCGCTGTCGCTGTACGCCACGCTCGACCCGGCCGACTGGTCCGTCGTGTCGACCGTCACGCGCGCCGAGATGGTGCCCATCAAGAGCAACCTGCGCCACAACGACCTCGACGACCTGGTCAACGAGGAAACGCTGGCCAGCGGCGAGGGCGACTATCCGCACAAGGCCGAGATGGCGTTGCTGTGGAAGTGGGCGCTGCAGCTGGAAGCGGGGCGCATGCTCAAGCGCGAGGCGTTTGGCCTGAAGCCCGAGCAGAACAACCGGGTCGACTTCAATTTTTACGTCGATGACGACGTCGTCTCGGTGGTGCGGCGCAAGCGCGGCGCGCCGCTCGACAAGATCGTCGCCGAGCTGATGATCTTTGCCAACAGCACTTGGGGCAAGCTGATGCACGACAGCGGCGTGCCCGGCATCTACCGTTCGCAGGGCACTGGCGGCGGCGCCGGCTGGGGGGCAAAGTTACAGGTGCGCATGGTCACCCATGCCGCGCCGCACCAGGGTCTCGGCGTCGACCAGTACGCGTGGAGCACGTCGCCGCTGCGCCGCTATACCGACCTGGTCAACCAGTGGCAGATCCTCGCCTGCGCCGAGCACGGCGTGACGGCGCCGCTGGTGGCCCCGTTCAAGCCGCGCGACGCCAACCTGTTCGCCATTGTCTCCGCCTTCGACGCCGCGTACGCCGCCTACAACGAGCACCAGCAGAACATGGAACGCTACTGGTGCCTGCGCTGGCTCGGCCAGCAGGAGGCGCGCCAGGTCGATGCCGTCGTGCTCAAGGATGAAGTGCTGCGGCTGGTCGACATTCCGCTGATCGTGCGCCTGCCCGGCATGCCGTCGGTGGCGCGCGGCGCCCAGGTCAAGCTCGACATTTTGCGCTGGGACGAAGTCGACCTGACGATCGAAGCGCGGCTGCTGGACATTCCAGTCGCCGCCGAGATTCCGGCCGATGCCGAGCTCGACTACGGCGAAGAAGAAGACAGCGGCCAGGCCGCGGTCACCGAGGCGGTCGAAGCCGAAGGCATCGTCGCGGTCGTCACGCCCGAGCCCGAGGCAAGCTGAAAACACTGCTGTACAACGCTGGGGTCAGGTCTGACATTCGGACAAATTGCTGGGGTCAGGTCTGACATTCGGACAAATTGCTGGGGTCAGGTCTGACATTCGGACAAATTTGCCAGTCGACTTAGCGAACACGAGTAACGAATTTCTGTCGAGTATGGGCGCCCGTGACTAAGAGCAAAGAATGTGCGTTTTTAGCCAGCCCAATGTCCGAATGTCAGACCTGACCCCAGCCAGATGTCCGAATGTCAGACCTGACCCCAGCGTTTGTACTTGCTGGGCGACAAAATGTCCGAATGTCGGCACTGACCGCGGGGCGACGGGTTAGAATTCAACATTCTGTAGTTCAATAGATTCGAAGCCCGGTACCGCGTGAAGTCTTTACTAGAAAACCGTTCCATGGTCATCGCCATCACCTTCTCGGTGCTGGCGCACGCGGCACTGCTCGCGGTGCGGTTCGTCGCGCCCGATGCCTTCAAGCTGCAGCCGGCCGACCCCGGCCTCGAGGTGATCCTGGTCAACGCCAAGCACGCCAACCGGCCGATCAAGGCCGACGCCATCGCCCAGGCCAACCTCGACGGCGGCGGCCAGGCCGATGCCGGCCGCTCGAAGTCGCCCCTGCCCGATATGCGCAAGAGCGAGGACGGCGACAGCCTGAAGGCGATGCAGAAAAAAATCGCCGAGTACGAGGCGGTGCAGCAAAACCTGCTCACGCGCGCGCGCAACACCAATTACCGGGCGCCGCCGGTCACCGAAAAGGACAAGCCCGATCCGGCCCGCAACGGCAACGACCTGCTCGAGTCGAGCAAGGCGATCGCCCGCGCAACCGCCGAGATCAGCACCGTCATCGACGAACAGAACAAGCGGCCGAAGAAGACCTTCATTTCGCCAAGCACCCAGGAAGTCGGCTACGCGATGTATTACAAGGCAATGCAAAAGCGCGTCGAGGAAATCGGCACGCTGAACTTCCCGCAGGTGAACGGGCGCAAGATGTACGGCGAAATGATCCTGGAAATTCCGGTTTTCCAGGATGGCACCATCTACGTCAAGGATGGCGGCGTCATGGTCAAGAAGAGCTCCGGCAATCCGGCGCTCGACAAGGCGGCGCTGGCCATCGTGCGCCGCTCGGCGCCGTTCGGCAAGTTCCCGCCAAACATGCTGTCGTCCGACAAGGACGACGTCTGGATCGTCATCACGCGCTTCAATTTCACCCGCGAAGAAGTGCTGCGCACCAATGTCGGAGCCGCGCAGTGACGGACCGCTATTGTTTGATCGGCAACCCGGTGGCGCACAGCAGGTCGCCGGCCATCCACGCCGAGTTCGCCCGCCAGACCGGCCAGCAGCTTGCGTACGAAACCTGCCTGGCCCCGCTCGACGCGTTCGCCGCCACCGTGCGCGCGCTGCGTGACGCCGGCTATCGCGGCGCCAACGTGACCTTGCCGTTCAAGCTCGACGCGGCCGGCCTTGCCGATACGCTCAGCGCGCGCGCCAGCGCCGCCGGCGCCGTCAACACGCTCAGCTTCACCGATGCCGGCATCGCCGGCGACAACACCGACGGCGCCGGCATGGTCAACGACATCTTGTGCAACGCCGGCTTCGCCATCGAGGGCGCGCGCGTGCTGCTGCTCGGCGCCGGCGGCGCTGCCCGCGGCGCGATCCTGCCGCTGCTCGAACAGCGCCCGGCGCAGCTGGTCATCGCCAACCGCACCGTCGCCACCGCCGAGCACCTCGCCGCCACCTTCGGCGGCCACGGCGTGCCGGTGTCGGCGTCCGCCTTCACCGCCGTCGATGGCCGCTTCGACATCGTCGTCAACGCCACGTCGGCCAGCCTGGCCGGCGCCTTGCCGCCGCTGCCGCCGGCCTTGTTCGGCGCCGGCACGCTGGCGCTCGACATGATGTACGCGGCCGATCCGACGCCGTTCATGCGCTTCGCCGGCGACCTCGGCGCCACCGCGCGCGACGGCCTCGGCATGCTGGTCGAACAGGCCGCCGAAGCGTTTTTCGTCTGGCGCGGGATACGCCCCCAAACTTCAGCCTTGCTCGCGGCGATGCGCGCGGCATGACGCGCGCGCGCAAACGCCGCGGCTGGCTCAAGTGGATCGTGCTCGGCCCGCTGCTGCTGGTGCTGCTGTTGCAGCTGGTTTTTTTTGCGCAGATCTGCTGGTGGACCCGCTTCAATCCATCGATGACGAGCTTCATGTCGGCGCAACTCGATGCACTGCGCGTGAAAAATCCGAAAGCTGCGCTGGAACACAGGTGGGTGCCGTACCGCGCCATCTCCGCCAACCTCAAGCGCGCTGTGATCGCATCTGAAGACGCCAACTTCATCGTCCACGACGGCGTCGACTGGCTGGCGCTGGAAAAAGCCTACGCCAAGAATAACAAGAAGCAGAAAGTGGTCGGCGGCGGTTCCACCATCACCCAGCAACTGGCCAAGAACCTGTTCCTGTCCGGCTCGCGCAGTTACCTGCGCAAGGCCCAGGAGATGGTCATCGCGTTCATGCTCGAAACGGTCATGAGCAAGGAGCGCATCCTCGAGATCTACCTCAACGTGGTCGAGTTTGGCCGCGGCGTGTTCGGCGCCGAGGCGGCCGCGCGCCACTATTACGGCGTGCCGGCGGCCAGCCTGTCGGCGGCGCAGGCGGCGCGGCTGGCGGTAATGCTGCCCAACCCGCGCTATTACGACCGCCACCGCGACACCAATTACCTGTCGCGCCGCACCACCCTGATCATGATGCGGATGAATTCGGCCGAGCTGCCATAACAAGGAAAAACAACGATGAACAAGCACCAGCGCGGTGAACTCAATCTGGTATCGGTAGCCATTGTGTCGGCCGTGGTGGCGGCGGTGGCGATGGCGGCGATCTGGTCGATGCGTCACGAACGCAACCTGTTCGCCGAAGGCGTCGCCGCGGTGACCGGTACCGCGCCCGCGCGCCAGGCCGCCGCTGTCATCGACGCCGCCCGCCAGACGGTCGCCGGCACGCCTTCCGGCGCCATGCGCAAGTGCGTCATCGACGGCAAGACCGTCATTTCCAACACCGATTGCCTCGACACCAACAAGACCAGCAAGACGATCCGCATCACCGACACGCGCGGCTTCGAGGCGCCGAAAGTGCCGGCGAAAGAGGCCGCCGCGCCGACGTCCGACCCGGCGATCGACAAAATCATCGAAAAACAGTTGCGCTAAGGGGAAATTGTTGTTTCCGGGTGACTTAAACATATGCTTGCGGGTACACTTGCGCTGTTTTGAATCCGGCCGAGAATTCGCATGATCAATGTATTTGTCCTACAGAATGGCCGGCTCAACCAGGTTCCCATCGCTTCGCGCGCGGATCTCGAAAACGTCGAGCCGGTCTGGGTCGACCTGACCGACCCCAACGACGACGAGCGCGCGTGGGTCAAGGCCATCTATGGCGTGATCCTGCCGGGCGAAGACGAGGTCAAGGACATCGAGGCGTCGGCCCGCTATTACGAAGCGGAGAACGGCGACCTGCACCTGCGCACCGATTTTCTGCTCGAGGAAGACGACGGCCCGTCGCGCGTCGTCACCGTCGCCTTCATCCTGGCGCGCAAGATGCTGTTCTCGGTGCACACCGACGACCTGCCGGTGTTTCGCCTGGTGCGCATGCGCGCCCGCTCGCGGCCCGGCTCGATCGAAGACTACATGGACGTGCTGCTCGACCTGTACGCCACCGACGCCGAATATTCGGCCGATGCGCTCGAGGGCATCTACCAGAATCTCGAAGAAGTCTCGGGGCGCGTGCTGCAGGAACAGTTCACCGACGAAGACGCCGCCGCGGCGCTGAGCGCGATCGCCCATGAAGAGGACTTGAACGGCCGGATCCGCCGCAACATGATGGATACGCGGCGCGCGGTCAGCTTCCTGATGCGCGGCCGGCTGCTCAACGCCGAGCAGTTCGAAGAGGCGCGCCAGATCCTGCGCGACATCGAGTCGCTCGACGGCCACACCTCGTTCCTGTTCGATAAGATCAACTTCCTGATGGCCGCCACCGTCGGTTTCATCAACATCAACCAGAACAAGATCATCAAGATGTTCTCGGTGGCCTCGGTTGCCTTCCTGCCGCCGACGCTGATCGCCAGCATCTACGGCATGAACTTCAAGTGGTTCCCGGAGTTGGAATGGCCTTTCGGCTACCCGTTCGCCATCGCGCTGATGCTGACCAGCGCAATCGCCCCGTTCTGGTACTTCCGCCGCCGCGGCTGGCTCAAATAAAGTCGGCTGACAAGAGGGCCTGACCAAAGGGGTCTGACCCGCTTTCTGGGTCAGACCCCGGTGCAGTTAGCTCCAAGACCGTCGTGCCCGCCATTGGCGGACCCGACTTCCCGCGCAGGCGCGAACTCCTACCACGTCTGATCAAAGATGGCGTGGATCCCCGCCTGCGCGGGGATGACGTTAATTCTTATGGTGGTGTGATCCGCTTCCGCGACTTCTACCGCCGCTCAAGCCAGCCGCGCAAACACCTTGCGAGCCGCCGCCAAGGTCTCCTCGATCACCGCATCATCGTGCATCGCCGAGACAAACCCCGCCTCGAACGCCGCCGGCGCGAAGTACACGCCTTCATCGAGCATGCCGTGGAAGAACGCATTGAAGCGCGTCTTATCGCCCGCCATCATCTGGCCGTAACTGGCCGGCACATTCTGGCTGAAGTACATGCCGAACATGCCGCCGACCGAATCGGCGCAGAACGTCACGCCGGCTTCCTTCGCCGCCGCCGTCAACCCCGCCACCAGCTTGCCCGCCTGCGCCGACAGCTTTTCATAGAACCCCGGCTGCTGCACCAGCGCCAGCGTCGCCATGCCGGCCGCCACCGCTACCGGGTTGCCCGACAAGGTGCCGGCCTGGTAGACCGCGCCGATCGGCGCCATGTTGTGCATCAGCTGCGCGCTGCCGCCGAAGGCCGCCACCGGCATGCCGCCGCCGATCACCTTGCCCAGCGCTGTCAGGTCCGGTGTGATGCCATACAGTTCCTGGGCGCCGCCCAGGCCGACGCGGAATCCGCACATCACTTCGTCGAAAATGAGCACCGCGCCATGCTCGGTGCACAGCCTGCGCATCGCGCCGAGGAACTCGGGCGTGGCGCGGATCAGGTTCATGTTGCCGGCCACCGGTTCGACGATGACGCAGGCGATGGTGTCGCCCATCGATTCGAACGCGTCTTCCAGCTGCGCGACGTTGTTATAGTCAAGCACCAAGGTGTGCTTGACGAAGTCCTCCGGCACGCCGGCCGACGTCGGATTGCCGAACGTGAGCAGGCCGCTGCCGGCTTTGACCAGCAGCGAATCGGCGTGGCCGTGGTAGCAGCCCTCGAACTTGACGATCTTGTCGCGCCCGGTGGCGCCGCGCGCCAGGCGCAGCGCGCTCATGGTCGCTTCGGTCCCGGACGACACCAGCCGCACCTGCTCGATCGACGGCACCAGCTTGCAGATTTCCTCGGCCATTTCGATTTCGCCCAGCGTCGGCGCGCCGAACGACAGGCCGCGCGCGGCTGCGTCCTGCACCGCCTTGACCACCTGCGGGTGCGCGTGGCCGACGATCGCCGGACCCCACGAGCCGATGTAGTCGATGTAGCGCTTGCCGTCGGCGTCCCAGAAGTACGGGCCTTCTGCGCGCGTGATGAAGCGCGGCGTGCCGCCGACCGATTTGAAGGCGCGCACGGGCGAGTTGACGCCGCCCGGGGTGGTGAGCTGCGCGCGCTCGAACAGGATGTCGTTTTGGGAAGTGGAAGCAGTAGTCATGATTGAACGATTCAAGCGTGAGAGAAAAGTAGGGCTCAGGCGGCGCTGAACGGCGCGGCCCGAAAGAATTTGTTCGGCACCAGCTTGCCCATGCCGAAGCGCTGCGCGTGGGCCAGCGCGCCGTGCGTGTACTCCTGCGCCGCGCGCACCGCCGCCAGCGGCGCCAGGCCCTGCGCCATCAGCGCTGCCAGCGCCGCCGACATGGTGCTGCCGGCGCCGACAAACGGGCCGGCAAAGTGCGGGAAGCTGAAGGTGTCGACCACGCCGTTTTCGTCGAACAGCGTGTTCGAGATGGTCGCGCTGTCTCCTTTGCCGGCGGCACCGGTGCAGGTGACCAGTACCAGGGCGCAGCCCATGCCGGTCAGTTCGGCGACGTCTTGCGCCAGCATGTCGCCGCTGCCGCCTTCGCGCCACGTCTCGGCCATGCGCGCCAGTTCGACCTGCGACAGCAGCAGCACGCTCGCCTGCGGCACCAGGATCTGGCGGATCGCCATCAGCATGTCGTCGTCGGCCAGACCCGAATCGGGAAGGCTGGACAGGAACGGGTCGACGATCAGCGGCACGTCCGGATAGTCGGAGACGATTTCGGCGATCGCCGACGCCTGTTCGATGCTGGTCAGGGCGCCGACCTTGAAGGCGGCCACCGGCATGTCTTCGAGCAGCACGCGGGCCTGGTCGATTACCCAGTCGGCGTCGGTCTCGTCGATGTCCTCGACGCGCGCGGTATCGGCGATCAACAGGCCGGTGATGGCCGACAGGCCGTGGCAGCCAAGCGCGGAAAACACCGCGAGGTCGGCCTGGATGCCGGTGGCGCCGACCGGGTCGGACACGCCGAACGTTAATATGAGGGGAGTTGTTTGGATTTGCACGGCGGGTAGATTAAGATACCTGATTCGGCATTTTACTAGATACAAGGATCCTCAACGTGAGTAGCAATGAAACAACGCAGGCGGCAGCGGTGCCATTTCAAACCTGGATGTGCCTGATCTGCGGCTGGGTCTACGATGAAGCGGCCGGCCTGCCCGACGAAGGCCTCGCGCCCGGCACCCGCTGGGCCGACGTGCCGATGAACTGGACGTGCCCGGAATGCGGCGCCCGCAAGGACGATTTCGAAATGACGGCGATCTAATGATCGTTATCTAACAGCGCAAAAATAAGAGTTGACGTCGTAGTTGATTCACTGCAACATTTAACGCACAGAAGTCTTGCCCTATGGTATCGTGCTGATTCATGCTGAAGTGACCTAACTATGACGAACTCGCAGCAACCCTCCGGCTTGAAGATCATGGTGATCGACGACAGCAGCACCATTCGCCGCTCCGCCGAGATCTTCCTGACCCAGGCCGGCTACCAGGTAGTGCTGGCCGACGACGGCTTCGATGCGCTGGCAAAGATCAACGACCACCATCCGGCGTTGGTATTTTGCGACATCCTGATGCCGCGTCTCGACGGCTACCAGACCTGCGCCCTGATCAAGAAAAGCGCGCGCTTTCACACCACCCCCGTGCTGATGCTGTCGTCCAAGGACGGCCTGTTCGACCGTGCGCGCGGCGCCATGGTCGGCTCCGCGGCATACCTCACCAAACCGTTCAGCAAGGACAGCTTGCTGGCGGCCGTGCGCGAACATACGGCCAATTTGGCCTGACCAGACACCAACAGGAGCGCCACGTGGCCATTCAAAACATCCTTATCGTCGACGACTCCCCGACCGAGCGCTACTACCTGACCGACATCCTGGTCAAGAACGGCTTCACCGTCACCACCGCCGAAAACGGCGAGGAGGCGCTGGCCCAGATCAAGGCGCAAAAGCCGCAGCTGATCCTGATGGATGTGGTCATGCCCGGCGCGAACGGCTTCCAGGTGACGCGCTCGATCGCGCGCGACCCGGAACTGGCCAACGTCCCGATCATCATCTGCAGCAGCAAGAACCAGGAGACCGACCGCATCTGGGGCCTGCGCCAGGGCGCGCGCGGCTACCTCGTCAAGCCGGTCGATCCGCAGGCGCTGCTCGACAAGATCGCCACGCTCGGTGCCGCCTGAAATGACCGCCAGCGACAACGGCGTTGCCGCGCCGGCCCGGCTTGACGCGGCCGGGCGCCGCACCCGCCTGCGCCAGTACCAGGTGCAGCTGCTCGAACGGATGCAGGCCGCGCGCGCCAACACCGGCGCCAGCGTCAACCAGCTCGGCGTGCAAATTGGCGCCGACCGCTACCTGCTCGACCTGACCCAGGCCGGCGAAATCGTGCCGCTGCCGCCGGTCACCGTCGTGCCGCTGACGCAGCCCTGGTACCTGGGCCTGGCCAACATCCGCGGTAACCTGGTCGGCATCATCGACCTGGCGCGCTACCTCGGCCTGGGCGACACGCAGGTCGGCGCCGACAGCCGCATCGTCACCTTCGCCGGCACGCTTGGATTTAACTGCGGCCTGCTGGTGGGTCGGGTGTACGGCCTGCGCCACGCCGCCGGCATGCAGGCGGCCGGCGACTGCCTTCGTGACACCGACGGCAATGACTGGACCGCCCTCGACCTGGCCGCACTGGTCGGCGACGAACGCTTTCTGCACGTCGGTATCTAACTAATTACATGTAGTGGTCACACCTTAGGGACTGGGAGCTGGTATGGGATTCGCGTCGAAACTGTCAATGGGATTTTCGCCGAAGGGCAAACCCGAGCACGAGGTCGCGCTGACTTCGCCCGATACCCAGTTCGGCCCGCAGCCGGTGGCGTCGCCAATGCCGCTGCGCGCCGAGCCGGCGCCGGCGGGCGCCGCGGCGCCCGCCGAAGATCCCGCCCGTCCGCTCAGCCTGGGCGGCATCATGCGCCGCAAGCGCGCCGCCAGTACGCCGACCGAAGCGGCGCAGGACCTGCAGCTGCCGCTCATTGGCCACCTGTCGCTGGCCCGCCAGCTGCGCATCCTGCTGGTCGCCTTCGTCGTCGGCATCCTGCTCACCATCGTCGCGCTGTGGCAGAACTCCGCCTCCAACGTCGTCGCCTCGGCCCAGACGCAGATCGCCAGTGACGCGCTGATGCACTCGCAGCGGGTCGGCAAGGCGGCGCCGAATGCCATCCAGGGCAATCCGGAAGCGTTCGCCCAGCTCGACGAGAGCCGCCTGCAACTCACCAGCGACCTCAATCTGCTCGCGCGCGGCGGCGATTCGTCCGGCCAGCGCATCCCGGCGCCGTCGGCCGCCATGGCCAGGTCGCTGGCCGAAGCGCGCGCCAAGTGGGTCAGCTCCGACAACGCCGCCGGCACCATCCTCAAGATGAAGCCTGAGCTGATCGGCTTCAAGAGCACGCTGCGGCAGCTCGATACGCTGTCGCCCGAACTGCTGTCCATGACCGACGAGCTGCTGACCCAGAAAGTGCAGCGCGGCGGCAGCGCGCGCGAACTGGCCGCGATCGGCCGCATGATGATGCTGACCCAGCGCCTGTCGCGCAGCGCCAGCGAATTTCTCACCTCCGGGCGCATCCGCTCCGACACCGCCTTCCAGCTTGGCCGCGATACCGGCACCGTGCGCGCCACCATCGACGGCTTCCTGACCGGCAGCGCGACGCTCGGCCTGGCTGCCGTCACCGATCCCGACATGCGCGAAAAACTGGTCGCCATCAAGTCGCGCTTCGACACCTACCAGAAGCTGGTCGCCTCGATCCTCGACAACCTGCCGCGCTTTACCGCCGCCAAGGGCGCCGAGCAGTCGATCTTCTTCGAGAACGAAGAAATCAAGAAGCTGCTCTCTGGCGTGCAGGTGAGCTACCGCAACAACCAGGATTCGACCGACGCGTGGTTCTGGCTGATGGTGGTGTCGTCGATCTTCACGCTCGCCACTGCCGGCAGTATCAGCCGCGTGATGCTGCAGGATTCGCGCAACCGCACCCGCGGCGCCGACAGCCGGCGCGAAGAAGCCGAGGCGCTGCGCCTGCTCTCGCAAACCAAGGAAGAAGAAGCGAAGGCCACCAACGACCAGAACCAGGCCGCCATTTTGCGCCTGATGAACGAGCTGCAGGAAGTGGCGGACGGCGACCTGACGGTGCACGCAACGGTGTCCGAAGACATCACCGGCGCCATCGCCGACTCGGTCAACTACACCGTCGAGGAGCTGCGCGGGCTGGTCGAACGGGTCACCACCACCGCCGAGCAGGTGACGTCGGCGTCGACCAACGCCCAGAACATTTCAAGCGACCTGCTCACCGCGACCCAGCAGCAGTCGCGTGAAATTCAGGACGCGTCGGCCACGGTGCTGAAGATGGCTTCCGAGATCAACGACGTGTCGAAGTCGGCCAACGAGTCGGCCGAAGTGGCGCGCCAGTCGGTGGCAGCGGCGCACCAGGGTTCGACCGCGGTGGAAAACGCCATCAAGGGCATGCACGAGATTCGCGAGCAGATCCAGGAAACGTCGAAGCGCATCAAGCGCCTGGGCGAATCGTCGCAGGAGATTGGCGAGATCACCGAGCTCATTTCCGACATTACCGAGCAGACCAACGTGCTGGCGCTGAACGCGGCGATCCAGGCCGCATCGGCCGGCGAAGCGGGACGCGGCTTCTCGGTGGTGGCCGAAGAGGTGCAGCGCCTCGCGGAACGCTCGGCCGAAGCGGCCAAGCAGATCGGCGCGCTGGTGCGCACCATTCAGACCGATACCCACGACGCCGTGGCCGCAATGGAGAAGTCGACTCAGGGCGTGGTCGAGGGAGCCAGGCTGTCGGACGCCGCCGGCGCCGCGCTGACGGACATCTCGGGCGTGTCGAACCGCCTCGCCGAGCTGATCCAGGGAATCTCGTTCGCCACCGAACTGCAGGCCACGTCGGCCAACGGGGTGGCGCATAACATCCAGCACATCCTGTCGGTGACCGAACATACCCAGGACGGCACGATGCAGACTGCCCAATCGATTCGCCAGCTGACGATGCTGGCGCAGGAACTGAAAAACTCGGTGTCGCGCTTCCGCGTCGTCGCCTGAAAGACCGCCTGACCATGACTGATTTTTCGCACGCAGCGCAATTCGATACCGGGCCGCTGTCCTGGGTGATCGGTGAGATCCGCGAGGCGCTGGGCCGGTCCCGCGCCGCGCTCGACGAGGCGGCCGCGCAGGGCGCCGATGCCCGCGCCACTTCGCTGCAGCATGCGAAAACCCATCTGCACCAGGCCCATGGCGCGCTGCAGATGGTCGACGTCGAAGGCGTCGGCCTGATGACGCAAGCGGCCGAGCAGGCACTCGAGCGCATGCGCGACGGCAGCCTCGATTGCAACGGCGCCAGTTGCGCCGCCGTGGCCGAAGGCTACCAGGCCGTCGTCGAATACCTCGACGAACTCCTTGCCGGCGCCGCGCCGCAGCCGGCGCGCCTGTTTCCGTATTACCGCGCGCTGCAGGAAGTGCTGGGCGCCGCGCGCATCCATCCGTCCGACCTGCTGTTCGTCGACCTGTCGGTCAGCGTCGCGCTGCCGCCGCACCACGCGCCGGAGGCGCCGGACTACGCGGCATGCCGCACGCGCTTCGAAAAATCGCTGCTGCCGTTCCTGAAAAGCGCCGACCCCGAAGCGCAGCGCGTCCATGCGCTGGCGCTGGTCGACGCGATCGCGCTGGTCGAACAGGCGCAGCAAGATGCGCCGGCGCGCACCTTCTGGCTGGCCATGCGCAGCTTCGCCGAACTGGTGGCCGACGGCCAGCTCTCCAGCGACCTGTATGTCAAGCAGCTGTTCGGCCTGATCAACCTGCAGATCCGCCGCCTGTCGCAAGGGCAGGGCGGCCTGCCCGAAGCGATGCTGCGCGACGCGCTGTTCTTCATCGCCGCCGCCAGCAAGCCGGGCCCGGGTGCCCAGCTGCTGCGGCGCGCCTACGGACTGGCCGGCGTGGTGCCGGCCGATTACGACAGCCGCCGCTACGGCCGCATCGATCCGCAGGCGCTGAAGGCTGCCAAGGACGCACTGGCCGAGACCAAATCCGGCTGGGACCGGGTCTCGTCGGAGACCGACGTCAAGCTCGAACAAAGTTTCAACCAGGCGCTCGCCACCTTGGCCGGCGCCAGCGACCAGCTGGGCGCGCCCGCACTGGCGCAACTGTTGCGCGAACTTGGCCGCGCCGCCAGCGACTCGATCGCGTCCGGCCGCAGCGACCAGTTCAGCATGGAGATGGCCACCGCGATGCTGTTTGTCGAGCATGGCCTCGACCAGGTGCGTCAGCTGCCCGCCGATTTCGAAGAGCACGCCGAAGTTGTCGGCGCGCGCTTGCTGGCGCTGGCCGCCGGCGAGACGCCGCCGGACGCGCCGCAGTGGCAGGGCGACCTGTCGCGCCAGATCCAGCAGGGCCAGACCGTGGCAGTGCTGGCCGGCGAAATGAAGACCGGACTGCGCCAGGTCGAGAAGGTACTTGACGATTACTACGCGGACGCCAGCCGGCGTCCGGCGCTGACGCAGATCGATCCGGTGCTGCACCAGCTGCAAGGCGCGCTGGCGATCCTCGACCAGGATCAGGCGATGCGCGCCGCCCAGCATGTCAAGGAGGCGGTGCGCGCGCTCGCCGCCGCCGAAGGCACGCCCGAACACGATGCCGGCGCGCTGCAGAACATCGCGCAGAACGTCGGTGCGCTCGGCTTCTTCATCGACATGCTGGCGCAAAATTTCGACGCCGCCAAGAACCGCTTCACCTTCGACCAGCTCGAGGGCATGTTCCGCGAAGTCCCGTTCGAGAAGATGGCCTCTGGCGACACGCCGTTCGACGTCGAGCCGGAAGCGCAGCAGGCGGCAGCGCCGGCGCCAGCCGAAGCGGCGCCGCCGGCAGCGCCGATGGCGCAAGGCGAAGCGGCGATCGAAGCCGAACTGCTGGAGATCTTCATTTCGGAAGCGCAGGAGGTGCTGGCGTTTGTCGCCTCGACGCTGCCGGCCGCGATTGCCGAACCGTCGAACCAGGAAACGCTGACGATGCTGCGGCGCTCCTTCCATACCCTCAAAGGCAGCGGCCGGATGGTCGGCCTGAACGCGTTCGCCGATGGCGGCGCAGCGATGGAAAAGGTGATGAACGCGTGGCTGTCCGAGTCGCGCGCCGCCAGCCCGGACTTGCTGGCGCTGCTGCAATTTGCCGCCGCCGACATGGCCGCCTGGGTCGACGAGCTGGCCTCGAGCGGCGCTTCTGTGCGTTCCAGCGAGGCGCTGGTCGCCGCCGCCGCGGCGGTGCAGGGCGGCGGCGCATTCGCGCTGCCTGGCGCTGCGCAGCAGCAGGAACAGCAACAACATCAGGAGCCGGAGCAGGAGCAGGAGCCGGAAGTCATCGACATGACCTTGCCCGCTGAGCCGGACGAACCGGACGAGCCGTTCGGCCTCGTCGAGCCGGCACCGGAGAGCGCGGCGGAACTGTCGGCGGCGTCCGGCCAGGTGATCGAATTTCCTGGCACGGCGCGCCACAGCGTGCCGGCCGAGGACAATATCCGCCGCTTCGGCGACCTCGAAATTCCGCTGCCGCTGTATAACATCTACCTGGCCGAAACCGATGAACTGATGCGGGTACTGACGCAGGACTTTGGCGAATGGCGCCATGAGCGGCGGCCGGTCTCGCCGGCGGCGCTGAAGGCGTCGCACACGCTGGCCGGTACCTCGGCCACGGTGGGCTTCAAGGCGTTGCGCGAAGTCGCCTACGCCCTCGAGATGGCGCTGCTGACGCTGGTCGGCTCCGCTCCCCAGCTCGACGACGCCCAGCGCGACCTGCTCGACGTCACGCTCGAAAGCTGCCGCCAGATGCTGCAGCGCTTCGCGCTTGGCGAACTGCCGCCGGCCCAGCCGGACCTGGTGGCCCAGCTGGTCGAACTGCGCGAGCAGCTCGGCACGCTGGTCGACGCGTCCGACCGGTTCGGCGACGCGCTCTACCTGGAACCAGAGGCCGGCGAGCATCGGCCGGCCGATCCCGCGATCGAAGCGGTCGACCATTTGTTCGACCCCGGCTTCGACGACAGCTTCGACGAGCCGATGCTGCTGCAGGCCGCGCCTGATGGCGCCTTGTCGATGCCGGTGGACGACGACGCCGGCGACGAGCCCGAACTGGCGCCTGAACTGATCTCCGGGAACGGGCCGGAATCCGCGCTCGAACCGCAAGCGGCGCCCGTCATCGCCGTACCGTCAGCGGCGCCCGCGCCGGTGGCCGCGCTGGACGTCATAACGGCGCCGATGGAAACGGTCTACAGCGACGATCTCGACGCCGACCTGCTGCCGGTATTTCTCGAAGAGGCGGCCGACCTGATGCCGGCCATCGGCGACGGCCTGCGCAAGTGGCAGCAAAATCCGGCCGATACCGGTCCGGCGCAGAACTTGCTGCGCATCCTGCATACCGTCAAGGGCAGCGCGCGCATGGCCGGCGCCATGCGCCTCGGCCAGCACACCCACGACATCGAGACCCAGATCGAAAACATGGTGCACGCCGGGACTTCTACCCCGGCCGCCTTTGACGATCTGCTGGCCAACTACGACCACGCACTGCTGCTGCTCGAGCAATTGCAGCAGCCGGCGCCGGCTCCCGGCGCGCCTGCGGCGGCGCCGCTGGCGAACGCCCCGGCTGCCGCTGCCGCCGGCCCCGCGCCGGCCCGTACCGCGCTGGTGCGCGTGCGCGCCGATATCCTCGATCGCTTGGTCAACCAGGCCGGCGAAGTGTCGATCACGCGCTCCAAGCTGGAGAACCAGGTCGGCACGCTGAAGTCGTCGCTGCACGACTTCTCGGACAACCTGGCGCGCTTGTCGCGCCAGCTGCGCGAGGTCGAGATGCAGGCCGAATCGCAGATCGCCTCGCGCATGTCGATTTCCAGCGAGCGCGAGTTCGACCCGCTCGAATTCGACCGCTTCACCCGGCTGCAGGAACTGACGCGCATGATGGCCGAAAGCGTCAACGACGTCGCCTCCTTCCACGAAAGCCTGAGCCGCACGGTGGACGCGGCCAGCGCCGACCTGGTGCAGCAGTCGCGCCTGACGCGCGACCTGCAGCGCGACCTGATGCGGGTGCGGATGGTGCCGTTTGCCAGCCTGTCCGAGCGCCTGTTCCGGGTCGCCCGCCAGAGCGCGAAGGAACTCGACAAGCGGGTCAACCTCGACATTCGCGGCAGCTCGGTGGAGATCGACCGCAGCGTGCTCGAACAGATGGCAGCACCCTTCGAGCACCTGCTGCGCAACGCCATCGTGCACGGCATCGAGTCGCGCAAGCGGCGCGGCGCCTGCGGCAAGGCCGAAACGGGCGAATTGCTGGTGCAGGTCAGCCAGCAGGGTAACGAAGTGGTGATCCAGTTTGCCGACGATGGCGCCGGCCTGGATCTGGCCAAGATTCGCGCCAAGGCGCGCGCGGCCGGCCTGCTCGCCGACGGCATCGACATTTCCGACCACGAGGCGTCCGACCTGATTTTCGAACCGGGATTTTCGACCGCCGACACGCTGACCGAACTGGCCGGCCGCGGCGTCGGCATGGACGTGGTGCGCTCGGAAGCGCAGGCACTGGGCGGGCGCGTGGCGATCGCCTCCGAGGCGGGCAAGGGCGCGCGCTTCACGATTCACCTGCCGCTGACCCTGGCCGTGACCCAGGTGGTGCTGACCTCCAGCGGCGGCAAGACCTACGCGCTGCCGTCGATCCTGGTCGAACAGGTGCTGCAGGTGAAGGAAGCGGCGCTGGCCGAGGCGCAGGCCGCCGGCTCGGTGCAGTTCCAGGGCCAGAAGGTCGCGCTGCACTACCTGCCTTCGCTGCTCGGCGACGCGTCGGCGCGCCCGCCGGCGCAGCGTTCGTCCCCGGTGATGATCCTCAAGAGCGGCGTCGACCGACTCGCCGTGCAGATCGACGACGTGCTGGGCAACCGTGAAGTCGTCATCAAGAATATCGGGCCGCAGCTGTCGCGCATGATCGGCATCTCGGGAGCGACCGTGCTCGGTTCCGGCGAGATCGTCCTGATCCTCAACCCGGTGGCGTTGTCGCTGCACGGGGCGCAGCAGGCGCACCAGCATGGCGTGCAGCCAGAAGCCACGCCGGAGCCGAGCGTGCCGGCCGCACGCGCCGCCGTCATCATGGTCGTCGACGATTCGCTCACCGTTCGCAAGGTCACCCAGCGCCTGCTCGAACGGGAAGGCTACCGGGTCATCCTGGCCAAGGACGGTGTCGATGCGCTCGAACACCTGCAGGAGACCATCCCCGACCTGATGCTGGTCGATATCGAGATGCCGCGCATGGATGGCTTCGACCTGACGCGCAACATCCGCGGCAACGCCAGCACCAAGGCGGTGCCGATCATCATGATCACCTCGCGCACCGCCGACAAGCACCGCAACTATGCGCTCGACCTGGGTGTGAATGCCTACTTCGGCAAGCCGTTCCAGGAAGAGATTTTGCTGGCGGCCGTCGCCGGCCTGCTCAATCGCGAGATGCCGGCCTAGTCCTGCCCCGGTGCACCCGCACCGGGTTCCACCGCTTTCGGTTCCTGCTTGACGACGGCGAAGCGCGCCAGCGTGCGGGCGCGCGCTTCGGCGTGGTCGACGATCGGCGCCGGATAGCCGGCCGGCCGCTGCGCCGCCAGCCACGGCGCGTGAATCTGCTTGTCGTTCATGCCCGCCAGTTGCGGCAGGTAGCGCCGTATGAAGCGGCCCTGCGGATCGAATTTTTCCGACTGCGTGATCGGATTGAAGATGCGGAACCACGGCTGGGCGTCGCAGCCGGTCGACGCCGCCCACTGCCAGCCGCCGTTGTTCGACGCCAGGTCGTAGTCGTTCAGCTGCAGCGCGAAATAGCGTTCGCCCCAGCGCCAGTCGATGCCCAGGTCCTTGACCAGGAACGACGCGGTCACCATGCGCAGCCGGTTGTGCTGGTAGCCGGTCTGATTCAGCTGCACCATCGCCGCGTCGACCAGCGGATAGCCGGTGCGCCCTTCGCACCAGGCGGCAAATGCTTCCTCGGCTTGCGGACCGGCTTCCCAACCGATGGCGTCGAACGCCGGCTTGAATGCCTGCGTCACCACGCGCGGATGCTGGAACAGGATCATCGCGTAGAACTCGCGCCAGATCAGCTCCGACAGCCACACTGGCGCACCGGCCCCGCCGGCGCCGGCGGCGACGAGCTGGTTGACGGTGCGTACCAGGTGGCGGATCGACACGGTGCCAAAGCGCAGGTGCACCGACAGGTAGGACGGCCCCTTGACCGCCGGGTAGTTGCGCGTGTCGTTGTAGTCGGCGATGCGGCCGATGAAATCTTCCAGCAGCGCCGCGCCGCCCGCCATGCCCGGCGTGATGCCAAGCGCGCGCAGGTTGGTCGGCTCGAAGCCGATGTCGGCGAGACTGGGCAGCGCGTGGCCGGTCGGCGCCGGCGCCAGGCGCGCCGCGTGCGGCTCGATCGGCCACGGCGCCAGGCTTTGCGGCTCTGCCGCCATGCGCTTGATCCAGGCGTTCTTGTACGGCGTGAAGACGGAGAACGGCTGGCCGGCCAGGGTCAGTACTTCATTCTTCTCGAAGATGACCTGGTCCTTGAAGCTGCGGAACTGGCGGCCGTCGCGCGCCAGTGCCGCCGCCACGCCGGCGTCGCGCGAAGTCGCCTGCGGCTCGTAGTCCTCGTTGGCGAACACCGCGTCGGCATCCAGTTCGCAGGCAAGGGCGGCGATAGTCTCCAACGCCGGTCCGCGGCGCACGATCAGGTGACCGCCAAGCTGGTGCAGTTCGGCATCGAGTTCGGCGACGCTGGCGTGGATGAATTCGACGCGGCGGTCGCGCCGCGGCAGGGGCGCCAGGATGTCGTCGTCGAAGATGAACGCGCAGTAGACGGTACGCGAGGAAAGCAGGGCGTGGTGCAGTGCCGCATGGTCGAATGCGCGCAGGTCGCGGCGGAACCAGACTAGGGTGGTGTTGGGTGTCATTCTCGTGTGCAAGGTCAAGCCGGGGTGAAATTATGCTCGCTACCATCGTATTAGATGCGCGCGGCAACATGGTTCCAATGGTGGCGTCGCCAAATCAGTGTAAACTATCGAAAAGTCCAGTTGTTATCCGGATACTAGCAGGTACGTCAAGAGAGCGAGCCGAGAGAGAGTGACGCGTATGAAGAAAAGCAAAGTCGACAAGACTCTACCGATGCCAGGCATGCCGCACGATCACAACGGCGAGCCAGGCAGCAGTAGCGCGCCTTCTTCATCGACATTCAACCTGGCGAACCATTTCCTCATCGCAATGCCTTCGATGCAGGATCCAATATTTGGCGGCACGGTGGTCTACATCTGCGAGCACAACGACAACGGCGTGCTCGGCGTGGTGATCAACAAGCCGACCGACATGACGATGGAAATCCTGTTCGAGCGGATCGACCTGAAGCTCACCGAAGGCCTGCGCACCACCGTCGTCAACGAGCCGATCATGTTCGGCGGCCCGGTGCAGGACGACCGCGGCTTCGTGCTGCACACGCCTGGCGCGCGCTATTCGTCGTCGCTGAAGGTCACCGACGAAGTGGCGTTTACCACCTCGATCGACGTGCTCGAGGCGGTCGCCGCCGGCGACGGCCCGCAGCGCATGCTCGTGTCGATCGGCTACGCCGGCTGGAGTCCGGGCCAGCTCGAAGACGAGATCTGCCGCAACGGCTGGCTCACGGTCGGCGCCGACGCCCACGTGCTGTTCGACCTGCCGATCGAAGAACGCTACAACGCCGCCATCAAACTGCTTGGCATCGACCCGATGATGCTCGCCCTCGAGGCCGGCCACGCCTGATGGTTGAATTAGTTTTCGGCTTCGACTTCGGCATCAAGCGTATCGGCATCGCAATGGGAAACTCCCTGACCGCCCAGGCGCAGCCGCTGGCGGTGGTCAAGGCCATCGACAACGCCGCCCGCTTTTCCCAGATCGGCGCCCTGATCGCCGAATGGAACCCGGCCCGCCTGATCGTCGGCGAACCGTTCCATCCCGACGGCGCCGAACACGAGATGACCTTGCGCTGCCGGCGCTTCGCCAATCAGCTGCATGGCCGCTTCAACCTGCCGGTGCAACTGGTCGACGAGCGCTACTCGTCGGCCGTGATCCCCGCCAAACGCGGCGACGTTATCGACGCCAAGGCGGCCGCCATCATTTTGCAACAATACTTCGACGACCATGCCAACATCCAATAGACAGTTCGACGCCGAGTCCCTCTACCAGGACCTGCTGCGCCAGGTGAAGGACGGCGTGGCCGGCGCGGCCGACGTCGCCATCGTCGGCATTCACTCCGGCGGCGCCTGGCTGGCCGAACGGCTCGCCGCCGACCTCGATCTGCGCGGCCGGCTCGGCTTCATCGACGTCTCGTTCTACCGCGACGACTACGCAAAAAAAGGCCTGCACCCGGACGTCAAGCCGACCCAGATCGGCTTTAACGTCGACCGCGCCACCATCGTGCTGGTCGACGATGTGCTCTACACCGGGCGCACCACGCGCGCGGCGATCAACGTGCTGTTCGACTACGGCCGCCCGGCGCGCATCCTGCTGGCGGCGCTGGCCGACCGCGCCGGGCGCGAGCTGCCGGTGGCGGCCGATTTCGTCGCCGTCCGGGTCGACGACGAAACTCCGCTCGATGCCCGGCAGTCGCTGGTCCTGCAGCGCAGCGCCGAAGGCACACTCTCGCTCACCATAGAAGACGACAATGCTTAATCCGCAACTGAACAAGAACGGCGAGCTGCAGCACCTGCTTACCATCGAAGGACTGCCGAAGTCCATCGTCAACCACATTCTCGACACGGCGTCCTCGTTCGTCGGCATCTCCGACCGCGAGGTCAAGAAGGTGCCGCTGATGCGCGGCAAAAGCGTGTTCAACCTGTTCTTCGAAAACAGCACCCGCACCCGTACCACCTTCGAGATCGCCTCCAAGCGCCTGTCGGCCGACGTCATCAACCTGAACATCTCGGCGTCGTCGGCCAGCAAGGGCGAGTCGCTGCTCGACACGATCGACAACCTGGCGGCCATGCACGCCGATATGTTCGTCGTGCGCCACGCGCAGTCGGGCGCACCCTACCTGATCGCCAAGCACCTGATCGACACGCGCCAGTCGCACGTCCACGTGGTCAACGCCGGCGACGGCCGCCACGCGCACCCGACCCAGGGCCTGCTCGACATGTACACCATCCGCCACTACAAGAAGGACTTCACCAACCTGACGGTGGCGATCGTCGGCGACATCCTGCACAGCCGGGTGGCGCGCTCGGACATTCACGCATTGACCACGCTGGGCGTGCCGGAAGTGCGCGCGATCGGCCCGCACACCTTGCTGCCGGGCGGCCTCGAACAGATGGGCGTGCGGGTGTTTACCAACATGGACGAGGGCCTGAAGGGTGTCGACGTCATCATCATGCTGCGCCTGCAAAGCGAGCGCATGACCGGCGCCTTGCTGCCGTCGGCGCAGGAATACTTCAAGAGCTACGGCCTGACGCCGGAACGCCTGGCGCTGGCCAAGCCGGACGCCATCGTCATGCATCCGGGCCCGATGAACCGCGGCGTCGAGATCGACTCGGCGGTGGCCGACGGCGCGCAGGCGGTGATCCTGCCGCAGGTGACGTTCGGCATTGCGGTCCGCATGGCGGTGATGAGCATTTTGGCGGGAACCCACGGATGAAACTACATATCAAGAACGGCCGGCTGATCGACCCGGCCAACGGCATCGACGCGCTGTGCGACCTGTATATCGACGGCGGCAAAGTGGCGGCCGTCGGCGCCGCGCCGGTCGGCTTTGCTGCCGACCGCAGCATCGACGCCGATGGCCTGGTGGTCGCGCCCGGACTGGTCGACCTGTCGGCGCGATTGCGTGAACCTGGCTACGAATACAAGGCCACGCTGGAATCGGAAATGCAGGCGGCGATGCAGGGCGGTGTGACCAGCCTGGTGTGCCCGCCCGACACCGATCCGGTGCTCGACGAGCCGGGCCTGGTCGAGATGCTCAAGCACCGCGCGCGCGGCCTGAACCAGGCCCACGTGCATCCGCTCGGCGCGCTGACGATGGGCCTCAAGGGCCAGGCGCTGACCGAGATGGCCGAACTGACCGAAGCGGGCTGCATCGGCTTCGCCCAGGCCGAGATGCCGGTCGAGGACACCAATGTGCTGCTGCGCGCGCTGCAGTACGCCAAGACGTTCGACTACACCGTCTGGCTGCGCCCGCAGGATGCGCACATCGGCCGCGGCGGCATTGCTCACAGCGGACCGCTGGCCTCGCGCCTCGGCTTGGCCGGCGTGCCGGTGATGTCCGAAACGATCGCGCTGCACACGATTTTCGAACTGGTGCGCGCCACCGGCGCCCGCGTCCACCTGTGCCGCATGTCGTCGGCGGCCGGCCTCGAGCTGGTGCGCGCGGCCAAGAAGGAAGGCCTGCCGGTCAGCTGCGACGTCGGCGCCCACCACATCCACCTGACCGACGCCGACATCGGCTTTTTCGATTCGAACGCGCGCGTCACGCCGCCGTTTCGCAGCCAGCGCGACCGCGAGGCGATCCGCGCCGGCCTGTACGACGGCGTCATCGACGCCATCTGCTCGGACCACACGCCGGTCGACGACGACGAGAAGCTGCTGCCGTTCGGCGAAGCCTCGCCCGGCGCCACCGGCCTCGAACTGCTGCTGTCGCTGGCGCTCAAATGGGCCGACGACTACGCCAGCTCGCAGCAGGGCGGCGCCAATGCGCTGTCGCGCGCGGTGGCCAAAGTAACCGCCGATCCCGCGCGCGTGGCGGGCCTCCCGGCCGGCCAGCTGGGCGTCGGCGCGCCGGCCGACATCGTGCTGTTCGATCCGGCCGCGCGCTGGACGGTCGATGCGAAGGCGCTGGCCAGCCAGGGCAAGCACACGCCGTTCGTCGGCTACGAGCTGCAGGGGCAGGTGATGACGACCATCGTCGCCGGCCGCGTCGCTTACCAGCGCAAACTGGCAAACCAGCGCTAAACACCACAGTTGCGGGCGGCGCGCGGCGGTTTTATTCGCGCGCCGCCGCGCATGACGGTAGAATCCTCGCTGCTGCGCAGCGCGATGACTGCACCAGCTGTTCCCATTGGTGCCATTTGAAACTCAAGCCTGCCGTTCGCCTGTTCCGCATTTTTCTCCACCTGACCGAGGGCCTGGCCGTTTGCGCTCTGGTGTTCCCCTGGGTCGGCAGCGCGCGCCGGCAAGCGCGCATCCGCGTCTGGTCGCGCCGCCTGCTTGCTATTTGCGGCGTCAGCCTGGAGCAGCAAGGCGCCGCGCTCGAGCATGCGCTGGTGGTGGCCAACCACGTCTCCTGGCTCGACATCTTCGTCATCAACTCGCTGTATCCCTGCCGCTTCGTCGCCAAGTCCGAGATCCGCGCCTGGCCGGTGCTCGGCTGGCTGGTGGCGCAGGCCGGCACCGTGTTCATCGCGCGCGGCAGCCGGCGCGACCTGCGCCATACCTTCAAGGGTATCGTCGCCAGTCTTGGCCTGGGCGAGCGGGTAGCGTTTTTCCCCGAAGGGACCACCGCCTTGCAGGGCGCCTTGCTGCCGTTTCACGCCAACCTGTTCGAAGCGGCGATCGACGCCGGCGTGATGGTGCAGCCGTACGCGCTCGAATACCTCGACGCCGGCGGCGCGCTGCATCCATCGGTCGAGTTCATCGGCGACATGACCTTCGCCCAAAGCATCATGGCGATTCTGTCGGGCAGCGCCGTGCGCGCGCGCCTGGTGTGCCTGGCGCCGTTCGACGCCAGCGGCGCCCATCGGCGCGAGCTGGCCGCCGGCGCGCAACAGGCCATCGCCGGGGCGCTGGCCTAGGTTTTCTGCTTGCCGCTGTGCGGCTTGTACTCGGGGCAGTCCACCTGCAGCAGCGAACGATCGTCCAGGCACACGGCGGACAGTTTGCCGCCCCACACGCAGCCGCTGTCGAGCCCCACCACGTCGTCACGCAACAGCAATCCCATCGCCGACCAGTGGCCGAACACCACCGTCACTTCGCCGCGGGTGCGCCGGTCCGGCAGGTCGAACCAGGGTAGCAGGCCGGATCCTTCCGGTGCGCCGCCGCTGTCCTTGATACCGAACTCCATCGTGCCATCGCTCTGGCAGAAGCGCATGCGCGTCAGTGTATTGACGATGCAGCGCAGGCGCGCGGCGCCGGTCAGGCTGTCGTCCCAGCGGTTTGGTGCGTTGCCGTACATCTGGCCGAGGAAGGCGATCCAGTCCGGTCCGCGCAGTACCGCCGCCACTTCGGCGGCCAGCTCGATGGTGCGCGCCGAGCTCCATTGCGGACAGACGCCGGCGTGCACCAGCAGGTGGCCGCCGGCCAGCAGCGCCAGCGGACGCCGGCGCAGCCACTCGACCAGGCGTTCGCGGTCGGGCGCGGCGAGGATCTCGTCGAGGGTGTCCGATTTCGACAGCGCCTGGGCGCCGCAGGCGACCGCCAGCAGGTGCAGGTCGTGGTTGCCGAGCACCGCCTCGATCCGCCCGCCGCTCGCCTCGCACAGCGCCATCACTCGGCGCAGCGCCTCCAGCGAGGCCGGCCCGCGGTTGACCAGGTCGCCGACGAAGACGACGCCGGCGTCAAAGCCGGCGTCGTCGGCAATTCGGTTGAGCAGCACCTGGGCTTCGTGGGCGCAGCCCTGCAGGTCGCCGATGGCGTAGGTTTTCATGGCGTTGGCGATTTTAATGGCGGTCGGGCCGCAAGTTTCACATAGAATTACGGTTTCGACCACTTTTGGCGACTTCGACGCCAGGTCACGATCTGCCGCAGGCTCTACAGGAAGAGGTATTGAGATGAAAGTGACGCCCACCGCCATACCCGAAGTGCTGGTATTCGAGCCGCAGGTGTACGGCGACGACCGCGGCTTCTTCTTTGAAAGCTTCAATGCCCGCCGGTTCCATGAACTGACGGGGCAGCGCGTCAATTTTATCCAGGATAACCACACCCGTTCGGCCCGCAACGTGTTGCGCGGCCTGCATTACCAGATCGACCAGCCGCAGGGCAAGCTGGTGCGCGTGATCGCCGGCGCCGTGTTCGACGTCGTCGTCGACCTGCGCGCGCAATCGCCGTTTTTCGGCCGCTGGGTCGGGGTCGAGCTGTCGGCCGAGAACCGCCGCCAGGTCTGGGTGCCGCCGGGATTCGCGCACGGCTTCGTCGTCACCAGCGACAGCGCCGAGTGCCTGTACAAGACCACCGATTACTGGGCGCCCGAGCATGAACGCTCGATCCTGTGGAGCGATGCCGCGCTGGCGATCGACTGGCCCATCAGCGGCGCGCCGATCGTCTCGGCCAAGGACAGCGCCGGCTGCCTGCTGGCCGACGCCGACGTGTTCCGATGAAAATCCTGCTGACCGGCGCCAGCGGCCAGGTCGGTTACCAGCTCGAGCGCAGCCTGCAGGCTCTGGGCGAGGTGGTCGCCGTCACGCGCGCGCAGATGGATCTGTCGGACCTCGGCCAGGTGCGTGACGTCATGCGCACGCTGCGCCCGGGAATGGTCGTCAATGCCGCCGGCTACACCGCGGTCGACCGCGCCGAGCGCGAGCCGGCGCTGGCGTTTCGCATCAACGCCGAGGCGCCCGGGCTGCTGGCGCGCGAGGCAGCCGCGCTCGGCGCGCCGATGGTGCATTATTCGACCGACTACGTATTCGACGGCCACAAGTCGGGCGCCTACGTCGAGACCGACGCGGCCAATCCGCTGAATGTGTATGGACAGAGCAAGCTTGCCGGCGAGCAGGCCGTCGCGGCCGGCGGCGGCGCCCACCTGATTCTGCGCACCAGCTGGGTCTACGGCACCCGCGGCGACAATTTCCTGACGACGATGCTGCGCCTTGCCGCCGAAGGCGCCGCGCTGCGCGTCGTCAGCGACCAGGCCGGTGCGCCGACCTGGAGCCGCAGCGTCGCCGACACCACCGCGCTGATGCTGGCGCAGGCGCAGGCTGGCGGGCCCGGCTGGTGGCAACAGCACGGCGGCATCTATCACGTCGCCAGCGCGGGGCAGACCAGCTGGCACGGCTTTGCCGAGGCAATCGTGGCAGAGGCGGGCATCGATTGCACGGTGGCGCCGATTACCAGCGACCAGTGGCCGGCGACGGCGACCCGCCCGCGCAATTCGGTAATGCACTGCGGACGCCTCACGCAGCGCTTTTGCCGGCTACCCGATTGGCGTGAAGCGTTGCGGCTGTGCCTGGGATAATGGCGCCGAATGTGCGCCTGCAGCGGGCCCCCGCCGTTGCAATGCCCGCCTCGCGAAAATCCCGACTTACCGCAAATTGCCCAGGCGAGGCGCCCTTACACTGAATTACTTGCTTAAACGGGCACTCGTAATCCGGTACAATCGCGCATTGCCGATTTCAGCAGCGACCCTCAACGTTTCCGGTCGGGACAGCAATCCGACCGCGTCTTTGCCTATATTGATTAATTAATGTTTTCTTTCCTCGTGAGCTTTGTTTGTTCGGCTCTGCTGACTTTGCTGGTAATCAAGCACGTCAGTTTGCATGGCCGCGCGCTCGATGCCGATTTCGATGCGGTGCAACGGGTCCACGCGCATAGCGTGGCGCGGATTGGCGGCCTGCCGATTTTCGTCGCGGTGGTGATCAGCGCGCTCATTTCGATCTGGCGGGTGCCGGCGATGGGCCCGTCCATGTTAACGCTGCTGGGCTGCGCGTCGATCGCCTTTATCGGCGGGATTCTCGAAGACTATACCGGCAATGTCAGCGCCACGCGGCGCCTGATATTAACCATGCTGGCCGCGCTGCTGGGTTATTACTTGCTCGAAGCGAAAATCGACCGGATCGATCTGCCGTTCGGTTCCATTTCGCTCCAGTATGCCTGGCTGGTGCTGCCGCTGACGGTACTGGCGGTGGCCGGCATTGCCAATGCGGTCAATATTATCGACGGCTTCAATGGGCTGGCCAGCGTGGTGACGATCTGCATGCTCATTTCGCTCGCCTATGTCGCCGCCCAGGTCGGCGATATGTTCATCGTGGTGACGGCGCTGATGGTGGCCGGTGCGACTGCCGGGTTCCTGATCTGGAACTACCCGGTAGGGCTGATATTCCTCGGCGACGGCGGCGCCTACTTCCTCGGCTTCATGCTCGCCGAGCTGGCGCTGCTGCTGGTGTTGCGCAATCCGCAGGTATCGACATGGTATGCGGCGCTGCTGCTTATTTATCCCGCATTCGAGACGGTATTCTCGGCTTATCGACGCATGTTCGTGCGCGGTAAATCGCCCGCGATGCCCGACGGTATTCACCTGCACAGCCTGATATTTCGGCGCATCGTGCAATGGGCAGTGGGGCGCAAGGAAGCGCGCGCCTTGATGCGCCGGAATGCGCTGACATCGCCGTATCTGTGGCTGCTCTCGCTGATGGCGGTTATTCCGGCGACGATGTTTTGGCGGAATACCGGCGTGTTGATTTTTTTCTGTTTATTGTTTATTGTCAGCTACGTGTGGTTGTATGCGCGTATCGTTCGATTTAAGTCGCCACGCTGGCTTATCTGGCGCAAGAAGGACTAGCATTTAATCGCGGATGTAGTATATTGCGACAATTGGTGAGAATTCACTTATTCCCGGTTTAACCCACTTTTAAGGAACGATGATGGATCTGTCAAATATGTCGGTCGGCGATTTGCGTAATCTGCAAGATCAGATCAAGCAGGAAATGAAAAAGCGCGAACACCTGGAAGTGGCGAAAGCACGCGAGCAAATCCTGGCGATCGCCCAGAGTGTTGGCGTACCGTTGAAAGACCTGATGGCAGCCGGTATCCGCGCCAAGACCGGAACGGTCGCAGTGCGCTTCCGCCATCCGGACAATTCGTCGCAGCAGTGGACCGGCCGTGGCCGCCAGCCTAAATGGGTCAAGGAATGGGTCGAAGGCGGCAAATCGATCGACAAGCTGCGCGTCTAGTTCGTTTTCAGGCCGATTCCGGCCGGCCCAGGCAGTTTTCAACGTAATTGCTGCCCCGTAGCGGCAGGAACGGCGGGTACGCAATTCCCAACTACCCCGCTTGCCGCTACAATACCCTTCCATCTTCCCGACGGCGCCGCCGATCCCGTGTTTTATGGGACTGCGCGCTTTTTGCCGTTACGCCGCGTTTAATTCAAGGTAGACAATAATATGGTTGCGCTTTCAAAATCGATTTTCAAGGCCTATGACATCCGCGGCGTGATCGGCAGGACGCTCGATGCCGGCGTGGCGCACAAGATCGGCCGCGCCTTTGGCCAGGCCGTGCTGGCCAAGGGCGAGCGCTGTGTCGTGATCGGCCGCGACGGCCGCCTGTCGGGACCGGAACTGGCCGCCGCGCTGGCGCGCGGCCTGCAATCGGCCGGCGTCGACGTCATCGACCTCGGCGTGGTCGCCACCCCGATGGTCTACTACGGCACCAAGGTCACGGGCGCGCAGTCGGGCATCATGGTCACCGGCAGCCACAATCCGCCCGACTACAACGGCTTCAAGATGGTGCTGGCCGGCGAAGCGATTCACGGCGTCACCATCACCGCGCTGTACGACAGCATCCGCGAGGACAGCGGAGCCGCCGGCGAACCGGGCGCCTACAGCACCCACGACATCCGCGCCGACTACCTGCAGCGCATCATCGGCGACGTCAAGCTGGCGCGCCCGATCAAGATCGCGGTCGACTGCGGCAACGGCGTGGCCGGCGCCTTCGCCGGCGACCTGTTTCGCGGCATGGGCTGCGACGTCATCGAACTGTTCTGCGAAGTCGACGGCACGTTCCCGAATCACCACCCCGATCCGGCCCATCCCGAGAACCTGCAGGACCTGATCCGCTGCCTGCGCGATTCCGACGCCGAAATCGGCATCGCCTTCGACGGCGACGGCGACCGCCTCGGCGTCGTCACCAAGGACGGCCAGATCATCTATCCGGACCGCCAGATGATGCTGTTCGCCGCCGACGTGCTGACGCGCCACCCGGGCGCGCAGATCCTGTACGACGTCAAGTGCACGCGCCACCTGGCGCCATGGATCGCCAGGCATGGCGGCCAGCCGCTGATGTGGAAGACCGGCCACTCGCTGGTCAAGGCCAAGCTGCGCGAGACCGGCGCCCCGCTGGGCGGCGAAATGAGCGGGCATATCTTCTTCTCCGACCGCTGGTACGGTTTCGACGACGGCCTGTATTCCGGCGCCCGCCTGCTCGAACTGCTCACGCGCGAGGCCGATCCGTCGGCCGTGCTGAACGCCTTGCCGCAGTCGGTTAGCACCCCTGAGCTGCACCTGGAGCTGGCCGAAGGCGAGAACGTCGCCCTGATCGACAAGCTGCGCGCCGACCCGTTCCCGGGCAACGAGCGGATCATCACGATCGACGGCCTGCGCGTCGAATACGCCGACGGCTTCGGCCTGGCGCGTTCGTCCAACACCACGCCGGTGGTGGTGATGCGGTTCGAGGCCGAGACGCACGAATCGCTGGCTCGCATCCAGGCCGAATTCAAGCGCGCGATCGTCGCCGTGCGGCCCGACGCCGAACTGCCGTTCTGACGATTTGACGCCGTTGAAGATCCTGCTGGTACGGGTGTCGTCGCTGGGCGACGTGCTGCACAACCTGCCGATGGTGGCCGACATCCTGCGCCGCCATCCGGGCGCGGCGATCGACTGGGTAGTGGAAGAGGGCTACGTCAGCCTGGTGCGGCTCAACCCGCACGTGCGCAAGGTCATCCCGTTCGCGCTGCGGCGCTGGCGCAAGAGCCTCACCAGCAAAGCCACGCGCGCCGAAATCGCCGCTTTTTTCCGTACCCTGCGCGCCGAACGCTACGACTACGTGTTCGACACCCAGGGCCTGCTCAAGACCGGCATCATCATGGGCGCGGCGCGCCTGGCCCCCGGCGGGCGCAAGGTAGGCCTGGCAAACGGCAGCGAAGGCTCCGGCTACGAGGGCATCTCGCGCATCTTCCACACCGACAGCATCAAGCTCGATCCGCGTACCCACGCGGTGGCGCGCGGCCGGCTGGTGGCCGGCGCCGCGCTTGGCTATCCGGTCGACAGCGCGCCCGACTTCGGCCTGCCGGCGCCGGACCTGTCGAACCGCCCGCAATGGATGCCGGCCGCGCCATACGCGGTGTTCTTCCACGGTACCGCGCGCGAGGCCAAGAAGTGGCCGGCGGCGAACTGGATCGCCACTGGCCTGGCACTGGCGCCGATGCCGGTGCTGCTGGCATGGGGCTCGGAAGGCGAGAAGCGCGAGGCCGAACTGATCGCCGCCGGCGTGCCGAACGCGGTGGTGCTGCCGAAACTGTCGATGGACGAGGCGGTGACGCTGGCGCGCAACGCCGCGCTGGCAATCGGCGTCGACACCGGCCTGACCCACATCGCCGCCGCCTTCGTGCGCCCGACCATCGAACTGTATTGCGACTCGCCGAAGTGGAAGACCGAGGGCAACTGGTCGCCGCGCATCGTCAACCTCGGCGAGCAGGGCGCGCCGCCGTCGGTGCCGGAAGTCACTGCCGCCGCCGCGCGGCTGATGGCGGCGCCATGAAGCGCTCGACCTACACCGCCCTTTGGTATCTGACGCTGCCGCTGGTGCTGGCGCGCCTGTCGTGGCGCGGCCTGCGCGAACCTGGCTATCGCAAGCACTGGGGCGAGCGGCTCGGCTACTACGGCGACCTCGGCGCCGGCTGGCACACCATCTGGATCCACGCCGTATCGGTGGGCGAAACGCGCGCCGCCGAACCGCTGGTCGACGCGCTGATGGCGGCCTACCCGAACAGCCGCATCGTCATGACCCACATGACGCCGACCGGGCGCGCCACCGGCAAGGAGCTGTTTGCCAGGCACGGCGAACGCCTGGTGCAGTCCTACCTGCCGTACGACATGCCGTCGATGGTGCGCCGCTTCAGGCGCCATTTCACGCCGCGCGTGTGCATCCTGATGGAGACCGAGGTGTGGCCGAACCTGATCGCGGTGTGCGCCGAACGCGGCGTCGGCGTGGCGCTGGTCAACGCGCGCTTGTCCGAACGCTCGCTGCGCCGCGCCGGCCGCTTCGGCAGCCTGCTCACCGATGCCGCGCGCGCGATCTCCCTGGTGGCGGCGCAGACCGAGGCCGACGCCGAACGCGTGCGCTCGCTCGGCGTGGCCAACGTCGAAGTCACCGGCAGCATCAAGTTCGACGTGGTGGTGCCGCCAAGCGCGCACGCGATCGGCGAAGCGCTGCGCGCGCGCATCGGCGCCCGCCCGGTGCTGCTGTGTGCCAGCACCCGCGACGGCGAAGAGGCGCTGATCCTCGACGCCTTCAAGCGCATGCCGGTGCGCCCGCCCGGCATGCTGCTGCTGATCGTGCCGCGCCACCCGCAGCGCTTCGACGACGTCGCGCGGCTGGCGCAGGCGCGCGCTCTGACCCTGGCGCGCCGCTCGGACGTGGGACCGGTGGCGCCCGGCGTCGACGTCCTGCTGGGCGACTCGATGGGCGAGATGTTCGCCTATTACTTCGCCAGCGACTGCGCCTTCATCGGCGGCAGCCTGCTGCCGCTGGGCGGCCAGAACCTGATCGAAGCCTGCGCGGTCGGTAAACCAGTCCTCATTGGCGAGCATACGTTCAACTTTGCACAGGCCAGCGACGAAGCGGTGGCGGCCGGCGGCGCCCAGCGCGTGCACGACGCCGATCACATGCTCAAGCTCGCGGCCAGCCTGCTGCGCGACGGCGCTGTGCGGGAGGCGATGGGCGAGCGCGCCATGGCCTTCGCCAACCGCCATCGCGGCGCCACCGCGCGCACGCTTGAACTGTTACAGCGCCTGATTTATTAACATTTTTGTTACCATGTCTTCTTCATCGAAGGCTGACGGGGAGTCACATGCTGCGGTTTAACCATCCAAAGCCGGTCGGCAGCCGGAAACCGATCGCCGTTTTGGTCCAGCATCACCACGACCAGCGCAATACGATCACGCTCGACACCCCGCACGCCGACATACCCGCCTTGCATAACACCGGTGACCTGGCCCTGATGCCGCTCGAATTTTCGGTGCGCTACTCCTTGTTCGAATACGTCAGCTTCATGTGGCAGCACGCGCATCACCTGATCCGCCGGCGCCGCATCCACGCGCCCGCCAGCTGGTACATGCTAGTCAAAAGCACCTGGGCGTCGGCCTTCCATTTCGTCACCCAAGGGCGCTCGCGCCATACCTACGCGTTCACCATCGACCGGCATGGCATCGTGCGCACCGGACCTGGCGGCGTGACCTTGATCGGATGGGAAGATGTCAGCGCGATCCGCAGCTATGCGCGCGGGCGCCTGATGGTGCTAAAGCGCGGCACCTTGCCGATTCCGGCGCGTTGCCTGACGCGCGAGCAGTCCGACGGCCTGGCCGCCTATGCAGCGTGGGTGCGGGAAGCGGCGCACTAACCATCCCTGCGGTCAGTCGGGGAACAGCACCGGCAGTTCCTGCGAGCGCTTGCGCAGCGCCGCCTTGGCGCCGTCGTAATCCGGATACACCGATTCCACCGTCGCCCAGAAGCGCGCGCTGTGGTTCATCTCGCGCAGGTGCGCCAGTTCGTGCGCCACCACGTAGTCGATCAGCGCCAGCGGAAAGTGGATCAGGCGCCAGTTCAGCCGGATGCTGCCGTCGACCGTGCAGGAGCCCCAGCGGGTGCCGGCCGACGACAGCGTCATCGAGCTGTAGCTCACTCCCAGCCGCGGCGCATACAGGTCCATTCGCTCGCTGAACACACGCGTCGCTTCCGACTGCAGCCACAGGCGCACGCGCTCCTGCAGCTGCCACTCGGACAAGCCGGGCACCACGCCGATGGCCAGCTCGCGTAGTTCGCCGTCGAACACGCAGTGACTGCGCTCGGCCGGCTGCAGCCGCAGCGTGATGTCGCCGCCCATGAAGGGCAGCTGTGCGCCGTCGATCCACTGCACCGGCGGCTTTTGCTGGCGCAGCGCGCGCCGCTCGCCGCGTTCATGCAGCTTGGTCAGGATCCAGCGCTGCTTGGCGCGGATCGCATTGTCTATTTCGGCCAAGGTGACGCGTTTGGGCGCGGTCACGCGCAGGCCGTCGTCGTCGATCGTGAAACCGATGGAGCGGCGCGTCGAGCGCCGCAGCTGGTAGTCGAGTGCGTGGGAGCCGAGCTGGATGCGCCGCAGCGGCGTATCGATCGATGTCGGCGGGGTAGGGAAGACGACGCGCGGCGGCGCCGGCGGCGCCTTGAACAGTGCCTGGGGCGGCGGTGCCGGCGCGGCCGGTTCAAGCGCGGCGAAAAAATCCTGCGCAAATAATTCGAGTTGCTGGTCGTCGATCTTCGGTGACTTCATGTTCGGTTGCGGCGCATTGGCCCGAATAAGTGCGCCGACCCCGCTCAGCCAGCGCTGTAGGCGTGGGGCGAAATGACGCGCATTTCTGATTCTATCCAATTTTCTACCTCTTGCATCATGCTGTCGGGAGTATGATTTTGCGGCGATATCGGCTTGCCGATCGAGACCGTGATCACACCGGGACGTTTCAGGAACGAGTTTTTAGGCCAGCACTCACCTGAATTATGCGCGATCGGCACCACCACCGTGTTGGTTTCCACGGCCAGGCGCGTACCGCCGCTTTTATATTTTCCTGCCTTGCCGACCGGGATCCGCGTCCCTTCAGGGAACATGATAATCCACTGGCCGTCGGCCAGACGTCGCTTGCCCTGTTCAACCACGTGCTTGAAGGCGTTCTTGCCCTGCTTGCGGTCGATCGGGATCATGCGCAGCAGCGCCATGCCCCAGCCGAAGAACGGGATATACAGGATTTCTTTCTTGAAGACGTAGACCAGCGGGCGCTTCAGGTTCGGCAGCAGGAAGATGGTCTCCCACGCCGACTGGTGCTTCGACAGCACGATGGCTGCGGCGTCGGGCTGATTTTCCAGGCCCTTGAAGCGGTAGTGGATGCCGCAGATTACCTTGGCGGCCCAGATCACGAATACGTTCCAGCGCGACGTCACCCAGAACCGCTTGTTGTAGGGCAGCGGCGCGGCCAGCAGGCACACGCAGACCCAGACGACGGTGGCCACCACCATGACGACGGTAAACAGCAGGGAACGCAGGAACAGGCCAAATTTATACAAAATCTTTTCTCCGGGGGTAAATCAGTGGGTGCCGCCGGCAGGCGGCAGCGGTGTCTTGAGCAGCGCGCCGACCATCGCGGCGAGGTCGGCAAATACCTGGGTACCGGGCGGCAGGCCGCCGGTCTCGAACGTCTTCTGGCCTTTGCCGGTCAGGACCAGGTAGGGCACGCAGCCGGTCTTGAAGCCTGCCTGCAGGTCGCGCAGCGAGTCGCCGACGGTCGGCACGCCCTTCAGGCTGACCTTGAAGCGCTTGCTGATTTCCTCGAACATGCCGGCCTTCGGCTTTCTGCAATCGCAGTTGTCGATCGCCGCGTGCGGGCAGAAAAAGATGGCGTCGATCGTCGCGCCCACCGTCTGCGCATTGGCATGCAGCTTCTGGTGGATCGCGTTGAGGATGGTCATGTCGAACAGCTCGCGCGCGATGCCGGACTGGTTAGAAGCGATCACCACCCGGTAGCCGGCCTGATTCAGGCGCGCGATCGCTTCGAGCGAGCCCGGAATCGGCACCCACTCGGCCGGCGACTTGATGAACGCCGGCGAATCGTGGTTGATGACGCCATCGCGGTCGAGGATGATCATCTTCATCACGCCAGTCTCCTCATGCCGCCAGTTTCGAGATGTCGGCGACGCGGTTCATCATCGCGTGCAGCTGCGACAGCAGCGCCAGGCGGTTGTTGCGCAGGTCGAGATTCTCGTCCATCACCATGACGTCGTTGAAGAAGCCGTCGACGTCGTCGCGCAGCTGCGCCAGCGTCTTGAGCGTGCCGGTGAAGTCGCCGGCGGCGAACGCCGCGTCGACTTCAGGGCGCACCCGCGCCACGCTGGCGGCCAGCTTGCGCTCGGCCTCTACCTGCAGCAGCTCGGCCGACACGGCGCCCATCGCCACGTCGGTCTTTTTCAGGATATTCGTGATGCGCTTGTTGGCCGCGGCCAGCGACGCGCTCTCGGGCAGCGCGGCGAAGGCCTTGACGGCATCGAGGCGCTGCACGATGTCGTCCAGCCGGTCCGGGTTCTGCGCCAGCACCGCTTCGACTTCGTTGGCCGAAAAACCGCGCTCGCGCAGGATGCCGCGCAGGCGCTCGATGATGAAGGCGGCCACGTCGGTGGACGGATCCTTGAAGGCGGCGCGATAGTCGAACACTGAAGCCGCGTCGGCCAGCAGGTCGCTGATCGCCAGCGGCAGGCGCTTTTCGAGCAGCATGCGCAGCACGCCAAGGGCGTGGCGGCGCAGCGCGAACGGATCCTTGTCGCCGGTTGGCTGCAGGCCGATCGACCAGATGCCGACCAGCGTCTCGAGCTTGTCGGCCAGCGCCACGGCGGTGCCGGTAGCGGTCGACGGCAGCGCGTCGCCGGCAAAGCGCGGCTGGTAGTGTTCGGATGCGGCCAGCGCCACTTCCTCGTGCTCGCCGTCGTGGCGCGCGTAGTAGGCGCCCATGATGCCTTGCAGTTCAGGGAATTCACCGACCATGTCGGTCAGCAGGTCGGCCTTGGCCAGCATCGCGCCGCGCTCGGCCAGCAGCACGTCGTAGCCGAGTCGTTTTGCAATCGCGCCGGCCAGGCGCGTGACGCGCTGGGTGCGCTCGGCCTGGGTGCCCAGCTTGTTGTGGTAGACCACGTTGGCCAGCATCGGCAGGCGCGACTCGAGCGTCTTCTTCTTGTCTTGCTCGAAGAAGAACTTGGCGTCCGACAGGCGCGGACGCACCACGCGCTCGTTGCCGCCGATGATGTGCTGCGGGTCGCTCGTCTCGATGTTCGACACGATCAGGAAGCGCGAACGCAGCTTGCCGGCGCTGTCGGTGAGCGCAAAATACTTCTGGTTGGTCTGCATCGTCAGGATCAGGCATTCCTGCGGCACGGCCAGGAATTCGTCCTCGAAACGGCATTCGTACACCACTGGCCATTCGACCAGGGCGGCCACTTCATCGAGCAGCGCTTCGGGCATCAGCACCTGGTCGGCGCCGGCTTTTTCCAGCAGCGCGGCGCGGATGGCGTCCTTGCGCTGGGCGGCGCTGGCGATGACCTTGCCCTCGTTTTCGAGCATGCCGGCGTAGTTGACCGGATGCGAGATCGAGATCGGCTGGCCCTCGGACAGGAAGCGGTGGCCGAGCGTGGTGCGCCCGGCCACCAGGCCGAGCGCGGTCAAGGGAACGATCTCTTCGCCGTGCAGCGCGATCAGCGAATGGGCCGGGCGCACGAACTGCACGGTGGCGCCGTCGGGCCGCTGATAGCTCATCAGCTTCGGGATCGGCAGCTTGGCCAGCGCTTCATCGAGCGCGGCCTGCAGGCCGCCGGCCAGCGCGCTGCCTTCGGCGGTGTAGGTGTAGAAAAAGCTCTCGGCCTTGCCGTCGGCGGCGCGCTCCAGCTGGGCAACGGTGACGTCGGCGCGTCCCATCGCGGCGAGCTTCTTGGCCAGCGGCGCGGTCGGGTTGCCGTCGGCGTCAAGCGCGACCGACACCGGCAGCACTTTTTCGCGGATCGACTTGTCGGGCGAGGTGGCGCGCACGCCGGTGATCGATACGGCCAGCCGGCGCGGGGTGGCGAAGGTGGTGACGACGCTGTCGGCGTCGAGGAAGTCGCGCGACGCGAGGCCGCCGTTGATGCCGGCGGCAAAAGCGGCGCCGAGTTTGACGAGCGCCTTCGGCGGCAGTTCTTCGGTCAGCAGTTCGACGAGTAAGGTCTGGTTCATGGTTCTTTTCTTATGTGTTCGGGGTCTCAGCGGCTTCGCGGGCGGCGCTTTGCGCCATCGGGAATCCCAGCTTTTCGCGCGAATCGTAGTAGGCCTGCGCGACCAGGCGCGACAAGGTGCGCACGCGGCCGATGTAGGCGGCGCGCTCGGTCACCGAGATGGCGCCGCGGGCGTCGAGCATGTTGAAGCTGTGCGACGCCTTCATGATCTGCTCGTAGGCCGGCAAGGTCAGCGCCAGTTCGACCAGGCGCTTCGCTTCGGCTTCGTGGTTGGCGAAGGCGGCGAACAGCAGCTCGGTGTTGGCGTGCTCGAAGTTGTAGGTCGACTGCTCGACCTCGTTCTGGTGGAAGACGTCGCCGTACGACAGCGTCTTTTTCACCGGAGCGCCGGCAGCGCCATTTTCTTCCCACTCGGTCCACACCAGGTCATACACGTTCTCGACGCCCTGCAGGTACATCGCCAGACGCTCGATGCCGTAGGTGATTTCGCCGAGCACCGGCTTGCAATCGAGGCCGCCGACCTGCTGGAAGTAGGTGAACTGCGTGACCTCCATGCCGTTCAGCCAGACTTCCCAGCCGAGGCCCCAGGCGCCCAGGGTCGGGCTTTCCCAGTCGTCCTCGACGAAGCGCACGTCGTTCTGCTTCAGGTCCAGGCCGAGCGCCTCGAGCGAACCGAGATACAGGTCGAGGATGTTTTCCGGCGCCGGCTTGAGCACCACCTGGTACTGATAGTAGTGCTGCAGGCGGTTCGGGTTCTCGCCGTAGCGGCCGTCCTTCGGGCGGCGCGACGGCTGCACATACGCGGCGCGCCACGGCTCCGGGCCGATCGCGCGCAGGAAGGTGCCGGTGTGGAAAGTGCCGGCGCCGACTTCCTGGTCGTACGGCTGGAGCAGGGCGCAGCCTTGCTTGTCCCAGTAGGATTGCAAGGTCAGAATAATTTGTTGGAATGTGAGCATCGGATCTGGAAGCCGCGCCAACAGGCGCGAACGGTAGGTGAGTTTGCTAAGCGCCCAATTTTAGCGGTTTTGGGCTGCGGCTGGGAACGTAAGTAGAACAACTGGCATCATTTAGTGGCAACTAAGTGGCAACTAAGTGGCAACTAAGCGGCAACTACGCGGCGTTGGCAGCGTTGTTGCGGAACTTTCGGCCGGAAAGCCAGGCCGCCGCCAGGGCGAGCGCGCCCAGCAACAGAAAGCCCAGGTTACCGAAGCGAATGTACGGCGTCATGCCTGCCATGCCCTGCACCTTGGCCGTGAGCACGCCGCGGGTAAACGGCGGCAGTTCGGCGGTGATGTTGCCGCGCCCGTCGATGACGGCGGTGGCGCCGTTGCTGGTCGAGCGCAGCATCGGCCGTCCCGTCTCTAGCGAGCGCATGCGCGAAATCTGCAGGTGCTGCGGAATTGCCACCGACTCGCCATACCAGGCCAGGTTCGACACGTTCAGCAGCATCGTCGCCGGCGCCGCGGCGGCGCGCAGCTGGTCGGCGATTTCTTCGCCAAAGGCGTCCTCGTAGCAGACGTTCGGCAGCACCAGCTGGTCCTTGACGGCGAACGCCGGCTGGATCTTGGCGCCGCGCGTGAAGTCGCCCAGCGGGATGCGCATCAGGTCGACGAACCAGCGAAAGCCGGGCGGCACGAATTCGCCGAACGGCACCAGGTGCTGCTTGTCGAAGCGGTAGGCCTGGCCGTTCGGGCTGATGCCGGCGACGCTGTTGGCGTACTGGGTCGGGCTGTCGGCCATCGGCGTGCCATACAGCAGGCTGCTGTTGGTGTCGCGGGCGAATGCCCTGAGGCTTTCGAGGTAGCCGGGCGGCAGCTGCTGCGGCGGCAGCACGATCGCCGTTTCCGGCGTGGCGATCAGGTCGGCCGGCGCGGCGACGATCATCGAGCGGTACAGCTCCAGTGCGCGGTTGATGTACTGCGGCTCGAATTTTTCGCCCTGCGCCACGTTACCCTGCAACAGGCGCACCGAGATCGGCTGGCCGTGAGGGCGCGTCCATTCAATGTAGGTGAGGCCGAAGCCGGCCGCCATGATCGCTGCCAGCAGGCCCATTGCCGGCCAGCGCGCGCGCTGAGTGAGCGTCGCCAGGCAGGCGCCGCACAGGGCGACGAGCATGCCGATGCCGTACACGCCGATCAGCGGCGCGTAGCCCGACAGTGGACCGGTGTTGTGGGCGTAGCCGGAGGCGGCCCACGGAAAACCGGTAAACACCCAGCCGCGCATCCATTCGGACAGCGCCCAGGTGACGGGCAGGACCAGCATCAGGAACGAGGTGACCGGCAGCGACCAGCGGCGCCGCAGCCAGGCGGCAGCGCCAGTGGCAAACGCGGCGAACAGGCCCATGTAGGAGGCCAGCAGCAGGATCGCCAGCGCGGCGAGTGGCGCGGCCAGCCCGCCGAAGCGGTTCATCGCGATGTACAGCCAGTGCATGCCGGCGACCGACCAACCGAGCCCGAAGGCCCAGCCGATCCAGGTGGCGCGGCGCACCGAGGTATCCATGCCGACCTGGTAGAACACGAAGGCGAGCAGCAGCAGCTGGATGGGCCAGGCGCCGAACGGGGCGAACGAAAACAGGCTGCACAGGCCGGCGAGGGCGGCCCACAGCATCGGCCACGCGGTGCCGCGCGGCGCTCCGGCGTATTTCGGGGCGGAGACGCGTGGCCGGCGCAGCATCAGTCGCGTTCGTCCTCTGCCTGCGGCAGCCGTTCGACCAGCAGCACGTGGATCTGGCGGGCGTCGGCGCGCAGCACTTCGAAGCGCAGGTTGTCGATGTCGAACAGTTCGCCCTTGTGCGGCATGCGGCCGAGGTGATTGGCGACCAGGCCGCCGATGGTGTCGACGTCGTCGTCGACCAGCGCGGCGCCGATCTCCTCGTTGAACTGGGCCAGTTCGGTCAGCGCCTTGACGCGCCAGCGCGGGCCGAGCTGGCCTTCCTTGATCGACAGGACGTTGTCTTCTTCCTCGTCGAAGTCGTATTCGTCTTCGATGTCGCCGACGATCTGCTCGAGCACATCTTCGATCGTGATCAGGCCGGCCACGCCGCTGTATTCGTCGACGACGATCGCCATGTGATTGTGGTTGGCGCGGAAGTCGCGCAGCAGCACATTGAGGCGCTTCGATTCGGGGATGAAGATGGCAGGGCGCAGCATGTCGCGCACGTCGAACGATTCTTCGGCGTAGTAGCGCAGCAGGTCCTTGGCCAGCAGGATGCCGATGACCTTGTCGCGTTCGCCCTCGATGGCGGGAAAGCGCGAGTGCGCCGTTTGCAGCACGTCGGGCATCCACTCTTCGATCGGCTTGCTGATGTCGATGACGTCCATCTGCGAGCGCGGCACCATGATGTCGCGCGCGGACAGGTCCGACACCTGGAACACGCCTTCGATCATCGACAAGGCGTCGGCGTCGATCAGGCTGCGTTCGTGGGCGTCGTGCAGCACTTCGAGCAGCTCGGCGCGGTTTTCGGGCTCTGGGGAGATCAGTGCGGTCAGGCGTTCAAACAGTGACCGGTGTTGCTTGGCGTCCGTGCGGACGTCATTAGGGTGCTCTGGCATAGTTGGCGTGAGCCGTTGTTGCGATGGACGTAGGATACACTAAATCGGCGATTGCCCGTTTTTTAAGCAGAGCGGGTGCGCGACAGGGCGGCAGAAATCGGCTCAGCCATCGAGCCAGCTGACCGCCGCGAACTGCTCGGTCAGCCTTACCTTATAGGACGATTCGTCCGGCCGGCTGGACGTGAGCTCGACCGCGCCCGCTCCGACTTGCGTGCGCACCAGCGCCGCCTCGGACATTTGCCGCGCGATTGCGTCGGCGTGGGCGCCATCCCAGCGCGACTTGACGGCCGACAGCAGCCTGGCAATCGCGGCTGATTCGGACGGTGCCTTGCCGCTGCCGAAAGTCACGCGGATCTCGGTGACCAGGTCCATGCAGCCGGCGTGTTGAACCGACAGCACGTCGCCACCTTGCAGGCGCCAGCTGACCAGGCGATGTCGGTTGTCAAGCCGGCCGCCGGGGTGCCGCTTGGCCAGGTCGACAGCGCGCTGGTCCAGGGTGTTTTGGTTGATGCCGCATTCCTCGGCGTGAGCGTGCCCGGCTGGAAGAAAACAAATCGCTAGGAACAAAGCGCCTGGTAGTCGCATCGATCACTTTCGGAGTTCTTATGAAGACCGGCCAGCATTGATGCTGGCCATTGTTCTCAATCATACGCTTCGTTGCTCGTTAAGGCTAAATCGTCAATCTTATGCGTTTGCAATGACTCTGCAGGAGGAAGCGTCTTGATCACCGCGCGGCAGACGAGCGGTAGCTAGCGGAGGTAGTCAGGGCCCTGTACCGAACCGCAGTTGCGTGCCGCCGTGGAACGGCTCCCGATCGGGCGAATACAGCTCGCTCCAGCGGTTGGTGCGCCCGAGGATCTGGTCGGTGACGAGGATCGCGCCGGCGGTGCAGTGGGTCATGCCGTTGCCGGAGTCGCCGGTGATGATGAAGACGTTGCCTTCGTCGAGCGGATTGCGGCCCAGCAGGGCGATGCCGTCGCCCGGTTCCATCACCCGGCCCGACCAGGCGTAGTCGACCTGGCCGGCGAGCGGGAAGCGCGCCCGCGCCCACGCTTCGATTTCGTCGTAGCGCTGCTGCGCCGGCGGACTCGCCGGGTCCTGGTGGTCCTGGCCGCCGACGACCAGCAGCTCGTAGTTGGCGTCCGGCCTGGCCGACGCCAGCCGCACGTAGTAGTACGGTTTACCGGTATCCCACAGCAGCGCGCGCGGCAGCGCGTCTTTCGGCACGCGCAGGCCAAGCACGTAGCTGCGGTACGACTGCTGCATGCCGTGCTTGACGAAGCGGTCGATGAACGGCACGTTGGTGGCGATGACGACGGCGCCTGCCGTGATCGCGCCCTGTTTGCAGCGCACCGTCTGCGTGACGGCGTCGCCGCCGACGTCGAGCGCGCGGGTGTGGTCGTGGATCGTCCCGCCGAGCGTGATGATCGCGCGCGCCAGGCCGGCCAGGTATTTGAGCGGATGGAACTGGGCCTGGCGCGCAAAGCGCAGGCACGGGCCGGTGTCGAACTGCAGACCGGGCACGCGCTCTAAGCGGCGCACGTCGAGGCCGAAGCGGCTCGTCACCGCGTACTCGCTCTCGAGCACCGCGTTCCACTGGCCGTGCGGGTTGAACAGGTAGCCGTCGAGGCGTTCGAATTCGCAGTCGATCTGCTCGACGCGGATGATCGATTCGACGCAGTCGGTGGCGCGGCGGTAGCTGTCGGCCACCAGCGCGGCCTTGACGGTGCCGAAGCCGCGTTCGAGTTCGGAGAAGCGCTCGTCGGGCGGGAACATGTGGGCCGTGCTGCGGCCGGTTTCGCCGGCGCCGATGCCGGCGCTGTCGATGACGAGCACCGTTTTACCTTCGCGCAGCAGCATGTAGGCAGTGGTCAGGCCGGCGATGCCGGCGCCGATCACGCAGACGTCGGCGGTAGTGTCGCCGTCGAGGGCGGGAAAGGCAGGCATGCTGGCGCTATCGAGCCAGATTGAGGTGTTCGGATGTTGTGGTGCTTGCATAGGCAGGCTCTCCTGTCTGTAGTTCCTTTGTGTAAGGTTCCAGTAGACAGGATTGTTCAATCGACAACGGTACGATCGCTAACAGAGCGGGGCGGAGCGGAGGAGTTTAGGCTGTAGGAGGGCGCCGCGTTTTCCAGTGGGCAAAATACTACTAGGAAATCTGCGCGGCGCTCGCTAGCTGTGCGCGTCGGCGTACGGATCGGGATAGCCGAGCGCTTCGATGATGTCGCGCTCGAGCTGCTCCATTTCGCCGGCTTCTTCCTCGTGTTCGTGGTCGTAGCCCTGGGCGTGCAGCACGCCGTGCACCACCAGGTGGGCGGTGTGCTCTTCGACCGTCTTCTTCTGTTCGGCCGCTTCGCGTTCCAGCACGTCGGTGCAGAGGATGATGTCGGCGCGGGTCGGCTCGTCGGCGGCCAGTTCCTCGCCTTCGTTGTAGGCGAACGTGAGCACGTTGGTGGCGTAGTCCTTGGCGCGGTAATCACGGTTGAGCGCGCGCCCCTCTTCCTCGGCGACGAAGCGGATGGCCAGCTCGGCCGGCCCGAGCAGGGCCGCCTGCACCCAGCGCCGCACCTTCTGGCGCGACACGGTCGCCAGCAGGCGCGCATCGGGATACTGCACCGACAGCGCGAGCTTATTTTTTGCGGACATTTTTAGCAGCCGGTTTGGGCAGGGCGATCAGCTCCTGGATCGATGCGGCCGACTCGTAGGCGTCGACGATACGGCCCACCAGCGGATGGCGCACCACGTCGGCGCTGGAGAACTGGGTGAAGGCGATGCCGCGCACGTCCTTGAGGACGTGCACCGCGTCGATCAAGCCGCTCTTCTGGGTCTTGTGCAGGTCGACCTGGGTGACGTCGCCGGTCACCACGGCCTTGCTGCCGAAGCCGATCCGGGTCAGGAACATCTTCATCTGTTCGACCGTCGTGTTCTGCGCTTCGTCGAGGATGACGAACGCGTGGTTCAGCGTGCGCCCGCGCATGTAGGCCAGCGGCGCGATCTCGATAACCTGTTTCTCGAACATCTTCTGGGTGCGGTCGAAGCCGAGCAGGTCGTACAGCGCGTCGTACAAAGGCCGCAGGTACGGGTCGACCTTCGAGGCCATGTCGCCGGGCAGGAAACCGAGGCGCTCGCCCGCTTCCACCGCCGGGCGCGTGAGGACGATGCGCTTGACGGCGTCGCGTTCGAGCGCGTCGACCGCGCACGCCACCGCCAGGTAGGTCTTGCCGGTGCCGGCCGGGCCGACGCCGAAGGCGATGTCGTGCTCGAGGATCGCGCGCAGGTACTGGATCTGGTGCGGCGTGCGTCCGCGCAGGTCGGCGCGGCGCGTCTTGAGCACCGGCGTGGTGATCTCGGACATGTCCGGATGCTCTTCGCCCGGCGCTTCCGGCGCGATGGTCGGCGCGAGGCCCGAGCGCTGTTCGACCAGCGCCAGCTGCACTTCCTCGATCGGCACGATCTTGTTGGCGACTGCATAGAAGCGCTCGAGGATCTCGACGGCGACATCGGCGTTGCTGCCGCTGACGATGAATTTTTCGCCGCGGCGGAAAATGGTGACGTCGAGGGCGGCCGAAATCTGGCGCAGGTTTTCGTCGAGCGGGCCGCACAGGTGGGCCAGCCGGGTGTTGTCGAGCGGCTCGGGGACGAAGTACGAGGGCTGGGTAGGGGTCTTGGTTTTCAACTGGCTTTCGCTATCAGGTCGGCGCTGGCGACTAGTTCGCCGCGCAAGGTGTAGTTAAAACTCTCGGTGATCCTCACGTCGGCCATGCTGCCCACCAGCGCGGCAAACTGCGCGCCGCCGGCGGCAAAGTTGACGACGCGGTTGTTCTCGGTGCGACCGGCAAGTTCGCCGGCGTCTTTCTTGGACGGGCCTTCGACCAGGATGCGCTGCACCGTGCCGACCATGGCCGCGCTGAACTTGCGCGTGTTGGCGTCGATCGCCGCCTGCAGGCGCTGCAAGCGCGCCAGCTTGACCTCGTGCGGCGTGTCGTCTTCCAGGTTGGCCGCCGGCGTGCCGGGGCGCTTGCTGAAGATGAAGCTGTAGCTGGTGTCGAAGCCGACGTCAGCGATCAGCTTCATCATCGCTTCGAAGTCGGCCTCGGTCTCGCCCGGGAAGCCGACGATGAAGTCCGACGAAATCGACATGTTCGGGCGCACCGCCTTGATGCGGCGGATGATCGACTTGTACTCGAGCGCCGTGTAGCCGCGCTTCATGGCGCCGAGCACGCGGTCCGAGCCATGCTGGGCCGGCAGGTACAAGTGGTCGACCAGCTGCGGGATGGTGGCGTAGGCGTCGATCAGGCGCTGGGTGAATTCCTTCGGGTGGCTGGTGACGAAGCGAATGCGCTCGACGCCGGGGATGGCGGCGACGTATTCGAGCAGCAGCGCGAAGTCGGCGGTTTCGGCACTCCCTTCACCGCCCTCCATGATGCCGCGGAAGGCGTTGACGTTCTGCCCCAGCAGCGTGATCTCGCGCACGCCCTGCGCGGCCAGACCGGCCACTTCGGCGAGCACGTCCTCGAACCGGCGCGACACTTCTTCGCCGCGGGTGTACGGCACCACGCAGTAGCTGCAGTACTTGCTGCAGCCTTCCATGATCGACACGAACGCCGAGGCGCCGTCGGTGCGCGCTGGCGGCAGGTGGTCGAACTTTTCGATTTCGGGGAAGCTAATGTCGACCTGCGCGGCGCCGCTGCTGCGCCGTTCGCGCATCATCTGCGGCAGCCGGTGCAAGGTCTGCGGGCCGAACACCATGTCGACATACGGCGCGCGCTTGACGATGGCGTCGCCTTCCTGCGAGGCGACGCAGCCGCCGACGCCGATCAGCAGGTCGGGCCTGGCCAGCTTCAGCTCGCGCAGGCGGCCCAGGTCCGAAAACACCTTCTCCTGCGCCTTTTCGCGCACCGAGCAGGTGTTGAGCAGGATGACGTCGGCGTCTTCCGGCGTATCGGTACGCACCATGCCGTCCGAGGCGCCGAGCACGTCCGCCATCTTGTCGGAATCGTACTCGTTCATCTGGCAGCCGAAGGTCTTGATAAATACTTTTTTCTGCATGGAATGTTCTTACTTGTGGTGTGCTGACGCTGTGACAATGCGAGGTGGCAGTTTACCGTAAATCGGTAACTTGGGCGGATTCGGTCCGGCAGCGCGTGCCGCCGGCTAAAGTATTAAAATGTCAACGAATATGTTAAACGCGTCGCCGCGCCGACGACTATTGGTATTGCTTTGCGCAAATTATACTGGCCGTTTCCTGCCGATAACTTTCACATCCGTTAAATTGCCCAGGAGTATTTCCTCTTGTAAATCAAGGGCTTCCGCTGGAATCGTTAAGCACAAACTGAATTCAAGAAAACTCTTGCGTGCGCCACAAATTATCCCCATGTGTTGAAATGCCGTTGTGACAAGCTTTCCGCACGATAGCTTGATTTCAAACAATGTAGGCGAAGCGAAGGTCGGATGTACTGATGGCGTATGAGTCTGATAATTTGTTTGATAAACAAGTGCGGTGGGAAGGCGAGTAGCGCGCAGGCGCAAACGATCCGGCAACGGTGCACGTGATTGATCGGTGGTTTGACAGTTTGATCATCACACGTCGTTTTCCGGGAACTTATTTGACGAAAGATAGTCTTTAACAAAGTTCGTAACGGAACTATTTCAACCACATACACGAGGTAAATCATGGCACACCATGCTTTGGCATCACAAGAAAGTTACAACCCGAACCACCTGCTCGACATCCTGCTCGGCAAAATGCAGCTCAAGAACGACGCTGCCTTGTCGCGCATGCTCGAGGTGGCCCCGCCGGTGATCAGCAAGATTCGCCACCATCGCCTGCCGGTCGGCGCGTCACTGCTGATCCGCATGCACGAAGTGACCGGCATGAGCATCCGCGACCTGCGCGACCTGATGGGCGATCGGCGCACCAAGTATCGTCTGTCCGACGCCCAGGGCCGTCCAAAGGCGGAAGACAAGGCAGCCGCCGAGGCCGCAGCGTCGACCACCACCGGCAACTATGCCCATTGATTCGGCCGGCGTGGCGGCAGCGGCTGTCATGCCAGCGGCGGGTAGAGTAGCAACACGCAGTACGCGAAGGACGTGATCGGCGCCATCGATTCGGTTGAATCGCGGCGCCGGGCACCGTCTCCTCCGCACGCCGTGCGCCTGGGCGTCAGCCCATCAGGACGGTAGCAATTTCTTGAAACTGCAGTTCCGTTTCACGGAAGACATGCAGGTAGCTTTCCTCAGTGAGGCCCAGCGCGGTCCAGGCGACCGGCGAAACGCGGGGCACCAGCTCGTCGGACTCACGCGCGAGATCCAGCGCGTGAACGATGGCATTGGCCACATGAATGATGGTGGCGAGGAATCCAGCGCCCGGGTGCTCCGGGCTGTGGTGGTTGGCAATCGCCAAGCGCATCGTGTCCGAAAACCCCCAGTGTTCCGCCAGCGCGACGCCCGCCATTACATGGTCGACGCCAAGCACCGCCCGTTCCGCGTCGAGCATGTCGATGTCGTGCGCGGCGCGGTAAGCGATCGCTTCGGCGTAGCGCTCCGGGTAGGAGCTCACCAGTACCAGGCGGCCAATGTCGTGCAGCAGGCCGGCGGTGAAAGCGTAGTCCTGGTTGAAGCGCATGCGCCGTGCCAACACGCGCGCACAGGCGGCGGTGCCGATCGAATGGCGCCAGAATGCCTTGTCGTCAAAGCCGGCGCACTTGCCGGCCGCGAAGCAACCGGTGACGGCGGCGGCGGTGATGATGTTGCGCGTCGTCTGAAAGCCGAGAAACGTGATCGCCTGCTGAATCGTCGTGACCTTCACCTGCAGGCCGTACACCGACGCGTTGGCCAGCCGCAGCGTCTTGGCCGTCAGCGCCTGGTCGTGCGAGACTTTCTTGGCCAGCACGGAGATGTCGACGTCTTCCTGGTCGATGCTGGTGAGCAGTTCCATCACTACCGCAGGCAGCGACGGCAGGTCTTCCAGTTTGCCGACCACGTCGTCGAGGCTGAGCGGGGTCATTGCGTGATCTCCCGCTCGAGCCGATAGTCCGTCATGTAGCGGTACAGCGCGGCGGTGGCGCCATCGTTGTCGTCGCCGGCGTCGTGGCCGCGGAACAGGTGGGCCAGGCGCGCCTGCACCGCGGCGCAGTCGACTGCCGGCGCGGCGGCGGCGGCGCCGCCGCACAGGATCGCCAGCATCTCGATGCCATGGCGCGGTAGCAGGGCGATGATCGCCATGGTCAGCACGGCGCCTTGCGGCAACAGCACCTGCCCCTGCTGGTCTAGCAACACATCCGAGAGCACCATCCCGGGCCGTACATCGGCCAGCGCCAGGTGCTGATAAGCTGAACTCATGCCATCCTCCAATTTATTTCTCTATAGTACCATCGGCGCGCGACGCGGATGACTGTAAATCTGACCGACTGTCGCTCGCTTGCCAAGCGGCAGGGCTTCCCTTACATTGGGGGACAGCGTCCTTGAAAGGGTCGAATGTTCAGTATTCAAAGCCGCTTGCAACTGCTGTTCGTGCTGATCGTCACGCTGGTGCTGACCATTTCCGGCAGCTATGCCCAGTACTCGCTCGGCAAGGAACTCGAGAGCAGCAACCAGCGCCTGCGCGACGGCGTCCTGACCCGCCTCGGGATCAGCCTGCCGTCGGCGCTGTGGGACCTCGACAAGGCCAAGGTCGAGACGATCCTGGAAGCTGAAATGCTGCCGCCGGAAGTGGTCTCGATCCGCGTCTATGACAGCGCGGTGGGCCTGTTCGCAGGCAAGGCGCGCGGCGCCGACGGCGGCCTCGTCGCGGCCGGCCGCCAGCCGCCGGCCGGCGCCACCCCGGTCGCCGCCGAACTCGTGTTCCGCGACGCCGGTTCGGCCAGCACCAGCATGCAGCCGGTAGCGGTGGGCAAGGTCGTCGTGTATTTCAGCCGCGCGCAGATCGACGCCGCGCTGTCGTCCGAACTGATGCGCAAGGTCGTCGAGGTGCTGCTGCTCGACGTCATCCTGGTGCTGGCGCTGTCGTTGTCGCTGCGCGTCGTGTTCCGCCCGCTGCGCCGGCTCAGCGACGGCCTGTTCGAGCTGGCCACGCGCAGCACCGGCGAAGTCGAGGAGTTGCCGGAAAACCGACGCGACGAGCTCGGCGACGTCATCCGCGGCTTCAACCAGATCCAGCGCCGCCTGAAGTCGACCATCCTGCGCATCCGCGAGGCCGAGGACGCCGCGCTGCGCTCGGCGCAGCAGACCGAGCAGGCGATGACGGATCTGCGCCGCACCCAGGAGTCGCTGCTGCAGGCCGAGCGGCTGGCCTCGCTGGGCAGCCTGGTCGCCGGCGTGGCGCACGAAATCAATACGCCGGTCGGCATCGCCCTGACCAGCGCGTCGGTGCTGAAGGATGCCACCGACCAGCTGCAGGCAGCCGTCGCCGCCGACGGGCTGAAAAAATCGGTGGTGCTGCGCTACCTTGAAACGGCCGCCGAAAGCACCCGCCTGATCATCAACAACGCCTACCGCGCAGCCCACCTGATCCACAGTTTCAAGCAGATCGCGGTCGACCAGACCAGCGAGGCGCGGCGCCGGTTCGCGCTGATGGCGTATATCGACGAAATCGTCACCAGCCTGCGGCCGAAGCTGAAGAACATCGCCATCGAGCTCAAGCTCGAGGGCGACGACGACATCGTGCTCGACAGTTACCCCGGCGCGTTTGCCCAGGTCATCACCAACCTGATGCTCAATTGCGCCGAGCATGCGTTCTCGCCGGACCATCCCGGCACGATCGACATTCACGCGCGGGTAGTGGGCGACATGGTCGAACTGCTGCTCACCGATAACGGCAAAGGCATCCCACCGGAGGCGCTCGACCGCATCTTCGATCCTTTCTTCACGACCCGGCGCGGGCAGGGCGGCACCGGACTGGGCCTGAACATCGTCTACAACCTCGTCGTCAAACAGTTTTGCGGCACCATCAAGGCGCGCAGCACGGTCGGCGTCGGCACCGAATTTACCTTGCGTATCCCGCGCGTGACGCCGCGCGACGGCGCCGTCGACATCGATGCGGTGGAAAGCGCCGGCGCACCGCCGCATTAGCTGCGGCGCTTGCGCCGGGCCAAGCTGGACCGCTGGGTTTGTTGTATTCTCGCCATGCCGCGCGCCTCCGGAACAACGGCGGCCGGGCCCGCTGCGCGATCGACTGTCGCGCCAACGCCACGCAAAGGATTCTCATGAAACTGTACTTCAGTCCCGGCGCCTGCTCGCTGTCCCCCCACATTGCCCTGCTCGAAGCAGGACTGCCGTTCACCACCGTTAAGGTCAACATCCGCAAGCGGCTCACCGAGAGCGGCGCCGACTTCATGGCCATCAATCCGAAAGGATATGTCCCCGCACTGGAACTGGACAATGGCACCATCCTCACCGAAGGCGTGGCGATCACGCAATACATCGCCGACCAGGCGCCCGACAAACAGCTGACGCCGGCCCGCGGCACCGCCGAGCACTACCAACTGCTCGAGTGGCTCCATTTCATCGGCACCGAAATCCACAAGAACTTCAGCCCGCTGTTTAATCCCGCCAGCAGCGACGAGGTCAAGGCCGGCGCGCGCGCGGCGCTGACCAGGCGCCTGGCCTTTGTTGCCCAGCGCCTCGAAGGCCGCGACTACCTCATCGGCGAGCGCTTCTCGGTGGCCGATGCTTATCTGTTTACCGTCCTCAACTGGGCTGCCGTCGTCCAGTTCGACTTGGCGCCATACCCCGTACTGCAGTCGTTTCACGCCCGCATCGCCGCCCGCCCTGCGGTGCAGCAGGCGATGCGCGACGAAGGCTTGCTGGGCTGACCGGCGACCAGGGTGGCGCTCTGGAGTAGAATCGAGGGCATGACCTTCCACTGTGGAATTGCCCTCCTGCGCGGCATCAATGTCGGCCGCGCCAAACGTGTCGCCATGGCCGACTTGCGTACCTTGTTCGAAGAACTCGGCTTCACGGACGTGCGCACCGTCCTCAATAGTGGCAACGTCGTGTTCGGCAGTCCGGTGCATGCGCCGGCGCCTGCCGCCGCCGCCATCGAGGAGGCGATGGTGCGCCGGCTCGGCGTCGCGGCGCGCGTGACGGTGCTCAGCGGCGAACAACTCGGCGCCATCGTCGCCGCCAATCCGCTGGTGCCGCAGTCCACCGACCATGCGCGCCTCGTCACCTTTATTTTGTCCGATGCCAGCCACGCACAACTGGTCGCGCCGCTGGCCGGGCAGGATTGGGCGCCTGGCGCGCTGGCCGTGGGCAAGGATGCTGTGTATGTCTGGTGTCCCGACGGCGTGCTCGACAGCCAAGCGGCTGCGGCCGTCAGCAAGGTGCTGGGCGACTCCACCACGGCGCGCAACTGGAACACCGTCACCAAGCTGCACGCGCTATGTACGGCGCGCGGGTAAACGTGCCCTGCACGTGCCCTGCACATGCCCTGCTTTTCCGGCTAGCTGAATTTTTCGCTGCTGTCGCGCGTTGCGCGGTAGCCGATCAGCACGAGCCCCAGCAGCATCATGGCGAACATTTCCGGTTCGGCCAGCTCCGACGTGGCCGACTGCAGCACAACCACGCCCCCCGCGCCTGCCGTGGCGGGAAGGGCGGCCGCGACGACGACCGGCAAAGTGGGTGGCAAACTGGCGGGTTCGCGCCCGGCCACGGTCTGCGCCACGCTGGCCTGCGCGCTGCCGAACATGATCAGCGCCAGGCTTGCTGCAAGTGCGATTGTTTTCACGGCATCTTCCTTTGTTTGGCCCTGCCGCCAATGGAAAATCGGATTCGATCCACAATCCCAGCATACCGGGTTTTGTATTGACGGGGCGTCCGATTCGACTGACAAACAACAAACAGATCGATGCACTGTAGAGCCCGCCACTAAAGGCGGCGTGCGATTTTACAGATGTTCAAAAAGCCAACAAAGAAGGTGGTAATCGGCACGTTTTTATCAACTCGATAAGCAAGTTTATCAGGACGATAACGGGTTCAATTACCGCTGTGATCACATCTGTTGCGCTGCACGAAGTTTTACATAAATTTGTTTGTACCTGGCTTTTTATTGGCGGTATAGTCTCCATATCCTTATTGCCTCCGAGCATCAAAGTGATGGCAAATGGTCATTGTGCGGCCCTCCGGCCATCCTGACTTCTCGACTGCCGCGCCCCACCTTCGCGGCAACCACGGCTGTTCGCAGTCCGCACCACGCGCACCAATCAAATCAAAGAGTACCTATGCCCAACTTAGCCAAACTTCAGATCGCCTTCAAGAATACTTATGTGCGCGTCGGCGCCGTAATGCTGCTGGCCCTGATCGTGTGGATGGCGTTCTTCCGCGGCGACGTCGCCCAGGACACCAGCCCGATCGTGCTGTCGCAGAACATCTCCGAGATCACCGCGCTGGCCGCGAAGAAGGACCAGCTCGACTACCTGATGGTGGCCAAGCCCTTGTCCGAGTCGCCGCGCTACATCTTCAAGTTCAAGGGAGCGTCCGAGCTGCACGTCGTCAAGGTGCCGAGCACCTCGCACCTGAGCCTGGAGCGCGAAGTGCTGCTCAAGAACGCCATTCCGTATTCGATCGCCAAGGACGACTACCTCGCTTCGCACAAGGCGGTCCTGCTCGACGAAGGCGAAAACAGCGCCGCCGCACAGACCACCGCGTTCCTGAAGCGCCACGCGTTCGACATCCTGCTCATCGCCCTGATCATCTACGCACTCAAGTTCGGCATTCCCGGGATGGGCATGAACACCTCCGTCATCACGCCCGACAAGCTCAAAGGCAGCATGGACGACCTGATCGGCATGGAAGATATCAAGCAGGAAGTGCTGCATCTGGAAGACATGATCCGCAACCGCGCCGAATACAAGTCGCACAACATCGACAAGCCGTTCAACGTGATGCTGACCGGCCCGGCCGGCACCGGCAAGACCAAGCTGGTTGGCTACCTCGCCAAGAAACTCAACGTGCCGCTGATCCAGGCATCCGGCTCGGCGCTCGAATCGGGCTTCGTCGGCGGCGGTTCGAAGGCGCTCAATGCGCTGTACCGCAAGGCCTGCGCCAAGGGCAGCTGCATCATCTTCCTCGATGAAGCGCAGACCCTGTTCATGCCGCGCGGCCGCGGCGAAAAGAAGTGGGAGGACGACACCGCCAACACCTTGCTTGGCCTGCTCGACGGCGTCAAGAGCGACAAGGGCGCCGGCGTGATCTGGGTGGTGGCGTCGAACTTCGACGATGCCTCGTCCGAGATGGACGAGGCGATGCTGCGCCGCTTCTCGGTGAAGATCAATTTCCGCCTGCCGAACAAGGCCGAGCGCGGTGCACTGCTCAAGAGCTTCCTGTCGCACAAGAAGGAAGGCCTGGTCGACTGGAATGACCTCGACCTCGGCCAGGTCGCCGAGATGACCGCCAACCTCAGTCCCGCGCTGCTCGAAACCGTGGTCGAACGCGCCAGCATGATCTCGATCCAGGAAAAGACGATCATCAACACCGACCTGATGTTCCGCGCTTTCGAGCGCGCCACGCTGGGCCTGACCGACCGTGCGACGACGGCCGAAAAGCACAAGCAGCGCGAGCGCGTTGCGCTGCACGAGCTGGGACACTTCTTCATGCAGATCGATCCGTACCTGCGCCAGGGGATGTCGCTCGAACAGGTGAAGGAGAAGTCGCACCTGCTCAAGATCAGCACCGAGTCGGTGTCGAAGATCGGCGCCCTCGGTTACGTGCTCAATTCGGGCGACGACGTGTCGCTGCGCACGCTCGAAGAACTCGAGCAGGACGTCATTCAGCTGTACGGCGGCGTTGCCGCCGAGGAGCTGTTCTACGGCGCGCGCGGCATTTCGGTCGGCAGCCAGAACGACATCGAAAAGGCCACCAAGATGCTGAACCTGATGGTCAACCGCCTGTCGATGTATTCGCGCTCGAAGATCGACTACACCCAGCTTGGCCGGGACAGCAGCGGCGAACAGTCGATCCGCCAGGTCGAAGCGAAGTCCGATGAACTCTACAGCTACACGCTGGGCGCGATCCACGACTACAAAGCCATGATCGAGTCGATCAAGGACACGCTGCTCGACCAGTACGTGCTGTCGAAAGATGCGATCTTCGCGCTGCTGGAAGAGCGCCGCGAACTGCTGATGGCGCACATCTCCGGTCCGCACCTGAAGCTGTGCGAAGGCGCCGCCGTCTGATAGGGGGCAGACCCGACTTTGCTTTCAGGGGGTCTGACCCCGATAGTGTTGGCGCCGGCCGACCAAGGTCAGACCCTTAAGGCACCGTCGCCAGCATCAGCAGCGCCTTGCGCACCGAATCGCGCACCGCCAGAAATTCTTCCCGCCGCTTGTGCTTGTCGAGCCTGAACAGCATCAGGCCTTCCATCTGCGCCACCATCAGGATCGCTCGCTGCATGTACTCGCTGTCCGGTATCGCCGGATTGAGGCCGCGGATCAGCAGGTAGATCGCCTTGCGTTCGCGCCCCAGCATCCTGGCCATCAGCGACGACGCAAACGCGTTGCGCGACGCCAGCGCCCAGATCTCGAAAAAAATCGCGTGCGTGACCGGATCGGTGATCTCGTCCATGAACATGTCGACCGTCGACAGGAACTGCTCGCTGCGCGAGGCGCCGCTCATCTCCGCCCGGATCGAATCCATCTTCGCCTGGAACACGTCCATCGTGTACAGCAGCAGCGCTTCGACCAGCGAATCCTTGCTCTGGTAGTAGTGCTGCACGTTCGACAGGCTCATCCCCACTTCAGCCGCCACGCGCCGCATCGACAGCCCGGCATAGCCGTCGGCGGCGAGCAGCTCGCGCGCCGCCTGCAGGATATCCTTGGCGCGGCCGAGTCCCTTCTCGGTTGTGACCGAGGACTTGTTTTTCGGGACGCTGGCGAGGGACGGTGGCATGATGTAATTATCGCACGAGGCAGCTATGCTTAAATAGTACGGTTGACCTATAATCGGGTCATCAAATCCTCCAGGAGCGCGCAATGAGCCGCAAAGTATTCGTCACCGGCGTGGGCATGATCCCGTTCGCCAAGCCAGGCGCCAGCGCGCCGTACGACCAGATGGGCGCGATGGCCACCCGCCAGGCGCTGGAAGACGCCGGCATCGGCTACGACGACGTCGAGCAGGCCTATGCCGGCTACGTCTACGGCGACTCGACCAGCGGCCAGAAGGCGCTGTACCAGGTCGGCCTGTCCGGTATCCCGATCGTCAACGTCAACAACAACTGCTCGACCGGTTCGACCGCGCTGTTCCTGGCGCGCCAGGCGGTGGCCAGCGGCGCCGCCGAGTGCGTGCTGGTGCTCGGCTTCGAGCAAATGAGCCCGGGCGCGCTCGGCAACGTGTTCAACGACCGTCCCAGCCCCTTCGATCCGTTCGACGCCGTCACCGACCGGCTGGTCGGCAAGCCGGAGATTCCGCTGGCGCTGCGCTACTTCGGCGGCGCCGGTCTCGCGCACATGGAAAAATACGGCACCCCGTTCGACGCTTTTGCCAAGATCCGCGCCAAGGCCAGCCGCCACGCCGTCAACAATCCGCTGGCGCTGTTTCGCAAGGAAGTGAGCACCCAGGACGTGCTCGATGCGCCGATGATCTGGCCCGGCGTGATGACGCGCCTGATGGCGTGCGCGCCAACCTGCGGCGCCGCCGCCGCGGTGCTGGTATCGGAAGAATTCGCCCGCAAGCACGGCCTCAAGACCGACGTCTACATCGCCGGCCAGGCCATGACGACCGACCGTCCCGGCACCTTCGATTCGAACGACATGATGCGCCTGGTCGGCTACGACATCAGCCGCGAGGCCGCCGCCAAGGTCTACGCGCAGGCCGGCATCGGCCCGGAAGACCTCGACGTCGTCGAGCTGCACGACTGCTTCGCACAGAACGAGTTGATCACCTACGAGGCGCTCGGCCTGTGCCCGGAAGGCGGCGCCGACAAATTCATCAGCGACGGCGACAACACCTACGGCGGCAAGGTGGTGACCAATCCATCCGGCGGCCTGCTGTCGAAAGGCCATCCGCTCGGCGCCACCGGCCTGGCCCAGTGCTACGAGCTGACCCACCAGCTGCGCGGCGACGCCGCCGCGCGCCAGGTCAAGGGCGCAAAGGTCGCGCTGCAGCACAATCTCGGTCTCGGCGGCGCCTGCGTCGTCACCATGTACCGCGCGTCGTAGGAGCTGCCATGGACCTCACTTCTCCGTCGATGAATCCCGAGCTGGAAGGCTTTCGCGACGCCGTGCGCCGCTTCGTCGACAGCGAAGTAGCGCCGCACCAGCAGCGCTTCAGGGACCAGCAGCACGTCGACCGCGCACTGTGGAACAAGGGCGGCGAGATGGGCATGCTGCTGGCCGATATCCCGGAACATTACGGCGGCTCGGGCGGCAGCTTCGCCCACCAGTGCGTGGTGTTCGAGGAGCTCGGCTACGCCGGCGACATGGCGTTCGGCATCCACGTGCACGCCATCGTCGCCCACTACATCCTCAACCAGGGCACCGAAGAACAGAAGCAGAAGTACCTGCCGCTATTGGCCAGCGGCGAGATGGTCGGCGCCATCGCCATGTCGGAACCGGGCGCCGGCTCCGACCTGAAGGGCATCCGCAGCACCGCAGTGGCAGGCCCCGATGGCTACCGCGTCAACGGCTCCAAGACCTTCATCTCCAATGGCTTCCTGGCCGACCTGGTGCTGGTCGTCGTCAAGACCGATCCGGAAGCCGGCGCGCGCGGCGTGTCGCTGCTGCTGCTCGAGACGAAGAACAATCCGGGCTTCCGGGTCGGCCGCATCCTCGAAAAAGTCGGCCAGAAGGGCCAGGACACGTGCGAGCTGTTCTTCGACGACGCCCATGTGGCGAGTGACGGTGTATTGGGCGGCGTCGAAGGGCGCGGCTTCGCGCAGCTGATGACCGAGCTGCCGTACGAGCGCACCATCCTGGGCGTATCCGGCGTGGCGGCGATCGAGCGCGCCCTGAAGCTGACGGTCGAGCACACGCGCGAGCGCAAGGCATTCGGCCAGGCCCTGATCGAGATGCAGAACACCCGCTTCGTGCTGGCCGAGATCAAGACCGAAGCGACCATCGCGCGCATCTTCATCGACCGCTGCATCGACGACATGATCGCCGGGCGCATGGATGCGGTGCAGGCGTCGATGGCGAAGTACTGGATCTCGGACCTGCAGTGCAAGGTCATCGACCAGTGCGTGCAGCTGTTCGGCGGCTACGGCTACATGCTCGAATACCCGATCGCCCAGATGTACGTCGACGCGCGGGTGCAGCGCATCTACGGCGGCGCCAACGAGATCATGAAAGAAATCATCGCCCGTTCACTGTAAGGGAAAGTTCGCATGGCAGGACCGCTGGCAGGAATTCGCGTAGTCGAAATGGTTGGCCTCGGGCCGTGTCCTTTCGCCGCCATGATGTTGGCCGACATGGGGGCGGAAGTGATCCGCATCGACCGCAAGGCGCCGCCCGGCGCCGACAATCCGTTCCCGATGCTTGGGACGAAGTACGACGTGATGGCGCGCGGGCGCCGCTCGCTGGCGCTCGACCTGAAGCTGCCGGCGGCAAAGAAGGTGGTGCTGCGCCTGCTCGACCAGGCCGACATGGTGCTGGAAGGCTTTCGTCCCGGCGTGATGGAGCGGCTCGGCTTCGGCCCCGACGTCTGCCACGCGCGCAACCCGAAGCTGGTGTACGGCCGCGTGACCGGCTGGGGCCAGCATGGTCCGCTGGCGCAGGCGGCCGGCCATGACCTCAACTACATCGCCCTGACCGGCATGCTGCACGCGATGGGCCGCGCCGACACGCCGCCGGCGCCGCCCTTGAATCTGGTGGGCGACTTCGGCGGCGGCGCCATGATGCTCGCGTTCGGCGTCGTTTGCGCGGTGCTCGAAGCGCGCACCTCCGGCAAGGGCCAGGTGGTCGACGCCGCCATGACCGACGGCGCCGCGCTGCTGGGCGCGATGATGTACGGTTTTCGCGCGTTCGGCGCATGGAACGACCAGCGCGCCTCGAACCTGCTCGACGGCGGCGCCCCGTTCTACGACAGCTACGTCTGCCTTGACGGCAAATTTATCACGATCGGCTCGATCGAGCCGCAGTTCTACGCCTTGCTGCTCAAGCTGACCGGCACCTCGGACCCGGCCTTCAGCGCCCAGATGGACGCCACCAGCTGGCCGCAGATGAAACAGCGCTTCGCCGCGCTGTTTGCCACGCGCGCGCGCGCCGACTGGTGCGCTCTGCTGGAAGGCACCGACGTCTGCTTTGCCCCGGTGCTCGACATGGCCGAAGCGCCGGCCCATCCGCACAACGTCGCCCGCGGCACCTTCATCGACATCGACGGCGTGACGCAGCCGGCGCCGGCGCCGCGCTTTTCGCGCACGGCGCCGGTGGTGGGCGCTGCGCCTTGCGCGCCGGGCGCCGACAGCGCCGCCATCCTGGCCGGCTGGGGCTGGGCCGACACCGACATCGAGGTGCTCCAGTCCGCACACGTGATCTGAGGCGTGCAAACGGCCGCGGTAGTAAGATGGCACCTTGAAACCGCCGAGGAGTTGCGATGGAAAACACGCTGGGTGACCAGGGCCGCATTGTCAGCGCCGGCATGGAAGCCGAAGCGCTGCCTGGCCGCGACCTGTTCGTCGTCGCCAAATGCCTGGTGCCGACCGATGCCTACGTACTGCAGGGCTGCCTGGTGGCGGGCGGCGTGCCGGCGGTGGTGGCCGACGCCAACCACGTGCAGGCCGACCTGCTGATCGCGCCGGCGCTCGGCGGCGTGCGCATCCTGGCGCCCGCCGAATACCTGCAGCAGGCCGAAGAAATCCTCGCCGCCTACGAGCGCGGCGACTACCAGCTCGACGAAAACACCGACGTGGGCGAGCCCGATTGAGCACCGCCGTACCGCTGGATAAGGAAGGCGAACTGCGCGCCTCCAAGCGGCTGGCGCTGATGTTCTTTGTCGGCGCCGGCGTCCTGTTCGCCGTGACGCTGTTCCTGCCGCCGTCGTGGTGGGTCGGTCTTTTGAAAGCGTTTGCCGAGGCGGCGATGATCGGCGCGCTGGCCGACTGGTTCGCCGTCGTCGCCCTGTTCAAGCGCGTGCCGATTCCGTTCGTGTCGCGCCATACCGCCATCATCCCCAAGAACAAGGAGAAGATCGCCGACAACCTGGCCGTGTTCGTGCGCGACAAATTCCTCGATACCGAATCGGTGGTGAGCCTGATCCGGCGCCACGACCCGGCGCAGAAGGTGGCCGACTGGCTGGTCCGGCCCGACAACGCCAAGGTGCTGGGCGACTACCTGGTCAAGCTGGCCGCCGGCGTACTCGATTTCATCGAGGACGCGCCGGTGCAGAACTTCATCCGCAAGGCTGTGCACTCGCTGGTCAACAGCGTCGACCTGTCGCAGTCGGCCGGCGTGATCATCGAATCGATGACGAGGAACGGGCGCCACCAGCAGCTGCTCGACGAAGGCATCAACCAGCTTGCCACGCTGCTGCACAACGAAGAGACGCAGGCGTTCATCGCGCAGGGCATCGTCGACTGGCTCAAGGAAGAGTACGCGGTGTTCGAAAAGGTGCTGCCGTCCGAGATGATCGGCCGCAAGGGCGCCGACATCGCGGTGCGGCTGGCGGCAGGCATCCTCGCCAAGGTCAATGGCGACCCGGATCACGAGCTGCGCCGCAACTTCGACCGCTTCACCCACGACTTCGTCGAGCGACTGAAAAGCGATCCAGAGTTCCATCAGAAGGGCGAGGAGATCAAGCAGTACCTGCTCGGCGACGACACCCTCAACACCTATCTGAAGTCCTTGTGGGACGACCTGAAGGCGTGGCTCAAAAAGGACCTGCACAGCGAGCAGTCGGTGCTGCACCAGCGCGTGGTAGCCACCGGCAGCTGGATCGGCCGCACGCTGGCCGAAGACGTGCGGCTGCGCCAGTCGCTCAACGACCATCTGGAGGCGGCGGTGCGCAGCGCGGCGCCGGAGTTCGCCCAGTTCCTGACCCGCCACATCGCCGACACCGTGAAGAACTGGGACAGCAAGGAGATGTCGCAGCAGATCGAGCTCAATATCGGCAAGGACCTGCAGTACATCCGCATCAACGGCACCGTGGTCGGCGGCTTGATCGGCGTGGTGCTGTACCTGGTGTCGACCCTGCCGGCGTTGCTTGGCATCGCCGCCCGCTAAGGGAATACAGGGGTCAGACCAGGTCTGACCCCTAGCTCTGATTCGGGCAAACCTGCCCCATCATTTCAAGCAGCTCTTTTTTCAGGCCGGACAGCTCGTCGATCTTGCGGTCGATCGCGGCCACTTTCTCCGCCAGCAGCGCATTGACCTCCAGCTGCGGCATGGCGGAATCCCACAGCGCCGGCAGGCTCTCGCCGATCTGCCCCAGGGTAAATCCGAGCCGCTGCGCGATGCGGATATAACCGAGCAGGTGTACCGTTTCGACCGCGTACAGGCGGTAGCCGTTGGCGGACCGGCTCGACCTGATCAATCCGCGCTGCTCGTAAAAGCGCAGGGTATCCCGGCTGAGGCCAGTCATTTCCGCCAACGTCCCGATATGCATATGATCTTTCCGCCGATTCTGCTTGACCCTGGAGTGTACTCAATACCTTACGCTTGGCGCTTCAATACTTGAAATATCAAGGAGCAGCCAATGATTCATCCCGCCCAATATTGCCGCATCGTCCGCGTAAGCGCCTGGTACGACCTGGTGGCCACGATAGGCTTTGCCACACCGTGGACGTTCGCGGCGATGCATGCGATGCTGGCAATTGCAGCGCAGGGGCTGCCCGGCTCGCTCCCGCCTTTCGAGCCGGCGCACATGCTGATGGCGAACCTGCTCGGCTCGATCGTGGTGGTGTGGGCGGTCTTGCGCATACGCGATCCGCAATTGCAGTTCGGCCGCTACGACGCCATGGCGAGATTCCTGTTTGCGGCCTGGCAGATTTACGCGGTCGCGCACGGCGCCAGCGCGCTGATCCTCGGCTTCACCTTGTTCGAAATCGTGTTCGGGGTGATCCAGAGTTTGCCGGTCACGGGCGAAAAGAAAGCTCATGTCATCGCCAAGCCGGCGTAATATGGCTCAGCGCATCCGGCGCCCATTTGCCCCCGAAAGGAACGTCATGATCGTACAGAAGCCTTCCACCGCAATCGCCGCATCCTTGCTCGTCGTTGCCCTGCTGGCCACGGCGGGCGCCTCGGCGCAGATCAAGCGCACGCCGGTGCTGACCGCGGACGTCGCCGCGCCAGGCCAGCACGCGGTGGTGGTGCGCGGCGAAATCGACGGCGGCGTGTCCGCGCCGCGCCACACCCATCCGGGCGACGAGATCAGCTACGTGCTGGAAGGCGAAGTCGAACTGCTGATCGATGGCGAGCCACCGCGCCTCGTCAAGGCCGGCGAAGCCTTTGTGGTCCCGGCTGGAAAAGTGCACGGCGCCCACAATCCGGGCAGCGCGCCGCTGCGCTTCCTCGGCGTGTATGTCGTCGACAAGAGCAAGCCGCTGGCGACACCGGCGAAGTAATCAACGCTGCGGCATCAGGTGCCGGAAAGTCGGCTCGATATTGTTCGCGTGCAGATGGCGCACGATGTCTTCCAGCGTCGCGTCTTTCAGCAGCAAGCCCTGAGCAGTTGAAGGCGCCGGCTCGCTGGCCGGCGCCGCCACGCCATGCGCCTGCTGCAGCATCGTCGTCGCCCGCTGGAACTGCGCCGCGCTGATGCTCTGCACGCTCTCGAGCAGCGCCGCCTGACCGGCGAACGGCGGCGCCATCTCCAGCCCGGCTTCGTCGGCGAACGACGCGCCCAGCCCCGGATTGATAAACGCCGCCCACTTCCCGCTGGGCTGGTGCAGGCACGGCGGCAGCTCGACCAGTGCGTCCGCGCCCAGTTCCATGCGCGGGAAATACGCCTTGCGCAGCAGGCCAAGGAACTGCTGGACCATGGCGGCAGGCACCGCGTTTTCCAGCGACAGCCACAGCCCATAGCCATCCGCGCCCGAAATGCTGACCGCCGGCGCCGGCAGGCCAAGCTCCGCCTGCAAGGCGTTGGCCACCTCGCACAGCAAGGCCCAATGTTCGCCCTCGGTGTCGGTCTTGTTGAACGCGATGACCATGGCGCGCGCCAGTCCCTCGCCGTCGGTCAGGCTGATGGCATGCGTCGCCTGGCCGCGCAGCTGCTGTTCGAGCGCCGGCGCCGACATGGCGCCAGGCGACAGGTATAACCTGGTCAATTCGGCGATCAATTTATTCATTTGCTTCCTTCGAGTGCGCGCTGGCGCGACGCCAGCACGGCGCCGGCAAACAGCGCCACGGCGGAATATATCAGCCCGCGCTGCAAGCCGCCCGGCCCGTCGGCGATCCAGCCGATCATCGACGGCCCGACGATCTGCCCAAGAGCGAACACCGTCGTGAACGCGCTGATGCCCGACGACCAGGCGTGCTGCGGCAAATTATGGCGTACCAGCGCGGTCGTGGAGGCCACCACCGACAGGAAAATCGCGCCGAACATCAGACCCGGGACAAACACCAGCACCGGCGCCGCCGTCAACGCCGGCATGATGGTCGCCACGCCGAGCAGTCCATTGAGTACCGCCATCGACTGGCCGCCCTTGAAGCGGTCGAGCATGCGCGCCCAGATGCGCGACGAGGCGATCACCGCCACCCCGAGCATCGAATAGAACAGCGTGATGGTGCCGGCGCCCATGCCTTGCTCCTTGAGCACGGCGATGACGAAGGTCATGTAGCCGATGTAGCCGACGCCGAACATCAGGTAGCCGAGCAGCCCGAACGCAAACGGCCGCAGGCGGAAGTTGCCGTGCGCGCTGGCCGGCGAGGCGGCGCCGTCGATGTGGCGCGCCGGCAGCGCCATCGCCACCGTCGCCAGCAGGCAGACGGCGCCCAGCGCCACCCACGCCCACTGCCACGCGTGCGCGGCGCCGTGCGCGCCTGCCGCCGCCAGCGCGAGCGGCACCAGCAGCGCCGAGATCACGATGCCGATGCCGGTGCCGCCGTAGTAGATGCCGATCAGCAGGCCGGCGCGGTCCGGATGCAGCAAACTCAGCCGCGCCGCCAGCACGCCGCCGGCGATGAAGATGGCGGCGCTGGCAATGCCGGCCAGCACGCGCTGCAGGATCAGCAGTTCGGCGTTTACCACCAGGCCGGACAGCATCATGAAGATGCCGGCCAGCACGGCGCCGCCGACCAGCGCGGCCTGGGCGCCGAAGCGCCGCATGATGGCCGGCGTGATCAGCGCGCCGATCAAGTAGCCGAGCGCATTGCCGGTATTCATCGAGCCGGACAACAGGTAGCTCCAGCCCAGGTCGTCGCGCATCGGCGGCAGCAACAGCGCGTAGGAAAAGCGCGTCAGGCCAAGCGACACGGCAGCGCCCAGCGACAAGGCAAGCGCGGTCAGGAACGGCCGCCGCGCCGCCAGGGACGGCGCGCTCGCCAGTGAATCGACAGGTGCTTTCAACGTACTCTTCATTTCCTCTTTCGCGCAGTTCAGCGGCGTGACCAATGCACATCATAAGCCGAGCGGGCGCCGCGGGTAAAAGCGCGAAAATGAGCGATAAGATGCAAATGAAATGCATCTTTGATAGAATGGTGCCGCTGACGAGCACGACTCACACAACGTGAGCATTTTTTGTAGTTGTTGATGCACTCATGCATTTTGGAGAATCAAATGGTTTCCGCAGTTGCCCGCCCCTACATCGACGCCAGTGTTCCCGTGTTGCGCGAACATGGCCTCGCCATCACCACGATTTTCTATCGCAACATGTTTGCCGCCCACCCTGAGCTGACCAACCTGTTCAACATGGGCAACCAGGCCAATGGCAGCCAGCAGCAGTCGCTCGCCTCCGCCGTATTTGCCTACGCGGCCAACATCGACAACGCCGCCGTGCTGGCGCCGGTCGTCAGCCGCATCGTGCACAAGCACGCCTCGCTCGGCATCACCGCGCAGCACTATCCGATCGTCGGCCGCTACCTGCTCGGCGCCATCCAGGAAGTGCTCGGCGAGGCCGCCACGCCGGCGCTGATCGCCGCCTGGGATGAAGCCTATTCCGAACTGGCCGCCGCGCTGATCGCCGCCGAGAACGCGCTGTACGCGCAAGCCGGCATAGCGCCCGGCCAGCTGAGCGACATGCGGGTCATCGACGTCATCAATGAAAGCGACGACATCACCGCGTTCGTGCTCGCACCGGCCGGTGCGGAAGCGGCGCCCGCCTTCAAGCCGGGCCAGTACCTGAGCGTGTCCGTGACGTTCGACGACGGCGCCACGCAGCTGCGCCAGTACAGCCTGTCGGACGCGCCGAACGGCCAGTCGCTGCGCATCTCGGTCAAGCGCGAGCGCGAGGGCGACGCCACGCCGGCCGGCCGCGTATCGAACTGGCTGCACCAGCATGTGGTCACGGGCAGCATCCTGAAAGTGACCCATCCGTTCGGTGACTTCACCGCCGACACCGAAGGCGCGGCGCCAATCGTGCTGATGTCGGCCGGGGTCGGCATCACGCCGATGATCTCGGTACTGAACCGCATCGCCCGCACCAATCCGCAGCGGCACGTCACGTTCGCCCACGCCGCCCGCGCCGGGCGCCATCACGCGCACCGCGCCGACGTCGCCGTGGCGAAGCAGTCGATGCCGAACCTGGCGGTGGCCACCTTTTACGAAACGTGCTCGCCCGAGGACGACGCGTCGATCTGCGCGGGTATGATGGACGTGAGCAAGGTGCCGGCATGGGCCTACCGGGATGCCGACGTCTACCTGTGCGGCCCGGTCGCCTTCATGCAGGCGCAGTGGCGCTCGCTGATCGAAGCCGGCGTGCCGGCAAGCCGCCTGCACCGCGAAGTGTTCGGCCCCGAGCTGCTCAATTACGTCGACTAAATGAAAGGCAAGCAATGACCTCGATTACGGCAGCATCGATACCGGTGATGGTCGACGCGTTTTACGCGCGCGTGCGCGACGACGCCGTGCTGGGGCCGGTGTTTGCCAGCAAGCTCGAAGGCAAGTGGGACCAGCACATGCCGCGCATGTATGCGTTCTGGACCAAGGTGCTGCTGGGCACCGGCGAGTTCGAGGGCAATGTCTTCGCCAAGCACATGGCGCTCAACGGCATCGGCAAGCAGCACTTCGTCCGCTGGCTGGCGCTGTTCAGGATGACGGCGATCGAGGTGTTCGGCATCGAGCAGTCCGCCGCGGCGATCCAGGTCGCCGAGCGGATCGCCGGCAGCCTGCAGCTGGGCTTTTTCGGCGAAATCCACGTGTGATGGCGCGGCCGGCATGGCGAACCGGCCGGCGCGAACTAGTGTGTTACTGTTAACTGATCACCTCGTCACTCAGAGTGTCCACGGGCGCGCTCTTCGCTGCTTGCCCATCGCCTGGTCGATATTCCGTCCCATCCCATAGGCGCTGCAATTCATCCACGAGGAAACTCATGAACATTCCCGCCAAGCCACAACTATTGGTGATCAACGCCGGATCGTCGAGCATCAAGTTTGCCCTGTTCAGTACCGCGCCGATCGTGACCGCGATATTCGAGGGCGAAATCAGCGGCATCGGCCATTCCGGTAGCTGCTTTAGTGTGCGTGGCGCCGACAGCGGCGATACGCTGCAGCGCACGTTTGCCGTTCCGGACCGCGTCACCGCCGTCAATGTACTGGTCGACTGGCTGGCCGCGCGGCTCGAGCCGGCGTCGCTGGCGGCCATTGCGCACCGCGTCGTCCATGGCGGCGTGCATGTCGCCGCATGCGAAAAAATCGACGGCGCCTTGCTCGGCGCGCTGTACGACTGCGCCACCGCCGACCCCGAGCATTTGCCGCAAGAATTGCACCTGATCGAAATGCTGCGCCGCCGCTATCCGGACGTCACCCACATCGCCTGCTTCGACAGCGCCTTCCACGCCGGCATGCCGGCGGTGGCCAGCATGATGGCCATTCCGCACCGCTATTACGACGCCGGCGTCAGGCGCTTCGGCTACCACGGCCTGTCGTGCGCCTACCTGATGCGCCAGCTGGGCAGCATCATCGGGCCGGACGCCGCCGCCGGCAAGGTCATCCTCGCCCACCTCGGCGGCGGCGCCAGCGTCACTGCCGTACAGGGCGGCCAAAGCCGCGACACCACGATGGGTTTCTCGCCCGCCGGCGGCATCGCCATGGGCAACCGCTCCGGCGACATCGATCCCGGCCTGGCCTGGCACTGCTTCCGCAACGAGGCCATGGAGCCGGCCCGCTTCAACCACATGCTCAACCACGAATCGGGCCTGCTGGGCGTGTCCGGCAGCAGCGGCGACCTGCGCGAGCTGATGGCGCGCCAGCACACCGACCCGCGCGCCGCCCAGGCCGTCGAGCTGTTCTGCTACCAGGCACGCAAGGCGATCGGCGCGATGGCCGCCGCCATCAAGGGCGTGACCACGCTGGTGTTTACCGCCGGGGTCGGCGCCAACTCGGCCGAGGCGCGCGAGCGCATCTGCGAGGGCCTGGCCCACATCGGCGTGCGCCTCGATCCGGCGCGCAACGCCGCCAATGCCGCGCTCATTTCGGCCGACGACAGCCTCGTCAGCGTGCGCATCATTGACACCGACGAGCAATGGATGATCGCCGAAGAGGCGCGCATGCTGCTGCGTCAAGACAACGGCAGCGATGCCGGAAGGGAAGTCCATGGATGACATGACCGTGCCGGCCGCCGCCAGCGCCGAAACGCTGCGCAACATGCACGCGTACTGGCGCGCTGCCAACTACCTGTCGGTTGGGCAAATCTATTTGCTCGACAACCCGATGCTGCGCCAGCCGCTGACGCAGGCGCACGTCAAGCCGCGCCTGCTGGGCCACTGGGGCACGACGCCCGGGCTCAACTTCATCTACGTGCACCTGAACCGGGTCATCCTGGCGCATGACCTGTCGGTGCTGTACGTCACCGGTCCCGGCCATGGCGGCCCGGGCCTGGTCGCCAATGCCTACCTGGAAGACACCTACAGCGAGGTGTATCCCGACATCGCGCAAGACGCGGAAGGCGTGCGGCGCCTGTTCAAGCAATTCTCCTTTCCCGGCGGGATCCCGAGCCACGTGTCGGCCGAGACGCCGGGCTCGATCCACGAAGGCGGCGAACTCGGCTACTCCCTGTCGCACGCCTTCGGCGCCGCCTTCGACAATCCCGACCTGATCGTCGCCTGCGTGGTCGGCGACGGCGAAGCCGAGACCGGCGCGCTGGCAACGAGCTGGCACTCGAACAAGTTCCTCAATCCGGTCCACGACGGCGCCGTGCTGCCGATCCTGCACCTGAACGGCTACAAGATTGCCGGGCCGACTGTGCTGGCGCGCATCCCGCGCGCCGAGCTGGCCGCCTTGATGACCGGCTACGGCTACGAGCCGTTCTTCGTCGAAGGCGACGATCCGGACGCCATGCACCGGCTGATGGCCGATACGCTCGACCTGGTGGTGCAGCGCATCGGCGCCATCCAGCGCGACGCCCGCGCCAACGGTTTCACCGAGCGGCCGCGCTGGCCGATGATCGTGCTGCGCTCGCCCAAGGGCTGGACCGGTCCGCGGACCGTCGACGGCAAGCCGAGCGAAGGCACCTTCCGCGCGCACCAGGTGCCGATCGCCGACATGCACAAGCCAGGCCACCTGGCGCTGCTGGAACAATGGATGCACAGCTATGCCCCCGATGAACTGTTCGATGCGGACGGCAAGCTGATCGCGCCGCTGCGCGCACTGGCGCCGGCCGGCGCGCGCCGCATGAGCGCCAATCCGGTGGCCAACGGCGGCGCGCTGCTGCGCGACCTGGTGCTGCCCGACGTGCATGAATTCGCCGTCGACGTGGCGGCGCCTGGCGCCACGCTGGCCGAATCGACCCGCGTGCAGGGCGAGTACCTGCGCGCCGTGATGCAGCAAAACATGAGCAACTTCCGCATCTTCAGCCCGGACGAAACGGCGTCGAACCGCTGGGCCGCCGTGTTCGAGGCCAGTGCTCGCTGTTCGACCGCCGAGATCCTGCCCGGCGACGAAGATGTCGCCGCCGACGGCCGCGTAATGGAAATGCTCAGCGAGCATCAATGCGAAGGCTGGCTCGAGGGCTATCTGCTGACCGGCCGCCACGGCATGTTTTCCTGCTACGAGGCGTTCATCCACATCGTCGATTCGATGTTCAACCAGCACGCCAAGTGGCTCAAGTCGGCCAACGACATCGCCTGGCGCGCGCCGATCGCCTCGCTCAACTATCTGCTGTCGTCGCACGTCTGGCGCCAGGACCACAATGGCGCCAGCCACCAGGACCCGGGCTTCATCGACCATGTGCTCAACAAGAAGGCCGAGATCGTGCGCGTCTATCTGCCGCCGGACGCCAACACGCTGCTCGCCGTCACCGATCACTGCCTGCGCAGCCGCGACAAGATCAACGTCATCGTCGCCGGCAAGCATCCGGAAGCGCAGTGGCTCGATATCGACGCTGCCATCGCCCATTGCCGCGCCGGCATCGGCGTGTGGGAATGGGCCAGCAACGACCGCGACGACGATGTCGACGTCGTGCTCGCGTGCGCCGGCGACGTGCCGACGCTGGAAGCGCTGGCTGCGGTGCAGATGCTGCGCGAACATTTTCCGACGCTCAGCGTGCGCCTCGTCAACGTCGTCGACCTGATGACCTTGCAGCCGGCCCACGTGCACCCGCACGGCCTGGACGAGGCGCAGTTCGACACCATGTTTACCACCGACAAGCCGGTCATCTTCGCCTACCACGGCTACCCGTCGCTGATCCACCGGCTCACGTACCGGCGCGCCAACCACGCCAACATCCACGTGCACGGTTTCCGCGAGGAGGGCACCACCACGACGCCGTTCGACATGGTGGTGCTCAACCAGGTCGACCGCTTCCACCTGTTCGCCGCCGCCGTCGAGCGCGTGCCCAAGCTGCAGCCTGTGCGCCAGGCGGCGCTGCAGTTCGCCCAGGACAGCCTTGCTGCGCACAGCGCATATATCCGCGAACACGGCATCGACATGCCGTCCATTCTCGACTGGACCTGGAACACCGGCGCGCCCAACAACGCGCATTGAACGACTTATCGGAGGCACACCATGCAGCAACTCGATTCCACTACCCTTGAACTGGCAGCGAAGATTCTCGGCGCCGCCCGCGAGCTGACGCTGGCCACCGTGCGCGCCGACGGCTCGCCGCACGCGTCGACGGTCAATTTCGCCTGCGAGGATCTGATCATCTACGCGGCCATCTCGATCGACGGCGGCAAGGCGCACGACCTGGGCCGCGATGCGCGGGTGGCGCTGACCGTCAACGCGCCCTACGACACCTGGAGCGAGATCCAGGGCATGTCGATCGACGGCCGCGCCGCCTTCATCACCGAGCCGGCCGAGCTCAGTTTTGCCGGCGCGCTGCTGCTGCACAAGCTGCCCGACTACGCGCGCATCATCACCGAGCCACAAGTCTTGCCGTGGCCGGGGATGCTGTTCATCCGCATCACACCGCAGCGGCTGGCGCTGCTCGACTACACGCGCGGCTTCGGCCACACCGACACGTTCGACCTGCACGAAGCGGTGCACGCCGTCTAAAGCTGCCTCAGGTCAGCGCGCCTTGGCCGACGGGAAGAACAGCTGCTGGCCGGCCGGGCGGAACGTTGCGATCTTCTGCTGGCCTTCGCTGGACGTGATCCAGTCGGTCAGCGCGCGCGCGCCCTTGGCATTGACACCCGGATGGCGCGCCGGGTTGACGGTGATGATGCCGTACGGGTTGTACATCTTCGGGTCGCCTTCGACCATGATATCCAGGCCGGTCTTGGCCTTGTAGGTGCTGTAGGTGGCGCGGTCGGTCAGCGTGTAGGCCTGCAGTTCGGCCGCCATCGTCAGCACTTCGCCCATGCCCAGTCCCGCCGAGATGTAGCGGCTGCCGGCCGGCAGCGTGCCGGCCAGTTTCCAGTAGCTCTTTTCCATCACGTCGGTGCCGGAGGCGTCGCCGCGCGAGATGAACTTGGCGCCGCCGGCGGCGATCCTGCCCATCGCGCCAGTGACATCCTTGCTGCCCTTGATGCCGGCCGGGTCGGATACCGGCCCGGCGATGACGAAGTCGTTGTACATCACATCGCGCCGGTCGATGCCGTAGCCGTCGGCGACGAACTTGTCTTCGGCCGCGCGCGCGTGCACCAGGGTGACGTCGACGTCGCCGTTCTTCGCCAGCTCCAGCGCCTTGCCGGTGCCGACCGAGATGACCTGCACCTTGATGCCGGCGCGCGCCTCGAAGGCCGGCAGCAGCCACGCCAGCAGGCCGGAGTTTTCGGTGCTCGTGGTGGTGGACATGCGCAGCACCTGCGCCTGCGCCTGAACCAGGAGCGGGCTGCAGGCGAGGGCGATGGCGGCGATGAGCTGAACGGCTTTCATGGTGGTCCTTTTAGCTGAATCGATAAATCAGGTCGCCGTCGCGCAGCTTCAGGCGGCGCACGCCGGGCAGGCCGATCAGGTCGCGGTCGTGGCAGGCGATGACGACGGTGGTGCCGGCTTCGAGCAGCGCCGGAATCAGCGCGATGACCTGCTCGCGCGCGGCGCCATCGAGGTTGGCGGTCGGCTCGTCGAGCAGCAGCAGCTTCGGCGCGAGCACCTTGGCGCGCGCCAGCGCGATGCGCTGCTTCTCGCCGCCCGACAGGCTGGCCGGGTTGGCGTCGCGCAGGTGCGTGACCCCTGCCCACACCATCGCCGCTTCCACCGTTTGCGCCAGGCGTGCGCCGACCACGCCTCGCGCGGCCAGGCCGTAGCCGATGTTGTGGGCGACGCTGGTGGAGAACATGATCGGGTCCTGGTGCACGTAGACGACGCCGGCGCGCAGCTCGGGCGGGTAGGGCGCAAGCTGCAGCAGCTGGCCGCACCACAGCAGCGACGACGGCTCACTCTTGTCGAGCCCGCCGAGCATGCGCAGCAAGGTGGTCTTGCCGGCGCCGTTGATGCCGGTCAGGACGTAGGCGGTGGCCACATCGAGCGAGAAGTCGGCGATGTCGAAGACGACCCGTTCGCCGTGCTGGCGGCGCAGCCGGCCGACCATCATCAGGCTGCTCATAGCCGCCCCCGCGCGGCGTGGGCGTCACCCTGCGCCAGCATCAGCGCGCCGTTCATCGCCAGCGCGACGACGATCAGCACAATGCCCAGCGCAATGCCCTGGGCGAACTCGCCCTTGCTCGTTTCGAGCGCGATGGCGGTGGTGATGGTGCGCGTTTCGCCGGCGATGTTCCCGCCCACCATGAGGGCGCAGCCGACTTCCGAAATCACTCGCCCAAAGCCGCTGATGACGGCGGCCATGACGCCAAAGCGCGCCTCGAACAGCACCGTCGCCATCACGCGCCAGCGGCCGGCGCCGAGGGTGATCGCCGTTTCGGCGTAGCGCGGATCGGCCGCCTGCACCGCCGCCAGCGTATACGCCAGCAGCACCGGCAGCGCGATCAGGCACTGGCCGGCGATGATGCCGCTTTGCGAAAACAGCCATTGCAGGCCGCCCATCGGCCCCTGGCGCGACAGCATCAGGTACAGCAGCAGGCCAATGAGCACGGTCGGCATCGACAGCGACGCCTGCACCAGCCAGATCACCAGGCGCCGCCCGCCAAAGCGGAAGCTGGCGATCGCGTAGCCGAGCACGATGGCGACCGGCGCGGCCAGCAGCAGGCCGACGACGCTCGTCTTGAGCGAAATCCAGACGATGGTCCACAGGGCGGCGTCGCCCGACAGCAGCAGGGCGAAGGCCGCGCGGATGGCGTCGAGGATGGGCATCAGGCGCCCTGTGGATCGATCGTCACGCCGGTGTCAACCTCCGCAATACCTGGCCGCCGCCGTAGCTGCTCTGCGCTTCGACCTCGCCGCCCAGCGCCACGCGGATCGCGCAGTACTTGAACTCGGGGATCTTGCCGAACGGGTCGAGCGCGGCGTTGGTCAGCTTGTTGATGGCTGCCTCGTAGTAGCAGAACGGCACGAAGATGGCGCCGCGCGGCGAACTGTCGTCGGCCCGCGCGTACAGCGTTACCTTGCCGCGGCGCGACTCGATGGTGATGACGTCGCCCGGCTTGCCGCCCATGCCGGCCAGGTCGAGCGGGTGCACCAGCGCCACCGGATCGGGCTCGAGGGCGTCGAGCACCGCGGTGCGGCGCGTCATGCTGCCGGTGTGCCAGTGCTCCAGCTGGCGCCCGGTGATCAGGACCAGCGGGTAGGCCGTGTCGGGCCGCTCGTCGGCCGGGATGATGTCGGCCGGGACGAAGCGCGCGCGGCCGGAGTCGCGCGGGAACGTCTCGATAAACACCACCGGGTCGCCCGGGTCGCCTTCGGCCACGCACGGGTAGGTGACGGAGTGTTCGCGCTCGAGGCGATCCCACGTGATGCCGCCGATGCTGGGCATGGTGTGGCGCATCTCGTCGAACACTTCCGACACGTGCTGGTAGTTCCAGTCCAGGCCGAGGCGCCTGGCCAACTCCTGCAAGATCCACAGGTCCTGCTTGGCCTGGCCCGGCGGGTCGATCGCCTGGCGGCCCATCTGCACCGTGCGATCGGTGTTGGTGAAGCTGCCGGTCTTTTCCGGGAACGCGGAAGCTGGCAGGATGACGTCGGCCAGGTAGCAGGTCTCGGTCAGGAAGATGTCCTGCACCACCAGGTGCTCGAGCGCGGCGAGCGACTCGCGCGCGTGGTTGGCGTCGGGGTCCGACATGGCCGGGTTCTCGCCCATGATGTACATGCCGCGGATCTGTCCCGCCTTGATGGCGTGCATGATCTCGACGACGGTCAGGCCAGGCGTGCCGTCGAGCGGCGTGTTCCAGGCCGCTTCGAACTTGGCGCGCACGGCCGGATTGTCGACCCGCTGGTAGTCCGGGAACATCATCGGGATCAGGCCGGCGTCGGAGGCGCCCTGCACGTTGTTCTGGCCGCGCAGTGGATGCAGGCCGGTGCCGGGACGGCCGATCTGGCCCGTCATCAAGGCCAGCGCGATCAGGCAGCGCGCGTTGTCGGTGCCGTGGATGTGCTGCGAAATGCCCATCCCCCACAGGATCATCGAGCCCTTCGAGGTGGCGTACAGGCGCGCCACGTAGCGCAGCGTGTCGGCGTCGATGCCGCAGATCGGCGCCATCAGCTCGGGGCTGTAGCCTTCGACATTCTGCTTCAGTTCATCGTAGCCGATGGTGCGGCTGGCGATGAAGTCGGCGTCGACCAGGTTCTCGTGGACGATCACGTGCATCATCGCGTTGAGCATGGCGACGTCGGTGTCGGGCTTGAACTGCAGGTAGCGGTGCGACATGCGCGCCAGGTCCGAGCGGCGCGGATCGCACACCACCAGCTTGGTGCCGTTCTTGACGGCGTTCTTGATCCAGGTGGCGGCCACCGGGTGGTTGACGGTCGGGTTGGCGCCGATGACGATCACCACTTCGGCTTTCGTCACGTCCATCACCGGGTTCGACACCGCGCCCGATCCGATGCCTTCCAGCAGCGCCGCCACCGACGAGGCGTGGCACAGGCGGGTGCAGTGGTCGACGTTGTTGCTGCCAAATCCGGTGCGCACCAGCTTCTGGAACAGGTAGGCTTCCTCGTTGCTGCCCTTGGCCGAACCGAAGCCGGCCAGCGATTTCTTGCCGTGGGTGTCGCGGATGTTCGACAGGGTGCCGCCGGCCAGCGCCAGCGCTTCTTCCCAGGTCGCTTCGCGGAACACGTCCATCACGCGGTCGGGGTCCATCACGAAGTCGCCCGACTTCGGCGCGTCGGCGCGGCGGATCAGCGGCACCGTCAGGCGGTGCGGATGGTGCGCGTAGTCGAAGCCGTAGCGGCCCTTGACGCACAGGCGCTCGTGGTTGGCCGGGCCGTCGCGGCCCTCGACGAACAGGATCTTGTTGTCCTTGACGTTGTAGGTCAGCTGGCAGCCAACGCCGCAGTAAGGGCAGACCGAATCGACCTTCTTGTCGGGCACCGTCAGCGCCACTTCGCGCGCCGGCATCAGGGCGCCGGTCGGGCAGGCCTGCACGCATTCGCCGCAGGCCACGCAGGTGGAGTTGCCCATCGGGTCGTCCATGTCGAACACGATCTTGGCGTGGTCGCCGCGAAACGCCAGGCCGATGACGTCGTTGACCTGTTCGTCGCGGCAGGCGCGCACGCAGCGGGTGCACTGGATGCAGGCGTCGAGGTTGACGGTGATGGCCGCGTGCGACGCGTCTTGCCGCGGCTGGCGGCGCGCGGCAAAGCGCGGCTTGCCGACGGCGAGCTTGCGCGCCCAGAAGTCCACTTCGTTGTGGCGCGTGTATTCGGTTTCCGGCATGTCCGACAGCAGCAGCTCGAGCACCATCTTTTGCGACGCCACCGCCCGCGGGCTGTCGGTGACGACCTTCATGCCTTCGGTCGGGTAGCGGCAGCACGAGGGCGCGAGCACGCGTTCGCCGTTGATCTCGACCATGCAGGAGCGGCAGTTGCCGACCACTTCCATGCCTTCGCGGTAGCACAGGCGCGGGATCTCGATCCCCTCGCGGTCGGCCACTTCGATCAGCGTTTCGGTCGACAGCGCTTCGACCGTGCGGCCGTTGATGTCGAAAGTGACGGCCACGCCTTGCAGGGCCACGCGGTTCAATCTGGATATCGCATTCATGGTTTCACCAACTCGTTCGGGAAATATTTGACGACGCAGTCGATCGGATTCGGCGCGGCCTGGCCCAGGCCGCAGATCGAGGCGTCGCGCATCACCTGCGACAGCTCGTCCAGCAGCACCAGGTCCCACACGGGCTGTTCGATCAGGGTCAATGCCTTGGCGGTGCCGACGCGGCACGGCGTGCACTGGCCGCACGATTCGTCCTTGAAGAACTTCAGCGTGTTGCGCGCCGCCGCTGCCGCCGTGTCCAGGTTCGACAGTACCACGACCGCCGCCGAGCCGATGAAGCAGCCGTACGGCTGCAGCGTATCGAAGTCGAGCGGAATGTCGTTCATCGACGCCGGCAAGATGCCGCCCGAGGCGCCGCCCGGCAGGTAGCCGTAGAAGGTCTGGCCCTCGAGCATGCCGCCGCAGTATTCGTCGAGCAGCTCCTGGATCGTGATGCCGGCCGGCGCCACCTTCACGCCCGGCTCCTTGACGCGGCCCGATACCGAGAACGAACGCAATCCTTTGCGGCCGTGGCGGCCATGGCTGCCGAACCACTCGGGGCCTTTTTCGAGGATGTCGCGCACCCAGTGCAGCGTTTCGAAGTTGTGCTGCAAGGTCGGCAGGCCGAACACGCCGACCTGGGCGACGTACGGCGGGCGCAGGCGCGGCATGCCGCGCTTGCCTTCGATCGATTCGATCATGGCTGACTCTTCGCCGCAGATGTAGGCGCCGGCGCCGCGCCGCAGCACGAGTTTGGGCATGCGCGCCATCGGCGGGTCGATGCGCAGCTTCTCGAGTTCAGCTTCGAGCATGGTGCGGCAGCCGTGGTATTCGTCGCGCAGGTAGATGAAGATGGTTTCGACGTCGGTGACCCAGGCGGCGATCAGCGCGCCTTCGAGAAAGCGGTGCGGGTCGCGCTCGAGGTAGTAGCGGTCCTTGAAGGTGCCCGGCTCGCCTTCGTCGAGGTTGATGGCCATCAGGCGCGGGCCCGGTTCGCCGCGCACGATGCGCCATTTGCGCCCGGCCGGGAAACCTGCGCCGCCGAGGCCCCGCAAGCCCGAGCTTTCCATTTTCTGGATGACCGATTCGACGTCGTGCTTGCCGTCGGTGCAGTCGCGCAGCAGCGCGTAGCCGCCGGCGGCGCGGTAGGCGTCGAGGTCGATGAAGCCTTGCGGCGTATGGGTCGTTTCGCCGGCGGCGACCTTGGCGACGATGGTTTCAACGGTGGCGTTTGGCACCGGGTGCTGGCCGACGACGGCGGCAGGCGCCTGTTCGCAGCGGCCGATGCACGGCGCCGGCAGCACGCGTACGTCCGTGCCGAGGATGCCGGGCAAGCGCGCCAGCAGGTCCTTGGCGCCGGCCATCTCGCACGACAGGCCGTCGCACACGCGCACCGTCAGCGCGGCGGGGGCGTCTTCGCCTTCCTTGACGACGTCGAAGTGGTGGTAGAACGTCGCCACTTCATACACTTCGGCTTGCGCCATTTTCATTTCCGCCGCCAGCGCGGCGAGGTGCTGGGCAGACAGGCTGCCGTAGCGATCCTGGATCTTGTGCAGGTGTTCGATCAGCAGGTCGGCCTGGCGCGATTCAATGCCCAGCAGGGCCTGCACGTCGGCGAGCGCTTGCGGATCAACGCGGCGGCCTTTCGGCGCCTGGCGCTTGCGCTCACGCGATGCGCCTACGATGGCGATGGGAATGATTGGGTGGTTCATTGCTTTGTCCGGTAGAACGAGAGGAACGAGCGCCAGGGCAGGCGCGACGGCTCGCCCTGGCGAAGGTTTGTTGCAGTGTCAATGACTCATTGACGCTCGATGTGAGCTTACTTAAAGAACACGGCTGCTTTTTGCAAGGTCAGCCAGATGCCGATCGACAGCGGGATGCCCACTGCGGCCCAGGCAAAGGCCGTGACAGCCGGGTTGCGGTTGATTGCCACCACGCCGCCGCCGCCCTTGCCGGCCATGCCGGCGTTGACGCTGACATCGCGGTCGTGCGCCAGCTTCTTCTCGACAGCGAGTTCGTCGTCGGTCATGAAGTACTTGTCGGCGATCGGACGCACCATCAGGTTGCACAGCAGGCCCAGCGCAATCATCCCGGCCAGCACATACATCGTTACATCATACGCCTGCGCCTTCGGCACACCATTGGCGATCTGGTATTCGCGGATGTAGTTGACCAGCACCGGACCGAACACGCCGGCCGCCGACCATGCCGTCAGCAGGCGGCCGTGGATCGCCCCCACCATCTGGGTGCCGAACAGGTCGGCCAGGTAGGCCGGCACGGTGGCGAAACCGCCGCCGTACATCGACAGGATGATGCAGAACGCGGCGACGAACAGGAACAGGTTGTTGGCGTGGGCCGAACTTGGAATCGACATGTACAGGATGAAGCCGAGCACCAGGAAGATCGAGTAGGTCGGCTTGCGGCCGAGGTAATCCGAACACGATGCCCAGACGAAGCGACCACCGATGTTAAACAGCGACAGCAGGCCGGCGAAACTGGCGCCGACCGCCGCGATCGACGCTTTCTGCGCGACCGACAGGTCGTTGAACGCCAGGTCGACGCCGATCAGCTTGCCGCCGAAGATTTCCTGCAGCAGTGGCGACGCCATGCCCAGGATGCCGATGCCGGCGGTCACGTTCAGGCACAGTACCCACCAGATCAGCCAGAACTGCGGAATGCCCCAGACGCGTTTGACGTGCACGTGGCGCTGCGTAATCATGGTGTTGGTCTTGGCGTTGACCGGCGGCGTCCAGCCGGCCGGCTTCCAGCCCGAGGCCGGCACGCGGTACGACAGGGCGCCGGCCATCATGAAGACGAAGTAGATGACGGCCATGACGACGAAGGTTTCCCACACGCCGACGGAGGTCGGGGTGGCGAAGTGTTTCATCAGTTCGGCAGCCATCGGCGCGCCGATGACGGCGCCGCCGCCGAAGCCCATGATGGCCATGCCGGTCGCCATGCCGCGGCGGTCCGGGAACCATTTGATCAGGGTCGAGACGGGCGAGATGTAGCCGAGGCCGAGGCCAATGCCGCCGATCACGCCGGAGCCGAGCCACATCATCCACATCTGGTGCTTGTAGATGCCGATCGCCGAGATGATCAGGCCGCCGCACCAGCACAGCGCCGACACGACACCGGCCTTGCGTGGGCCGGCGCGTTCGAGCCAGCCGCCGAACAGTGCAGCGGACGAGCCGAGGAAGACGAAGAACAGCGTGTACATCCAGCCGAGCGACGAGATTTTCCAGTCGCAGGTGGTGGTGAACAGTTCGGCCAGCAGGCTCATTTCCTTGGCGCAAACGACCGGATCCTTGATGCCGATCGCGCGCGACAGCGGCAGCCAGAACACGGAGAAGCCATACGCCATACCGATGCACAGGTGAATGGCCAGCGCCGCGGGCGGCACCAGCCAACGGTTAAAACTCGGAGCCGCAATGGTGCGTTCCTTGTCTAGTACATCCAATAAAGCCATGTCTCACTCCATTTTTTACGTTTTATGAATATGCTTTTTTAAGCATATTTTCCCGACCACTTTTATTATTTTTGCAGAGTATCACGATGCAATTTGGTTCGAAATAGGCTATTTTAAACATATGTTCAAAGTTCAAATCCGCCCGCACTGGGAAATTCGCTTCGGCGCCTCGGCGCCGCTCGACACCGCCGCACTGCTCGGACTGCTGCTGGCGGTCCAGGACACCGGCTCGATCGCGCAGGCGGCCAAGTCGGTCAAGCTGTCCTACCGCTACGCCTGGGGCTTGTTGCGCGATGCTGAACAGTTGTTCGGCGCCAGCCTGCTGCAGACCGGCCGCGGGCGCGGCACCACCTTGACGCCGCTGGCGCAAAAGCTGGTCTGGGCCGACCGCCGCATCGCCGCGCGGCTGTCGCCCACGCTCGAGAGCCTGGCGTCGGAACTGGAAGTTGAACTGGGCAAGATGGCGCCGGACCGGCTGCGCATGATCCGCATGGACGCCAGCCACGGCTTCGCGGTGGCGGCGCTGATGGTCCATCTGAACAAGGTGGAGATGCCGGTGGAGTTGCGTTATCGCAACAGTACCGATGCGGTGGCGGCGCTGTCGCGGCGCGAATGCGACCTGGCCGGCTTCCACGTGCCGACCGGCCACTTCCAGCCGGCGGCGATGGACTGGTACACGCGCTGGCTCGATCCTGCCGAGCATTGCCTGATCCATTTGGCGGTGCGCCACCAGGGGCTGTTCGTCGCGCCCGGCAATCCCTTGAAGATCCGCGGGCTGGAAGACCTGGTGCGCACCGATATTCGTTTCGTCAACCGGCAGATCGGGTCGGGCACGCGCAAGCTGCTCGAGCTGATGCTCGACGACGGCGACATCAACGTGCACGACATCAATGGCGTCAACAGCGCCGAGTTCACCCATTCGGCAGTGGCCGCGTACATCGCCAGCGGCATGGCCGACGTCGGCATCGGCGTGCGCACGGCGGCGCAGCGGTTCAACCTCGATTTCATTCCGCTGGTGCGCGAACGGTATTTTTTCGCGGTGCGCCAGGATGCGGTGGATGATCCGCTGATCCGCCAGTTCATCACCATCTTGCAGCTGCCCGAGTATCACCTGCGGGTCAACGAGCTGACCGGATACGATGCGGCCGATACGGGGAAGATCCTGTCGCTGGAGGAGGCGTTCGGGTAGCTGCCGCGCGCGAATTCTTTTCTTGTCGGGATGCCGAGCAAACTCACATCGGACGGCAGAGCCGGCGCGGTCGACAACCTACAATTGCGCGACAATTCCCTGACAAATCTTGCCTACCGGTAGTCTAATCGCCCACATATCCTCAGGTTTTCGCATTACCACACAGGAAATCCGATGGCTATTCAAAAATTAAAAATCGCAGGCATTATTGCGTCCGCCTGCATCCTGGCCGCATGTGGCGGCGACGACACGACCCCGCTGCCGCCTCAGATAGCCAGCACGTTCACGACCAGCGCAGATGGCTGGCAAGGTGGTTACTCGGACTATCACGCTGAAACCGAACCGACTGACGTTGTCTGGGCGTCGCGTGCCTTGCCGTCCCCGCTGTCGGGCAGCGCTTACTACACTGGCGGCACAAACCGCAGCGACGATCTTTTTATTTACAGCAAGAAGAAATTCAGCGGGTACGCGCCTTCGACGTTGTACAAGCTGAGCTTTGAAATAGAGATTGCAAGCAATCAATCCTCGGGCTGCTTCGGTGTCGGCGGTGCGCCAGGCGAGGGCGTCTATGTGGTTGCGGGCGCGTCGCCGACCGAACCGAAAACCGTTTTGACTGACGGTGAGTACAAACTTAACCTGGACCGCGGCAATCAAGCCACGCCAGGTCCAGCATCCCAAGTGCTCGGCAACGTCGCAAACGCGGTCACGAACTGCGGGCCTCAGGTGTATCAGACGAAGGTACTCAAGAGCACGCTACCCCTGTCCGTCAAGAGCGACGCGAATGGTGAAATTTGGACGTTCTTCGGAATCGACTCTGGCTTTGAAGCGAAAAGCGCAATCTTTTACAAGTCGATAAAAGTTTCGGTCGACCTGGCTCCGTAACGGTGATCGGAGTACTGCGGTGACCAAATAATTTCGCGCAACTATAGCTTTGCGTGCTGCCAATTCCCGTCCATAGGCGGCGGGAGGACTTCCAGCGCTTGTGAATTAACCAAGCCGAACAAGGAACGACCACACCTTTGAAAAAGCCGCTCACTTCACAGTGCGCGGCTCATTATTCTTACCTCGCGCTGCTGCGATCAGCGGCGGCAGGTCAAGCGCGTCGATTCGTTTTCACGAAGGAAAACCCGTACCGGCTCGCTATTCCCGCAACGGTAGACGATGCGGAGGCGCTTCTCTTGGTTACGGGCCGGATCGCCGCACAGCTCGTTGCTGGCGCGGACGTTACCATTATTGCGCTCGACTTCATTACGCACGGCGCGGCGTGCGTCGCACATAGCGCCGCGCACGCCGTAGTCAGCTTCTTCCACGCGGACACGTCCCCAGCCTGGGCCGTCGCCATTGCCGCCGCCGTTGCCGGCGCGCTGGCCAGCGGCATAACCCTCGGCGTATCCACGGCGATACTCATCGCTTTGGGCGAACGCGGATGCAGACGCGGCAGTCAAGGCGAGAACCGTGGCGATGCGCATGATGTGTTGGGTAGCGAGTTTCATATATGTCTCCAGATTTAGATTAGTGATTAGATGCTATCGCGCGGCCTCGGCCTGATCGGTACGCATGTTCACATTGTGGCAGCAATAGTTGTCAAAAGCTGTCGATGCACCGTAAGAATAGTTTCAATCTGTAAGCCGTAACGTTGGGCACTGATCGAACATGGCTGTCGGCGTCGGAAGCGCGTCAATTAAAGCTTTCTTCAATGATCCCTTCCTTTATTAAAGCTTTCTTTAATAAGCTACGCTAGCCGGACTGGATAACGAATGTCAACCTCCCTCGCCGTGAAGCCATGCTGATGGCCATGAGATCTCGCCTAACTCCCCAGCGACGGTCCTCGAAGCATGGCAGGCAGCACAGGCCCCCAAATTTGTCTGGGCGCAAGGTTGCACATTGGCATCGCAATCAAGATGGGACTCCCAGAAACTTGAAGGAGGTATCCGACTGCGGACACCGGGCAACATGCCGCCATCTTCGTGGCCCACGGTGGGGCTGGGTTCTACGTAGTCGAGCAGTACAAAGCTTCGCTGGTGGTGCGGTACCGGCTGATGGAAGTCCCGCGTCAACATGCCCAAAGCGAGGATGGGACGTGGCCGAATCGGAGTCGGAACCCATGGGCGTTCTCTGTGATTGAAAGGTGATTGAGATGCGTCTACTTTCCTGTGCTCTGCTGGCTGTCGCTTGTACCTCTGCGGCGGTTGCCGGGGATATGGCGGCATCGTGTCCGGTGGTACTCACGGAGGACGTGCTTAAGCCGGGGCGTCAGGTGGCTGGATGGGTGACGATGCCGAGTCAGCAGCATTTGGCGGGGGCGGGGATGTTGGAAGGTCCACCAGAGCGGGAAGGCTACCGAATACCAGACAAACAGGCGAAGGGTACGCAGATGTTTGTGTTCGCTAAGGATGACGGCCGGCGGTGGCTGTGGTGTGGCTACGGCGGGATGCAACTGGCAAAGCGGCTGGATGACAAGGCTACCAGCTGCACCATCACGACCAAGACGAAAACGCCGGAGAACAGCCTTTCTGCAGTGGTGGTGGGCCGGTAGGAGGCGTTCCTGGGCGGCGATGCCGAAGTTCACTGGGATACTTAGCCGCTGCGCACGGTGTCGATGTAGTCAGCGCATGCCTGCAACATCACGTAAACGAACAATGCCCCGAAGCTCTCACAGGGAAAGCGCGGGGCAGAGTACGTAAATCGACTTCTTGAAGCATATTCTTGGTGGTGATAGGTGGAGCATAATTGTGGCTTGAAAGCCGCATGAATCATGGCTTTAGCATTTTCCTTGCCAGCTCATGGATGCAAACATGGATGCAAAAACAAATGCTCAGCTTACCCGTGAAGAGATGTCAGCCCGCGTCCAAGAGTATTGAAGGGCGCTCGTTCTCCTGGTTATGTGTACTTATCTCTGCAGCCAATCTATCCAGTAGCAGATCGCGCTCATCCTCCATGAAAATTTCCTTTTCAACTGGGAGTTTATCTAAAATGCCCAGCGCTTTCTCCAGAGCCGGCGTCAGCGCCCCGCGTCCAGGCTTGCCAACCAAAAGGTAAACTTTGAACCGCTCTGGCGTGTCTGAGACGCTGGTGATCTGACCCAGTACTCTGTGTGCCTTCTCCCTGATCGTCTCAGCAACACTTAGGTCGAAAGACACAGGCTCAACACAATGCCAGTAACCATTTTTCCATGCGGATTTGAACGTTATTTCGTCGTCTTTGCCTTCGATAATTTTTTCTTCGAAATATGCAGAGATGTGCCTATTCTCCAGTTCCTTCTTGAAGTCTTTCCACATATCTTCATCTGTGCGTTTGTGTGGTGACGAAGAGTGGTCGTATTTGGTCACATAACGGGAAAATAAGTCTGTCAAAGTTTTTCGCGGGTCGTGCGTCATCCCAAACGACGGCTCGGACCAAACTAACGCACTGTCATCTTTAGGCAGTACCGATGCCAATAGGCGCTCGATATTAGTGCTTTGGGCCTCGAGATCGAGCGGCGAAGAAACCGCATCGCTAAGCTCATTAAACCGCTTCGACAGGCCACGCATGAGCGCGCGGAATGAGCTCGCTTGCATGTCCGGAAACATCTCCGAAAGTCGGCCGACAGTCGATCTGCAAGACACTTGGAAAAAATTGTCTTTTGCCGAATAAACAGCCACTCCTACATTTACAAACTCCGCCGTTGCAGTGTCGTGAACGTATTTCAAAATCGAATACGAGTAGTGATTACGCTTTTTCATTTCAGCACCTCTAATGCGTTTTCGGCAATTTTACGAATGTTCGCTTTTGCTTCTGAAAGGTAGGCGAAGATTCGATCGACTTGCTCAGCATGTTCCCGTTTCTGAAGCCATTCTGGTGGGATGGCGTTCCTATATTGTTCAAATCGATCTTCTTGAAGATCCTCCCAGCACCCTATGAAACGGTCTAAGTTGCCTGGCGCCTCGCTAAGATGAGGTTTCGAAAAAATGTGCTCATCCCTACGCGCAATTGAGTCGAGCCCACCTTCCGCCCACGGTTCACGCCAAAAAAGCACACGCGTAAATGCGAGCTCATGATCGTAGATTAAAAAATCGTTAGCCAAAAACTGGCAGTTCGGGTTCTTCGGGATACGGTCGCTGTTCTCAATAATTTGATCAAAGACGCAGATTTCGGTTGCCGCTGTGACCATGGACCTTGGGATGGTCTGCCCATTCTGCCACGCTGAGAAACCGGTCACTAGACGTGACCCAAAAGCAGTGCGACAACTCGATTGCAGGGCAGCTTTTACTTCGCGGTCCGGCACGATCTCGATGAAGTCTTCTTCTATTTGAACAACGAACGGCTCCGGGACAGGGAGGCAAAGATCGGCAGCTAACATTGCAGCAATTGCTTCGAACGCTAAATTTTTCTCGCGTTCGAATAACTTTTCAGAGTATTTTACGACTAGCTCAAACTTATTTCCTTCCTCGTCTTCACACTCGATCAGGCATGGCCAGGTTCGGCCGTTGCCCATACGCTTGATAAACCGAGTCGCGGTGACGGTGCGCAGCATATTGCCCAAAAGTAAATTTTCTGAGCAATCATTCTATCATTGATCCACTTTACCTAATTTTCCGAAGATTGCCATGTTAGTTCGGTAGCTTCCAAAGCCTGCTCACGAACGGTATGCAGTTGGATCGCTCATCCACCTGTGCACCTCGGCATTTGAGTACATCGTACATCGTTCGGACAGTTTCACTGGCTTCGGAGCCTTCCCCGCCTTCACGAGCTTGCGCCAGGTCTCGCGGCTGATCGGCACGAAGCGGCTCAGGGTATCCCATCGGCACATCCCTACGGTTGGCAGGGAAGAGGCTAGGTCTCTCTCGGTCCCCCTCACCGCCGGCGTTCGTCGCTTGCACTCGAGCGGGTGAGTCTTTTGTTCATGCTGTCCGGGGTAATTCTGTTGCTCATTCATTTATCACCTGTGAAATCGATAATGCGGCAATGGGCGCTCGCGGCCGCGCGACGCTTCTGCAGCGTCGCGCGGCCCAACGAAAAAAACGATGCCGGGGAGAAGGACCCGAACTTAAGAAAACTGATTTCGCATCGCCGCCCTTCATTGGCTTGGGACGATACGCCGGCACCTTTCGGTTGCCGATCGCCTGACTTGCTGCTGCCAGGCCCTGAACTCTCACGCGGTTTCTCGCGTAGCGCTTCCGGCCCTCAGGGGCAGGTCTTTGGTGGCGCTATCACCAGTTGGTATTACTCACACCCTTAGGTGTCGCGGAGGCTGCATTGGCGCTGGCCACGGGGCCAGCGATACCTGCGTCGGGGAGCATCCCGATATCCGCCTGTCTTCGTCTCTTGAGATTGATGTGGCCCAGACCTGGACCATGGGCGCAGCTGCTGTCGATCTGCTTTGGATAGGGCGTAGTCCCTTCAGTCCCGTCGCTCAACGATGGGGAAAGGGGCGCGCCTGTATGAAAAGCGAGTTTCTAAATGCCATCTGGCTGTGGGTGTAGCCAGGATCTTGTCGACGTCCGCGTTCCTCTCGACTTCCTGAGCGGCGCCAGAAAAATGGCGCAGCTAGGCCGAAGGCTACAGATAGGACCGGATTGAAGTGGTGGTGCCAAGCCTTATGACCTGGTCAGAATACGTGCCGCATGAGCGGTTTTGAAAATGTGCTTTTCGATTCCGAGGGGGAGTGAAAAGTAGTGGTTCTGAAACTATGCCACATGGTGACGCTCCGATAGTACTAAATTGGTTGCCGTGTGTCAACTAAAGAGTTGGCCACTCTGCAGGTTGAATCGCGGATGTGAGTGCAGCAATGTCGAAATCATTTGTGGCGCCCGATGGTAGTCCGGGTGGCTTCTGCAGGGCTTGCCGGTGGCACTTTTAAGCGGGCTGCGCTGCGCGATCGAGGCGAGGAACTTCGAATCTGTGATAAATCTGTGTTCTTAAACGGCCATACGCCCTTATTTGGCGGGCTTTCTTCAACACTCTGTGTTCCTCGGTAGTTCCGGAGCCGTGAAAGCGGGTGCCCGGCGCCGAAGAGGTTTAGCTTAACTTCGCGGGGGCGCTCAACTGCCCTCAATTTATATGAGCGTGGTTGACGATCGCCGGCGGTGATCAGCCAGTCGCTGTTGTAGTGGGCGGTTAAGCGGGGCACGGATGTCGACGGGCGAACCTTTAGGTCATCCCTGGCTCGCGTGATGATGCGGCTCTCCTGATCGGCCGACGTCCAACGAGCCCGCCGAACCTTGCCCTTGCGCATTGCAGTGTTCACTGCGACACTGCGTTTCGATGTCATAACACTATCGAAGCCGAAAGGGCAAATATGGATTGGTTCTCAACAGCAGTAGGCTTTGTGGTTGGATCATTCACGGGCGCGGCCGGCACATATCTCGCCGACAAATACACAGATCAGAGGCGTGATCAAGCGGAGGCTGCAGCGGCCAATGCGCTGTGGAGGGAGGCCTTCGACATGTTCCCGGAAGTGATGAGAGAGATGCAAGCGGACGTTCGAAATCCGCGGCTTGCGGGAGTGCGAGATTTCTTTGTAAAAAGTAGTGGGTCGACAGTCAATTCGGATAGGCCTCACTTGGAATATCACACTGACGTCCACAGCAACATCATGGGCGCAATCGCGTATCTGGAAGAGGTCGGGTACATCGACGATATAACGCCGGGGAACTGCCCAAAGTATCGAATGCGCTTGCCTTTTGTCAATCGATTGAAAGCGGGCTCCTAGCGACTGGGAAGCTAGATTTTCGCCGGCAGTTACCCCAAGCGCTGGGATGGCGGCGCGACCTCAGGAGGGGCTGCCATCAGGCGAACCGACCATTCCTGCTTATTGCTCTCCGTATCTTTTTGGTCATGACCTAGCGGCCGCTCCCATCCTTGGAACAACATCCCTTGACCATGCATTGTGACGAGCCGAGCGCGGAACAACGCAGGCAACAGCTCCCCTGGCTGCCCAGTGCCCCCGCCAGCGTGGAACGCGGCGACGATCTCCGCGCCCTGTCGGAATACCGTAAGGTTTCCGACGGCGCCCGGATCGGCGGAAATTTCCCGATCTGGCCTTCGCTCGCCCCTCACTCGAAGGCGCTTGATATGACTGTACATTCATCCAGTATAACCGCGTCGCACTCCGGAACGCGATACTGCTCCGTTGTGAATTAGGGGCTGAAGTCAGTCAAGAGCGCCGCGACGCGTACCTCTGCGGCCTGGCACTCAGCCGGTTGCTTCTTGCCGCGCGGCGGTCGCTGACGCCCGACGGCGACTAGTCGGAGATGCGTTTTGGGCCTCGGAGCCGGAAAGCCTACCGCATACTTTTCCGCCAAGTCGCTGAGGAGGCGTTGCGCCCATGGGTTCATGGCGTGGAAAGCAGCGGTCAATCGTTCGAGGTCGGTCATTGGAAGCCTCCCGTCACCAGGTGTAAGGTTGGCTGTTTATGAAGCGAGCGCCGCGCCGCCTGTGCTGCCGCAACTCGCTCCATAAAATCGCGGCTGCGATCGTCCACGGCGCGGAACGACTTGAGCAGGCGCAGTTCGGCCGGGGTTAGCGGCGGCGGCGCATCCTCAACAACCGACGCGGTCGACGTGGGCCGCGCCCGCCCCTTACGGCGCATTATGCTTGTGCTGTCGCACTCGAGGCCAAATTTCCCGGCGATCATGATGCAACTCCACATGCGGGCGCACCGGCGATGGTTCCGACAAGCTCGTCGGCAAGTTGCTGGGCGAGCCAGAGCATGTGAGAAGGGCCTTCGGTTGGCTGGAATGCCAAGAGAATCTGGGCGGTCTGCCGCGCAAGCTGGCCGAGTTCGACCGAACCCTCGATGGAACGGATTTGGCTGACCACGTTACCCATCTCAGCACTGAGTTTCGCGGCCAAACGAAGCATGTCGTCGGTACTATCGGAGTCACTCATCAATGCGAGCAATCCTGATAATTGTCTGACGCGCATGATGGCATGGTCGTCGGCTTCCGCTGGATCGATGTGCATTGACCCGTACGGCGTGCGCAGTACGATTGACTGGCATTCGATCGGCGCGCGAGCGTTCATGCTGCACCGCCTTTCTGCGCGCGGCTGTTCATGGACTCGATTTCGCCCGCGGCGCTGTCGGCCAACATTTTTACTGACGCTGTCGCCAAGAGCATGAGGTACGAAGAGTCGCAGACGCTGAGGACAGGCTGAGCGCAGGTAGCGCGATCGACATCGCTCATCTGAACCAGGTCAAGGCAGAGCGCTACGCCGTTGCAAACGTCGAGGGTACGAGCAATTAGCTGGGCGTTTGCATTGTCGTCGAGCGAGCTGTGCAACCAGGAGAACGGTCGATGGAGTGCGACCGTTGAAGGGGCGGCAGTAGTATCTGGGGTGGTGGTGTTTGGCATGATGCCTCCGTATGCAGGTGGTGAACTGCACGCCCCACTGTCAAATGGGGAGAGCAGCGAATGGCAGGGTTGACAGACCGGTGCATACGGATACCGGCAGGCCGAAGCCTCCCCACCACCGCCGCTCATAGGAGACGCAAGTGGTACGGACGAAAAAATACCGCCGGTTGGCGGTTGTCCGCCGCATGCAATTCGAGCTGTCAAACCCGGTCGCTTCTTTTTTCGCGACAGTTCAGAATAGCCCACGAGAACGGCGGCCGTCAAGTTGATTTGTAGAAATCTGGGGCTGCCGCGCGCTGCATTGGACGCCCCCATGGCATTCTCATCCTGTTTCAGGAGGTATCAATGGGCGCCTCGAATGAAGACGGATCGCGCTACACCCTGCCAGAGGTCGGCTATGTTCGGCAGCGACAACTTATCACTATCATCCCGTTCTCGGCGGCCACGCTGTGGCGCAAGGTGGCAGCCAAGACGTTCCCGGCGCCGGTCAAGCTGTCGGAGAACGTCACCGCCTGGCGCGTTGAGGATGTGCGTGCGTGGATGGCGACAGTCGGGTAGCAGCCACATCGGGGGAACGCAAAAAGGTGCACTTCCAAATTGAGGCGGCGATGTTATATCCAATTACCTGGGTCACAGTCGGGAAGTACGTGGAGCTCACGGCGGACACAGAGAAAGCGGTAAAGGCTCGCCGACTCGGCGGTCACTGGGTTGATGGTCTCCACTGCAAGGAGATCGACGGCGACTTGTGGATTAACTTGGTCGCGGTCGAATACTGGGTCGCCTCCTGCGCTGCGCCAGTGCCAAGCGGTGCCGACGTCGCTTCCAGCGGCCAGCATGGCACGAAGGCCAATATCGACACTGTTGAGGCCGCCCTCGTCAAAGAGATCGTCGCAGCTGTGATTGCCTCTACGAGACCGGTTTTGCCAATATCGGTAGATCTTTGGGATACAGCGGCCATCGGCACATACCTGAAGCGCTCCATCAATCGCGTACGCAGCGACATCGTGTGTCTGCCGACCTTCCCGCGGCCGATCCGCTTGCCGGTGCCCGGGCGATCGCAAGCGCTGTACAAGGCGCGCGAGGTGATCGCCTGGGCCGAGCGGCAAGCGGGATAGTTTGCGGCAAGCTGGGCGCGCAGGCTCGCCTTTTTATGGACACGATAAATACCAAAAAGACAACGCTTGCGGTCTGACGCTTCTTTTATGGGCTCGGAAAATAGCGAAAGAGCAAGACTCCAATGCATATAGCCTCGCGCGTGACGGCCATGCGCTCGATCTCGCGGATGACTTGATCGGCGGTGATGCCAGTCCGCTCGCCGCGCTGTTGCATGGCTGCGGTCACGGCGAGTTGCACCCCAACATTCCCCAACATGCGCGATGCGGCGTTCTCGGCAGACTTCCCCTTGCCCTCATAGCCAGCGCGCTTGTATGCGGCGGTCGCGTTCAGGTCGATCAGGTACTCAGCGACGAAGCGCTGCTGCTTTCGCTCGGGCAGTGCGCCAACTGTAGCAAAATCTCGTTGACGCCGTTTCGCTCTGCGATCCAGGCGGACGAGCGCATGCCGTGCTTGAGCGAGTTGCCCGCTGCGATTGCTTTGCCGGCCTCAGTGCTTGGCCCGGTCGACCGTTCCCACGGTTTCCATGTCCGGATGAGCGCAGATTGACGCGCTCGCTGCTCGGGTGTCCATTGGCGCATTTAGGTCCTCGGTTAATTGTTCGTTCGTCGGTGTGATGTCTTTTTCCCGTGCGCCCGCCTGCGCGCCTGTGTGCGTACTGTTCCGAGTATCGGCGTTGTTCACCTGCTGCTGGCTGGCGATGTTCGCCTGCTTGATGAAGGTAGCGGTGCGGGGATGCTTAAGTTCGCCCAGCGCCTCGATCGTTGTGCGGCATTGAGACTGCGCTTTCAACGCCAGGCGCAAATAAGCCTCGGTCGCTTGCAGATAGCCGGCGCCCATGTTGCTTGCTGCCTTCTGAGCCAGGGAGCTGAAGAGGACGTCCAGCGCGTGCGCTTGCGAGACGAGCATTGCCTCTGGCCCGGACATGTCCCCGTCCTGAACGCGTTTCGTTTGCTTGGCTATTTCGCCCACTAAGCCGTTGATGTCGCAGCCCGTTCTGATCGGGTGGAAATTGTAGGCGCTGACCGCGGCATTGGAAACGGGGCTCATCATTGTGCGCGCGTGTGCTTCAACCGCGGACTCTCCGAGCGCGACGCGCACCTGGAGTGCAGTGCTGCTATCGACTGGTGGGGCGGCCGGTTTAACTTTTTTTGTCATGATCCAGTCTTCAAAACGCCTGCGTCCTGCAGGCTTTGGTGAGGTATATAATTGGCAACCACTTCGAGGAACGTATGCACTACGACCCTATTCAACTCGGCGCCGCCCTAGCATGGATATTTAACGCCTGGTACTGGTCACGGAAAAAGTAAGCCGGCCTCGCGCCGCTTGCGCTCCTCTTCGCCCTCAGTTCCCATCAGCGCCGCCGGCGACATCGCCAGCCCACGCGGCACCGGCTGCGGCATCCGAGTGCCATCGGTCAGCGCGCGCGGCACATTTAGCGATTGCTTGGCCTGCATGCCGATGGCGATGTTCTGCAGCGGGTCGGCCAGCAGCTTGCCGGCTGGAATCTTCGACAGGAATGCGCTCGAGCCGATCCGGTCGAGCAGGGCGGCCATGCCGGTGCCGGCCGTGTTGGAGTTGTTGACCGCGCTGCCAGCTGGCTGGAACTGCTCGTAGCTGGCCACCCGCCCGATTGCCCTCATCTGGTCGATGGCCGGCTTGTCGAAAAACAGGGCCAGCTTGCGGTCACCGATCGCGTTCAGCGCCTTGTTGTATGCCGACTGGCTGAAGTTGCCCACCTCATCCTCGGCGCCATTGAGCGCCCGCGCCTTCAGGTGGCTGGTGATCTGCCCCTTGATGGCGGTCATTGCCTCCGGATTGCCCTTCACGGAGTTCTTCAGCATGGCGACGTCCATCACGTTGGACTTGGCGCCGGCGCCGACGATGAATTGCTGCACGAACTTGTCTGGCTCGATGCCGTCGCGGACAGCCTGCAGGGCCGGCGTCTTGTCGACGATGCCCATCCATGCCCGGTTCATGCCGCGCGCCTTGTTGAAGGCGGCGATCGACTCGCGGCCCATCTCCTGTCCTGGCAGCAGCGGGGCGTCGTCCAGCGCGCTGCGCACCATGCCCAGCGCCTTGCGCTCAGCCATATCGAAGGTCGAGCGCTGCAGGTCGCCGATGCGCGTCTTGAACTGCTCGGCGACGTCGACCGTCAGCGGCATCTCGCCGGCGGCGGCCTTGTTGAGCAGGTTGCGCACGTCGGCCGGCAACTTCCCGCCCAGCAGCGCGTCGTCGAGCAGGTTGTTGGCGCGGTTGGTGAATGCGTGCGGATCGAGTGCCGCACTCCGGCCGCCAGTGTCGCGCGCGCGCTGGTACAGGTTGCCGATGATGTCCTTTGCGCGGTCGTTGCGCTGGCCGAGCGCGTCCATCACCTTACCGCCGCCGGCGATCGCGTGGTCAGCGGTATTGGCGCCCAACGTGTTCAGGCCGGCCGTCAGCTGGCGATCGTTCGCGTTCTGCATCTGGCCCAGCTGCTGCGCGGCGACATCCTTGCTATTGATGCCCAGCTTGGCCAGGTTGCGCTGCTGCGTGACGACTGCCGGATCTAGCGTCAGGCCTGCCCGGTTCGGCGTGGCGCCCGTCAGCCGGTAGTCGACCAGCCGGCTCACGGCGGCAGGCGAAATGTCGTCGCCGATCTGCATAGCCTTGGACACGTCGGCGCGGATGCCCTGCGCCACTTCGGCCGGCAGTTGCGACAGGTTCATGCCGCTGCGCTCGATCGCGTTGTTGATGGTGATGTCGATCTGCACCGGGGAGGGCGCGCGCGGCGATACCATGTTGCGGGCGGCGCCGGCGGCCGACTGCCCGGCGCGCATCGCACCGTTGACGGCAAACGGGGTAGCCACGCCAGCGGCCAGCGACGCCACCATCTGCGAAGTGTCGTTGCCGCCAGTCTCGCGCGTGTAGCCGCCGGCCGCGCCCGCGGCGCCGGCCGATGTCAGCTGCTGCGCCGGGTTCGATGCCAGCATGCGGCCGACACCTTGCGCCATGCCAGTGGTAGCGCCGGCCACCTTCGACGCGGCGCCCAGCATGCCGCCGCCACCGGCCACCATGCGGGCAGCGTCACCAACGACGCGCTCACCGGCGGTTCTCGGCTGCGGCAGGCCCGCTATGTCGGCGAGCGCGGCGCCGGTCCGTGCGGTCGGTTTGTTGCCCAGCACCGGGCTGGCCAGCGTGCGCAGCGGGTTGCCGACGAAGGCGTCGAACGTGTCGCCCAGGCCCTCCAGGCCGTAGCGTGCGGTCAGGCCGAGCTGGCGCGGGACGTCGGCGATCGAGTCGTTGAGCTGCTGGCCGAACGGCTTGGTCTTCGGCGCGGCGCTAAACTTCGCAGCCAGGCGGTCGTATTTGTCGTCGTCGGACGCCCCGTATTGCGCAGCCAGTTTGTCGTAATCAGGCATTATTTAAGCCCCGCGGAGAGTTTGAAGTTGGCCAGCGCCTTGGCGTCGGGGAAGCTGTACGTTTTCCCATTCGGTGCGACGATGGAGTGCTGGGCTGCAGTAGGCGGATGAGGATCGGCGTCGGATTTGTAGTTAAACCGCGTTGCCGCATCCTTCCGCCCGGTCGACAATTCATATTGCCGCTCCAAGCCTTGCTTCTGCGCGCCCATCAAATGCAGATAGGTGTCGACCACACCGTTGAGCTGCTTTGTGGTCTTTGCGTTGTCGAGCAGGTGCGCCAGCTCTTGCCGCTCCTCCACGCCGCCGCCGCCGGCCACGATCGACTTCAGCACCTCCTTGGCAACGATGCCCTTCGCGGCGTCGAAGTTGGTCGGCGCAGTGCTGCCTGTTTGCTGCGCAATGATGTTGGCGTACTTATTGACCAGCGGGATATCCTTGTTGTCGAGCGCGCCAATCAGCCCCTTCAACTGCGTGAGGTGGTCGGTTGCCACTGCGAAGGATCGGATCGAATCGCCCTGCCTGCCGGTGGTGAAATCCCGCATGGCTCGCTTCTTGCCGTCGTATTCGGTCGCGTCGAACTCAGGGTATTTCTGCGCGACGCGCTCCATCATCTGCAGCATCTTCGGGTTGCGCAGCGCGTAGCCGGATGGTGGCGCCATCTTGCCCATGCCGATGGCGTCGATCATCGCCTCGGATGCGTCGGGGCCGGTGCCAACCGCCTGCTCTTTGTCGAATTGCAGGCGGGCGCCTGCGTTGCGATCTGCAAAGCTCTTTGTCTTGGTGAAGCTCTGCAGTCTCTTGCCGCTGTAAGGATCGAGGCCATCCACCGTGCCACCCATGTCGCGGAAGTCGAGTTTCTCAGCCACCCCGTAGCCGCCGCTGATCGGGCGCACGGTGCCGTCATCGGCCGTCTGCACCAACATCGGGCTACCGTCTGGCCCGCGCACGACCTGCGGCTTAGTTTCGTACTTCGGCTTGAACTTAAGCGCCGCTGCTTCCTGTGCGTCAGCTTCGGCATGGTGGCCGGCGCCGCGCAGCTCTTGGGCAAGCACCATCCGCTGACTGTACGGGTCGCCCAGCGCGGCCTGTTGCGGCGCGCGAGCGGCCGGCGCTGGCTGGTCAGCTTGGAATGCCTGCATCCAATCAGGGCCGCCGACCTTCGGCGACATCGGGCCGCCCGGCATGGCGGATGCTGCCTGTGGCGCGCCGCCGGGCGTAGTTGGAACCTGCTTGAGGCGCTGGTCGACGTAGAACTGGCGCAACCCATCCGCCTGCTCGCGCGCGCGGCCGCGGTCAGCCAGCCCACCCTGCATCTCCTGCATCTGCAGCCCGCGCATTTCAGCCATCTGCTTGGCCTGCTGCTCGTCGAGCTTGCGCTTGCGTGCCGCTAGCGTGCTGTCCTGATAGGCTGTGTGTGCTCCGCCAAGGATCTGACCGAGGCCGCTCGGTCGCGTCGACGGCCCGGATTGCTGCAGCATATGCGCCGCCGCGGCGAGCAACCCCTGCGTCTGGTCATCGCTGAGGTTTGAAAACTGATCGAGTAATCCAGCCATAATTGCTCCTTAAGTGCCGTAGCCGAACGGGTTGTCTTGCAGTGCACTAGTCATGCCACCGCCGGCACTGCCGCCCGGCTTGTTCCAGCTGTCGAGCAGCCCGCCGAATTGTTTGGCCAGCGCCGCGCCGCCGGCGATCCCGCCCAAAATGTTCCCCGCCTTGTTCTCGTAGAGAGGCGAGCTCTCAGTGCGAGATCCCGGCACTTGGCCAAGATACGGCGAGAGCAAGCCGTTCACCTTGCCGGCCTGGTTAAGCGCGTAGCTGTCTTGATTCTGGCCTGCGCCGGCCGCGGTGCCGAGCAAGCCGCCGAGGATGCCGCTGCCTTGACTGATGCCGGACATGTTCAGTTGGCTCTGGTTCTGCGTCGCGCCTAGATTCGCCAGATTGGTCTGCTGCTGGAAACCGGCGTTGTTCTGGTTCGTCTGCTGCTGCGTGGCCAGGTTGGCGAGTCCCATCTGCTGTTGGTTCGCTGTGTTCTGCGCGTACATGTTGTTCGTCGCGCCGACGTTGGCAAACTCGGCCGCGTTTTTGGTGGCCGCGTTCTGCGAAGCGACGCCGTACTGCTGGGCGCCCAGTCCCTGCGTTGCCGCCAGTGCGCGGTCCTGCCCTTGGTTGAATGCTGATGCCTGCGCGCCGACAGCGGCGTTCGTATTGTTCTGGCCGAACTGGTTGATTGTCTGCTGCTGCGCCTTGGCGAAGTCGCCGATTGCGTTGCCTTCCGCGATGCCTTGACGCGAGCCGCCGTACTGGCCCGATAGCACCGAGTTGCTTCGAATGCTGCCGAGCGCGCTGTCAAGACCTGATCGGGCATCGCCCTGCATCTGATTGAACACATTGCGCGACTGGTCCATCGAACCCTGCAGCGCCTTGTTCAGATACGGATTGGCGCCGGCGTCGCCGTTGATGAACTTGTCATAGCTGCCGGACAGGTTCATGCCGTTCTGCGACGGGGCGTTGACCATGTTGCCGACGTTGTAGGCCATGCTCGACTGCTGCGCGGCCTGGCCCTGCGCTCCGAGAGATTGCGCTGCCTGCGCTTGTGGTGCCTGCTGACCGCCGAGTAGGCCGGTGGCTGCGTTGCGCATTGCGCCCATGTCGGCGCCGGCGTTGCCCAGGTAGCCCAGGTTGGCATCGCCGTACTGCTTAAGCAACGGGTTCTGCGGCTGTTGGCCGAGCGCTTGGTATTGCGACAGCAGGCCCTGCTGGCCGTTTTCACCGAACAGCATGCCTGCGATGCGCGGGTCCATCTCGCTTTTTGTCGTAATTGTCTGGTTGCCTGCGCTGCTGCTGCCGCCGGCGCCAGATGCGCCCAGCAAACCACCCACTGCGCTGCCGATGCCGACGATGTTTTTGGCAGTGCCAAGACCGCTCAGAAGGCCGCCGCCGGTTGCCGCCGTACCGCCTGCAGTCGCACCTGCAGCCCCGGTGCCGCCAACGCCCGCTGCAGTCGCGCCAGCCGTGCCTGCGCCCGTTGCGCCCGCCCCAGAGGCTGCTGCCAGTCCGGCAGTGCCAGCACCGGCTGCCGCCAGCGCGCCACCACTCTGCACGCCGCCGAGAAAGCCCAGCTCACCAATTGCTGACGGAATCGACAAACTGCCGAGTTCGGCGGCCGACAACAGATTGCCTGCGCTGCCGTACCCCGCCGCGGCGCCCGACGATCCCGCGCTCGAAGCGGCTGCGCCGGCGCCGCCGAATGCGTTCAGCAGGCCGCCCCCGAAGATGCCGCCGGCGACTGCCGGGATGGCGAAGCCCATGAACTTGTCAAGATTGCTCTCAACGCCGTTCGGATTTTCGTTCCACCAGTCGACACTATTCTGCGCGCCGGTGATGCCACCCGCTCGATCCTGCTCGGCGAGCTGCGCCATACCGCCCGGCGTGCTCGACGCCTGCATGCGCTGATCGAAAATCTTCTTAAACTGTGCCGGGTCGTAAGCGCCCTCCGACGAAGACATCATCTGCTGCAGCTGAGAGTCGCTGTACGCCATGTTTTGCGGCGAGTTGGCGGTGTAGTCCGCGGCGGTCATGCCTTTGGCACGCAGCAATTGCGCCATCGCGTCGATTTGTCCTTGGGTGAGGGCGGCCATACGTTCTCCTTAAATACTCCGTGTCGTTGATGAAAAAGCGATCGTCAGGCTTTCCGATCGAGTAGATCGGCAGGGCCGGCCTCCACAGATTCCATCGCTTCGCGAATCGCTGTGATGGTCCCCCTGACCACTTCCGGCGTTTCTTGGTCGAGCAGCGCCTCAACCTTCTGGCCGAGTTGGACCCCGATGTCGAATAGGGCCGCGACAGCTTCGGCGCGCTTCATCTCGGTTTCGGTCGCAGGCCGGACGGTGACATTCTCACGCCGCTCGATCGCTGCGGCCACGTCAATCAAGCTGACCCAGCCTTTCGTGTCTTCGTTGAAAAGGCATCCGAGGACACCTGGCGCCCGCGCTTGAAGTTCTTGCGAAAAATAGACAACTTGCATGCGGTTTCTCCTAATTCGTTTTACTAGCTTCCATTGAACCGCAGCCGCCTATCATCCGGAAGATACGATTGCAATGCCTTCGAAATGTCTCGATGGCTTTGCGCGTGCTCGATTCCGTAGCGCGCCTTTAAGCGCTCGCTTACGAGATGCCGGGGCTCCTTCCTGTCAAGCAGATGGCGCGCAAACAGTACGCGCTGCTCCGGCACGGTCAGTGCTGCCTCCATTCGCGCTATGACCAATTCCCGGAAAGCTGCTTTCGCGTCGTCTGGTTGATCGAGCTCTTCCAATTCCTGTAGCAAGGTCGTGAAACCATCAGCGATGCTCATGGCGATCCTCTTTCTGGAGGCTGGCCACGGCGCACTCCCCAAGCGCGCGCATATTGTTCCGGAGCCTTCTGCACGGCCTTGGTTGCTTCTGAGTCCGCCGTGGAGGGTCGCCACGCACCAAGCCGTATATAGCCGTTTTTTTCGGTCTGCTTGTACCCAGCGCGATGAGCGCAGGCGAGTCTCGTCCAGTAGTCGCGCAGATCAACCGACGCTCGAGTCTGCGTTTTGACGTCCTCGATGTCGGCCGCCGTCCATTCGTAGAAATTCGCGAGATAAGCGAAGTCTCGGAGGAACTGTCTAGACACCTTCATCTGCCCAGTCCTTTCCAACAGCGCCGGGGATCTGGATCTCGACGGCGAACCCATCCCGAACTAGCCGGCGTGCGAGTACGAAGGCAGCCGACTGACCGGTGTAGCTTGCGTCGTTGTCGCCGGCGATCAGAACTCTGTCGACACCGGCTGGCGGCACCCACGCTTCCAGCAATGCGGCGTTCGTAGCAGCCCATACCGGCATCAGGAACCGCTGAGAGGCCGCCAGCGCCGTTTCGATGCCCTCGGCAATGCCGATTGTCGTCCGCGCCTCACCGAGTCGAACTGAGGCCGTTTGCAGCGGTTTTCCTTGCATGAACTTCTTTGCATCGTCGACCGGGGCTTTTTCTCCGTCCGCCGTGAGATAGGTTCGATGGATCGAGGCGCCCACACCATTCGGGTATCGCATCATCGCCAGCATCGCCGGATAGCTGCGGCCCTCGCTGTGTCGCAGATTTGAGTGGAAGCGCAGGTCGGCCGGCACCTGTTCGACGCCGAGGCGGCGGTTCAGGTAGAGCCACACAGGGTCGCCGTGCGTGACCGCCTTGCTTGCCCTCCATACCGCGCGCAGCGCTTCAACCTTGCTCTCCTCGGTGCGCGCCTGCACCACAGCGCCGGCCTGGACCGTGCCGACGACCCGGTCGACCTCCTTGGCGGCATGTTTGAAGTCCCAGCCGAAAAGGCGCTGCAGCAGACCGAAGCCGTCGCCCGAACCGCAGTGCGAGCAAATCCAGGTGCCGCGGCCGCCCTTGTCGTCAAACCGATACCGGTCTTTCCCATCACAGGACGGGCATGGCCCGTGCTGGTTTATCAGGAAGCGCTGGTCGACTCCCAGCGTTTGCAGGATGCCGGGCCAGCGCCCGATCGCCTCGTCGGTCGTCCGCGTCTTAAGCTGCTGCACGGTCGCCCCCCCTCGATTTCGCTTCGCGGATCTGCAGGTGCTTGAGGAAGTCCCGCACCTCCTTGGTTGGCTCCGCGGCGACGTCTTCCAGACCGCGCGGCCATACCGCAAAGTATTCGCGGTACTTGTGAGCGATCCAGCCTTCACGGTAACCCTTGCTCTCGGCGATCGCGATCAACTGGGAATAGAAAGCTTGCTTGTCCAGCTTCGTGGCTTTCGGTTTTCCCTTCGTCAGCAACACCAGCTCGCCGTCGATCACGTCGACATTGGCTTTCCGCTCCGCGGCGAACCCGCACACAGGGCACTTGTGGGTCACCTTGACGTAGCTGCAGGAAGTGCACGGCTTCGGTAGCGGCGCCTCTCGCTCCTGCATGGCGCCGGCAGCGCGTGGTGCGCCGTCATCGAGGCTGAGTGGGAACTCATCAGTGGGGAACCCGAGTCGGCACACTGAACCCGAGTGGTCCAAGATCAGCGCGCGCAGCTTGGAATGATGTGGGCGCAGCACCCGGCCAGCCATCTGGATGTAACGAATCAGGGAACGTGTCGGGCGCGCCAGGATCAATGTGCGGCAAGCCGGAAAATCCCAGCCTTCGGCGAGGATGCCGACGTTCGAGATCACCATCGTTTCGCCCGTTTCGATCCGCTGCAAGATCGCCTGCCGTTCGGCTTCGTCCGTGTAGCAGTCGATGTGTTCTGCCGCGACGCCCGCGGACAGGAACCGCTCGACGATGTGCTTGCTGTGGGCGATATTCGACGCGAAGCAGACCGTCGGCGTGTCCTTGGCGAGCTTGAGCCAGTGGGTGACGATGTCGCCGACCAGCTCCGGCTTGTCGGTCGCGCGGCCGACGTCGGCATCCGTGAAGTCAATGTCGCCAAATGCGTTTCGGCTCTGCTTAATGCCGGTCATATCCGGCTCGGATGGCGCGTAGACATCGGCGTCGACCAAGTAGCCGTCGGCGATCAGTTCAGGGATCGACGCTGCAATGACCATTTGCTGGAACAGGGCGCCGCCCAGGTCGTCGTAGTGCTTCCCCAGTCCCTTTGCGTACGGGGTGGCGGACAGACCGATCACGGGTACACCCTTGGCCGCGGCGATCACGGCGCGGTATTCGCGCGACCCGGCGACCGTGTGCGCCTCGTCGATGATGATTAAGTCGACGTCGGGCAAGCCGCGTTTGGCGACCGTCTGGATACTGGCCACCAGCACATTTTCGTAGATGCGAGCGGTGTTCTCGCCCTGGATGATCCCGTGAGCGATTCCCGACCGGGTGAAGCGGCGCGAGGTCTGCGCGACCAGGTGCACGCGATTGCACAGGAACGCCACCCGCTTGTGTTTCGCTCGAGCGCCTTTGACCAGCGCCATTCCGATCTCGGTCTTCCCTGACCCAGTCGGCGAGCAAAGCATCAGCCGGAGGACACCCCCAGCCAGGGCGAGGCGAAGGTTCTGGACCGCGTTCGCTTGGTATGGGCGGAGGGCAAGCGCGGAAGTCAAACCATCCACTTCATGGTCGGGCCGGGTTTCGCCCTTAGTCTCTTCTCTCCTCTTCTGGCGATAGTCTAAGTGAGGCACCTGCTCTTCTGAGAACAGCACATTGCTAGCATCGTTTGCGTGCATCATGCTGGCACCTCGCTAGCGCCCTGCGGAGGGATCAGGAAACCGGCCGCAATCAGTTCGCCCAGCTCGACGTTTTCGCACGAAAGTTTGCGCTCAAGAAATGCCGCGTCGTACGGTACACGTCCGTTGTGCTGACTTGCATATAGCCAGATCAGGACGAGATGTGCCTTCGCAATGTCGGGCAGACCACAGAAAACGTAATCATCAAGCAGCGCACGATGAAGCTTTATCCACGGCGGATTGCGCTTGCCGTAGTGTTGGAACGTGTCCCAGTTTTTGATAGTGAGGAATTTCATGCCGGCGCCCCCAGATCGAGTGCGCCCTGTGGGTTGTCGACGTCGACGCGCCGGCCAAGCAGCGAATACCTTGCGATGCCGACGTGCCGAAATCCGTCTGCACCGATCAGGCTTTCCCGGTACGACGCGATCAGCCAGCCAGCCTCCTCGATTTCTTGTATCCGTGTGGCAATTCTATAAAATCCGCAGCCAACACCTTCCGGCGTATTGATGCCGCGTGGACCGAGGTACTGCAGAATACGGAGGAGAGTTTCACACTGAGTGCGGCCACTGGTGTCACGCAGGCCCAAGCCGGCTGTTTGTAGCTCGCGACGCAGTTTGCTGATATGCTTGACGCCGCAGACGAACGTTTGCTTTTGTTTCCCACTCACTCGGCCGGCCCGCTTCGTGATGTGAGCGCCTCCCTTGCCGGAGGCGTTTGCTTTTTCGGGAGTCCTCATTAGCCCTCCGCGCGAAATTCGGTCGGAGCGGCGAGCCAGCGGTGCACTTCGACATTGTCGAACATCGTGCAGCGCTCGGAAAGACGGATGGGCTTCGGGGCCTTGCCCGCAAGCGTCAGCTGGCGCCACGTCTCCCGGCCTACTGGAATGAAATGACGCAACTGCTCCCACCTACTCATGCCAACTTCTGGAAGGGTCGCCGGGGGGTGTTTTACTCTTGCGTTGCTAGCCATGTTTGAGCCTTTCTGGGCGTCGTTGAACATGGCTGTATTTAATAGATCAGGAGTTCGGCATGCTCAGCTTGCCGGAGGATCTTTTCTCCACTTCCCCGACGGATGGGATTGAAGTGCCTCGTGCACCGTCGACTTGCTTTTCCCGACCTTCTGCGTGATTATTCCCGCAATTTCCCGCTTCTCCTTGGTGAGCAACAGAGCGGTTGCCATGCGATGAATCTCCGCCTTCGTCTCGCTGCCTTGCAGTTTCCTGGTTTCGCCAGTAGCTTTTCCTCCGTTTCGTCGGCTTCGGTTGATAGCTGCTTGCTGTCCACCTAAATACGCCAGCTTGTTGTCGCTGTACTCGATCCAATCTCGGTCAGCAGACGCGTACAAAGAAATCAGAATTTGGCCGGCGCTGACCACTGAATGACCGAATTTTCGGTCGGAATGATCAAGGATTAACGTGCCTAGCATCCAATAAAACAGATTTGGATTTGCATCGAGGTGACCCTGCAACCATGCGCCGTGTTCCGTCCATATTTTTATGAACAGGTCGATGGAGTTGCCACAGAGCGGGCCGGCGCATTCCCACGCTTGTAGTTTGCTAACAGCAGAGAGCCGCTCGTCTTCAGTCGGCTCCGGCGCAGGTGGGGTATAGAAGTCCAGCAGGCCGACGCCGCGCGTGCTTGGGGGGCGGCCAAAATCGAACTTCCATGTCCCGAAGAGAGCGTCTAGGAAGCCGCGAACCTCGACAGATCCCTCTGGCCTCAAATTTGACACGGCCCGTGTAGCGGCATCTACTGATGCTGTGGTGTCAATAGATTTAATGAACATAGCGGCGCTCTATTCGCCGGCACTCGAGGTACCGAACGGGTGGGCGACAACCTTACCGTCAGCAGCCATATCCAGATAGTCAGCGTACTGTTGCATCATCACGCGGCGCTCGTCCAAGAACATGGCGCGGTCGTAGGACTCGCCGTAGACGTCACCGGAGGCGTGTGACAGCTGGCGGTCGACCACCTCATGACGGTAGCGCAGCCTCTCTTTGATGACGCCCATGGCCAGTGCGCGGAAGCCATGGCCGGTCATTCTGCCGGCGTAGCCCATGCGCTTCAGCGCGGCGAGGATGCCGAAATTGGTTGCCGGCTTAGAGTGGTCGCGCATGTTCGGGAAGAGATATTGGTTACCTCCGGTGATCGCGTGGAGCTCGCGCAGGAGTGACCAGCCTTGCGTAGGAAGGAACACATGGTGGTTCACCTTGCGCGGCCTGACCTTCTTCTTCCCCATTTTCATCCGGCGCCAGTCAATTATCCAGGACTCGTTCTCGAGGTCGATTTCCGACCAGGGCGTTTCAGTCAGTTCACTGGTCCGGACGAATGTCATCATCATCAAGCGGAACATCACTCTTGTCGGCGTGAACATACGGCCCTCGATTTTTTCGAAGGCGCGCAGGAACTCGGGGAGCTCGTCTGCCGTGATTGCGGCGTGGGTGCCGTTGGAGCTAGGTTTGAGCGCGCCGCGAAGGCTCGGGACCGGGTCGACGTCGGCTTTGCCGCACGCAATCGCGTAGCGGAAGATTTGGCCGCACACCTGGCCCTGGCGCTTGGCCATATCCAGCGCGCCGCGCTTCTCGATCTGGCGCAGGACATCCAAGATGAGAGGAGCCTTGATCGCCGAAATTGGGTGCCGTCCGATCAGGGGGAATACATCCATCTCCAGGCGGTGCAGGATGTTGGTCGCGGTGCGCGGCTGCCAGCTCTCAAGCTTGTTTGCATGCCACTCGCGCGCGACAGCCTCGAACGTGTTGGCGTTCGCGGTCGCCTTGTTGACCTTGTCGATCCGCTTGGCCTGCGCCGGGTCAGTGCCCGCCGCCTTCAGCTTTCTTGCATCCATGCGCTTCTGGCGTGCATCCAAGAGCGAGACCTCTGGATAGGCGCCGAAGGTCAGCCTGGTGTTCTTGCCGTTCGGCTGACGGTAGGCCATGCGCCAGATCTTGGAGCCGGCCGGCGACACTTCGAGATACATACCGTCGCCGTCGGCAAGCGTGTAAGGCTTGTCCTTGGGCTTGGCATTTTTAACCTGTATGTCGGTGAGCGGGGTGGCGAGCTTCGGCATTTTGCATCCATCCTTTTTTGATCCATGCATCCATGTGACCAAGGATGGATGCAAAAAAGGTGGGTGTCAATGGGCATACTTTGGCATCCTGAGCGTAAAAAAGCCCCTAAGCGTTTGATTTCTTAAGGGCTTTTGGGCAAACTTGGTCATACATTGCCATATTCTTGGTGGTGATAGGTGGACTTGAACCACCGACCCCAGCATTATGAATGCTGTGCTCTAACCAACTGAGCTATATCACCGGACAGGCCATTATTATCCGAGGTTTAAAAAAACCTGTCAAGGGTCGGTGGCCATCGCGCCCAAAATCTTTTAGCGTTGCTTTGCTGCCAACTGCTTGAGCATCGCTGGCGCGGGGTCGCCGGCCAGGCAATCGATCACGATCCGCTCCGGCATCGATCGCAGCCAGGTCAGCTGGCGCTTGGCCAGCTGGCGCGTGGCGATGATGCCGGTCTCGCGCAGCGCGGCGCGGTCGATCGTCCCATCCAGATAGTCCCACGCCTGGCGGTAGCCGACGCAGCGCATCGACGGCAGGCCAGGGTGCAGGTCACCGCGCGCGCGCAGGCCGGCCACTTCGGCGACGATGCCGCTGTCGTCGCTGCGCCCGAGCATCTGGTCGAAGCGGGTCGCAATCCGCGCATGCAGCACGCTGCGGTCGGACGGCTCGAGCGCGAACGAGACCAGATCAAACGGCAGATCCAGCTTTCCGCGTCCCGACAGCAGCTCCGACATCGGCCGCCCCGCCAACTGCGTGATCTCCAGCGCGCGGTTGATGCGCTGCGCGTCGTTCGGCGCCAGCCGATCGGCGGTGACGGGATCGAGCGCGCGCAGCTTCTCGTGCATGCCGGGCCAGCCGATGCGCGCCGCCTCGGCCTCGATCTCGGCCCGCAGTTGCGGGTCGGCGCCGGGCAGGTCGTCCAGGCCATCGGTGAGTCCTTTGAAGTACATCATCGTGCCGCCGACCAGCAGCGGCAGCTTGCCGCGCGCGCTGATGTCGGCCACCAGGCGCAGCGTCTCGGCGCGGAACTGCGCCACCGAATACGACTCGGTCGGGTCGATGATGTCGATCAGGTGGTGCGGCACGCTTGCCAGTTCCTCGGCGCTCGGCTTGGCGGTGCCGATGTCCATGCCGCGATAGACCAGCGCCGAGTCGACCGAGATGATTTCGGCCGGCGTCTCGCGCGCGATCGCCAGCGCCGCCGCCGTCTTGCCGGATGCGGTCGGACCCATGATGGCGACTGCGCGCGGCTTCACGGCGCCACCTCGGCGTGGGTCGCGCCGATAAGGCGCACGCTGACGAAGATGGTGGCGCCAAGGACGCAGACGATAATCGCCAGCGGATACAAGGTGCCGTCGAAGGAAGCGCCGACCGCGGTGCCGACCAAAAAAGCGACCGACATCGTCAGCGCGCCCATCAAGCCGGCGGCAGTGCCGGCCTGGCGCGGGAAGGGCGTGACCGATCCGGACTGCGCGACCGGGAAGCTGATCCCGTGCGCGAACATCGTCAGGAACATCGCCCCCACCACCAGCGTCCAGTGCAGCGCGCCGAATCCCACTGCCATCAGAAACAGCGCGCCGGCCGTCAGCGACAAGGTGCCGCCAATGCGCTGGGTGGCAGTCTGGCCGAATTTTGGCAGCAGGCGGCGGCAGGCGATGGTGCCGGCCAGGTAGCCCGATACGGCAAACGCGAAGCAGTAGCCGAACCATTCGGTGGGCACGTTCAGCACGCGGATCAGCACCAGCGACGAGCCGGAGATGAAGGCAAAGATGGAACCGTACGACAGCGCGCCGGGCAGCGCGTTGGCCCAGAATTCGCGCGCGCCCAGCACCAGCTTGAAGTTTTCGACGAGTCCCGCCATTTCGGTGGCGCGCGGATCTTTGTGCGCGTTGGTCTCCGGCAGGCGCATGACCACCGCCGCCAGCAGGCACAGGCCGAGAATTGAATGGACGACGAAGGCGGCGCGCCAGCCGAAGCCCACCTGCAGGTAGGAGCCGAGGATGGGGCCGAGCAGCGGCGCCAGCGACAGCCAGCTGCTGGCGCGCGCGATCACGCGGGCGCTGTCGGCCGGCGCGTAGGCGTCGCGCACGATGGCGCGGGCGATGATGATGGCCGAGCAGCAGCCGAGCGCCTGCAGGAAGCGCGCGACGATCAGCAACTGGATGCCCGGCGCGGCGGCGCACAGCAGGCTGGCGACGACGTACAGGCTGAGGCCAGCGAGCAGCACCGGGCGGCGGCCGTAGCGGTCCGACAGCGGGCCGATGGCCAGCTGGGCGCCACCGAAGCCGGCGACGAACAGCGACAGCGTCAGCTGCACCGTCGATGCCGGCACGGCGAATACGGTGGCGAGACTCGGCAGCGACGCCAGGTACAGGTCGGTCGACAGCGGCTGCAGCATCAGGAAGCCGATGATCAGCAGCAGGATCGGCGCGTGCGCGTAGGCGGGGATCGGGTGGATGGCGTCGCTGGCTCGGGACATCATTGGCCGCGCAGGAAAAGCTTGTCGAGCGCGGAGATTTCGAGCTGCACCCAGGTCGGGCGGCCGTGGTTGCACTGGTCGGCGCGTTCGGTGCTTTCCATCTGGCGCAGCAGCGCGTTCATCTCCGGCACCGACAGGATGCGGTTGGCACGCACCGCGGTGTGGCAGGCGAGGGTGCCGAGCAGCTCGTTGCGGCGCTCGATCAGCACGCGCGAGCCGCCAAATTCGCGCACGTCGCGCAGCACGTCGCGCGCCAGCGTCTGGGCGTCGGCGTTTTTCAGCAGCGTCGGCACCGAGCGCACCGCCAGCGTGGTTGGCGACAGCGCGGCGATGTCGAAGCCGAGCGATTGCAGCGTGTCCTGGTTTTCCTGGGCGGTGCCCACTTCGACCGCGTCGGCGAAGAAGGTGACCGGGATCAGCAGCGCCTGCACCTGCATGTCCTGGCCGTCGACCTGGGCGTCGAGCGCGTTCTTGAGCTGCTCGTACAAAATGCGTTCGTGCGCGGCGTGCATGTCGACCAGCACCATGCCCTTGTTGTTCTGCGCGAGGATGTAGATGCCGTGCAGCTGCGCCAGCGCGAAGCCGAGCGGATATTCGTCGCTCGACATGGTGTGCGGCGCCGGCGTGAACGGCGTCACCGGTGCGCTCGCTGCGCTGCTGGAGGCGGCATACAAGGCGCCGTAGCTGGCGGTGTTTTGCGCCACGCCGGCCGGCTCGTAGCGGTTGGCCGGCGGGTAGGGCGATGGCGAAAAGGTGCTGGATAACTGCGGGCCGAACGACTGCTGTTCGTGCTCGCGGCGCCAGGTCGACGCGGCGCCGCCGACGTCGGCCGCCGGCAGTGGCGCCGGCACGCTGCCGTAGGCGGTGGCCGACGTCTGCGACAGCGCGCGCTGAACCGCGTGGAAGACGAACTGGTGGACCGCGCGGCCGTCGCGGAAGCGCACTTCGATCTTGGACGGATGGACGTTGACGTCGACCAGCGCCGGGTCGAGGTCGAGCCCCAGCACGTACGACGGGAAGCGGTCGCCATGCAGCACGTCCTGGTAGGCGGCGCGCACCGCGTGCACCAGCAGCTTGTCGCGCACGTAGCGCCCGTTCACGTAGAAGAACTGGCCGTCGGCGCGCGCCTTCGATGCGGTCGGCAAGCCGGCGAAGCCGTGCAGGCGCAGCGGGCCGGCCGTCTCGTCGATCGGCAGCCGCGCTTCGGCGAACTCGCTGCCGAGGATGTGCGCGCTGCGCTTGGCCATTTCGCTGACGTTCCAGTGGTCGATGGTGCGGCCGTTGTGGGTCAGGCTGAACGACACATCCGGCCGCGCCAGCGCGATGCGGCGCACGACTTCGGCGCAGTGGCCGTATTCGGTCTGCTCGGATTTCAGGAACTTGCGCCGCGCCGGCGTATTGAAGTACAGGTCCTGCACGTCGATGGTGGTGCCGTGCGCGCCGGAGGAGGGCGCCACCGTGCCCAAGTGCGAGCCGACCAGCTCCCACGCGTGTGGCGCGTCGGCCGTGCGCGACGTCACCGACACGGCCGCCACGGCGGCGATCGACGCCAGCGCCTCGCCGCGAAAGCCGAGAGTGGCGACGTTTTCCAGGTCCGTCAGCGAGGCGATTTTCGACGTCGCATGGCGCGCCAGCGCGAGCGGCAGCTGCTCGGGCGCGATGCCGCGGCCGTTGTCGGTGATGGCGATGCGCTTGACGCCGCCTTCCTCGAGGCGGACCGTGATGGCGGTCGCGCCGGCGTCGAGGGCATTCTCGAGCAGTTCCTTGACGACGGCGGACGGCCGCTCGACCACCTCGCCGGCGGCAATTTGCGAGATGAGCTGGTCGGGCAGGGCCTGAATCGGGCGATGGGAGGGCAGGGGCGCGTTCATGCGGCGATTATATCCTGCGCCAACCACTGCAGGCGGCGCCCCGCTGTTGCCTCAAAAACAGGGTCAGACCCGTTTGTCGTTCGGGCTAAACCCTCTGCGAGCCAATTTTAAACGGGTCTGACCCTGGTTTTGAGGCAACAAAAGAGTAGGTCAGACTCGATTTCTCGGGCTACTTTTGCTCGCGCACGGGGAGCGGGGCGTTGCACAGGTCGATGTGGCCGGCGGCGACCTTGGTCCACGGGCCGCCACGGTTGCGCTGCGCTTCGACCGCCGCTTTATACGTCGCGCTGTCAGTGCGCATCACCTCGAACTTGCTGCGCTCGGCCTCGGGCACATCGGCGGCCATCTTGACGGCGGCGATCGGCACGTTCAGTTCGGGCTTGTCGTAGAAGCCCATCGCGCCGGCGCCGCGCGGGAACGTCGACAGCAGCGGCATGCCGGCGATGACGCGGCCAACGACAGTGATGTTGCGGTCGAGGTGGCGCGGGCCGTGCCCTATCACCACGTACAGCGACGAGCCGCTGCCGCTGTCGGCGCCGGTGTCGCGACCCACGCCGACCATGCCGTAGCAGTGCGCCAGCCAGGCGCGCCCGGACTTGGGGTCGCGCGCCGACGGAAAACCGTTCGAGTGGCCGACCTGCGGCGCGTAACCGTCGCGGTCGGGCAGGCGCGTGAAACTGGTGTCGTTCTTTAGCGGCACGGTGAACTCGCCCGTCAGCGACGACTTCGCCGTCTTCATCGGCCGCCGATTTATTTCGTCCGGGTCGCCCCACTGCACCACCCAGTTGTCCTGCGAGCGAATCACCGCCAGGCCGTCGAAGTACTTTTCGCGCACCAGCGTGCGGATATTGTCGACGTGTGCGGGCGCAAAAACCGGCGCCATTTCGATCACCACGCGGCCGGCCGGCAGCTCCAGGTACATCGTGTTGTCCGGGTCGAGCGGGCGCCAGTCGGCCGGCGTCGACGCCTTGATGACGTCGGCCAGCGTCGGCTTGACTGCCAGCTCGGCCGAACCGGCCGGCGCGGCCGCCACCGCCGCCAGCGCCGCCGCTGCCAGCGCCATCTTGTTGATTCCACTGAAACCTTGCATCGCGGATCTCCTGATAATAGTAGGCATGGCGCCGCTGCGCTGCGTGCTGGCGATTGTAATCCGGAAAATGGACAAGGAGGAAACTTGCGAGAAAGCGAAATTTTCGCCGCCGGCCGCCTTTCTTGGGGGTAGGGCGGGGCACGGTGATGGTATGATTCGCGCCTACCTTTTAGGAAAATTATGGATCTGATGCAATTTTTCGACATGATTCTGCATGTCGATAAAACCCTGGGCATGCTGCTGGCCCAGTACGGTATCTATGTCTACGCTGTGCTGTTCGCCATTGTCTTTTGCGAAACCGGCCTCGTGGTGCTGTTCTTTTTCCCTGGCGACACGCTACTGTTTATCGCCGGCGCCTTCTGCGCGACGGGCCAGATGAATTACCCGATACTGATGGCGCTGCTCATTACCGCCGCCGTCACCGGCAACACGCTCAATTACTGGATCGGCGAAAAGATCGGCCAGCGCGTGTTCACCCACGATTACCGCTGGATCAACAAGGACGCGCTGCACAAGACCCACGAGTTCTTCGAAAAACACGGCGGCAAGACCATCATCCTGGCGCGCTTTGTGCCGGTGGTGCGCACCTTCGCGCCGTTCGTCGCCGGCGTGTCGGACATGACGCACTCGCGCTTTCAGTTCTATAACGTCACCGGCGCCGTGCTGTGGGTCGTCAGCCTCGTCACCGCTGGCTACTTCTTCGGCAACATCCCGATCGTGCGCGAAAACCTGACCACCATCGTGCTGATTGGCGTGGGCGCCGCGGTCGTGCCGATCATGCTCGGCGGCCTGTGGAAATTCGGCCGCAAGATGATGAGCCGATAGCTGTTGCGGCGGCCGCTCTCAAGTTTTCGGTGATCGGGACCGTTACCGGACTGTACAGCAACTCTCTGGAATCCCATGCGTAACCTGATCGCCCTGTTCGCTTGCTGCTTCGTCATTACGACGGCAAGCGCAAACGATCCCGCTCCCGCTCCTGCCAAAACGGCGGTCATTCCGGCCAAGTCCGACGCGGCCGCCGTGGCTGCCGCCGTCAAGCAGGCCGCCTCGGCGCCTGCCGTGGTCAAGCCGGCGCCGCCGCTGTCGCCGGCCGCCCAGCGCCTGAACGAAGAACAGGCCGAAGCGGAGCTGTCGATCAAGATCGCCTCGCGGCTGGCCGAAATGCGCGCCAAGCAGGCCGCGCGCGCCGCCGCGGCGGCGAGGGCGCGCAAGCTCGCCGCCGTCAAGGAGAAGGAAACGATGCTCAAGGCGACCGTCGCCGCGGCGCCGCGTCACAGCAGCACCTGGTCGTACGAAGGCGAGAACGGCCCGGCCAACTGGGGCAAGATCAATTCGGAATGGGCCAAGTGCGGCACCGGTAACCGCCAGTCGCCGATCGACCTGCGCGACGGCATGAAGGTCGACCTCGAGCAGATCGCCTTCGACTACCGCCCGTCGGGCTTTAACGTCGTCGACAACGGCCACACGATCCAGGTCGGCCTCGGCTACGGCAATTTCATCACGGTGCAGAACCGCACCTTCGAGCTGGTTCAATTTCACTTCCACCGGCCGTCGGAAGAGCGCATCAACGGCCGCGGCACCGAGATGGTGGTGCACCTGGTGCACAAGGACGGCGAGGGCAAGCTGGCGATCGTGGCGGTGCTGCTGCAGCGTGGCGCCCCGAACAGCATGATCCAGACGGTGTGGAACAACCTGCCGCTGGAGAAGCACAGCACCATCGCGCCGGTGGTGGCGATCGACGTCAACGAGATCCTGCCGGCCAGGCGCGACTACTTCACCTTCCTCGGTTCGATGACCGAGCCGCCATGCAGCGAAGGCGTGCTGTGGATGGTGATGAAGGAGCCGATGCCGGCCTCGCCGGCGCAGATGGCGCTGTTCAGCCGCCTGTATCCGATGAACGCCCGCCCGATCCAGCCAGGCGGCGGCCGCGTCGTCAAGGAATCGAACTAGGCGCGATGCGATAGCGGCCGGACCAGGTTTCGCCTGCTTGCAGCGTCAGCGGCTCGATCACCGCCGGCTCGATGCACACGAAGCGCTTGTAGTCGTCGTCCTGCATGTCCGGCATCGCCGCCGTATTGGCGGCGCCCGGATTCCACACCACCGCATCGGTAAAGCCATCCTGTTCCAGCTGCAGCGTGCCGGCGCCGCTGTGCAGCACCAGGCGTGGCGCGACGCCGACAAAGATCTCGTCGCGCGTGTCGCCAATGGCCAGCGGCTGCTGGCCCAGGCCGTCGATGCGCACCGCCGCCACATCGTCGACCAGGTGGTAGGTGTGCAGCGCGCTGGAGAACGAAAACGGCGCCACGTCGCAGTTTTCCACTTCCAGCGTCATCGCCAGGTCGGCGCCGCCGACTTCGACGCGCAAGCGCAGCGCGAAGTCGTACGGCCAGGCCGCCGCGCGTTCGTCCGACAGGTCGTGCGGCTCGAGCGCGAACACGGCAAAAGCGCCGCCGGCGACACTGCCGCTGTCGATCAGCGCCCAGTCGCTGACGCGCGCGAAGCCATGCCGCATGCCCGGTCCGCGCTCGTTAAACTGCGGAAAGATGACCGGCACGCCGCCGCGGATGGCGCGGCTGCCGTCGAGCGCCGAGCCGGCGCTGCAGAACAGGCGCTGCCTGCCGTCGGCGCTTTTCCACGACACCAAATGCGCGCCGAACAAGGTGACGATCGCTTCGGCGCCGTCGGCGGCAGTGAGGTGCACGGCCGGCAGCTCGCCGAACGGGGCCAGGGTGATTGCGTCCATATGCGTTTCCTCAGGTGGTGCGGCTCTTGGCCATCGGCGGATTTTGCGCGAAGTAGCGGCGGATGCCTTTGGTGATGGCGCTCGCGATCTGGTCCTGGTAGCCGTTGTCCTTCAGGCGCGCCTCTTCCTCAGGGTTCGAGATGAACGCCGTCTCGATCAGGATCGACGGGATGTCCGGCGCCTTCAGCACCGCGAAGCCGGCCTGCTCGACGGCGCCCTTGTGCAGCCGCGCGATGCCGCCGATTTCACCCAGCACCGCGCGGCCGAGCTTGAGGCTGTCGTTGATCTGGGCGGTGGTGGACAGGTCGAACAGCACGCTGGCTAGCTGCTTGCTGGCCGAGCCGAGGTTGATGCCGCCGATCGAGTCGGCCAGGTTTTCCTTGTTGGCCAGCCAGCGCGCGGCGGTGGAGCTGGCGCCTTTTTCGGACAGCACGAACACCGACGAGCCGCGCGCGGTGGGCACCACAAAGGCGTCCGCGTGAATCGACACGAACAGGTCGGCCTGCACCTTGCGCGCCTTTTCGACGCGCACCCCCAGCGGCACGAAGTAGTCGCCGTCGCGCGTGAGCATCACGCGCACATTGGGCAGCTCCTCTAGCTTGAACTTGAGGCGCTTGGCGATCGCCAGCACGATGTCTTTTTCGCGCGAGCCGGATGCGCCAATCGCGCCCGGATCCTCGCCGCCGTGGCCAGGGTCGAGCGCGATGGTGATCAGGCGCGCCACCTTCGGCTGGCGCGCATCGGCCTTCGGTTCGGCCGCGCGTGCCAGCGCCGGCCGCTCGGGCTTGTCGAGCGCCGTGGCCGGCGTTTCTGCCTGCTGCGGCGCGGTCGCATCGGGCGGGAGCGCCGGCTGGCCGATGGGCGCGGCGCTATCGCGCAGCCATTCGCCTTTTTCGATCATCGCGGCGATCGGGTCGACCGGCGTGACCGGATACAGGTCGAAGATCAGGCGGTGCTTGTAGGCGCCGACCGGCTCGAGCTCGAACACCTGCGGCGTGATTTCTTCCTTCAGGTCGAACACCAGGCGCACCACGTTCGGCCGGTTCTGGCCAACGCGCACCTGCTTGATGTACGGGTCGCCCGACTGGATCTTGGCTACCAGGCTTTTCAGCATGGGATTGAGTTCGAGCCCTTCGATATCGACCACAAGCCGGTGCGGATCGGGCACGACGAAGTGGGTCGCTTTGAGGTTGCTGTCGTTTTCCAGCGTGACGCGGGTGTAGTCGGCCGCCGGCCAGACCCGCACCGCCATGATCTGCGCGCCGCGCGCGAGGGGCGACAGCACCGACAGCAGCAGCGTGCCGCCGGCTTTGAGCAAGGTGCGGCGCGTTAGCGGAATGGTCACAGGGGCGGTGCTGCGAAGGTAAGGCGGTCGAGGCATAGCGAACCCAGGTCGGACAACGCTTGCAATTCTACCTCACGACCTTCGCCGGCCACGTTCAGCAGCACATTCAGGTCGGGCGCGGGCAGCACCGGCGCGCCCTTTTCCGGCCATTCGACGATGCAGATGTTGTCCTTGTTGAAATTCTCGCGGAAGCCGGCGTCGAGGAATTCCTCGGCGCTGGACATGCGGTACAGGTCGAAGTGGATCACGTCGACGGCGCGTCCGGCGAGCGTCACCTGGTACGGTTCGGCCAGCGTGTAGGTCGGGCTCTTGACCTTGCCGGTGTGGCCGGCCGCGTGCAGCAGCGCGCGCGTGAGCGCGGTCTTGCCGGCGCCAAGGTCGCCGTGCAGGTAGATCGTCAGGCCGGGCACCAGCACCCGCGCCAGCGCGGCGCCAAGCTGCGCGGTCGCGTCTTCATCGCGGAGGTAGGCTTTAAAATGCTGCATCGAATAGAATGATAGGTTGATCGTTGACGGCGCCGCGCGCCTTCTCATTTTCCCGCTCCCGCATGCTGCCTGCCCAACCCGACCTGCCAGAACTAGCGCGCGCCATCAAGCAGTGGGGCGCCGAGCTTGGCTTTGCCGACCTGCGCATCACCGACGCCGACCTGGCGCACGCCGAGCCGGGCCTGCAGGCATGGCTCGACGAAGGCCATCACGGCGAGATGGATTATATGGCAAGCCACGGCATGAAGCGCGCCCGCCCGAGCGAACTGGTGCCCGGCACGGTGCGCGTCATCAGCGCGCGCATGGATTACCTGCCGGCCGCCACGCCGCCCGACTGGCGCGAGCGCGAAACGGCGCGGCTGGCCGACCCGGGCGCGGCGGTGGTGTCGCTGTATGCACGCGGGCGCGACTATCACAAGGTGCTGCGCGCCCGGCTGCAGCAACTGGCCGCGCGCATCGAGGCGGCGGCCGGGCAGTTCGGCTACCGCGTCTTTACCGATTCGGCGCCGGTGATGGAGATCCCGCTGGCCGAAAAAGCGGGCCTCGGCTGGCGCGGCAAGCACACCTTGATGCTCAACCGCGAAGCCGGCTCGATGTTTTTTCTCGGCGAGATCCTGGTCGACCTGCCGCTGCCGATCGACGCGCCGGCCAGCGCCCACTGCGGCCAGTGCAGCGCCTGCATCGACGTGTGCCCGACCGGCGCCATCATCGGCCCCGGCCGGCTCGATGCGCGCCGCTGCATTTCCTACCTGACGATCGAACTGAAAAGCAGCATCCCGGTCGAGCTGCGCCCGCTCATCGGCAACCGCATCTACGGCTGCGACGACTGCCAGACCATGTGCCCGTGGAACAAGTTTGCGCAGCGCGCGACGGTGCCCGATTTTGACCAGCGCAACGGGCTGGGCGAGGCGTCGCTGGTCGCGCTGTTCGGCTGGAGCGAGGAGCAATTCGAGCGCCGCATGGAAGGCAGTCCGATCCGCCGCATCGGCCATGAACGCTGGCTGCGCAACCTGGCGGTCGGGCTGGGCAACGCGGCCGACAGCATCAAGGGCGATGCGGCGATCGTGGCCGCCTTAGAGGCGCGCGCGCAGCACCCGTCGGCGATGGTGCGCGAGCACGTCGAATGGGCGCTGGCGCGACACGCCCGGTGCGATCAGCACGGCGTCTAGCCGGCAGTCTTCATCAAATGCGCTTCAGGCGCAGCGCCGACCAGTCGCCGTCGATCGATATCATCGCCACCGCCGTGATGCCCTGCTGCTGAGCGCTCGCGTTGATCGTGTCGCGGTTGATGTCGGTCGCTTTCGACGCACTCTGCTTCAAGTAAGCAATCCACAACGACCCTTTCTCGCCGAGCCGCTCCTGCGCCACAGGCAGGTACTGGTCCAGCTCCTTCTGGTTCAGCGCGAACATCAGCACGACGTCGGCCGGCCCGCTGCCGCTGTCGACCAGATCGGGCGGCAACTGCGACACCACGCCCGGATGCACGGCGCCATTGAGCACCGCGATCGACTTCGCATTTTTCAGGAACATCTTGTCTGCAACGGTTTTTTCGCTCATCGGTATTCCCTCGGCTCGATTCCTGCTATCTGCCCTGCTGAAACGACTTTTAATTCTACAACTAACGCCATTTTTGGCGAGCGCGGCACCGGACGCAGTACCGCCGGTATCGCGCGCCGGTGCTTTTGATGAATCCGTAGCCATTCAGCATGGCAATATGAAAGAATTGGCAACAGATAGTCAATGCATTCGCCAGGAGGCAGCATGTCGTATTCAATTCGATTCGTTTTCGCGGCCATGGTTCTGAGCGGCGCGGCGGCGGCGCACGCCCAGGACCCGACGTCCGACCCGCTGCGTGCGCTGCTGGCCTGCCCGTACGCGAACGGGCTGAAGGCACCCAGCGTCGAACGCTTGCCAGGCAACATGGCGTCGCGCACGGTGCAGACATCGACCGGGCCGATGCAGGTGTCGGTGGCCGACGGCTACCGCATGATGCTGGCGTTTCCCGACACGGCGCCGTTGGTCAACCTGAAGCTGGAGCGCTCGCAGCCGGGCAAGCTGGCGGCCGACCGCACCGCCATCCTGGCGCAGATGACCTCGTTCGCCGCCACGCCCGGCACAAAAGTGGCGCCATTCAAGGTGATCGAGCGGCAGGGCGTGGAAATCATGACGCTGAACAATCCGACATTGAATGGCGGCGGCGTCATCAGCATCTACACCCTGATCTCTGAAAAGAACAACGTCATCGCCACCGCTTACCTGCTGGACCAGAAACCGGCGCAGCGAAAGTTCCAGACCTACGAGCAATACCTGGCCCTGCGCGACGAATTCATCTATGCGCTGGCGCTTTGCATGGCGGAGATGTAGCATCGACACCGACAAGGCCTTCGAGCGCAAATGGTTCGCCCTTGCCGTCGCGGTGCTGCTGCACGCGCTGTTTCTCAACAGCCTGCTGCGCCAACAACCGCGCCAGGCGCGGCCGGACACGACGCCCAGCACGATGCTGTGGATGAACATCGTGCCGGCGCTACCGAAGCCGAGACTGTTGCCGCCGCGGCCGCCCAAAATCGCCAAAGAGCGGCCTGCAAGCGTGCAGTCGGCACCAGCGCCGATCCGCGCACCCGCGCCGGCAACGGCCCTCATTGCACCGGCGGCCGATCCGTTCGCCGATACCGCACCGGCGCCCATCAGCGCGGAGCAAATCATGACGTTTGCCAAACGCGACCTCGCCAGGATCGACCGCCAGTTGCGCGGCGAAGACGGCAAGTCGGGCGGCAAGACTGCCTTCAGCCAGTCGGGCGACAGCCGTCAGCAGCGGCTGGCGAAAGGCTTCGAGCAGGCGCACGACATGGCGCCCAACAAGTGGTACCAGGCGGCCAAGATCGAAGACATCACGCCGCCCGGCGACGACGCGCGCAAGATCTACCGGATCACCGGCGCGTTGGGCAGCTATTGCATGCACTACCCGGACAAGAATCGCATCGGCGCCCAGACCGGGGCCGCCAATTTCGGCGAGCCGAAGCTCGGCAAGTGCCCGACGATGTTCTAGTCGGCCTGGTGGTGGTGGTAGCGGTATTCCTGCGTCAGCCCGCCATAGCCGTAGGCGGTCGCGCGCACGTCCTCGACGTAGATGAAGCTGGTGTCGTGCAGGTTGCCGAGGATGCGGGCGAAGCCGTCGAACGCTTCCTTGATGAACTGCGCCTTCTCCTCCTTGGTATTGGTTTCGTCGGTGATCTTGGTATCGAAGCAGAAGCTGTTCTTGCCCTGCTCGCTGAGCGAACTGCCGCCGACAAACCAGCAGTCGTGCTCGAGGTAGTCGATCGTGATGGTGGTGACGTGGCGGTCCTTCTTCAGGATGCGTCCACCCAGTTCAAGCAGCATCTCGCTGATCTGGCGGGTCAGGCCGCTGGATTTGGTGGCGCTGACTTTAACGTTGATGATGGGCATGTCAATTTCCTTTTTTTGGTTAGCTATGCAACTACTTAAGTAAAAAAAATGTCAGGCCAGGGTCGCGCGGGTCTGCTTGACCCTGCTGACGGTGTCGTTGAAATGGCCCGGTCCCAGGGCAATTTTCAGGCGTCTTGTAACGGCCGCGCTGGCGGCATTCAGGGCGGTCTTGAGCTCGACTGCGGCGGCGGTGGGATGAATGGCGAATTCGCGGCCGTCGGTTTCAGTGTGGCGGCGTTCGACCAGCGCGAGCTTTTGCAGGCCGTCCAGGGTGCGCGTGGCGGTTGGCCGGGCGATTGCCATTTCCTTTGCCAGCTCGCTTTGCAGCAGGGCCGGCTTTTCCAGCACGACGCGCAGCATGAAGGCCTGCGACGGCGTCAGGCCGAACGGCTTGAATGCGCGTGTCCACTCGCGTTCGAGCAGGCGGGCGAGGGCGGTGGTGTTGAAATATAGGCAGTGATCGAACATGCATGCACCTTAACCTGTATTGGTTTGCTATGCAACTACTTTCCGAGCGTGCGGTGGCTGGGGCCGGGCGCCAGCACGGTTCGGGTGCCTTGGTGCCGCGGCGCCTACTTCAACAGACCTGCCAGCTCCACCGCCGTCTTCACGCGCATCTTGTCGAGGATGTGCGCGCGGTGCACTTCCACCGTGCGCATGCTGATGCCCAGCTTGTCGGCGACGACCTTGTTCATCTTGCCGGCCAGGATCAGGTCGAGCACTTCGCGTTCGCGCGCCGATAGCGTCGCCAAGCGCTCGCGCACCGCCGCGCCGGCGCCGGCCGCGCGCGACTGCGCCAGCGCTTCCTGCACCCGGTCCATCAGCTGGTTGTCGTTGAAGGGCTTTTCGAAGAAGTCGAAGGCGCCGCGCTTGAGCATGTCGACCGCCATCGGCACGTCGCCGTGGCCAGTGAGGAAAATGACCGGCATCTGGGCGGTCAGGCCGCGCCCGCTCAACTGCTCGAACACGGCCACGCCATTCAGGTCCGGCATGCGTACATCGAGCAGCACGCAGTCGCCGTCGGCATCGAAGGCGGCGCCGGCCTGGTCAAGGAACGCTTGCGCCGTGGCGTAGCCACAGGCGTTGATGCCGCGCGACTGCGCCAGCCACGCGAGCGAGTCACGTATGACGTCCTCGTCGTCGACGATATGCAGCATTGATGTCTCCGTAATTCTTTATCCGATGGACGCAGTCTATCTCAGGTCGGCGACGCCTGGCTCGGCAAGGCGAACCTGAACACGGTGCCGCCACCGGGATTGTCGCCATGGCTCAAGGTGCCGCCGTGAAATTCGATGGCGGTGCGGCAAATCGACAGCCCCATGCCCATGCCTTCGGCCTTGGTCGAGAAGAACGGCGAGAACAGCCGCTCGGCGACCGCCGGCGCGATGCCGTGGCCCTGGTCGATCACCGACACCGTCACCTGGCCGGCCTCGTGCACGGCAGCAATGCGCAGCACGCGCCGCTCGGGCGCCACGCCCTGCATCGATTCGATGGCGTTGCGCGTCAGGTTCAGCAGCACTTGCTCGAGCATCATGCGGTCGGCGCTGACGGCCGGCAGCGCTGGTGGGATGCTGGTCTGGATGGCGACGAAATACTTGTTCGCCTGCAGTTCAATCAAGGTGCGGATGCCGTCGACCAGGTGGCCGATGTCGAGCAGCTGGCGCTGCGGTTCGCGCTTTTTGACGAACTCGTGCACGCTGCGGATGATCTGGCCGGCGCGCCGTGCCTGCTCGCTGGCCTGTTCCAGCGCCGGCTTCAGGATCGCCGGGTCGAGCGCGACGCCGCTGTCGGCGGCGCGCCCGAGCAGGTTCAGCGCGCCGGTGGTGTAGCTCGATATGGCCGCCAGCGGCTGGTTCAGTTCGTGCGCCAGCATCGACGAGATCTCGCCCATCGTCGCCAGGCGCGCCGACGCGTGCAGCTTTTCCTGTTGCTGGCGCGCCAATTCCTCGGCATTCTTGCGGTCCGAAATATCGAGGATCGAGCCCATCCAGCCGGTCTGGCGGCCTTCGCTGTCGACCAGCGGCGCCTCGAAGATCAGCACCGGCACGCGCTCGCCGTCGGCGCGCTGGAAGATGGTCTCGAACTGCGGTATGGCGGTGCCGGCCAGTACCGACGCGAAGCGCTGCTGGTAGTCGGCCATCGCTTCGGGCGCCCAGTACGCCATCGGCGGCGTCTTGCCGACCAGCTCCTCGGGCGGCAGGCCGACGATCTGGCAGAACGCCGGATTGACATAGGTGACGCGCCCTTCGAGGTCGCGCGCGCGCAGGCCCGTGACGAGCGAATCTTCCATCGCGGTACGAAACGCCATCTGCTGGCGCAGCGCGCCTTCGGCCTCCAGCCGGCGCCGGATGTGGCGCCACAGCGCGCCCAGGCTGACCAGCAGGCCCAGCGCGAGCGCGATGACCGAGCCGACCAGCAGGTTCGGCAGCAAGCGCGGCGCGCCCTTGACGCTGTCGGTGGCCAGCACCATCGTCGTGCCCGGCAAGTCGAGCGGGCGCTTGTGGGTGTACACGCCGCGGCCCGGGCCGGCGGCGGCGCGGGTGGCCAGCGGGCGGTCGTCGCGGTCGATCAGCGAGATCGCATTGTCCTGGGCGAACCACCACGGCACCGTGTCGTCGAGCAAGGTCTTGAGGTCGTAGGTGACGGCCAGGCTGCCGGTGTAGGCGCCGGCGGCAAACAGCGGCAGGTGATAGTCGACCAGCGCCGGCTCGCCCCGCGCGGTCAGGTATGGTTCGCTGTAGCGGCCCACGCGGGTGGCGCGCGCCAGTTCCCACGCTTCGCTCGACGGCGCCGGCATCGTGCCACCCGGCAGTTCGGCGCCGCCGGTCTGCAGCGGTTTGCCGGCCGCATCAAGCCAGCGCACGCGGCGCAGCTCGCGCCCGTTGGTGAGCAGCTGGGCGATGCGCGCCTGCACCGTGGCCGCCGGCGGGGCGGCGGCCAGCTCGCGGCCGAGGGCGACGATGGCTTCCTCGCTGCGGTTCAGTTCGAAGCGGATCGCCTGCTCGACCCACAGCGTGTCGGCGATCAGTTTTTCCTGCCGCTCATTGCTCTCCATTTCGCGCGCCTGCCACGGCAGCCACACCAGCACGGCGAGAAACAGCAGCACCAGCATCGCCGGCAGCAGGAAGCGCAGGGACCCTGCCGGCAGGTGCGGCGCAATTTTCGTGAACGGAATCTTCATGGCATACGTTGTTGCTGATGGGGAGGAAGTGCTATTGTGGCTTTCCACAATAGCCTGGCCGGGTGCAGCCGCTCAGACTGGGAGATCGTGCGAAGAATAACAGTAACCTCATAATCGCGGAGACCGGCATGCAGTTCAAGAAACTTGCCGCGGCGCTGGCTGCAGTGGTCGGCGTCAGCGTCAGCGCGTTCGCCCAGGCGCCGATCGTCATCAAATTTTCCCACGTGGTGGCGACCGATACGCCGAAAGGCCAGGCCGCCCAGCGCTTCAAGGAGCTGGCCGAAAAATCGACGCGCGGCCGGGTCCGGGTGGAACTGTACCCGAACAGCCAGCTCTATAAAGACAAGGAAGAGCTCGAAGCGTTGCAGCTGGGCGCGGTGCAGATGCTGGCGCCGTCGGTGGCCAAGTTCGGCCCGCTCGGCGTGAAGGAATTCGAGGTGTTCGACCTGCCGTACATCTTTCCGACCAAGGCGGCACTGTACGCGGTGACGCAAGGGCCGATCGGCCGGCGCATCCTGCAAAAGCTCGAACCGAAGGGCATCACCGGCCTGGCCTACTGGGACAACGGCTTCAAGGTGATGTCGGCCAACAAGCCACTGCGCATGCCGGCCGACTTCAAGGGCCTGAGGATGCGCATCCAGCAGTCGCGCGTGCTCGACGCGCAGATGCGCGCGCTGGGCGCCTACCCGCAGCCGCTGGCGTTCTCGGAAGTGCACCGCGCGCTGGCCGCCGGCGTGGTCGACGGCACCGAAAACCCGCCATCGAACATCTACACGCAGAAAATGCACGAGGTGCAAAAGCACATCACGATGTCGCACCACGGCTACCTCGGCTACGCCGTCATCGTCAACAAGAAGTTCTGGGACGGCTTGCCGGCCGACGTGCGCGCCAGTCTCGAGCAAGCGATGGTGGCGGCCACCAGCTACGAAAAAACCATCGCCCAGCGCGACAACGACGCCGCGATGGAAGCGATCAAAAAGACCGGCAAGACGGCAATTTACGAGCTCAGCGCGGCCGAACAGGCGGCCTGGCGCAAGGCGCTGCTGCCGGTGCACAAGGAAATGGAAAGTCGCATTGGCAAGGAACTGATCGAGGCGATCGTCAAGGCGGCGCCAAAGTAAGGCCGCTTGACGATGGTCAACTGACGATAAGGAACGCGCCGTCCGTGGGCTGGTCAAATGGTTCCTGGGAGCGATCGGCGCGCGTAGCACAAATTGCCAGGTAGATGTTTACAGATGAAATTAATTCAAGGATCGTGCTAAAAAAACCACGCCGTCCATTTTTAAATACGTTATGATTGGCATCTTTCCCGGGCACCACGATGGTGCGTCGGTGATCAAGACGGATTTAAAGTTTGGGGAGTAGTGATAAGAGCACGGTAGTCCATACCGGGAAATATCGAGGAGACACACGTTTTACAGAATGTCGTTGGCTCGACCAAACGACCGGAAACGTGAACTGACTTGGAGCGCACCCTAGGGTGCGCTTTTTTTCGCCCGCAGCCGCGGTTTCCCTACCCAGGCTGCATTGTTTTGTTGCCCGCATCGGCTTACACTGCTGTCATGAAACCCCTCTTCATCGCCCAGCAGGGCAGCGACATTTTCAGCGCCATCGTGGCCGCCCCGTTCGGCGCGATCGGCATCCGCACCGAAGCGGGGCAGCTGCGCGAACTGGTCTACCTGCCGCCCCATTTTAGTGAAAAGGACGCCACCGACGCGCTCGCCGAACAGGCCGGCGAACAGGTTGCGCGCTACTTCGCCGATGCCGATTTCAAGTTCAGCCTGCCGTTAGCCGAGGTCGGCAGCGCGTACCAGCACAAGGTGTGGGACGCGATCGCCAGCATCCCGCGCGGCAGCGTGCGTACCTACGGCCAGGTGGCCAAGCACATCGGATCGGCGCCGCGCGCGGTCGGCCAGGCCTGTGGCGCCAACTGGTTCCCCCTGGTCATCCCGTGTCACCGCGTCACCGCCGCCGGCGGGTTGGGCGGCTTTTCCAACCAGGACGACGAAAACGGTTTCCACCTCAGCGTCAAGCGCTGGCTGCTGAAACACGAAGGCGCGGCGATGGCCGGCACGCCGTGGCAGCAGCAGGCCATCTGGGCGTGAGCAAGCTTCCCGCCGACACCGCCCAGCCGTCGCCGGCCAACCTGGCGCTGATCGACCAATTCTGTGACAACCTGTGGCTCGAACAAGGGCTGGCGAAAAATTCGCTCGACGCCTACCGGCGCGACATGCGCCTGTTCGCCCGCTGGCTGCAGGTGCGCCGGCCCGACTGTGCCACCTTGCACCAGGTGCAGGCGCACGACTTGTCGGCCTATTTTGCCGAGCGCCACGCCGAGTCGAAGCCGAGTTCGGCCAACCGGCGCCTGTCGGTGCTCAAGCGCTTCTACCAGCTGGCGCTGCGGCACAAGCAGGTGGCGGCCGATCCATGCCTGAAGATGGCGTCGGCCAAGCAGCCGGACCGCTTCGTCCATACGCTCACCGAACAGCAGGTCGAAGCGCTGCTCGGCGCGCCCGATGTCGCCACGCCGCTCGGCCTGCGCGAGCGCACCATGCTCGAGCTGATGTATGCGAGCGGGCTGCGGGTGTCCGAGCTGGTCGGCCTGAAGCTGGTCGAACTGAGCATGAACGACGGCGTGCTGCGGGTGACCGGCAAGGGCAGCAAGACGCGCCTGGTGCCGTTCGGCCATGAGGCGCGCAAGTGGATCGAGCGCTATCTGAAGGAGGCGCGCGGCGTGATCCTCGACGGCCAGGTCGACGACGCGCTGTTCGTCACCGCGCGCGGCGGGGCGATGACGCGGCAGATGTTCTGGATCCTGATCAAGAAGCATGCGGCCAAGGCCGGGGTGACGGGGCCGCTGTCGCCGCACACCTTGCGGCACGCATTTGCCACCCATTTGCTCAACCATGGCGCCGACCTGCGCGTGGTGCAGTTATTGCTTGGACACGCCGATATTTCGACGACGCAGATCTACACGCACGTTGCGCGCGAGCGTCTCAAGCGGCTTCATGCCGAGCATCACCCGCGTGGTTAAATCAAATGCACTTGGCATAATGCGTCATAATGTGATTACGGCATTCCTTTCTATCGCGACAATTCAAGAGGTGATTCATGGCTAAAACAAATTTCTCGTACGAAAAGCGGCAACGCGAATTAGAGAAGAAAAAGAAAGCGGAGGAAAAAGCCAAGCGCAAGGCCGAAGCGAAGAGCACTCCGGGCGAGGGTGGCGAGACGGTTGAGCAGGACGAGGACGACGGCGAAGAGGCCGCCGCGTCGGAGACGCAGAACCCGGCTTGAAGGGCTGCGTCCAGCGGTCTATAATTTACGGTAAGAAAAAAAGCGCGGCCGTTCTGGCCGCGCTCCGTTTTCAATCACTGCCAGTTTGCTGCTACGCTACTTCCGCCAGGCCTTTGCCGCGGCCTTCGGCCGCCGGCGCGTCGTCGGCGTGCTCGCCGCGCTTGAACCAGCGCACCGCGCGCTTGCCCAGGTTGTCGAGGTAGGTGTACGCCACCGGCACCACCACCAATGTCAGCAAGGTCGACGTGATCACCCCGCCAATCACCGCGCGCCCCATCGGCGCCTGCTGCTCGCCGCCGTCGCCCATGCCGATCGCCATCGGCAGCATGCCGAAGATCATTGCCAAGGTCGTCATCAGGATCGGCCGCAGCCGCACCTGGCCGGCGTCGAGAATGGCCGCGTACTGGCCCTTGCCCTCGCGCTGGCCGTGGTTGGTGAAGTCGACCAGCAAAATTGCGTTCTTCGTCACCAGTCCCATCAGCATGACGATGCCGATCACCGAGAAGATGTTCAAGGTGCTGCCGGTTACCAGCAGCGCGATCAGCACGCCGATCATCGACAGCGGTAGCGACACCATGATCGCCACCGGCTGCAGGAAGCTGCCGAACTGCGAGGCCAGCACCAGGTAGATGAAGACGATCGCGATGACGATCGCGGCGATGAAGCCCGACATCGTCTCGGCCATCCGCTCGGCCTCGCCGCCGACGTCGAAGCGCACGCCGTCGGGCAGCGCGATCGACTTGATCGCCTTCTGCACGTCGCCGTTGACGTCGCCGTTCGGGCGGCCCTCGATGCCGGCGTAGATCGCCACCCGGCGCTCGAGCGCCTGGCGCTTGAGTACCTGCGGGCTGGTCGACGGCACGAATTCGACGATCTGGCGCAGCGGCACCATCACCGGATTGCCGGCGGCGTCGCGCTTGCTGGAGGCGACCGACAGGTCGGCCAGGTCGGCCACCTTCTGGCGCCCCGACTTCGGCAGCTGCACGTTGACGTCGTAGTTCTGGCCGTCCGGCGCCAGCCAGCGGCTGATCTGGTCGCCGGCGACGAACGGGCGCAGCGCGGCGCCGATCTGCTGCACCGACAAACCGAGGTCGCTGGCCAGCTCGTGGTTGATCTTGACGATGGTGGCCGGATTGGCGCCTTCCTGGCTGTACTCGATGTCGGCCACGCCCTTGATCGCGCGCATCTTGTCCATCAGCTTGCGCGCCACCGCGTCCAGCTTCGATTCGTCCTGGCCGAGAATGGCGATGAAGATCGGCCGGTTACCGACCGACATCGTGATGCCGGCGATCGACGCCAGGCGCGCGCGGATCACTTCTTCCATCACGTGCTGCGAGCGGCGCTTGACCTGGCGCGCGTCCGTCAGCTTCAGGTTGATCTGCGCCGTGTTGCGGCCATCGTAAGTGCCGACCGTGGTCGAGACGCTGTCGATTTCCTTGTACTCCTTGAGCGCCATTTCCACCTGCCTGACCTTGACGTCGGTGTACTCGAGGCTCGAGCCGACCGGCGTCTTGAAGCGCAGTTGCACATAGCCGTTGTCGGTCTGCGGGAACATCTCGCCGCCGACCAGCGGCATCAGGGCCAGGCTGCCGACAAACAGCAGCAGCGCCAGCAGCAGGGTCGACTTGCGCCAGTTCAGCGCCACCGCCAGCGTCTTGCCGTACCAGACGTGCAGGCGGTCGATGCCGTGCTCGATGCGCTCCATCATGCGGCCCAGCCACGGCACGTACTTGAAGCGGTCCTTGACCGGATCCGGCCACACCGACGACAGCATCGGGTCGAGCGTGAAGCTGACGAACAGCGACACCAGCACCGCCACCGCGACGGTGATGCCGAACTGCAGGAAGAAGCGGCCGATGATGCCTTGCATGAAGGCGATCGGCACGAACACGGCGACGATCGCGAATGTCGTCGCCATCACGGCCAGGCCGATCTCGTTGGTGCCGTCGTAGGCTGCCTGCAGGTGCTTCTTGCCCATGCCGAGGTGGCGCACGATGTTCTCGCGCACCACGATGGCGTCGTCGATCAGCAGGCCAATGCACAGCGACAGCGCCATCAGGGTCAGGAAATTGAGCGTGAAGCCGAACACTTTCATCGCGATGAAGCTGGCCAGCACCGAGATCGGCAAAGTGAGGCCGGTGATGATGGTGCTGCGCCACGAATGCAGGAACAGGAACACGATCAGCATCGTCAGCAGGGCGCCTTCGATGATGGTCTTCTTGACGTTGTCGAGCTGGCTCTGCACGCGCTCGGCCTGGTCTTCCATCGTCTTGATCTTGATGTCGGCGCCGAAGTTTTTCTGCAGCTCCGTTACTACCTTCTTGATGGCGGCGCCCACTTCGACGACGTTGGCGCCTTGCACCTTGGTCACTTCGAGCGAGATGGCGCGCTGGCCGTTCATGCGCGAGATCGACGTTTCTTCCTGCTCGCCGTCGACCACCGTGGCGACCTGGTCGAGGTAGACCGGGCCGCTGGCGCGCCGCGCGACGATGATGCGGTTGAAGTCGCGCGCCAGCTTCATCTTGCTTTCGATGCGCACCAGGCGCTCGCTGGCGCCGAAGCTGATGTTACCGGCCGGCATATTGGCGTTGGTCGCCTGGATCGCGCGCAGCACTTCGTCGACGCCGATGTTCTGGCTTTGCAGCTGCTCGGGTTTCAGGCTCACCAGGATCTGGCGGTTGGTCTTGCCGTTGACACGCACCTGGCCGACGCCGGCCACGCCTTGCAGGCGCTTGACGATGACCTGTTCGGTCAGGGTCGACAGCTCGCGCAGGCTGCGCGTGTCGGACGTGAGCATCAGCTCGTAGATTGGCTGCGAGTTGTCGCCTTCGGCGCGCACGATGAAGGGCTCCTTGGCTTCTTTAGGGAAGCCCGGGCGCACGCGGCCGATGTTGTCGCGCACCTCCTGCATCGCCTTGTCCATGTTGGTCGACAGGTGAAATTCGAGCGACACGCCGGCGCGCCCTTCCCACGAATTGCTGCGGATCGACTTGATGCCGCTGACGGTGTTGATCGCGTCTTCCAATGGGCGCGTGATGTCGTTTTCCACTTGCGCGGGCGAGGCGCCCGGATACTGCACCTCGACCCAGGCGAACGGAATCTCGACGTTCGGCATGGACTCCAGGCCCAGGCTGCGGTACGAAAATAGGCCGAGCACCATCAAAGCGACCATCACCATGGTGGCAAACACCGGATTCTGGATACTGGTTTTAGTGATCCACATGGCTTAACCCTTCGCCGGCGCTGGGGCGGCGGCGGCCACCGGCGCGGCGCCAATGCGCACCTTGTCGCCGGGTTTCACCCCATCGAGCCTGGCGACGATCACGCTGGCCCCTTCGGCCAGGCCCGACGTGACCTGGGCCATGCCTTCATCCTCGTTGCGCAGGCCCAGGGTGACCGGCTGCGCCACCACCTTGTTGCCTTCGACGATGTAGACCACCTGCTGGCCTTTTTCGGTGCGCAGCGCCGCCAGCGCCACCACCGGCGTGACAGCCGTTTTCTCGGTGGTGATGCCGCCCTTGGCGAACATGCCGCCTCGCAGTGCGCCGTCGGCGTTGTCGACGCTGATGTAGACCAGCATCGAGCGCGAGCCGGCCTCGGTGGTCGGACTGATGCGGGCGACCTTGCCGGCAAAATCGCGCTGCGGGAAGCCGTCGACCTTGAAGCGCACGTCCTGACCCACTTTGACACGCGGCACTTCCGACGCCGGCACCTGCGCTTCCAGGGTCAGCTGGCGCAGATTGACGATGGTAAACACCGACATGTCGGGCGCCACCTTTTCGCCCGCCTGCACGTGGCGCTTGCTGACCACGCCGGACAGCGGCGCGCGAATCACCGTGTCGGCCAGCGCAATGCGCGCCAGCTCGAGCTGCGCGCGCATGGCGTTGACGCTGGCCTGCGCCAGCTCGACGCTGTTGAGCGTGGTGTCGTAGGAATTTTGCGAGATGTAGTTCTGCTTGAGCAGCGCCTGGCTGTTGGCGTTGTTCTTCTTCGCCATCGCCAGGCGCGCCGACGCCTCGTCGAGGGCGGCCTGCTGCTGCGCCACGCGGGCGCGCTGGTCGGCGGCGTCGAGCCTGGCGATGACCTGGCCGGCGGCGACGTTCATGCCTTCCTGCACCGCCGTCTCCGTTACCACGCCGGACACCTTCGACTTGATGGTGGCCTGGGTCAGCGGCGCGAGCGAGCCCGACAGCGACAGGTCGAGCCGCACCTCGCGCGCCTCGACCGCGGCGACGTCGGCGCTGGAGAGTTCGTAGACGTCGACTTTCGGCGCGTCCTTGCCGTCTTTGCCATCCGTGGCCTGCGCCGTCGTGGCGGCCGGCGCCTTCGACTTCTGCAAGTAGGCGTAGCCGCCGCCGGCCAGCAGCACGATCAGCAGCGCGGCGACGGGCTTTTTCCAGCGGCGTGGACGGGTGGTGGGATGTGCTTGCGCCAGCGGCAGGGTTTCGATTTTCATTGTTTGGTATCCGTTTTTGTTCTTCGCGAGAGCGGGGGCGCATGGGCTCCGCCTGCAGGCAGTGGGAGCGTCATGCGCATGGTGACACTATAGAAAAAGACAACTGACGCCGTCATGGGAATGCGACAGGCAGCCAATTCGGCACGACGGACGGCATAAATCCCCGATAAAGTGCAAATGGTGTCCGCCGGAAACTTCCACGGCTGGAACGTTTGCGCGCGCACAAGCGGTTTTCGGATTGTGCGGTCAAAAATGACCTGTCCGATAGTGATGCAGTCAGATAAGTGCAGACTGAACATCGCGCGCGGGGGCGCGAACCGACAAAGGATGCTCAGTGGAAGACGTGATACCTGCCCTGCTGCCCGGCGCGGAACCGGACGCGCCCGGCCTGGCCGCCCTGGAACTGCTGTACCGCCTGGTCGCCGCGGTCGAACTGACGCCGAACGTGGCGGTGCACAGCAGCGACCGCGATGGCGTGGTGCGCTACTGGAACCGCACCTGCGCCGAGCTGATCGGGCTGGCGCCGGCTGAAGCGCTCGGCCGCCAGCTCACCAGCGTGATCGTCCGCCCCGGCTACGAAGGCGAGTTTGCCGCCACCATCGCGGCGATCTGGCGCACCGGCATCGCGCCGCCGCCGCGCGAATGGCCCATCCGCCGCGCCGACGGCGCCGAGCGCTGGGTCTGTTCGAGCCACTTCCCGGTCATCCGCGACGGCGTCACCCAGCAGGTGATCTGCATGGAACTCGACGTCACCGGCCGCAAGACCGACGAGCTGGCGCTGCTGCGCGCCGGTGCCGATTTTCGCCGCCTGTACGAGCGCTCGACCGACGCCATCGTGCTGGTGCGCGGGCGCCGAATCATCGACGTCAACCCGGCCGCGCTGCGCCTGTTCGGCTGCGACGGCCGCGAACGCATGGTTGGGCACGGCCTGGCCGACTTCTCGCCGCCGCAGCAGCCGTCCGGCGAAGCGTCCAGCACGCGCCAGGAGGCGCTGGCGGCGCAGGCGGCCAGCGACGGCAACCAGCGCTACGAATGGCTGTACCGCTCCTGCGGCGGCGGGCTGTTCTGGGCAGAGGTGCTGCTGACGTCGGTCGCGATCGACCACGAGCAGCTGTCGTTCGCGGTCATCCGCGACATCTCGCAGCGCAAGTCGACCGAGCGCACGCTGACGATGGCCGCGCAGGTGTTCGAGAACTGCCGCGACGCCATCCTGATCCTCGACGGCGCCTGCCGCGTCGTCGCCGTCAATCAGGCGTTTACCGACATCACCGGCTTCGCGCCGGCCGACATCATCGGCCGCGAGGTGCCGAGCCTGCGCTCCGGCGTGCACGAGCCGGCCTTCTACCAGGAGATCTGGGACTTCGTCGTCGCGCACGACCACTGGGAGGGCGAAGTGCTGTGCGTGCGCAGCAACGCCGAGGAGTACCCGGTGTGGGCGGCGCTGACGGCCATTCGCGACGGCGCCGGCAAGGTGTCGAACTACATGGCGATTTTGTCCGACATCACCGACCGCAAGCAGGTCGAAGAACATACCCGCCACCTGGCCGAACACGACTTCCTGACCGACCTGCCGAACCGGGTGCTGTTCCTCGACCGCTTGCAGCAGGCGCTGGCGACGTCGCGCCGCCAGCACACGCGGGTGGCCGTGATGTTCCTCGACCTCGACCGCTTCAAGGCGATCAATGACAGCTACGGCCACCAGGCCGGCGACGTCGTGCTCAGGGAAGTGGCGGCGCGGCTGACGCGCTGCGTGCGCGGCGTCGACACCGTCAGCCGCCAGGGCGGCGACGAATTCGTCGTCATCCTGGCCGACATCGGCGGCGCCGACCAGGCCGCGCACGTGGCCGGCAGCGTGATGCACGCGGTGGGCCAGCCGATGAAGGTGCTCGGCCAGGAGATTGCGCTGTCGGCGTCGATCGGCATCAGCATCTTTCCCAGCGACGGCCACGACGTCGACACCTTGATGCGCCACGCCGACGTGGCCATGTACCACGCCAAGCAGAACGGGCGCAACGCCTTCCGCTTCTTCAGTCCGGAGATGAACGCCCACGTCGTCGAGCGGGTACAGATCGAAAACAAGCTGCGCCAGGCGCTGGCCAACAACGAGTTCGTGCTCGAGTACCAGCCCGAGATCGACATCGCCAGCGGGCGCACCATCGGCTTCGAGGCGCTGATCCGCTGGCGCCACCCGGAGCGCGGCCTGCTGCAGCCGGACCAGTTCATCCCGATCGCCGAAGCGTCCGGCCTGATCGTGCCGATCGGCGCATGGGTGCTGCGCGAAGCGTGCGCGCAGGCGCGCGCCTGGCGCGACCAGGGCTGCCCGGTGGTGGTGGCGGTCAACCTGTCGAACGTCCAGTTCATCCACGACCACCTGCTGCAGTATGTCGACGATGCGCTGGCCGCCTCAAGCCTGGCGCCGCAGTTCCTCGACCTCGAGATCACCGAGGGGATGATCATGAAGGGCGACGAGGCGACGATCGATACCGTCAACGCGCTGCACCGGCGCGGCGTGCAGATTACCGTCGACGACTTCGGCACCGGCTGCTCGAGCCTGTCGACGTTGCGGCGCTACCGGCTATCGAAGCTGAAGATCGACCGCTCGTTCATCGACGACATCATGCGCGAGCCGGACGACGCGGCCATCATCCCGGCCATCATCGCGGTGGCGCGCAGTTTGAAGCTGCGGGTGATTGCCGAAGGCGTCGAGACGGCCGAGCAGCTGCGCTTCCTGCAGCAGCACGGCTGCGACGAGTACCAGGGTTACTACGCCAGCATGGCGTCGAGCGAGCCGGATCTCAGGCGCCGGCATCCATGAGGGTGCTGGCGACGTCGAACAGGCGGATGCGCGCCAGCACCTGGCCGTGGTCGGACGCCTGCGGCAGTTCCAGCACCAGGTGGTCGTTCAGGTAGACCACGTCGACCACTTCGCCGATCGCGTTCGGCAGCGCGCCGTTGAATTCTTCCGACACCAAGATATGGTCGATCGTCGTGTAGTGGCCGTCGTGCAGGCTGGAGAAGCCGACGTGGCGCAGGTGGTCCTGGCGGCGCTGCAGCTGGTAGGCGTCGAACATGCGCTCGCCGAGCGGCGCGCCGGCGCCAAGCACGATGCCGGTGGTGACGGCATCGGCGACGTCGTTGAAGTCGCCCAGCACCACGCGCGGACGCTGGTTCTCGCGCGCCAGGTTCGACAGCAGCACGCGCAGCGCCACCGCCTCGGTGCCGCGCCGGATCAGCGAGCGCAGGCAGGCCAGCGCGTACAGCTGCGCATCCTCGCAGCTGTCGCCGGTGCGGTAGTCGGGGCGCTTCGACTTCAGGTGGATCACCACCACGTCGACGGTGACGTCGGGCGAGACGATCACCTGTGCATGCACGACGGGCCGGGCGAAGCGGTCGGCGTCGCGGCTGCCTGCAGGCATCTCGATGCCGTTCGGGAACAGCGTGTGCGCCGCGCCGGGTGCTGCCAGCGGCAGGCGCGACACCAGCGCCACGCTCGGCGTCAGGCGCTCGGCGGCGGGATCGGGATCGAAGCCGACGTGGTAGGCGTCGCGGTAATTGCGGGTGCGGGACAAGGCCAGCTTCAGCGCCGCCTGCGAGAAAATTTCCTGGAAGCCGATCACATCGGCGTCGAGCAAGTCGATCTGGCGCGCCGTCCAATCGATCTTCGCCTCGAATTCTTCCTCGGTGCACGGCACCAGGTTGTCGTACAGTTTCGCGCCGGCGGGAGCCAAGTTTAAGACGTTAAACGTCGCAAAGCGAATTTCCTGCTGCATAATAAGAAACTCCTCGTGCGACACGTAGTCGCTGAAGTGCCGGAATTCGGCAAACACTAAGCAGTACACACCGCAAACATGCGCTAAGTCCTTGATTTTCACAGGATGTTAGCGTCGGCTCTACAGGTTCGCCTAACGAATTTGTATAGTTTAACTTCAAAATACTCCACCAAATAGAACGACAATCCCGAACCCTACGGGTCGTTGGATCGCAAATTCTCGCCCAAAAGGCGGTTGAGTGTTGTCAAAATGCGACATGGCCGGAAGTTTTTCTTCCGACACGTTGTGCTGCTCCTTTACCAAGAAACAGCTCAGACAAGCCAGAAATGGCGTTTGGATCATGTAAGCGTAAGTCCTGCAAAAGTCAGAGCGCAAACTCTGTGATGTCTTGTCGCATCCAAAATATCAGGAACTGCGACCGAACGTACGACCGTTCGTCACCTAATTCGGACATGCGTCACTGGCAACGGTGGGGTGTGAAGCTCCGATAATACCCCCACCTCGGTGGCGTCGTTCCCACGCGAGTGGAACGGCGGAAACTGCTAGCAGAAAGGCGGTGGAGGGAAGGGTGAGCGCTGTACGGGCAACATAAGTGAACTGTCGATCGAACCCTCGTTATCTTAGCAAGGCCCAATCTGCTGTTGGCCTTAACCAAACGGTGCATGGTTAGATATTTCCGTGAGGTGGGAAATACGTCGTTATACAACCATCGGGGGATAGACAGGCCCTAACCAGTAGGTCGCGGCGTATGTCAGCCGCGTCGACATTGCAGGGAACGTGGTAAGCCCGATTTTCCGCCAACCTTCAGAACACCGAAAGAGGCAGGGGACCCGTAAGGAGAACTGTTGGAAGAGCGGGTATAGGATGATGGAAAAAGCGAATGCCGGATTGTAACGATTCGGATACGAATTCAAGATTTGTTCGACCTGAAAAGGTGCAGACTTCCATCTGGTGTAATTGTCGTCATACGACCGCATTGTCTCCAAGTAGTTATTTTTCAACCGCCCCGAAGGGATGCAGTTCACCCTTCGGGGGGAACCTGCGTCCTCGGTGGGCATCACTACCCGAGGTACAGCATGAAAGTAATCGATATGAAAAATATCGGTTCTGCGTCCTCGCACGCTCCGCATGAATGGGCCGCCATCAACTGGCGGCTGGTTCAACGGAATGTGAGAGCCATGCAGAGTCGATTAGCGAAGGCTTCGCAGGACGGAAATTGGCGCAAGGTAAAAGCCCTGCAACGATGGCTGTCCCACTCGTTCAGTGCGAAAGCACTGGCAGTCAAACGAGTGACGGAGAATCAAGGCAAACGAACCGCAGGTGTGGATCGTGAACTATGGGATACGCCGCAGCAGAAATTCGCTGCGATTGCTCGATTGAAGAAGCAGCGGTATAGGCCACTGCCATTACGGAGGGTCTACATTCCGAAACCGAACGGGAAGTTACGTCCTTTGGGCATACCGACCATGCGGGACAGGGCCATGCAAGCACTACATTTGCTTGGACTCGACCCAGTTTTGGAAACGATGAGCGACCCGAACTCATATGGGTTCAGGAAAAATCGCTCAACGGCCGACGCGATGTCGCAGATATTCCTGCAAACGTGTCGGAAGGTCTCGGCACAGTGGATCTTGGATGCGGACATCGAGGGATTCTTCGATAACATCAATCACGACTGGATGATCGACAACATCCGAATGGACAAGTCGATCCTGAAGAAGTGGCTGAAGGCCGGGGTGGTCGACCGGGAGCAATTGATGGCAACCACAACGGGAACGCCACAGGGCGGCATCATTAGCCCGGCGCTGGCTAACTGGACGCTGAATGGCTTGGAAACGGAACTTGTCGCGCACTTAGAGGCGACATGTGGCGTGCTCAAGACCAGGAAACTCAAAGTCGGCGTTGTACGGTATGCGGACGACTTCATCATAACGGGCGCGTCGAAAGAGGTGCTTGAAACGATAGTCAAACCTTGGGTAGAAGGCTTCCTTGCAGTTCGAGGGTTGCGACTGTCTGAGGCGAAAACCAAAATCGTGCACATCGACGAAGGTTTCGACTTCCTTGGGTGGAACTTCCGGAAGTATTCGGAAAAACTACTCATCAAGCCAAGTAAGAAAAACGTGCAAGCGTTCTATGAAAAGCTACGGAAGGTCATCGGCGACAACCTTGGGGCAAAGCAGGAGAATCTGATTCGACTGCTAAACCCGATGTTGCGGGGCTGGGCGCAGTATCACAGTCCTGTCGTTGCTAAGCAGGCTTACTCGCGCATGGAGTCGCTACTGTTCTGGCGGCTTATGCGGTGGGCAAGGCGGAGACACCCGATGAAGAACGCCGACTGGATTCGCCGGCGGTACTGGCGTACGGTCGAAGGTCGGAACTGGGTGTTCGCCGCGGACATCAACGCGAAAGATGGTGGAAAGGGTGTGGTCGAACTGTATTCGCTTGCGAATACCCCGATCGAACGACACAGGAAAGTCAAAGGGGCTTACCAGCCTTATGATCCGCAATGGGAAATGTACGGTGAGACACTTCGACAGGAACGCATGCTCAAGAGCATGAGTTACCGGAAGCAGTGGGCTCGTCTGTATTTGGATCAAAGCGGTCTGTGCGCGCTCTGCGGGTACGAGATGGATATAGAGACGGGCTGGCACGATCACCACATTGAATACCGTGTGGCGGGAGGCTCGGACGTCCTTGGAAATCGCGTACTATTGCACCCAAACTGTCATGCCCAAGTGCATAGTCTTGGTTTGAAAGTTGTTAAGCCGGTTCCAGTATAGGAACTTTTATTATGCTTGAGCCGTGTGCGATGAAAATCGCAAGCACGGTTCTTAGGGGGGAGAGATCCAGTAATGGATTTCTCCTACCCTCCAATGAATGAACAGCGTATCACGCATGGCTAAGAAAGAGCACATTTCCGAAACACCCGCGACCCAATTCCTGCGCAAGCACCAGGTCGCGTTCAGCGAACATCCGTATGCGTACGAGGAAAAGGGCGGCACCGCGGTGTCGGCGCGCGAGCTCGGCGTCGACGAGCACGCGGTCGTCAAGACCCTGGTGATGCAGGACGAGGCGGCGCGCCCGCTGCTGGTGCTGATGCATGGCGACTGCACCGTGTCGACCAAGAACCTGGCGCGCGCGATCCCGTGCAAGTCGGTCGAGCCGTGCAAGCCGGACGTGGCGAACCGCCATACCGGTTTCCTGGTCGGCGGCACCAGCCCGTTCGGCACGCGCAAGGCGATGCCGGTGTATGTCGAGAAAACGATTTTCGACCTGGCGCGCATCTACATCAACGGCGGGCGCCGCGGCTACCTGGTCGGCATGGATCCGGCCGAGTTGCTGCGCCTGCTGGCGCCGATCGCGGTCGAGGTCGCGCTGCCCTAATCGTTACATCAGCTTGATGCCGGGGAAAGACAGCAACGACGTCTCGCGCATCACCTGCACGAAGTCGGCCAGGTAGGCGTTGCCGGCCAAGTGTTTCGGGATCACCGCGTACAGCCGGCCGGTCAGGCCGTCGGGGCCGATGCGCTGGCGCGCCACATAACCGCGTTCGAGATAGCCGTTGACCGCCCACAGCGGCAGCGCCGCAAAGCCGCGTCCGCTTGCCACCAGCTGCAGCATGCCGACCGTCAGCTCGGTGGTGCGGCGCGGCGGCTCGATGCCGGCAGGTTTCAGTACCTGGCGTACCAGGTCGAGCATGTCGTCCGGCACCGGATAGGTAATCAAGGCCTGGCCGGCAAAGTCGCCCGCTTCCAGGTACGGCTTGGCCAGGTAGGGGTGGTTCAGCGGCAGCAGCGCCACCATTTCGAATTCGAACAGCGGGTGGAACACCATGTCGGTCTCGTCCTCGTCGATGTCGGAGACGATGGCCAGCTCGGCGCGGTCCTGGTGCAGCAGGCCGACCGGATCGGCCTGGAACCCCGAGATGATGTCCTGCTCGACCTGTGGCCAGCGTTCGCGCAGCGCGTCCATCGACGGCATCAGCCAGTCGAAACAGGTATGGCATTCGACCGCGATGCGCAGCTTGCCCGAGCCGTGGCCGGCCAGCCGCGCCAGGTCGCGTTCGGCCGTCTCCACCGCCGGCAGCACGCGCGTCGCGAGGTCGAGCAGGCGCTGGCCGGCCGCGGTGAACACGATCGGGCTCGACTTGCGCTCGAACAGGCTGGCCTGGTATTGCTCCTCGAGGATCTTGACCTGGTGCGACAGCGCCGACTGGGTCACGTTGAGCAATTGCGCCGCGCGAGAGATGGTGCCCGATTGCTTCAGCGCGACAAGGGTGCGCAGGTGGCGCAGTTCAAGCAGGGAATGGGTCATGAATTATTTTCAGGTGAGCTGCAAAAAATTTCGTTTGAATTCTGGCTGACGGGCGGTGATCATCATAACCATTATTCATACAAAATAGAAGCGAACATGATTAAGTCTCATATACTCGGGTTCCCACGCATGGGCCTGCAACGCGAGCTCAAGTTCGCCCTCGAGCGCCACTGGCGCGACGAAATCAGCGAGCAGGAGCTCGAGGAGTGCGGCGCCATGCTGCGTCGGCGCCACTGGGCGCAGCAGCGCGATGCCGGGCTCGATTGCGTGACGGTGGGCGACTTTGCCTTTTACGATCACGTTGCCAATCACATCCAGCTGTTCGGCTGCGAGCCGGCCAGGTTCGGTTTTAGCGGCGCCGAATCCGCGCTGGCCCGCTATTTCACGCTGGCGCGCGGCGTTGCCAGCGAAAGCCAGCACGAAGATGCCTGCCACCACGCGCATGGCGTCGGCAAGCCGGCGCTGGAAATGACCAAATGGTTCGATACCAATTACCACTACCTGGTGCCGGAGTTCGACGACGCCACCCGCTTCAGCTTGGCGTCGGCGCGCCTGCTGGGTGAAGTGGCGGAAGCGACGGCGATGGGCCACCGCGTCAAGCCGGTGCTGCTCGGCCCGCTGACCTTTCTGTGGCTGGGCAAATCACGCACGGCCGGCTTCGACAAGCTGGCGCTGCTCGACCAGTTGCTGCCGGCCTATATCGCCCTGCTGAGCCAGCTGAAAGCGGCCGGCGCCGGATGGGTGCAGATCGACGAGCCGATCCTCGGCCTCGACCTGCCGGGCGAATGGGCGCTGGCGTTCGAGCGCACCTATCACATGCTCAACACGGCGCAGCTGCCGATAATGCTGGCGACCTATTTTTCGCCGCTGCAGGAGCATCTGAGCCTGGCGTGCAAGCTGCCGGTTGCCGGCCTGCACATCGACCTCGTGCGCGCCGGCGAAGAGCTGCTGTCGGTGCTCGACTGGCTGCCGCCGCACAAGGTGCTGTCGCTCGGCGTCCTCGACGGTCGCAACATCTGGCGCGCCGACCTCGACAAGGCGCTGCGCCTGCTGGCGCCGGTGGTCGCGCGGCGCGGCCAGCAGCTGTGGATCGCGCCGTCGTGCTCGCTGCTGCACGTGCCGCTGAGCCTGTCGGACGACGCCGCCATCGACGACGAACTGCGCAGCTGGCTGGCCGGCGCCGCCGACAAGCTGGCCGAGCTGCGCATCCTGCAGCGCGCCATCAACGACGGCGAAGACAGCGTGGCCGTCGAACTGCTGGCAGCGCGCAGCGCCATTGCCGCGCGCGCTGCCAGCCCGCGCGTGACCAACCCGGTGGTGACGCAGCGCGCCGCCCAGCTTGCGCCCGGCATCGACCGCCGCAACAGCAGCTTTGGCGCGCGTCGCGCCGGGCAGCAGGCGCGCCTGGCTCTGCCGCTGTTTCCGACCACGACGATCGGCTCGTTCCCGCAGACCGCGGCGATCCGCGCCGCCCGCGCCGCCTACAAGCGCAAGGAGCTGAGCGACGACGCGTATGAGCTGGCGATGCGCGCCGAGATCGCCCACGCCGTGCGCCAGCAGGAAGAACTCGGCATCGACGTGTTGGTGCACGGCGAGGCCGAGCGCAACGACATGGTCGAGTATTTCGGCGAGCAGCTCGACGGCTTCGCGTTTACCGCGAACGGCTGGGTGCAGTCGTACGGCTCGCGCTGCGTCAAGCCGCCGGTGCTGTTTGGCGACGTCTCGCGGCCGGCGGCGATGACGGTGCGCTGGACCGCGTATGCGCAAAGCCTGACTTCGCGGCCGATGAAGGGCATGCTGACCGGCCCGGTCACGATCTTGCAATGGTCGTTCGTGCGCGACGACCAGGCCCGCTCGGCGACCGCGCAGCAGATCGCGCTGGCGATCCGCGACGAGGTGCTCGACCTGGAGGCGGCCGGCATCGGCATCGTCCAGATCGACGAGCCGGCGATCCGCGAAGGGCTGCCGCTGCGCCGCGTGCGCTGGAACGACTACCTGCAGTGGTCGGGGCGCGCGTTTCGCATCGCCGCCAGCGGCGTGGCCGACGACACCCAGGTGCACACGCACATGTGCTACGCCGAGTTCAACGACATCCTGCCGGAGATCGCGGCGATGGATGCGGACGTCATCACCATCGAGACGAGCCGCTCCGACATGGAGCTGCTGCGCGGCTTTGGCAGCTTCAGGTATCCGAACGAGATCGGCCCGGGCGTGTACGATATCCACTCGCCGCAGGTGCCGTCGGTCGACGCGATCGTGCGGCTGATGAAGAAGGCGGCCGAAGTGATCCCGGCGGCAAACCTGTGGGTCAATCCCGATTGCGGCCTGAAGACGCGCGCCTGGCCGGAAACGCAGGCGGCGCTGCGCAACATGGTGGCGGCGGCGCATCGGCTGCGCGGCGAAGCGGGCAGCGTGGCGCCCTGATTGGGGCGGCGATTGTCGCCGCCGCCATTTTGCTCTATTGTTATCGTGATCGGGTGTCCGCGCCGCTTTCGCCGGGTGCCTGGGATGGTGTATATTCACCGGCCCGGCGACCGAGACCGGGTTCGATAACAAGAGAGAGACGATGACCGCCACCCTGATTTTTGTAATTGCCGCCTACCTGATCGGTTCGATTTCGTTCGCGGTGGTGATGAGCCGCGTATTCGGCCTGTCCGATCCGCGCACTTACGGCTCGAAAAACCCTGGCGCCACCAACGTTCTTCGCAGCGGCAACAAGAAAGCGGCGATCGCCACCCTGATCGGCGACGGCGCCAAGGGCTGGTTCGCCGTGTGGCTGGCCGAGCGCCTGGCCGACCAGTATGGCGTGACCGACGCCGGCATCGCGATGGTCGCGCTGGCAGTGTTTCTTGGCCACCTGTGGCCGGTGTTTTTCCGTTTCGTCGGCGGCAAGGGCGTCGCCACCGCGCTGGGCGTGCTGATCGGCCTGAATCCCTGGCTGGGCCTGGCGACCTTGGTGACGTGGATGGTGATTGCGTACGCGTTCCGCTACTCGTCGCTGGCGGCGCTGATCTCGGCGGTATTCGCGCCGTTCTACTACGGCCTGCTGTTCGGCATCGACGAAAAATTCTTCGCGGTAGTTGCGATGTGCGCGCTGCTTGCCCTGCGCCACAGCAAAAACATCAGCAACCTCATCGCCGGCAAGGAAAGCCGCATCGGCAGCAAGTCCGCCGCCGCCAAGCCCCCCGCCGCCAAAAAATGACTTTCCCCAAAAACAGGGTCAGACCCGTTTTAAATTCGGTTTCTAACAGATCGTTTCCTCAAAAACAGGGTCAGACCCGTTTTAAATTCGGTTTCTGATAGATCGTTTCCCCAAAAACAGGGTCAGACCCGTTTTAAATTTTAAACATCAGCAACCTCATCGCCGGCGCGGAAAAGCCGCATCGGCAGCACGTCACTGCCGCCGCCAAGCCCCCCGCCGCCAAAAAGATAATTTCGCCAAAAACAGGGTCAGACCCGTTTTAAATTCGGTTTATCGCCGATCGTTTCCCCAAAAACAGGGTCAGACCCGTTTTAAATTTTGCGATTTGCATTGGCGGCGCCATAAAAACCGGGTGTGACCCGGTTTTGTTCTGTCCTATTGAAATGCTATCGCTCGGGTCAATATAGTGGGCTGGTAAATAGGGAGTAAACATTGTGAGCAAACAGATCAGGATTGATTTCGTGTCGGACGTGTCGTGCCCGTGGTGCGTCATCGGCCTCAAGTCGCTCGAGCAGGCGCTCGACAACGTTGGCGACCTCGCCGATGCCGAGCTGCATTTCCAGCCTTTCGAGCTGAACCCGAACATCGCGGCCGAAGGCGAAGACATCGGCGAGCACCTGGCCCGCAAATACGGCGCCAGCGCCGAGCAACGCAACCAGACCAGCGAGATGATCCGCGCGCGCGGCGCCGAACTCGGCTTCGAATTCGGCCAGCGCGACCGCATCTACAACACCTTCGACGCCCACCGCCTGCTGCACTGGGCCGAAGAGCACGGCTTGCAGCGCGAGCTGAAGATGGCGCTGTTCGACTCCTACTTCACCGACGGCGACAGCCCAGGCTCGCACGAGGTGCTGGTGCGCGTGGCCGGCAAGGTCGGACTCAATACTGCCGAAGCTGCCCGCATCCTCGCTGCCGACACGTACGCCGCCGAAGTGCGCGAAGCCGAGCAGTTCTTCCAGCGCCAGGGCATCAGCTCGGTGCCGGCGATCATCATCAACAAGCGCCACCTGATCTCCGGCGGCCAGCCGCCCGAAGTGTTCGAGCAGGCGCTGCGCCAGATTCTCTCCCAGGAATAAGCTAACACCGCGGTTCCAGATCATCGGGGTCCGACCCCAGTCTGACCCCGATGTGATTTTTGGCGCGTTTTTGGTGCGCTGCACAAGAACGGTGCCGAAAGCCGTGCGGGCCCGTGCCGATTCGACTTATTCCTGGTGCATTTCCTCTTTTTCTCGCTGGCACGCCATTTGCTGATGGACAGGTAACGGCAGGCGCCCCGCGCTTGCTCCGACTGTTCTGCCAGCCGAGCTACGAGGAAATGATGAGCAACGATACCAAAACCACGCTGAACCGCCGCACCATCCTGAAAGCGGGCGCCGCTTCCCTCAGCGGCCTGGCCACCGGGGGAGTGTGGGCCGCAGGGTCCGACAAGCCCGAAAAAGAGGAAGTCAAGGTCGGCTTCATCCCGCTCACCGATTGCGCGTCCGTCGTCATGGCGTCAGTGCTCGGCTTCGACAAGAAATACGGCATCAAGATTGTGCTGTCGAAGGAGTCGTCGTGGGCCGGCGTGCGCGACAAGCTCGTCAACGGCGAACTCGACGCGGCGCACGTGCTGTACGGCCTGATCTACGGCGTGCAGATGGGCATCGGCGGCGCCAAGAAGGACATGGCGGTGCTGATGAACCTGAACCACAACGGCCAGGCCATCACCTTGTCGAAAAAAGTGTCGGACAAGGGCGGCGTCGACGGACCGTCGCTGGCCAAGCTGATGCGCACCGACAAGCGCGAATACACCTTCGCCCAGACCTTCCCGACCGGCACCCACGCGATGTGGCTGTACTACTGGCTCGCCACCTACGGCATCAATCCGATGAAGGACGCCAAGGTGATCACCGTGCCGCCGCCGCAGATGGTGGCCAATATGCGGGTCGGCAACATGGACGGCTTCTGCGTCGGCGAACCGTGGGGGCACCGCGCCATCGTCGACGGCGTCGGCGTCACCGGCGCCACCACCCAGGACATCTGGCAGGACCACCCGGAAAAAACGCTCGGCACCACCGCCGAATGGGTCAAGACCAATCCGAACACGGCGCGCGCGCTGATCGCCGCGGTGCTCGAAGCGAGCAAGTGGATCGACGCGTCGCTGTCGAACAAGACCAAGATGGCCAGCACCATCGCCGACAAGTCGTACGTGAACACGTCGGTCGACGTCATCAACCAGCGCATCCTCGGCCGCTACCAGAACGGCATGGGCAAGACCTGGGACGACCCGAACTACATGAAGTTCTATAACGACGGCAGCGTCAACTTCCCGTACCTGAGCGACGGCATGTGGTTCATGACCCAGCATAAGCGCTGGGGCCTGCTCAAGGGCGAGCCGGACTACCTGGCCACCGCCACCGCCGTCAACCAGATCGCGCTGTACAAGGAAGCGGCGACGATGGCCAAGGCGAGCGTGCCGAAGTCGCCGATGCGCACCACCAAGCTGATCGACGGCGGCATCTGGGACGGCAAGAACCCCAAGGCATATGCCGATTCATTCAAGATCAAAGCCTGATGGAGGAGCAGCACATGAGCGCAGTACTCGACCCCGTAACACGCGGCGCCGCCGGCGTCCCATTATCGAAGGAGCCTGAAAAGCGGCGCCGCAGCCAGCGCCTGGCCAGCCAGGGCGTGCGCATCGGCGGCGGTAAATCGGCCTTTAACGCCATCTTGCTGAAGGTGCTGCCGCCGTTTCTCGGCGTCGCACTGCTGGTGCTGGTGTGGCAGATCATCTCGGTCAAGAACACCAACTTCCCATCGCCCGCGGTGACCGCGGCGGAGGCGCTGCGCCTGTTTGCCGATCCGTTCTACAGCAACGGCCCGAACGACCAGGGCATCGGCTGGAATATCTATGCGTCGCTCAAGCGCGTGGCGGTCGGCTTCGGCCTCGCCGCCGCGGTCGGCATCCCGCTCGGCTTCATGATCGGGCGCTTCAAGTTCCTGGCCGGGATGTTCAACCCGGTCATCAGCTTGCTCAAACCCGTCTCGCCGCTGGCCTGGCTGCCGATTGGCCTGCTGGTGTTCAAGGCCGCCGACCCGGCCGCGATCTGGTCGATCTTCATCTGCTCGATCTGGCCGATGATCATCAACACCGCCGTCGGCGTGCAGCGCGTGCCGCAGGATTACATGAACGTGGCGCGCGTGCTCAATCTGTCGGAGTGGAAGATCTTCACCAAGATCCTGCTGCCGTCGGTGCTGCCGTACATGCTGACCGGCGTGCGCCTGGCGATCGGCACCGCCTGGCTGGTGATCGTCGCCGCCGAAATGCTGACCGGCGGCGTAGGCATCGGCTTCTGGGTCTGGGACGAGTGGAACAACCTGAACGTCCCGCACATCATCATCGCCATCGTGGTGATCGGCGTGGTCGGACTGCTGCTGGAACAAGCGCTGGTCGCACTGGCCAAGTCGTTTACCTACGAAGAAACGGGAGCCTGACATGAGCACGCAAAAATTCATCGAGGTGCAGGGCGCCGAGATGCGCTTCGATACCAGGAAGGGCAGCTTCCATGCGCTCACCAACATCAACCTGACGGTCGCCCAGGGCGAATTCGTCACCTTGATCGGCCACTCCGGCTGCGGCAAGTCGACGTTGATGAACCTGATCGCTGGCCTCACCACCGCCACCGAGGGCGTGCTGATTTGCGCCGGCCGCGAGATCGCCGGGCCGTCGCCCGAGCGCGGCGTCGTCTTTCAGAACCACTCGCTACTGCCGTGGCTGACCTGCTTCGAAAACGTCCACCTGGCGGTCGAGCGGGTGTTCGGCGCCAAGGAATCGAAGGCGCGGCTGCGCGAGCGCACCACTGCGGCGCTGGCGCTGGTGGGCTTGACGGCGGCGGCGTCGAAGCGGCCCAACGAAATCTCGGGCGGCATGAAGCAGCGCGTCGGCATCGCCCGCGCGCTGTCGATGGAGCCGAAAGTACTGCTGATGGACGAGCCGTTCGGCGCCCTCGACGCGCTGACCCGCGCCCACTTGCAGGACGAGCTGCTGCGCATCGTCGCGCAGACCGGATCGACCGTGGTGATGGTCACCCACGACGTCGACGAAGCGGTGCTGCTGTCGGACCGCATCGTCATGATGACCAACGGGCCGGCGGCGACGATCGGCGAGATCGTCGACGTCAAGCTGGCGCGCCCGCGCGACCGGGTCGCCCTGGCGCACGACGCGCTGTACATCGATTACCGCACGCGGGTGCTGGAGTTCTTGTACCACCGCCAGGCGCGGCCGAACAAGGAAGCGGCCTAGCTGATGTCGAGGACGATCGGCTGGTGGTCGGAGGCGATCGTCTCCGACTGCACCTCGACGGCGTTGACGCGCGGCGCCAGGTCTTCGGTGACGAAGAAGTAGTCGTAGCAATCGGGCTTGTCCGGCCACGCGAAGCCGTGCAGGCCGGCGGTCGGCATGTGCGACTGGCCGGGATGGGTGGCGCTCCAGGCGTCCACCAGCGGCAGCCCGACGCCTTCGGGCGCGAGCAGCTCCGCGTATTCGGGCGAGCCGGGATTGAGGTTGAAGTCGCCGCAGTAGATCGCCGAACCGGGACGAAAGCCCAGCTGGTAGGGCGCATCGAGCGTCGGGTCGGGCTCGAAAGTGCGGGCGCGCTCGCACGCTTCCCAGTGCAGATACCTGATCTGGCGCACCTGCGCGATGCGCTGGGCCAGCGAATAGTATTCGAGATGAGTGGTGAGCACGCGCACCTTGCCGCCCGGGGCGTCGATGACCGCCTCGATCATCCCGCGCGGCATGCCCGGCGGGCTGGACGGATCGGGCGGCCACGGCAGCAGGTGGCGATGCACCTGGGTGATGCGGAATTTGGAAAGCAGCGCATTGCCAAACAATCGCGGCAGGTTGTTGCGGTAGATTTCGCTGGCCGGCGCCTGCACCGAATGGTAAGCGCCGAACGCGCCGGCCAGCTGCTTGAACTGGTTTGCGCTGGCGCTGCCTTCGAGCTCGGGGTGGTTCGAGGCCACCTCCTGCAGGCAGATCACGTCAGGATTGAGTTTGCGCAGCACGTCGATGATGGCGTGGATTCTGATCCTGCCATCCTTGCCGCATCCCCAGTGTATGTTCCAGCTGACAACCCGCATGCCGCGCCTCCGGAAAAACTCCACCCGGCTGATAGTGGCATTGTTTGGCGGGGGACGGGAACACCGTAGGATATGGCTACAAAATCTGTTCTAGGATGCTAACTACACGACCTTGATTTCGTCGAGCGGCCACCGCGGCCGCACATTGAACGAGTAATCCTTCTGCGCCGCGTCCGGATTGATCTGCAGGCGCATCGCCCCCGCGAACGCGATCATCGCGCCGTTATCGGTGCAGAACTCCAGCTCCGGATAAAACACCTTGAACTTCTTCGCCACCGCCGCCGCATCGAGCGACGCGCGCAGCTGCGAATTGGCGCCGACGCCGCCGGCGATCACCAGCCGCTTCAAGCCGGTGTGCTTGATCGCGCTGACGCATTTGGCCGTCAGCACGTCGACGATCGCATCGACAAACCCGCGTGCGATATCGGCCTTGTCCTGTTCGCAGATATTGGCGATGACTTTTTCTTCGTGGTTCTTCACCACCGTCAGCACCGCCGTCTTCAGTCCGGAAAAACTGAAATTGAAATCCTTCGAGTGCAGCATCGGGCGCGGCAGCTTGTAGGCGGTCGGGTCGCCAAATTCGGCCAGGCGCGAAATCGCCGGCCCACCCGGATAGCCGAGGCCGAGCAGCTTGGCCGACTTGTCGAACGCCTCGCCGGCGGCGTCATCGAGCGTTTCGCCGAGCAGCGTGTACTGGCCGACGCCGTCGACCCGCATCAGCTGCGTATGCCCGCCCGAGACCAGCAGCGCGATGAACGGGAACTGCGGCGGCTCGGCCGCCAGCAGCGGCGACAGCAGGTGGCCTTCGAGGTGGTGCACGCCGAGCACCGGCTTGTCGGTCGCCAGGCCAAGCGCGCAGGCGATCGACGAGCCGACCAGCAACGCGCCGGCCAGGCCCGGGCCCTGGGTGTAGGCGATGGCGTCGATCTCGGACAGCGCAATGCCGGCGCGTTCGAGCGTGTGCTCGAGCAGCGGGATGGCGCGCCGGATATGGTCGCGCGAGGCCAGCTCCGGCACCACGCCGCCGTACTCCTCGTGCATCGCCACTTGCGAGTGGAGGGCATGGGACAGCAGGCCGCGTTGCGTGTCGTACAACGCAAGGCCGGTTTCATCGCAGGAGGATTCGACGCCGAGAACAATCATGAAAGGTGCAGACAAAGGGGGCAATGTGCCATTGTAAAGCACCGGTGCATGCGAGCAGACATGCTTACGGCCGCTGCAGCAGCTCCGCGTGCGCGGCGCGCAGCATCGTTTCGGTCGATGCCCAGTCGATGCAGCCGTCCGTCACCGAGCAGCCGTACTTGAGCTGCGACAGGTCGGCCGGGATCTTCTGGTTGCCGCCGACGATGTTCGATTCGATCATCACGCCGACCACCGACTTGTTACCGTGCCGGATCTGCTGCACCACGTCCGACATCACCAGCGGCTGCAGCTCGGGCTTCTTGTAGCTGTTCGCGTGCGAGCAGTCGACCACCAGGTTGGCCGGCAGGCCGGCCTTGTGGAGTGACTGCTCGGCAATGGCCACCGACACCGAGTCGTAATTCGGACGCCCGTCGCCGCCGCGCAGCACCACGTGGCCGTACGCGTTACCGCTGGTGCGCACGATCGACACGCTGCCTTCGCCATTAATGCCGAGGAAGGAGTGCGGATGCGCCGACGACAAAATGGCGTTGATGGCGATGCTGATGTCGCCGTCGGTGCCGTTCTTGAAGCCGACCGGCGTCGACAGGCCGGACGACATCTCGCGGTGCGTCTGCGACTCGGTTGTGCGCGCGCCGATCGCGGTCCACGCAATCAGGTCGCCCAGGTACTGCGGCGAAATCGGGTCGAGCGCCTCGGTGGCGGTGGGCAGGCCCATCTCGCACACGTCGAGCAGGAACTGGCGCGCCTTCTCCATGCCTTCGTTGACGCGGAACGAATCGTCCATGTCCGGATCGTTGATGTAACCCTTCCAGCCGGTGGTGGTGCGCGGCTTTTCGAAGTACACGCGCATCACCAGCAGCATCGTGTCCTTCACTTCTTCTTGCAGCTTGAGCAGGCGCGCGGCGTAATCGAGGCCGGCCACCGGATCATGGATCGAACAGGGCCCCACCACCACGAACATGCGCTTGTCCTTGCGGTCGATGATGTTGCGCAGCGTCTCGCGCCCCTTCATGACGGTGTCGAACGCGCGCGGGCGCAGCGGCAGCTTGGCGTGCAGCTCGACCGGCGACGGCATCCGCCCGAACGAGGTGACGTTGGTATTTTCGACGTTGGTGTTTTCGATATCCTGGGTTTTCATGTTTCTGCTTCCCTGCTTGACTATGTGCAAGCAGTTTAGCGTCATTCGGCGCCTGTTGCAGCGCAGCGGCCAAAACGAAAAAAATAGTGCGCGCCGGTGTAAGCTTTGGCCATGAATACATCCAACGACAAATTCGCCGCCGCTCACCTGATCAAAGAGATCGGCCGCGGCAAGAAAGGCTCGCGCAGCATGTCGCGCGATGACGCGCGCGCGCTGTACGCGGCCATGCTGGACGGCCGCGTGTCCGACCTCGAAATGGGCGCGGTCGTGATGGCAATGCGCATCAAGGGCGAATCGGTCGACGAGATCGGCGGCTTCCTCGATGCGTCCGAGGCTTCCTTCGAGCTGCTGCCGGCGCCCCAGGGCGACTACGCGCCGGTGCTGATCCCCAGCTACAACGGCGCGCGCAAGATGGCCAACCTGACACCGCTGCTGGCGATGCTGCTGGCGCGCGAGGGCGTGCCGGTGCTGGTGCACGGCGTCACGCGCGATCCGGGGCGGGTGACCACCGCCGAAATCCTCGAGGCGATGGGCATGCCGCTCGCCGCCAACCTGGCCGACATGCGGGCGGCGCACGCGCAGCGCCTGCCGAGCTTCATGCCGATCGAGGTGCTGGCGCCGAAAATGGCGCGCCTGCTGGCGCTGCGCCGCGTGCTGGGCGTGCGCAACTCGACCCACACGCTGGTGAAGATTCTGCAGCCGTTCCAGGGGTCGGCCTTGCGCCTGGTGTCGTACACCCATCCCGAGTACCTGGAAATGCTGGGCGAATATTTTACCGGCGCCGCGCCGCCAGAACGCGGCGACGCTTTCCTGATGCGCGGCACCGAGGGCGAAACCGTCGCCAACGCCAACCGCGCCCAGCAGATCGACTGGTTTCATGGCAGCGAGCGCACCATCCTGGTGCAGCGGGACGCACCAACGGACGACCTGGCGGAGGCGCCGGCTGACCGCGACGCGGCCACCACCGCTGCCTGGATTGCCCGCGCGCTACGGGGCGAGGAGCCGGTGCCGGCCTCGATCACGGCGCAAGTGGCACAGTGTTTGCTAGTTTCAAAGTCATTACAGGCAAACACGGGCGGGCATGATGGAGAGCACAGGTAAGGTATGGCTGGTGGGCGCGGGGCCTGGCGATCCTGAACAACTGACGCTGAAAGCGGTGAAGGCGATTGCCGGCGCCGACGTGCTGCTGGTCGATGACCTCGTCAATCCGGACATTCTCGCGCACGCGCCGGCGTCGGCACGCGTGATCCACGTGGGAAAACGCGGCGGCTGCAAATCGACGGCGCAGGCGTTCATCGAGCGGCTGATGGTGTCAGAGGCGCAAGCCGGGCGGCGCGTCGTGCGGCTCAAGGGCGGCGATCCGTTCGTCTTTGGCCGCGGTGGGGAAGAGCGCGCGTTCCTGATGGCCTCCGGCGTCGAAGTTGAAGTGGTCAACGGCATCAGCAGCGGGCTGGCGGCGCCATCGGCGATCGGCGTGCCGCTGACGCACCGCGACTGGAGCTCGGGCGCGATTTTCGTCACCGGGCACGAGCGGCAGGATGAGCACGGCGCCGCGCGCACGCCGGACTGGGGCCTGCTGGCCCAGACCGGGCTGACCCTGGTGATCTATATGGGCGTGGCCAGGTGCCGGCAGATCCAGGCGGCGCTGCTGGCCGGCGGCAAGGCGGGCACGACGCCGGTGGCGGTGATCCAGTCGGCTACCGGCAGCGGCCAGGCGCATCTGCTGACCACGCTGGCGGCGCTGACCGACGACCTGTTGCTGTCGGGGCTGGGCAGCCCGAGCATCATCGTCGTCGGTGACGTCGTGCGCTGCGCCGATGTGGTCGGCAACCCCAGGCTGGCCGAAGCTGTAGGCTGATTGCTGCCGCTCCGTTTACAATCACGCTTTAAGTGATCAGCGGAATCGGCAGCAACCATGGCAAAACAATTTGATGTAGCGGTGATCGGCGCCGGCGCCGCCGGCATGATGTGCGCGGCCGTCGCGGCCCAGCGCGGCAAGCGCGTCGTGCTGATCGACCACGCCGAGAAGCTGGCCGAAAAGATCCGCATCTCCGGCGGCGGCCGCTGCAACTTCACCAACGTGAACACGGCGCCGGCCAATTTTCTGTCGGCCAACCCGCACTTCGCCAAGAGCGCGCTGTCGCGCTACACGCCCAGTGACTTCATCGCGCTGGTCAAGAAACACCGCATCGGCTACCACGAGAAACACCGCGGCCAGCTGTTCTGCGACGAATCGGCCGAACAGATCATCCAGATGCTCAAGGCCGAGTGCGCCGCGGGAGGCGTCGAATGGCGCATGCCGACCAAGGTCGAATCGGTCGAGCAATTTCCCGAAGGCTTCCTGTTGTCGACCGACACCGGCGACATCATGGCCGACAACGTCGTCATCGCCACCGGCGGCCTGTCGATCCCGAAAATCGGCGCCACCGACTTTGGCTACCAGATCGCCACCCAGTTCGGCCTCGCGCTCATCGAGCCGCGCCCGGGCCTGGTGCCGCTGACCTTCGACGGCCCGAGCTGGGAAACGTTCGCGCCGCTGGCCGGCATCGCCCTCGAAGTCGAGGTCGAAACCAGTTCCGGCAAAGGCAAGACCGCGCTCAAGGGCAAGTTCCGCGAGGACCTGCTGTTCACCCACCGCGGCCTGTCCGGCCCGGCCATCCTGCAAATTTCGAGCTACTGGACGCCGGGCACGCCGATCATCGTCAACCTGCTGCCCGACATGGATGTGGCGGAAACGCTGATCGAAGGCAAGGGCACGTTCAAGAAGCAGATGGGCAACGTGCTGTCGCAATGGCTGCCCACGCGCCTGGCCGAAGGCTTGTTGGACGCCAACGGCATCGCGCTGGACGCGCGCCTGGCGGACATGCAGGACGCCAGGCTGCGCAAGCTGGGCGACGCCATCAACCGCTGGGCTATCGTGCCGGCCGGCTCGGAAGGCTACCGCAAGGCCGAGGTGACCCTGGGCGGCGTCGACACGCGCGAACTGTCGCAGCAGACGATGATGGCAACCAAGGTGCCGGGCCTGTATTTCATCGGCGAAGCGGTCGACGTCACCGGCTGGCTGGGCGGCTACAACTTCCAGTGGGCATGGGCGTCAGGGGTGGCGGCGGGCACCGCGATTGCCTAGCGTCGCGGGGCAAAAGCGGCCCCCGCGCATGTGGCTGTGTCGAAACAGCTTGGCGAAAAGCTTCCCCTGCTTGCCAAATGCTGCTAGAATCTCGTTCTTCCCCTAATCTAACGGTTTGATTTTTACATGACCACTATTCGCCTTAAAGAAAACGAGCCGTTCGAAGTCGCAATGCGTCGCTTCAAGCGCACCATCGAAAAAACCGGTCTGCTGACAGAACTGCGCGCACGCGAGTTCTACGAAAAGCCAACGGCTGAGCGCAAGCGCAAGCTGGCAGCTGCTGTGAAGCGTCATTACAAGCGCATTCGCAGCCAACAACTGCCTAAGAAATTATTCTAAGATAGCTGGTCCAGTGATCCGGTACGGCGATGGCCTGCCCGGATTCATGGTCTGATGCTTCGCAGGCCCGCTCCGGTTTACCGCAGCGGGTTTTGCTATTTATAGCTTTCGAAACGAGGATGGCATGAGCTTAAAAGAACAGATCACCGACGACATGAAAGCGGCGATGCGCGCCAAAGAGGCGGGCAAGCTGGGCACGATCCGCCTGATCATCGCCGAGATCAAGCGCAAGGAAGTCGACGAGCGCATCGACGTCACCGACGACCAGGCGCTGGCGATCATCGAAAAGATGATCAAGCAGCGCAAGGATTCGATCGCCCAATTCGAGGCGGGCAACCGTCCCGACCTGGCCGACATCGAAAAAGCCGAGCTCGTCGTGCTGGACGCGTACATGCCGGCTGGCCTGTCGGAAGCGGAGATCAGCGCGGCGGTCGCCGACGCGGTGGCCGCCTCCGGCGCCGCCGGCCCGCAAGACATGGGCAAGGTAATGGCCATCATCAAGCCGAAAATGCCAAAAGGCACCGACATGGGTCTGGTATCGACCATGATCAAAAAGGCGCTGTCCGGCGCCTAGGGTTCAGACCCGGTGCAGGGGGCAGACCCGGTTGCTTTCAAAGGGTCTGCCCCCCCGGCCAACGCATCAGTTGTTTTAAGTCAACCTGACGCGGTCCGGGCGGTATAGTCTGACTTTAGACAAAGACTGTTCATCCAACGTGATTCCACAATCATTTATTACCGATTTGCTCAACCGGGTCGACATCGTCGACGTGGTCGGCCGCTACGTCCAGCTGAAAAAGGGCGGCGCCAACTTCATGGGCCTGTGCCCGTTCCACAACGAAAAATCCCCCAGCTTCACAGTCAGCCCGACCAAGCAGTTCTACCACTGCTTCGGCTGCGGCGCGCATGGCACGTCGATCGGTTTCCTGATCGAATACTCCGGCATGGGCTTTGTCGACGCGGTAAAAGACCTGGCGCAAAACGTCGGCATGGTCGTGCCCGATGCGGACGACAAGATTCCGCCGGCGCAGCGCGCGGCCAACCAGGCCCAGGCGATGGCCTTGACCGACGCCATGACCCAGGCCAGCGATTTTTACCGCGGCCAGTTGCGCGGCGCCGACAACGCCATCGCCTACCTCAAGAACCGCGGCCTGACCGGCGAAGTGGCCGCTCGCTTCAGCATGGGCTACGCGCCCAGCGGCTGGGACAGCCTGAAGGCAGTGTTCCCCGATTACGATGCGCTGGCGCTGGTGGAGTCGGGCCTGGTCATCGACAAGGTCGACGAGGACGGCAGCAACAAGAAGCGCTACGACCGTTTCCGCGAACGCATCATGTTCCCAATCCGCAACACCAAAGGCCAGGTCATCGGCTTTGGTGGGCGTGTGCTCGACCAGGGCGAGCCGAAATACCTGAACTCGCCGGAAACGCCGCTGTTTCAAAAAGGCTACGAGCTGTACGGCCTGTTCGAAGCGCGCCAGGCGATCCGCGACGCTGGCTACGTGCTGGTGACCGAGGGCTACATGGACGTGGTGGCGCTGGCGCAGCTGGGCTTTCCGCAAGCGGTGGCCACGCTCGGCACCGCCTGCACATCGACCCACGTGCAAAAACTGTTGCGCCAGACCGACACCGTCATCTTCAGCTTCGACGGCGACCGCGCCGGCCGCAAGGCTGCCCGCCGCGCGCTCGAAGCGTGCCTGCCCCAGGTGACCGACAACAAGACCATCAAGTTCCTGTTCCTGCCGAGCGAGCATGACCCGGACAGCTTCGTGCGCGAGCGCGGCTACGAGGCGTTCGAGCAGGAAATCCACGAGGCGATGCCGCTGTCGCAATTTCTGCTGCGCGAAGCGGCCGGCGAGCACGATCTTTCCACGCCGGAAGGGCGCGCGCGCGCCCAGTTCGACGCCAAGCCGCTGCTGCAATCGATGGCGCCGTCGTCGCTGCGCCTGCAGATCGTGCGCGGCCTGGCCAGCATCACCCAGTCAACCCCGGCGGAGATCGAAGCGTTATTCGAACTGGCCAAGCCGGTATCGGTTGCGCGCCGGGCGCCGCCGCGCCAGGGACGGCCGCAACCGGTGGGGCTGGAGTTGCAGATCTTGCGGCATCTGGTGGCCCATCCGCCACTGTGCGTGGAGCTCGACGACGCAGCGTTGCAGTCGTTTGATCACTTCGGACCGGAGTCGGCCGAGCGGTTGCGGCAGTTAGTGGCGGCCGGACAGGCGCTCGGACCGAACGGCGGCTTCGCGGCGTTGTCTCAGCAACTGAAGGAATCGAGCGTGGAATACGACTCTCTGATTGCCGAGATCGCTTCCGAGCCGGAATCGGACGTCGACAGCGTCAAAATGTGGCTCGTCGCCACTGTGAGGCAGCTCAAGGCGGACGCATTAAAACGGGAGCTAAACGAGTTGTTTTCAAAGGGACTGACCTCAGATCAGATAGGTATCCGGTACCGCGAAATCACGGCGATCCAGAACCAGCTGAAAGCGGAAGAAGATGCGGAGAAAGCCGCCCGTTGATGGGTGGATGTTGCTCTCGTTCAAGGGGTTGCTGAGACTGGAAAAAGTTGGGGTGCGTGCTATAATAAAACGATAAGTATTGTGTTCTTACAAAGCGTTTTGTGGATTCGCATGGGCACAGTATCTTCGACAGTCAGGCTCTTGATCGGCGCGCAAGACGGCGCCGGCGGCCAGGGCCGGCTTGGGTTGCGAACGGGGCGTTTGCCCTCATCAGGCGAACATCAGTTCGCTTTGCAGCCAGATGGTCTATGCCCCCAACCGCCGCTGTTCTGCAGGGAAACATGCTGCGGAAAACGGCAGCGTGGAGCGTGCCTGCAGGATGCAGTAAAGGTGGTTGAATGCGGTAATGCCAGGTAGGCCTGCGAGGGCCGGCCAGGAGACGTAGGCCCGAAAGGGCGGCAACAAACTTAATCTATAGTCGTTGTGACATCGAAAGCGCCTGTGCCAATCAAGAAACCCGAATCCCAAGTGGTTGAAAAGCCAATGAACATGTCCGCCAAAGCAGACAAAGCGCAAGACAAGGCCGAAGCGCGCGCGCCGACCGCTCCTGTGTCGAGCACGACTGCCGTCAGCCAGACCACCGATGCCGCCACCCTGGCCGCGATCGACACGTCCGGCTACGTCTTGCCGTCGGTGAAGGTGCCCGGCCGGCGCGGCCGCAAACCGAAAGAATTCCAGCCCGAGAACGACGAAGTGGCCGCCCTCAACGCCGTCGAGCGTGCCGAGCTGAAGGCCGTCGACAAGGCCAAGGCGAAGGACCGCAAGGCCAAGGAAAAAGCGTTGCTGAAAGACGCGTTCTCTTCGGACACCGAAGCGAGCGAGGAAGAACTCGAGCGCCGCCGCAACAAACTGAAGACCCTGATCAAGTTCGGCAAGGAACGCGGCTTCCTCACGTACGCCGAGATCAACGATCACCTGCCCGAGAACATCGTCGATCCGGAAGCGATCGAAGGCATCATCGGCACCTTCAACGACATGGGCATCGCCGTCTACGAGCACGCGCCGGACGCCGAGTCGCTGCTGCTGACCGACAACGTTGCCACCGTCACCAGCGACGACGAAGCCGAAGCTGCCGCCGAGGCGGCGCTGTCGACGGTCGACTCCGACTTTGGCCGCACCACCGACCCGGTCCGCATGTACATGCGCGAGATGGGCTCGGTCGAGCTGCTGACCCGCGAAGGCGAGATCGAAATCGCCAAGCGCATCGAAGACGGCCTGAAGGACATGATCCAGGCCATTTCCGCCTGTCCGGTGACGATTGCCGAGATCATTTCCGCCGCCATCCGCATCCAGAACGACGAAACCAAGATCGACGAGATCGTCGACGGCATGGTCGATTCGGAAGACGGCCCGGCTGTCGTGGCGCCGCCGGTGCCGTCCGATGACGACGAAGAAGACGAAGAAGGCGACGAAGAGGAAGAAGTCGAAGAGGAGGAAAACAATGCCTCGGGCGCGGCCGGTTTCTCGGCGGAGCAACTCGAAGCGCTGAAAGTGCAGGCGCTCGACAAGTTCGAGATCATCTCGGTGCAGTTCGACAAGATGCGCAAGGCGTTTGAAAAGGACGGCTACAACTCGAAAGCCTACGTCAAGGCGCAGGAAACCATTTCCAACGAGCTGCTCGGCATTCGCTTCACGGCAAAAGTCGTCGAGAAACTGTGCGACACCCTGCGCGGCCAGGTCGACGAAGTGCGCCACATCGAAAAGCAGATCCTCGACGTCGCGGTAAACAAGTGCGGCATGCCGCGCGCCCACTTCATCAAGGTATTCCCGGGCAACGAGACGAACCTGGAATGGGTCGATGGCGAAGTCAACGCTGGGCACGCGTACAGCGCCATCCTTGGCCGCAACATCCCGACCATCAAGGAACTGCAGCAGCGCCTGATCGACCTGCAAGCGCGCGTCGTGCTGCCGCTGCCGGACCTGCGCAACATCAACCGCCAGATGGCGGCCGGCGAAATGAAGGCGCGCAAGGCCAAGCGCGAAATGACCGAGGCCAACCTGCGCCTGGTAATTTCGATCGCCAAGAAATACACCAACCGCGGCCTGCAATTTCTCGACCTGATCCAGGAAGGCAACATCGGCCTGATGAAGGCGGTGGACAAGTTTGAATACCGCCGCGGCTACAAGTTTTCGACGTACGCGACGTGGTGGATCCGCCAGGCGATCACGCGTTCGATCGCCGACCAGGCGCGCACAATCCGTATTCCGGTGCACATGATCGAGACGATCAACAAGATGAACCGCATCTCGCGTCAGATCTTGCAGGAAACCGGCGCCGAGCCCGATCCGGCAACCCTGGCGATCAAGATGGAAATGCCCGAGGACAAGATCCGCAAGATCATGAAGATCGCCAAAGAGCCGATCTCGATGGAAACGCCGATCGGCGACGATGACGACTCCCACCTGGGCGACTTCATCGAAGACAACAACACGCTGGCGCCGTCGGATGCCGCCTTGCACGCGTCGATGCGCGGCGTCGTCAAGGACGTGCTCGATTCGCTGACTCCGCGCGAAGCGAAGGTGCTGCGCATGCGCTTCGGCATCGAGATGTCGACCGACCACACGCTGGAAGAAGTGGGCAAGCAATTCGACGTCACGCGTGAGCGCATTCGCCAGATCGAAGCGAAGGCGCTGCGCAAGCTGCGTCACCCTTCACGCTCCGACAAGCTGAAGAGCTTCCTGGAAGGAAACTAAGGCTTGACGGCGTAAGGGCAAAGGCAATATCCTCTCGCCACTTCGTTCCGGCACTGTCCGGACGGTGGCGAGATGGCTGCATCTCCCGCCGCACCGATTTCGGGCCTCTAGCTCATGCTTGGTTAGAGCAGCGGACTCATAATCCGTTGGTGCCGTGTTCGACTCACGGGAGGCCCACCAAAATTAGTTAATCGAATCAAGGGGTTGCTGACGTTTTCTGGCAACTCCTTTTTATTTTTTGTTCCTGGGATTCTGGCATGGCTCCTTTATGGCTCCCTGGAACGGTTGGACTTTTCGATGACCGACTCTTCGGCAGGCTAGTTGAGACGGCAGTAAACTATAGAAAGTAGGCATGCCGAAGAGATCGCCCGGGATACCCAACGAACTGCTCTTCGCTCATGTGGCTGACCGTGACAAACTTTCCGACGCCTTATGGATTATCGCTGCTCAGGTCGCCATGCTCCTTGCTCGCTCTGTCGATCAGCTCGATGAAGACCGCAAGGTTGGAAATCCGCCACCGGCAATGAAGCCGTGGGGTGTGAAAGGGCCAGTGCGATACAAACTAGGTTCCGTGCGTGACTTCATGTTTGGGAGCGCAGCCGAGGAGTACAACAATACCGAACACGCGCGGCAGGGCATCGCACTCAGAGAGTTGACCGGTCTAACGTGCTTCGAAGATTTTCTCTCAGTGGGCCAAGTCCAAGACGTATGGCCGATCACCATCCATCGGGGGATCCCGATTGATTTCTTCCGCTCACTTGGCTTGGGCGAAGCGTTGACTGACGCGGATACGTGCGAGTGGATGACGCTTGACCGCTACTTAAATATTCGACTATCGTCGTTGGCGATCAACGTCCCCAAACTCCTACCTGCAGCTGGCTCTGTGCGTCCCAACGACGCTGCTTGGAAAGAGAGGGCGGCGGTCGCGCTAACTGAAGCTGAGCTCTCGACGCTTGCGTCATTTTTCTCATCTGGCACCTCTGCGTCAAATAAAATCTACGTGGCCGGCGATCGTCGATTTCCTGGACGGGGAAGATATGTTTGGAACCTCGTTCAAAAAGCGGTAGGGCATCTCGGTTTTGATGGCGCAACTTCTACGACCCTGGTAAGCACAAAGGCATTCAGCCGCGTTGAGTTAGTTTCGGCCGCGCTGCTCGCGGTGGCCGTCAAGCTAGTTGTCGCCTAATATAGTCGTTATGCTGCTTTCTTTTGCAGCACGGTTTCCTCTACTCGGGCGCCATCACTGATGGTCTTTTCCGGATTGAGGTGGACGACGGACACTGG
>NZ_PDOC01000001.1 GCF_002760655.1 Massilia eurypsychrophila | reverse complement strand
GTACATGCTACGCAGGACAAGAAAGGATTCACCGTGCCGAACCAACTGACCCGCCGCCTGGCCCTGCTGGACGACGATGCGCACCGCGCGCTGCTCGCCCAGGGCATGCGCGGCATCGAAAGGGAGACGCTGCGCGTCGACCCGCAAGGCCGGCTGGCGCGCCCGGCCGGCCCGGCGGCGGCGGCGTCGGCGCCGGCGCCGTCGCCGAGCACCAGTTGCGCCAGCACCAGGCCGGCGCGCGCCACGCCGGCATCGCTGGCGCGCTGGTACCACTGCGCCAGCGGACGGTCGCTGCGGCGCGCCAGTTCGTACGGGATGTTCTCGCCGATCAGGGCGCACGCTTCGGCGCTGCCCTGCTGGGCGGCGCGCTCGAGCCAGTGCAGCGCCGTCGGCAGGCTCAGCGGCAGGCCGGCGCTGCCGAACAGATACAGCTTGCCCAGCGCCAGCTGGCCGTCGGCCTGGCCGGCGCGCGCGGCGCGGATGATGCTCAGTGCTTCACGGTTCGCCATCGACATGCATTTCACAGTGATTGAAAAGGGGTGCGGCAGGAGCGGTCGACGTGCGCCGACAATATACAACAGCGCTGCGATCGATGCCGTGAACGCCGCCGCTGCGCCGCACAGTCTAAGCGAGGGCCGCGCCGGCGGCGTCCCGATTCCCGTGCTTTCTTGCGTTTGCGCAGACGCGCGGCATGCGCACCGGGGCGGTGCGCAACGTTGCCATTACGCACAGATTTGGGGCCGCGACACTGTTTCCGCGTTTCAAAAATACAACAGCCCAGTTCGATTTATTGGCTTTCAACCAAGGCTAGCCCCCATAATTGACCAATCCGGCAATCTTGAGGCAACAAGCAATTAAGGTTCACCACATCCGAGTGTTCAGCAAATACAAGTCTCAATGCTCAACGGATCATCCCGATTTACTTTTTAAGGACTACTCAATGAAAAAATCACTTTTGGCCGTGGCACTTCTGGGCGCATTCGCCGGCGTTGCACACGCACAATCGGCGGTTCAAATTTACGGTACCGTCGACGCTGGCATGATCAAGCGTACGGACCAGACGCTGGCTATCGGCAAGCGCGCTAACAACACCCTCGGTTTCAAAGGTACGGAAGATCTGGGCAACGGCCTGAAGGCGCTGTTCCAACTGGAAATCCGTTACGAGCCGGACTCGGGCACCATCGAGCAGGGCGGCAACGGCGTTCAGCGTCCGCTGTTCCAGGGCCAGAGCCGCGTCGGCCTGCAAGGTGACTTCGGTATGGTTCGTCTGGGCCGCGGCCTGACCGCCTTCCAGGAAACCAGCACCGGTTTCGAGCCGTTCCATGGCGTGCCTTCGCCAGTTGGCTTCCAGACCGACCTGACCGTCGCTGGCTACACGTCCGATCCACTCGGCCTGGTCGGCAACTCGACCAACCGTTTCTCGAACGCGTTGTTCTACAACTCGCCAGAATTCAGCGGTTTCCAGATCAACACGACGATCGCGACCAAAGAAGCGAACAACAACGCGCCGTTCGTCGGCCGTGGTTCGACTGCCTTCCCACAGTTCCCAGCAAACTGGGAAGCACCAGTGAACCCATTCTCGGTGTCGGGTACCTACAAGAACGGTCCGATCGCCGCGATGCTCGCTTACGAGCGCAACGCCGTCGAGCACAAGCTGATGTCGGCTGCCGCTTCGATGATGGTGTCGCCTTCGCTCAAGCTGATGGGTTCGTACACCCGTCAAGACCGCGCTACCACCGTGCTGGCTAACCCAAAGACCAAAGCATGGGTCCTGGGCGCGAACTACACGATGGGCCCAGGCAAGTTCATGGCCGGTTATGGCCAGAAGACACCAGACGGCGTCGCCAAGACCAAGCAGTTCTCGCTCGGTTACGAGTACAGCCTGTCGAAGCGTACGTACCTGTACGTCGACGCGTCGCGCAAGCAAGCTAACGTCAACCTGGCCACTCCTGGTGTCACCACCAAGATCAACACCTACGACGTCGGTGTCAACCACGCGTTCTGATCGGCCGCGGGCTTCGGCCTGCTGATGTGAACGACACCAAGGGCGAGCATGGGCAACCATCCTCGCCCTTGTTTCATCTTTGACCTGGTGGACATTGTGTCTTTTACGCAACCCGTTCTCGCCTGTATGCGCAGCGTTTCTGTACAAGCAACAAGAACGATGGCATATTGGATGAAGGCGAATTAGTACGTGCGTTCGTTTTTTTACCAGACAAATAAATAAATATTCTTGGAGACCCAATGAAAACAAAATTCCTCGCCGCTGCAATTGCTACCTGTTTCGCCCTGCCCGTCATGGCGCAGTCGAGTGTGACCGTCTACGGTATCGCCGATGCCGGCCTGATGAAGCAAAGCGGACAGACTCTGCGCGTGGTCAGCGGCATCGCTGACGGCTCGCGTATCGGTTTCCGTGGTACCGAGGACATCGGCGGCGGCTACAAGGCCATCTTCAATCTGGAAGCGCGCGTCGAACTCGACACCGGCTCGCAAAAGCCGACGTTGCTGTCGGACGAGCAGGGCCTGTACCTGACGCGCGGCATGGGCGCCGGTTTTTCCACCGTGCTGACCCCGCTGGGCCCTACCGGCGGCGCGCTGTCGGCCGGCCTGCTGCAGCAGATCCGCAGCGGCCTGCAGGTGCGCGGTTCGGCCGCCGTCAATGCGGAAGGCGCCATTTTCGACCGCACCGCGATGGTCGGCCTGATCACCCCGGTCGGCGCGATCCTGCTCGGCCGCATGTACACCCCTGGTTATGAAGTGTTCGCCGCGGCCGACGTGTTCGAGAGCGGCACCGCCGGCACCTGGGGCGGCATCACCGGCGGCACCGCCGGCTTCACCTCGCTCGGCGCCGATATCCGGTCGCAGAAGTCGATCCAGTACCGTATCGTCACCCCAACGGGCATCGGCGCGTCGCTGATGTACGGCGGCAAGCAGTCGGGTTACCTCGGCCGCTACAACAAATTTTACGGCGCCGCTGTCACCTACAAGGCCAACAACCTCGACGTCGGCCTGGCGCACAACCGCGGCTACGACCAGAGCGACCGCAAGAGCCTGACCACCACCACGGTCGGCGGTTCGTACACGATGAACGCGTTCAAGTTCTTCGCCGGCTACCATGACCAGCGCAACCGTAATTCGGTGCTGCTGGCCGATTACACCGCCGCCTACAACGGTTCGATCGGCCCTGGCGTCGCCGCCCAGCTGGCGCCACTCGGCGCGGCAACCGCCACCGCCCTCGGCAATGGCCTGCGTAACGTGTTCCTGTCGAACATCGCGCAGAACAGCCAGGTCGATGCGGCCAGCTACCAGGTCGGCCTGCACTACCGCGTCGGCGCCGGCCGCGTGATGGCGTCGGTTGCACACCAGAACGACCGCACCGTGTCGAACAGCGATGCCAACCTGTACGCGCTCGGCTACGACTACAACCTGTCGAAGCGTACCGACATCTACACCGTCGTCGCGGTGATCAAGAACGACAACGAAGCGCAGTACATCCCTGGCGCGGCTGGTTCGCCAGGCGGCTTTTCCAAGATGCCGGGCTCGACCACCCGCGGCGTCCAGGTCGGCATCCGCCACCGTTTCTGATCGTTTCCCGCTTCACCTGAAAGACGCCTGCGGGCGTCTTTTTTTATGGCTCGCCGGCGGCGCAGACCGGCAATGCCGCCGTGGTCGGTTAGAATTGCAGACAAACCATTCCCCCCTGTAAAGAATTCAATGACCGACACTCTGGACCCCGCCGCCGTCGCCCAATTCCTGGTCGACAATCCGCAGTTTTTTGAACAGAACGCCGCGCTGCTGGGCCGGGTCAAGCTGTCCAGTCCGCTAACCGGCAAGGCCGTGTCGCTGCAAGAACGCCAGATGGAAGTGATGCGCGACAAGTACAAGGCGCTGGAGCTGCAGATGAGCGAGCTGATCCGCCTGGCGCAGGACAACGCCGCCATCGCCAACAAGTTCCACGCCTGGACCCAGTCGCTGCTGCAGGCGCGCCACGGCGCCGACCTGCCGCGCGCGCTGGTCGACGGCCTGTGCGCCCAGTTCGCCGTGCCGCAGGCAACCTTGCGCCTGTGGGACCTGGCGCCGGCCAATGCCGGGCAGTGGTTTGCCCACGGCGTGTCGGACGACGCCCGCCTGTTCGCCGCCAGCCTGCTGGCGCCCTACTGCGGCAGCAACAACGACTTCGAGGCGGTGCGCTGGCTCGACGACGCGGCCGCGGTGCAGTCGACCGTGATCTTGCCGCTGCGCAGCGGCGGCAGCGCCTTCGGCCTGCTGATCCTCGGCTCGCCCGATCCGGCCCGCTTCGGCGCCGACATGGCGACCGACTTCCTGATCCACATCGGCGAGACCGCCAGCGCCGCGCTCGCCGCGCTGCGGGCCTAGCATGGAGGCGCGCGCCGCCCAGCACGAGTGGCTGGCGCGCTACCTGGCCGAGCTGGCCACGCAGCGCCAGCTGTCGCCGCACACCGTGTCGGCCTACCGGCGCGACCTGCTCGAACTGGACACCCTGGCCGGCGCCGCGGCGTGGGAAGCGATCGTCCACGCCGACATCCGCCGCTTCGCCTCGATGCTGCACGCGCGCGGCCAGAGCGCGCGCTCGATCGCGCGCAAGCTGTCGAGCTGGCGCGGCTTCTACGAATGGTTGTCGGGCCAGCTGGCGCTGGCGGCCAACCCGGTCGACGGCGTGCGCGCGCCGCGCCGCGCCAAGAGCCTGCCGAAGGCGCTGTCGGTCGACGACGCGGTGCAGCTGGTGTCAGGCGGCGCGCTGCTACGCGACCATCCCGAGCCGTTTGAATTGTGCAACCGCGCCATGTTCGAGCTGATGTATTCAAGCGGGCTGCGGGTGTCCGAACTGGCCGGCCTGGACGTGGCCTGGAGCAAGCCGGAACCGGGCTGCCCTGCCCCGCTCGGCTGGCTCGACCGCGACGCCGGCGAAGTGCTGGTCACCGGCAAGGGCAACAAGATGCGCCGGGTGCCGGTCGGCAGCCATGCGGCGGCGGCGATCGCGGCCTGGCTGGCGGTGCGCCCGAGCGCGGCCGACGGCGGCAACGCGCTGTTTCTGAGCAAGCGCGCCACGCGGGTGTCGCCGCGCGTGGTGCAGCTGCGACTGGCCCGCCACGCGCAACAGGCCGGCAGCGCCGTCAAGGTCCATCCGCACGTGCTGCGTCACTCGTTTGCCTCGCACGTGCTGCAGTCGTCGGGCGACCTGCGCGCGGTGCAGGAAATGCTGGGGCACGCCAGCATCGCCTCGACCCAGGTCTACACGGCGCTCGATTTCCAGCACCTGGCGGCCGTCTACGACCAGGCCCACCCGCGAGCGAAAGCCAAATAAAGCAAGCTCTTGGGCTTGATGCTTATCAAGCTCGGGCGCGCTAGTTGGAAGCAAATAGGGAAATCCGGCATAATCGCTCGATTCTTTTATGGCCGCACTGCGGCGCTACGCTCACACACACCGACGGACACCCGAATGGCATTGATTCCCAGCACTATCCTGACCGGCTTTCTCGGCGCCGGCAAAACCACGCTGCTCAAGCGCATCCTGCAAGAGGAGCACGGGCTGCGCATTGCCGTCATCGAGAACGAGTTCGGCCAGGAAAACATCGACAACGAGATCTTGCTGCACGACAGCGTCGAGCAGATCGTCGAGATGAACAATGGCTGCATCTGCTGCACCGTGCGCGGCGACCTGATCGTGGCGCTGGCGAGCCTGGCGCAAAAGCGCGACGCCGGCGAAATCGCCTTCGACCGGGTGGTCATCGAAACGACCGGGCTGGCCAATCCGGGCCCGGTGGCGCAGACCTTCTTCGTCGACGAGGAAGTCGGCGCCCACTACCTGCTCGACGCGGTGGTGACGGTGGTCGACGCGCGCCACGCCATGATGCAGCTCGACGAGCACGAGGAAGCCCAGCGCCAGGTCGGCTTTGCCGACAAGATCCTCATCTCGAAGGCCGACCTGGTCGACGCCGGCCAGCTCGCCGCCTTGACCGCGCGCCTGAAGCGGATCAACCCGCGCGCGCCGATCAGCCAGTCCGACTTCGGCCGCGCGCCGCTGTCGGAGGTGCTCGACCTGCGCGGCTTTAACCTCAACGACAAGCTCGACATCGACCCGGCATTTTTGACGGCCGACGAAGCGCACGAACATCACCACGCGCATGACGACGATGGCGAGCACGAGCACGTTCACACCGAGGCGTGCGATCACAGCAATGATCACCACCATGCCCACCACAGCGACGACATCGCCGCCTTCGTGTTCAAGAGCGATCGACCGTTCGACCCGGCCCGGCTCGACGAGTTCCTCGCCAGCCTGGTCAACGTGTTTGGCCCGCGCATGTTGCGCTACAAGGGCGTGCTGCTGATGGACGGCGCCGACCGCAAGGTGGTATTTCAGGGCGTGCACCAGATCATGGGCAGCGACCTCGGCGCAAAATGGGGCGAATCGGAAGAACGTGGCAGCAAAATGGTCTTTATTGGCAAAAATTTACCACAGGACGTCTTTATCCGAGGTTTGGAGCAATGTTTGGTATAAACTATCCCGGCTTTACGATCGCACGCCGGCGCACGGGCGGCGCCTGCTGGACCACGAATGGCAACGCGCCGTTGCGGCGAGAGGAACATCGGGATGGCCGTCAAGGAAAGCGTGAAGGATAGTGTCAAGGATGGCGTAACGAGGCCGGCCGCGAAAGCGGGCGCAGGCAACAAAAAGGTGGCAGCGCAGCAGGCCGCCAAGGTAGTGAACTTAGCTGAAAGGTCCGGCGCAGAACCGGATGAAACGGCCGAGTTAGCTGATAAAATGAAAACCTCTGTCGTATCGAAGGTAAGTGAAGTCATGACTAAAACAACTAAATCCTCCCCCGCCGCGACCACAGAAATCCGTCTCCTGTCCGAAGATGAAATCCGGGCGATGAACGAGAAGGACTATATGAACCCGGCGCAGCTGGCGTTTTTCAAGGCGCGCTTGCAGCAGCTTGAAAAAGACCTGCTCAAGAACGCCGGCGAAACCACCGAACACCTGCGCGAAACGGTGCTCGTGCCCGATCCGGCCGACCGCGCCACCATCGAGGAAGAGCACGCGCTGGAATTGCGCACGCGCGACCGCGAGCGCAAGCTGCTGAAAAAAGTGCAGCAGTCGATCGCCGCGATCGACGGCGGCGACTACGGCTGGTGCGAAGAAACGGGCGAGCCGATCGGCATTCCGCGCCTGATCGCCCGTCCGACCGCGACCTTGTCGCTGGAAGCGCAGCAACGCCGCGAACTGAAGCAGAAGCTGTACGGCGACTGAGCCGCGCAGGCGTCGGGCTGAACCAGAAAAGCATGCGCCGTTGTCGCATGCTTTTTTGCTTTGGCGAAGCTGCCGTGCGCGCCAATAGCTTGCCCATGGGATACACTATGGCGACACCGCGGCGCGCTTGACGCCGCCGGCCCGCCGCCGTGCCCCCGCTGGCGGCCGGTGGCGACGCCACAGCGGCAATTTGGCTACACAGGAACCGACGTGGGAATTTTCTCCTTCTTCAGGAAGAAAGATGGGCAGGCCGACAGCGCCGGGCCGGACACCCGGCTGCGCAGCGGCGAGCCATCGCGCCTGTCCCTCGACAATGAAGCCGAGCGCGCGCGCCAGCGCGAGATCGCCCGCGCCACCACCGCCAAGATCGACGCCATCGAGTCGGCGATGGCGTTCGACATCTTCAACGAGCCCGAGCCGGCCTGGGGCAGCCAGACGCGCCGGCCGGTGCGCACCGAAGCGCAGATCGCCGCCGACACAAGCACCGACACCTTGCCGCTGTTGGAACTGGCCACCACCGAGCTGCTGGCCGACGAACTCGTGGCCGATGCCGCCGCCCCCGGCACCGAGCCGGTGATCGAGGAAATCGCCATCATGTACGCCAACGCCCAGCCGGAAGTGGCCGAGCAGATGCTGCTGGCCAGCCTGGCCGAGGCCGGCCGCGACGAGCGCGCCGTGTGGTGGATGCTGTTCGACCTGTACCAGGCCGGCGGCCAGCAAGACGCATTCGACGACATTGCGATCGACTACGCCAGCCGCTTCGAAACATCGCCGCCGACCTGGCAGCCGCTGCCGCTGGCCGGCGCCGAACATGCGCTCGCCGGCGTCACGCCGACCGAGTCGTTCGGCCCGGTGCTCGACGCGGCGATCACCCCGCAATTGGCGCGGCTGCTCGAGCTGGCCACCAGCAGCCCGGCCACGCGGCTCGAATTTGGCCGCGTGCGGGAAGTGACGCCGGAAGGCTGTGCGCGACTGCTGGCTGCGCTGGTGCTGCTGCGCGGCGGCGGGCGCGAGCTGATCGTCGCCGGCGCCACCGAACTGGCCGAGACGGTGCGCGCCACGATTGCCATCGGCCAGCGCGACGCCAGCGAGGCGCCGTGGCTGCTGCTGCTCGAACTGCTGCAGCTGATGAACCGCGAAAAAGACTTCGAAGAGGCGGCGATGGATTACTGCGTCACCTACGAGCTGTCGCCGCCCTCGTTCGAGGCGCCGGCGAATGTGGCCAACGCGGCCGGCGCGCAGGCGCAGTCGCGCTCCGACCGTTTCCTGCTGCCGGCGCTGATCGACGGCGCCAGCGCGCCGCTGTTTGACGCCATCGACGCTTACGCGGCGCAATTCCAGCCGGTGGTGCTCGATTGCTCGCGCCTGGCGCGGGTCGACTACGCCGCCGCCGCCGCGCTGCACAAGCGCTTGCGCGCGCTGGCCGCCGCCGACAAGACGATCGAACTGCGCGACGTGAACCATTTGGTGGCCGCGCTGTTCAAACTGATGGGATTCCAGGAAGTGGCGCGTCTGTTTCCGCACAAGTACTGACCGTCCGGGCCGGCGTCTTGCAATTTGGCCCAGCACCCCCAATGTTTGGTAGTTGGACCACTACGAGGCAGACAATGGAACAATTTCACGGCACCACCATCTTGTGCGTGCGGCGCGGCAAGCAAGTTGCGCTGGGCGGCGACGGCCAGGTTACGCTGGGCAACATCGTCATGAAGGGCACTGCCCGCAAGGTGCGCAAGTTGTACCAGGGCAAGGTGCTGTGCGGCTTTGCCGGCGGCACCGCCGACGCCTTCACACTGCTCGACCGCTTCGAAGGCAAGCTGGAAAAACACCAGGGCAATCTGCTGCGCGCCTCGGTCGAACTGGCCAAGGACTGGCGCACCGACCGCGTGCTGCGCCGCCTCGAGGCGATGCTGCTGGTGGCCGACCACGAATCGACCCTGGTCATCACCGGCAATGGCGACGTGCTCGAGCCGGAAGACGGTGTCGGCGCGATCGGTTCCGGCGGCATCTATGCACAGTCCGCGGCCAAGGCGCTGCAGGAAAACACCGACCTGTCGCCGGCCGAGATCGTCAAGAAATCGCTGACCATCGCCGGCCAGCTGTGCATCTATACCAACCTTTCCCACATCATCGAAACGCTGGACTGAGCACACCTATGAACATGACCCCTCTTGAAATCGTTTCCGAACTCGACAAGCACGTGGTTGGCCAGGGCAAGGCCAAGCGCGCGGTTGCCATCGCCTTGCGCAACCGCTGGCGCCGCCAGCAGGTGGCCGAGCCGCTGCGCCACGAGATCACGCCGAAAAACATCCTGATGATCGGCCCCACCGGGGTCGGCAAGACCGAGATCGCGCGCCGCCTGGCGCGCCTGGCGGACGCGCCGTTCATCAAGATCGAAGCGACCAAGTTCACCGAGGTCGGCTACGTCGGGCGCGACGTCGACACCATCATCCGCGACCTGATCGACATCGGCGTCAAGCAGACGCGCGCGAGCGAAATGCGCAAGGTGCGCCAGAGCGCCGAGGACGCCGCCGAAGACCGCATCATCGACATCCTGGTGCCGCCGTCGCGCGACTTCGGCTTCAATGTTGCCGCCGCGCCAAGCGAGGCCAAGGACGGCGACAGCACGCGCCAGACCTTCCGCAAGCGGCTGCGCGAAGGCGCGCTCGACGAGCGCGAGATCGAGATCGAAGTGGCCGAGGCCGGCCCGCAGATGGAAATCATGGCGCCGCCGGGCATGGAAGAAATGACCGAGCAGATCAAGAGCATGTTCTCCGGCATCGGCGGCGCCCGCAAGAAGCCGCGCAAGATGAAGATCAAGGACGCCATCAAGCTGCTGGCCGAGGAAGAGGCAGGCAAGCTGATCAACGAAGACGACATGAAGCAGAAGGCGATTGCCAACGTCGAGCAGAACGGCATCGTCTTTTTGGATGAGATCGACAAGATCGCGTCGCGCTCGGAAGTGGGCGGCGCCGACGTCTCGCGCGCCGGCGTTCAGCGCGACCTGCTGCCGCTGGTCGAAGGCACCACCGTCAACACCAAGTACGGCATGATCCGCACCGACCACATCCTGTTCATCGCGTCCGGCGCGTTTCACCTGGCCAAGCCGTCCGACCTGATTCCCGAGCTGCAGGGGCGCTTTCCGATCCGCGTCGAACTCGAATCGCTGTCGATCGCCGATTTCGAGTGCATCCTCACTTCCACCGACGCCTGCCTGACGACGCAGTACGAAGCGCTGCTGGCGACCGAGGACGTGAAGATCACGTTTACCCCGGACGGCATCACCCGCCTGGCCGAGATCGCGTTTGCGGTCAACGAGCGCACCGAGAACATCGGCGCGCGCCGGCTCTACACGGTGATGGAGAAGCTGCTCGAGGAAGTGTCGTTTACGGCCAGCGAATCGGGCGGCCAGGTGGTGTCGATCGACGCCGGCTACGTCAACGAGCGGCTCGACAAGCTGGCCGAGAACGAGGACCTGTCGCGTTACGTTTTGTAAAGCAGGAGAAGCCGATGGCGAACAAGGCACTGGCGACGCGCCAGAAGATGCAGGTCAAGATCGAACCGTCGCAGCGGTTCGGCAAGCCGCGCAACCCGGTCGCTGTGGCGGCCAAGCTGCGCGCCGCCGGCCCGCACACCAAGGGCGCCACGGCGCAGCGCCAATCCGAAAAGCGCGCGCTGGCCAAGGCCAAGCTGGTGGCCGACGACAACTGAGCGACTGACAACACCTACGCTTGGCAAATCTGGCAAAAGGATAAGAATCATGGATAAGATCCAGCAATTCTTTGCCCGGTATGAGGAGGGGGCGAACACATCCGATGCAGACCTGGTCTGTTCCCTCTACACGCAGGAATTCATGGGAGCCGATCCGGGCGGGGTGGTGTGCGGGCGCAACGACGAAGGTTTTCGGGATGTAATTTCCGCGCGCAAGGCCTTTTTTCAACAGATCGGCTTCAGGAACGCGAAAGTGCTGGACGTCAAGGCGACAGCGCTCGATGACCATTACACGATGGCCAAAGTCCACTGGCATATGTTGTTCGAGAAGGATCCGGGTCAGCCGCTCAATTAAGTTCTACATCACATATTTTCTCTACGACCCAGGAACGGGACCGAAAGCGGTGTTTTGGATATCCCACGAGGATGAGCAGAAAGTCATGCGCGACGCGGGTCTGATCCCCGATGCGCCTGATTGACGGGCCTGTGCTGTGCAGGCGCCATGGCGAGACGTGTTGCCGGGCTCGCCAGGTCCTGAATTATTTGCGCACCCAGCCCGCGTCGGCCGGCGGGCACGTCACTTCGCGCGCCTTGCTGCTGTCGTGCAGGATGCCCGGGATGTAGTTGACGGTGCTGCTGGTGACGCAATAGCTCTTGCCGGCGTAGGTGATGCGCTCGATGACGACGCCGTCGGCCGAGCGGTAGTGGTCGATCGTGCGCGTTTTGGAGCGGTCGTTGAAGGCGCCTTCGGCCGCCTTGTCGAAGCGCTCCGACGCCGATTCGCCGCCGCTGAGGGCCGGCGGCTTTTTCTCCGGCGGCGGCGGTTCGGCGGCGCGGATATCCTTGTCCGCCTCGACGGCGCTGCGCTTGGCCTGTTCGAGGGCGGCGACGCCCTTGGCGGTGATGTTCTCCTGCGCGCCGGCGTGCGCCGCGAGCAAGGTGGCGGCGGCAATAACAGCGATTCGGGCTAGTTGTGTTTTCATGAACCCATCGTATCAGATGAGCTCGTCTCATGCCTGCAAGCGTGTTAACTCCAAAACGGTCAATCCTGCCGCTGGCAGAAATGACTCCTGGCGCACGAGGCTGTTGCGAAAGCCCCCGGCTCGTCATCCTCGCGCACGCGGCGATACCATTCTGGTGATCCGCGTTCCTTGTGCCCCCTTCTTAGCGGCTGCGGCGACTCTTAGAAATGCGTTTCTGCGGGGTCAGTGCCGGCAATCGCACACGACCTCGGCCGCAAAAGGTGCTGCCCGTTTCATGCGGGGTCAGTGCCGGCAATCGCACACGGCCTCGGCCGCAAAAGGTGCTGCCGGTCCTCAGTACAGTTCAGCTCGTGTACGTTTGCCGGCACTGACCCCGGTCGTTGGTCGTTGTCGTTTTCGTACAGTTCAGCTCGTGTACGTTTGCCGGCACTGACCCGGTCGGACCCCGGTCGAAGGCGGCGATCTTCGCCCGTGCCCTCACGGCGCGAACTCGTAGGCGAGCGCCGTGACGGTACCAAGGAAGTAAGGCCTGCGCCCTTGCGGCCGCATCCACCCCACCTCGCCGCTGAAAGGCACCGTCATGCCGTCGCGCACCTGGTAGTTCGACCAGCTCCCTTCCCAGGGCAGCATGACCATTTCCTTGCCCACGCCGGCGCCCCTGGCCTCGGCGCGAAACGAATCGATCAGGCCGGCATCGTTGAACCTGAACAGCAAGGTCAAGGTGAGCGGGCCGTCGACGATTGTGGCGTTTGCCGAACGGTCGCCCTGCGCGTCCCAGCTCACCCCCTGGCTGGGCAGCAGCGCGGTCGGGTACCAGGCCGCTTCGGCGAAAAAGCGCATGAACTCGCCGCGGGCAAGCTCGCCGCCGCCGCTGACGTCGGCCATCGTGAACAAGCCAAGCATGGCGGCGTGCAGGCGTCCCTTGCCGGCGATGTAGCAGTCGACCACGCGCACCGGCAAACCGGGCAGCATTGAAATGCGCGCGTTCCACAAGAAACCCGGACGGCGCGCGACAACGCGCTGGCTCGACGTGAACGGCTTCCACTGTTCGCCGGTTGCCGACAGGTTGAACGTGCCGGTGATGTCGATCGTGGCGGCGGCGATGATCGGCTGGCCATCCGTCAGTACCGCGCGGAAGTAGCGTTGCACCGGCGCCGGCAACCCCGCCAGTTCGGCGGCGTCGTAGCGCGTCGCGCGTGACGGGCCCGACTGCGCGCCGACCCGGGCCGCCTCCAGTTCGCGCGTCAGTGCCGCGGTAGCCGCTGTCCATCTGCTGGCGCCATACGCAGCCAGCCCGGCAGCAAACCCCGCCAGCAGGCATACAGCCAGGCCTATCCACAGCAACCACGTCATTTGAACTCCTTTGCTTACGCGATGAGAAAGGCGTACTGCAATATAGGGGTGCGGCGCTCTGCCAGTCAATGTTCAATTTTCAATACGCCGTCTGGCGCAAGCCGGCAACGCACGCTACTTGCGCGTCCAGCCCGCTTCTGCGGGCGGACAACTGACGCCCTTCGGCTTGCTGCTGTCGCGCAGGATGCCGGGGACGAAGTTGATGGTGCCGCTCATGTAGCAGCTGCTTTTGCCGCCGCGCGTCAGCCGTTCGATGATGACGCCGTCGCCGGACTCGTAGCGGTCCACCGTCAGCGTGTTCGATTTGTCGATATAGGCACTGGCCATGATCCGCTCGAAGCGCGCCTGGCGCGCGTCGGCGCTCAGGGCGACCGGCTTGCCGGCCCGCAGTTGGCGGTCGATTTTTCCGGCGGCGCGCCGGGCGCGCTCTGCCAGGTCGCCGGCAACCGGCGCGGCAGCGAACGCGTCAGGCAGCGGCGCGTCGGGCTCGACTGCGACCGGCACCGGCGCCTGCGGCGCGTCCGGCGCGGGACGCGGCGGTAGCGCCCGCGCCACCGGCGCCTGCGGCCGCGCCGTAGCCCGCACGACCGGTTTCGTGATTTCCTGCTTAACTACGGGTAGTAGCTTGGGAAGGACCAGCATCAGCATGCTGCGCTGCGGGCCGGCGCCGGCCAATTGCGGCACTGCGGGCCGGGCCAGGTAGAAGCATGCCAGCAGCAACACGTGCACGGCGATGGTCAGCGCCAGCGGCAGACTGCGGCGCGGCATTGGCATCGTGTCCTGGAGTCGGGGAAGGTGGGGGCCGCCAGCGGGCGCCCTCAAGGGCACCCGCGATCAGGCCATGACTGAAGTGTCACCGCTCCCCGCCGGAACCGCCACCGCCTTGTGCAAAGCACCGCCTGCCGGCACCTTCAGTACCGCGCGTCGATACCTTGCCGATTATTGAACAACACAATCACGGCGCCGGCCCATCAACTGGCCGTTTCGCCGAGCGCCGCGCGCACGCTGCCGCCTTTGTCCTCGAGCAATTTTGCGGCGACCGATGCGACCAGCCCCGTCTTGATCACCACGATTGCCAGTTTGACGTTGTGCCCGCACGCCTGCAATGTCGATGCCGCCAGCGCGTCGGTGGCGCCGGTTGCGTGCTTCGTCAGCGCGACCGTGCGGGCCACCAGCTTGTTATTGGTGGCGCGCACGTCGACCATCAGGTTGCCGTAGACCTTGTGCATCGACACCATCATCATCGTGGAAAACGTATTGAGGGCAACCTTTTGCGCGGTGCCAGCTTTCAAGCGGGTGCTGCCCGATATCATCTCCGCGCCGGTGTCGAGGGTGATGCCGATATCGGCGCCGGCCGTCAGCGCCGCGCCCGGATTGTTGGCAAACCCCACCGTCAGCGCGCCGGCCCGCCTGGCGGCCAGCAAGGCGCCCATGACGTAGGGCGTGCCGCCCGACGCGGTGATCAGCAGCACGACGTCATGCCCATTCACGCCGTGCCGCTCGAGGTCGGCGATGCCGTCCGCATGACTGTCTTCGGCCCCTTCCACCGCATCGAACACGGCCTTGGTGCCGCCGGCCAGGATGCCCAGCGCACGCTCCTGCGGCCAGGAGAAAGTCGGGTGCAGCTCTGCGCTGTCGAGCACGCCCAGGCGGCCCGACGTGCCCGCGCCGACGTAGATCAGGCGGCCGCCTTGCGCCATCCTGGGCAGCGCGGCGTCGACCGCTTCGGCGATCTTTGCGTGCGCCGCGTACACCGCCTCGACCGCCAGGCGCTGGTCGGCAATCAGGGCTTCGGCCATCGCTACGCTGGAATACAGGTCGAGGTCAGCATGCAGCGGATTCGGGCTTTCAGTGGCAGTCATGTTTTTCATAGCTAGGACGGCAAGGAAATCTTGCCCATCGCGACGGATGGCACGCCGAGGCGCCGGCCGAAGTCGGAATGGCCGCCCGACACGGTTTCGTTGGCCAGTACGGCGAACAGCACCGCTTCCTTGGCGTCGCCCAGAATGCCGAGGTCATCGGTGGGACGGAAGCGGCATGGCAGCAGCTGCCTCAGCGTATCGACCAGCAGCGGGTTGTGCATGCCGCCGCCCGACATGTAGACGTCGAAGGTGTCGATCTGCATGCCGGCCGTTGCCGTCAACACCGCCGCGGCGATGGTGCGCGCGCTGAAATGCGTCAGCGTGGCCAGCACGTCTTCGGGCGACAGGTCCTGCGTGCCGCTGGCGGCCTGCGCCTGCAGCACGTAGTCGACGTTGAATAATTCGGGGCCGGTGGTCTTGGGGAACGGTTCGCGAAAGAAGGCGCTTGCCATCAGCGCGGCGAGCAGCGTGTCGCTGACCGCGCCGCGCAAGGCATGGGCGGCGTCCTTGTCGTAGTCGCTGCCGGGAAAAAAGCGCCGCGTGCAGGCGTCAAGCAGCGTATTGCCCGGCCCGGTGTCGGTGACGAACACCTCGTGCGCGTTCATGCTGGCCGGCAGGTAGGTGAAGTTGGCGATGCCGCCCAGGTTCATCAGGATGCGGTTCTCGCCGACCTTGCCGAGGATATAGAAGTCGCCATACACGGCCAGCGGCGCGCCTTCGCCGCCGGCGGCGATGTGCTTCTGGCGGAAGTCGGAAATGGTGATGATGCCGGTCTTGACGGCGATATGGTCGCCATCGCCGATCTGCAAGGTGGCGTTGCCGTAGCCTTCGCGGCCATGCAGCGATTTCGGCGCGTGCATGACGGTTTGCCCGTGCGAGGCGATCAGGTCGACCTCGGCGGGCGCGACGCCCCACTCGGCCAGGGTGGCCAGGATCATCGACGCGTGCAATTCGCCGAGCCACTCGTTGAGCATCGCCACCAGCGGGAAGTCCACCAGCTGCCGGGCGAAGATCTCGCGGATGCGCGCCTTGACGTCGTCCGTATACGGCACCGTGGCAAAGCGCAGCAGCGACACCGCGGTGCTCTCGCCTTCGCCGCGCACCTGGCAGTAGGCGATGTCGAGGCCGTCGAGCGAGGTGCCCGACATCAGGCCGATGATGTGTCGTTCCGGCTTGCCGGCGATCTGGTACAGCCTGGCGATGTTGTCATTCATTGTCTTCTCCATGAAGTGGAAGGTCGGGTTCGCCGTCGCGAGTCATTTCGGCGACGAAGTCGAAATATTCACTGAGGCAGTACGAGGACGTCAATTCGACCGCCGCGCCGCTTTGCAGAAAGCCGACGCGGCGGATGAAAAACAGCGCCTGGTGCGGCGCCACGCCGAGTTTTTCGGCCACGTCGGCGCTGGCGTTGACGGCCTTGAAATGCTGCAGCGCCCGCACCGGCCGGTTGCCGCCGATCGCCAGGTACTGGTACATCGAACTTTCGATCTCCAGCGGATTGGGAATGTAGCGCGCCGGCACCACGCTCATTTCGTAGCTGACGGCGACGGCGTCGTGCATGCGGATGCGCTCGAGCCTGGCGACCTTCGCTCCTGGCGACAGGCCCAGCGTCATCTGCTCGTCGACGCGCGGCTCGGCCAGGATGCGCGACAGCCAGCGCGAACTGGGCTGGTAGCCGCGCTTGGTCAGGTCTTCCGAAAAGCCGCTCAGGCGCGACAGCGGCATCTGGATCGGCGCGATGTAGTTGCCGGAACCGCGCACGCGGTGAATCATGCCGACGCTGAGCAGATGCTCGAGCGCATTGCGCGCGGTGGCGCGCGACACGGACAAGGTTTCGGCCAGCGTGCGCTCCGACGGCAAGGCCTCGTTGACCTTGTAGTAGCCGGCGCAGACGGCGTCGGACAGGCGCCGCGAAATCTGCAGGTACAGCGGCACCACCTCACTGCGGTCGAGCTGGAACGGAATCGGCGAACGGGTCTTCATCGCGGCAGCCGATCGGGCAACGGAAACGCCGCCGCGCCGTCCTGCCTGGCAAGCGGCCGGTCGCTGATGGCCAGCAGGCCGGCAAGGGTCAGGGCGCCGTTGATGGCCAGCATTTCGAGGCCGATCCGGTAAGCGCCGAACAGGTGCGACTGGAATTCGTCGAGCAGGAAACACAGCACCGGCACCGACAGCACCACCAGCGGCACCTTGCGGTCGGCAATCGAGCGCGACGTGAACATGGCGAAGCAGAACAGGCCGAGCAGCGGGCCGTAGGTGATCGCCGCCAGCCGCAGGATCAGGTTGACGATGCTCTGGCTGTCGATCAGTTTGAGCACCACCAGCAGCAGAAAGATGACGACGGCGAAGATCAGCTGCACCTTGCGGCGGAACGCCAGGCGCATCTGGTCGGTCCAGTCGGTGCGCTGGTCCATCCGGGCAATATCCATGCAGTAGCTCGACGTCAGCGCGGTCAGCGCGCCGTCGGCGCTGGGAAACAGCGCCGAGATCAGGGCGATGACGAACACCAGTTGCATTACCTGCGGCATGTGCTGGAACACGACGGCCGGGAAGATGCGGTCGCCCGCGGCGGTCATGCCGGCGCCTTCGGCAAACAGGCTCAGCAAGCCACCGAGGAACAGGAACACGAACACCACCGCCGTCATCGCCAGCGCCAGGGTGACGACGTTTTTCTGCGAATCGCGCAGCGACTTGACCGAGATATTTTTCTGCATCATCTCCTGGTCCATGCCGGTCATCGCAATCGAGATCAGCATGCCGGCCAGCAGTTGCTTGGGCCAGAAGTAGCTGCTGTCGACATCGTGCGAAAACACCCGCGCCAGGCCCTTCACGTCCATCTGGCGGTAGCTGTCGACGATCGACAGGTCGAGCGCGTTAAGCAGGTAGGCGGCGCCGGCGACCAGGCCGCCGAGCATCAGCGCCGTTTGCAGCAGGTCGGTCCAGATGATGGTTTTCACGCCCGCCTGGTAGGTGTACAGCACGATCAGGCCGATGGTGGCCGCCGAGCTGAACCAGTACGACACGTTCAGGCCGTCGAGTATGAATTCCTGCAAGATGATGATGACCAGGTACAGCCGGGCGCTGGCGCCGATGCAGCGCGACAGCAGGAACAGCCAGGCGCCGCAGGCGCGCGAGGTGGGCCCGAGCCGGATGCCGAGGTAGGCGTAGATCGAGGTCAGGTTGAATTTGTAGAAAACCGGCAGCAGCACAAAAGCGACCACCAGGTAGCCGAGCAGCTGCCCAAGCAGGATCTGGAAGTACATGAAGCCGCTCTGCCCTACCAGGCCGGGCACGCTGACGAAGGTGACGCCGCTCAGCGAAGTGCCGATCATGCCGAAGGCGACGACGACCCAGTTGCTGTTCTTGTTACCGTGAAAAAAGGACTCGCTGGTCGCGTTGCGCGAAGCCAGCCGGGCCACTGTGAAGAGCACGCCGAAATAGGCGAGCACGACGCAAAAAAGGATGGAGGAGGACATGCGGTTCTTTCGGCCGTGGCGCTAAAGAGACTCCGCCGGCGCTGCCGCCGGCGGAGGGTAAGGCATGCGCCGGTCAGCGCTTGTAGGTGACGGTGAAGCCCAGCGAACGGCCCAGCACGTTGTAGGTGTCTGGATAGGTGTTGAAGATGGCGGCGTTGGCCGGCATCGGCGGCTGCTTGTCGAACAGGTTGTCGATGCCGACGTTGACGGTCAGGCCGGCAATCGACGGGCGCAGCGAGAAGTTCAGGTCGAAGTAGTCCTGCGCGCCGATCGACTCGGTGCTGCCGACGGTGCTGTCCTTGACCTTGCCGACGCGCTTCCAGCCCAGCTGCGCCGTGACGGCATCGAAGTCCCATGCCATCGAGGCGCGATGGCGGTAGGCCGGCGCCACCAGCGACACCGCGTCCGACGAACAGCGGAAGCCGTAGCTGCCCTTGCAGTCGATCGGGTCGAGCACCGGGTTCTTCTGGATCGAATACGACTTCACGACCGCCGCCTGGTATTGCCAGCTGAGCTTCTTGCCCGGCAGGCCGAACGGCACGTTGTGCTTGTAGCTGGCGTCGATGTCGAAGCCTTCCTGCTTGATGAAGGCGAGGTTGCGGTCGACCGGGTAAGCGTCCTTGATGCGGCCGGTGGCCGGGTCGCGCGTGACGGCCTGGCACAGCGGGTTGTCGGCGCGCGGATCGGTGATGTAGCAGCTGGTGAGCGCGTCGACCGGCTGCACCTGGCCGACCGCGTCCTTGAGCTTGATGCTGTAGTAGTCGACCGTCAAGGACAGTCCCTTGACGAACGTCGGCGTCAGCACGATGCCCAGGGTGCGGGTATCGCCCTTCTCGGCGCTGATGTCGGGATTGCCGCCGAAGAAGTAGCCGCCGCCGAGCACCGCCGCATCGAGCGAATTGTACGAGCCCGGCGCCGGCGCGCCGAAGCGCTTGCACTGAGCCGCGTCGCCGGTGCCAAGCGCGCATGGATCGCCCTGGTAGCGCGGGCGCAAGCGCGCGGTCGTCACCAGAGAGTTGAACGGGATCGAAAACACCGGGTTGGCGTATTCGCCCATGTTCGGCTCGCGGATCACGCTTTGCTTGGTGGCACGGAAGCGCAGGTCGTCGTTGACGGTCCACGAGGCGCCCACCTTGTCGGTGGTGTAGGCCTTGTCTTCGCCGAGCGACTTGCTGTAGAACGAGCGGCGCACGGCGCCTTCGAGCGACAGGTTCTGGATCAGCGGCTTGTTGGCCAGGATCGGCACCAGCACTTCGCCGTAGATTTCCTTGGCGCGGAACGACGGCGGCGCGGTCGGGCCGCTGACGGCGGCCTGGTTGAACGACAGCGCCAGCGCCCGATTGTAGGCAAAGTCGCCGGTCTCGCGGCGCGCCTCGATGCCGACAGCGAAGCCGACCGGGCCGGCCGGCAGCTTGAACGCGTCGCTGCTGTCGCCCGACACGGTGGCGGCGGTGACGAGCTGCTTGCGGACCCGGTCGCCATAGTCGAAATCCTGCGCGATCGACGACAGGTCGGCGCCAGGGCCGAAGATATTGGTACGGTTCACCAGCGCGGCCGCGCCGGACTTGAGAGCGTCGCCATGCACGACCAGCGACTCGGCCGAGCGGCCCGACTGCACGTAGAAATCCCAGTTGATGTTGCCGGTGACGGCGCCACGCGCGCCCACCTGGGCCTGGTAAGTATCGCGCTCGTTGTCGATGGTGATGACGCCCAGTTCGCCCAGCGAGCGGTCGACCTGCACCCTGGCCACGCCGCCTACGAACGTGAGCTGGTTGCGCACCGCGGCCGGAATCGACGTGTTGCTTTCGTTGACCGCAAAAACGCCCGACAGCAGCGCCGGCGCCTGGCCGGTGGTCGGGGCGCCGACGGTGTTGACGCGCGAATACATCAGGCGGCCGTAGGCTTCGACGGCATCGCTGAGCTCATACGAAAAGAAGGTCGAAGCGTTGACGCGCTTGAGCGGCTGCACCAGCGTGTAGCCCGGCGTGAAGTCGGTCGACTGCTTGGCCGTGGTGAACTGGCCGGCGTCGGTGTACGAGAACGCGCGGCCGCTGGCGACGTCGACGAAATTGCCGCCGGTGCCGGGACGCAGCGTTGGTTTCAGGCCAGCAAACGCGCGCTCGCCGGCCAGCACGCTGTCGCGTTCGGTGACTTCGAGATAGCCGACGATGCTGCCCTTGTCGCCGAGCGCCATGCCGCCTGTCAAGTTGACGCCTTTTTGCGCGCCGCCGTCAGCCGAGCGGCGATAGTTGGCCGACGTCTGCAGCCCTTGAAACTTGTCGTTGATGACGAAATTGACCACGCCGGCAATCGCATCGGCGCCGTACACGGCGGCCGCGCCGCCGGTCAGCACATCGACCCGCTTGAGCAGCGGGGCCGGAATGAAGTTGACGTCGACCGCGTTGCGAAAGCCGAACGGAATTGCCCGCGTGCCGTTGATCAGCACCAAGGTGCGGCTCTGGCCGAGATTGCGCAGGTCCAGCGTCTGCGCGCCGAACCCGTCGCTGCCGGCCGAGGTGCCGTTGACGCCGCCGGCAAGCTGCGGCAGCTTGACCGAGAAGTCTTCGACCGTGATGGCGCGGGTCAGCGCGATGTCGGCGTCGGTGAACTGGCTCACCGGGCTCGTCGAGGTCAATTTGGCCGAGCGGATGCGGGTTCCGGTTACGGCCACTTGCTGCATCTCGCCAGGCACCGCGTCCGCTACCGGCGGCGGCGCCGGCTGCACGGCGTCCTGCTGCGCCTGTGCAATGCCATGCGCCAGCGCTAAAACCGCCAGGTAAATTGTTGTTCTGCTCATACGGGACGCGCTAGCTGTCATGTTGTATTCCTGTGGTGAATGTGGCGCGGCTGCCAGGGCGCCGCAAATGGTCTTGCCGATCGAACGCTTTTGCTGAGAAATCGTGGCCGCCCAGTGGCTGCCGCCTTGTACTGGCATCTGTTTGGTATGCACGATGTCTAATATGGAACATACCGCACTCATGGCTGAGAAGCAATAACTTCAGAGCAGGAAAAGGCGGCCCACGGGTACCGCGGGTGCCGGCGGCAGCGCAGCATAGGACCACTTGGTCGAGGTGGGCCGATCCAGCTCAAAGTGGTATGCCCGTTGTCTTTTCGCTGGCGTGTGGTTAACGCAACGGTTGGCCGATGGCGCCGCGCTCGCACTTGATTGCCTGTTGCCGGGAATGAAGTACCACCTGCTTGTGCGAAGTCCAATATAACGCTACATTAGGTAGCGTATTTCAGTACATTTCAAAAAGAAAGGGAAGACATGAGCTCACCCGAGCTGGTATTGCAGGTGTTGCGCGCCGAATTGCGCGCCGCGTCGATCACCTACAAGGCGCTCGCCGAGCGCATCGGCATGAGCGAATCGAGCGTCAAGCGCATGTTCGGCCAGAAAGACATGGCGCTGTCGCGGCTGGCGCAAATCTGCACCGCCAGCGGCATCGCGATGGAAGACGTGCTGCGCCGCGCCGCCGACGTCCAGCCGCACGCCGACACCCTCACCGCGGTGCAGGAAAAGGCGCTGATCGCCAAGCCGCGCCTGTTGCTGGTGGCGATCTGCTGCCTCGGCCACTGGACGCTCGAGCAGGTCATCGAGACGTACGCCATCAGCGAGCCGGAGTGCATCGGCTTTCTTGCCGAGCTAGACCGCCTCGGCGTCATCGAACTCAAGCCGCTGAACCGCTACAGCCTGCGGGTATCGAACGCGTTCCACTGGCTGGCCGACGGCCCGGTGCAGCAATACGTGCGCGAGCACGTGGTGGGCGACTACTTCGGCGGGCGCTTCGACGGCCCCGGCGAGACCTTGATGTGCCTGCCGGCGCGCTTGTCGCTGCCGAGCGCGCGCGAGCTGCTGCAAAAGATCCAGCAGCTGGCCGCCGAACTGGCGCGCCTGCACCAGAGCGACCGCCGCCTGCCGGCCGACGAGCGCGATGGCTTTACCTTGCTGCTCGGGTTCAGGTCGTGGGAGTTTGCCGCCTTTACCGAGATGCGGCGGCACGGCTGATCACTTCGCTGGCGGCTGCTTCATTCCCGGATCCATCGGCTTATCGCTGCGAGTCGTGTACATGGTTTATGACGTCGCGGGAGATTTGGCTGGCAACGCTAAACTGTTCAACCTCCAACGCTGTTCACGTTTCTTGAACAGACAAATAAATTGAACGCCAGAGTAAGGTTCGCGCAGTTCGAGTCATCTGTCAGGCGTTGAGTACTCTGCTAACGCGCGGCCCCTGTCGGGTACTGCCGCTTCGGGCAGGTCACGTTACGTGAGCATTCGGCTAAGCTGTTACTTCCGATATGTCGCTCGGAATATTTGCGCCGTGCTGGCGAGATTCCTTGGCAAAGTTGATCAGCATCGCTGATCCAGCGACTTCCAGAATCTTTGTATCGAATTCGTAGCAGCCCTTGGCATCGAGCCACGCCAAGATATGGGCCAGATGCCAGATGACCGTACTCCCCGCATGTATGGGACTCGGGAAACTGGCCGAGTTCATCATCAGCTTCCGCATGTTCTGGCGGCTTACGCCGACAATTTCCGCGACATCCGACAGGCCGACCAGATCTGGCGATGCTTCGATCAAAGAAGCGGCCGGGATGGCACGCTTGACGTCGCCGAGCGCGCTCACCATCGCTTCTCTTGCTGAGTTCGCCTCTCGGTCGAACGCCAGCGCGATCCGGCCTGATTGCCCCAGCCCGATCAACGCATCGTTACAGCCTGCCTCACCTAAGCGTTCTACAGTTTCATCCACATCGGCTGCGTCGTCAGGCAATCGATATGTCAGAGTGAACGAGTATTCCATGGTTACGTACTCCGGTCCGCTGTCAGTTTTTTTCGGTGCGCCGTACAATTGTCGACCACGCGCCTGAGCGCTTTGGCATGGTTTGCAGCGCTCTTGGGCGTGCTCCAAACGCTGGTGATACAGAACTGACCGCACCTGCATTCGTTATCGTTATAAGGGCAATACATCCTTCCCCATGCGTGAGATCCACCTACCTCGATACGCCAGCCGTGCAATTCGGCGTGCTTCAAGGCAGCCTCGATCTCCTTTTTAGGATGCACCGGACGGGCCATCGACAGCTCCAATGTAAGCACAACCCACCAGGTTGTCAAGTGACAACCAGCTACCCATGTTCGGGCCCTACCAGCTCGGCCCGAGGAACAGATACATCGTGCGGTTGCCGTCGCGGGTGGCGCCGGCGCCCAGATACGCCGGGCCGAAGCGCGTGTCGACGGCGAGGAAGACGCTGGCGGCCTGCTTGCGCGAACTGCTGCGGATCGACAGGTCCTGGTCGAAGCCGCCGCCGGTCTCGAGCGAGAAGCCGGCGCGCACGGTGCCGCCCAAGGTGACGGGCAAGGCGCCGACGCGGCGCGCCAGCACCAGGCGGGCAAACGCGATGGTGCGGCCCTGCACCGAATCGGCGGCGGTGCCCGACAGGCGCAAGAAGCCGCCCAGGTTCAAAGGCGCCGCGCCCTGCTGCGCGTGGGCCCATTCGCCATACAGGTGGCCGGCCCAGTTTTCGGTGTGCAGCGCCGCCATGCCGACCAGCGACGAGCGCGCCAGCGACGCGCCGCTGTTGCTGCCGGGCGAGCGCTCGAGCGAGGCGTCGAGCAGGTAGCCGCGGCTCGGAAAGCCGAGCGAGTCGAGCGTGTCGACCCGGTAGCGCAGGAACTGGGTGGTGTCGAACGCGCGCGCGGTCGGCGTGCCGGCCACTTCCGGCACCACCACGCGGGTGCCGGCGCTGCGGCGGGTGACGCCGACCTGGGCGTCGCCCCAGTTGCCCAGCTGGCGACCCAAGGTGAAACTGGCGCTGCGCGCGTTGTAGCCGATGCGCGACAGGCGGCGGCCGTCGGCGAACACGTCGCCCGAGGACGAACCGTACTGCAGCGACGGCGCCACGTACCATTGCGAGCCGGCGCCGAGCGGCTGCCAGAACTGCACGCCGGCGTCGCGCTTGTCGCCGATGCCCATCACGGCGCGCACTTCGGCGCCCCAGCGGTTGACCGAGGTGCGCACGTACATCAGTTTCAAGGCGAAGGTATTGGCGTCGGAGAAGTCGCTGGCCAGCTCGAGGCCGACGCGCAGCCGGTCGCTGGCCCACTCCGCTTCGGTGGCGCGGATCCGCACGCTGCGCTTGCCGTCCTGGTCGCTGATGTCGGTTTCGACCCGCGCCAGGTCGCCGCGCCCGTACAGCGCGTCGGCGGCGCGGCGCACCTGGGCGACGGTGGCGCTCTTGCCTTCGACCAGGCCGGACTGCACCACCAGCGCCTGCGGGTTGATGCGCCCGGAACTGGTGGCGTCGACCTTGGCCAGCGGCAGCGCGCCGTCCTGCAGCGCCGGCGGCGCCAGCCGGCCGTTTTCGAACAGCGCGTACTGCTTCGCCTCCATCGCCAGTGGCGCCAGCCGCGCGGCCAGCGCGCGGGCAGCGCGTTCGCCGGCCGCAATCGCGTCGGCGGATTGGGCGAAGTCGAGAAAGCCGACGCCGTCGAGCTCAGGCGCGACGAGGATATCTTGCGGCTGCAGTTCCTTGATCGAGCGCTGGACGTTCTGTTCGGTCAGGATACCCAGCATCTGCTGGGCCACGCCGAGCGCGCTGCCGAGCTCTTTTTCGGGCGCCAGCGCGGTGCCAACATTGACGGCGATGACGATGTCGGCGCCCATCGCGCGCGCCAGGTTGACCGGCAGGTTGCGCACCAGGCCGCCGTCGACGACCAGCCGGCCGTCGACCCGCACCGGGGCGAACACGCCGGGCACGGCGAGCGAGGCGCGCATTGCCAAAAACAGCGGCGTGTCGACCAGCTCGACCGGCTGGCCGGTCAGCAGGTCGGAGGCGACCGAGCGGAACGGCAGCGCCAGCTGGCTGACGGCCAGGTCGCGGGTGCCGGCCGGCAGCAGGCGGTCAAGCGCCTGCTCCAGCGCGGCGTTGCCGGCCGCCGACGGCGGCAGCGACAGGCCGCGCGGATTGACGCCAAATTCAATGCGCGAGGGCAGCAGCACGTCTTCCTCGCGGCGCCGAAACGCCAGCTGGTCGCGCGCCGGGCGGTCGGCCACGACCTGCTCCCAGTCGGTCTCGCGCGCCATCCGTTCGAGGTCGGCCACCGAGGCGCCGGCCGCATAGGCGCCGCCGACCACGCTGCCCATGCTGGTGCCGACCACCAGGTCGACCGGCACGCGCAGTTCGCGCAGCACGCGCAGCACGCCGATGTGGGCGAAGCCGCGCGCGCCGCCGCCGGACAGTACCAGCGCGATGCGCGGGCGCGCCGCCGGCGCCGCAGTCGGCGCCGCAGTCGGCGCCGCAGTCGGCTCGGCGCCGGCCTGCGCCGGCAAGGCGACGGCCAGCAGCAGCGCGCAGGCGCCGCGCACGACATGGGCGGTCAGGACCACGGACAGTCTCGGGCTTGGGCGCAGGCGCAAAAGGCTGGGCACGCCGGCTTACTGAAGTTGCGAAGGTGCGCCGTTCGGATTGACGGCGCGCGTTGGCGGCGCCATCTGCGCCGGTGCCGGCGGCGGCGGCGCGGGCTGCGCCTGCTGCTGCGGCAGGACCGGGCCCATCTGCAGTTGCTGCTGTTGCTGCGGTGGCGGTTGTTGTTGCTGCTGTTGTTGCAGCTGCTGTTGCTGTTGTTGTTCCTGCTGCGCCTGGAACTGCTGCTGGCCCGGCAGCGGAGACGGCGGCACGCCGTTGGTAGCGCGCGTATCGGTGGCCAGTTCAATGCGCTTGAGGACGCCGCCGTCGGACAGCATCACGTAGCGCGGGTGCACTTCGCGCACGGTGACGCCGGCGACGACTTCCTTGCCCAGCTGGAGCGCCTTCGGCGGCGCGCCGTCGGCGACGATGATGGCAACGCTTTCGCGCCCGGCCGCGACCACCCCGGTCAGCTGGTAGTTGGCGGCCACCGCGGCCGAAGCCTGGCCGCCGAACAGGGTGGCGGCGGCGTCGATGCCCGGCTGCGGCATGGCCGACGGCGCGGCCGCCGCCAGCGGACGCTGGGCCGGCTGGTACAGCTGCATGACCCAATAGACGATCGAGACCGACAACAGGATCAGGGCAAGCAGGGTTAATACTATTGGCATACGCTTCATCGACATCCTTCAGGTTCCCTCGGTTACCGCACCAGCTGGTTGATTTCGATGATCGGCATCAGCACCGCCAGCACGATCAGCAGCACCACCACGCCCATCACCAGGATCAGCACCGGCTCGAGCAGGCCGGCGATGGTCAGCGCGCGCCGTTCGAGGTCGGCCTGCTGGGCGCTGGCCGCGCGCTCGAGCATGGCCGGCAGCTCGCCGGTGATTTCGCCGGCGCGGATCATGTGGATCAGCATCGGCGGGAAGTACTTTTGCGCCGACAGCGCGCGCGCCAGGCTGACGCCTTCGCGCACGCTGGCGCTGGCCTCCTCGACCAGGTCCTTCATCGCCACGTTCGACAGCGTGTCGCGGCTGGTGTCGAGCGCGCGCAAGATCGGCACGCCGGAACCGGTGGTGATCGCCAGGGTGCTGGCAAAGCGCGCGGTGTTCATGCTGCGCTCGAACTTGCCGTAGACGGGCGCGTCGAGCAGCCACAAATGGAAGCGCTTTTTAAGGTCCGGGTTTTTCAGCGCGCGGCGCCAGGCAAAGGCGGCGCCGATCAGGATGATCGCCAGGTAGATGCCGTAGGCGCGCATGAAGTTCGACACCGCCAGCATCATCACCGTCAGCAGCGGCAGCTTCTGCTTGGTGTTGGCGAACACCGAGACGATCTGCGGCACCACGTAGGTGAGCAGGAAAATGACGATGGCGAACGCCACCACGGTGACGATGGCCGGGTAGATGAACGCCAGGCGCACCTTGGCGATCAGCGCGTTGCTGCGTTCGATGTAGTCGGCCAGGCGCGACAGCACGCGCGCGAGCTGGCCGATCTGCTCGCCCGAGGCGACCAGCGCGCGGTAGATCTCGGCGAAATCGCGCGGGTGGCGCGACAGCGCGTCGGAGAACGAGGCGCCGCCCATCACTTCGGAGCGGATCGAGGCGACCAGGTCGCGCACGTAGGCGCGCTCGGCCTGCTCGAGCAAGGCGGTGAAGGCCTGTTCGAGCGGCAGGCCGGCTTCGAGCAGGCTGGCCAGCTGGCGGGTAAACAGCGCCAGCTCGATCTGCGACAGGCGCTCGCCGAAGCCGCGGCTCTTGGCGACGCCGGCGGCATCGAGCTGGGCGGCGATGGCGTCGACCATCAGCGGCGTCAATCCCTGGCTGCGCAGGTCGGCGCGCGCGGAACGGGGATTGTCGGCGTTGACGACGCCCTTGCGGGTGGCGCCGCCGGCATCGACGGCTTCGTAGCGGAAAGCGGGCATCTGGTGTTAGTCCTTGGTCACGCGCAGCAGTTCGGCCTGGGTGGTGGTGCCGTTCTGCAGCCACCGTTCGCCGTCTTCGCGCATCATCTTCATGCCGTGCTGCTGGGCCGCGCCGCGGATGTCGGCTTCGGAGGCGCGGTTGTGGATCTGGGCGCGGATGTCGTCGGTCGTCTCGAGCAGCTCATAGACGCCGACCCGGCCCTGGTAGCCGGTGTGGCCGCACTTGTCGCAGCCGACCGAGCGCCAGTACTGGCCGTCGGGCTGCTTGCAGCTTTCACAGAGTTTGCGCACCAGCCGCTGCGCCATCACGCCCAGCAGCGACGACGACAGCAGGAACGGTTCGATCCCCATGTCGAGCAAACGCGTCACCGCCGCGGCCGAGTCGTTGGTGTGCAAGGTTGCCAGCACCAGGTGGCCCGTCAGCGACGCCTGTACCGCGATCTGCGCCGTTTCGAGGTCGCGGATCTCGCCGATCATGATGACGTCCGGGTCCTGGCGCAGGATCGCCCGCAGCGCCTTGGCGAAACTCATGTCGATGCGGGCGTTGACCTGGGTCTGGCCGACGCCGATCAGGTCGTACTCGATCGGGTCTTCGACGGTAAGGATGTTGGTGGTCGACGCGTTCAGCCGCGACAAGGCCGCATACAGCGTGGTGGTCTTGCCCGAACCGGTCGGGCCGGTCACCAGCACGATGCCGTGCGGCTGGTTGATCATGCGGTCGAACTGCGGCAGCAGCGACGGGCTCATGCCCAGGTGCGACAGGTCGAGGCGGCCCGCTTCCTTGTCGAGCAGACGCAATACGGCGCGCTCGCCGTGGCCGGTCGGCAGGGTCGACACGCGCACGTCGACCGGCTTGCCGCCGACGCGCAAGGTGATGCGGCCGTCCTGCGGCAGGCGCTTTTCGGCGATGTCGAGCTGCGACATGATCTTGATGCGCGAGATCAGCGAGGCGTGGATCGCCTTGCGCGGACGGACCACGTCGCGCAGCGCGCCGTCGATGCGAAAGCGCACCACCGAAGTCTGCTCGAACGGCTCGATGTGGATGTCGGAGGCGCCTTCGCGCAGCGACTGCGTCAGCAGCGCATTGATCATGCGGATCACCGGCGCGTCGTCGGACGACTCGAGCAGGTCTTCGATGGCCGGCACGTCCTGCAGCAGCTTAGTCAGGTCGAGGTCGGCGTCGAATTCGTCGACCACCTGCGAGGCGTCGCCGCCGGCGCCGGCGTAGGCGGTGGCAATGGCCGCCTCGAGGTCGGCGCGCTCCATGCGGCGCAGCGCGACGCGGCCGAACCGGCGCGACACTTCGGCGATCGCCGCCGGCGCGGTGGCGCCGGAGATCCACACTTCGATGGCGTCGGCGCCGCCGTCGACGCTCCTGGCCAGCACACCAAAATCACGGGCAAATGCATACGGCAACAAATTACTCATTGGTACTACCTTTCTATTTCTGCACCGGCCGGTATTGCGTGGCCGGATCTTGCGGCTGCTGCTGCGGCTGCTGCGGCTGCTGCTGAGGCGGCGTTTGCGGCCCGACCACGCCAGGGCGCGCCGGCACCGGCGCTGGCCGCTTCGGCGGCACCGTCGCCATCGCGCCGCCTGGCGGCGGCTGACCGCTGTCGAGCGGCGGCAGCACCGGCGCGCCGAGGTCGCGGATCAGGACCGAGCTGTCCTTCGGCTGCGCCGACAGGCCCGACGAGCGCATGTAGTCGTAGCGGTCGGCGGCGATGGTGTTGCTGTCTTCCTTGCTGCGCACGACAACCGGGCGCAGGAAGATCATCAGGTTGGTTTTCTGGCGCGAGCGCGTCTTGTACTTGAACAGGTTGCCGAGCACCGGGATGTCGCCCAGGCCGCGCACTCTTTCCTCGCTGTCGCCCTCGGTGTCCTCGATCAGGCCGCCGAGCACGATGATCTGGCCGTCGTCGGCGATGACATTGTTTTCGATGACACGGATGTTGGTCGTCACGCCGGCCGGCGCGGTCAGGGTCGAGCGATCGACGCTGGAGGTCTCGTGGTAGATCGCCATCTTGATGGTGCCGCCTTCGGAAATCTGCGGGCGCACCTTCAGGGTCAGGCCGACGTCGCGGCGGTCGATGGTCTGGAACGGATTGGCGTTGGCGCCGCCGGCCGGGGTAGTGAACTGGCCGCTGATGATCGGCACGTTCTGGCCCACCTTGATGGTCGACAGCTCGTTGTCGAGCGTGAGCATGTTCGGCGTCGACAGGATGTTGGCGTTGCCGTCCGTTTCGAGCGCGCGGGCCAGTGCGCCCAGGCCAATCTGGTCGCCGATCTGCTTGAACACGCCGATCGAAAAGCCGGTCGGCGGCGGGCTGGCGCCGGTGGCAGCGGCCAGCAGGTTGTTCGAGCCGGACGAGAACGACTGCAGGCCGCCGACGCGGTACTTGCTGTTTTCGCTGCCGCTGACGGCGGCCCACTGCACGCCGAATTCGGAGGCGCGGGTGGCCGTCACTTCGACGATCAGGGACTCGATGTAGACCTGGGCGCGGCGCACGTCGAGCTGGTCGATGACGGCGCGCAGGTTGCGGTAGACCGCCTCGTTGGCGGTGATGATGAGCGTGTTGGTGGCCGCGTCGGCCTGGATGAAGCCGGCGCCGGTGGCGCCCTGGGTGCCGCCGCCGCCTTGGCCCGGGCTGTTGGCGCTGAGCGTGCTGCCGCCGCCGCCGAGGCCCTGCTGGCCCTGGCCCTGGCCGGTCTGGCCGGCGCCGCCGGGCTGCACGGTGCCGCCGGCGGTGCCCTGCGCCTGCTGCGGCAGCGAGGTGTCGGACGACACCACTGCGCGCAAGGTCTGCGCCAGCTTGGTGGCGTCGGCGTTTTTCAGGTAGACGACGTGGACGTTGCCCGCTTCCGCGGTCGGCTGGTCGAGCCGGGCGATGAGCGACTTGGCCAGGTTGGCGCGCGCCGGCGAAGGCGCGCGCACCACCACCGAATTGGTGCGCGGATCGGCCAGCACCGACACGCGGCCGGAGTCGCCGCCGGCGGTCGGCTCCATCAGGCGGCTGACCATGGTGGCGATGTCGCTGGCGATGGCGTAGCGGATCGGCACGACGTCGAGGCCGCCGGAGACCGGGGCGTCGAGGGCGGCGATGATCTTTGCCAGGCGGCGCAGGTTGTCGGCGTAGTCGGTGATCACCAGGCTGTTGTTGCCCGGGTTGCCCATGATCGAATTGTTCGGCGAAATGAGCGGGCGCAGCACGGCCGTCAGGTTGGCGGCCGACTCGTAATTGAGGCGGAACACCTGGGTGGCGATCTGGTCGCCCTTGACGCGCGGCGCGCCCAGGCCAACCAGCGTGGGCGAACTTTGCAATTTTGCTTCGGCTTCCGGCACCACCTTGGCGTAGCCTTCGGCGGTGACGACCGCGTAGCCTTGCAGGCGCAGCGCGGAGGTCAGCAGCGAGAACGCCTGCGACTTCGAGAGCGACTTTTCCGACACCAGGGTCAACGTGCCCTTGACGCGCGGGTCGATCACGAAGGTGATGCCGGTGTAGTGGCCGACCGCCTTGATGACCGACTCCATGTCGGCGTTGACGAAGTTGAGCGCGGCGCCGGAAGCGGACGGCTCCTGCGCGGTGGCCGGCAGCGGCAGCGCGATCGGCGCGGCCGCAAAGCCCAACAGGACGGCGGCGGCGAGCCGGCGCAGCGCCGGGACGGGGATGGTGCTGTGTGCTGTTTTTTTCATTTGAACTCTAACGCGATAATATTCTTGCCACCCACCATTCGGCGCTGGCCCAGTAAATTCAGGAGGTTGCCCAGCGTTTCTTCATATCCATTTGCGGCCGCGGCCTGGCCGGAAAACTGCAGCCGGCCGCGGTCCAGCGACCCGTTTCCCGACAGCAGCAATGCACCGCGCACGGTCGTCAAATTCAGTTTTGCCTGCTGGCCTTGCCAGTCCATCGCCAGCTCGTAGCTGCCGAGCGGCTTGACCGGGCTCATACGCGAGCCCATGTCGTTCATCACGAGCACCGTGCGGCCATTCACCGCCACCGTCTGCTGCTGGCGCATCAGCTCCAGTGTAGACCAGGACAGCCGCATCACCCCGCTCGGCGCCAAGGTATTGAGCGGTGCGCCCAGGCCAGCCAGTCCTTCGGCCGGCAACATCAGTTCGGCCGGGCTGACCTGCCACTGCGACCAGCTGCCGCTGATGCGCACCGGCTGCGACAGCGCCAGCGGGTTTTCCAGCTGCAGCGACACGCTGCCGAGCAACACCAGCGGCGACAAGCGCCACGCAAAACGTCCCGGCAACAGCGGCGTCACCGCGCCGCCGGCGCCGGGCGCCCCGCCGATAAAGGCCGAGCCGCGCCACAGCGTACCCTGCGCATCCCCCAGAGTCAAACGGCCGCCGGTCTGCTGTTCGACGATCCGCCCCAGCCAGGCGGCGGGGAAAAACGTCAGCACCGTCAGCGCGCCGGCCAACAGCGTCGCCAGGCCCCATAGCAAGGCGCGCTTCACTGATTCCCCGCGCCGGTGTCCTGGCGCAACGTCAAGGTGGCGTCAACCTGGCCGGCGGGCGTTTGCGCGCTGATCACGGCTTCCAGCACGGCAATACGGTTCTCGCGGCGCTGGGCGTCGAGCCAGGTGACCAGGTTGGCGAACGACACGCCCGTCAACTGAATGCGCGCGCTCTCGCCGGACACCGTCAGGCTCTGCGGCGTGATGCTCATCGCCGCCAGGCTGGCAGTGACGCTGTCGCGCGTCATGGGCGTGACCTGCGGCTGCGGCTGGCGCGCCAGTTCGCCCGCTTCAAGCGCCATCGCGCGCAGCTGCGCGCTTTCCTGGCGCAGGCGCGGCAAGTCTTTTTCCAACTGAGCGCGGCCGCTGACGGCTGGATCGATGAACAGCATGTAAATCAGTGCGCCGGCGGCGATGCCGCCGCCGATGGTGAGCGTCTTGCGCTCCTGGTCTGTGCGGGCGCGCCAGGCCAGGCCGATCCGTTCGCGCCACTGGGCAATGCTGGTGACGACGCTCATGGCTTCGCTCCGGTGGTGTTGCGGATCAGCCAGGTGGCCGGCGCCGGTTCGCTGAAGGCGAGGTTGCGCGCCGCCAGAGCACTCTTGAGCTGGCCGGCCACGCCTGGATCGGCCGACTCAGGTTTGACCTTAATGCTGAGCGAACGTTCCCGGTATTCGAGCGAGGCGATCGACAGCGGGCGCGGCAGAGAGCGCGCGGCCTCGCCGAAGGCTGCCGCCTGGTAGGTAAATTCGTCCGGCGAGAGCTGGCCGCTGGCGGCGCGCGCGCGCGCAATGTTCATTTTCATCTGCACCAATGGATCCTGGATCACGGTGTCTTTCGGGTAGGTCGCCTTGTAGGTTTGCAGCATCGCCGCGCGGGTGGCGTCGGCTTCGCGCTTCAGGCGCAGCCACTCGATGTTCAGGCCGGCCAGGTTGACCACCAGCGCCAGCAAGGCCAGGCGCAACGGCCAGCGCCAGCGCTGCCAGTCGGTGGCGCGCGCGCCCGCCGCGCCCAGCGCCGGCACCAGGTCGAGGTTGGTGCTGCGGCTGCCGGCGATCCAGTGGGTCCAGTCGTCGGCTTCGATCGTCGTGGCCGGGTCGGCTTCGGCCGCCAGCGCCTGGAACTGGCCGAGGTCGGCAGCCGGCACGTACAGGGTCAGCGGGGCGTCGCCGGCCAGCGCGCGCACCATCTGCAGCGCCGTGTCGGGGGTGCTGGCGACGGCCAGTCCCATGCCGTGGTAGAGGCCGTCGCGCAAGGTCAGCACGGACGGTTCGACCGCGCCGCTGACGTGGCCCGGCTGCAGCGGCAGGCACAGCTGCGCCGGCAGCGCGCCGACGCTGCGCGCGCCCATCGCCAGCACGGTGCGCACCAGCGACTCGAGATAGGTGCGCTGCACGACGGCAACGCTGCGCAGGCCGTCCGGCGACTGCGCGGGCGCCGCCGTCAGCACCGCTTCGGACGGATCGCCCAGCACCTGCTCCTCGACCAGGCTCGGCAACGCGGCCTTCAGGCGCGGGCCCGACAGCGGCGGCGCCTTGACGTGCAGCATGGTGACGTCGACGGCGGCGATCAGCAGCAGCACGCGGCGGCTGGCCGCGGCCAAGTCGGCGAAGCCGCGCAGCGCGCCCTCGCCCTGCTGCTCGATGGCGCCGCTGTCGGCCACCAGCGCGAAGCGCGACAAGGCCGCTTCGCCGTCAGCGCGCGCCGGCAGGCGGATATATAAAGTGCTCAAACGGTCTCGCTTTCTTCTAGTTTTGCCGCACCCACACCAAGGTCGTGAGCTTGCGGCCATCGGTGCCGCGGTTGATCAATGCTTCGGCGTCGAGCGCGGCGCGGTCGAGCCGCACCCGGCTGTATACCAGGAAATAATTGCTTTTCACTTCGCCCGCATTGTCGACCATGCTTTTGCCGTTCAGCTCAGTCTTAAACTGGCCGATGTCGAGCCAGGCCGCGCTCTTGCGCCGTGCCACCAGCGCATTCGCCTCGGCCAGCGAAAAATCCTCGATCAGCGCGGCCAACACTTCCGGCGCCGCGGTATTGACGTTGACCTTGCTGACACCAGGCAGCACGATGACGAAGTCGCGCAACTTGTTGACCACTTCCACCGTATAACCCGGAATGGTCAGCAAGTCGTCCAACTGCGTCAAGCGGACCGGTGCGTTATTCGTCTTCGGCACCGGCTTCGGCCCGACCTCGGGCGGCTCGGGGCTGGCCTCGAGCACCTGCGCGCTGGCCACGGCGATGGCGGTGCGTTCGGCCAGCGCCGGATCGAGCTTGAGGTTGATCAGCAGGCGCCGGTAGATGCCGACCTGCGCCAGCGCCGGCGTGCGGTTGGCGGCCAGGTTGGTCAGATTGTACCGCGACGTCGCGTCGACGATGCTGCCCGACAAGGTCGCGTCGAATACCTCGCCCTGCACCCGCTCGCGTTCGATGTACTGGTCGAGCCGGGTTTCGGCCAACGGCGTCGCCCACACCTGGTTCAGCGACGTGTAGTCATTGTCGCGTGCGTCCTGGCGCAGCACCAGGCCGGCCCAGTCGAGCGCGCCGCGCAGGATCCACTTGGTCTGCAGGTGCAAGCGCTGATTTTCCATCGAGCGCACCTGCACCTGCTGGGCCCAGAACAGGCTGGCGACGATCGTTACCGCCAGGGTGGTCAGCAGCAAGGCGGTGATGACGGCAACGCCGCGCTGGCGCGCCGGCTGCGTAAATTTTCTCATATGCCCCCCAGCAGGAAAGCCTTGCGCATTGGCGCGGCCAGGCCTTGCACCTGCAGCGCCACCTGCAGCCCGCCCGGGCCGGCCTCGCCCGGTGCCGGCGGTTGCGGCTGGACATCCTTCTGTTGCTGGGCGCCCTGTTGCCACTGGTTCTGCTGCCAGGTGTCGACCTGCATGCCGGTCACCCCGGCCTGCAAGGTGACCGGCGGCGTCGGGTCGACGTCGCTGATGGCGGCCTGCCACAGCACGTCGAGCTGCATCAGGTCGCGCGTGCTGGCCGATTCGCGGCGCGTCAGCATGCCGTCTTGCACCCGGTACGACACCACCTGCAGGCGCATCGCTTCGTTCTCGATGTAGCTGGTGCGCACCAGCGTCAGGCGGTCGACGCCGGCCTGCAGGTAGGCGCGCTTGTCGAGCAGCGCGCCTTCGGCCATGTGTTCGGCGTCGCTTTGCATCTGGGCAAATGCCAGCTGCATGCCGCGCGTCACTTCCATCTGGTCGGTCAGCGCCACGCGCGCACGCACGATGCCGTCCAGGCCGCGCCAGCCGAGCACGGCCACCATCGCCAGGATGCTGATCGCCACCAGCAGCTCGACGAGCGTAAAACCGCGCGACCGGATCAGGACCGGCCTCATTGCGGCCTCATCACAAGTTGCACCAGCTTCAGGATGCGCCGCTCCGGATTCTGCATGTCGTAGACGCCAACTTCGACGCGGCGCAGCAGCGGGTTCGGGCTGGCCAGCACTTCTTCTTCGCAGACGAGATTCAGGTCGCCCTGCGGGCACTCGAAGCTGCGCTTGCCGACGCTGGGAAATTCGCGCGCCAGGCGGATCTGCACCAGCCGGTTTTCGGCCGACCAGGTCGCCATCATCGCGGTGCGCAGGCCGGCGCTGTTGGACGCCAGGCTGCCGACGGCGCGCATCGAGGCGCCCAGCGCGGTGCCGACGATGACCAGCGCCACCAGCACCTCGAGCAGGGTAAAACCGGATTGCCGGGTGTAGGGGCGCATGGTCATTCGACGACGAAGTGGCCGATGCCGTCGGCGCGGATGGCGACACGGGCGTCGCCGCTGGAGAGGGTGAGCAGGAAAGGCTTGTCGACCGGCTCGCGGCCGAACGTGATGCGCAGAGGATTGCCGGAGCCGGCGCCGGCCGGGTCGATCAGCAGCGACACCGGGGCGTTCTTGAAGGCGCGCTCGCGCAGCAGGTCGTCGCCGCTGACCGGGTCCCAGCGCGTTTCGTTGCGCACCAGGAAGCGGTAGCGCTCGCCGTCGGCCTCGAACGCGACCAGCCGGTTGCGCACGATCGCTTCGTCACGGGCGAGCTGCAGCAGCAAAGCGAGGCGCTGGGCCTCGTTTTGCAGGTTCTGCTGCGGGCTCGGGATCGCATTGAGCGAGACGATGCCCAGCGTGATGCCGATGATCACCATCACGACCATCAGCTCCACCAGGGTGAAGCCGCGGGCCGCGCGGCGGCTGTCGATGACGGGCAAGCGAACCCCCTGGGTTAGATTCCTGACGTGGCTTCCTTATTTATTCCCACGAACCGATGTCGCTGTCGTCGCCGGTACCGCCCGGCTGGCCGTCGGCGCCGAGCGAAAACAGATCGACTTCGCTGCCGTGCACGCCAGGGTACATGTACTGGTAAGGATTGCCCCATGGATCTTTTGGCAGCTTGTCGATGTAGCCGCCGGCCTTCCAGCCGTTGGCGGCCGGGCCGCCGGTCGGCTTGGCGATCAGCGACTGCAGGCCCTGCTCGGTGGTCGGGTAACGCTGGTTGTCGAGCTTGTAAAGCTTGAGCGCCTGCATCAGGGTCGAAATGTCAACCTTGGCGGCGGTGATGCGCGATTCGCCGGTGCGGCCCATCAGCTTGGGCACGACCAGCGCGCCGAGGATGCCGATGATGACGACCACCACCATGATCTCGACCAGGGTGAAGCCGCGCTGCAGGCGCTGGCGTAGTGAACGACGTGAAGTACGAAATGGGATTTGCATAGTCATGAGTAGGTGCGATCCGAAAAAGAATGCAGTGTAATTGGCAGAGTATAGAGCGGTTTCGCCGCGACGGCCAGATTGCGGGCCGGTGAACATTGTAAGGTAGTGTGTACGGCGACGCCCACTCGTTGCCGCTTCGATCAGACCGGTTTGCCGACACCGCTGCAGACCTGGCAATCGGCGTTGCGGGCCACGGCGATGCTGGTCCATTCCATGGCGCGCCCATCGAGCAGCAGCAGGCGCCCGGCCAGCGACTGGCCGATGCCGACCAGCAACTTGAGCGCCTCGGCCGCCTGCATGGCGCCGATCACGCCGACCAGCGGGGCGAACACGCCCATGCTGCTGCAGGCGGCGTCGACGAAGCCGGCCGCCTCGGGAAAGAGGCAAGCGTAGCAGGGCGAATCGGCCTGGCGCGGATCGAACACGCTGAGCTGGCCGTCGAAGCGGATCGCCGCGCCCGACACCAGCGGCACGCGCGCGGCCACGCAGGCGCGGTTGACGGCGTGGCGGGTGGCGAAGTTGTCGCTGCAGTCGAGCACGACGTCGGCCGCGCCAACCAGTTCGGTCAGCCGCTCGGCGCCGGCGCGCTCGCGCAGCGCCACCACCTCGATGCCGGGATTGATCTGCAGCAGCGCGGCGCGGCCGGAATCGACCTTCGGCTGGCCGATGCGGGCGGTGGCGTGCATCACCTGGCGCTGCAGGTTGGTCAGGTCGACGTCGTCGTCGTCGACCAGCACGATGCGCCCGACGCCGGCCGCGGCCAGGTACAACGCGGCGGGCGAACCGAGACCGCCGGCGCCGATGATCAGCGCGCGGGCGCCGAGCAGGCGCTGCTGGCCCTCGATGCCGATCTCGTCGAGCAGGATGTGGCGCGAGTAGCGCAGCAGCTGGTCATCGTCCATCGAAGCGCCATGGCTCATTTCTTGACCGGTGCGCCCTTGATGTCGGGCGGCGTGACCTTGGCCGGCACCGGCGCCACCGGCACTGCCGGCTCCACCGCCTCGATCGCCAGGTCGGCCTTGGCCAGCTGGACCGGCAAGCCCTTGAAATGGTTCAGCGCCTGGGTCAGCTGGAAGTCGTCCTTGCTGCCGAACTCGAGCGGCTTGCGGTTCTTGCTGGCCGCGGCGCCGCGCCGCTCCTCCTCGAGCTCGTCGCGCTTGACCTTGTTGGCCTGCATTTCGCCCATCGTGGCGGCCTTCTCGCCCTTGTCGTCGCCGGCGCCGAGGTGCTTCATCAGGTCGGCTTCGCGCACGCGCAGGCCGTTCAGGCCGTCGCCGTCGGCGGTCTCGTCGACCAGCAGGTCGGGCATGATGCCCTTGGCCTGGATCGAGCGGCCCTGCGGCGTGTAGTAGCGCGCGGTGGTCAGCTTGACGGCGGTCTCGGGCGAGAGCTGGCGCAAGGTCTGCACCGAGCCCTTGCCGAAGGTCTGGCTGCCCATGATGATGGCGCGCTTGTAGTCCTGCAGCGCGCCGGCGACGATCTCCGACGCCGACGCCGAGCCGGTGTTGACCAGCACCACCATCGGCACGGTCTTGAGGCCGGCCGGCAGCTTGGCCAGCGGGTCGCCGCCGCTGCGGCCGGCGTAAAACTCGCGGCGGCCGTAGAACTTCTGGTTCGAGTCGGGCAACTGGCCGATCGTCGAGACGATGACTTTATCTTTAGGCAAGAAGGCGGCGGACACGCCGATCGCGCCCGGCAGCAAGCCGCCCGGGTCGTTGCGCAGGTCGAGCACCAGGCCCTTGATGTTGGGCTCCTGGGCGTACAGCGCATTCGCTTTTGCCGCCAGCTCGTCGAGCGTCAGTTCCTGGAACTGGCTGATGCGCAGCCAGGCATAGCCCGGCTCGACGATCTTGCCCTTGACGCTGTGGACGCGGATTTCCTCACGCACCAGCGGCACCGTCAGCGGCCGGTCCTCGCCGCGGCGGGCGATCGTCAGCACGACCCTGCTGCCGGGCGCGCCGCGCATTTTCTTGATTGCCTCTTCGAGCGACAGGCCCTTGATCGGGGTGGCGTCGATGCGGGTGATCAGGTCGCCCGGCTTGATGCCGGCGCGGTAGGCCGGCGAATCCTCGATGGGCGAGACGATCTTGACGTAGCCGTCCTCGGTCGACACTTCGATGCCGAGGCCAACGAAGCGCCCCTGCATGCTCTCGCGCATTTCCTTGTAGGCCTTCTTGTCGAGATAGACCGAATGCGGGTCGAGCGAGGCGACCATGCCGGTGATCGCTTCCGACAGCAGCTTGCGGTCTTCGACCGGCTCGACGTAATCGGACTTGATCAGTCCATACACGTCGGCCAGCTGGCGCAATTCGTCCAGCGGCAGCGACGCGCCGCCGGCCTTTTGCGCGATGGCGGGAAACTGCATCGACAGGGCGACGCCGGCCACCAAACCGATGCCGACCAGGCCGGCGGTACGGGCGCGCCCGCCCGCCTTGGGAATAGTGTTCTGCTTCATGGTGTACCTTAGAATTTGATCCAGCTTGCCGGGTCGAGCGGCTTGGCCATATGCCTTATCTCAAAGTATAGACCCGATTCCTCGTTACCGCCTGTGTTGCCGACAGTGGCAATCGGATCGCCCGCCTTGACGGCGGCGCCTACGCTTTTGAGCAAGGTCTCGTTGTTGGCGTAGACGGCCAGATAGTTGCTGCCGTGCGAGACGACGATCAGGTTGCCCATGCCGCGCTGCCAGCCGGCGTAGACGACGCGGCCGTCGGCCAGCGCGCTCACTTCGGCGCCGGCGACGGCCTTGATGAACACACCTTTCCAGGTGACGCCTTCGCGCTTGGCGCCGAACTTGGCGGCGACCCTGCCGGCCACGGGCGGGCGCAACTGGCCGCGCAGGCTGGCAAAGGCGCCGTCGGTGCCGGTTGGCGCCAGCGCGATGTCGGCCGGGCGCGCCGCCGCCGGGTCCGGGACCGGCGTGGCTGGCTTGGCCGCCACCTTCGGTTCGTCGGCATCGATCGGATCGGGCTTGAAGGCAGGCTTCGGCTCACCCGGCTTCGGCTTCGGCCTGGCGGCCGCCTCGCGCGCCAGCCGTTCGCGTTCGGCCTTCTTGCGCGCGGCGGCCAGCGCCTTCGCCTCGGCGTCGGCCCTGGCGCGCGCGGCGGCAACGACGGCCAGGCGGCGCTGCTCGGCGGCGGCCGCTTCGGCCTGCTCCTGGATCAGCCGGGTCAGCTTGTCGACCAGGCCGGCCAGGCGCTGCTCGTCACGCTCGAGGTTGCCCACCTCCTTGCGCTGGACTGCGAGCTTGCTCGACACCGAGCTGAGCAAGGCGGCGCGGCGGATCTTTTCCTTTTCCAGCACGGTTTTTTGCTGCTGTTGTTCGGCGGCGATTTCTTCCAGCTCGTCCTTGGCGTTCTGGGTCTGCTCGCGGTTCGTCTCGACCGCCAGCAAATTGCCGCGCAGCGCGGCAAGCAGGCGCGCCTGCGCCTGCGACACATACGCCATCAGTTGCAGGTCGCGGTTGATGCGGTTCGGGTTGTCGCCCGACAGCAGCAGCTTGATGCGGTCTTCGTTGCCGGCCTTGTAGTGTTCGCGCAGCAATCTGGCCAGCTGCTTTTTCTGCGCGGCGATGGTGGCGGCCAGCTTTTCCTGCGCCGTTTCCAGCTCGCCCAGCCTGGCATTGGTGCCGCCCTGCTCGGCGGCGAGGTCGCGCAGCGCGCGGTTGGCGTCGGAGATGGCTTCCTCCGACTCGGCCAGCGTGTCGGCGGCGTTTTCCTTTTCGCTTTCGGTGCGGCTGATGTCGCGCTTCAAGGTCGACAGCTTTTGCTGGATGCCAGCGCGGGTCGCTTCGGCGCTCGCCTTCTGCTTGCTCCGTTCGGTGGGCTTGGCGGCGCCATGGGCGCCGTTCGCGGCCAGTACCAGGGCAGTTAGGCAAAATGCCAACACCGCCCTGCCGGCTTGCTTCTTCATTGCTTCTTGCAAACCTTACCTGGCCTTCCCTTGGGCCGCGACGGCGGCGGTGGCGGCGGCGATCGCGACCTGGTCGCCCAGGTAGTAGTGGCGGATCGGTTTCAGGTCGGCGTCGAGCTCGTAGACCAGCGGCTGGCCATTCGGAATGTTGAGGCCGACGATGTCGGCGTCGCTGATACCGTCGAGCATCTTGATCAGCGCGCGCAGGCTGTTGCCGTGCGCCGAGATCAGGATCTGGCGGCCGGCGCGGATGGCCGGGGCGATGTCCTCGTCCCAGGCCGGCATCACGCGCTCGACGGTGTCTTTCAGGCATTCGGTCAGCGGAATGGCCGACTTCGGCAGCCTGGCGTAGCGCGGGTCGTTGAAGGAGGCGCGCTCGTCGTTTTCTTCCAGCGGCGGCGGCGGCGTGTCGTAGCTGCGGCGCCACACCAGCACCTGCTCGTCGCCGTACTTGGCGGCCGTCTCGCCCTTGTCGAGGCCTTGCAGGGCGCCGTAGTGGCGCTCGTTGAGGCGCCAGTCGTTGATCACGGGCAGCCACATCATGTCCATCTCGTCCATCGTCAGCCACAGCGTGCGGATCGCCCGCTTGAGCACCGACGTGTAGGCCAGGTCGAAGGTGAAGCCGGCGTCTTTCAAGACCTTGCCGGCGTTTTTCGCTTCGGCGGCGCCCTTGGCGGTCAGGTCGACGTCGGTCCAGCCGGTGAAGCGGTTATCCAGGTTCCAGGTCGATTCGCCATGGCGCATGAGAACGATTTTGTACATGATCTTGAATTCTTTAGGTGAGCGGGTGGACGGGCGCGGCGCAAAAAGCGGCGAATTATAAACAGTTCGATCTTCTATTTTATAATGCGCGGATTGACTTAAACCATTGGAACCCTTGTGAAATTCATTATCGACCATATTTTTACCGTTGCGCTGGTGCTCATTTCCGGTGGCGCCCTGCTGTGGCCGGCGTTGCAGCCGCGCGGCAAGCGCTCTTCGCCGCTGCAGGTGACCCAGGTCATCAACCGCGGCAAGGCGACCATCGTCGACGTGCGCCCGGCGGAAGAATTTGCAAAAGGGCATTTGCGCGACGCGAAAAACATTCCGCTGGCAGACTTGGCCACGCGGATCGGCGAACTCGACAAATCGAAGTCGCGCTCCGTGGTGATCGTGTGCCAGACCGGCGCGCGCGCCGACAAGGCGGTCCGGCAACTTGCCGCGGCCGGATTCGACGATGTGGTCAGCCTCGACGGCGGCCTCACCGCATGGCAGGCCGCAGGCTTGCCGGTGACAAAGTAATTAACAAGGAGTTCCGAACATGACCACCCAAGCCCATGTCGTGCTGTACCACACGGCCAGCTGCCCGTACTGCGTGCGCGCCGAACGATTGCTCGAAGCGAAAGGCGTCACCGATATCGAACGCATCCGGGTCGACCTCGATCCCGAGCAGCGCGTCGTGATGATGCAGAAAACCGGGCGCCGCTCGGTACCGCAGATCTACGTCGGCGACACCCATGTGGGTGGATTCGACGATTTGTATGCGCTCGATCAGGCGGGACGGCTCGATCCCTTGTTAAATGGCGTTTGACTGAAAAACTGACGCCTGGGCGGCAAAGCTATTGTTACGACATTGGTTTTGATACAATTGCCGTCGCGTTTGATCCCAAGCACATTTGGCGCGGCCGGTCGCCGCGCCTCTCATCTCTCAACGAAAGCGCTCCATGTCTGACGAAAACCTGCAACCCGTATTCCAAATCCAACGCGTCTACCTGAAAGACATGTCGCTGGAACAGCCGAATTCGCCATCGATCTTCCTCGAGCAGGAAGCACCGACCATCGAAGTATCGCTCGACGTTGGCGCCGAAGCCATTGCCGACGGCATCTACGAGTCGACCGTGACGATCACCGTGACCGCCAAGGTCAAGGACAAGGTCGCGTTCCTGGTTGAAGGCAAGCAAGCCGGTATCTTTGAAGCGCGCAACATTCCCGCGGACCAGATGGATCCCCTGCTGGGAATCGGTTGCCCGAACATCGTCTACCCTTACCTGCGCGGCAACATCGCCGACGTCATCACCCGTGCCGGCTTCCCGCCAGTGCACCTGGCCGAAATCAACTTCGAAGTGTTCTACCAGCAGCGCCGCCAGGCCCTGGCAGAAGCTGCCGCCGGCGCCCCGGCGGACGGCGCGCTGAACTAAGCAGGTCGGCTTTACGGCAGTAATTGGCAGCGGGCGGGGTTTTCCCCGCCCGCGCCTCATTTGGGCGTCTGAACTTCCATGCAAAATAACTTGGCTTCACCTGTTGGCAGAATCACCGTGCTCGGCGCCGGCGCCTGGGGCACCGCGGTCGCCATCGCGCTGGCCGCGCGCCACGACGTGCTGCTATGGGGGCGCAACGGCGCCGCCATGGCAGAGATGGCCGAACAGCGCGAGAACCGCGGCTACCTGCCCGGCTTCGCGCTGCCGCCGCAACTGCGCATCGGCGCCGATTTCGGTGCCGCCGTCGCCCACGTGGCCGATGCGCTCGACGCGCCCGCGCTGTTGATTGCCGCCTGCCCGGTGGCCGGGCTGCGCCCGCTGCTCGAGCAACTCAAGGGGCGTCGCCTGCCGAACGTGGTGTGGCTGTGCAAGGGCTTCGAATACGGCAGCGGCCTGCTGCCGCACCAGGTGGTGCGCGCCGTGCTGGGCGACGCGGTGGCGGGCGCGGCGCTGTCGGGGCCGTCGTTCGCGCAGGAAGTGGCGCGCGGCCTGCCGTGTGCGCTGACGGTGGCGTCCGAATCGGCGGCGCTGTGCGAGCGGGTCGTCGCGCTGGTCCATGGCGGCAATATCCGGGTGTATTCGAGCGACGACCTGATCGGCGTCGAAGTCGGCGGCGCCGTCAAGAACGTGCTGGCGATCGCCACCGGCGCGGCCGATGGCCTGGGGCTGGGCCTGAATGCGCGCGCCGCGCTGATCACGCGCGGGCTGGCCGAAATCACCCGGCTTGGCGCCGCACTCGGCGGCCAGGCGGCCACTTTCATGGGGCTGACGGGGATGGGCGACCTGATCCTGACCTGCACCGGCGACCTGTCGCGCAACCGCCGCGTCGGGCTGGAACTGGCGCGCGGCAAGAAGCTCGATGACATCGTGGCCGAACTGGGGCATGTGGCCGAAGGCGTGCCGTGCGCGCGCGCGGTGCGCGAACTGGCGGCGCGGCTCGGCGTCGACATGCCGATCACCAACGCGGTGGCCGGCGTGCTGTTCGACGGCGACGATCCGCGCGCGATGGTGGCGCAGCTGCTGGCGCGCGATCCGCGCGGCGAGTCGGCGTAAGGGCGACCACCAGCGCGTCGCCCTCGTTCGCGCGGCGTCATTGCTGGCGGTGGCAGGAATGACGGCCTTGCGGCTGACTAAGCGAGTTGCTCTTCGGTGCCGCCGCGCGTCAGCAGGTCTTCGGTATCGCGCCGCTGGTGCAGCAGGATCGTCAGCAGGCCGACCGCGTCGACCACCGCGCGCACCGCGTGCGGCACGCCGCCGGCCAGGTACAGCATCTCGTTGGGCAGCAAGCTGACGGTACGGCCGTGGGCGTCGACTTCGATCTCGCCTTCCAGGCATTGCAAGGTCATGTCGCCATCGACGCGGTGCACCGGCATCGGGCGCTCCTTCGGCAACACCAGCCGGATCAGCTCCATGTGCTCTGTCTTGGCCAGCGCCACCGAGGTGAAGAAGGCGATGTCGTCGTCGCCGCGCGCCAGTTTGATCTTGTCGCCGGATGCTGCGTGTTGCAATGCCATGATGGGTCCTTTTCTAAGCGGCACCTAAGTCCGCTTCATCGACTGCTTCCTTCACGCCGCGCAGCCAGGTGACCAGCGCGAACGCGTCCTTGAATCCGTACGCCAGCTGCGGCACCAGCAGCTCGGGGCTATTTAACGCAAGGTCGACCTCGGTCCATACGAAAAAGCTTTTCAGCTTCAAGTAGGTGATGTGCTCGTGGTCGGCATCGAACCCCTTCGGCGGGCGCTGCAAGCTGTCCTCGAACAGCAGGTCGCCGTAGGTGGCGCGCAGCTGTTTATTCTTCAGCACTTTGGCAAATCCTGTCGCATCATTGACGACGTTGTCGCGGATCGCCTTCAGGCGCGGCGGCGGCGGCAGGTATTCGCCGGCGCCGAAACTGAGCTTGCCGCTGCCGTCGAGCTGGAAATAATAGGTCGAGCCGCCGCCGGCGCTGGGACGGCGCTTGTCGAACGGCGTGATGCCGGCCGAAAAGCGCGTCTTGTACGGGCTCTTGTCGTGCGAAAAGCGCATGTCGCGATTAATGCGGAACATCGCCTTCTTCGGGTTGCAGGCAGCTACCTGCTTGTCGAACGTCGACAGCTCGGCGATGAGCTCGGTGACGACGGCAAGAAATTCCTCGCGCAAGATGTCGTAGCGCGGCTTGTTCATGATGAACCATGGACGGTTGTTGTTGCTCGACAGTTCGGTGAGGAACTGCGTCAGGTCGCGCAAATGCATGGATCAACTTCCAGGGATGTGGTGATAACTGGCAGGATAATAGAAGCCGGGATTATTCGGCGGCGACAACGCGCGGGCGCTTGCCGACGGTGACGTCGACGGTCGCCTCGCGGTCCTTGCGCATCACCGTCATGCGCGTCTTCGCGCCTGGCGCGAGCTGGGCGATGGCGGCGAGCATCTCGGCGGTGTTGGCGACGGGTTTGCCGGCCACCGACAGCAAGATGTCGCCAGGCTTGATGCCGGCGCGGTCGGCCGGGCCGTTGCGCACCACGCCGGCGATGATCGCCCCGGTGCTGCGCGCCAGGTTGAAGCTTTCGGCCAGCTCCGGCGTGATGTCCTGCGATTCGATGCCGATCCAGCCGCGCACCACCTGGCCGGTCTTGATGATTTCTTCCATCACCGACTTTGCGGTCGAGACCGGGATGGCAAAGCCAATGCCGACCGAGCCGCCGGTTTGCGAATAGATCGCCGAGTTGATGCCGATCAGGTTGCCGCGGGTGTCGATCAGCGCGCCGCCCGAATTGCCGAAGTTGATGGCCGCATCGGTCTGGATGAAGTTTTCGAACTGGTTGATGTGCAGGTTGTTGCGCCCGACCGCCGAGATGATGCCCATGGTGACGGTCTGGCCGACGCCGAACGGATTGCCGATCGCCAGCACGACGTCGCCGACGCGCGCCTGCTCGGCCTGGCCGAGCACGATCACCGGCAGGTTCTTCTGGTTGATGCGGATCACCGCCAGGTCGGTCTCCGGGTCGGTGCCGACCACCGTCGCCGGCGCCTTGCGGCCGTCGGCCAGCACCACTTCGATCTCGTCGGCGGCGTCGACGACGTGGTTGTTGGTCAGGATATAGCCGTCGGGGCTGACGATGACGCCCGAGCCGAGGCTGGACGCCTGCTCGTCGCGCGGCAGGCGGTCGCCGAAGAACTTGCGGAAGAACGGGTCGCGCAGCAACGGATGGTTTTGCTTGAGCGCCTTGCTGGTGAGGATGTTGACCACCGCCGGCATGGCGCGCCCGGCGGCGTCGCGGTAGCTGCCGACGGCCGGCATGCCGGCGACGGCAGGCGCCGAGCCCTGCAGCACGGCCACCGGACTGCCCGGGCTGCTCGGCTGCGGCCGCGGCAGGCCGCCAAGCCAGTCGGGGCGCATCGCCTGCAGCACGAAGTACACCGCCAGGGCGATGGTGACAGCTTGCGCAAACAGCAGCCAGAAGCGTCGCATGGTGGATTCCGCCTTTATCGTTACGGCCGCAGCCTGAGGCCGTCGCGGATCTCGCGCAGCAGCAGCACCTCTTCCGGCGTGACGGTCGCCATCGGCACCGGCGCGGCGGTGATGCGCAGCCGGTTCATCATGCGGATCATCTGGAAGATGACGAAGGCGAGGATGATGAAATTGATCAGCACGGTCAGGAAGTTGCCGTATGCCAGCACGGCGCCGGCCTTCTTGGCTTCCACCAGCGGCAAGGTCCAGCCCTGGTCGTTGAGCGGGATGTAATAGCTGGCGAAATCGAGCCCGCCGAACAGCCGGCTGATGGGCGGCATGATGATGTCCTGCACCAGCGAATCGACGATGCGGCCGAACGCGCCGCCGATGATCACGCCGACGGCAAGGTCGACGACATTGCCCTTCATTGCAAACTGCCTGAATTCGCCCATCATGCTCATCGTCATCCCCGGTGATTTTATGAAAAATGCATCTTAATCATACATCGAACCTATCGGAAACAAAACAACCGGCTGCGGCGCCAATCGGGCGTCGGCATGTTCTTTTTACCCCATCTGGGTAGTTTTATGCGCACATTAGCATCCGAAAACCCCGCCATATGGGGCGCGATGGGGCAACTGCAACATTTTTTCTTTAATTCGGATGCCGCTTCCCTTATAATTTAAGGTTGCTAGAAGCTCCGTAGGGCTTCTGAAGATTTCGCATTTTGACTGATTGGGGTTGGTATGAGTAACGAAAAACAGGTCGATCCAGGCCGCCGGGGCATGTTGGTCGCCACGTGCGCGGCGGGCGGTGTTGTCGGTTTAGCCACGGCAGGCGCCTTGGTCAGTACTTTCCAGCCGTCGGAGCGGGCCAAAGCGGCCGGCGCCCCGGTGGAAGCGGATATCTCGGACATTGCGCCGGGCACCATGAAAGTGGTGGAATGGCGCGGCAAGCCGGTGTGGATCTTGCGCCGCACGCCCGAAATGATGGCGTCGCTCGCCAAGCTCGACGCCGAAATGGCCGATCCGGCGTCCGACAAGTTCTATCAGATCGACACGCCGGCCTACGCCAAGAACGCCACCCGTTCGCGCGCCGAGCACAAGGAAGTGCTGGTCGTGGTGGGCATCTGCTCGCACCTGGGCTGCTCGCCGTCGTCGCGCTTTGCCACCGGCGCACAGCCAAGCCTGCCGGACGACTGGGCAGGCGGCTTCATCTGCCCTTGCCATGGATCGACGTTCGACCTGGCCGCGCGCGTATTCAAGAACAAGCCGGCGCCGACCAACCTCGACGTGCCGCCGTATATGTACCTGTCCGACACCAGGATCGTAATTGGTAAAGACGAGAAAGGCGATGCATAATCATGGCAGCTTTTAAAGAAACCAAATTCCCTGCCGATGCGCCGGTTGCCGAAAAGGCACTGGGCTGGGTCGACGACCGCTTTCCGCTGACCAAGCTGTGGAATGACCAGTGGGGCAAGTACTACGCGCCGAAAAACTTCAACTTCTGGTACATTTTCGGCATCCTGGCGACCCTGATTCTGGTGCTGCAGATCGTCACCGGCATTTTCCTGACGATGCACTACAAGCCGGACGCCAACCTGGCCTTCGGCTCGGTCGAGTACATCATGCGCGAAGTGCCGTGGGGCTGGCTGGTGCGCTACATGCACTCGACCGGCGCGTCGGCGTTCTTCATCGTCATCTACCTGCACATGACGCGCGGCCTCTTGTACGGCTCGTACCGCAAGCCACGCGAACTGATCTGGCTGTTCGGCTTCGGCATCTTCCTCGCGCTGATGGCCGAGGCGTTCTTCGGCTACCTGCTGCCATGGGGCCAGATGTCGTACTGGGGCGCCCAGGTGATCGTCAACCTGTTCGGCGCCATTCCGCTGATCGGGCCGGACCTGTCGCTGTGGATCCGCGGCGACTACGTCGTCTCCGACGCCACCTTGAACCGCTTCTTCGCCTTCCACGTCATCGCCATTCCGCTGGTTATCCTCGGCCTGGTCATGGCGCACCTGATCGCACTGCACGAAGTGGGCTCGAACAACCCGGACGGCATCGAAGTCAAGGATACGCTGGGCCCGGACGGCCATCCGCTCGACGCCGTGCCGTCGCACCCGTACTACACCTACCACGACCTGTTCGGCGTGTCGGTGTTCCTGCTGATCTTCAGCGCGGTGATCTTCTTCGCCCCTGAGATGGGCGGCTACTTCCTGGAGTACAACAACTTCATCCCGGCCGATTCGCTCAAGACCCCGCTGCACATTGCGCCCACCTGGTACTTCACGCCGTTCTACTCGGTGCTGCGCGCCACCACCGCCGATTTCATGTACGTCATGATGGCTGTGGTTGCCGCTTACGTCGTGTTCATCTGGCTCAAGTCGCGCCTGTCGTCCAAGACCAAGGCGATCATCGCCGTGGTCGGCATCCTGATGATCATCGGCATGCTGCCGCAGGTCCTCGACGCCAAGTTCTGGGGCGTGGTGTTCTTCGGCGCATCGGTGATGATCATCGCCGGCCTGCCGTGGCTGGACCACTCGCCGGTGCGCTCGATCCGCTACCGTCCGGACTGGCACAAGTATGTCTACATCGTGTTCGGCCTGTCGTTCGTCATCCTCGGCTACCTCGGCACCCAGGCGCCGAGCCCGATCGGCGGCGTCGTCTCGCAGGTGTGCACGCTGCTGTACTTCAGCTTCTTCCTGTTGATGCCATGGTGGAGCGCGATGGGCACCTTCAAGCCGGTGCCGAAACGTGTGACTTTCCAGCCGCACTAATCGACGACATCACAAGCGCAAAAGGACTCTTTACATGAATTTCACGAAACAACTAATCGCCATCCTGGCGTTGCTGCCAGGCCTGGCATTTGCCAGCGAAGGCGGGATCCCGCTCGACAAGGCACCGGAGCGCACGAGCCTGACCTCGCTGCAAAACGGCGCCAAGCTGTTCGTCAACTATTGCCTGAACTGCCACTCGGCGGTCAACATGCGTTACAACCGCCTGAAGGACCTGGGCCTGACCGAAGACCAGATCAAGAACAACCTGTTGTTCTCGGCTGACAAGGTCGGCGACCTGATGACGACGTCGCTGCGTCCGGCCGACGCGAAGGCCTGGTTCGGCGCGGTACCGCCTGACCTGTCGGTCATCGCGCGCGCCAAGGCATCGCCGGCCGGCACCGGCGGCGACTACCTGTACACCTACCTGCGTACTTTCTACAAGGACGACACCCGTCCGACCGGCTGGAACAACATGGTGTTGCCGAACGTGGCAATGCCGCACGCGATGTGGCAGCTGCAGGGCATTCGCACTGTCAAGATGGTCGACGAGAAGGATCCGCACGACGCCACCAAGACGGTGCACAAGTTCGCCGGCTTCGAGCAGGTCGCGCCCGGCACGATGAACCAGATGGAATTCGACACCGCGACGGCTGACCTGGTCAGCTATCTCGAGTGGATGGCCGAACCGGCGCAAGGCACGCGCAAGCGTCTCGGCGTGTGGGTGCTGCTGTTCCTGTCGCTGTTCTCGCTGCTGTGCTGGCGCCTGTCGGTATCGTACTGGAAAGACGTCAAGTAAGTCATTCATCGCCCGTGAACTTCGCGGGCGATCACTTTGGGGTGAGCCGCTAGCCGTTTCACCCCCTTTGTTTCTAAGGAACTATAAAAATGATGGTTCTCTACTCCGGCACCACGTGCCCCTTCTCCCAACGCTGCCGCCTGGTCCTGTTTGAAAAGGGCATGGACTTCGAAGTGCGCGACGTCGACCTGTTCAACAAGCCGGAAGACATCTCGACGATGAACCCGTACGGCCAGGTGCCGATCCTGGTCGAGCGTGAGCTGATCCTGTACGAATCGAACATCATCAACGAGTACATCGACGAGCGCTTCCCGCATCCGCAGCTGATGCCGGCCGACCCGCTGATGCGCGCGCGTGCGCGCCTGATGCTGTTCAATTTCGAGAAAGAACTGTTCGTCCACGTCCACGTGCTCGAGAGCGAACGCGCGAAGGCCAACGACAAGAGCCACGACAAGGCGCGCGCCGAAATCCGCGACCGCCTGACCACGCTCGCGCCGCTGTTCCTGAAGAACAAGTACATGCTTGGCGACGAGTTCTCGATGCTCGACGTGGCCGTCGCGCCATTGCTGTGGCGCCTCGACCATTACGGTATCGAGCTGTCGAAGACGGCAGCGCCGCTGATGAAGTACGCTGAGCGCATCTTCTCGCGCCCTGCCTACATCGAAGCGCTGACGCCGTCCGAGAAAGTCATGCGTCGTTAATCAGTAGAAAAAGCTTGCACGCCAGAGCGGCGACACCGTTCGGCCAGTCGCAGTAGACTGGCGTGCAAGCGCGCATTCCTGCCCGCACTACCGAAGTATCACCCGCAACATTCTTTTCCCAGAACATGCCTGACATCTCAACCAAACCCTACATGCTGCGCGCCATCTACGAGTGGTGCACCGACAGCGGCTTCACGCCCTACCTCGCCGTCAAGGTCGATGCCGCCACGACGGTACCGATGGAGTACGTGAAGAAGGGCGAAATCGTCCTCAACATCAGCTTCGGCGCGACCTCCGGCCTGAAGATGGACAACGACGCGGTGCGCTTTAACGCGCGCTTCGGCGGCGTCTCACGCGAGATCTACGTGCCGGTGCAAAATGTGCTGGCGATCTATGCCAACGAGAACGGCCAGGGGATGGCGTTCGAGGTCAGCAGCACCTCTGCCGAGAGCACCGCGGCGCCCGCCGTCGAGGTGCCAGCGGCTGCCGCGCCGGCCTTGTCGGCGGTGCCGAGCGCGGCCGCTGAAAAGAGCGCCCCTGAGCTGTCGCTGATTCCCGACGATAACAACGAGCCACCCAAAAAAGGCGGGCGGCCGACGCTGACAGTCATCAAATAGCGGTATAATTCGCACCCATGCCGACTTAGCTCATTTGGTAGAGCAGTTGATTTGTAATCATCAGGTGGCCAGTTCGAAACCGGCAGTCGGCACCAATAAAATCAAAGGGTTACAGCGAATTCGCCTGTAGCCCTTTGTCGTTTCTGGAGTATTTGCTGCATTAATAATGCTGCAATCATCCCCCCACGGCAACGCTATACCACTGCTCCCACACTCAACTTTGGAGCAATACACACGAGCGCAGGCACGCACGCCCCTTTCGCCTGCTCGACGCTCGCACTCCATTTATCCGATATGCGGATAAAACTACTTTATCTGCTTCCCAGCTATATCTGACATATCCGTTATCCAGCTGTATTGACTTTAGCCGAATTTCAGATAAAATCAATCTATCTGAATAACGGATAACGCACATGTCCCTCTCGCCCACATCTCATCTTCTGCTCACAGCGGCCCAACTCGGTCAGCTGCTCATATCAACCCGCAAGCGGCACAAGCTCACCCAGGCAGCTGTAGCGACACGTGTCGGCTTGAGCCAGAATCGCATCTCCTATCTTGAGAGTCATGCCGACGAAATCAGCGTAAAGCAACTCCTGAGCTGGTGTTCAGCCCTCGAGCTGGAGCTACAGCTGGGCGAGCGCGATACGTCGACTGCAAGCAGCTCGGTGGAGTGGTAATCATGGGTCGCCGCTCACACAGCCAAACACTCCACCTCTGGGCCAATGGCGACTACGTCGGCCGCTGGACGGTCAACGCCAATGGGGATTCCGAACTGGCATACGACGCTACATGGCGTCACTCCAAGCTCGGCCGCCCAATCTCGCTGTCTTTGCCCTTCAATATCCACAACGAGCCGCTTAAAGGAGCTAGTGTCTCGAACTACTTCGAGGGCTTGCTGCCGGATAGTGACATCATTCGCAAACGTGTTGCGACCCGGTTTAAGACAGGTTCGCTCGACCCTTTCGACCTTCTCGCGGCCGTTGGCCGTGACTGTGTCGGCGCCTTGCAGCTCCTGCCAGAAGGCACTAAACCGGAGGGACTGACCGAGGTCGACGGCGTTGCCGTCGATGAGGATGCCATCGAGCGGCATCTGCTCGAAGTTGTGAACTTGGAGCGGCACGGTGCGCCAGAGGACCCCGACGACGACTTCCGGATTTCTCTCGCCGGCGCGCAAGAAAAGGACGCCTTTCTGTGGTGGGATGGCAAATGGATGAAGCCGCGCGGCGCCACGCCGACAACGCACATCTTCAAGCTCCCAATCGGGATGGTAGGCGGAAAAAGAGCCGACTTCACCACGTCGGTCGATAACGAGTGGCTATGCCTGCGGCTGTTCAAGGAGTACGGGCTGCCCACGGCAAATGCCGAGATTGCGACGTTCGGCGCGCAACGGGTGCTCGTCGTCGAGCGCTTTGACCGCCTGCGGTCGACCAACGGGAAGAAGCTGTTCCGGCTTGTTCAGGAGGATTTTTGCCAGGCAACGGGAACATCTCCGCTCTTGAAATACGAAAATGACGGCGGGCCGGGGTTAAAACAGATGTTTACCTTGCTGCAACAATCGCAGCAAAGCGCTGCCGACATGCACACGCTCATGGCCTCGCAAATTCTGTTTTGGATGCTGCGCGCACCCGATGGCCACGCCAAAAATTTCAGTATCCAACTACTCGCGGGGGCCGGTCGATTCAAGCTGACGCCCATCTATGATGTGATGTCCGGCTATCCAGTCATCGGCCCTGGACCCAATCAGTGGGCCGAACACAAGCTCAAGATGGCAATGGCGCTACTCGGAAGCAACCGCCACTACCTCGCACATAGCATACAGCGGCGACACTTTAATAGCACTGCGAAAGCGGTCGGCTACGGCGCAGACGCCGAACCGCTCCTGCTCGATTTCATTGCCCGCACGCCCGCAATTGTAGACAAAGTCCGCGGCGAGCTTCCTGTGGGATTTTCGGAAAAGGTTGCCGACAAAATTCTGGGCGGCCTGCTTGCCGCAGCGGGCGCACTTGAACAGATGCCGCCAGCCTGACCGGGTACCTCGCAGACGGTGCCACTCACCGGGCACCAATGCGGTTACCCGTCAATAGCCACGGCAGCTCCCTGGCAGCGCAGAAAGTGTCCTAGTAGGACACTTTCCCTGCACCTTGCCTCCGCGAGTCCTGGCTGCCCGTTGGCCCTCGATAGAAAGTGTCCTACTAGGACGCTTTCCCCTGCCAGGTTCCCCCACCAAAACTAACCGTCCTCCGGCCTCAACAGAAAGTGTCCTACTAGGACATTTTTCCTGTCGGTTACCATAGTGGTGACTGCTCTCGGTCTAAATAGAAGTGTCCTACGAGAACACTCTTACCTGCCGTTTGCCCTACAAGCCCTTGGCCGCGCTCTCTGACACGGCAGAAAGTGTCCATATAGGGCACTTTTCCTAACTCGGTTACCGCCACCAGTTGTGACCGCTCTCTGACCCCAACAGAAAGTGTCCTACTAGGACACGTTTCTCGTATTGGTTGCCGCCAGTCGCCGCAGCTGCGTGTTTTGCGCCCAACAGAAACTGCCCTATCAGGACCTTTTCACTGCACAGTTCGACTCCTAGTCTACCGCCGCGCCGGCTTCAACCAAAGTCCAAACCTTATGAATGCGAGAGCTGGGCCGCATGCAACAGGTCCAGTAAATGGTATCGCAGCATGTTTCCTGATAATGGCTATTATCAGGAAAGATTTATCCAACTATTACCACGTTGTCGAAATGACTATTCCAGCTTACCCCGCAGTAACTGCCGAGAGCTCGCTCTGCTTGGCGGCGAGTCACCCTACTCGTAAAAAAGCCCGACAGTGAAAGGAACAGGCCCGACAGTTTCTTGCGGGGCTGTTCAGGTACAACGCAGCGGTGACGCTGCGGCTTGCCCCGATCAAGAAGTTCATCAATGAAATCGACCTGGAGCTGGCGCCGGCGCCGGCGCCGGCGGGCGTGAGCTACACCGTCCTAGTCGTGAACCTGGCCAAGCTGCTGCAACTGTTAGGGGCCATGCCATCGGCTGAGCTGGCCGCCTTCCGCGAGATGGTGGTCGAGATGCGGGCATTCCATGCAGCGCACCCAACCGAGCAATGCAGCATTGAGCTGTTCAATGAGCGCGACCGCGGTGGCGGCTTCTACGGGTCCATATCCTGTCGAGCACCCACGTCCGATGAAGCGGCCACGGCGTCGCTCAATGCCCGCATCGGGGCAACCAGGCGCTGACGCACTGGCTCCTACAGATGGCGCGGGGACTGCAACGCATCGGGCCTTGGTCATCGGCGGCCATCAGTGAAAACGACTTGTTCGGCTACAGCGCTGGGCCGTACGCCAGCCATCAGTGGCGCCAGGTCGTCGCGGGCACAAACGCGCCGGCCGACGTCCAAGAGCAGATGATGCTGTTGCACGTGTGACCACAGCCATTCTGATTGTGTGCACACGCACGTTGAGCGTCGCTCAGACCTAAATACCTCGAGCAGGCGGCGGTGGCGCTGAAAGCTTCGGTTCCGCGAGCAGCCGGGCCTTGTACGCCAGCAGCTCGTCGACCGGGATGTCGAGTCGCTTCAGCCACTCATCGGCGGCGCGGCTCGCTCTTGCGATTTTGGTCATGCCGTAGTATAGCGCTAGCGAGCAACACGGCGATGACGCTCGGAACCCGCAGGCCAAAAGAATAAGGCCAGCTGAGCTGGCCTTTGTGCTGCTACGCTACCTCTGTGGCGACCGCGAACCTCAATCGCAAACCCGTTTGTTCACGGTTCGAAGCACCCCTGACGCCTCATCGCGGCAGTTGGTCGGTCCGTAGGTACCAGCATCGCAAACGTTTTTCACCACAGTTTCCATTTCCTCCACCGGGACGTTACGGCATTGACGGAAGGTGAGACCCGGGTCATAGGCCTTGGCCTTGGCCTTGGCCTTGGCCGTTGCCGGCGCAGCCATCCCGAGCTTAATCATGACTTCACGCGTCGCACCTTGGATTGCCTCTTTTTCGGACTCGAGTGCGTCCTCGCCTGGCTTGGAGCTCGAAAAATGGTGCATCGCCCAGCTAGCGACTTCGGGCGAATCCTGCCCGGGGGCGCTGAGCCACACTGAAGCGGAACCGGAAAAGGCACCGTTAGGGTAATGCGCGACGCCGGACACAACGACGAGCTTATATTTCGAAGCCGGGTAACGGGTCGTAAAGCGGTCGGTCACGATGCTCCGTATTTCCTCGACGCAATCAATCTTTTTGGTCGAGAGTGCGTTGCAGGCAAACTGCCCTGCAAACGCGGGGGAGGCCAAGGCTGCCAGCAAAGCGATGGCGACGGTAAGGGTTGAGTCAAGAGTAGCTCCAGGTGGGTGACAGAATACCAACGAAATTGTACGTCGTTTCCGTTTATCAACAAAGCACTATATTTCCACATCGCAATATAAATTATCCGAGCTGCGCCTTCCGACCTGGTGAGCTTCCAGCAACTGCGATGGGGCTACCGCTGCGGTCGCTCACACCAGGCTTTTCGCAGCAATTGTCGGGCAGGCGAGGGCGAACACGGCAACAATTCGAAAATCAATTTACGGACAACGAGGCAGGGCCGCCCCCCCTTCCCCTCCCTGCTGGCTGACGCTCTTTGGAAATACCGTACCCGGAATAGCCTAACCTGGAATAGCCAGAACCGGGATATCCAGAAAGGCGACGTAGTCAGCCTTGCCCCGTGGGAAGCACACCCATTGTCCGTAAATTGATTTTAGGTCCTTTGGTTCTCGAACAGAGGTTTGGCAGAAATCTGTCGGGGGCTGCGGCGCTTGCCTTTCCGTGATTGACTTTGCTTCTGCGCGCCCTGTCGGCGCCCCGTCCTCTTTTGCGCCATCCAGGGCGTAAAAAAGCCGGTCAAGATGGCGCGAGGTAATGAGTTGAGGTGCTGGTTCAGGACGCGGCGCGCGGCACCAGGTCCTCGAAGGCCGTGGCGACCAACACCAGCGCTGGCACAATGGCCAAACTTTGGGGGGTGGCCATATGCTCGCGCGCAAAAATGGATGGTTTTGTGGACGTTTGTAAATTCATCACTTTCACATCGCGCTATACCCCTTTGGATGTTCATCATCCGCTCCATCAATCAGCGTCTAACAAAGGGGTATGCAATGGCAGTTTTTGGATACGCACGGGTTAGCACAAATGAGCAGACGCTCGACCTTCAGCGTGACGCACTAAACGACGCCGGAACAATTAGCATCTACGAAAACACAGCAAGCGGGAAGTCCATCGACAGGCCCGCACTTAGTCATTGCCTGAGAGCCCTTCGCGCGGGCGACACAATGGTCGTTTGGCGGCTTGACCGCCTGGGGCGGAACTTGCAAGACCTGGTCAACATCATCAACGACCTCGACGCCCGTGAGGTTAAGTTCAAATCACTGAAGGAAGCCATCGACACCAGCGGGCCAGCGGGGAAACTGGTTTTTCACATGTTTGCGGCATTAGCGCAGTTCGAGCGCGAACTGCTGAGAGAACGAACCCTAGCCGGCTTGGCGGCCGCTCGGGCTCGTGGCCGCGTAGGCGGCCGACGATGCGTTCTCAGCCCGGTGCAGCAACGAGCCGTACTGGCAATGATGAAAGACAGAGAAATGTCGATTACTGAAATTGCGAAGCAGTTCAGTGTTTCACGTTCTACTCTGTACAACATACAAGCTGCGGGCGGACGTGCAGCGAAGTAAAGAAAACGGCGGCAGAAAACATTCTGTTAGCCGCCTGCCGACGACAGGCTTTCAGGAGACGTTCGTGCTAACATTTCCCAAATTGTGCCTCTACCGGCGAAAGCATACAAATGGAAAAATTCCCGTTAGCAAGAAGGCATCAAACTTTTGATCAGCGAAAAGCTGACGAGAAGACAGAAAGCATCAATGGACGAAATATCAACTATCATTCGTAGCTGTCCTGCTATTGAAAACATACGACTTCGCCCAGAGTTCCAGCGGTATGGCTTCTTGAACACATTGATGAGAGAACTAGGTCGCCTAGGCATACCTTACATGAACATCTCAAACATCGAAAATAATGACCTTGCCCAACACTATTTGAATTTAAGCAAAAATCCGTGCTCGGGCGTGGAACTGACGAGCGCGCCAAACACAGTCACTCCAACGATTCGCTACCCTACTTTCTCAGTCAATCTGAGCGAGCGATATAAGGCATGCAAAATTTGATGGCCGTGACGCAGCAAGATTGCTTGGAACAAGCGCATCCTTGGGGCGGGTGTGGTGTTCGAGTGCGAGCGACTTCAGGCTGCCGTCCCGCCTGCCGGCTGCAAGGTGCTGCGCTGCGGGCTACCAGCTCCTTTTCTTTACCGCTGTGCCGGTTCATCCCTCGACTGTTGCGCAGCCACAGGGGTTGGACAGACTGACCTCTTCACGGTTACCAAGCCCTACCGGGGTGACCATACATAGTCCACCTTGCTGCAAATCTGCTGCAGTGGCTGCAGTAAATGGTGGTAAAATGCGGTATACTAGGGTATGTTAAGCCATTGATTTTATTGAAAATTCCAGTTGATTACAGGGTGTTGAAGTTGATTTGTAATCATCAGGTGGCCAGTTCGAAACCGGCAGTCGGCACCAATATAATCAAGCACTTAGCCCAGCCTTTCAGGTTGGGCTTTTTGCTTTCTGGACGCCGTGTAGGCACTGTGTAGGTTTCTAGGCCGCACGACATCGCTCAAGAATCCCGCTCCGTTTCCGGTAGCGATTTGGTATCCGCCCGCTGAAGATATGCATCCCGGCTATCGTCGGATAGCGACCATAACTAAGCCCCGGCCAAAAGCTGTTTGCCAATCCCGTCACACCCGCCTCAGCGAGGGATGGGCTCGTTTACTCCCAAGTTCGCCAGCAGATCTAGCGTCGCTCACCCCACGCAAGCAGGCGCTGGCCATCCTGGCCCCGCGAGAAAGTCGCCTAGCGATGAGGCGGCGCAGCACGGCGCGGAACGGGCTTTACAGCTTGTTCACGCCATCGCTGCGGCAGCACGCTGTGTTTGGCGGCAGTTCGGTGCAGCTATCGGCTTCCTGATGGCCGGGCGGACCAGCCGCCTGGTACTCAGCCGGTAGTCGTGTCCGGGCTGCCGCCGAGGATGCCGGCGTAAGGCGCCGGCCGGCCGCCGATCTTGACCGTATCGTCGCCGATCTCGAACACCCGGAACTCGCGGCTGTGGGCGCTGCCGCGCACCTTGATGACCGAAATGAGCGTGCGGATCTCGGCCTCGGTTTCGATGTAGCGCAGCATGACGATGGCGTCGACCAGGAAGGCGCTGCCGTTCGGGCTGAAGCGCAGCTCGGTGAAGCGGTCTTCCAGCTCGGCCGTCATCAGCAGGGTCACGCCTTTTTCGGTCAGCACCGTGGTCATGCGGAACAGCGACTCACGGAAATCCTCACGGAACTCTGGCGCCAGTGCCAGCTCGAACGCCGACAGCGAATCGAGTACGACGCGGGTGGCACGGGTCTGATCGATCAGCAACACCAGCTCGTGCAAGGTCTCGTCGACCGACAGGTCCAGCGTGCGCACGTTGAGCATCGCCACCTTGCCGGAGCGAACGAGGCGATCGAGCTTGCCGTTCATCATCTGGCTCGGGCTCTTCTCGAACAGCGCGATGACGCACCTTTCGTCCTGCCGCACACCTTCGGCGACGAACTCGGTCGCCAGCGTCGACTTGCCGGAGCCGGAAGGGCCCACCAGCAGCATCGAATAGCCGGACGGCAGGCCGCCGCCAAGCATGCCGTCGAGCTCAGGCACACCCATCGACAGGCGGCTGGCCGAGGCCGCAGCAGGCGCGTCGTCGCCGGTCGTTTCCTGGGCCGCGATCATGCGCGGGAATATTTCGACGCCGACGTTGCTGATGCGAAAGGTGTGCATCCCGGGACGCTGGCGCTGGCCGCGCATCTTGATGACCTGCACCTTGCGCACCATGGCGTTGCGCTGGACTACTTGATTGAGCCAGATGATGCCATCGGCCACCGTGAAAATCGGGTTCTGGTCCGCTTCGTTGGCAAGATATTCGCCGACCAGGAAGGTGGTCGCGTGCCAGCCGGTCATTTGCGTCACCAGTTGCTGCACGAACGACTGCAGTGCCTGGATCTCGCGGTGCTCGCCTTTGGCGCCCTGGATGAACGAACGGAACGAGTCGATGAAGACATACGCCGGCGCGTGGATGCGCACGGCATCGAGGATCTGCGCCAGCACCAGGTCGAAATTGCCCTGCTCGACCTCTGCGGCCAGGTTGATGAACTCGATCGATCCGTCAACCTTGTCGAAATCGAAGAAATCGAACTGCTGCTGGTAGCGCAGCATCTTGACGGGCGGCTCACCCATTGCCGTGAAGAACAATGCCTTCGACGTCGGGGTGGCGAGGGAAAACATGATCTGCTGGGCAAAGGTCGTCTTGCCACTGCCGGGCGAGCCGCCAATGATATTGAACGACAGCTCCGGCAAGCCGGCGCCGAGAATCTCGTCGAGTCCGGGAACGCCCGTCTTTAACAGCTTTACCTTCAGTTTGTCGCTCATCAAATGCTCCTATCTACTTTTTTTGGTCGCGTTTGTCGCCGACAGCCGAACCGACGAACTTGGCGGTGAGTGCCGGTCCGATCAACGTGAACAGCGAGTCAATGAATGTGCCCAGCAAGGCGCGCGTGGCGCGCATCACCTCTTCGGATGGCTGGGTCTTGAGGACGGTCTCGAAGGCGCTGAAATGCGCGCCGCCGGCGCCGTCCAGCGCGATCGGCGGCAGCCAGGCAAAGGCGGCGCGGTTGACTTCGACGCTGCGCATGAACAGCACGTTCACGCTGCCCGGCCCGATCAGCGGCGAAAATTTTCCCAGCAACGCCAGCCAGACGACGATGGCGTCGCGCTGCGCCGTGCCGTCAGCGCGGTTGTCGACCTGCTCCAGCAGCGTGCGCAGGAGCTCACTTCTCAAAGCCATAAATGCCCTTTCGGCGACAGCGGGGCGCCGCCCTCTTGCACTGCACTAACATCGCTCTCGTCTTCTCGGGGCTGGTTCGTTTGGTGAGATTTTAGCTGAAAGCGTGAACTTCAATGATGAAAAATTAATGATTGCGGGATGAAAACTGCACGAGCGGGATCGTCAGCGTCACGGTGGTGCCGTGCGGGCGCGAACTGATTACGCTCAGCTGGCCGCCGAGGGCAGTCATGCGCTCCTCGACATCGAGCAGGCCGTACGAACTCGACTTGCGCGCCTGACCAGTATTGAAGCCGACGCCGTTGTCGCTGACCTTCATCGTCACCGCGTTGTCGAGCTGCGCGAAGCTGACGTCGACCCGGCTGGCCAGCGCGTGGCGGAACACATTGCTCAGGCATTCCTGCAGCGCCCGGTACAGCGCCAGCGTCTGCTCGTCGGACAGCGCCTTGCCGTCGAAGTGCGCATCGCGCGACAGCCTGCAGCGCAGGCCGGATGTGCGCTCGAATCTGTCGAGTTCCCATTCTACCGCGGCCACCACCCCCAGTTCGATCTGAAAAGGCCGCATGTGGGCGACGATCTGGCCGACCGAACTGATGGTGCCGTCGATTCTGTCGAGCGCCTTGTCGACCCAGTCGTGCAAGCGCGGGTGCGCCCTGGCGGTACGCGCATGCAGAGCGGAAATGTCGGTGCGCAGCGCCATCAGGTTCTGGCCGAGATTGCCGTCGATCTCGCGCACGATCCGCTTGCGCTCTTCTTCGCGCGAGGCGACCTGGTGCGCGAGCAGCTCGTTGAGTTTCTTTTCGCTGGCGCGCAGCGCAGCCTCGGTCTTTTCGTACTGCAACACCTTGTCCACCAGCGCCTCGTTGATCAGCATCTGCTCGACGTTGAGCAGCGTGTCGGACGACAGCCGATCGGCCGGTGCCCGCGCTGCCGAGCGCCGGCGGGGGCGCAGCGTTGCCGATGCGCCGTTATAGGGTTTGTATGTTCGCATGTCGCATCGTGTTTCGTGGCCCTCAACAAGAGACTGCGGGCGACGGTTACCGCGTCAGCCGGGCCTGACTGCTGCAGTTCGCGTCGCATGCCGGAAAAGCCATGATAATAATAAAAGTAAATAAATGCTAGGAGCATATTCGGCGCGCCGAACGCATAGGACTTTGTAACGGACTGTGAGGAGAGCGAACCGGCAACGGTTGCGGCATATCCAAGGGCCATGCAGCATCAACTTGGTGTGAAGACATGAACCTGGACCTGAAAGGCGCCGCGAAACGCCTGCTATTTTCGCTGTCGCTGGCCGCTTCGCTGGGCGGTTGCGCTGTCTATGAACCGTATCCCGCCAGCTACACGGCCTACGATCCGTACGGATACCGCTACCCGTATGGGCAACCGGCGTATGGCGACGTGCCGGCGTATGTCGGCCCCCCCGTCTCGCTCGACTTGTGGTTCGGGTCGCACCGGGGCCATGGCTTTCGCGGCCATCACGGCCATGGCTTTCGCGGCCATCACGGCCATCATCGGCACCATGGATTGGGCCATCGCGGCTGGCGCGGCGGCGGCCATCACGGCGGCTGGGGACACGGGCACCGCGGCAGGCGCTAGCTTGGCAGGGGCGGCGCCAGGCACGCCGCGTGTGGCCTAATGTATCTGGTGTAAGCGAACGCATCAATTCCGTTTGCGCGCCGCCAATTCTCTATAGTGAAGTCACACTCACTTCATCAGGAGAAAAACATGAAAGCCACCATCCTCGGTACTGCAGCCGCGCTGCTGATCGGCAGCGCCGCTTTCGCCCCGGCACAGGCGGCCCAGCGCGACAGTGTCATCGTCGTGCGCACCGCGCCACCACCGCCGCGCAATGAAGCCGTACCGCACGCACGCCGCGGCTACGAATGGGTCGCCGGATACTGGAACTGGACCGGCCGGCGTCACGTCTGGACCGCCGGTCACTGGGAGCGCATGCGCAAAGGCTATGTGTATCAACAGCCGCGGTGGGAGCAACGCGACGGCGGCTGGCGCATGCAGCGCGGCGGCTGGCAGCGCGGTGAGCGCGCCGATGGCCGCAGCGACCGCGACGGCGACGGCGTGCCGAACCGCTATGACGCACGGCCGAACAATCCGAACCGTTAAGCGGCAACACGCAACAGCGCGCGCGGCGGCAGGCCCGCCGTGCGCGGCGCGCACCTTTCCCCATACGGCGTTCGGGCCGTTTCCTGCACTCCATACCGCATTAAATGCAGTCTGTCGCAATCCGATGGGCCTGCGCCTGGCACCTGGCTATAGTTCACTCAACCCAACGAACTTAACGACCCAGGAGCCCAACATGAACATCGCAAAAAACATGGAAGTCATCTTCATCACCGCCCTCGCATTGGCCTCGGTGACCACGCTTGCCCACGCCGCCGCGCCGGCCCACCGCGCAGCGACGCCGCTGATCCAGCAAGTCGACACCAGCGCGCCAATGGCGGTGGTGACGATCACCGCCAAGCGCCTGACTGCCGCGCAAAAAGCGCAGCTCGGCAACTGATTCGTCGCCCTCGACCACGCGGAGAATCATCATGAAAGCACTGATCGGTACTGTCTGCATCGCCCTGACACTGGCCGTCACTTCAGGCGCGGCGCTGGGCCAGCACAGCAGCGAAACGCGGGTCATCGATGCCCGCGTGCAAAAGGTAAAACTGGGCGGCACCATCGACCTGCGCGTCAAGCAGGGACCGGCCGCTTCGCTGGTGATCACCGGCGACCAACGCTACGTACCGAAGGTGACCACCACCCAGCGCGGCGACACCTTGCATATCGATATAGAAAACGACCGCCACTTTAACTTCGGCAAGAACAACAAGGACCAGTTGCGCGTGGAACTGACCTTACCCGGCTTTAACGAACTGGTGTCGCAAGGCGTCGGATCGGCCAGCATCACCGGCTTCACCGGCGAGCAGATCCGCCTGTCGCTGGACGGCGCCGGCACCGTCACGCTGGCCAGCCGCTACCGCAGCATCAACGCCACGCTGGGCGGCGTTGGCAACATGGCGCTCGGCACCACCGACAGCGAGCGCGTCGAGCTGAGCCTGCGCGGCGCAGGACGCATCGAAGTTGCCGGCCAGAGCAAGCTGCTGCGCGCAAAGCTTGGCGGCATCGGCAGCCTGGAAGCGCGCGACCTGCGCGCCGACACGGTCGAGCTCAAAATGAGCGGACTCGGCAGCGCAACGGTATACGCCAGGAGCAGCGCCGACCTGGTACTCAACGGCCTTGGCTCGGCTACCGTATATGGCAAGCCCAGCAGCCGCAAGTCGAGCGCCAGCGGACTGGGCAGCGTTAGCTGGGAGTAAGTTCGCGGGGAACAAATTCGCCGCACAAGGCAAGCAGCCGCCCCGGAAACGAGGCGGCTTTTTTTATGTCGTTATTTGACGACCATGTTATTTTTCACCCCGCGCACGCCGGCAACCGCGCGCGTAAGTTCGAGCGCCTTGCGGACCGCCTCTTGCGACGAGACGAAGCCGCTTAACTGGACGGTGCCCCTGAACGTCTCGACATTGACTTCGGTGGCCTTGACGGTGGGATCGGCCGCGAGCGCCGCCTTGACCTTGGTGGTGATCACCGTGTCATCGATGTACTCGCCGGTGCCTTCGCGCGTGGCGGTGGGCGCGCAGGCGACCATCGACAGGATCAGCAGGCTGGCGAAGAGGGCTTTCAGAAAGTGTGCGATACGCATGGCGGGACTCCTGGGTCAGGTTAACTCGCCCCCATTGTCGCGCGACTCTGCCGGGCCGACTTGATGTCGGCCAACCGTATAGGCCGCCTCGCGCTCAGAACGCCGTGCGCGACGCCGAGCGCGCCAGCGCGGCGCGGATCAGCCGGCGCGCTTCGAGCTTGCTGCGCATCAAATCGCGCCCAAGCACGACCCGCACGTCAACCGCCACGCCGGGCGCGACTTCGACCAGCGCGGCGTGCTCGAAACGCTCGGCCAGCCGCACGGCAGCGGCGCGCGAACCGGGCTGGTACTCGATGCGCGTCTGCTCGACATTGAACCCCTTGTGATTCGACAGCCGCGTCACGCGCATGCCGATGTCGCCCAGCTTCCTGGCCAGCTTGCGCGCCATGCCGGTCACGCCATTGCCGTTGCGAATCTCCAGCGTGGTGCCGCCTGGCGCGCGCACCGGCGGCGCCTCCGGCTGGCGACCGGTGGCCAGCACGCCGCGCGGGGCGGCCGCGATTGGCGCCGGATCGCTGTCGGCCGGTGCGACAGCGAGCGGCGTGGCGGCGATGGCATCGGCCGGCTGGACGTCGGCGCCACGGCGGCGCAGCTCGAAAATGCCGCTCTCGGTCTGGTGTATCTCATTGACCGGAAAGCTGTCGGCCGGTGGTGCGACGGCCACCGCGCTGTCGATCGCCGCCACGCCGCTGCGCTGCGCCGCCGCGTAGTCGGCCTTGAAGTCGTGCGTTTCAAGGGCGGCGGCTTGCTGCAGCATCTGTTGGGCGCGCTCGTGCTGGCCGAGCTTTTGCAGCGCAGTGCCGAGATGGCGCCAGGCGCGGTGGCTGAGCGGATCGAGCAGGCACGCTTTTTCCAGCGCGACAACGGCGGCGTCATGGTCGCCATTGAGCAAGTGCGCATAGCCGAGATTGCTGAACAGATAGGCGGTGGCGGTGTTGGCCGGCGTCGCCGCGGTCAGCGCCTGCCACAGCGGAATGGCGCGTGCATACTGGCCCTGCTCGGCGTACAGCGTCGCCAGGCCGTTCTGAGCGTTGACGTGGGCCGGGTCCACCAGCAGCGCCTGGCGGTAGGCGGCCAGCGCGTCGTCCGGGCGCTGGGCCAGGTGCGCGTTGCGCGTTGCGTCCGGCCAGGTAGGCCTGGTCAGCCTGGGCGAACGCCGGCTGCGCCGACGGCCAGATTGGTCGCTGATCGGGTCGGGCGACCTGAACGCACGCCACCAGGAGCGTGCCGGCGCACGCTGCGGAAAGATGCTTCAAGCTGGGGTGCATGGTGGCTCCTTCGATGGGTTCAGTTGCCGTTCATGGCGGTCAGCGCGGCGGCAACCTGGATGCCGGCCGGCCCGACCAGAACGATCAGCAATGTCGGAAAAATGAAGAAGATCAGCGGGAACAGCAGCTTGAGCGCGATCTTCGCCGCCGCTTCCTCGGCCACCAGCTGGCGCTTCGAGCGCAGCGTGTCCGAATGCACCCGCAGCGACAGGCCCATGCTGGTGCCGAAGCGCTCCGACTGGATCAGCATGGCGACGAGCGTGTCGACATCCTCGACGCCGCTGCGCAGCGCGAAGTTGCGCAGCGCCTTTTCCTTGGTGAAGCCGGCGCGCATTTCCATCAGCACCAGTTGCAGTTCCTGCGCCAGCACCATGCTCTTGATGTGGATCTCGCCGGCGACCTTGATCAGTCCGCGCTCCAGGCTCAGGCCGGCCTCGACGCAGACGGTCAGCAGGTCGAGCGCGTCCGGGATCGTCTCGAAAATCTCGCGCTGGCGGCGCGCGGCGATACGGCGCAGCACCACGTTGGGCAGGTAGTAGCCCAACGCCACCGCCAGCAGCAGCGGCAGCGGCAGCATGAACTGGTGCGCCGCCCATTTCGGCGCCACCCACACCATCACGGCGGCGGCGATCGACGGCACGATCAGCGCCAGCACGGTCTTGGCGGCGAAGTACAGCGTCGCCGCGCCCGAGGTGCGCCAGCCGGCATTCATGAAGCGGGTGCGCAGCGCCGACTGCTCCCAGCCTTCTTCCGGCAACGACAGCCGGCTGAACGGCTGCGCCGCCTTGACCACCTTCTCGACCCAGCCATTGCTCTCTAGCGCGCTCGGCTCGCTCGGTTCGCTCGGCTGGTCGAAACTGGCCAGGCGCTCGCGCATGTAGTTGGGCGAAAAAATGGCCAGCGCCAGCATGACGAGACCGACGACGACGCCGAACAGGATCAGCAGGAAGATGATGTGCGAAGTGGTCATGGTGCCAGGCTCCTCAGACGCGGATGCGGACGATACGGCGGGTCCACAGACCGCCCAGGATGATCATGACGGTGCCGACCCACAGCATGCGGATGCCAAGCGGGTGGGTCCACAGCGTGCTGACATAGCCGCGGTTGACCAGCATCATCACGCCCATCATGACGAACGGCAGCGAGGCAAGAATCCAGGCCGACAGCCGGCCCTCGGCCGACAGTACCCGCACCTTGCCGGCGAGCTTCAGGCGCTCGCGAATGATGTGGCTGATGTTGCCGAGAATTTCCGCCAGGTTGCCGCCCGACTCGCGCTGGATCACCACGGCGATCACCAGATAGCGCAGGTCGGTCAGCGGCACCCGTTCGGCCAGGTTGTGCAGCGCCTCGTTCATCGGCACGCCGTAGTTGATTTCCTGGTGCGCGGTACGGAATTCGCCGCTGAGCGGCTCCGGCAATTCGTTGCCGACCATCTGCATCACGTTGTTGAAGGAATGGCCGGCGCGCATCGCGCGGGCGAGGAAGTCGGCGGCCTCGGGCAGCTGGCGTTCGATGCGGCGCAGGCGCGCGGTACGGGCGCGGCGCAGGAACATCACCGGCATCGATACCAGCAGCAAGGTAAGCAGCAGTTGCACCGCGCCGGGCATCGGCTGCAGCACGCCGAGCGCGAGCGCCACCACCAGCGCCAGGCCGGTGGCGCCGAGGAACCGCTCGACCGACCACTTCAGCCCGGACTGCAGCAGCAGGCGGTCGATCGTGTGCGCGGCGCGCAGGCGGTGCAGGCGACGGTCGAGCCACTCCGACCTGGCGTAACGGCGCTGCTTGAGAATCGATACGCGCTCGCCGCTGTCTTCCATGCCGCCCGACATCAGGCGCAGGCGCCGCGAGATGCGCCGCGCCGCGCTGCCGTGGGCGCCGGTCCACCACAGGTAGGCGCCCTCGATGATCAGGATGACCGCGGCGAACGTCAGTACCGCAAAGCCGTAGAACAATGCATCCATGTCGTCTCCTGGCGCTATTCGTAGATGCGGCTCGGATCGAACGCCGAATCGGGTACCGGCGCGCCGAACAGGCGCACCCGCTCGGCGAAGCGCGGCCGCACGCCGGTGGCGATGAAATGGCCGAGTACCTTGCCGTCGGCCGCCACACCGGTCTGGTCGAAGCGGAAGATCTCCTGCATGGCGATGATGTCGCCCTCCATGCCGGTGATCTCCTGCATGCTGACGAGCTTGCGCGCGCCGTCGGTCAGCCGCGTGACCTGCAGCACCACCGTCACCGCCGAGCAAATCTGCTGGCGGGTGGCGCGCGGGGTCAGGTTGACGCCGGCCATGCCGACCATGTTCTCGAGCCGCGCCAGCGCGTCGCGCGGGGTGTTCGAGTGGATCGTCGCCAGCGAGCCTTCGTGACCGGTGTTCATTGCCTGCAGCATGTCGAGCGCCTCGGCGCCGCGCACCTCGCCAAGAATGATGCGGTCGGGGCGCATGCGCAAGGCGTTGCGCACCAGTGCGCGCTGCGACACCTCGCCCCTGCCTTCGATGTTCGGCGGGCGCGTCTCGAGCCTGACCACGTGCGGCTGGCGCATTTGCAGCTCGGCCGCGTCCTCGATGGTGATGATGCGCTCGTTGGGCGGGATGAAGCCCGACAGCAGGTTCAGCAAGGTCGTCTTGCCGCTGCCGGTGCCGCCGGAGATCAGGATGTTGATCTTGGCGTGGCCCAGCGCCTGCAGCACCTGCACCATCGGCGGCGTCATGCTCTTGTAGGCGAGCAGGTTGTCGACCGTCAGCGGCGAGGCCGAAAAGCGGCGGATCGACAGGATCGGCCCGTCCACCGCCAGCGGCGGGATGATGGCGTTGACGCGCGAGCCGTCGGGCAGGCGCGCATCGACCATCGGGCTCGACTCGTCGACCCGGCGCCCGACCCGCGAGACGATCTTCTCGATGATCTTCATCAGGTGGGCGGCGTCGTGAAAGCTGGTGTCGGTCAGCTCGAGCTTGCCGTGCCGCTCGACGTACACGCTGGAATGGGTGTTGACCAGGATGTCGGACACCGATGGGTCGGCCAACAGCGGTTCGAGCGGGCCGAAGCCGAGCATCTCGTGCTGGATGTCGAGCACCAGGTTGTGCCGCTCGGTCTGGTTCAGGACGATCCGCTCGTCTTCGATGATGCGCTGGATCAGCAGCGCCAGTTCGTGCTTGAACTGCTCGGTGGTGAGGCGCTTGAGGCGCTCCAGGTCGATCCGGTCGAGGATCAGCTGGTGCACATTCTTGCGCAGTTCCTGGTAGGCCTGGGTGGCTGCCCCCGGTGCGGCCGGAGCGGCCGTGCGCAGGTCGTCGGACCCATTCAAACGCTCGCGTAAAGTCATCAACGGTCTCCTCGGTTATTGGTCGGCGTCGGCGCGGCCGAACAGGCGGTCGAACAGGCCCTTGTTTTCCACGACGCGGCGCGCCGTCACCAGTTCGACCAGGTCGGCCAGGCTGCGCGAGACGGGCGCCGCGCGCGACAGGCGCAGCACCGGCACGCCCTGGTTGACCGAATCGGTAACGGCAATGTAGTCGTTCGGGATGGTGTGCACCACCTCGGCGCCGAGCGCGCTTTGCAAGTCCTGCAGGCGCAGCTTGCCGCCCTTTTCGTAGCGATTGACAATCAGCCGGGTATGCTCGATCGGGTAGCCGAGCGAGCGGAAGATGTCGAGCAGGCGGCGGCCATCGCGGATGTCCGGCAGGCCCAGCTGCAAGATCGGGTAGATGACGTCGGCGTTGTCGAGCGCGCGCAGTGAAATGGCGTCGATCTGGCGGCCGACATCGAGCACGATGTAGTCATAGTGCTGGCGCGCCACGCGCAAGATTGCGTCCATGTGTTCGGGCTTGAGTTCGACGGCCTGGCTCGGGTCGTCGGCGGCGGCGAGAATGCCGAAGCCGGGCGACACGTGCACCAGCGACGACTCGAGGAAGGCGGCGTCGAGGCGGGCGATGTGGCGGCACACGTCCGACAAGGTCATCGCCGCCTTCTGGTCCGACACGTACAGCGTGGCGTCGCCGAACTGGCCGTGCAGGTCGATCAGCAACACTTTCTTGTCGGCCAGCGCGGCCAGCGCATAGCCAAAATTGGTCGACAGAAAGGTCGCCCCGCTGCCGCCCTTGCAGGCGATAAACGCGAGGATTTTGCCGTCGCGCATGTTGGTCACGCCGGCGGCGGCGGCGACGCGGTCGATCGCTTCGTGCAAGGCGCGGTGCACCAGCGGCAGCTGCAGCACTTCGCGCACGCCGGCGCGCATGGCGCGAATCAGCAGTTCCTGGTGGTGCGCCCGGGTCAGCAGCATCAGGCTGGCGCCGGGGTAATGCTTGGCCAGCCGCTCGAGGTGGGCGGCATCGTTATCGTCGAGCTCGCTCGCGTCGATAATCACCAGCGCCGGCTGGTCCGGCAGCGGCCGGTCGAGCGCATCCTGGATGCTGCTGCGGCACGCGCCAAGGCTCAGCGGCGGTACCCGCGCCGCCCCCTGCGCGGCGAGTTCCGCCTGCAAGTCGCCGTCGCGGGTGATAAGTAAGGCTTTCATAAACTATCCTTGTCGATGGACGGTACCATTCCAGGTGCAGGTGCAGGCGCCAACACCTCGCTGTCGCCCGGCGTGCCGATCGGGGTGGTGGCGACACGCCGCGGCGTCAGTGAAGCGGGTGCGCAGCCATACCCGATCGTGCGGCGCCGCGCCGTTTCATTTGGTCATCAGGGGGATAGTCGACACGGCGCCGTTGTTCTTCTCCGGCGGCGCTTCATAGCGCTGGATGGCGGCGCGTGCGTTGTTGCCGTCCACCCCGGCTGCAGGATTCGGATTCAGCGCCGCCGCCGGATTGATGACCTGCGCGGCGAGCGTGAGGCGAACCGCGTCGCCGGACAGGCCGTTGCCGCTGTCGCTGCGATAGCTGTTGTGGGCGCAGCCGGACAGCGTCGCCGCCAGCGCCAGCACGGCGCTGAAGATTGCCTTGGTATGTCGCGTTGCCATGGTCACTCCCTTATTTGAGTTCGAAACCGCGTGCGGCGGCGGCCGAGGCCTCGCCTTGCGCCATTGGCGGCTGGGGCGGCACTGCCGGCGCCGGCGTCTGGCGCTGGATCGCCGCCGGCGCGTCGCCCTCGAGGCGGCCACCGAGCATCAGCTGGGTGCGGGTCGGCGGCGTCACCACGTCGGTCGGCAGCGCATAGTTCGGCGCCAACGGCTTGACCAGGTGCGCCGTCACGACAAACACCATTTCCGTCTTGTCCTGCTGGTAATCAGTGCTGCGGAACAGCGCGCCGAGAATCGGCACCTCCGACATGCCGGGCGGGCCGTTCATGCCGGTGACCGTGTTGTTCTTGATCAGGCCGCCAATGGCGAAGCTCTGGCCGTCGTACAGCTGCACCGTGGTGCTGGCGCGCCGGGTGGTGATCAGCGGCAGCACCGCCAGGCCGCCGCCGGCGGTGATGCCGATGCCCTCGCGCGAGACCTCGGACACTTCCGGCGCCACCTTCAGGTTGATGCGCCCGCCGGCCAGTACGGTCGGGGTGAAGCGCAGGCCGACACCGAATTCACGTTCTTCCAGCGTGACCTTGTTGTTGTCCTGGGCGACCGGGATGAAGATGCGACCGCCGGCGAGAAAGCTGCCTTCCTGGCCGCTGAGCGCCATCACGGTCGGCTCGGCCAGCATGCGCACCAGCCCGTCCTTGCGCTCGGCATCGGCGCCGATGCGGTTGCCGTTCGACTTGCGCAGGTCGAGCACACCGTTGGCCGGCGACACGCTGTTGGCGTTACCGGCGAGGAAGTTCGACAACAATGTCGCCGCCCAGCTACCCGACGAGAAGCGCCACGTCAGGCCGACGTCGAGCCGTTCGAGCAGGCTCTTCGACACTTCGGCGATCTTCACTTCCAGCATCACCTGCTGCGGCGCGCTCACCGACAGCAAGTTGACCACGCGAACGCCGGCAACGTTGCCGGCGCCGGGTGCCTCGGGAGCCGCCTGGGCGCCGCTGCCCTCGACATTCTTTGCCAGCGAGCGCAGCGGCCTGCGCACGAACGCGGCGGCCAGTTCCATCGCCCGCGCCACCGCCGGCGCGTCGGCCACTACGCCGCTCAGCACGATGGTGTCGCCGGCGGTGCTCACGCTGATGTTGCGCTCGTCCGGCATGGCCGCTGCCAGCGCCGCGCGCAACGGCGCCGTATCCATCGTCACCACCAGGTCGACGATGCTGCAGCTGCCGCTGCGGCCCTGGATGATCATGTTGGTGCTGCCGACGTCGACGCCGACCAGGTACAAGGTATCGGGCGCGACGAGCATCGCCTGCGCCACGGCCGGATTGCCGACGCTGCGGTGACGCACCTGTTCTGGCAGGCGCATCAGCGTAGATTTGCCCATCTGCAGTGTCATGCTGGCCGGCCGCGCGGCCTGGCCGACGCAGTGCGGGCCGCTGTCGGCGCGCTCGGCCGGATTTGCCTTCGGCTGCGCGGCGCCGGCCAGCCCCTGGGCCACGGCCAGCACGCCGAACACGGCAAGACGCGCGGCGCGCCCTGGTTGGCCATTCTTGATGAGTAGGTTCATCTCGCTGCTCCCGCAAAGTGGAAAGTGAAACATCAGAAGCACTCTTGCGACGACTGCAAGCCGTTGAGCACACTCACGCATTGACGCTTGACCGGTGCCGCCAGCACAACGGCCGGCTTCGGCGCTGGCCTGGCGACCGCAGGCAGCACCTTGGCCACGGCCGCTTGCTGTTCATTGAGCAAGGTGCGCTTGGTCGCGCCGATCGTCGACGGCAGCGATGGATCGACCTGGTTGCGCAAGGCCAGCGACAAGGTGCCGACGCCGCGCGCCAGGTCGAGGTGTTCGGCCTGCTCGGGCGAGACCTCGAGCGTGACGGCGTTGACCACCTTCGGTTTGGTTTCGTCGCGGCTCACTTCCTGCGCCACCGCCAGCACCAGGATGCGCTCAAGCACGATCTTCGAGATGTGCTGGGCGGCGCCGGGCATGGTGTTTTGTCCGGGCTCGCGTTCGGTGTGCACGATGACGTCGACGTAGTTGCCCGGCAGTGCGAAGCCGGCCACGCCGATGACGTCGTTGACCCGCACCGTGATGGCGCGCTTGCCCTCGCTGATCAACGCCGACAAACCGCCCAGCGTGCCGGCCGGCGCCAGCTTCGATTCGCTGATCGGCTCGTTCTTCAGCAGATTGCCTTTCAGCACGCGGTCGTGCAGCCGGGCCGGGTCGGTGAAGGCGTCGGCCGGAATGTCCTTCTTCGGCCACTCGGCAAAGCCGAGCATTTCGGGCGTCAGGCGCTGCCCGCGGTTGGCATCGGCCGTGGCCACCACGATGCGCCCCATATTGCCGGCCGACTGGCGCAACAGCCAGAAGGAGGCCAGCACCACAGCCACGGTCCCTAACAGGACCGCGACCGCCATCATCGCCAGTGCGCGCTTATTTTTCATCAGATTGTCTCGCTCAGTGGGTCGCCGGCGGCGACGAAATAGGGAACCGGGTGGGCGCTGCTGCGGGCGGCGCTGGCGCCGCCCTCCCCGGCCAACAGGCTGGTCCAGGCTTGCTCGAGCGCGCCGATCGTCAGGCGCGGCGCGGCGCCGGCAAAGCTGGCGAAATCGGCGATGCGCTCGATCAGTTCGCGCGGGTAACTCGCCAGCAGCGGCGGGCCGCCGCCGCCGTGGAGCACGTCGATCAGGTGCGCCAGCACGCCTTCGTCGCACTCGAGTCCGCTCAGCAGGCACTGGCCCCGGAACAGGCCGCGGTAGCCCGCTTCACTGAGGGCGCCGATATGAATCTTGTAGCCGACCCGCCGCATCGCCGATTCGTCGAGCAGGTCGTGCGGGGCGCGGTGCGTCACCAGCACCAGCGTGACGTCGAACGGCACGCTGATCTTGTGGCCGCCTTCGATGGTCAGCTGGTCGGTGCCGCTGTCGAGCGGCCCGCTCCAGCGATTGAGCAGCTGAGCGGCGGCAATGCGTTGGCGGCCCAGATCGTCCACTACCAGCATGCCGTTGTTGGCCAGGAAGTGCGGCGGCGCGTGATAGACGCCGCCGGCCTTGTCGTGGCGCAGGTCGAGCATCTCGGCGCTCAGGTCGGCGCCGACCTGCACTACCGGCCGCTGGCACAGTGCCCAGCGGCTGTCGCTGCTGCGCCGGTCTTCGGCCTGGCGCAGCTGCAGCGGCGCCGGATGCAGCAGCGGGTCGTGAAACTGCACGATATCGTGGTCGACCAGGATCGCGTACGGCGTGGCCACCAGGCCGCACTGCAGCTGCCCGAGCTTGCGCGCCAGCGTGCTCTTGCCGCTGCCGGACGGGCCGTGCAGCATCAGCGAGCGGCCCGACTGCAGCGCCGCGCCGATCAGTTCGCGCACCGACGCGTCGAGGCCGTCGTCGCAGAAGGCGGCGGCCAGTTCGGCGGCGCCGACGCGGTTCACGCGCGCCTGCCGCTGCGACTGGCGCAGCACCAGCTCGCGGTAGGCGTGCAAGGTCACCGGGGCGGCGCCGACATAGCGGCAGCGCGCCAGGTATTCGGCCGCGCGCAGCTTGCCGGTGGCGGTCAGCTGGTAATGCACGTCGAGGTCGGAGTCGCCGCGCAAGGCCACCTCGACGATCTGTTCGGCGACCATGAAGCCGAGCACTTCGCGCAGCACGCTGAACGACAGGCGCATCTTGCCCATCAGCACCGGCAAGTGCATCTTGCCGACCGCATACATCGTCTTGGCGGCCAGTTCGACCAGCAAGCTCAGCTCGAGGCCGGTGTCGCTGACGGTCTTCGGTTGCGGCGGCAGGCGGGCGACGATCTCGCCGGGGCCCGGCGCGACGCCTGCGGCTCCGCACGGGGCCACCAGCGCAGTCATCGTTTCGGTTTCGAACATGGCGTATCTCCCACGGGGCCAGACTGTTTCGCTGGATTAAGATTCATTTTATCGAGCGTTGCCGAGCGCCTATTGACGGTTAGCAAGCTCATCCTCCGGGGAAATTTTTCGTCGCCTCACAGGTGGCGCAGTCCCAGCATCAGGAAGGCGCCGAGGGCGATCGCCAATGCATACGGCATGCCGCCGACGCTAGGCGAGGGCATCGGCTCGGCCACCAGCGGCATCCCGGTCATGCGCAGCAGCAGCGGGCGCAGCAGCGCGCCGACGTTGACTGCGGCGACGCGCGTCTTGCCGCGCCACAGCACGATGGCGAACGCCAGCAGGCCGCCGCAGCAATAGGTGGCCAGGCCGATGTGAAATGTCAGCATCGGGCCGCAAAAGGCGCCGACGGTGGCCATCAGCTTGACGTCGCCGGCGGCCATCGCACGCACTATATAAAGGGGGAGAAACATCAACAGGCCGATGCACATGCCGGCCAGCACCGTGGTCAGCAGCGCGAGCGGCGCGCCGGCGGCAAGGTGCAGGCCGACGGTACACAGCAGCCCGCACGCGAGCAGCCGGTTCGGAATGCGGCGTTGCGCCAGGTCGTAGCCACAGGCCACGAGCAGCAGAACGACCAGGGACAATTCGAGGGAATTTTGCAAAGTCATGGACGACTCGCTTTGAAGGGAGAAAAAGCTTCCCCGACGGGGCCCCATCGGGGAAGCTGGGCAGGTTACGTAGGTAAAGTACCGCCCATGGCCACCAAGACGTCGCCAAAGGCGTCCTTGATGACCGGACCAATCGCCATGACGGTAGCAGCAATGACGGCAGCGATCGCAGCTGCCAGCATGCCGTACTCCAGCGCCGTTACTCCGTCTTCATCGGCAACAAAAGCGCGTACTGTCGAGATGATCTTGCTCATGGCTAACTCCTGTGAAGTGGATAAAAGTGCAAACCCTGGCGTGTGACAAGCGTCCGACTGCGACCTTCACCTGTCTGACCTGACTGCTGTCTTTCAAGTGCCGCGCCATTGAAGTAACTATAGAGGTTGATTCAACACGGCAACTTGACTATGCGCAACTTTTCCACACGGCATTTTTTAATGACGCAGCGAAACTGCTGAGGTGGGAATTTTTGGCGGGAAAAATGCAGGGTGCAACGAGGAGGGCGCGCGGGCGGTGTTGCCGCAAGTGCAGCACCGCCCGGCGGGGGCGCAGGATCTCAGGCGATTTGGAGAAATTTCTTCGGGTCGACGTTCCACTTGGCCGGCGCCGCGTGGCCGACGATCTTGTCGCCACCGCCAAAGCCGAGCGCGCGCGACAGGTCGACCGTCTCCGGCTTGATATAGACCTTGCTCTTGCTGTTGAAAAACACGTTGACCTTCGGCGCCAGCAGATTCGTCTCGTGCGGCTCAATCACCACGCCAAGCCGGCCCGACTCGAGCATCACCATGGTGCCGACCGGATAAATGCCGACGCAGCGCATGAATTCCTGCACGTACCCTCGATTGAAGTGGAACTTGCTCCACTCGTAGATCTTGCGCAGCGCCTCGGCCGCCGAAAGCCCCTTGTGATAGCAGCGGTCGGCGGTAATGGCGTCATACACGTCGACGATCGCCGCCATCTGCGCCAGCTCGCTGATCGCCGCGCCGCCCTGCTTGTCCGGATAGCCGCTGCCGTCGTGCCGCTCGTGATGGTGCAAAGTGATGTCGAGCGGAATCGGTCCAATCCCGGGCGTCTTGACCAACAGGTCGTAGCCGTCGCGCGGGTGCTTCTTGATGATGGCAAACTCCTCCGGCGTCAGCGGCCCTGGCTTGTTGAGGATCTTGTCCGGCACCAGCGCCTTGCCGGTATCGTGCAGCAGCCCGCCGAGTCCGGCCTCATAGATGATGGCGGCATCCATCCCGCGCGAGCGGCAGAACGCCACCAGCAGCGTGCACACGCTGACCGAATGCAAGAACGTGTAGTCGTCGGCGGTCTTGATGCGCAACAAACTCATCAGTGCTCCGGGATTGCGCAGGATCGACGCAGTAATGTCCTGCACCACCGGCGCGACCTGGTCCAGCTCGACCGCCTTGCCCAGCCGCGCGTCCTGCATCACCGTGCGCACCAGCCCGGTCGCCTGGTGGCGGATCATCTCGGCGCGCTGCAACTCCTCGCCAAGCGAGACGCGCGTGACGATCACCGGCTTGGCGGCGAGCACCGTCAGCTCGGCCTCGATGCATGCCTCGGCCTCGGCCAGCGTCGGCGCATCGCGCACGTCCAGTCCGCGCGTGTTGTCGATGACGACGTCATGGATGCCGGCACTGCGGATCTTGCCAATTTCGTCGTCCGTCGTCAGCAGAAACCGGTTGCGCGCGAACGGGTGGGTCATCCAGTCGCAGCTGAGATCGTGGATGAACATTCCGACCTTTAGTTGCGAGGCGTCGATTTTCTTCAACATTTTCTTGTCCCGCTATCATTGTTTGGTAAAGATCCGCCGATTCCGCGGTACCACAAGTATATAGAAGATATTTCCTAAAAGCATTGCACTGTACCAAAGCGCAAGTTTAATTTTTGATTAGCCAGTCGGCATCGCGGTCCGCGACCGGGCGCGGCCGGGGTAAAATGACCGGCTGCCGCCAACCGCGGCCCCCTGGCCCGCCATCCAGGCGCCTACCCGGCGTCATCGATTCGTGGGCGACATTCTGAAACACCCTTTTGGAGCTGCACCCCATGCCAGATACCACGGCGGCCAATCCTGCCCGCGCGCAGGACGTCTCAACGCGTCTCACCACCGTCACCCTCGACGACAAATACACCGCCAAGTCCGGCAACATTTTCCTGTCAGGGATCCAGGCGCTGGTGCGCCTGCCGATGATCCAGCGCGAGCGCGACCTCGCCGCCGGCCTCGACACCGCCGGCTTCATCTCCGGCTACCGCGGCTCGCCGCTGGGCGGCCTCGACGAAACGCTGTGGAAGGCCAAGGGCCACCTCGAGGCGCATCACGTCAAGTTTATTCCCGGCGTCAACGAAGACCTGGCCGCCACCGCCGTCTGGGGCACCCAGACCGTCGACCTGATCGGACCGGCCAAATACGATGGCGTGTTCGCCATGTGGTACGGCAAGGGACCGGGCGTGGACCGCTGCGGCGACGTCTTCAAGCACATGAACCACGCCGGCACCGCCAGGCACGGCGGCGTGCTGCTGGTGGCCGGCGACGACCACGGCGCCTATTCGTCGACCCTGCCGCACCAGTCCGACCACATTTTCTCCGCCTGCATGGTGCCGCTGTTGTATCCCTGCAACGTTCAGGAGTATCTCGACCTCGGCGTGCATGGCTGGGCCATGTCGCGCTTTTCCGGCTGCACCGTCGCCTTCAAGGCGCTCGCCGACACGGTCGAGTCGAGCGCGTCGGTCGACGCCGACCCGCACCGCGTGCAAGTGAAGATCCCGCTTGACTTCGTCATGCCCGAAGGCGGCCTGAACGCACGGCTGTCGTCGGTCCCGCTGGGCCAGCAGGCGCGCAACCAGGAAGCGCTGATGCAGGACTACAAGATCTACGCGGCGCTGGCGTATGCGCGTGAAAACAAGCTCAATCACACCACCATCGACAGCCCCAACGCCAGGCTCGGCATCATCGCCTCCGGCAAGTCCTACCTCGACGTGCTCGAAGCGCTCGAGGCGCTCGGCATCGACGAGCCGATGGCCGCCGAAGTCGGCCTGCGCCTGTTCAAGGTGGCGATGCCATGGCCGCTCGAACCCGACAGCGTGCGCGAATTCGCCCAGGGCCTCGAGGAGATCCTGGTGGTCGAAGAAAAGCGCCAGATGGTCGAGTACCAGCTCAAGGAGCAGCTCTACAACTGGCGCGACGATGTCCGTCCCCACATCGTCGGCAAGTTCGACGACAAGGGCGAATGGGTGGCGCCGCGCGGCGAATGGCTGCTGACCTCAAAGGCCGACTTCTCGGTCTCGCAGGTGGCGCGCGTGATCGCCTCGCGCGTGTCGCGCCTGATCACCGACGAGAAAACCTGTGACCTGATCCGCGCCCGCCTGGCCTTCCTCGACGCCAAGGACGCCGTGCTGCAAAAGGCCATCAACACGCCGTTCCGCCCCGCCTTCTACTGCTCCGGCTGCCCGCACAATACCTCGACCAAGGTGCCGGACGGCTCGTTCGCGCTGGCCGGCATCGGCTGCCACGTGATGGCCACCTCGATCTACCCGGAGATGAACAAGCTGACCACCCACATGGGCGGCGAAGGCGCGCCGTGGATCGGCCAGGCCGCGTTCTCGAAGGTGCCGCACGTGTTCCAGAATCTGGGCGACGGCACCTACTTCCACTCCGGCTACCTGGCGATCCGCGCCACCGTCGCCGCGCAGGTCAACATGACCTACAAGATCCTCTACAACGACGCCGTCGCCATGACCGGCGGCCAGCCGGTCGACGGCCAGACCTCGGTGCCGATGATCGCCCAGCAGATGGCCGCCGAAGGCGTCAAGCGCATCGCGCTGGTCACCGAAGACCTGTCGCGCTACACCGACAGGTCGAACCTGCCGGCCATCGTCACGCTGCACGACCGCAAGGACATGGATGCGGTGCAGCGCGAACTGCGCGAGATCGAAGGCGTGTCGGTGCTGATCTACGACCAGACCTGCGCGGCCGAAAAACGGCGCCGCCGGAAAAAGGGCGAGTTCCCCGACCCGGCCAAGCGCATGGTCATCAACGAAGCGGTCTGCGAAGGCTGCGGCGACTGCGGCATCCAGTCCAACTGCACCTCGATCCTGCCGAAGGAAACCGAGTTTGGCCGCAAGCGCACCATCGACCAGTCGTCCTGCAACAAGGACTACTCGTGCGTGAAGGGCTTCTGCCCGAGTTTTGTCACGGTCGAAGGCGGCGCGCTGAAAAAATCGAAGACCGGCGTCACCAAGGACAACGCCGACGACGGCTTCGGCCCGCTGCCGGAACCGGTGCTGCCGGCGCTCGACGCGCCGTACAACATCCTCATCAACGGCATCGGCGGCACCGGCGTGATCACCGTCGGCGCGCTGATGGGCATGGCCGCGCACCTCGAAGGCAAAGGCGCGTCGGTGCTCGACATGACCGGCATGTCGCAGAAAAACGGCTCGGTCACCTCGCACGTCAAGGTCGCGCGCTTGCCTTCCGACCTGCACGCGCAGCGCATCGCCACAGGCGAAGCGGACCTGGTGCTCGGCTGCGACATGCTCACCGCCGGCGCCCAGGACGCCATCTCGAAGATGCGCGTGGGCCGCACCATGGCCGTCATCAACCTGCACGAGCAGCCGCCCGGCACCTTCGCGCAGAACGCCGACTGGCAGTATCCGGTCGAAGAAGTGCGCGCGCTGATCGGCGAATCGGCCGGCGCCGGCGCCGACTTCATCGACGCCACCAAGCTTGCCACTGCGCTGATGGGCGACTCGATCGCCGCCAACCTGTTCATGCTCGGCTATGCCTGGCAGAAGGGCCGCATCCCGCTGGGCGAAGCGGCACTGCTGCGCGCGATCGAACTCAATGGCGTGGCCGCCGCGTCGAACAAGAAGAGCTTTCTGTGGGGCCGCCGCGCCGCCGTCGACCTGGCGCGCGTGACCCGCATCGCCACCCCGACCCAGGCCATCGTCGTGCAGATGCCGCAAAGCCTCGACAACGTCATCAACAAGCGCGTCGAATTCCTCACCGCTTACCAGGACGCCGCCTACGCCGCGCGCTATACGGACCTGGTGGCGCGGGTGCGCAGCGCCGAAGCGGCGCAGGGCCTGGGCACCAAACTGTCGACCGCGGTGGCGAAGTACTACTTCAAGCTGATGGCCTACAAGGACGAATACGAAGTCGCGCGCCTGTACACGGACGGGCGCTTCGTCGAGCAACTCAAGTCGCAGTTCGAAGGCGACTTCTCGTTGAAATTCAACCTGGCGCCGCCGCTGTTCGCGAAAAAGGACGGCAAGGGCCACCTGGTCAAGGCCGAATTCGGCTCATGGACGTGGAGCGCGTTCAAGCTGCTGGCCAAATTCAAGGGCGTGCGCGGCGGCGCATTTGACATCTTCGGCTACAGCGAAGAGCGTAAGATGGAACGTGCGCTGATTATCGAGTACCGCGAGATGGTCGAAGGTTTGCTGGCCGGCCTGAATGCCGACAACCTGGCCACGGCGGTCGACCTGGCGAATCTGCCGGAGCAGGTGCGCGGCTTTGGCCACGTCAAGGAAGCGGCGGTAACAAAGTTCCGCGCAGAAAAAGCGCGCTTGCTGTCCGTCAGTACGCAGCAGAAAGTTGCCTAGGGGCCAGACCCGATTTCTGCTTCCAAAGGGTCTGACCCCGGTTGTGCTGACGTCAACACACCGGGGCTCAGACCCTACTTGACGTTAACGTAAACGTCATATACCGTACAAGATCACCAAGGATCAATATGAACGACAACACCGCCGCCGCCAAACTGACCCCTCCTGAAGCACCCAAGCTGGCCAACAAGGTCCGCTTCGTCACCGCCGCCTCGCTGTTCGACGGCCACGACGCCTCGATCAACATCATGCGCCGCATCCTGCAGTCGAACGGCGTCGAAGTGGTCCACCTCGGCCACAACCGCTCGGTCGACGAAGTGGTGACGGCGGCGCTGGCCGAAGACGTGCAGGGCATCGCCATCTCCAGCTACCAGGGCGGCCACGTCGAATACTTCAAGTACATGATCGACTTGCTGCGCGAACGCGGCGGCGCCCACATCAAGGTGTTCGGCGGCGGCGGCGGCGTCATCGTCGCCGAAGAAATCGACGAACTGCACGCCTATGGCGTGACCAAGATCTTCAGCCCGCAGGACGGCCAGCGCATGGGCCTCGTGGGCATGATCCAGTCGATGATCCAGCAGTGCGACATCGACCTGACCGACTATTCGCCGACCTCGCTCGAGCCGCTGCAAACCGGCGAGATGGCACAACGCCACCGCCCGCTCGCCCAGCTGATCACGGCGCTCGAAAACGGCAAGGCCGCGCCCGCGCTGCGCGAACAGCTGACGCAAGCGGCCGCCGCGCGCGCGGTGCCGACCCTCGGCATCACCGGCACCGGCGGCGCCGGCAAGTCGTCGCTGACGGACGAACTGGTGCGCCGCATCCGCCTCGACCAGGGCGACGCCCTCAACATCGCCATCATCTCGATCGATCCGTCGCGCCGCAAGTCCGGCGGCGCGCTGCTGGGCGACCGCATCCGCATGAACGCGATCAATCCCTGGAGCGGCCAGCCGCGCGTGTTCATGCGCTCGCTCGCCACGCGTGAAGCCGGCTCCGAAATCTCGCACGCGCTGCCCGACGTCATCGCCGCCTGCAAGGTGGCCGGCTTCGACCTCGTCATCGTCGAGACGTCCGGCATCGGCCAGGGCGACGCCGCCATCGTGCCGCACGTCGACCTGTCGATGTACGTCATGACGCCGGAATTTGGCGCCGCCTCGCAGCTGGAAAAAATCGACATGCTCGATTTCGCCGACTTCATCGCCATCAACAAGTTCGACCGCAAGGGCGCGCAGGACGCGCTGCGCGACGTCGCCAAGCAGTACCAGCGCAACCGCGAAATGTGGAGCGTGCCGCCCGACCAGATGCCCGTCTTCGGCACCCAGGCGTCGCGCTTCAACGACGACGGCGTCACCGCGCTGTACCAGGGCCTGCTGCCGAAACTGGCCGAACTCGGCCTGGCCCTCCAGCCGGGCAAGCTGCCGGTCGTCGACGCGAAGCACTCGAGCGGCAAGCACGTCATCGTGCCGCCAGCGCGCGCGCGCTACCTGGCCGAAATCGCCGACACCGTGCGCGGTTACCACAAGAACACCCGCAAGCAGGTCACGCTGGCGCGCGAACGCCAGCAGCTCATCAGCGCCAAGCGCATGCTGGCCGCGGCCAACAAGGCCACCGACTTCGACGACCTGATCACCGAGCGCGATAGCGCGATGGACGCCGGCGCCAAGAAGCTGCTGGCGATGTGGCCCGACATGCAGGCCGCATATGCCGGCGACGACTACGTCGTCAAGATCCGCGACAAGGAAATCCGCACGCAGCTGGTGCAGCACACGCTGTCGGGCACAGTGATCCGCAAGGTGGCGCTGCCGAAGTACGAAGACCACGGCGAAGTGCTCAAATTCCTGATGCTCGAAAACGTGCCCGGCTCGTTCCCGTTCACCGCCGGCGTCTTCGCCTTCAAGCGCGAGAACGAAGACCCGACCCGCATGTTCGCCGGCGAAGGCGACGCTTTCCGCACCAACCGCCGCTTCAAGCTCGTCTCGACCGGCATGGACGCCAAGCGATTGTCGACCGCATTCGATTCGGTCACCCTGTACGGCGCCGATCCGGCGCTGCGCCCCGACATTTACGGCAAGGTCGGCAACTCCGGCGTGTCGATCGCCACGCTCGACGACATGAAGGTGCTGTACGACGGCTTCAACCTGTGCAGCCCATCGACGTCGGTATCGATGACGATCAACGGCCCGGCGCCGACCATCCTTGCGATGTTCATGAACACCGCGATCGACCAGCAGATCGACAAGTTCGTCGCCGAGAACAAGCGCCTGCCGACCGATGACGAAGCGGCCAAGATCCGCGAATGGGTGCTGGCCAACGTGCGCGGCACCGTGCAGGCCGACATCCTGAAGGAAGACCAGGGCCAGAACACCTGCATCTTCTCGACCGAGTTTTCGCTCAAGGTCATGGGCGACATCCAGGAGTACTTCGTGCACCACCAGGTGCGCAACTTCTACTCGGTGTCGATCTCCGGCTACCACATCGCCGAAGCCGGCGCGAACCCGATCTCGCAGCTGGCGTTCACGCTGTCGAACGGCTTCACGTTTGTCGAAGCGTATCTGGCGCGCGGCATGCACATCGACGACTTCGCGCCGAACCTGTCGTTCTTCTTCAGTAACGGCATGGATCCCGAGTACACGGTGCTGGGGCGCGTGGCGCGCCGCCTGTGGGCGGTGGCGATGCGCGACAAGTACGGCGCCAACGACCGCAGCCAGAAGCTCAAGTACCACGTGCAGACATCGGGCCGCTCGCTGCACGCGCAGGAGATCGACTTCAACGACATCCGCACCACCTTGCAGGCCCTGATCGCCATCTACGACAACTGCAACAGCCTGCACACCAACGCCTACGACGAGGCGATCACGACGCCGACGGACGAATCGGTGCGCCGCGCACTGGCGATCCAGCTGATCATCAACCGCGAGTGGGGCCTGGCCAAGAACGAGAACCCGAACCAGGGTTCGTTCATCATCGACGAGATGACCGACCTGGTCGAGGAAGCGGTGCTGCAGGAGTTCGAGCGCATCGCCGAACGCGGCGGCGTGCTGGGCGCGATGGAGACCGGCTACCAGCGCGGCAAGATCCAGGAAGAGTCGATGCTGTACGAGCACCAGAAGCACGACGGCACCTTGCCGATCATCGGCGTGAACACCTTCCGCAATCCGAAGGCCACCGACGTGCCGCAGAAGATCGAACTGGCGCGCTCCACCGACGAGGAGAAGCAGTCGCAGCTGAGCCGCCTAGAGCAGTTCCACCAGCTGCACGCGGCCGAAGCGCCGCAGGCGCTGGCGGCGCTGCAGCAGGCGGCGATCGACAACGCCAACGTGTTCGACAAGCTGATGGACGCGGTGCGCGTCTGCTCGCTCGGCCAGATCACCACCGCGCTGTTCGAGGTGGGCGGCCAGTACCGCCGCAACATGTAAGGCTGGAAAAGAGCGGCAAGCAGTTGCGCCGCCATGCCTCATCGACAGAGCCGGCGCGCACGCCCAGTTCGACAACCGCGAAGCGCTGGCGCGCGTCAACGCAGCGCTAGGCCGGATACGTGCGGCGCTTGCTGAAGCGGCGCGGCAGGCGCGCGCTTGACCTGGCGCTTGCACAGAAGCGGTGCAATGGGGCGGGAGGAAATTCAGGGCATCACGGCGCGAAGCACACCGCGTACACCGGCGGCATCGTCGTCGACAAGGTGTCCCAGTGCTCGCCGGCGTCGGCGGAGATCCAGACGCCGCCCGTCGTCGAGCCCATCAGCAAGGTGCGGCCGTCGGCGTCGACCGCCAGCCCGTGCCGGTACACCAGGTCGTAGCAGTGCTGCTGCGGCAGGCCGCTGCGCAGTTGCGTGAAGCTGGCGCCGCCGTCGGTGGTGCGGCTCACGGCCAGCGCGGCGCCGACCGGAATGCGGCGCTGGTCGGCCTCGGCCGGCACGAACCAGGCGGTAAGCGGATCGGTCGGATGGGCCGCGACGGCAAAGCCGAAGCTCGACGGCGCCGCCTTGATCTCGTCCCACTGGCGCCCGCCGTTGCTTGAACGCCACATGCCGTTGTGGTGCTGGCACCACAGCACGTCCGGGCTGCCGGCGCAGCGCACCACCCGGTGCGGATCCTGCACGGCCTCGTTCTCGTTGAGCTCGGGCGGCATGTAGTCGGCGCGCATGCCGGTCGCGCTGATGGTCCAGCTGGCGCCGCCATCGCCACTTTGCCACACGCCGCCGCACGACACCGCCACCAGCACGCGGTCGCTGTCGCGCGGATCGACGCAGATGCTGTGGATGCCGGGCACGTCGTAGCCGCCGCCGAACCATTCGGCGCGCTGCGGCACGTCCCACAGCGAACGCACCAGTTCCCAGCTGTCGCCGCGGTCGCCCGAGCGGAACAGCCCGCCCGGCAGGGTGCCGGCCCACAGCACGCCGGGCTGGTCGGCGCCGCCCGCTTCCAGCGACCAGATCAGCCGGTTGGTCCAGTCCACCGTGTCGACGCTGCCGTCCGGCTTGGGCGGATAGGCCGGCGCGGCAATCTCGCGCCACTCTTGGCTGCCGGCGTCGCGCCGGTGCAGCTTGACGCCGAAGTGGCCCAGGTTCAGCGCCGCATACAAGGTGCCGTCGCGCCCGTCGGCCAGGGTCAGCGACACCGGCTCGCCGAGAAGGTGACTGGCGCCGACCTGCCAGCGGCCATCGATGCGGTCCAGCTCGAACAAGCCCTTGCGGGTCGACAGGTATGCGCGATCGCTCATTTAACCTCCGGAAAGTGCTTGCAGCACGTAGACCTTGCTGTCGGGTTGCAGGACGTCGCTCAGCGCCACCCGCTCGCTGCAGCGGCGCGCATCGATGAAGATGACGACGTTCTCGCGCAGGTGGCCCTGGTCGTCGAGCACGTAGCCACGCAGCGCCGGATTGACGGCGAAGGCGGTCTCGAGCGCGCCGCGCAGGTCGCCGGCCGTGCTGTCGACCTGCGGCAGCGCCGTGAAGCGCGCCAGTTGCCGGGTAAAGTACAGTCGCGCCATCGCGGTGCCGCCTATGACAATAATGACGAATAAGCCAGTGACGACGATTTTAGCCGATTCCGCCGGCCCTGCTGGCCTAAAATGGAAGCGAGCAAACCCGCGGAGAGTGCCATGCCGATCAAGCCCGAGCAGTTAGCTGCGCTGATGCACGAAGTGGAACAGGAAGACCCGATCGATTTTGCCGACCTGCCCTTTGCCGAGGACGAACTGCGCGAGCTGGTGGCGTCGCACCTGTGCGAGATGGCCGCGGCGATGGAAAACTTCAGCACCGAGGACCGCCTGCTGACCCTGCTCGCGGTGTCGGCCAAGCTGGTGCTGGAAAACCTGGTGCTGCACCTGCAATTGCTGCGCCGCCACGGCTTGCCGGTCGGCGACGGCGTCGAGGCCTTGCTGGCGCGCCTGCGCAAGCCTGAATAGTCGGGTGACGCCGTCAAAACAGTGCCAAACCACCACGCTTGGCCGCTGCCGTGCGGCCGCCAAGCCAGATTTGCAACACCAATTCGTTACCCTGGACAACAAGTGCGTTCTTTGGGGTATTATTAGCTACTAGGTGACTAAATATTATCGAATTGGTTGCCGGCGTTTTGCCGCTGCGACCCGAAAAAGGGAAATTACATGGCCGTCCAGACGCGATCGAAAAACGCCGCACTCCTCCTCACCTTGCTCCTGAGCGTAGCCATCAGCGCCTGCAGCCGTACCGAAACGACCGAAACCTTGTTGGCCGATGCCAAGCAATACCAGCAAAAGGGCGATACCAAGGCCGCCCTGATCCAGCTGAAGAATGCCGTCGCCAAGAGTCCTGAAGACGGCGAAGCGCGCATGCTGCTCGCCACCCTGTACAGCGACAGCGGCGACGCCGTCTCGGCCGAAAAGGAAGTGCGCAAGGCGAGCAGCCTGGGCATCCCGGCCGAGCGCACCATGCCGCTGCTGGGCAAGAGTCTGATCGCCACCAACCAGTTCCAGAAGGTGCTCGATGAAATCCCGGAGGCGGCGGCCGCCAGGTCGGCGCAGCTGTCGACCATGCGCGGCAACGCCTACCTGGCGCTGCGTGATGCGCCCAAGGCAAAAGCGGCGTACGACCAGGCGCTGGCGCTGCAAGGCGACGCCGGCGGCGCGCTGATCGGCATGACGATGTATGCGCTGACGCAGAACGATATCGCCGGCGCCGACCGCTATTCGGCCGAAAGCCTGGTCAAGGACCCGACCAATCCGGAAGTGTGGATGGTCAACGCAATGCTGCTGCGCAAGCACGGCAAGCCGGCCGAAGCGCGCAAGGGCTACGAGCAGGCGATCAAGCTGCGCCCGACGCACCGCAGCGCCTACATCGAAAAAGCATACATCGAAATCGGCGACGGCAAGTACGACGTCGCCGAGGCAGACCTGAAGACGGCGCGCAAGTATGCGCCTGGTAACCTGATGATCACGTATGTGCAGGCGCTGCTCGATGCCCGCCGGGAAAAACTGCAGCCGGCGCTGGACGGGGTGACGAAAGTGCTCGGCGTGGCGCCCGATCACATGCCGAGCCTGTTGCTGGCCGGCCAGCTGGAACTGCGCACCGGCGCCACCCAGCAAGCCGAAGCCCACCTGAAGAAATACCTCGAAGCGTTCCCGCAAGACGCGGCGGCGCGCAAGCTGCTGGCCCATGCGATGCTCAAGGGCGCGCAGCCGGCCGATGCCCTCGCGCTGCTGGCGCCGCTGACGAAGGAAGCCTCGCTCGACCCGCAACTGATGGCGCTGGCCGGCCAGTCGCACATGCAGAACAAGGACTACGGCAAGGCCGCTGAATTCTTCGAAAAAGCCAGCGCGCTGGAGCCGAAATCGGCCGACCTGCGCACTTCGCTCGGCCTGTCGAAACTGGCCCAGGGCAACCAGGCCGGCGCCGTCACCGAACTCGAAGCGGCCGCCTCGCTCGACCCGAAATCGACGCGCGCCGGCGTCACGCTGGTGCAGACCGAAATGGCGCTGAAGCACTACGACAAGGCGATGGCCGCCGCACTGGCGCTCGAAAAAGCCCATCCGCAAGATCCACAGGTGCACAACCTGAAAGGCGGCGTGTCGGTCGCCAAGGGCGACATGGCCGGCGCCCGCGCCAGCTTCGAAAAAGCCGTTGCGCTGCAGCCGACGTTTTTCCCGGCGGTGGCCAACCTGGCGCGCCTCGACATGCAGGACCGCAAGCCCGAGGCGGCCCAGAAGCGCTTCGAAGCGGTCCTCGAGAAAGACAAGAAAAACGTGCCGGCCATGATGGCGCTGGCCGAGGTTGCCGCCGTGCGCAACCAGCCGGCCCAGGCTGGCAGCTGGCTGGAAAAAGCCGCCGCCGAAAAGCCGGAGGCGGTCGATCCGGCCATCAAGCTGGCCGAGCACTACGCGCGCAACAAGCAGGAGCAAAAAGCGCTCAGCCTGATGAGCAAGCTGCAAACGGCCAATCCGACCAATCCCGCCGTGCTCGACATGATGGGCCAGATGCAGCTGGTCAACAAGGACCAGGCCGGCGCGCTCGAGACGTACAGCAAGCTGGCCGGCCTGACGCCGAAGGCGCCCGCCGTCCACATGCGCCTGGCGTCGGTGCACATGATGATGAAAAACGAGCCGGCCGCGGTGCAGGACCTGAAGCGCGCCAGCGCGGCCGATCCGTCCTACCTGCCGGCGCGCGTCGCGCTGGCCGAGCTGGCAATGCGGAAAGGCAATTCGAACGAGGCGATGGCCATCGTGCGCGAAGTGCAGCGGCTCGATCCGAAGTCGGCCGCCGGGTTCATGATGGAAGGCGAGCTGCAGCTCGGCTTGAAGAAGCCGGCGCTGGCGCTGGCGGCGATGGAAAAGGCGTTTGCCAATGCCAAGACGCCGCAGATGCTGGTCAAGATCTCCGAGGTGATGAAGGCGACCGGCAAGGATCCGATGCCGCGCCTGCAGCAATGGCAGGCGGCCAATCCGAACGATGTCATCATCGCCGCCTACGTCGCTGAAATGTCGCTCGCGAGCAAGCAGTACAAGCAGGCCGCAACCCAGTTCGAGGCGGTGCTGAAGATCGCGCCAGGCAGCCCGGTGGCGCTGAACAACCTGGCCTGGACCTACCAGCAACTGGGCGACGCGCGCGCTTTGCCGACGGCCGAAAAGGCGCTGGCCGCCGCACCCGAGAGCCCGGCCGTGATGGATACGCTCGGCTGGATGCTCGTCGAGCAGGGCAACACCGCGCGTGCGCTGCCGATCCTCAAGCGCGCCGTCGCGCTGGCGCCGGCGGCCACCGAGTTCCGCTACCACCTGGCGGTTGCACTGAATAAGTCTGGCGATAAGGCCAATGCCAAGCTAGAATTGAACAAGTTGCTCTCGGACAATAAGCCCTTCGCCCAAATGGAAGAAGCTAAGGCCTTGCTGAAGGTACTTTAAAGCATCTTTTTGGTAAGCAAATGTAATCGAATACAATGCCGGTGACCGTTGCAGCGACGGTCACCGGCACACGCTACTTCGCTGCACGAACGCAATGAGAAATGGTGAGGATCCCGTGAATACCATGGCTGCAGAGGTTGCTCTCGAGTTAACCCAGGATTCGCTTGAGTCCGATTCACCCGCGCAAGTTATGACGGAACAGGCTACTATAGCGTCCACCGAATACGAGGATATTATCGTGAATCAAGATAATTACGGTATCCGGCTGACCGACACTGCGGAAGGCCGGAATTCCGCCAGCCTGCTCATCAGCAAGATGTACGCTTGGCGCGGCTATGCCGGAACCCACCAGTTCAACGACGATCCAAACCGGATCACGTTGACAGCGACCGACAATGGCGAAGTCATTGGCACGCTGACGATCGGCATCGATTCACCGATCGGACTGATGGCCGACCAGGTGTTCAAGCCCGAGATGGACGCGCATCGCATGCGCGGCGCGAAACTGTGTGAATTTACCAAGTTTGCGTTCGACACCCAGGTCAAGTCGAAGACCGCGCTGGCCAACCTGTTCCACCTGGCCGTCATCTATGCGCGCGACATCCACAATTGCACCGACATCCTCATCGAGGTCAATCCGCGCCACCGCCGCTTCTACGAGCACATGCTCGGCTTTCAGCGCGAAGCGGAAATGCGCAACAATCCGCGCGTCAACGCGCCGGCCTTTCTGCTGCGCGTTAATCTCGAATACGTCACCGAACAGATCGGCAAGCATGGCGGCACCTTCGGCAGCGACACGGCCGAACGCTCGTTCTACCCCTATTTCTTTTCGCCACGCGAGGAAGCCGGTATTCTCAACCGCCTGCTGCGCGTCGACCACGAGCAACACGCCGCTTGAGCTGCGCAGGCAGCCGCCTTCGCCGCACCGCCGTTCGGCACCGTCTCCCTAGCCCAGAATGAAATCATCTCTCCAGCCAAGTTCCGCCGCAACCGCCGCGGAGTCGTCCTTTCCTTATGAGGAAGCGTTCGCGCGCAACATCGGCTGGGTCACCAAGGCCGAGCAGGCCAGCCTGCGCGGCAAGCGGGTGGCGATCGCCGGCGGCGGCGGCGTCGGCGGCGTTCACCTGATGACCTTGGTGCGGCTGGGGATCGGCAGCTTTCACATCGCCGATTTCGACAGCTTCGACTACGTCAACTTCAACCGCCAGGTCGGCGCCAACGTCTCGACCCTGGGCCAGCCGAAGGCGGCGGTGATGGCGCGCATGGCGCGCGACGTCAATCCCGAACTCGACATCAAGATTTTCGACAAGGGCATCGATGCGGGCAACCTGCCCGCCTTCCTCGACGGCGTCGACCTGTACATCGACGGCCTCGATTTCTTTGCCTTCGACATCCGCCAGAAAACCTTCGCCCTGTGCGCCGAGCGCGGCATTCCGGCCACCACGGTGGCGCCGCTGGGCATGGGCGCCGCATTGCTCAACTTCATGCCCGGCAAGATGACGTTCGAAGAATACTTCCGCTGGGGCAGCTTGCCCGAGGAAGACAAGGCGATCCGCTTCGTCGTCGGCCTGGCGCCGGCCGGCCTGCATCGCCCTTACCTGGTCGAGCCGTCGGCGGTCAATTTCGCCGAACGGCGCGGGCCGTCGACCTTCATGGCCTGCCAGCTGTGCGCCGGCATCGCCGCCACCGAAGCGCTGAAGATCCTGCTCGGCCGCGGCGACGTGCATGCCGCGCCGCACGGGCTGCAGTTCGACGCCTACCGCAACCGGCTGGCGCGCACCTGGCGCCCGTGGGGCAACAACAACTGGCTGCACCGCATCGCCATTGCGATCGGCAAGCGCCAGTTCGCCCGCATGGCGGCGGCAAAATGAGCGAACCGTCCGTGATCCGTCAGATCCTCGAACTGGCGCGCTGGGCGCCTTCGGGCGACAACACCCAGTGCTGGCGCTTCGAGCTGATCGACAGCGCCCGCTTCGTCGTGCACGGCTTCGACACACGTGAGGACTGCGTCTACGACCTCGACGGCCATCCGAGCCAGATTTCGCTCGGCGCCCTGCTCGAGACGATCGCCATTGCCGCCAGCGCGCACGGCCTGCGCGCCGACATCACGCGGCGCGACAGCGGCGCCGAACACCGCTACCTGTTCGACGTCGAGCTGGTGGCCGACGCCGCCGTCACGCCAAGTCCCTTGCTCGGGTCGATCGCGGTGCGCAGCGTGCAGCGCCGGCCGATGAAAACGCGGGCCCTGACGGCAGCCGAAAAGCTCGCCCTCGAGCACGCCGTCGGCGACGACTACGAAGTGCAGTGGCTGGAAGGACTGCGCGTCAAGTTCCGCACCGCGCGGATAATGTTCAACAACGCCAAGCTGCGCCTGACGATGCCCGAAGCATACGAAGTGCACCGCCGCATCATCCACTGGGGTGTCGAGCGCAGCGACGACCGCGTGCCCGACCAGGCCCTCGGCGTCGATGCCGCCACCCTGAAGCTGATGAAGTGGGCAATGGTCAGCTGGGGCCGGCTGTCGATGATGAACACGTTGATGGGCACCTGGGCGCCGCGCCTGCAAATGGATTTCGTGCCGGGTATCGCCTGCGCCGCCCACTTCGTCATCAAGGCCAGGCGTCAGCCGCAGACGATCGACGATTACGTCGCCGCCGGCCGCGCCGTGCAGCGCTACTGGCTGACGCTGACCGAGCTCGGGTTGGTGATGCAGCCGGAAATGACGCCGCTGATTTTTTCGAAGTATGTGCGCGAAGAGCGCCATTTCACGCATGCAAAAAACCTGCATGGCCGCGCCGCCCGCCTGCAGGAGCAGACGGCCAAGCTGATCTTCAACGGCAATGCGTTTCCAGTCTACATGGGCCGGCTCGGCGCCGGCCCCGTCGCGCGCGCGCGCTCGGAGCGGCGCCCGCTGGAAGAACTGCTGCAGCGCTAGCCGCAGCGCTTCTTTCGTCTTACGGCAACAGCGCGCAGCGCATGCCGTTCATGCCGAAGTGACGGATCAGGTCGGCGATGTCGGCATGATGCCACTGCGGCAAATTCTTCTTCATCTCCGCCAGTGTCGTGCGCAGCGCCGGATCGTCGCCGCGCCGCGCCGGGCTTTTCAGCGCCACCATGAACGGCAGCGCAATCGTCGCATACAGCTTGGCGCGCTGCAGCAGCGGCGCCGCCGCCGCGCGGAACTGGTCCGGATAGAACGCCGCGTGCAGCGAATTGATGTAGTCCTCGGTAAACAACGCCGGCTGGCGGTCGGCGTACTGGTTGCCGAAATAGTCGATGCTGCGCTGCGCCTTCAGGTGACCGAAGTCGACCATGTAAATGCCGCCGCCGGACTTCAGGATGCGCGCCACTTCCGCATACGTGCGCGCCAGGCAATCGCTGTCGGGCAGGTGGTGCAGCGCCATCGTCGACACCACCGCATCGATCGAGCCGTCGGCGAACATCGACAGGTCGGTGATGTCGCCGTGGCGAAACGTCACGTTGGTCAGGCCCTGGCGCGTGATCAGCTCCTGCGCCTGCGCCAGCATCGGCGGCGACAGGTCGACGCCGATAAAGGTTGTTAGCGGATTGAGCCGCGCCACCATCGCCAGCTGGTTGGCCGGTCCGCAGGCCAGGTCGACGACGGTGTCGCCGGGCCGGATCACTTCGCAGATATTAGCGGCATGAAACAAGTAGACCGGCGCCATCACCGCGTGCTCGCGGCCCGCCTCGACATACGCGGCGACATTGGCCGGATCGTCCATCACCAGATCGGGCTCGGTACGGCGTGGGCTGCGCTCGGAAGTGAACAACTCTCGGATGACCGATTGAACCAGTTGTGGACTAGGCATTGTGATTCCTATTATTCGATGCTGCGCAGATCGGAGAGCGGCGGCGCGGATAGATGCCACCCGGAAAATATAATTGAGTAGTGGTGTCGAGATTTCTTACAGTACGATTTTCTAACCGATCAAAAACACGAGGCTGTGATCGTAAGTCCTTGATTCGTATACATCCCGCATATGGTGGCACGATGATTGCTTTATGTTGATCGTAGTCAGACAAAACAGCAGCGCTAAACATCAGGCGAAACAAGTTTAACCGCCATAGTGTTGAGCAGCAATAAAAACATTTAGAACATCATTCGAATTAATTGGAGAGTTACCATGATCAAATTTACCCCTCGCCTGCGCACCATCGTCAAAGCAGTACTGGCTGTCGGCGTTTTCGCCGCTGCCAACGCTAACGCCGGCATGGTCTTCACCGTCGATCCAACCAGCAACGGTCTGGTCAGCGTCAATGGTACGCCTGTAGCACCGACCCCAGCCGCTCAATTCGACGCTGACAAAATCGTCGGTAACTCGACCGTTCGCCTGCTGACCCAAGCCGGTCCTGGCTTTAACTACACCGGCACTGGCTACATCCAGTACAGCGGATTTGCACTGGCCAGCAGCAACATCAACGACAGCTACCTCGGTGTAGATCTGATCACCCCATTCGGCACTGTCCAGGGCTACAACCTGTACGCTACCTTCACCCAGACGTTCTCGTGCGCCAGCGCCCTGTCCGTCGGCGTCGAGTGCAGCGTGACCTCGATCAACCTGAACCTGTTCGCTGACGCTATTGCTGACGGCGCTGCTCTCTTCACCGAAGCGACGCTCGCAGCTGATCCGACCGTCACCGGCGTCGGCACCCAGGTCCTGCTGGCATCGGGCAACTTCGCCTACGGCGTTGCTGGTCTGAACACACTGGGTGGCGCTTACCAGAACGTCAACACCAACATCGCGCTGACCGCTGCAGGCTCGGCGTTCTTCGTCAAGCCAGACCCGTTCTACACGCTGACGTTCAACTCGTTTAACAACAACACCGGCGGCCTGGCCACCGATGGCACCGCATTCGCCATCACCGACGAAAGCGGCGCGACCACTTTCAGCAACGCCATCACCGAAGTTCCAGAGCCAGCGTCGCTGGCACTGTTCGGCCTGGCACTGGCTGGCGTAGCAACTGCTCGCAGCCGCAAAAACAAAAAGTAATCGCAGCAAGCTTGCTTAAAAACTGCCTGGTGAAAGCCAGGCAGTTTTTTTCGTTTACGCAATGCCGCGGGCAAGCGAGGGCCGGTCGGCCGCGCCAGCGCCCGCCGCGATTTCAGCTTGCTTTGGGGGAGATGAACGCTTTGTGGAACAGGTGGCGCGCCAGCAGCAGCGGCGGCATGCGCAGCCAATTGGCGCGGATGTACAGCAGGCGCAGGGCGATGCCGGTGTAGCGGTCGGCGCAGCTCGGATGCGCCGGCAGCAGCGCGCGGCCGAACAGCGCATCCATCAGCGCCAGCAGCGGCGCCGGCGGGCGCCCCGCCGCCAGCACGTCGGCCGGCACGGCCGCGCCGAGCAGGCGCTCGGCGTAGCGCAGCGCGTAAAACAGCGGCCGCTCCAGTTGCAGCTGCGCAGCGCGCCGTGGCAGTTCGGCCCAGAAACCGGGTTCCTGGCCAAATTGCTGCAGCAGCCGGTGAATGTCGATCAGGTCGCGCATGCCATGATCGAACTCGCCATCGTAGAACAGGTGCACGGCGCTGTGCAGCACCATGTCGGCCGGCGCGAACACGCGCAGGCCGTCGTCGCCGGCGATGGCCTGCGAGGCCGCGCGCAGCGCCGCCGGATCGGGCCGTGCCTTTGATGTTTCCGGCAAGATCGCATGGTGCACGTCGATCAGGCTCTGCCGCATGACGTGCTCCATCGGCGGCAATTCATGCATCCATTCGCGGTAGTAGCGCTGGTCGTATTCGTCGTGGTGATTGGCGGCCCAGCCGTGCAGCATCAGCGCCGCTTCCACTTCGGCCAGCCGCCCTTTCGGCACCAGGATATCGATGTCGGAAAACAGCCGCCCCGGCGCCGGCGGCAGGCCGGCCATCGTGTAGGCGGCGCCCTTGAGCAGGATCAGCGGCACGTCGAGCTCGGCCAGTGCGCGGCGGATCTGGCGCACTTCGAAGCGCACTCCTTGCCGATGGCGCTCGCCTTGCACATGCGCCCACGCAAGGTGTTCGCGCACGCGCGCCGGCATCGCCTCGAGCTGGCCGTGCTGTTCGGCCAGGTAGTACAGCGCCGCCGTCAGGTTGGCGCTGGCCGCCTGGCGCAGCAGCATTTCCCATTCGGTCAGGCTGAAAGCTGACATCCGCTGCGGTTGGCGAAAGGCCTGCACGGCCAGCGGCAGGGCCATCACGGGATCGGCCGCAGACGCGCAAACACCTCGACCGCCTCGTCGAGTGAGCTGTAGGTAAACTGGTAGTGAGCGCAGGACTCGATCAGGCCGGCCATGGCCGCAAAGCCATCGGGTCCGAGCAGGCTGTAGTTAAACGAGTTGCCGGCCAGGTCCATGAAGGCGCGCGCCGGCGCCACCGGCGCCAGGCTCGCGGCCGCGCCTGCCTGATACTGCGGGAAGATGATCCACGCCGGCCGTGCGCTCTCGAGGGCGCGCGCGACGCTCGCCGCCGGCGGCTTCATGTGCGCGATGGCGCCCTTGATCGTGTCGCGTACCGCGCGCGAAAACACCGCGCCAGGGGCATAGCTGCGCATGATGTCGATCGATGCATTCTTCAGGCTGATCGGGCGCGGCAGCGCCTGCAGTTGGCCGCTGCCAAGCTGCACCAGCGCCAGCTCGTCGGAGAGCAGGCGCCAGCCGCGCGTCACCAGTGCGGCGCACAGCGTACTCTTGCCCGAGCCGGACGGCGCCGGCAGGATCGCGGCCAGGCCGTCCTTTTCGACGACCGCGGCGTGGATGATCAGGTTGGCGTTGGCGCGGCTCGATACGCACGCGTTCATCGACCACTCGAACAGCGGGTAGGCCTGCGCGATCGGCAGCGGCAAGAACGGCGAGGTGCCGTCCGCATCGAACAACACCTGGCGCCTGAACCAGCGGCGCAGGCCGCCGGTCGGCGACAGGCTGATGTGGAAGTCGGCGAAGTCGGCGGCGTCGGCCAGCGAATAGTCGGCGTACATCAGGCTGATGCCGTCGGCCACGCTGGCGATCGGGCTGCTGATCGACGTGACAAACGCGCCGGTGCGCAACCGGATGCCGCCGGCGCCGAGGCGCTCGCCAAGTTCGGCGCGCGACAGGCTCGAGACGGTGCTCATGCGGCCGGCTCGATCAGCACCAGCGCCTGCAGCTCGTCGAGCAACTCGGCCACCATGGCGTCGCCGACCTCGCCATCATCGGCGTCGAATTCGGCGCGCACGCCGGCCAGCAAGGCGCGCTCGGTCAGCGGCCCGGCCTGCAATGCGAGCAACAGGAAAAGGCCGGCCTCGCTCAGCAGGTGGGTGTCGCCGGACAGGTCGTTGTAGAGTACCGATTCGCCCTGCCACTGGCGATGGCGCAGCGCCTGTCCCGGTGTCAGGCACCAGGCCAGGTCTGGCTGCGAAGGGGTGATGCGAAGTGCGGTGATGGCGTTGCTCGGCTACGGTCAGATCATCGTGCTTTTCAGGTAGGTGACGATCCTCGCGCCATCCCAGGTCACGCCGACAGTCGGCTTGTAAGTGCCAGTGGTGGCGTACGCGTACCAGATCGCCACCACCTGATTGATCGTCAGGAAGGAGATTTTTCCCGAACGGACATTGAGCAGCGTTGCCATGATATGCATCGCGACGTTGTCGGGATCGTCGCCATTGGTGACCTTGTCGGGGTCGACGACATCGAAGCAACTGTATTTTGCTAACGCCGAACAGCGGCCGCCACAATAGAACGTCGACTTGAACAACGCGCCGCCGTTGGTGCCGGCGCTTCTCCAGTCATAGTGATGGGTCTTCCAGTAGCCCGGCGAGCGTCCAACACAGGCACTCGCCGTGCCGGTTTTCCGGCTTGAAGCGGCCGACGTCGTGCCCGACGGCGACGTGCACACCGTCGCCATTGCCGGCTGGCTGGCCAGTGTCAGCAACACGCCGGCCGACACGCCGGCGCCACTCTTGGCGAAACGGCGGCGGCTGGCGCCCGAAGGCGTCATCGCGGCGGGCTGGTCGGCTGCGGCGCTCACTGCGCCGCCCTCGGCATCGGTTGGTCGTTGGTTGGACACGTCTGTATTCCTCAATATTGGCGCCGTCAAACCACATGCCTGACGGAAGAAATTTCTATAGAAACACTAAGCAAAAGTCGTTCCAGACGTTACACCCGGCAACATTTCACCATGGATTCAACGACTTAGGAACGGACCCGTGCCCGTTTTTCCCGTAACGCCCGGTAAAGCGATGAATCTGTAAGATAAATCGACAAGGCGCTATCCGGCAATGTTAGAAAAAACTTTCGGGAATGACCAGCACATCGCCCGGGCGCATCGCCACGTTGGCCGAGATATCGCCCTTCTTGATCAGGTCATTCAGGCGCACCGGCATTTTTTCCATCTTGCCGCCGACATTCCGGATGATGCTTGCGCTGTTGCCCGAAGCAAACTCGGTGACGCCGCCGACGGCGATCAGCACGTCCATCAGCGACATGTCGCGCCGGTACGGCAGCGCCTGCGGCTTGGCGGCCTGGCCGATGACGCGGATCTGCTCGCCGTAGGTGCCGACGAAGCCGGTAACGATGACGGTGACCACCGGTTGCTGGATGAATTTCTCCAGCGATTTTTCGATGTCGCGCGCCAGCTGGGTCGACGTCTTGCCGCTGGCCGGCAAGTCTTCCACCAGCGGGGTGGTGATCTTGCCGTCAGGGCGCACCGGCACCGACATCGACACTTCCGGATTGCGCCAGACGATGATGTTGACATTGTCGCCCGGCCCGATCAGGTAGTCGTGGTTGTCCGCCTGCGTCATGTTGGCCGCGTTGCTGGCGCCGCCCTTGGTTGCGCAGCCGCCCAGCGCCAGCGCCGACAGCGCGAGCGCGGCAACGGCCAGCCATTTGAACGATTTTGTTGATAGTGTAGTCACGTCGATATCCCCTTGATGACACGCGGCGGCGAAAAAATGCGCATGCGGTCCGTGTTGTTTGCCAAAATATACTTGCTGTGGCGCCGAATAATTGTAATTTGAATATTTTTTGCTCGACTGTATTTTATACCATCAAGCATGCGATTCAGGCTGCCACCGATGACAAATATTTGCTTACGGCGATTTTTGTTGCAATAAGTCACGAACATATTTGGCCGGGATCGCGTACGCGATGCCGCTCGGCTGGCTGATCGCGTTTTCCTTGAGCCCCTTTACGAACGTCATGTTGATCACCGCCAGAACCTTGCCGGTGGCCGGGTCGTACACCGGACTGCCGCTGTTGCCCGGATAGGCGGTGCCGTCGAGCTGGAAGATGGCGAACGGGGTGCGCTGCAGCTGGACGATGGCGCGCACGTTGAGCGCGCGCGAACTGAGCGAAGGCATCACGATCGGCGTGATCGCCGCCAGCAGCGCGCGGTGGGTGGCCGGATGCAGGCCGAGGATCATGCCCAGCGGATAACCGGTAAACGCCAGGTCCTGGCCCTCGACGGCGCCGTCGGAGTCGCCCAGCGCCAGCGCCGGCAGCGGCGCGCCGCTGATGCGCAGGTGCGCCAGGTCGTGCGCGCGGTCGCGCCCGGCCAGCACGGCCGGGCGGAACTCGATCTGGCCACCGCGCGAGATGACCACGCCGAGCGTTTCCCGCTTCTCGCTGTCGAGCAGCTCGGGCACCACGTGCGAATTGGTAATTACCGAGAGGCCATCGCCGACCACAAAGCCGGTGCCGTTGAAGGCGGTGGCCGGACTGCGCGTCTGCAGGAAGGTGCCGACGCCGACCACCGACGGTTTGACGGCGGCGATGGTGCGCGCCAGCTCGCCGGCAGCAAACGCGGGCAGCGCCAGCGCGCAGGCGGCCAGCAGGACGAACGGGCGGGCAAGAACGCGGGGCGACATGTGCATGGTTTCGAATACTGAATGGTTGGTGGATGCCCGACAAATCGCTTGAATCTGCGTGTCTGCGGCATGATTGTCGTGTCCGCCAACCATAACAGATTTTCCTGGCGAAACGCTTTTGATCGCAAGCCGTCATCCGCAGCAGGTTACGGCTGTCCGCCTATTTTCCGCCGTGCATGTCGACGACACTATATATATAGCGTGATTCGGCATCGCCCTGCCGTTCCTGGCGTGATGAACGCACGCGCGACGAGGCGGCGCCGGCCGCATTCATTGTGTTGTCAACGGTAAACAGTGTGTCTGATTTCCCACGCCTCGCACTGCTTGCAGTTCTACTACTGCTCCACGCGCTCTCCGATGCAAGAAAAACGATTCCGCAAGGCATTTTTAAGTGGCGCTGTGCAAATTGCGTGTGTTTATTACATTACTTGTGGCATTTTTTGCGAAGCAACAATACAATGGTCCCAGATCGCGCAACGGGAAGACGAAGCCTTCGCACAAGCGAAATTCGATAGCCAATCGCAATCAGGCTAGAATGGCGGCCGAGCAATGTGTTGCAATACATAGCATTTATTGCACGCCGGTCGGGCTTTTTCCATTATGCAATTGCAATTGCTCCCAGTACAAGCGATGATATGTTGAGTTCCCTGTGCGCATCGGCGCCCCCAACCCCAGAAGTAGCATTAACCCGAGATTGACGAGATGGCAGAATTGACAGCCGTAGTACTAAGCTTCCTCAAGGCGATCGGCAAATATCGCTGGTATGCAGTGGCCATTTCCTGGATCGTCGCGCTCGTGGGCTGGGCCGTGGTCTACAAGTTGCCGAACGATTACCAGGCTTCGGCCCGCGTCTATGTCGATACCCAGAGCATCCTCAAGCCGCTGCTGTCGGGCATGACGACGTTGCCGAACCTCGACCAGCAGGTCGTGTTCATGCGCCGCACCCTGATCAGCCGGCCCAACGTCGAGCGCGTCATGCGCATGGTCGACCTCGACGTCAAGTCGAGCAACGCCAAGGATCACGAGCGCCAGGTCGACGAGCTGATGAATAACATCAAGATTCTGGGCACCGAGCGCGATGACATCTACACGATTACCTACAACAACCCGAACCCGAAGCTGGGCAAGGACATCGTGCAGTCGCTGCTGACCATCTTCGTCGAAGGCAGCTTTGGCGGAAAAAAACAGGATTCCGAGAAGGCCGTCCAGTTCATCGACGACCAGATCAAGACGTACGAAGAAAAGCTCGCCGCCGCCGAAAACGCGATGAAGGATTTCAAGATCCGCAACATGGGCATGCTGCCGCGCACCGGCAGCGACTACAGCGGCAAGATGGTCGAAACGGCCGACCTGCTCAGCGCCGCCAAGCTCGAGCTGCTCGAAGCTGAACAGTCGCGCAACGCCATCAAGCGCCAGATCGCCGGCGACGACCCGGCGCCGGTCACCGCGCCGGCCGAGGCGGGCGACACCAGCGACAATCCGGAACTCGACGGCCGCATCTCGGCGCTCAACAAGCAACTCGACCTGCTGCGCCTGCAATACACCGAGGCGCATCCCGACATCGTCGCGGCCAAGCGCCTGATGGCCCAGCTCGACGCGAAGAAGAAGGAAGAAGCCAAGAAGCGCAAGCGCAGTAGCGATCCTGGCATCAACTACAGCCCGATGCTGCAACAGATGAACGTGGCGCTGTCGGTGGCCGAAGCGCGCGTCGCTTCGCTCAGCGCCCGCGTGGCCGAATACAACACCCGCATGGCCCGCATGGCCCGCATGCGCAGCCAGAGCAACGAAGCGCCCGAAGTCGAAGCGCAGCTGGCCCAGCTCAACCGCGACTACGCCGTCAACCGCGACAACTACCAGAAGCTGGTCGAGCGGCGTGAATCGGCCAAGCTGTCGGGCGACCTGAGCTCGGCGACCGACATGCTGACGTTCCGCGTCATCGATCCGCCGACCGTGCCTTTGAGCCCGGCCGGACCGAACCGTCCACGCCTGTTCTCGCTGGTGTTTGCCGGCGCGCTGGTGGCCGGCCTGGTCGTCGCCCTGTTGATGAGCCAGGTCCGTCCGACCTTCCTCAGCCAGGCGGCGCTGCGTGAAGTGACCGGCGTGCCGATCCTCGGCACCATCGGCATGAACTGGACCACCGAACAAAAAGTGAAGCGCCGGCGACGGCTGTACGCGATGGGAGCCTCCGTATTTGCGCTGTTTGGCGCGTACGGCGGCGTAATGGCAGCGATCTTGATCAGGCCTTCGCTGTAACGCGATTGAATCCCGGGAGAACATGTGAGTATTATCGAAAAAGCAGCAAGTCGGATCGACCACAAGAGGGAAGCCGCACCGGCCTCCCCTGTCGAGATCTCCGTGCCGATAGCGGCGCCAGTGGCGCACACGCCGATCATCGTCGCCGCCGCAGCCGCCGCGGCCAGTCATGCCGCCCCGGCGCCGGTGGTCGCGCGCGCAGTTCCGGCAGCAGTGCCGGTGCCGGCGCCGGTCGAAATGCCGGTCATTGCACCGGCCCCCGCAGCCGAACCGGCGGCAGCGCCGCGCAAGCAGAGCACCCGCAAGGTCGAACTCGACCTGAACCGGATGCGCGAGATGGGCATGGTCACCGCCGCCGGCGGGCGCACCCTGCTGGTGGAAGACTTCCGCATCATCAAGCGCCCGCTGATCAAGCGCGCGTTCGCCGAGCACACGCCAGGCACGCCGCCGGGCAACCTGATCATGATCACCAGCTCGCTGCCGGGCGAAGGCAAGACCTATTGCGCCATCAATCTGGCCATGAGCATCGCCATGGAACTGGACCACACGGTGCTGCTGATCGACGCCGACGTGGCCCGCCCGTCGGTGCTGCGCACGCTCGGCCTGCCGGCCCAGCGCGGCCTGATGGACATCCTGCTCGACGACAAGCTCGAACTGGCCGACGTCATGCTGCGCACCAACGTCGACACCCTCAGCATCCTGCCGGCCGGCACCAGCACGCCGCGCGCCACCGAGCTGCTGGCGAGCCAGACGATGAGCACCTTCGTCTACGAAATCGCCAACCGCTATCCGGACCGGATCGTCATTTTCGATTCGCCGCCTCTGCTGCTGACCTCCGAAGCACACGTGCTGGCCACCCACATGGGCCAGATCGTCCTCGTTGTCGAGTCCGAAACGACAACCCAGCATGCGGTCAAGGAATCGCTGCGCCAGCTCGAGGGCTGCACCAACGTCAACCTCATCTACAACAAGACGCGCGAATTCCCGGGCATCGAAGAAACGTATGACTATCACTATGGCTAAGCGGGTGCGGGCGCCGGCGATGGGCGCGACGACGCTGCCCATGGCGGCGCCGGCAGCGCTGCTGGCCATGCTGTGGGCGCCGCACGCCGGCGCCGAAATCAAGGTCACCCCGGCGGTCGACCTGCGCGCGACCTATTCCGACAATGTCAGCCTGACATCGGACGAGTTGGCACGCGGCCAGTTCGTCACCGAGCTGTCGCCTTCCGTGGCGATCGTCAGCAACACCCCGCGGCTCAAGCTGCACGCGCGGGCCGCCGTCCACATGTACGCCTATTCGGGCGAGCGCGTCAGCGGCACCAACAGTTCCTCCCGTGACCTGTCGGCCGATGCCCGCGCCAACCTGATCGACGAGCTGCTGTATTTCGACGGCAACGCCACAATCGGCCAGAGAAGCGTCTCCGCGTTCGGCCCGCAGTCCGGCAACGGTTATTCCGACGCCAAGCGCGACGAAGTGCGCACCTGGCGCGCCAGCCCTTACCTGCGGCGCCGTTTTGGCAACCTGGCCAGCGCGGAAGCGCGCTACACGCGCGACTCGGTGCAGACGAGCAATGCCGCGTTCGGCAACAGCACCTCCAACACCGCCGCGGTCACGCTCGCCAGCGGCCCGACCTTCCGCACCGTCGGCTGGGGCTTCCAGGCCAGCCGCCAGGAAATCGACGACTCGCTCAGGGGCGACTCGCGCGTCGACACGTCGGCCCTGAACCTGCGGCTGCGCGTGACCAACGAATTCAGCCTGAAGGCATCCGGCGGCTACGACCGCTACGATTACGATGGCGAGGGTGGCGAGACTGCCGGCAGCAGCCGCTCGGTCGGTTTCATCTGGACGCCGTCGCTGCGTACCAGCATCGACGCCAGCATCGGCAAGCGTTTTTATGGCGACAGCTACTCGCTCAGCGCGCTGCACCGCAGCCGCAACACCACCTGGAACATCACCTACAACGACGCCGTCACCACCGCCCGCGAGCAGTTCCTGCTGCCGGCCCCGATCACCACCTTCAGCATCCTCGAGCGCCTGTTCATCGCCACCTACCCCGATCCGGTGGAGCGGCGCCTGGCGGTCGAGGCCTACATGCGCGCCACCGGTGTGCCGATCGTGCAGGGCCAGGCGACCAATGTGCTGACCAACCGCTTCCTGCTGCAGAAAACGCTGCAGGCGTCGGTCGGCCTGATCGGTTCGCGCAGCAGCGCGATCCTGTCGTTCAATGCCACCGAGCGCACCGCGCTGTCGCCGCAGCGGGCCGACAGCGCCCTGCTGCCGCCGAGCCTGCCCTCGCTCAACGACGACCTGCGCACGGTCGGCGCGACACTGGCGGCGACCTACCGCCTGTCGCCGCGCAGCAATGTCAACGCGTCGCTCGGCAAGACCCGTACCGAATCGCTGACCACCGGCTTTACCGGCGACCAGAGCCTGATGTCGTTGGCGTTGACGCGGCAGTTCCAGCGCAGCATCCGCGGCATTGTCGAAGTGCGCCACCAGCGAGGCACGGCCGCTATCCCGGGCGGCAACGAGTACCGCGAGAATTCAATCAGCGCGTCCCTTTCATATCAGTTATAGCGAAAGTCGAGCAAGCGATGTACGAAACCTATTATGGCCTCAGCGCCAAGCCGTTCCGGCTGCGTCCGGACCCGCACTTCTTCTACGGCAGCAAGGGCCACAAGCGCGCCATGGCTTACCTCGACTACGGCCTGTCGCAGGGCGAGGGCTTCATCGTCATCACCGGCGAAGTCGGCGCCGGCAAGACCACGCTGGTGCGCAACCTGCTCAACAACCTGCCGTCAGAGCAGATCATCGCCGCCCACATCGTCAACACCAATCTCGATTCGGACGACACCTTGCGGATGGTGGTGTCGGCGTTCGGCCTGCCCTACGAAAACGCCAGCAAGCCTGACCTCTTGACGCGGCTCGAGCAATTCCTGCGCGCCGCCGACCAGCAAGGCAAGCGCGCCCTCCTGATCGTCGACGAGGCGCAGAACCTGACCGCCCGCACGGTCGAGGAACTGCGCATGCTATCGAACTTCCAGACCGACGAAAAGTCGCTGCTGCAAACCTTCCTGCTCGGCCAGCCGGAGTTTCGCACCACCTTGCACAGCGCCAGCATGCTGCAGCTGCGCCAGCGCGTCATCGCCAGCTATCACCTCGGCCCGATGGACGCCGACGAGACGCAAGCCTACATCGAGCACCGCCTGCACACGGTCGGCTGGAACGGCGACCCGGCGTTTTCGCCCGGCGCCTACGCCGCCATCTACGGCTACACCGGCGGCATCCCGCGCAAGACCAACACCTTGTGCGACCGCCTGCTGCTGATGGGCTACCTGGAAGAGCTGCACGCGTTTACCGAAACCGAGGTCAACGCCGTGATCGCCGACATCGACGAGGAATTCCAGCTGCCGCCAGGCGCCGCTGAAGCCGAGCGCGCTGAAGCGTCCGAGCCGGTCGCCGCCGAACCGGTCGGCAGCAGCGGCCAGATGGACGAACGCATGATGCGGCTGGAAAAGTCGATCGTGTCGGTGCTGTCGATCCTGAAAAAGATCGTCGCCACGCCGGCTGCCGCCGTCGCAGCCGTTGCCGCCGCTCCTGCACCTGCCGCCTCTGCGCCTGCCGCCGACGCTGCCGACCTGCCGGCCGAAACGCTGGACCAGCGCCAATGAAGCGCGACGTCCCAACCGCGCACCAGGGCGCGGCCCCTGGTGCGGTGATCCGCAACGCCATGACGATCGACGTCGAGGATTATTTCCAGGTCTCGGCGTTCGCGCCCTACATCGACCGCGACAGCTGGCCGAACCTCGAATGCCGGGTCGAAGCGAACATCGACCGCATCCTCGCCATCCTCGCCGCCGGCAACGTCCACGCCACCTTCTTCACGCTCGGCTGGATAGCCGAGCGCTATCCGGCCATGGTGCGCCGCATCGTCGCCGGCGGCCACGAACTGGCCAGCCACGGCTACGGCCACCTGCGCGCGTCCGACCAGAGCCGCGCCGAGTTTGCCGACGACGTCACCCGCAGCAAGGCGCTGCTCGAAGACATCGGCGGCAATGAAGTGCTCGGCTACCGCGCACCGAGCTTTTCGATCGGCACCGGCAACCTGTGGGCGCTCGACGTGCTCAAGGAAGCCGGCTACCGCTACAGCTCGAGCATCTACCCGATCAAGCACGACCATTACGGCATGCCCGACGCGCCGCGTTTCGCGTTCTACCCGAACGGCCCCGACGGCCTCCTCGAAGTGCCGATCACCACCGTGCAGCTGATGGGGCGCAACCTGCCGGCCGGCGGCGGCGGCTACTTCCGTCTGCTGCCGTACGCGCTGTCGCGCTGGATGATGAAACAGGTCAACCAGGCCGACCGCCAGCCGGCCATTTTCTATTTCCATCCGTGGGAAGTCGATCCCGGCCAGCCGCGTCCGGAAGGCGTCGGCGCCAAGAGCCGCTTCCGCCATTACGTCAATCTGGAGCGCATGGAAGCGCGCATCGGCGCGTTGACGCGCGACTTCGCGTGGGACCGCATGGACCGCATTTTCCTGGGTAAGCAATGAGTTCGATCGCAGTCAGTCACATCGAAGCAGCACCTGAACACGTGACGCCGCAGGCCGCCGGCGGCCCGCTCACCGTCAAGCTGATGGGCCCGCAGGACAAGGCGCGCTGGGACGCGTTCGTCGCCGCCTGTCCAGAAGCGACGTTTTTCCACCGCGCCGGCTGGCAACGCGTCATCGAGCAGTCGTTCAAGCTCAACACCTGGTTCTACTACGCCGAACAGGGCGGGCAGATCCAGGGCGTGCTGCCGCTGTGCGAGATCAACAGCAGGCTGTTCGGCCACGCGCTCGGCGCCATGCAGTTCTGCGTCTACGGCGGCGTTGCAGCCATCAGCGAGCCGGCCCGCGCCGCGCTCGACGCCGCCGCCGATGCGCTCGCGCGCCAGTTGAAGGTCGGCCACCTCGAATACCGCAACATGGTCGCTGCCCACCCGGGCGACGCGGCCTGGCACACCAAGGAACTGTACGTCACGTTCCGCAAGGCGATTTCCGCCGACGACGAAGAAAACCTGAACGCGATCCCGCGCAAGCAGCGCGCGATGGTGCGCAAGGGCATCAAACTGGGCCTGGTGGGCGAAGTCGACGACAACGTCGACCGCATGTTCGACGCCTACGCCAGCAGCGTGCACCGGCTCGGCACGCCGGTCTTCCCGAAAAAATATTTCGCGCTGCTGAAGGAAGAATTCGGCGACGACTGCGAAGTGCGCGTCATCACCCAGAACGGCGCGCTGGTCGCCGCGGTGCTGTCGTTCTACTGGCGCGACGAAGTGGTGCCCTACTACGGCGGCGGCATGCCGCTGGCGCGCGACGTCGCCGGCAACGACTTCATGTACTGGAACCTGATGCAGGCCGCCGCCGCGCGCGGCGCCCGCCTGTTCGACTTCGGCCGCAGCAAGCTTGGCACCGGCGCCTACGACTTCAAGAAGAACTGGGGCTTCACCGCCCAGCCGCTGCCGTACGAATACCGCCTGTACGAGTCGACCGAGCTGCCGGACAACAATCCGCTCAATCCGAAGTACCAGCTGTTCATCAAGATGTGGAAAAAAATGCCTTTGAAGCTGGCCAACATCATCGGGCCGCACATCGTCAGGAACCTGGGCTGACCGACGTGGAAAACCTGCTCCTGCTGATCCACCGTATGCCGTATCCGCCCAACAAGGGCGACAAGATCCGCTCCTACAACCTGCTCAAGCACCTGGCGCAGCACTACCGGGTGCACCTGGGCACGTTCGTCGACGACGCCGACGACTGGCAGCACGTGCCGCTGGTGCAGCGCATGTGCGCCAGCAGCCACTTCGCCAAACTGAACCCGACCCTGGCGCGCGTCAAAAGCCTGGGCGCGCTGCTCGGCAACCGCGCCCTGTCGCTCGACTACTACCACGACGCCGGCATGCACGAATGGGTCGCGCGCACGATGCAGGCGCACGCGATCAGCAAGATCGTCGTGTTCTCGTCGCCGATGGCGCAGTACGCCCAGCCCTATCCGGCGGCGCGCCGCGTGATCGATTTTTGCGACGTCGATTCCGACAAGTGGCGCCAGTACGCACAGAAAAAAACCGGGCCCATGAGCTGGCTGTACGGCCATGAAGCGCGCCAGCTGCTCGCCTACGAAAGAAAAGTCGCGCGCGAATGCGACGCCTCGCTGTTCGTCTCCGAGCCGGAAGCGGCATTGTTCAAGCAGCTGGCGCCCGAAAGCGCTTCAAGCATCGGCTACTTCAACAACGGCGTCGACACCGAGTTCTTCGCGCCGAATGCCGCCTCGCCGAATCCGTACGCCCCAGGCCAGAAAGTGATCGCCTTTGCCGGCGCCATGGACTACTGGCCCAACATCGACGCGGTGCAGTGGTTCGCATCCGAAGTGCTGCCGGCGGTGCTGGCGCAAGAACCGGCGGCGGCGTTCTACATCGTCGGCGCGCGCCCGTCGGCGGCGGTGCAGGCGCTGGCGGCGCTGCCGAACGTGTTCGTCACCGGCACCGTGGACGACGTGCGCCCGTACGTCACCCACGCCGCGCTGTCGGTGGCGCCGCTGCGCATCGCCCGCGGCATCCAGAACAAGGTCCTCGAGGCGATGTCGCTGGCCAAGACCATCGTCGTCTCGCCGCAGGCGCTCGAAGGCATCGAAGCCGAACCGGGAAGCGAACTGCTGCTGGCCGGCGACGCGCCGCAATTTGCCGCCGCCGTGCTGCACGCGCTGGCCCATCCCGATGCCGCCATTGGCCAGGCCGCGCGCCGCAAGGTAGAAGCGCGCTACGGCTGGTCGGCCAACCTGGCGCGGGTCGACTCCCTGCTCGACAACAAAACCACCATGACGGAAACCGCATGAGCGCCATCACGCCCTCCACCACCAAGCTGACGCAGGCCATCGCCACGGCCGAACGCGGCAGCATGACGCGCTACCTGATCATCGCCGTCGCGCTGCTGCTGCCGCTGCTGATCCACTATGCCACCGCCAGTTCGATCGTCTCGATCTGGAACCGCTCCGAAACCTTCGCCCATGGCTACATCATCGTGCCGATCAGCCTGTGGCTGGCGTGGGAACGGCGCGCCACACTGGTCCAGATGACGGCCTCGCCCTTCTGGCCCGGCTTCGTGCTGCTGGCGCTGTGCGGCTTCGGCTGGCTGCTGGCCGACCTGGGCGACGTGCAGATCGTCAAGCAGTATGCGTTCGCCGCCATGCTGCCGCTGACCGCGCTGGCCGTGCTCGGGCGCCGCATCTCCCGTGTGCTTGCCTTCTCGCTGCTGTTCTTGCTGTTCGCGGTGCCGTTCGGCGAAGTCTTCATCGACCCCTTGATCAACATCACCGCCAATTTCACCATCGACCTGCTGCGCGCGACCGGCATTCCGGTTCTGCGCGAGGGCAACAACTTCTCCATCCCGTCGGGCAACTGGTCGGTCGTCGAGGCCTGCAGCGGCCTGCGCTACCTGATCGCCTCGGTCACACTCGGCACTCTGTACGCCCACCTGACCTACCGTTCGCGCTGGCGCCAGGCGCTGTTCATCCTGCTGGCGATCATTGTGCCAATCGTCGCCAACACCGGCCGCGCCTACATGATCGTGATGATGGGCCACCTGTCGGGCATGACGATGGCCGTCGGCGTCGACCACCTGATCTACGGCTGGGTATTTTTCGGCATCGTCATGTTCGTGCTGTTCTGGATCGGCACCTTCTGGCGCGAAGACCGCCAGCCGGCCAAGAGCGCGCCGCGCGTCCTGCCGCCGCAAGGACCGCCGGCATCGACCGCCAAACTGGCTGCGGCCGCGCTGGCCGTTGCCGTCTGCATCGGCGCCTTTCCGCTGTACGCCGCCTGGCTCGAACACAACGCCGTCAATCCGGCCGCGCCGCAGCTGAGCGCGCCGCAGGCGGCCTGGCAGGTTACTGCGCCGTTCGCCGAATGGACGCCGGGCTTTGCCAAGCCGGCCGCTCAGTTTCAGGCCTTCTACGCCAACGGCGGCCAGGCGGCCGGTCTGTCGCTGCTGTACTACCGGGGTCAGCGCCTCGGCACCAGGTTGATCAGTTCGACTAACCATCTGGTAACGGCAAAGAGCAGCTGGCGTAGCCACGCAACGGCTGTGCGAACCGAAACGGTCGGCGCCCGCGTGCTGGGCTTGCGTGAGGAAGTGCTGTCCGACCGACGCGGCAAGGTGCTGTTCTGGCATTGGTATCGCATCGACGGCAAGGACACCCGCAGCGATTATATCGGCAAGGCTTACCAGGTAGCGCAGAAGGCGCTGCATGGCAGCGACGACGGCGCGGCCATCATCGTCTATGCCCGCTTCGACGAAGACCCGGAGCACGCGCGCGCCACCTTGCGCGCCTTCCTGGCGGCGAACCTGGCGCCGGTGGAAGCGGCGCTCGATCAGACCCGGCGGCGCTGATGGCCGCCCCGTGCAACGAGGCGCCGCTGGTTGTCCACCTGATCTACCGGCTCGACTTCGGCGGGCTGGAAAACCTGATGGTCGAGCGCATCAACCGCATGCCGGCCGACGCCTACCGCCACGCGGTGGTGTGCCTGACCGGCTACACCGATTTCTCGAAAAAGATCACCCGGCCCGGCGTCGACCTGTACTCGCTCGGAAAAAAATCCGGCCTGTCGCTCGGCACCCACGCCGCGCTGTGGAAGCTGCTGCGCAAGCTCAAACCCGCCGTCCTGCACAGCTACAACCTGTCGGCGATCGAATACGCCCCGGCCGCCTTGCTGGCCGGCGTGCCGGTGCGCGTCAACGGCGCCCACGGCCGCGACGCCGCCGACCCGCAGGGCCGCAACCGCAAGCACAATTTTTTGCGCCGCATGATGGTGCCGTTCTACGACTGCTGCTACGCCAACTCGGCCGACATGCTCGAGTGGAACCGCACCATCATCGGCGTGCCGGCGCATAAAAGCCGCCTGCTGGCGAACGGCATCGACAGCGACAAGTTCCGCCCTGCCGCCGGCGACCGCAGCGACGCCTTTTTCGCCGCCGGCTGCATCGTCATCGGCACGGTCGGGCGCATCCAGGATGTCAAGGACCATGCCACCCTGGTCGACGCCTTTGTGCAGCTGCTCGATCGCATGCCCGAACAGCGCGCGCAGCTGCGCCTGGCCATCGTCGGCGACGGCCCGCTGCTGGAAAAGCTGCGCGCCCGGGTAGCCGCCGCCGGCATCGCCGACCAGGTCTGGCTGCCCGGCTCGCGCACCGACATTGCCGACATCCTCCGCGGCCTCGACATCTTCGCCATGTCGTCCATCGCCGAAGGCACGCCCGGCTCGGCGCTCGAAGCGATGGCCAGTGGCTTGCCGGTGGTCGGCACGCGCGTCGGCGGCATCCCCGAAGTGATCGCCGACGGCGTTACCGGCCTGTTGGTGCCGGCCTCCGATCCGGCGGCGATGGCGCAGGCGCTCGAGCGCTACGCCCGCTCGCCGGCGATGGCGCGCGAACACGGCGCCGCCGGGCGCGAGCGCGTGCAGCGCCACTACAACATGAATGCGATGGTAGCGGGCTACCAATCGATGTACGACACGCTGTGTGAACGAAAAACGAGCTTCAGAAAGAACATAAAATCATGTGTGGAATCGTAGGAATTTTTGATACGCGCGGCGCGCGACCGATCGACCGCGTGCTGCTGAGCCGCATGAACGAGCGGCATCACCACCGCGGGCCGGACGAAGGCGACATCTATACCGAACCCGGTGTCGGCTTCGGCCACCGGCGCCTGTCGGTGATCGACATCGCCAGCGGCCAGCAGCCGATGTTCAACGCCGCCGGCGACGTCGGCGTGGTGTTCAACGGCGAGATCTACAACTACCCCGAGCTGACCGAAGAACTGCAGCAGCTCGGCTACGTATTCCGCACCAAGAGCGACACCGAAACCATCGTCCACGCCTGGTCGGCATGGGGCGAAGCCTGCGTCCACAAGCTGCGCGGCATGTTCGCCATCTGCGTCTGGGACCGCACCAGACAGGTCATGTTCATGGCGCGCGACCGCCTCGGCGTCAAACCGTTCTACTACGCGCTGCTGCCCGACGGGATGTTCATTTTTGGCTCCGAACTGAAATCCCTGCGCGCGCATCCGGACCTGCCGCACGCGATCGACCCGCAGGCGGTCGAGGACTATTTCGCCTACGGCTACGTGCCGGAGCCGAAAACGATTTACCTCGGCGCGAAGAAACTCTCGCCAGGCTACACGCTGACGATCCATATCGGCCAGCCGGTGCCGCAGCCGAAAAAATTCTGGGACGTGCCGTTCAAGCTGCACGCGCCGATGAGCGCGAAGGACGCCGAGGAAGAGCTGATCGTGCGCTTGCGCGAAGCGGTCAAGATCCGCCTGAAGGCCGAGGTGCCGCTTGGCGCCTTCCTGTCCGGCGGCGTCGACTCGAGCGCCATCGTGGCGATGATGGCCGGCCTGATGAAGGACCCGGTCAACACCTGCTCGATCGCGTTCCAGGAAAAGGCCTTCGACGAGTCGCAGTACGCCGAACAGGTCGCGCGCCAGTACAAGACCGAACACGTCACCGAAACGGTCGACACCGACGACTACGCGCTGCTCGACACGCTGGCCGACCTGTACGACGAACCGTATGCCGACAGCTCGGCGATCCCGACCTACCGCGTCTGCCAGCTCGCGCGCAAGCGCGTGACGGTGGCGCTGTCCGGCGACGGCGGCGACGAGAACCTGGCCGGCTACCGCCGCTACCGCTACGCGATGGCCGAAGACAGCGTGCGCTCGAAGATCCCGCCGACCATGCGCAAGCTCATTTTCGGCCCGCTCGGCAAATACTATCCGAAGGCCGACTGGGCGCCGCGCGTGTTCCGCGCCAAGACCACCTTCGAGGCGCTGTCGCGCGACCTGGTCGAAGGCTATTTCCATGGCGTCTCGATCATGTCCGACGACATGCGCGCGCAGCTGTTCTCCGACAAGTTCCGCAAGAACCTGCAGGGTTACCAGGCGATTGAGGTCATGAAGGGCCACGCGGCCGCGTCGCCGACGGACGACCCGCTGTCGATGATCCAGTACCTCGACATGAAGACCTACCTGCCGGGCGACATCCTCACCAAGGTTGACCGCGCCAGCATGGCGCACGCGCTCGAAGTGCGCGTGCCGCTGCTCGACCACAAGCTGGTCGAATGGATTTCCGGCCTGCCGCCGTCGATGAAATTGAACGGCAGCGAAGGCAAGTACGTCTTCAAGAAGAGCCTCGAATCGTACCTGCCGGATGATATTTTGTACCGCAAGAAGATGGGCTTTGCCGTGCCGCTGGCGAGCTGGTTCCGCGGTCCGCTGCGCCAGCGCGTGCGCGAGTCGCTGCTGGGCGACACGCTGGCCTCGACCGGCATCTTCAACACCAATTACCTCGCCCAGATGGTCGAGCAGCACGAGTCGGGCCGGCGCGACTACAGCGCCCCGATCTGGACGGTGCTGATGTTCGAAGCGTTCCTGCGCAAGGAACTGCAGGGCGAAGAGGCATGAGCGCGCTGCCGAAGGCGGATGCCTTGAGCGCGCCGCTGCGCATATTGCACGTGCTCGATCACTCGATCCCGTTGCACAGCGGCTACACCTTCCGCACCCGCTCGATCCTGCAGCAGCAGCGCGCGCTCGGCTGGCAGACGTTTCACCTGACCAGCCCCAAGCAAGGCGCGGCGCCGAAGGCCCACGAAGATGTCGATGGCCTCGGCTTCTACCGCACGGCGCCCAGCACCGGCCTGCTCGACCGCCTGCCGGTGCTGAACCAGCTGGCCGTCATCGACCATCTGGCCGCGCGCTTGCTGGAAGTGGCGCGCGAAATCAAGCCCGACGTGCTGCACGCGCACTCGCCGGCGCTGAACGCGATCGCCGCGCTGCGGGTCGGCAAAAAGCTCGGCATCCCGGTGGTGTATGAAATCCGCGCCTTCTGGGAAGACGCCGCCGTCGACCATGGCACCGCCAGCGAATGGGGCCTGCGCTACCGCATCACCCGCGCGATGGAAACGTACGCGCTCAAACGCGTCGACGCCGCCACCACCATCTGCGAGGGACTGCGCGCCGAAATCGTCGGCACCCGCGGCATCCCGGCCAACAAGATCACGGTGATCCCGAACGCGGTCGACATCGGCGACTTTTCGGTCGACGGCGCGCGCGACGAAGTGCTCGCGTCCAGCCTTGGCCTGCAGGGCAAGTCGGTGCTCGGCTTCATCGGCTCGTTCTATGCGTACGAGGGCCTTGACGTGCTGCTGCAGGCGCTGCCGGCGATGCTGGAAGCGAACCCCGCGATCCGCGTGCTGTTAGTGGGCGGCGGCCCGCAGGACGCCGCGCTGAAAGCGCAGGCCGCGCAGCTGGGCGTGGCCGACAAGGTCATCTTCACCGGCCGCGTGCCGCACCACGACGTGCAGCGCTATTACAACCTGGTCGACGTGCTGGTGTATCCGCGCCTGAAGATGCGCCTGACCGACCTGGTAACGCCTTTGAAACCGCTCGAAGCGATGGCGCAGGGCCGCCTGCTGGTGGCCTCCGACGTCGGCGGCCACAAGGAACTGATCGAAGACGGCAAGACCGGCGTGCTGTTTCGCGCCGGCGACCCGCTAGCGCTGGCGCAGAAAACCCTGGCGCTGCTCGGCGCCCCGGAACGCTGGGCCGCCTTGCGCGCCCAGGGCCGCAGTTTTGTGGAAAATGAACGCAGCTGGAAGGCCAGCGTCGCGCGCTACAAGAACGTCTACAAGGGCGTGACCGGCAAGGCGACGCCTTGATCTCTCAACAAGCGCCCCTGCGCATCGGCGTGGTCGGCCCGCTGCCGCCGCCGTCGGGCGGCATGGCCAACCAGACCTTGCAGCTCATCGGCCTGCTCGAAGGCGAAGGCCACCAGGTCGAAGTCATCCAGGTCAACGCGCCCTACACGCCGGCGTGGGCCGGCAAGCTGCCGGGCCTGCGCGCGCTGTTTCGCCTCGTGCCTTACCTGGCGCACCTGTGGGGCGCGGCCGGCCGCGTTCAGCTGTTTCACGTGATGGCCAATTCCGGCTGGTCGTGGCACCTGTTCGCCGCGCCGGCGATCTGGATCGGCCACCTGCGCGGCTGCCCGGTGGTGGTCAACTACCGGGGCGGCGAAGCGGACGTCTTCATGCAAAAGTCGCAGCGCTGGGTGCGCCCTAGCCTGCTGCGCGCCGACGCCGTGGTGGTGCCGTCGGGCTTTCTCGAGCACGTGTTCAGCAAGTACGGCGTGCCCACCACGGTGGTCCCCAACATCATCAACCTGGAGCGCTTCTCGGCGGCCGTTCCCGGCGCCGCAGTGCCGCTGCGGGTACTGGTGGCGCGCAACCTCGAACCGATCTACGACAATGAAACGGCGCTGCGCGCGTTCGCCCTCGTCGCCGCGCGCATTCCCGGCGCCACAATGGTAGTGGCCGGCTCCGGCCCGCTGCGCGCCGACCTTGAACAGCTTGCGCGTGACCTCGGCGTCGCCGCCGCCGTCACCTTCACCGGCCGCGTCGACAACGCCGGCATGGGCGCGCTGTATCGCGGCGCCGACGTAATGCTCAATCCGAGCACGGTCGACAACATGCCCAATTCGGTGCTCGAAGCGCTCGCCAGCGGCGTGGCCGTCGTCAGCACCGATGTCGGCGGCGTGCCGTTCATGGTCGAAGACGGCAAGACGGCGCTGCTGGTGCCGCCGCGTGCGCCGCAGGCGATGGCCGACGCCATGTTGCGCCTGGCCGACTCGCCCGAACTGGCGTCGCGTTTACGCGCGGCAGGACTTAGTTATGTGCAACAATACGCGTGGCCAGGCGTACGGCCGCGGCTGCTCGCGGTCTACCGATCGGTCACCAACACCAGCCTAGCCAAGGTAGCAAGCCACTCATGAGTACCCAGACATTGCCCAACACCGGCCTGTACACCTCGGTGGTGTCGCGCCTGCTGTTTCCGCTGCACGAGCGCATGAAGCGCCACACCACCGTCGCGGTGCGCGAGTCGATGGAGCAATCGCAATGGTGGCCGGCCGCCGAACTCGAAGCGCTGCAACTGAAGCGCCTGCGCCGGTTGCTGCTGCGCGCCCAGGCCAAGGTGCCGTACTACCGCGACCTGTTCGCCGCCGCCGGCTTCGACCCTGAACGCGACTTGAAGACGCTGGCCGACCTGCAGCGCCTGCCGCTGCTGGACAAGGCGCGCATCCGCGCCGCCGGCGAAGGCATGAAAGCTTCCAACGCCGACGGCCTGGCGCGCTTTAACACGGGCGGCTCCAGCGGCGAGCCGCTGATTTTCTACATCGGCAAGGAACGCGTCAGCCACGACGTCGCCGCAAAGTGGCGCGCCACGCGCTGGTGGGATGTCGACATTGGCGACGCCGAAATCGTCGTCTGGGGTTCGCCCATCGAACTGGGCGCGCAGGACAGCGTGCGCGCCGTGCGCGACCGCATGCTGCGCACCGAGCTGCTGCCGGCGTTCGCCATGTCCGAAGCCAAGCTCGACGGCTTCCTCGCGCGCATCCGCGCGGTGCGCCCACGCATGCTGTTCGGCTACCCGTCGGCGCTGTCGCACATCGCGCGCCACGCCAAGTCGAAGGGCGTGCGCATGGACGACCTCGGCATCAAGGTCGCCTTCGTCACGTCCGAGCGGCTGTACGACGAGCAGCGCCAGCAGATATCCGAAACGTTCGGCTGCCCGGTGGCCAACGGCTACGGCGGGCGCGACGCCGGTTTCATCGCCCACCAGTGCCCGGCCGGCGGCATGCATTTGACCGCCGAAGACATCATCGTCGAGATCCTCGACGCCGACGGCCAGCCGGTGCCGAAGGGCAACGCCGGCGAAATCGTCGTCACCCACCTGGCCACCGGCGACTTCCCGTTCATCCGCTACCGCACCGGCGACGTCGGCGTGCTCGACACGGCGCCGTGCAGTTGCGGGCGCGGCTTGCCGCTGCTGAAGGAAATCCAGGGCCGCAGCACCGACTTTTTGGTCGCGCATGACGGCACCGTCATGCACGGCCTGGCGCTGGTGTACATCCTGCGCGACCTGCCGGAAGTCAAGGCGTTCAAGATCGTGCAGGAAACGCTCGACCTGACGCGGGTGCAGATGGTGGCCGACGCGCCGCTGGCGCTGGCGCTGCTGCAAAAAATCGAAGCCGGCTTCAAGGCGCGCCTCGGCGCCGCCGTCGCCATCGAGGTCGAGCAGGTGCCGGCCATCCTGCCGGAAAAATCCGGCAAGTTCCGCTACGTCGTCAGCAAGGTCGACGCGACGGCGGCCGTTGCGACCTGAGCTAGTCGGCTGCACACCACCAGCCAGACCCCATTTACACATTCTTTTTTTTTAGTCGACAACAAAGCCAACCGTGCATCCCGAAGCCACCATATCCGTTGTTATTCCCTGCTATAACGCCGAGCGTTATATCGTCGCGACCATTGAATCGGTGCTGGCGCAAGACCGGGCCGGCCTCGAGATCATCGTCGTCGACGACGGTTCTTCCGATCGTTCGGTCGAAATGGTCCGCGCAACGTTCCCGCAAGTACGAGTCGAGCAGCAGCCAAACCAGGGGGTGGCTGCCGCACGCAATAATGGCATGCGCGTGGCCAGCGGCGAATGGATTGCCTTTGTCGACGCCGACGACATTTGGGTTCCTGGCAAACTCGCGGCCCAGCGCGAACAGCTCGCCACCAACCCGCAGTGCCGGATGAGTTACTGCGCCTGGCAGGTCTGGACTAACGATGCGCCCCGGCCAACGCCAGCCTACCTCGCAGAACTGGCGCTAACAGTTGGCGATTCGGCGCGCTGGGATGGCCCGAGCGGCTGGATTTATCCAGAGTTGCTGCTCGACTGCGTGGTGTGGACCTCGACTGTGCTGGCGCACCGCTCGCTATTCGACGAGATCGGCAACTTTGACACTACCCTGCGCCTTGGCGAAGATTATGACCTGTGGCTGCGTGCTTCGCGCGTTACGCCGATCCTGCGCGTGGCCCGTCCCTACGCCTTGTACCGCATCCATCCGGCCAGTATCACGCACTCGCGACCGACCGAAAATCATCGCGCCAAGGTGATCGGGCGGGCGCTGTCGCAGTGGGGCGTTCGTTCTCCCGACGGCAGACAGGCCGATCCCAAGGCCGTTCGCCGCATGCTCTCAAGAAGCTGGAGCGATTTCGCTGCCGCACTCTTGCATGCCGGTCACGTGGCAGACGCTAAGCGATGCGGGTGGCAATCGCTGCGCGAATTTCCAGCTAATGTAGCCGGCTGGAAAACACTCATCAAGACATATGCAGGCATCCGTAAAACAATGAAGCGGACGGCGTAGTTCCTGGAGAAGGATTGACGTTTCGCCCGCCACGATGAATGCATAAGTAGATTTAAAAGGGGAAGTTTCCGAAGCGCAGTTACACATATTGGAGAATTCAATGAATGAGGCAACTTTTTTGCTCGTCTTAGCAGTTTGCTTGATCTGTTTATACACGCTCAGGAAAGTGCGGAATATTCATCTACTTGTTTATTCATCCAGAGACCAGTTGCAATCTCAAATAGAGTCCGCCTACCACCAAGCCGAGTGCTTGCGCGGACTGTACATTGACCTCGGCATCACGAAGAGTCTGCCTGGCACGCGCGGGTGGGCAGCGTCACCGGATTTCTTAATGGAACTAAGCCGCTATGCGCTCAGGGCGAAGCCGGCGATCGTGGTCGAATGCAGCAGTGGCACGTCGACGATCGTACTGGCGCGCTGCATGCAGATGAATGGAGTCGGTAAAGTCTACAGTTTGGAACACGACGCCATATATGCGGCAAAGACCACAGAACAGCTGATGCTGCATGGGCTGAGCGAGTATGCCGAGGTAATCCATGCGCCATTGAGAGCAATCGATTTGAATGGCAAATCATGGCACTGGTACGCCGTAGAAAACCTTCCAGGACAGCTATCGATCGAAATGCTCGTCGTTGATGGCCCACCGGAAACAACAGGCCCATTGGCGCGCTATCCGGCAGGTCCGGCCTTGTTTCCCCGACTTGCAAGCGGCGCGAGGGTTTACTTGGACGATGCCAATCGGGCCACCGAAAAGGCGACCTTGCAGCGGTGGGCAAGCGAGTTTCCCGACTATGCTTATCAAATGGCGTATTGCGAGAAAGGCTGCGCAGTGATCAACAAACCGGCGAACGCATAAAGTACGGCAACGGATTCTAACGCGGCGAACATGGGGCAAAAGCAGTTTCGTCGCCGCAGTAGTGCGGTTCGCCTTGGCGACCTGGCGTCGCGCCGAGCGCGTTGTATAAAAAAGAAATGAATAACGATGAAAAAAGTTCTGTTTATTGCGTATTTATATCCACCGATCTTCAATTCCGGCACGCGCCGGAGCCTGGAGTTTGTCAACCACCTTCCTGACCACGGATGGTCGCCGACCGTCCTGACGATCGCAGATCCGGAAGAGCGATTTTGCGACGACACTTTGCTGGCCGAAGTTAGGGAGGGAACGCGCATTGAGCGGGCGCCTTTATCGAGCGAAGTCATCGCGCGTGCAATCGCGTCGAAGACGTCCGGTATGGTGAGTGAGCAAAGGATGTTCGACGCCGTAAACTGGCGCCTGCAGCGCTTTTGGAATGTGCCTGACAACATCGCCAGCTGGGGGCCTTCGGTCGTCGCTAAAGGCCGCCAGTTGCTGGCGAACGAATCCTACGATGCGATTTACGCCACCGGCGGGCCGTGGACTTCTTTCCTTGTCGCCGAGAAATTGAGCCGGGTCACTGGCGTGCCCTTCATTATCGATTATCGCGACCTTTGGCAAGCGTCGGATGTCGAGTGGGACAAGCGCACATGGCTGCAGCGCCGCCTAAATCCTATGCTCGAAAGAAAAGTGTTGCGCAGGGCGGCGGGCGTGATCGCTACGACCAAGACATTCCTCACCTTGCTTCCGCAAGATGTGCTGCCAGAGAAACGGTTTGCGATCACGAACGGTTTCGACGAAAACGATTTCCATTCCGCAACGCCGCTGCGTGCGCCCGGCGACGACAGTATCAGGATTGTCTACACGGGTGTGTGGCGCCCGGGTTACAGTCCAGAGGACCTGTACAAGGCGGTAAAGCTGTTGAAAGATCATGGCCTGAAAAACCTGGCGCGGCTCAAGGTCGTCATGGCGGGGTTCCCCCCTGGCCGCGCTGCCGAATACGGCATTGCCGATTTTGTTGAGGAGAAGGGGCGCGTCACGCACGCCGACGCAATCACGCTAATGGCCGGGGCCAGCGCCGTTTATCTCCCCGTGTCACAAGGGCTCTACGAATTTGCCAGCATGCCAGGCAAGCTGTTCGAGTATCTGGGTTGCGGACGTCCGGTGCTGGCGTCCGCGCAAGCCAACAGCGAAGTGGCCTCCACGCTGACCCAAGTTGGCGGGGCGCACCGCGTCGACCCCGGCGATGTCGATGCCCTCGCCAAGGCACTTGCCCGCCTGTGCGATGGTGCCGAAGCCGAACTGTTCTCCACGCGCTGCGCAGAAGAATTAGCTATGTACACAAGGCGCAACCTGACAGGTAAGCTCGCACTGGCACTCAATGCGATTGCGAAGACATGAAAATGCCACCTTTTCTTGTCGCCTGTCTTTCCGATCGGGAAGCCGAGTCATGAGCGGCGTACGCCGCGCCCTGGCATTCTCGATCGGCGAACGCTATGTCATGCTGGTGATCGCATTGGCCAGCAACATGGCCATTGCGCGGCTCCTGACGCCCGAGGCAATCGGTATTTACTCGGTCAGCATGGCCATTGTCGGGGTTGCGCAGGTGCTACGCGACTTCGGTGTAGCCAGCTACCTGATTCAAGAAAAAGACCTGAAGGATGAGTATATCCAAGCAGCCTTCGGCATCTTGCTGGTACTCGGCGTGGGCGTGGCGATCGTTCTCCTGTTCGCAGCACCCTACATCGGCGCCCTGTACGGCGAACCGCGGATGATACCGACGCTGCGGGTTTGCGCGCTCAATTTTCTGCTGATACCGTTTTGTACCGTCTCGCTTGCGATCCTTCGACGAAATATGCAGTTCAAGCGACTTGCTGCAGTCAATCTGGCCGCCACTGCGGCAGGAGCGATTGCCACGACCGGCCTGGCCTTTCTCGGCTACGGGGTCATCAGTCTGGCGATCGGCTCCGTGCTGCTCAACGCCGTGACCGGCATTGGCGCATGGATAGTGCGCGAGGATCGCCGGATTCTGATGCCGGCGTTTGCCGAATGGCGCAGGGTCATCAATTTCGGCGCACAAAGTTCTGTTTCGGGAATCGTGACCAGTCTGGCCATGGACACGAATGATCTGGTGGTCGGCAAACTGATGGGATTTGGCCCCGTTGCCATCCTCAGCCGGGCGCAAGGTTTAATGAATCTGTTCCACCGCGACATGATGGCGGCGATCAGAAATGTCGCCTACCCCGCGTACGCGCAGGCGCACCGCGATAATCAAGCACTTGAGCCGGTTTATATCACCAGTGTCACCAATGTGACGGCGGTTGCATGGCCTTTTTATGGCTTTTTGGCGTTGTATTCGCATGAGATCTTGCGGCTGATGTTCGGGCCGCAATGGGATGCTGCGGCGCCACTCGTGCCGATCTTTTGCCTCGCCGGCGCGATCGCTGCGATCTCGAGCCTCGCGTCCAGCGTAATCCTGGCGGTGAGACGCATCGACCTTGTCACGAAGGTTGAACTGTCATTTCAACCACTACGCGCAGCGATGATCGTCGCAGCGGCGCTCATCTTTCAGACCACGATGGCTTGTGCGCTGGCGCTCGCCATATCGCTGTTGATACAGCTGCCGATGGTTTACTACGCCAAGGGCCGGTGCATCGCCAACGACTATCGTGCACTGTTTTTCGGGCTGGGGCAAAGCGCGAAAGTGACTCTGGCCTGTCTGATCGTGCCGTCTGTAATAGCGTTCTATACCCGTGGCAGCCGTGACACGGCGATCGGCTGGTTCGCATTTGCATGCGCGGCGCTGGTTTGTGTCGCGTGTTGGGCAGCGGCGCTAGTTGCGGTTCGGCATCCACTGGCGAGCGAGCCCATATTCCAAAAAATGCGCAACGCTGGACGGCTGCGCAAAACGACCGGAACTTAGGCTGCGGCGCTAAGCGCCGCACCTGCTTTGTGCGGTCATCACTGGCGCGAACGCGCCAGCACGTCTCGATAGACGTCGAAATGCCGCTCCACACTCTTGCGCCAGGAGAACTGACGAGCCCACTCAATGCTGCGGGCGGCAAGTTCGCTCCTTGCTTGCGCAGGCAGCGTCAAGACTTCCTTGAGCGCGGCAATCCAGGCGGAAAGATCTTCGGCATCGACCGGCCATGCCAGCGGGCCAATCAGGTCGACCAGGCTGCTGACTGGACTGAACAAGATGGGTGTGCCGGCTGCTTGCGACTCGACCGCCGGAAAACCGAAGCCTTCGTACAAGGTGGGGTAAACCGCTGCCTGCGCGCCGCGATACAGCGCGACGAGCTCGCTGTCTTCGACAAACGGGGCGAAATGAACCCGGTGGCGCAACGCCGGCGGAATCTGATCAATCGATGTGGTGCCGGCGCCGAAGCCGCACCCGACCAGATGGAGGTCGGCGCGTCCGCATTGCGCCAACAACTGCAACGCCCAGCCGAAACGCTTGCGCGGCTGTGGCCCGCCCATGAACAACAGGTAGGGAGATGTGCCCAAGGCCTGCTGCAGCACGGCCGGGATGGTTGCCCGGCGATCGTCGAAGAACTCATCTGCAATCCCATGCGGTATCACAGTGAGGCGATCAGCAAGCACCGGCCATCGCGCGGCAATATCGCGCTTCGACGACTCGCTGATGGTAATCACGGCGGCGCAACGACTGTACGCCAGCGCCTGGACCTTGTGCAGGTAAAAGTGGTCAAGTCGAGCCCGCTCTTCCTCCCACAGCACCGTATCGTGGATTGTCACGATCGTCGGCACCGGCTGCCATACGGGCACAGTGTTCTCGGCGCAATGTAACAGCGCCACGCCGGATCGCTTCAGCCGCTGCGGCAAGCCGACTTGTTCCCACAGCTGAAAGCGATCGCCGGGGAAATTAAATACATCGGTATTACCCAACAGCGGCGACGGCACCCGAAACGGCTTGCTGGCGTCCTGTGCGTATGCCGTCCATTTAACGTCATCGCTCGCGGTCGTATTCCTTAGCAGTTCCTGGACGTAGCGTCCGGTACCACGCAGATGTTGTACGTTCAGTGTCTGGGCAGTAATCCCAACTCGTAAGGTCATTTCGGTATTCTCCATGGATACACGGCGCGGCAGCGGTGCAGGACTACTGGTCGTTTGGCAGCGCGCTGGCGTCGGCGCGCTGCCCTAAATGCTTGGCCAGGCGAAGCGCAAGGGCGCTGATCGTCAGGCCTGTGTTGGCCACCCCGCTGGCCGGTATGACCGCCCCGTCGCAGACGTAAAGGTTGGCCATGCCGTGGACCCGGCAGTCGCGGTCGCATACTCCGGATGCGGGCGAATCGGACATGCGCGCCGTACCCGAATGATGGGCGCCGGTCGCCAGTCCGCTGAGCCAGTCCGGGAATTGTCTGGCGCTCTTGAGCACGGGACTCAACTGGTTCAGTACGGCGCCGACGGCGGCGCGCAGGTCGTCCTGATAGGCGGGCGTAAAGCGCCAGTCACGGATCCGTCGCTCCTGGCCGCTGGCTGGATCAGCTTCGCTCCAGACCGCCCGCTCTTTGGAAGGCGGCATTTGCGCCATCATCAGCAGCGTGTATCGCTTGGTCGGCAAATGAATGCCCAGCTTGAACGACAATATGTCGAACACGTCGTCCCAATGCGTCAGCAGCTTCACATAGTTAAACAGGTTCCACGGGCGCTGGCGCAGTTGGTGCAGTACGCTACCAACCCGCTCGCGGCGACTGTCGCGATGAAATGATGCCGCCGGCCTTAACTGAAACGAGATGTCCATGCCGTTTGTGGAGACGACCAGCGGGAGGCGCAAGTTGCCACCGGTGCCTGGCACGTGATAATTCCATAGCTGATACAGCGGCACGCTCAGCTCCACCTCGCCGACGAAGCCCATCGGATGATCTTCGTAGTGGTAGCCGGCATGGGAAAGCGCCGGCAAGTCGACCTTGGTCGCCAGCTTCTGGAGCAAGACAGGCGAACCGAGACCGCCGGCCGACAACACGAACCGATCGCCGCCAACCTGCTCGGCAACGCCGTCGACAGCCACGGTCAGTGCGGCCACCGCACCCTGCTCTGTCAGCTGAAAGCCGGTAACGTCCCCGCGCACCAGCGTCACGCGGCCATCGAGCTTGAGGCTGTCCCAAACGTTCAGCGGCCAGCGCGGGTAGAACAATCCCGGCAGCGACTCAGCAGGCAGCCCAAGCGCGCGATATTTCTCCCGCAGCGCGGCGATCGCCGCGTGCACCTGCTGCATGGGGACGCCGGACAGCAATGGAAATGCCTCTTCGTAATACGGATCGAGGTCGGTTTTCGCAATCGGCCAGTGCCTGGCGAAGGTCTGGTCGTCGATCTCGATGAGGCCGTTGTGCCAGAGCTGGGTGGACCCGCCCAGGCCGGCGCCGAAGTGCGGTTCGGTACGCGCCGGCAAACCGACATCGATGACGGGAAACCGTGGATCGATCGTTGCGGCACCGCGTTCGATCATCGTCACGTCGTGGGTCGCCAGCAATGCATTGGCAAGCATGCACCCGCCAAGCCCGGCGCCGACAATTACTGCCTTTGGACGCGTCATGCCAGGTAACCCGCTGCGCCAAGCCAGCTTCGGGTTGCAGAAACGCCGTGCGGAAAGTCGAATTTGGGGGCCCAGTCAAGCACGCGCTTGGCCTTCTCGTTATGGAAGGCGACCGGGAATATTTCACGCTGGACCCTGCCGGCGTTTGGCCATGGCGCCACCGGTGGCTGCCAGCCACCCAGCTTTTTCAACTTGATACCGATCCGGCCGAGCAGACTTCTGGCGTGCACCGGCGGATGCGCCGCCCAGTAGCTAAGCGCGTCGGCCGACGAAAGATTGGTTACCTGCGGTGCCGGCTCGACCATCGCGGCAAAGGCGTTGATAAATTCACCCCAGGTGACTGTCTGATCGCCGTTGATGAACATCGCCTGTCCGGTCGCTTCTGCGCGTACCAGGGCGGCGTCGATTGCGTCGCACACGTCATCGACATACACGGCATTGCAAAGTCCAGTGCCGTGGTCGAACACGGTCACTGTGCCATCGCGCGCCTGCTCGATGACTTGCAGCACAAAGTGGCTGTTCGGGCCATACACCACCGTCGGCCTGAGGATAACGACTTGCAGGTCGCCCCGGTCATGCGCGGACTGCACGATTTCCTCTTGCTCTGCTTTTGAATCGGAGTAATCGTGATCGTAGCGCCCGATACGAGCCGTGTCCTCGCGCGCCGCCTCGGGCCCGGGCGCAGGTCCATGGACTGACATCGTGCTGACGTGGACGAAGCGCGCAATGCCGCGCTCGATCGCGCAATCGACGAGCCGCCGGGTCGCCTCGGGGCCGCGGTCGCTATGGGCCAAGTGAATAATGGAATCACACCCTTGCATCGCCCGCTTCAGGTCAGCGGTATTGAGCAGATCGGCCACTGCCAGATGCGGCCAGCGTGCCCGCAGCGCAGTTGCGGCAATGGGGCTACGCACCAGCGGCGTGTACGGCTGAACACCCTGTTGATCGAGCAGTTCGCACAGGCGCGTTCCGATAAAGCCAGAGGCGCCGGTAATCAAGCACCTTTCCGGGCGCGATATAAGAGGATGCATTCGGTACCAGTAATTAAATAGCGTAGCTCGACAGCTTGATGGACCGACCTTGGGAAGCGCCGAATCGCGTGTACTTCAATGAAATTTCAATTTCATCAAAGGAACCATTTTGCCCATATTCAATGCCGTAAGCAATACGTATTCTTTACGCAGCGTCGTCGATAAAAAAATCCCACAGCTCTTGCGAGACTGTGGGAACTAGGGCAATAGTTGCCTCATTCGAGCCCAGTCACATCAATGCATCATGCGGTACGTAGGAAGTAAAGGTTCGAAGATTTGGTCGCCATCATCACGAATCCCTTCAGCTCAGGAATGTACGAAAACTTGTTGAGCACGCCTGATGCCACCGATGAAATCGGCGTAATGCCACCCAGTCCGTAGTTAAAGAAATCGATCGGCCACACCGAAGAATCATTAGGTTTGATCTTGTACAGATGGCCTGCCGTCGAAGCACCCGAAGGGGTCGGTGCACCAGAATAAAGAAGGTAACAATCATTTACAGGGTCGTATTCCAGCGCTGCGTATTCCGGGTATTCGCTGGCAAAACGTGCTTTCGCAAGGCTGTCGCCGATCGTAATGGCAGCCGCCGTCGTGCCCGCGATTTTTGCCGCCAACACTCCGAGGCTAATGCTGTAACGCTGGTTGTCGCCCAGGCAGATCCCAAAGAACTGATTGCGTTTGGTATCCCAAGCCCACGGTGACCGGGGCATGATGACCCCGCCAGTGGCAATGTTGGTAATAGCGCCGTTAAGGGGGTTGTAGTATTTATTACCCAAGAATACCTGGTTTGTCACTGGGTTGTATCCGAAGCCTTGGCCGCCCACCGGTACGTTGGGGTAGGTTCCTGCCGGCGCCCACGTCTTCGAGGCCATGTCGAAGCCGTCAACAGTCGGGAAGATCATGGTTGACGCGCCGGAGGTGTAGATCGAACCAATACGCATCAAGCGGTTCGTGGCAGGCACCCACATTGTCGTGTAGTAAGTATGCGAAGTATTTGGCTTTCCGTCTTCTCTGTAAGCAACGTCGTATGTATTGGTTGGGCTCGGTGCGCCAATCTCTACCCAGGCCGGTGCATTGGCCAGCATATCGATCATGGCCGTACTGTTCCTGGTCCCGTCGCCGTGGCCTCCTGCCAAGGTGATGGCGATTTTCCCGTTGGGTAGCTTAGCCCAACCAGAGTACGACTCGATCTGGGTTCCACCTGCGCCCGCAGTGCCCGGAATCTCCATCCAAGCGTTAAGCGGCGCATTTACAGCCCATGCCGGCGCGCCAGCGGTCGTCGAACTCTGCTCTACTGGTGCGACCACAACAGGCGGCAATACTAGCGACCCGTCGGCAGGCTTTATTGACCACACCGGCCGGGTGTTGAATGCAGCACGCAAGGCAGGCCAATTGCTCGCACTCTGAATGCGGCTGTAAGCTTCCAGGGCGCCCGGTACATTGTGCCGTACCGCGTAAGCGATTGCAGGAATCAGATTGCCCCACATTGCGTCTGCTCCCGGCAGTATTTCCGCAGCCAATGTTCCCTCTACCTTTCCCATCCAGGGAGGTGCAACAGCGTAGGTCGCGTTGTAGACCTCGGCGTCCGACTGGTACCAAGGGCCGGTACCGTTATCATAGTTAGGTGCGCTGCTTGGAGTGATTATCATGGTGTACGGCGCGCCGTTGACATACCAGAAGCCACTCTTTGGCCCGAGTCGCATCACTGCGCTGCGTGCTTTCCACTGGAAGAACGCAGCCAGATCCGATGTCGCCTTGGCCGATATCGGCAATCCGAGCGAAACCGAGTAGCCGAAAGCGGCCGTCACGAAGTCTTGCTGCCAAGACGCGCCTTGGCGTAGACTGCCATCGCCATAGCCTTCTCCCGGCTTGATCCAGCCGAACGGATTGTTAGGTTGCACGATATACAGGCTATGGAAATAGTCGATGTTTGCTTCGACCGACGCTATGAATTCTGATCGCAACACAGTGTCAGCGTCTGGTGTGACACAAAGGGCTTGGACGCGGGCGCGCCAGTCCCATGCGCAACTGCGCGTCTGCCAGGCGCCAGGCGCGGCCCGGACCAAGCCCTTGCTGCCCAGGCGCAGGTACTGATTGTCGCCGTTGCCCAAGTAGTTAGCGGTAGTGGCAAACTGGACCTCCTCCATAAAGTACCAGCGACCGGTTACCAGATACGCCATGTAGCCGACTGACGGGCTGTGTGCGACATCCCAACTGGGACCGTTGCCGCCCGTCGGGGTCGGTGTGTACGAGTTGGTGGTAGACCCACCATTGTCCTTGAATGCTTGGCTATTGCCAATATTTAGGGTCGGATAACTACTGAACCGAAGAGGTCGGTTTGTGCTTTCGTCCCGATAGTGCAGTGCGTACCGGCCGGCACTGAAACCGTTCCGGATCACCCCTGCATGCGCAATTTTGGCATCGGTCGTAAGGTAAAGTACATCGTGCTGCGGCAACAATCCAATCGGATCCTGGTAACCTGACGAGCCCATCGAGTCGCTGTCGAAATTGAAGCTGCCGGCCTGCAGGGGCAGATAAGTCGTCGGCAAACGGGTCACGGCGGTTGCGCTTGCGTCAACTACCGCCTGGTACGATGGCACCAGTTCGGTAGCCTGCAAGTACGCTGTATTGTGGCGGGCAATTACGCCCGGATCGACCCCAAGCCAATACGACAACGCTGCTCCATTGATGAGCGGAGTGCGTTGATGGTGTTTGAGGTCAATGGCGGCACTCATGCGTTGCGTCTTGCCAAGTGTAAAAGTGAACGTTGCAGATTTGTTGGTTGGCGCGGCAACCTTAAGGTAGCCGTTTTCGATCCATGGCAGTACTTCTACCGCACCGCTCGCCCACAGCCTTACTTCGAGCCAAGCGACCAGGTGCTTATCGGCGCCAACCGGCTTGCGATAGATCCAGGAAGACATGACCGGTCCCTGCACCCAAGTCTGGAACGGCGCGTCCCAATCCGCCCCGGTCCAGCGGACTGTGCCAAAGCTACCACAACCGACCTCGGCGACGATTTCAGTGGCCCGCAGCTTGGCGGTCGACAGCTGACTTGGCGCACTGGCCGGCGGCGACGTCACCACCACATTGAGGATCGTGTCGGCGGCGGCCGTCACATCGGCGTGCCCGGAAATGACGGCAAACTTTAGCGACCCGTCAGGCCAGACATTTTTGGGCACTACCTGCATGCTGCCCGTCGCGCCAATCAGCACTTTGCCGGCGGGGACATCGCCGCGGCGGAAGGCATAGCCCAGGCAATACGGCGCAGCCCTCACGGCGGATGTGCCTGACAGGCGTATTGTTGCATTGGCCAACGGCGGGCCGATCACCGCGACGGCCGCCGATTGCGGCGGCTCGGTCGGCGCCGGGCTGGACGGATCGCCCGGCACGCCCGGCGAGACCGGATCAACGCCGGCGTGGCCGGGGCCACCTCCGCCACAGGCCGTGAGGACCCCTGATGCGGCCAGCATGGTTGATTTAAAGATGAAATTACGACGGTCGTTGTTGATCATGATTTTTCCGAACTTGGTCGATTAGATGCTAGGGACACGGCAGAGGTCCAATGGTCCTAGGAGGAGAGAAGCGCGCCAGGTGCAGCGGCTACCGCGCAGTTTAGTGCTGCTAGGAAATCTTTAATGCCTTTATGGATGAGCTGGTCCGATTCTACTGCTCAGAATTAGCGATGAAAATGTCCGGTTGGCAAGAAATGCCGATTATCAACGAATAATTTGCGTTCTGTTGCGTTAAGCCAATAAAAGACTGTATGTAGAGGGCAATGTTTTGATTGAGCAATGAAGATGGCTAAAAGTAATTATCTCTTAGGTATCGTCTTACGCATTGTCATTGGACAGAGGTGCGGCACTAGCTTCCCACATGCGACTTTGACGCCGCAGGGCGCAGGCATGCAGGGTGGGGGACGCATCGTAGCGTCCGCTGGTCAGTGATATACTACGGTGACCTGATGAAGACCGGCAAGGGCCGGCCCCCCCGCCGCGAATCAGGCGCGACGTCCTTGATACAGCAGGCGGCGTCCGATCGTTACTACCATTTGGCCTAGGTCTGCGAGCAGAGGCATCGGGTCGCGCCATTCGAACACGTAATAGCGTGTTTGGGGGCGCACAAAATCCGCCAGAAACCCGGCCAGCTCAGGCAGTCGGCGAAATGCCAGCGTGCGGTCGGCAATGGCGTGCTGCTGAAACAAGATGCGTAGAAGCCGCTTCGTTTCCGGAATGATAAAACGACAGCGCAGGCCACTGCGGTAAGCCTGCTGATCAATTGGTTCGCCCATGCCAAACAGACAATACATGTGCCATGGGAAAGCTGCGCCGGCATGGTAGGCGAGGGGCAGGCTGCCCCAGAAGCGCCCGTTTATCTCCATCAGCGCGGAAGTATCCGTAACAGGGTCATGGCGATATTCCACCATGGCCACGCCCTCCCAGTTCAATTCGCGCAACAGCGCAATAGAGTGTGCCATCTGGCCCTGGTGCGCATCGACCGGGAGCGATTCGCACATGCTGGAAAAACCGCCTTCCGGCGGCCATTCGTGGACCCTGCGGTGCTGGAAGGTGTAGTGGGCTTGTCCGTTGTGCATCAGGATGAACTGGCCGAGCCCGTAGCCGGCACAATACTCCTGGACCAGCGGATAGATGCCGACCTGTTCGTAAGGCTGCAGATAGGCGGCCAGTTCGCCGGCCGAGTCGCAGTAATGCGTCTTGTCGAGCGCAAGTCCGGCGTCGGCCAGGGTTGCCGCAATATCGTTCGGATTGGCCCACTTCAACACAACCGGAAACCGCAACACGCCGGCCAGCGCAAGCACGTCCGCCATGCAGGTTGGCTGTTCGGTGCGGGGGACGCGGATGCCGACCCGCGCGGCGGCCGCGTATGTTTGCTCCTTGTTGAGCACGCTCGTCATGCGCGCCTCATCGGCGAACATCAGTGCAAACCCGCTCAGACTTGCGCGGTGCCGGTTGAGCAACGCGATGTCGCTTTCTGAAATGGCGAACAGGCACGCCGGACCTAGCTGGCGACCGAGCGCCCGCAACTGCGCCACCAGCGCCGCTTCGCCACTGGCGCGCAGCAGCCCCTGATGCAGGTAGCGCGACGACATGCCGAGCGCGCCGGCATGGCGCCCAATGCCGGTGACGGCGACGCCGCGGCTTCCCAGGTCGCGAATGATGGCCAGGCCGATCGGGGTATCAATGCCGAGTACGACTGCGGGCTTCAACTCGCTCATCATCTGCCCGCTTCCGCTTTTCCGGCCAGCGCCGGCGTCACGCCCTGGCGCCACCATCTGCTCGCCATCAGCGACGTCAGCACCTTACCGATCCATGCCTTCAGGTGATGCCGCTTATGTTCTGTAAAGGCGCCGATCACGCCGATGGTTAGCACGGTGGCGCCCATGACCTCGCAATAGAACAGGATTCCCGACGGATCGCCGTTGAACAGCGCGGCGAAGAACTGCAGCAGCGGCTGGTGCAGGATGTACAGCGAAAAGGTATAACCGGCCAGCCAGCGAATCGGTCTTTCAGCGAGCAGCAGCGGCGCGGCGAATCGGTGGGCGACGCCGCGAAAGCCGACAAAATTGGCGGCGATAATCAGGGCCAACAGGTAGTCGGTAATGAAGAATTTCGAGAAAGCCGCTGTGGTGTGCCACTTGTCACCTATCAGGCTGCGCAATATCTGGCTGCCGTATTCGGTGAGGTCGAAGTGGTGAAAGACGAAATAGGCCGGCCAGGAAGCGAGAAACAGCAACCAGTTCTGCCATTCCGGCAAGCGCCCCAAGGCTTGCCAGCGATGCAACGCCACTCCCAGCATCCATAACGGCGCCAGCACTAGGATCTTGGGACCGAGAAACACCACCGTCGTGGCAAACAGCAGCACGCGGGCCTTGCCGCGGGTGAAGGTAATAATGGCAAACAGGACGTAGTACCACATCTCGTAGCACAGCGACCAGTACGGCACGTTCGAGAACGACATGATCGAAATTGTCCAGATCTCGTTCAGGTAGAGCAGACTGGTCATCACGCGCAGCCAGGCAAAGCTGTGGGTGGTGGCGTCGACGTAGAATTTCGGCGCCAGCGCTTCGCCGGCCATGTCCAGCAACGGGCACAGCAGGACGGCGGGAATGGCCAGCGAATAGAACCGCGACAGCCGGCTTGACCAGTAGGCGACGGGCGTCTTTTCGCGCGTGGCGGCGATATACGAAATGACGTAGCCCGACAGAATGAAAAAAACGATCACCGCTGCATGGCCGTGATTGCTGAAAGGCAGCTTTTCGGTGATCACGGCGCGAATGTTCGAGTGATACACCACCACCAGCACCGATGCTAGAAATCGCACCAGGTCCAGATAGATCGAGAATTCCTTGTTCATTTCGCTTCCGGCATCGTGGGCCCTGGCGCCACTCGCACCGATCCGGAAAGTTCGCCGCTGAGCTTGTCCGTGGCTTGGCGTACGCGCGCAAAACAGGTGTCGAAATAGCCCGGGCTGAGTGTGAACGGGTCATGCAGGTGCGGCACCGGCGGCGAACACCACATGCCCAGCAGGCAAACCTGGACGTCATCGCGGTCGCCAAGCCGGCGCCGCACTTCGTGCGCTTGACGCACCTCCATCACCAGAAACAGGTCGCCAGGCTGGACTTTGAAGTCGGTCCAGTCCACCGCGCGGTGCGCCGCCATGTCGATGCCGTTGCGCCGCGCCGCCTCGAGCGCTGCGACCGGCGAGCCGCCCCCGGTGCTGGTCGACAGGCCGAACGATGCCACCTTCAGGCCGCTTTCGCGCGCGACCTGGTCACCAAACGCGCTACGGCAGATATTGCCGAGGCAAACGTAGACCAAACGCTGTACCTGCTCGGGTCGATGCAGCCGGAACTGGCGCAGCCGGCCAGTGCCCAGTTCTGCATACGCCAGCAGCAGGCGCAGCAGGCCTCGCGAAGTGCCGAAACGGCGATCGATCCACGCTTTCAATGTCTCACTCCTGTATTGCCGGCCAACGCCAGCGCGCCATAATTGTCATAGGAAACCTGGACCGCCATGCGGCAGACGCTGTGCAACAGGCCGCTTTCAAGCTGCAAATTGTTGGCCGTGGTGTCGGGGCCGGCATGATCGGCCGCCGCCGCCATGCCGCTCGGTTCGAACCGGTCGCGGTTCTGGTCGAGGTACTGGCACAGCGACGCCAGCCTGTGCTGATTGACCCCATGCCGGCGCGCCCGCTGGCGCCCGAGGTCGCGGCTTTGCACGTACTCAAACGGATGGGTCAAGATGACGACCAGCGCGACGCCGGCCCGTTGTGCCTGGTCGAGCAGCGTACGCATCTCGGCAAAACTGGTGCCGGCAATGGTCAGCGACTTGAGGTGGCGCCGGCTGCCCAGGCGCCAGTCGCAAAACGTCAGCACGGGAAACTCGGCCACGCCGTGACGCACGTGCCGCCCGCTGTACATCTGGTAGTCGGGATCGCCACTATCGAAAATGGCCAGGCCGACATTCGAACTGTATGGAATGGCGGCACGGGCCAGCGCCCGGTACAGTACATCGTCGTGCTGTAGGCTGCCGCTGCGAAACACGCGCGGCCGCGGCACGTCCCAGTCGCCGAACGCCGCGATGCCCTGCTTGATCAGGCGCAGCGAGTCGTCTTCGCTGCGGCCAAAAAAGTCATCCTGGCGCGGCTGCGCGCGCACGCGCGCGGCCCAGTCGTCATGGTCGAATACCGACCAGCAGGGATGCACATGCAACTGCACTTCGTGGCCGCTGTCATGAATGCGGCGCGCGATGGGAGCCATCGGATCGTGTTTAAAGTAGGCCCGGTGCAGCGCTTCGACAAAAAATGTAGCAGGAATATTGTGCTCGGCGAATTGCTGCAAGAGGAAACCGAGGCCTTCAGACCGGCCGTCGACGTCGCACCACACCATCGGCTCGGCAACCGGCACACAGGCCGCGTCCTGGAACGCGCCGGCGATGCTAAATTCGGTGTCGATGGTGAGGCAAACTCGTGTGCGCATAATTCAACAGGATATTCAATATGGAAATGTTATCACGCAGCAGCTAAATGTCGGCGCCTGATCTGTGGACGCCGGCCGGCGTTGGCACCTCAGGCCGGTGCGGAAACTGCCTTGAGCCTGGCCCTGAGCGCCTTGACGCGCCGGCCCAGCACTTCACGGGCCCAGCCGGCCAGTCCCCCAACCGAGCGCGGGTTGTAAGCGATGATGCCCCATCGTTCGCGCCGGTGGCTCATCCAGGTTTTTTTGTACGGATCGTCTCCGATCAGGTAATCGACCTCGATGACCTTGTCCACTTCGATGGCGTGTTCCATCAACAGCGCCGTCAGCAGTGTGCCCGGCGCGTACGCCTTGAAGCCTTCGTCGTACGCGACCTTATAAATTTCCGCGCGGCCGTGCGCGACGATCCACAACTGCGCGGCGATCGGCTTGCCGTTCAGCCATGCCAGCCCAAGGCGCAACGACCCGTTACCAGCGCAGGTGCGCGCCAGGCCAGGCATGAATTCAGGATAAGGCTCAGCTTGCTTCCAGCTGCTGGCGTACACCAGGTTGTAGGCGTCGATCGCGCGCGCGACATCGGCGCTGCCAGTGACGATTTCAAGCGTGCCGCCGTCGCCGCCGAATTTTTTCGTCATGCGTTTGATGGTGCTGCGCAACGTGCCGGACCGTTGCGCCAGGTAAGCGATCCACGAACCGTCCACCGGCTGATACCAGTTGCCGAAGCAAAAAAAATCGAACGGTCGCCAACCGGCAAGGCGCATCGCCTCGATCACCAACTGGAACGGCTGGCCGGTGGGGTCCATCGGCGCAAGGCGCAAGGCGCTCAAGCCGGGAAAGTCGGACTGCATCGCCGCCATCAGCGGCACCAGGTCGGCCGCGCAGCACCGGGGCGCAAACAAAGGCTCGAACTGCGTCGTATAGAAATTGCCGAAGGCGTGCAAGGTCCAGCCAAGACGTGCGCGCTCGGCGCGCAGCGGCAGTACCGCCAGCACGGCACCGTGGCGGCGCAGCACGTAAAAGCGCAACTCGTCACTGCCGGGGTAGACGGTCGCTGCCAGATTGCTGAACCACGCCAGACCGAATTCAACGCAGCGTGTTTCTGCATCATCCAGGAACGCCCTTACATCGGCCGCCAGCAGGTCGGGACTACGCACGACTTCAACACCGGTCGCGTGCGGGGCCATCGGGCCGGCAAGTGGAGGGATCGTCGTCATTCTGCCAGCACCTGCGTCACGGCACTGGTCATCCAGTCCATCTGACGCTCGCTTAGACTTTGATGGCAAGGCAGATGTAGCAGGTGCAGCCGCATCCGGGCCGCTACCTTGCACGGCGAAACGGCCATGTCGTCCCATCGCCATACCGGCATGCCGAGTTGCTTGAGCTGAAAGAAATGCGGATCGGGCGCCTGCAGCAGCAATGGGAACATGTAGGGAGTGCAGTCGGGCGGCAGCGCATCGAACAGCGCTTCAGCGCTACCCAACTTGGCGGTGACACCGAGCCAGCGCACGTAGTTTGCTCGCCTTCTCGCTGCCGCAACATCCGCACACGTATGCCGCACAATCGCGCGCGACAGCGCCAGACCGCGCTGATTCTCAGCCGCGCGCTGATAGTGGATTGAAATGAGCGCACCGGTTTCGCAATAGTCCTGGCCGCGCGCGGCTTGCGCACCGGCGGCGGCGGCGACGCCGAGCCCGGCTGCGCCGCCCCCGTGAGCGAGCACCTTAACCAGCGCCTTCAGTTCGTCGACTGCTGCACTCGCTTTTGACGGCGCCGCGTTGTCGAGCTGCGACTCATTGGCCCACAGCGTGCCGCCGTCAGGAGAGGGGAAAAATTTATACGGGCTGGCCACGACCATGCGGCCAGTTCCAGAGTTGCAACGTGGGCCCTGCTCGGTGGCGATTTGCCAGCCGTGCGAGCAGTCTTCGATCAGGAAAACGCCACGCATGCGGCAAAGTTCGGCCAGCGAGGACATCATTTCGGCAGGCTGAGGGAAGCCAAAATAGTGCGGCACAAGCAGCGCCCTGACCGGCTGGCTCACTTCGCTCAGCAGCGCAGCGATTGCTGCGACGTCCGGCCGCAAGTCTTCGCCGAGTGGGTAAAACATGATCTCGGCGCCTAGCGCGAGGGCCGGATCGAGCATGGTGCGGCAATGGTAAGCCGGCGCCAGCAAAGTGCCGCCACCGCCTACGCCGGCCGCCTGGTAGGCCGCATGCAATGCATAGCGGCCGCGCGAAAAATGGCGCACGCCGGCGCCACTCAGCGCGCGGGCGGACGGCGACCGGCGAAACGTCAGGTCGCGCGCCCTCGGGACCGGCAGCAGCGGTACCCGCGGCGGCGGAAAATCGCAGCCTGCAGCATCGAATCGTTGGAACGTCAACATAGAGTTACGGCACTAGACGCGCTGCTCCCTCTGGCGGAACCATTGCTCGAGCATCATCAGCACCCACACCATGGTCCCGTGGTAGCCGGCATGCTCGTTAAGGTGCTGGCCGACCAGCGTATCGATGAACTCGGGCCGAATGATGTTGCGTTTCTTCAGGTCGGTCAGGCTGTCGCTGGCCAGCTGCTGCAGCGGCTTGTGCTGCTGCAGCCAGACGCCGAACGGAAGCCCGAAGCCATGCTTTTGCTTGGTGATGATCTCGTCGGGCAGGAAACCGCGCAGCGCTTCCTTGAAGAAGTAGCGCAGTTTGGTGCCATTGAGCTTCTGCTTCGCCGTAAGGCCGGCTGAAAACGCCACCATTTCTTCCGACAGGAACGGAAACGCCACTTCCATTCCGGCCAGTTCGCAGGCCTTCAGCACTTTTGGCAGATCGTTGTCGGCCAGCGTGACCTTCAGGTCCAGCGCCAGCATGCGGTTGATCAGCGACGACGCCTGATTCTCGGCGTAGCTCTGGCGCAGGCTCATGATCGGACCGCTGGCATCGGCGCCAGCCATGAAATCGGAGGTAAACACCTTGTCGTGGCCGTAGAAGCCGAGCAGATTGTACGTTTCGAGACGGTCCGGCATCGGCACATTGGCTTGCTCGATGTAGCTGCGCGCCTTGCGGATCAGCTTGATGTGCTCGCCGCCCGGGAAATTGCCGATCACCGGTTCCAGCAACGCGGAGCGCAGCGCCGCCGGCACTTGCTGATACAACGCGAATATATGCTGCTTCGAATAGCGTTCGTTGCCGCCGAACAGTTCGTCGCCGCCGTCGCCGCCGAACATGCGCGTGATGCCATCCTTGCGCGCCAGCTGGGCGCAATAGAAGGCGGGCAGCGCCGAGGCATTGCCGAACGGCTGGTCGAACACGCCGGCTACCTGCGGTATGGCGGCGACGATGTCGTCGGGCGTGACGTAATACTCATGGTGGGCGGTGCCGAAATGGCGCGACGCCAGCCGCGCGTACTCCATCTCGTCGTAGCCTTCGGCCTGAAAGCCGATCGAATAGGTATTTGCCGGCTTGCCGCCAACTTCGCACAGGATGCCGGCGATGGTCGAACTGTCGGTGCCGCCAGAGAGGAAGGCGCCGACTTCGGCGCCGGTGCTCGCTTCGCGCACGCTGTCGCGCAGCGTCTGGATGAACTGCTCCTTGAGCTCGCCGAACTGGCGCGCGTGGTCTTCCTTGAACTCGATACGCCAGTAACGCTGCTTGCTGATGGCGCCGTTCTTGAAGCGCAATGACTCGCCCGGCAGCAGGCGCTGCTGTCCCTGGTAGACGGTGCCAGGCGCCGGCACCATGTGGAACGAGACGTAGTTGAACAGTCCCTGGTGGTCGATTTTTGCCGGCGTGAGCGGATGGCGCAAGATGGCATCGGCCGACGAGCCGAACACCAGCGCGCCGCGGACGCTCTGGTAGGCCATCGGCTGGGTGCCCATGCGGTCAATCGCCAGCAGCGCTTCGCCGCTGGTTTCGTCGAGGATGCACAGCGAAAAGGCGCCGCGCAGCTGTGCGCACACCGAGCCCGGGTCACGCCGCCACGCCTGTGCCAGCGCCGGCGCCAGCCCTTCGGCCTGTGCCTGCGCGTGCAGCAGGCCATCGCCAGCCCGCGCATTTCCCCACAAGGCAATGATCAGGCCGTCCTGCTGGTACACGTGGGTGCTGGCGGCGCTGGCGGCTACCGCCGCCGCACTGCTGCTGCCTTGCGCACTGGTGACCGCGCTCGCATCGAAGCGCGCCAGCGGCGCCGCCATCGATTCTATCAAACCCCGATTATCCGCCGCACTGGCGCCGTGACCGATCCAGCCGCACAGGCCGCTCATTGCGCCACTCCGCAAAATACCGTCATCGCTTTCCTCTTATTGCAATTTTATTGTTCAGACCAACGCTTCGAGCGCGGCAGGATGACTAAGGAATCCGCCCGGGCTGGCCGACAGGCCGTAGGCACCAGATTGCAGCACCACCACCAGGTCGCCGACGTCGGCACGCGCCAGGTCCATCTGGTCGGCCAGCAAGTCCAGCGGCGTGCACAGTGGCCCCACCACGGAAGCGGTTTCGCGCTCGCCACCGCGCACGCGGTTGCCGACCACGACCGGATAATTCTTGCGGATCACCTGGCCGAAGTTGCCCGACGCGGCGAGGTGGTGGTGCAAGCCACCGTCGGTGACCAGGTACACCTGGCCGCGCGAGACCTTGCGCTCAATCACCCGGCTGACATAGACACCGGCTTCGGCGACCAGGTAGCGTCCCAGTTCGATGTCGATCCGGGCGCCCGGCAGTGCGCGCTGAACATCTGGCAGCAAGCGCTTCAGGTTGACGCCGACAGCAGCCAGGTCGAGCCGCTCCTCGCCCGGAAAATAGGGAATGCCGAAGCCGCCGCCGATATTGAGCGTCAGCACCGGGCTTGGCGCGTGCTGCGCCAGCCGGATCGCCAGGGCAAACGTTTTTTCGTGCGCGTCCTGCAGCGACGCCGCCTTCAGGTTCTGCGAGCCGCTGTAGATGTGAAAGCCCTGGAACGCCAGCTCAAGTTGGCCAAGGCGCGCCAGCATCTCGGGCACGCGCTCGGCGTCGACCCCGAACTGCTTCGGTCCACCACCCATTTTCATGCCGGACGATTTCAGTTCAAAGTCTGGGTTGACGCGGATCGCCACCTTCGGCGTGATGCCCAGCCGCTTGCCGACCAGCGCCAGCCGCTCCATCTCGGCTTCCGATTCCATGTTCAGCACTACCCCGGCGGCGACCGCACACGACAGGTCGGCATCGCTTTTGCCGGGACCGGCGAAACTGATCAGGCCGGGATCCATTGGGGTATCGAGCGCGACGCGCAGCTCGCCACCGGAGGCGATGTCGATGCCGTCCACCAACGACGCCATGTGCTGCACCACGGCCGGCATCGGATTGGCCTTCATTGCGTAGTGCAAGTGAATTTCAGGCGGCAGGTGCTCGCGCAGCAGCGCCACGCGCGCCGTCAGGCTGGCGCGGTCATAAGCATAAAACGGGGTGTGGCCGATCCGTTCGGCCAGCCGGGTCAAGGCGATGCCGCCGACCTGCAGCACGTCGTCGACGACGGCGAACTGGGTCAGCTCGGCGTGTTTTGGGCGCGGCGCGTTCATGCCGCGCTGCCATCGAAGCTCGATTCGAGCTGCATGCTGAGCAGCTTGCGGTCGATCTTGCCGTTCGGATTGCGCGGCAGGCTGGCCGGCGCCACGATGATACGGGCGGGCAGCATGTAACCGGGCAGGTGCGGCTTGCAGGCGGCCAACAGGCCGGCCGCGTCGATGTCGGCGCCCTCTTTCAGGAACGCCACGACCACGATGGCCTGGCCCAGCGACGGATGCGGCACCCCGAGTGCGGCCGCCTCGGCGACCGCATCGCAGCCATACACGACCGACTCGACTTCCGACGGGCTGACCCGGTAGCCAGATGTCTTGATCATTTCGTCATTGCGGCTGATGAAATACAGGAAGCCTTCGGTGTCCTTGCGGACGGTGTCGCCCGACCACACCGCCATTTCGGTCAGCGGCAGGCCATGGTGAACCGACACGACCGGCTTGAACCGCTCGACCGTTTTGGCCACATCGTTCCAGTACCCCAGCGATACCAGCGCGCCCCGGTGCACCAGTTCGCCCGGCTCGCCCGGCGCGCATTCGCTGCCGTCGGGGCGCAGCACCATCACTTCGGCATTCGGAATGGCCTTGCCCATCGAATCGGGACGGCGGTCGAGTTCGGCCGGCGGCAGATAGGTTGAACGGAATGCTTCGGTCAGCCCGTACATCAGGAACGGCTGCGCCTTCGGCAGCGCCGCGCGCAGAGCGTCGAGGGTCGGGCGCTGCATCGCGCCGCCCGAATTGGTCAGGTAGCGCAGCGTACAATCGGCCGGCCAGTCGAGCGGGGCCAGCTGGATCCACAGCGGCGGCACTGCGGCCAGGCCGGTGATGCGTTCGGCCACTACGGCGCGCAGCACGTCGCGCGCCAGCAGATGGTTGATCAATACCGCGGTGGCGCCGACGCTGAAGGCGGTCGTCAGCTGGCTAAGGCCGTAATCGAAGCTGAGCGGCAAGACCGCCAGGATGCGGTCCGCTGCCGTGTTATTAAGATAGCTGGCTACGCTCTCGGCGCCGGCGACCATGTTGCGGTGTGACAACACAACGCCTTTCGGCTTGCCGGTGCTGCCCGACGTGTACAGGATCGCCGCCATGTCGGCGTCGATGGCCCGGTGTGGCGCCGGCGTGTCGCCTGCCGCGCCGTTCATCGCCGACTCCCACGCCAGCACCCGGATGTGGCCAATCGTCGTCAGCTCGGCGCCGTCGCCGACCACGACGATCGTGTGCAGGTCGTGGCATTGCGGCAGCGCCTGCGCCAGCTGCTTGAGCCGGTCGGCCGAGGTGACCAGCACGCGCACGTTGCAGTCGGCCAAAATGTAGCTGACCTGCTCGGGCTTGAGCAGCGGATTGACGGGTACGAACACGGCGCCCGCGGCGGCGGCGCCGAACATCGCAGTCACGTTTTCAACGCGCTTTTCCAAATAGACGGCGACTCGTTCGCCGCGTCCGATGTCGGCGCGCAGCAGCCCCGTAGCTACAGTGCGTACGGCTGTGGCGAGCGACGCGTAGTCGAGGTGTTGTTTGCCGTATACAAGTGCTTCCGCGTCCGGAGTTCGCCCCTCGGAGCGATAAATAAAGTCGTGGATCAGGGCGCTCATGAAAACCTTGTGTGTTGCTGGTTGGGTAGTTACTACGGATTGATGAACCATTCAACGCCGACCGCCACGCGGGGAGCTTATCTGTTCGCCCAGCAACATACCATATTGCAGAAAATTGCAACGCAATCTTAACACTTGAAGAATAACAATATCAATTATGTGTTGCCAAACATTTCGTTATCGGTCGACAATGCAACTGTTCAGAACCCTAACGCATCCTCGCCGAGCGATCCCATGAGAGACATCATCATCACGCTGATCGTGTTCGGCTCGCTGCCCTTCATTTTCAAGCGGCCCTACATCGGAATCCTGATGTATATTTGGATCAGCGTGATGAATCCCCACCGGTTGAGCTGGGGCTTTGCATTCTCCTATCCTTTCGCAGCAATTGTCGCCGCCACCACCCTGGTCGCACTGCTGTTGACAAAAGATCCAAAACAGCTTCCCCGATCGTCCATCGTTTGGACGTATCTTGCTTTTTGCGTCTGGATGGTAGTCACCACGTTGTTTGCGTTCTTTCCGGCCGAGTGCACCGATCTGCTAATCCGCATGTGGAAAACGGCAGTAATGACGGTGGCGATGATCCTGCTGATTAAGACCCGCCGGCAGATTTACCTGGTTGTGTGTGCGCTGTGCCTGTCGATTGGCTACTACGGCGCAAAGGGCGGCGTATTTACCGTCGCGAGCGGCGGTGCGAGTACGGTGTGGGGGCCCGAGGGCAGCTATATCGAGGGCAACAACGAGGTCGCGCTGGCCTTCATCACAATTATCCCAATGATGTATTTTCTGGTACATGAGACGCCCAACAAATGGATCAAGCGGGGCATTCTCGCCGTAATGGCGCTGTGTGCGATGGCTGCGCTCGGTTCGTATTCGCGTGGGGCCTTAGTCGGAATCGTCGCCATGATGGGATACCTGTGGTGGAAGAGTCCAAAGAAAGCAGTGATGGGAACGGTAATGGTCCTGCTGCTGCCAGCGGCGATCGCATTCATGCCGGACAAATGGACCGCGCGAATGGATACTATTAATACGTACGAGCAAGATGAATCGGCAATGGGCCGCATTAACGCCTGGAAAATGGCGACCAACCTGGCCCTGGAGCGCCCACTGGTTGGCGGCGGTTTTCACATTTGGACCGGCAACATCTTCGCCCTGTATGCACCCAACCCGAACGATGTTCATGCCGCACACAGCATCTATTTCCAAGTGTTGGGGGAGCACGGGTTCGTCGGCCTCGGGCTGTACTTGCTGCTGGCTACCCTTGCCTTCAGGCGTTGTTCCTGGATAGTGCGCATGACGGCCAAACGCGATGACCTGAAGTGGGCCGCGACCCTCGGTACAATGATTCAGGTCAGCTTGCTCGGGTTTGCAGTGGGTGGCGCCTTTCTCAGCCTTGCGTACTACGACGTACCGTATTATCTAATGGCTCTGGTGGTGTGCACCGGCTATCTGGTCGAAAACACCTTGAAGGCTGAAGCGGCCGCGGCGCGCGCCTCGGCAAATCAACAGCCGCGCGCCGTTGCGGCGGCACCACAGGTACATGCATGAATCTGACTAACGCACTTACGACACGCGCCGGCGCCACCTCCGGTGGGCTCGGTGACGCACTGCCTTCACTGGCCTGTGGCGCCCTCAAGCAGCTCGGTTCGCTTCGGCCATTGCGAAACCGGCTGTCGATCCTGATCTATCACCGGGTCCTGGCGCGGCCGGACCCATTGTTCCCGGACGAAATCGATGCACCCCGCTTCGAGCAGCATTTGGCGTTCCTTAAAGCAAACTTCAACATTATTTCGTTGCGCGAGGCCGTCGCCGGTTTGCGCGACAACACGCTGCCGGCGCGCGCAGCCTGCCTGACATTTGACGATGGCTATGCCGACAACGCAGAGATCGCGCTGCCGCTGCTGCAAAAGCATGGGGTGCCGGCGACCGTGTTCGTGGCGACCGGCTTTCTCAACGGCGGACGAATGTGGAACGACACGATCATCGAGTTGATCCGCAATGCGCCATCAGTGATCGACTTGTCTGCTGTCGGCTACGGCGCGTTCACGCTTGACTCCATCGAGCAGCGCCGCCAGGCGATCACGGCCCTGCTCGGCAAGCTCAAGTATGTTCCGATGGAGCAGCGCCAGCAGCATGTTGATGCCATCGCCGCGCTCGTGCCTGTCGTACTGCCGAACGACCTGATGATGACCTCGGCCCAGGTGCGCCAGCTGCACAAGGCCGGAATCGAAATCGGCGGCCACACCGTCAATCACCCGATTATTGCGCGCCTGCCGTCAGCGGCGGCCCGGCAGGAAATTGCCGATGGCAAGCACGCGCTCGAAGCGTTGATCGACGCACCGGTGACCGTATTTGCCTACCCGAACGGCAAACCAGGCCAGGACTACCACGCCGAACACGTCGCGATGGTGCGCCAGCTCGGTTTCGAGGCGGCGGTATCGACGTCGTGGGGCGCGGCGCGGCCGGGCGGCGACCAGTTTCAATTGCCGCGCTTTACCCCATGGGACCGCGACCGGCTGCGCTTTACCTTGCGCATGATGAAGAACCTGCGTTCGGCTGGCGATACCGTCTGAGCAAATCGGCAACATCCCGTGTGGACTGTCCAGCTCGCCGCGGTGTACTATGACAGCCAATAAAAAATGGAGTTAGCATGTATCTTGAGGAAGTCAAAAATATCGTCGCCGATGTGCTCAGCCTGGGCGACGCGCGCAACACGATGACCGCCAGTTCGGGATTGCTTGGCAGCATCCCCGAGCTCGACTCGATGGCCGTCGTCACTCTCATCACAGCGCTCGAGGAGCACTTCGGCATCGTTGTCGAGGATGACGAAATCAGCGCCAGCACGTTCGAAACTCTCGGCAGCCTGGCCGCTTTCGTGCAGGAAAAGCTCGGCGAATGAAACCAGCGTTACCGGGTGCTAGCGCCGACCCTTTCTTTTTAGAGAGCAGTCCGGGCCAGCGCTTCTGCCTGTTCCATCCCCCCGCGCCTGGTCCCTGCCGCGGCGCGGTGCTGTACGTCCATCCATTTGCCGACGAGATGAACAAGTCGCGCCGCGTGGCCGCGCTGCAGGCGCGCGCCCTGGCTGCGGCCGGGTTTGGCGTGTTGCAGATCGACCTGTATGGCTGCGGCGACAGTAGCGGCGACTTCAGCGATGCGCGCTGGGATCTGTGGAAGCAGGACCTGGCGGCCGGCCACCAATGGCTTTCCGACCGCCTCGGCCAGCCAGTCAGCTTGCTTGGATTGCGCCTGGGCGCCCTGCTTGCGCTCGACTATGCGTGTGCCTGCGCCTTGCCGCTGGCGGGTCTGGTGCTGTGGCAGCCGGTGCAAAACGGCGCCATCTTCCTCAAGCAGTTTCTACGCCTGCTGACGGCCGGCGAGATCCTGTCGGAGGACAAGGAGAGCAATAAAAGCGCGGCCGGACTGTCGCTGCGCGACACCCTGATCGGTGGCCAGATGCTCGAGGTCGGCGGCTATGAAATCGCGCCCGAACTGGGCGCGGCGATCGACCGGCTGGACGCCGCCCACCTGGCCGTCACCACTTGTCCGGTCGCCTGGTTCGAGGTAGTATCGGCGCTCGACCGCCCGGAAAGTGTCGCCGTGACCAAGCTGACGGCGCGCTGGCGCGACCAGGGCGTGGCGCTGCAGATGCACCGGGCAGTCGTGACGGCATTCTGGGCGACCCAGGAAATTGCCGAGGCGCCCGACCTGGTTGCCGCAACCACGCAAGTTTTATTGCAGAATTCTCATGAACTATCAAGAACTTGGGCTTAAATTTGCCTGCCGCGACGAGGCCTTATATGGCATAGCCAGCGTGCCTGAACAACCGGCCAAACGCGGCGTGCTGGTGCTTGTCGGCGGCCCGCAATATCGCGTCGGCAGCCACCGTCAATTCACCTTGTTGGCCCGCTCGCTCGCCGAGCAGGGCTTCGCCGTGCTGCGGTTCGACTATCGCGGCATGGGCGACAGCGGCGGCGAGATGCGCGACTTTGAGCAAGTCGACGAGGACCTGCGCGCTGCCATCGACCAGTTCTTCGCCGCCGTTCCGCAGCTCGAGGACGTGGTGATCTGGGGCCTGTGCGACGGCGCGTCGGCAGCGTTGTTTTACGCAAATCAGGATCCGCGTGTGACCGGCCTGGTGCTGCTCAATCCATGGGCGCGCAGCGCGCAGGGATTTGCCAAGACCACGCTCAAACATTACTACCGTGCGCGCCTGCTCGACCCTGCGATGTGGAGGAAGATCGTGTTGCTGCGTTTCGATTACGGCGCCGCCGCCCGCTCGTTCTGGAACCAGCTCGCCACGGTGTTAGGCCGGGCCGCTGCCACTTCGGACAATACGCCATCCCGGCCTTCATTCCACACCCGCATGCAGACCGGGCTGGCGCGTTTCGACGGAAAAGTGCTGCTGGTGATCAGCGGCGCCGACTTGACGGCTAAGGAATTTCTCGACATGGCCAATGGCACGAGCCAATGGCGCGCGCTGCTCGACGCGCCCCGCATCTCGCGCCAGACCCTGGAAGCGGCCGACCATACGTTTTCGCGACGCCACTGGCGGGACCAGGTGTCCAGCTGGACTGGCGCATGGTTAACGACATGGTAAGCTCTGGCCGACGGGAACAGTTTTGTACATTATCGCCGCACGCAGGTGCGAGTCAATCACGGGGAAATCCATGAAAAAAAATGTGAGCTACGCCATTGCGTGCGCCTTGCTGGTGTTGGCGGGCCCGGTATTCGCCGCGAAAGCCAATTATTGCGGCGAATTGAAGAACCACTATGGACCATTCGATTTCCGCACTCGCGGGCCGGGTGGCTTTGACCTGGTCGAAGACGCGCACTTCACGGCGGACGTGGAAAAAGGGATTCGCGGCGTTTCCGGTCTGATCGCCGGCGACATCGACTACACCTTGCGGGCGATCCCAAACCATCCCCGGGCGCTTGAAACCATGGGCAGGATATCGCTGCGCGACAAATCCTTGCACATGCCGGGTGCCCGCTTCCCGACTGAATGCTATTTCATTCGCGCGATTCGATTCACCCCGGATGACCCCTTGGTGCGTGCCGTGTATGGCAACTATCTCGCTTCCCTCGGCAGGACGAAGGAAGCGATCGCCATGTTCGAGACGGGCGTCGAACTGGCGCCGGAGAATGCGACCATCAACTACAATCTCGGCCTGCAGTACATGAAGACGAAACAGTACGACAAGGCAGCCCAGTACGCCGACAAGGCCTATGCACTCGGCTTTCCACTGCCGGGCCTGCGCAACCGCCTGGCCCAGGTACGGCAGGGGTCGAACGAGCCTAAGCCTAAATAATCCATGAGTTACGGTGCCTTACCGCACGAAAAGAAGGCGTAATCAAGACGCGGCCGGCAGCGGCCGCAATCTCCTGGCCAGCACGATGCCGGCGACCACCGCGGCCAGCGCAGCCAGGTACAGCGCGCCCCAGCGGGCGAACAGCTCCGGCGCCGCCAGCAAGGTGGTGCGGTCGGCGCCGAGTAGAAACTGCAAGCCGCCGAACACCCTGCCGCCGTTGATTACCACCGTCTCGATGGCATGGTTCAGCAGCATCCAGCTGGCGCCCAGCAGCGCCGCAGTCGCCGCCGCCATCACCGGCAAACGACCCAGCCCTCCTCCGATCAGCACCGCATTGGCGGCGAACAGCGCCACCGCCAGCGCCAGGTAGAATGCGCCGCCGTCGACCACCAGTTCGGTGAGATTATCGGTGATCGCCCAGTCCAGCACGACGTACTTGGCCAGCACCCAGAACGGCAGCAGGCACAGTACCAAGACGATGACGCGCGCGCGCCGGTCGCGCCGTGCGATCACCGCCAAGCCGATCACCAGCGGGATCGCAAACACCGCGTACAGCGCGACGAAGCGCACCAGCCGTTCGGCCGCGTCGACCGCAACGCGCGGCCAGCCGGCCAAGCCGGCACGCCAGGCCTCGCCCCAGTAATTGTCGTCGACGACGCGGCGATACAGGTCTGGCGCGCCGATGATCTTCTCGAGCATGATGGCCGGCGTGGCGATGTTGACCAGTGCGTAGCTGACCAGCGCCAGGCCGATCACCATCAGCGGCGTCCAGAAGGCGCCGTGGCGGCGCCGCGCATCGAGCTGCAGCACCGCGCGCGCGGCCAGCCACGGTCCGCCGCCGAGCCACAGCAGCGCCAGCGAAAACACCGCCGCACCCGCGAGCGCATGCTCGCCGAACAGCTTTTTCAGGTTGTACGGAATACCGGGCAGCTGCAGCACCAGCCACATCGCCAAGGTCAGCACGGCGGCGGTGGCGGCCAGCGGCAGCAGCGGATGGCCAGCACGCGTCGACTGGCTCTGCGGCGGCGATAGCGGCTCCACCGCAGCGACGGGTGCCTCCCCACCCGCGCCGGCATGCAGGGCGACGGCAGCCGGCACCAGCATCAGCGCAATCGCCAGCGTGGTGGTGTCGCCGTGCACGCCAACCAGCGCCACGCGCACCCATTCGAGCACCAGCAACAGCAGCACCACCAGCGCGCTCCACAACAGCGGGCGCTGGCGCCAGCGTGCCGGCCCGGCCATCCCGGCCCACAGCATGGCGCCGATCGCCAGCGCCTCGAATGCCGCCGGCGGCACTTCCTTGAGCACGCCGCGCCAGACCAGGTGCGAAAACGGCGTCAACGTGAAGCCGCCATCGAGCGCCTGGCCGCGGTACGGCGTGAGCACGGTGATCAGGTAGGCGCCGAGCGCCAGCGCAAAGGCGAGGTCGTGGCTGCGCGCGCTGACGCGCCGGCCGACGACGAAGCCTGCCGCCAGCCCCGCCACGATGCCGAGCAGCGTTTCGCGCCGCAGGCTGCCGTAGGCGACCAGCACTTCGAGGCCGACCGCCACCACGCCCAGGCCGATCACGCCGGCCACAGGGCGGCGCAGCATGCCGATGCGCGTCACCGCAATGCCGACCAGGGTGGCCGCCAGGCCGTGCTGGAACAGGCGCATTGGTTCGAAAGGCGGGGCGAACACCACCGACTTGACGTGCGCGCGCAGCAGGCCGATGTCGAGCGTGGGCACGAACGGGAACGACTCGTAGAGGAACCACAGCAGCACCAGGCACACCAGGAACAGGTCGCGGTGTGCGGTGTCGGCCGACAGCTGGGCGCGCAACGCATGGCGCACACGCGCGGCCACCAGCAGGCCGACGGCGAGGCCGGCGGTATTCCAGAACGCGTCCGCCACCGACGCGATGCGGCTCGGCAGATACAGCTGCAGCAGCTGGATGCCCAGCGCCAGCAGCAGCACCGCCAGCAGCACGGCGGTGGCGCGCGCGGCGTAGCTGCGAAACGCCAGGTGCACCGCGACGCCGAGCGGCAGGAACAGGATGAAGTTGTCGGTCGCGTCCGCGCGGTTGGCAAAAATGCGCGACTCGGCGAAAAACATTTCGAGCGACTGCGCCTGGCCGGAGAAATCGAACGGGAACAGCGAACCGTAGACGATGAACGCCACCACCGCCGCCAGGAACAAGCGCGCCGGCAGCGTCGATACCGCAGGCGGCCGTACGTGGTGTAGGCGGGACTTTAACGCCGGGCTGATTTCAGACATGGTTCATCCTGGCCGTGAGATTGAGATAGGTCGCCACGATCATGGCGCCGCTTTGTGCCTGCACCGGGCCAGGTCTTCAAACGCGCCCAACGCCGCCAGTTGCGGCCGCGCGGCCGCGCACAAGTCAGGCAGCGCTGGCGTGGGCGCTGTGCGGCGCGGTGGCGCCCCGCGCCATGCCAGTACCGCCGCGCCATCGGTGGAAAACAGCCGGCGCACCGGATGCTGGCCGACGAACAGCGCCGCCGCCACCGTCGTGCGGTTCTCGCGCAGGCGCAATAGCGCACCGTCGCGTTGAACGATCTGGCCATCGACCAGGTTGCCCTCGATGTCGCCGGTGGAACCGGCAAAGCGCGCCTCGATGCCGCTGGTGTCGAGCAGCGTATTGTGCAGCACCTGGCTGCGCGCGGCGCCGTTGAGGTAAATGCCGGCGTCGGAACACGACGCCACCAGGTTCGACTGGATCACTCCCTGGTCCTGCTCGGTGATGCATTTGCTGTCGCGGCAGTATTGCTTGCCGCTGCCGCCCCCGCCTAGCGACAGGCCGACGCGCTGGCCGGCCAGGCCGCGCAGGCGCGACTCGCAGATGACGACGTTTTGCTCGAACACGTTGCGTGCGCCGCCGCCCTTGGCAAATGCGCCGTAGCTGATGCGGTCGCCGCCGCCCTTGACGAAGTCGCTGATCAGGTTGCGCCGGATGGTCCAGCCGTTCACCCCCACCATGTCGATCACCGTGACGGCGCCGGCGGTCTCGCGCACGCTGGCATTGGTCAGCGTATTGCCTTCGATCAGGCCGTCATCGGGAAAGCGGCCCTGCTCGCCATTGATCTTGAAATGGGCGTTAAAGTCGGAGATGGTGTTGTTGACCGCGGTGAAGCGAACGGCGCCGCCCACCACATGGAACGCGTGCTGGCAATCCGGCTGCGCCGTGCAGGCGCCGCGCACCGTCAGGTTTTCCACCCGCCAGTCCGGCCCGGTGACGACGACGCCCTGCGCGGTCGCGAAATCGATCAACACCGTATCGGCCCGCCGCGCGCGCAGCGTGATCTTGCTGTCGGGCCGCCCCGGCTGCGCCAGCGACAGCGTCTGGCTGAACTTGTAGTGACCCGGCAGCATCGTCAGTACGTCGCCCGGCAATGCTTGCGCAATTGCGCTGCGCACTTCCGTGGCGCTGCCGAGCAAGACTTCGCGGCCAGTTTGCCGTGACGCCATCGCCCGCGGCAGTGCGCCGATGCCGGGTATGGCCAGTGGCGCGCCGTCTCCGCGGTCGAGCGTGGTCAAGGTCCGCGCCACCCAGCCGGCGCTGTTGGTAAGCAGCGCAGGGTGGCCTTCGGCATGGCGATCGATATGCCTGGCCAGCGCACGTGGGGCGACCCCGGCCGACTGCACCACCACGGCCGCAACGGCGCCGGCAGCGACCAGCGCCAGCAAGGCAAGGGTCGACCAGGTGCGGACAGCGCGGTGACGACGTGGATACATGGAGCTTGCCCGGTTAGTTGTCGGTGAGGGCATACCAGGCCAGCCCCAGCCACTCGTACAGCGCGGCATGCGAGCGGCGCAGGCCTTCGGCCGATGGCCACAGCCGCAGCGGTCCGAACGGGCCAGGCTCCTGGTAAAACGTCGGGCCCGGCGTGACGGCGATGCCGGCGCGCTCGAACGCCAGGCGCGCGCGCCGCATGTGCACCGCATCGGTGACAAGGATGACGTGGCCGATGCCGGCCCGCTTGAGGATCGCGGCCGAAAAGCGCGCATTTTCCGACGTATTGCGCGACGCAATTTCAGTCCAGGTGACGGGAATCTGGAACTGGTTTTCCAGCACCCGCCGCGTAATGATCGCCAGCGGCACTTCGTTGGCGAGATCGGTGGCCATGCCGCCGGTTACCAGCAGCGGCAGCTGGCGGCTGCGAAAAAGGTGGGCGGCATAGCTGATGCGCTTGAGGGCGGTGAAGTCGGGCACCGGCTGCAGGCCGTATTCAGGGCTGTTGCGCACGCGCCCGGCCGTCAGCATGACGATTGCCTGCGCCGGCGACGGCCCGGCGCCAAGGGCCGGCTCGAGCGACTCGAGCGGATGCACGACCAGCCAGCTGCCCACACCGGTGGACAGCACATACAGCAGCGCCAGCGACACGCCGCACAGCGCCTTGCCGAGGCGCGGCCGGCGCCGCCACACCAGCAGCCCGAGCGCGGCGAGCGCGAACATGCCGCCAGGCGGCAGTACCAGCAGCTTGCACGCCGTTGCCAGCACCGTCGTCAGTCCCATGGGCCGGCTTAGCCGGGCGACTTGATGCCGTGCCGTCCCAGCAGGTCGTACATGGTCGGGCGGCTGATGCCTAGCATCTCGGACGCCTTGACGATGTTGCCGTCGACGCGCGCCAGCGCCTTGACGATCGCCTTGTACTCGGCCTCGTCGCGCACTTGGCGCAGATTTAACGGCTCTTCCTCCGGCGCCGGGCCGTTCAGGCCAAGGTCGTCGGCGGCGATGTACTGGCCGTCGGTCATGATGACGGCGCGCTTGATGCAGTTTTCCATTTCGCGCACATTGCCCGGCCAGCCGTATGCTTCGATGGCGCCGATCGCCTCGTTGGAAAAGTGCAGCGCGGAGCGCGATTCCTGCGCGCTGAACTTGTTCTTGAAGTGGTGCGCCAGCAGCGCCGCGTCGCCGACGCGGTCGCGCAGCGGCGGGATGGTAACGACGATCTCCGACAGGCGGTAATACAAGTCTTCGCGGAAGCGCCCGGTGGCGGTCAGGTCGCGCAGCTTCTGGTGGGTCGCGCAGACGATGCGCACGTCGACCGGAATTTCTTCATGGCCGCCGACGCGCTCGACCACGCGCTCCTGCAAGAAGCGCAGCAGCTTTGCCTGCAGCGCCATCGGCAGGTCGCCCACTTCGTCGAGGAAGAAGGTGCCGCCGTGCGCCAGTTCGACCTTGCCCTTGGTCTGCTTGGCCGCGCCCGTAAACGCGCCCTTTTCGTAGCCGAACAGTTCGCTCTCGAGCAGGTTTTCGGGAATCGCCGCGCAGTTGATCGCCATGAAGCGGTTCGACGCGCGCGGGCTCAATGCATGCAGCGCGCGCGCCAGCACTTCCTTGCCGGTGCCGCTTTCGCCGAGAATCATCACCGACGCCGACGTCGGCGCCACTTTCTCGATATTGCGGCACACCTTGAGCATGCCGGCGTCGCGCGAGATCACGCCCGACATGGGCGAATCGGCCTGCGACTGCTGCATGCGGCGGTTTTCCTGCTGCAGCGCGTTGAGGAAAAAGGCGCGTTCGATCACCAGGCCCAGCACCTCGGGGTCGCACGGCTTCTGGTGGAAGTCGTAGGCGCCCATGGCGATCGCCTTGACGGCGTTGCCGCGCTCCTGGTTGCCGGTCAGGACGATGACGCGCGTGTCCGGCGCTAGCGCCAGGATCTGCTGCAACGTGGCCAGCCCTTCGGTCGAGCCGTCCGGATCGGGCGGCAGGCCCAGGTCCATCGTCACCACCGCCGGCTCGTGGCGGCGGATCTGCGCCAGCGCGCTTTCGCGGTCGCCCGCCACAACCACGTCGTAGGCGTCGAAGCTCCACTTGAGCTGCTTTTGCAGGCCGGGATCATCCTCGATGATCAGCAGTTTTTGTTTGGTTGTCGTCACGGCAAATCCTTAGGTACTCATGCTGCCTGATTGAGGGTGTGCGCGTCCTGCCGCTCTTGCTTTAGCAGCGGCAAGATGATGGTAAACGTGGAACCGCGGCCCCGCTCGCTGGTCACTTCCAGCGTGCCGCCCAGTTCCTCGATATATTCCTGGCTTTCGAAGGCGCCGATGCCCATGCCGGCCGACTTGGTCGACTCGAACGGCTTGAACAGGCGCTCGCGGATGAAGTCCTCGCTCATGCCCTCGCCATTGTCGGTGATGCGGATCAAGACGCTCTCGCCGCGCCTGGCCAGGCCGATCTCGACGCGGCCGTCGCGCGCGGTCGCCTCGATCGCATTCTGGATCAGGTGGCCGACCACGCGCTCGAGCCGCTCCCAGTCGGCGCGCACGGTCAGGCCGGCGTCGGCCACCGTCAGCGCCGGCTGCGGCTCGAAGCCGCCCTTCATCGCGACGGCCTGGCGCAGCAGGCGCTCGATCGGCAGCGCCACCGGATTTTCCGGCGTCACCGTGCGGCTCAGCTTTTGCAGCAGCAGCTTCATCTTCTGCACTGAGAAATTGACCGTCTCGATCATGTCGTTCTGGAATTCGGGGTTGTGCTTGTGACGCTCGGCGTTCGACATCAGCAAGGATAACTGCGACACCAGGTTCTTCAGGTCGTGCACGACGAAGGTCGACATCCGGTTGAACGACTCGAACTGGCGCGCCACCATCAGCGCGTTGGCCGCCTCGTACTGGGCCAGGTAGCTGGCCGCCTGGTTGCCGGCAATTTTAAGCAGGTCGATCACTTCCCAGTTCAGCTTGATGGCGCTGCGCGGCTGCATCAGCAGCATGAAGCCGAACAGGCGGCCCTGCATCATCAACGGCACCACCAGCCAGCCGCGCGGGTAGGCCTGCAGCCAGGCCGGCATCGCCACGTCGTCGTACTTGCTGGGCCACTCCTCGTATTCCTGCAGGTCGACCACCCACTCTTTACTGTCGAGAAACTGGCAGAACGGCGAATCGGCCGGCTCCGACACCATTGCCGGCGCCACCTGCCAGTTGGCGGCCGGCTCGAACAAGCCGGACTCGCGGCGGATCCACATCAAGCCGGCCGAGCTCTCGACCAGCGCGCCGACCGCCTGCACCGCGCGGTCGCCCAGCCCCGGACCGGGCTTCGACAAGGTGCTGGTAAAGCGCAGCCACTCTTCGCGGTAGTCGTAGTTGTAGCTGTAGAAGTGCTTGCTGATGAATACGCGCAGCCAGGCGCGGAAGGAGCCGGAAAACAAGATGCCGAGCAGCAGGATGACGGCGCCGAACAGGAACGTCACCTGCATCACCGAGCCCCAGCTGCCGCCGAAGTAGCGCAGGTAGTAGCCGGCCGAGCCCATCGTCAGCAGGTAGATCGCCGAACCGAACAGCGCGGCCGAGTGGAACATGACGCGGCGCGACACGGCCAGCTCGGCCGACCAGGACGCGCTGCGCACCACCGACACTGCAATCAAGGGCACGGTCAGCGCGTTGACGGCGCCGCGCGCGGCCCAGATGTCGGCATTGACCTTGTGGAACAGCATGGCGTCGCTGTACAGGTAGAAATCGTAGGCGAACATGGCGCCGATGCCAAGGCAGGCGAACTTGATCGCCCAGCGCTCCTGCTCCGGCTTGTTGCGGTACAGCTGCTCGACCAGCAGCATGCCCAGCACCGCCATGCCCATCCGCCCCGCCACGCCCGGCATCAGGCCCGACTCGCTGACCAGCTCGAGGCGGAAATAGCCGAGCAAGGTGGCGCCGAAGAACAGCACGTAGAAGGCGATGATCAGGGCCAGGCTCGGGCGCAGCCGGAACGGCAGCTTGCTGTCCTTGTCTTCGAAATGGCCGAGCAGGATGATGAGGAAGGCGGACCAGGCGCCGTTGCGCAGGATCTCGACGCTGTCGGTGGCGACCGACCACTGGATCGGGTGCAGCGCTTCCCACGCCAGCAGCGCGTTCGACCCGGCGGTGATGGCCGACGCCAGTACCAGCACGCGGCCGTGGGCGCGGCCACGCCAGGTGGTCGACAGCAGCACGCTGAGCAGCAAGAACGCCAGCGCGGCGGTCGCATAGCTGAAGCTGGCGATGGTGGTCAACGTGGACCGTCCATCTGTTCAGCGATTGTGCGCATGCGTTGTTCCCGGTTTAAGTCGACATCGAAGGTGGTCGGCCGTTCGGCGATGCGCTTAGCGGCCGCTGCGAAACAGCACCACCTTCAGCGTATCGATCAGGATCAGGATATCCAGGAACAGGCTGTTATTCTTCACATAATACAGGTCATACTGCAACTTCTGCAAAGCATCCTCGGCCGAGGAGCCATAGCCGTAGCGCACTTGCGCCCAGCCGGTGATGCCCGGCTTGATGCTGTGGCGCACGTTGTAGTAAGGAACCACCTCGATCAGCTGTTCGACGAAGAATGGCCGCTCGGGGCGCGGGCCGACAAACGACATCTCGCCCTTGAACACGTTGAGAATCTGCGGCAGTTCGTCGATGCGGACGCGACGGATGAAGTTGCCGATGCGGGTCACGCGCGGATCGTTCTGCGCCGCCCACTGCGGCTTGCCGCCTTTTTCGGCGTCGTTGCGCATGCTGCGGAACTTGAGCACGTTGAACGACTTGCCGTCCAGGCCCACCCGTTCCTGCGAGTAGAAAATCGGCGCGCCGTCTTCCAGGTAGATCAGCAGCGCGGTCACCATCATCACCGGGAACGACACGGCCAGGATGATCGTCGAGCAGATCAGGTCGAAGCCGCGCTTCATGAAGATGCGGAAGAAACTCTGGTCGAAGCCGCCGCCAAACACCAGCCACGACGGCTGCAGCGAGTCGACCCGGATCTGGCACGTTTCGCGCTCGAAGAAGGTGGCCGCGTCGGTCACCTTGACGCCCTGCAGCTTGCAGTTGAGCAGCTCCTTGATCGGGAAGCCGCCGCGCCGGTTCTGCACCGACACCACGATTTCGCTGACGTTGTGCTGGTTGGCCAGCGATACCAGCGAATCGCCGTCGCGGATCGTCAGCAGGCTGTCGGCCGGCACGCACAGCTCCTCGGACGGACTCGGGATGAAGCCGGCGATGTCGTACTTGTGGTACTTGTTGTTCTGTTTCGCCAGGTCGGCGCATTCCTTGGCCAGCGGCCCGCCACCGAGGAAGATGATGCGCGACTCGAAGAAGCGCTGCTCGGACGTCTTGAAGAAGATGATGCGGGCGAGGAAAATGCCGCAGGCGGCGATGACAAACACCAGCAGCAGGATGCCGCGGCCGAAGTACAGCTCCGGGGCGACATAGAACACCAGGGTCAGGATCGCGAAGCCCATCAGGAACGACGGCATCAGCTTCAGGAAAAACGGATTGCGCAGCCCTTCGCTGAAGTTGAGCTGGTACATGCCCATTGCGCTCATGCTGAAGATGATGGCGCCGGCAAAGGCGACGGCGGAAATGAAAAAGTGTTCCAGCTGCGGCGTGGCCGGCGCGCCGGGGTCGAGCAGGCGCACGGCCGCGCCGGCGTAGGCGGCGCCAATGAGCACCAGCACTTCGACGAACAACAGCACGAAGACGATCTTCGATACATAGTGATTCGAAATTTTTAACACGTTAATCTCCCGCTTTCTTCTTTGCCGCTCCGCGCTGCATCAGGCAAGTGCCTGTCCGCAATTCAGAAGCGGCAATTTCATTTGAGCGATCACTTGCTGTATCAATTGCTCAATCACTTGCTGTCTTTGGTCAGGCTGTCGACATACCAGTCCATCGCCTGCTTCAGGCCTTCGCCAATACGGTGGGTCGGCGCAAAACCGAGCAGCGTCTGCGCCTTGCTGATGTCCGCTTGCGAATGACGCACGTCACCGGCGCGAAAGCCCGCATGTTCCGGCTTGTGCTCGAGCACATGGGGGAAGCGGTCGCGCAGCAGTTCGCACATCATCGCGTGCAATTGGTTCAGGCTGGTGCGCTGATTCAGCGCCACGTTGTACACCTGGTTGACCGCGCCCGGCTGGTCGGCCAGCGCGGCGAGCAGGTTCGCCTGCACTACATTATCGATAAAGCAAAAATCGCGGCTGGTCTCGCCGTCGCCATTGATGAACAGCGGCTTGTTGCCGATCAGGGCGGCGATCCACTGCGGAATCACCGCGGCGTAAGCGCCATGCGGATCCTGGCGTGGACCGAAAACGTTGAAGTATCGTAATCCGATCGTCTCGCTGCCGTATGTGCGCGCGAACACATTTGCATACAGCTCATTCACGTATTTGGTCACCGCGTACGGCGACAGCGGGTTGCCGATCACCGGCTCCTGCTTCGGCAGGTCCGGGTGGTCGCCATAGGTCGAGCTCGAGGCGGCGTAGACAAAGCGCTTGACCTTGGCGTCGCGGCTGGCGGTGAGCATGTTGAGGAAACCGGTGACGTTGGTCTCGTTGGTGGCGATCGGATCCTGGATCGAGCGCGACACCGAACCGAGCGCGGCCTGGTGCAGCACGAAATCGGCGCCCTGGCAGGCGCGCGCGCAATCGGCCAGCTGGCGGATGTCGCCGTTGACGAAGTCGAAGCGCTGCCAGGCATCGGCGCCGACCAGCTGTTGCACCTGGTCGAGGTTGTGCTGGTGGCCGGTCGCGAAATTGTCCATCCCGGTGACGCGCTGGTTCAGCTTGAGCAAGGCTTCGACCAGGTTCGAGCCGATGAAGCCGGCCGCGCCGGTCACCAGCCAGTGGTAGCTATGCGTGCTGAGGTGCTGCTGGATGTCGTTAAATTTCGTCACTGTTATTCCTGGTTGATGCCGGTGCCGCCGCAAGCCGCGCCGGCACCGTTACTGCAAAGCCTTACAGGCGCCAGACGCTAAAACCTGCTTCGGTGATCGCCTTCTGGTCGAACTGCGATTTGACGTCGATGAAGCAGCCGCCTTCGTTCAGTTTCGATTGCAGGTCCGACAGCGGCCGGGCCAGCAGTTCCTTGTGCGATACCGCCGCGATGATGGCGTCGGCGCGCGGCAGGTCTTCCCAGCTGACCAGGTCGATGTCGTATTCGTGCTTGGCTTCAGCGGCGGACGCCACTGGATCGTAGACGTGCACATCGACGCCGTACGATTTCAATTCGTAGACGATGTCGGCCACTTTCGAATTGCGCAGGTCCGGGCAGTTTTCCTTGAACGTCAGGCCGATCACGTTGACTTTCGAGCCTTTGACGTGGAAACCGGCGGCGATCATCGACTTGACGGTTTTCTCGGCAACGAACTTGGCCATGCCGTCATTGATGCGGCGGCCTGCCAGAATCACTTGCGGGTGATAGCCGATCATTTCGGCCTTGTGCGTCAGGTAATACGGATCGACGCCGATGCAATGGCCGCCGACCAGGCCCGGGCGGAATGGCAGGAAATTCCACTTGGTGCCGGCCGCTTTCAGCACTTCCAGCGTATCGATGCCGATCTTGTCGAAAATGATCGCCAGTTCGTTCATCAGCGCGATATTCAGGTCGCGCTGGGTGTTCTCGATAACCTTGGCCGCTTCCGCCACCTTGATGCTGGAGGCGCGGTGCACGCCGGCGGTAATGATCGATTCATATAGCTGGGCGACCAGTTCGAGCGTTTCGGCGTCGTCGCCGGAAACCACTTTCAAGATCGTCGTCAGCGTGTGTTCCTTGTCGCCCGGATTAATCCGCTCAGGCGAAAAGCCGACGTGGAAATCTTCTTTCCATTTCAGGCCGGAGTGCTGTTCCAGGATCGGGATGCAGACTTCTTCGGTCGCGCCCGGATACACGGTCGACTCGAAAATGACGATCGCGCCCTTTTTCATGTGCATGCCGACGGTCTTGCTGGCGCCGGCCAATGGCGTGAAATCCGGATTGTGTGCCTGGTCGACCGGGGTCGGTACCGCCACGACGATATATTTGGCATCAGCCAGCGCGGCCGGATCGGTGCTGACGGACAGCTGGTCGGCCGCTTTCAATTCCGCCGACGACAATTCGCCGGTCGGATCGATATATTTTTTGTAGCTTTCGATCTTGCTGCTGGAAAGATCGAATCCGATCGTCGTGCGCTTCTTGCCAAATTCGACTGCCAGCGGCATGCCAACATATCCAAGTCCCACCACTGCTACGATGTCATCAAGTTTCATTTTCCAGGTTCCGTTCGAAAATCAGTTTTGCAATTATATTAACAACAAATATATCACAGAAATACATGCGCCACGTCAAAAAGCAATTAAATTTGTCCAAAAGAAACAACACCCAACCGAATCCGTTGTCATCATGCTATGCGGGCACCGACAACTTCGGCTCCCCCGCTGAACCAAACCTGCGCGCGCACCGAAAAAAATCCCCTATCGGCTGCAAAAATAATGCGCCGCTAAGGGATTCGCGGGCTGCACTGGATCTCTAGAGAACCTAATGTTGCTCCTTGCGCAGCAAAAACTGCTGTGAAAGCACATCCACAGCGTTTGAGGATGCAATTCTAGCACCGACACATGAGAATGTTTCCAAACGATATGTGTCTGTCGTGTGCGGGCGACGCGATGTTGAATACCGGGTTCTGCGACCGAACAGCGTTGAGGGTGTGGAAGATCGACCAGGCAAAAAAAAGGCCGCACATGGCGGCCCTCAATATCAGGTTGCAGATCGAGGTCGGAGTCGAAATCGGCAGGCGGCCAGCGCGGCCATTCCAACGCCAATTAGCATTAGCGACGCCGGCTCAGGCACACCGGCAGGCGGCGGCTCGACAGTACCGCCGCCCTCCAGGGTATAAAAGCGCGGCGCATTATTACTCAACGTGATTCCGGGAACATCCGACGCAAAGGAGACCTCACGGGGGTCGACCGTGATTAGTCCATCACCGAAGCCTGCGGATACGAGGTTGCTATCGTTGATATCGCCGTAGAAAAACCCCAGTTGGCCTTCGCCCGCAGGAATGCTCTTCTGATCAGACCGGACCAGCAGTTGAAAAGTGCTCCGCATTGTGTTGTCACCACTATGAAATACCATTTCATAGGTGACGATTATTTCGCCGACGGTCAAATTGTTGACGTACACGTTCGATTCGCTGTCGGCAGTTGTGTCTAGATCGGTGAACAGCCCCGCGATCATGGGGCCAACCGTCTGTGTATCGATAGGTTGCGTGTCGAATCGGGTGTGGGGAGCGTCGAAAGTCAGGTAACCGTTACTGCTGATATACAGTCCGGTGTAGTTGTTCCCGAAAAAATTAATCGATTGCCCGCCGCCGAACAGTGTGGGAGTCGAACTTGCGCAATCGTCGCAGTCACTCAACTCGGCAACCAACCCGCCGTAGTTCGTCGTGAACAGCCCCGCGTTCGCAGCTGGTATCCACGCGAGCGCTCCGACTGCAATCAATAGAACTCGTAATATTTTTCTCATACATCCCCCGGATCGACTTTGCTTACCAAAAATAGTAGAAGCAAGAAGCAGGCCAACAGATATATTGCTGCGTTTACAATCACTTGACGCTTCCGGTGCAAAGCAGCTGTAAGATATTTCGACACCCTTTGGCGCGGAGACGGCTGCCTCAGTACGGCAAAGGATAAATGAACAAACCTGGAAGAGAGCAAAGCCGGGGCAACCGCTGGTGGCAGAGCTGCCTGACCTGTAAGAGCCTGGCTGGGTCGAACGCTGGGAATTTGGTGCGGCTGGCGGGGATCGAACCCACGACCCTTGGCTTCGGAGGCCAATACTCTATCCACTGAGCTACAGCCGCGTAGGGGGAATATCTGAAGAGATGCGAAGGATACAGTTTTTCCGTCGCGCCGTCCATGGAAAGTGTCGCGGCAAGGGCAATTTCCGTTCCAAAACAAGGGCATTGCGTCTATAATCGCGGGTTTGGCGAGTGTTTGCATATCTCAAACAAACCACTCCGGCCCGGCAGATTTCAAAATTGTATTAAGGACATCATGAGCGACGCACACAACGAACACCACGAATCCGCGATCCGTACGCCAAAGCAGCTAGTTGCTGCCGTGGCCGGCTTCTTCCTGGTCACCGTCATCGGCATCATTTTGCTGGTGTCGTTTGTCACCACCAGCAAGCTGACCGGCGAGGGCACCGAGAGCCAGAGCGCGGAAGCGATTGCGGCGCGCCTGCGTCCGGTGGCCGAAGAGGGCTTCACGCTGAAAGACGTCAACGCACCGAAAGTGCTGCAGTCGGCCGAATCCGTCTACACGGCCATCTGCGCCGCATGCCACACCAGCGGCGCCGCCGGTGCTCCTAAGCTCGGCGACGCCGCTGGCTGGGCGCCACGTATCGCGCAAGGCTACGACACGCTGCTCAAGCACGCTATCGAAGGTATCCGCGGCATGCCTGCCAAAGGCGGCAACCCGGACCTCGACGACGTGGAAGTGGCCCGTGCAGTGGTCTACCTGGCCAACCAGTCCGGCGGCAAGTTCAAGGAGCCTGCAGTGCCGGCAGCGGCGCCAGCCGCACCAGCGGCCACCGCGCCAGTGGCGGAAGCTCCTGCTGCAGCCGCACCGGCCGCAGCAGCGCCGGCGCCAGCCGCCGCCGCACCGAAGCTCGCTGTCGATACCGGCAAGAACGTCTACAACGCCTCGTGCGTGGCTTGCCACGGCGCAGGTATCGCCGGCGCGCCGAAGCTCGGCGACAAGGCAGCCTGGGCAGATCGCGTCAAGCAGGGCGACGCACTTCTGTACGAGCACGCAATCAAGGGCTTCCAGGGCAAGGCAGGCATGATGCCACCAAAGGGCGGCTCGACCGCTTCGGACGACGAAGTGAAGGCAGCAGTCGACTACATGACCGCCGCAGTGAAATAAGTCATTCGCTTGACGCAAAATACCGCTCGGTTGCATGAGCGGTTTTTTTTCGTCGGCTCGTTCTGCCGCAGTAGACTGAAATGGGCACGACGCTTACGATGACTGCGCGTGCGACGATCCACAGAGAGGCGGCGGGATGATCTTAGTAACCGGAGGCGCTGGATTCATAGGCGGGAATTTTGTAATCGATTGGCTTGCCGGCTCGGCCGAGCGCATCCTCACCCTCGATAAGCTGACTTACGCCGGCAACATGGCTACGCTGTCCAGCGTGAACGGCGACCCGCGCCTTATCTTTGTGCAAGGCGATATCGCGGACCAGCCACTTGTCACACGCCTGCTGCGTGAACATCGTCCGCGCGGCATCGTTCACTTCGCTGCCGAGTCGCATGTCGACCGATCGATCGACAGCCCGGCGCCATTCATACAGACCAACATCGTCGGCACCTTTCACTTGCTGGAGGCGACACGCGCCTACTGGAGCAGCCTCGACCCCGACGCCAAGGCAAGTTTTCGCTTCCTGCACATATCCACCGATGAAGTCTACGGCGCCTTGAGCGACCCTGCACCTGCATTCCGGGAAACGGACCGCTACGCGCCGAATAGCCCGTATGCTGCGAGCAAGGCCGCTTCCGACCATCTGGTGCGCGCTTATCACCACACTTACGGCCTGCCCGTCGTAACGACGAATTGCTCCAACAATTACGGCCCCTATCACTATCCTGAGAAGCTGATCCCGCTGATCATCCAGAATGCGCTCGCTGGTCGACCGCTTCCACTGTATGGGGACGGCCGGCAAATTCGCGACTGGCTTTATGTAAAGGACCATTGCGCCGCCATCCGGCGCGTGCTGGACGTCGGCACTCCCGGCGAGACGTACAACGTCGGCGCCGGCTGCGAAATGTCCAACCTCGATGTCGTCGGCACGGCCTGCGCGATTCTCGACGAGCTTAAACCCAGGGCCGATGGACAGTCTTATGCGGCGCAGATCACGTTTGTCGCCGACCGTCCCGGCCACGACCGCCGGTATGCCATCGACGCCGGCAAAATCGCACGCGAACTTGGCTGGCAAGCGCGCGAGACCTTCGCCAGCGGCATGCGCAAGACGGTGCTGTGGTACCTGGAACATCAGGACTGGGTGGCCGCCGTCACTGGCGGTGCGCAACAAGAGCGCGGCGTATGAACTTGCCACGCAAAGGAATCATCCTCGCCGGCGGGTCCGGCACGCGGCTCTATCCTGCGACCAAAGCCTTTTCAAAACAGCTGATGCCGGTGTACGACAAGCCGATGATTTACTATCCTCTCACCACGCTGATGCTGGCGGGCATACGCGACATCCTGATCATTTCGACGCCACACGACCTGCCCCGTTTCGCCGAGCTACTCGGCGACGGCGCGCAGTGGGGATTGAGCATCCAATACAAGGAGCAGCCATCTCCGGGCGGGCTGGCCCAGGCGTTTATCGTCGGGCGCGACTTCGTCGGCTCGCATCCAAGCGCGCTGGTCTTGGGAGACAATATCTTCTACGGCCATGACCTCGTCAGGCAACTTCAGAATGCCGGCAGCCGCGCCAGTGGCGCGACCGTCTTTGCCTACCACGTTCACAATCCAGAATGCTATGGCGTGGTCGAATTCGATAGGAACCAGCTCCCCGTCAGCATCGAAGAAAAGCCGCTGCATCCGAAAAGCAGCTACGCCGTCACCGGCCTGTACTTCTACGATGAACAGGTATGCGATATCGCAGCCGGCATCGCGCCCTCGGCGCGTGGCGAACTCGAAATCACCGATCTCAATCGGCGCTACCTCGAGCAAGGCCAGTTAAACGTCGAACTAATGGGCCGCGGCTACGCATGGCTCGATGCCGGCACCCACGACAGCCTGCTTGAGGCGTCGAGCTTCATCTCGACGCTGCAGCGGCGCCAGGGCCTGATGGTTGCCTGCCCTGAAGAGATCGCGTACGCGCAAAGGTGGATCGATGCGAACAAGGTGCGCGAACTTGCCGCACCCTTGGCGGCAAGCGAGTATGGCCGCTACCTGCTCGGCCTGTTGAAATAGTGTCATCGACAAAGAAGGGCCGCGCATGCGGCCCTTCTGCATTAGTGCCCTAACCTGCGAGCCCCTACCAGATAATCACGCGATCCTTCGGCGCCAGGTACATCTTGTCGCCCGGCTTGACCTTGAACGCTTCGTAGAACGCCGGCTGGTTCATCATCGTGCCGTTGGCGCGGAACTGGCCCGGCGAGTGCGGATCGGTCTTGACCTGCACGATCTGCTGCTGCTCGCGCATCTTCGCGCGCCACACCTGGCCGAAGCCCATGAAGAAGCGCTGGTCGCCGGTGAGGCCGTCGATCACCGGCGCCTTTTTGCCCTTCAACGACAGCTTGTACGCCTTGTACGCGATCGCCACGCCGGAGTTGTCGCCGATGTTTTCGCCCAGCGTCAGTTCGCCGTTGACGTTATAGCCCGGCAGCGGGCTGTAGGCGCCGTACTGCGCCACCAGCTTCTGCGTCTTGGCCGCGAAGTTCTTCTGGTCCTGCGCGGTCCACCAGTTGCGCAGGTTGCCGTCGCCGTCGTACTGCGAACCCTGGTCGTCGAAACCGTGGCTGATCTCGTGGCCGATCGCGCCGCCGATGGCGCCGTAATTGACCGCGTCGTCGGCGTCCGCATCGAAAAACGGCGGCTGCAGGATCGACGCCGGGAACACGATCTCGTTCATCTCCGGGTTGTAGTACGCGTTGATCGTCTGCGGCGTCATGCCCCACTCTTCGCGGTCGATCGGCTGGCCAAGCTTGGCCAGCTGGCGGTTCGATTCGAACACGCGCGAGCGCATCACGTTGCCGACCAAATCGTCGCGCACCACCACCAGCGCCGAGTAGTCGCGCCACTTGTTCGGGTAGCCGATCTTGTAAGTGAACTTGGCCAGCTTGGCCTGCGCTTCCTTCTTGGTCGCAGGGCTCATCCAGTCAAGCTTGTCGATGCTGACCTTGTAGGCCGCCAGCAGATTCTTCACCAGCACCTCCATGCGCGCCTTGCGCTCGGCCGGGAAGTGCTTCTCGACGTACAGCTTGCCCAGGCTCTCGCCCATCGCCGTTTCGACCGTGCCGACCGCGCGCTTCCAGCGCGGCTGCATCTCCTTGATCCCCGCCAGCACGGTGCCGTTGAAGGCGAAGCGCTCGTCGACGAACGGCTTCGACAGCACGTTGGCGTAGCTGCTGATCAGGCGCAGTTGCAGGTACGCCTTCCAGGTGTCGAGCGAGGTCTCGTTCGACACCTGCGCAAAACCCTTCAGGTAGCTCGGCTGGCTGACCACGACGTAGCTGGTCTTGCCGCTGATGCCGGCGCCGTCCAGGTAGGCTTTCCAGTTGAAGCCCGGCGCCACTTCCGCCATCTTCGCCAGGTCGACCTTGTTGTACGTCTTGACCGGGTCGCGGTTTTCCACCGGCGTCCACTGCACCTTGGCCAGCGCGGTCTCGAACGCGACGATGCGCGCGGCATCAAGCGCCGCCGTCTTCGAGCCGGCCAGCGCCAGCATCTTCTCGACGTGCACCTGGTATTTCGCCAGCGCGTCGGCCAGCTTGGCGTCGTCCGCCTTCAGGTAGTACTCGCGGTCCGGCAGGCCAAGCCCGCCCTGCATGATGTCGGCGACGTACTTGGTCGAATCCTTGGCGTCCTGGTGGATCGCAAAATCGAACGGCGTGTCGATGCTCTGGCGGCCCAGGTGCGCCAGCATCGCCGGCAGTTCCGCCTTGTCCTTCATCGCCGCGATGCGCGCCAGTTCGGCGTTCAACGGCGCCAGGCCCAGCGCGTCGGCGCGCTGCTCGTCCATGTAGCTGGCGTAGAAGTCGCCGATGCGCTGGGCGTCGGTGCCGGCCTTGCCGTTCGGGCTCCTGGCGGCGTCCTCGATGATCGCGCGCAGCTGCGGGCGCAGGTCGTCGTCGAGCTTGACGAAGGTGCCCCAGCTCGACTTGTCGGCCGGGATCTCGGTCGACGTCAGCCACTTGCCGTTCAGGTGCTTGAAGAAGTCGTCCTGCACCCGCACCGCCGGGTCGATGTACTCGACCGCGATGCCCGACGCCGGCGCCTTGGCGACCGCCTTGGTTGCGCCGCCTGCCTGCGCAAGGCCGGCAATCAGGCTAAGCGTCAGCGCGCTCAATAAATATTTGTTCATTCAATACTCCAATGTCTTCGCCAGAATGCGAAAAAGGGGCGCGACGCGCCCCTCCCTTTACCGATGCTGCGACTACCAGATGATGACGCGGTCGGCCGGCGCGCGGTACATCTTGTCGCCTTCCTTGACGCCGAACGCTTCATAGAAGGCCGGCTGGTTCATCATGGTGCCGTTGGCGCGGAACTGGCCTGGCGAGTGCGGGTCGGTCTTGACCTGCACGATCAGCGCTTCGTCGCGCATCTTCATGCGCCATACCTGGCCGAAGCCCATGAAGAAGCGCTGGTCGCCGGTCAGGCCGTCGATCACCGGCGCCGGCTGACCCTTGAGCGACAGCTTGTAGGCCTTGTACGCGACCGCCACACCGGAGTTGTCGCCAATGTTCTCGCCCAGCGTCAGCGCGCCGTTGACGTTGTAGCCCTTGACCGGGCTGTAGGCGTCGTACTGCTTGGTCAGCGCGTCGGCCTTGGCCTGGAACTTGACGCGGTCTTCCTTGGTCCACCAGTCGCGCAGGTTGCCGTCGCCGTCGGACTGGCTGCCCTTGTCGTCGAAGCCGTGGCTGATCTCGTGGCCGATCACCGCGCCAATGGCGCCGTAGTTGACCGCGTCGTCGGCGCGCATGTCGAAGAACGGCGGATGCAGGATCGACGCCGGGAACACGATCTCGTTCATCGTCGAGCTGTAGTAGGCGTTCACCGTTTGCGGCGTCATGCCCCACTCTTCGCGGTCGATCGGCTTACCGAGCTTGTTGACGCCGCGGTTGTAGCCGAAGGTACGCGCGCGCATCATGTTGCCGACCAAATCGTCCTGCTTGATCGTCAGCGCCGAATAGTCGCGCCACTTGTTCGGGTAGCCGACCTTCGGCTTGAACTTGGCCAGCTTGGCCTGCGCTTCCTTCTTCGTCTCAGGGCTCATCCAGTCGAGCGTGTCGATGCTCTGCTTGTACGCTTCGAGCAGGTTCGCGATCAGCACTTCCATGCGCGCCTTGCGCTCCGGCGGGAAGTACTGCGCCACGTACTGGCGGCCGACCGCTTCGCCCATCACGCCTTCGACCGTCGAGACGCCATTCTTCCAGCGCGGCTGCTGCGCAGTCACGCCCGACAAGGTGGCGGTGTAAAACGCGAAGTTGGCGTCGTAGAACGGCTTCGACAGGTAGGCCGAATAGCTGCGCAGCAGCTGCCACTCGAAGTACGACTTCCACGTTGCCAGGTCGGTGTTGGCGACGATCTTGTCCATCGCGGCGAAGTAGCTAGGCTGGTTGACGATCACGTAGTCGACCTTGCCGGCGACGCCGGCCGCGGACAGCGCGCCCTTCCAGTCGTAGCCAGGCGTGAGCGCGGCCAGCTGGGCAAAGTCCATCTTGTTGTAGCGCTTGACCGGGTCGCGGTTGTCGACCTTGGTCCACTGCACTTCGGCCAGCGCGGTTTCCAGCGCGAGGATCTTAGCGGCGGCGCCGGCGGCGTCCTTTTCGCCGGCCATGCCGAGGATCTTCGCCACATGAAGCTCATACTTGGCGCGCACGTTGGCCAGCTTGGCGTCGTCCTTCTTCAGGTAGTAGTCGCGGTCCGGCAGGCCGAGGCCGCCCTGGCTGATGTAGGTCGCGTAGCGGGTCGACTCGCGCTGGTCCTGGCCGATGCCGATCGAATATGGCGCGGCCACGCCGATCTTGGCCAGGTGGGCGATCAGCGCCGGCAGCGCCTTCTTGTCTTTCAGTGCGCGGATGCGCTGCAGCTCGCCCGTCAGCGGACGGTAGCCGAGCGCGTCGATCTTCGACTCGTCCATGTAGCTGGTGTACAGGTCGCCGATTTTCTGGGTGTCGGTGCCGGCCTTTTTCTTCGGATCCTTCTGCGCCGCTTCGATCAGGCCGCGCAGCTGCGGGTTGAGATCGTCGCGCATCTTGGCGAACGTGCCCCAGCTCGATTTGTCGGCCGGGATTTCAGTCGTCTTGAGCCACTCCCCATTCAGGTACGTGAAGAAGTCGTCCTGCGCGCGCACCGTCTTGTCGATGTACTGCGTGTCGATGCCGGAGATCGGCGCGGCCGGCTTGGCGTTGTCGGCGGCGCCGGCGAAGGCGGCCATCAGGCTCAGGGTCAGGGTGCTCAGGAAATATCGTTTCACGGGTTGTCCTTATGGGGCAGGATTAAAGAGTCGGCGGATAAGCCGAGCGCAAATGTAACATGGCGCCCCCGCGCCTGGTGACTACTTCGTAGCCGCAATGTCATTTTTTGCCAGGTATGCATACGTCTGGCGGCCATCAAAATGAGTGTATGCATAGGGCGCGGGGGAACCGGGTCGCTGCTCGAGAAAGCAATTCTAGCCCTGGCCCGCATCGCGCAGCCGCGCCCTCCCCGTTTTTTACTTTACGATACACAACGCGTTGTTTTGTCGTGCGCACAATGAAAAAAGCCCACGGCGGACCATGGGCAAAACCACTTAAGGTGGAGGGGAGAAACGGAAGCACTATAAGCTGGCATTTCGGCAATAATGCCAAACCTTACATTTGCTTACCGCTGAGTTCGTGATAGCCGCCAACCCACGACGGTCTTGCGGTCATTGCAAAATAAAAAGGGCTGCAGAAGCAGCCCGTTTTATTCTTGATCGACCTCGACTCAGTTATTCAACTGCTTCGCATCGACCAGCTTGTCCTTGTACGAATCGAAAATGCCGACCAGCGCGTCGCGCATGGCGAACTTCGGCGCCCAGCCCAGCTCGGTCATCGTGTTGTCGATCTTCGGCACGCGGTTCTGCACGTCCTGGTAGCCCTTGCCGTAGTAGGCGCCGGAGCTGGTCTCGACCAGCTTGACCTGCTTGGCCGACGCGCGGTACTCCGGGTACTCGGCGGCCAGCTCGAGCATCATGTGGGCCAGTTCGCGGATCGAGTAGTTGTTGCTCGGGTTGCCGATGTTGTAGATCTTGCCGGTGGCGATGCCGTCGACGTTGGCGATGATGCGCACCAGCGCGTCGATGCCGTCGTCGACGTACGTGAACGAGCGCTTCTGCTCGCCGCCGTCGACCAGCTGGATGTTCTCGCCGCGCACGATGTGGCCGAGGAACTGGGTCAGCACGCGCGACGAACCTTCTTTCGGCGTGTGGATCGAGTCGAGGCCGGCGCCGATCCAGTTAAACGGGCGGAACAGCGTGAAGTTCAGCCCTTCCATGCCGTAGCCCCAGATCACGCGGTCCATCAGCTGCTTCGAGCACGCGTAGATCCAGCGCGGCTTGTTGATCGGGCCGTACACCAGGTCGGACGATTCCGGATCGAATTCGGCGTCCGGGCTCATGCCGTACACCTCGGACGTCGACGGGAACACCAGGTGCTTGCCGTATTTGGCGGCCGAGCGCACGATCGGCAGGTTCGCCTCGAAGTCGAGTTCGAACACGCGCAGCGGTTCCTTCACATAGGTCGACGGCGTGGCGATCGCCACCAGCGGCAATATCACGTCGCACTTCTTGACGTGGTACTCGACCCATTCCTTGTTGATCGTGATGTCGCCTTCAAAAAAGTGCAGGCGCGATTTGTACGATTCGTTCGCCAGCAGGTCCTCGATGCGCTCCGATTGCATGTCCATGCCGTACACGTGCCAATCGGTCGTTTCCAGGATGCGCTTGGACAGGTGGTGACCGATAAAGCCGTTGACACCGAGGATAAGGACTTTTTTCATTTTGAAGGGGCTGCGTTTGGCCGGATGAGAGAGCGCGGATTATACCATTCTCCAAAGAGGGTTAAACCGGTTTCCAGCGGCGTTGTCGGCGCGTATCCGACCCACGCCTGCAGGCGGCTGGCGTCGGCATGGGCGGCTGCCACGTCGCCCGGCTGCATCGGCTGAAAATCGAGTTCGGCGCGTACGCCCAGCACCCGCTCGAGCGTATTGATGAAGTCGAGCACCGTCACCGGCCGCTCGCTGCCGACGTTGACGACCCAGTGCGGCGCGGCCACGTCGCTGCCGGTCCACGGCTTGAACAGCAGCCGCACCACGCTTTCGACGATGTCGTCGATGTAGGTGAAGTCGCGCAGCAGCCGGCCTTCGGCAAACACCGGGATCGCTTCGCCCTTGAGCAGCTTTTCGGTGAAGCTGAAGTACGCCATGTCCGGCCTGCCCCACGGCCCGTAGACGCTAAACAGGCGCACGCCGGTGGCCGGCAGCCGGCTCAGGTGGCTGTACGCATGCGCCATCTGCTCGTTGGCCTTGTTGGTCGCCGCGTATAGCGACAGCGGCGCGTCGGTCGGGTCGTCCTCGCTGAACGGCAACTTGGTATTGCCGCCGTACACGCTGCTGCTGCTCGCATACAGCAGGTGCTCGACATGGTGGCGCCGGCACGCGTCGAGCACGTTGCCGAACCCGACCAGATTCGACTGCAAGTAGGCGCCCGGCGCCACCAGCGAGTGGCGCACGCCGGGCTGCGCCGCCAGGTGCACCACCAGGGTCGGGCGCACCCGCGCGAACAGCGCCGCCACCTGCACCGGGTCGGCCAGTTCGGCCGCGCGGCACGGCACTTCCAGCGGCCCGAGCAGCGCGCGCACGCGGCCGATCTTCAGGCGCGGATCGTAGTAATCGTTGAAATTGTCGCAGCCGGCGACCTGGTGCCCGAGCCCGGCCAGCCGCGCCGCCACGAAGCTGCCGATGAAGCCGGCCGCGCCCGTCACCAATATCGTCTGTTTTCCCGCTGTCATGGTTGCCTGTTCCCGAGAAGATGGCGGCGCTGACCGAAAGTGGCACGGCCGCGTCCAAGCGTGACAGAGCGCGCGGCAGCGGCAGGTGATCTTGGTCAGCAGGAGCGCGGTCTGCTGCGCGCGCGCCGCTGGCGTGCGAAGCGGCAAGTCTTGCGCGGGCAACACGCGTGCGCGGCAATCGAGCGTATACTGGATCGGCGCGCCGCCACGCTGGCGCGAAAACCGTTTCCACTTGCAGCCACCGCCGCCGTCAGGACCATCATGGGCACTACACTGAAGAACGCCGGCCTGGTCGGCTTTGGCCTGATTGCCGGCGTGGCCGTCTCGATGCAGTTTTCGGCGCTGGCGCAAAAGCCGGTCGACGCCGGCATGCCGCTCGAAGAACTGCGCCAGCTGTCCGACGTGTACGGCCTGATCAAGTCGGACTATGTCGAAGCGACCGAAGACCGCAAGCTGCTCACCGAAGCGATCGCCGGCATGGTCGCCTCGCTCGACCCGCACTCGGCCTACCTCGACAAGAAAGCCTACCGCGAGCTGCGCGAAGGCACCCAGGGCAAGTTCGTCGGCCTCGGCATCGAGATCTCCCAGAGCGAGGAAGGCTACATCAGGATCGTCGCACCGATCGAGGATTCGCCCGCCTGGCGCGCCGGCATCCTGCCCGGCGACCTGATCACCCGCATCGACGCGCTGCCGGTGCAGGGCCTCGCGCTCGACGAAGCGATCAAGCTGATGCGCGGCGAGCCGCGCACCAGGGTGACCCTGACGGTGCTGCGCAAGAGCGCCGCCGCGCCCCTCACCTTCGTCATCGCGCGCGAAGAAATCGTGCAGAAAAGCGTCAAGGCGAAAATCGTCGAACCGGGCTACGGCTGGCTGCGCGTGTCGCAGTTCCAGGAGCCCACCGTCGACGACCTGGCCGCCCGCCTGGCCGCCATGTACAAGCAGGAGCCGAACCTGAAAGGCCTGGTGCTCGACCTGCGCAACGATCCCGGCGGCCTGCTGCAAGGGGCCATCGGCGTGTCGGCCGCGTTCCTGCCGAAGGACGCCGAGATCGTCTCGACCAACGGCCAGCTGGCCGACTCCAAACAAAGCTTCTACGGCCGCGCCGAGTTCTACTCGCTGCGCGGCGACAGCGACGCGCTGGCGCGCCTGCCGGCCGCCGTCAAGAGCGTGCCGCTGGTGGTGCTGGTCAACTCCGGCTCGGCGTCGGCGTCCGAAATCGTCGCCGGCGCGCTGCAGGACTACAAGCGCGCCATCATCATGGGCAGCCAGACCTTCGGCAAGGGCTCGGTGCAGACCATCCGGCCGCTGTCGAACGACGCCGCCGTCAAGCTCACCACCGCGCGCTACTACACGCCGGCCGGCCGCTCGATCCAGGCGCGCGGCATCGTGCCCGATTTCCTGGTCGACGAAAACGCCGACGGCGACGCGCTGAACGGCCTGCGCATGCGCGAAGCCGACCTGCAAAAGCACCTGGCCAACGACCGCAGCAAGGAAGAAGCGCGCGCCGCGCGCGACGACGCCGAGGACGAGCTGCGCCTGGCCGCCATCGAGCGCAAGCGCACGCCGCTCGAATACGGCAGCGCCGACGACTTCCAGCTCAGACAGGCGCTGAACCACCTGAAGGGCTTGCCGGTACAGCTGTCGAAGAGCACGCCGGCGTCGAAACTGGCGCGCCAGGAGCCGAAGGCGCCGGCGCATTGAGCCGCCGCAGGGCCGCCTGCGCTCTGCAGCTTCAAAACTCCCCGGCCGCAACGCGCATGTGTAAAATATGTGCACACGCCGGCCCGCCTGGCACTTCTCTGAAAGCACCAACATGAAACAAGTCGTCATCAGCGGCACTGGCCTGTTTACGCCAACCCACTCCATCTCCAACGAAGAACTGGTGGTCGCCTTCAATGCCTACGCCGAACTGTTCAACGCCGACAACGCCGCCGCGATTGCCGCCGGCGACGTCGCCGCGATCGAAGGCTCGAGCGCCGCCTTCATCGAAAAAGCGTCCGGCATCAAGTCGCGCTACGTGATGGAAAAGGAAGGCATCCTCGACCCGACCCGCATGACGGCGCGCATCGCCGAGCGGCCCGACGACGAACTGTCGCTGCAGGCCGAAATCTGCGTCGCCGCGGCGCGCCAGGCGCTCGCGCGCGCCGGCCGCGTCGCCGCCGACATCGACATGGTGATCGTCGCCTGCAGCAACATGCAGCGCGCCTACCCGGCGATGGCGGTCGAAGTGCAGGAAGCGCTCGGCATCGACGGCTACGGCTTCGACATGAACGTTGCCTGCTCGTCGGCCACGTTCGGCATCCAGACCGCGATGGCGGCCGTGCAAAGCGGCCAGGCCCGCGCCGCGCTTGTGCTCAATCCCGAAATCACCAGCGGCCACCTGAACTTCCGCGACCGCGACAGCCACTTCATCTTCGGCGACGCCTGCACCGCCATCGTCATCGAAGGCGCCGACAACGCAGTCGGCGAACACCAGTTCGAGATCCTCGAGTCCAAGCTCAAGACCAAGTTCTCCAACAACATCCGCAACAACTTCGGCTTCATGAACCGCTTCGACGAATCCGGCGTCGGCAAGGCCGACAAGCTGTTTCGCCAGCAAGGCCGCAAGGTGTTCAAGGAAGTGTGCCCGATGGCCGCCGAGATGATCCGCGACACGGTGGCGGCGGCCGGCCTCGAAGTGGCGCAAGTATCGCGCTTCTGGCTGCACCAGGCCAACCTGAGCATGAACCTCCTGATCACCAAGATGCTGCTCGGACGCGACGCCGAGCCGAACGAGGCGCCGGTCATTCTCGACACCTACGCCAACACGTCGTCGGCCGGCTCGATTATCGCCTTCCACAAGCACCAGGACGACATGCCGGCTGGCGCGCTCGGCGTCATCTGCTCGTTCGGCGCCGGCTACTCGATCGGCTGCGTCGTCGTCCGCAAAAAATAACCCGATATCGCAAACGTGCCGATCATCGGGAACTAACACGCTGTAGATGTGGTCTGACCTAGGTCAGACCCGCACTTCACAAGCTCACCGCCAGTTCGGCACCTTCCCTGATCGCCCGCTTCGCATCCAGCTCCGCTGCCAGCGCCGCCCCGCCAATCTTGTGAAAGCGCGGCCCGCCACTCTCCCCTTCCGCCGGCATCAGTTCGGTCAGGCTGTCCTGTCCCGCGCAGATCACCACGTTGTCCACCTCGATCACCTTGCGCTCGCCGCCGACGGTGACATGCAGGCCCTGGTCGTCGATTTTGTCGTACTGCACCCCCGCCATCATCACCACGCCGTTGCGCTGCAAGGTGGCGCGGTGCACCCAGCCGCTGGTCTTGCCCAGGCCGGCGCCAAGCTTCGATGCCTTGCGCTGCATCAGGTACAGCTGGCGCACCGGCGCCGGATCGGCCGGCTTCACCAGCCCGCCCTTGGTGGTCGCTGCCAGGTCGACGCCCCACTCGCGCGTCCACTCGGCGATCGGCACCGGCAACCGGTGCGACGGATCGTGCAGCAGGTATTCGCCGACGTCGAAGCCGATGCCGCCGGCGCCGATGATCGCCACGCGCTTGCCGACCGGCGCCTTATGCTGCAGCACGTCGACGTACGACAGCACCTTCGGATGCCCGATCCCTTCGATCGGCGGCATGCGCACCTTGATGCCGGTGGCGACGATGACGTCATCGAAGCCGCCCTTGAGCAACTGTTCGCGGGTGACGCGCTGGCCCAGCATCACTTTCACGCCGAGCAGCTCCAGCCGGCGGCCGAAATAGCGGATCGTCTCGCTGAATTCTTCCTTGCCGGGGATTTGCATGGCGATCTTGAACTGGCCGCCGATGCTGTCGCTGCCGTCGAACAGGGTGACGTCGTGGCCGCATTCGGCCGCCACCGTCGCCGCCGACAGCCCGGCCGGGCCGGCGCCGACCACCGCCACCTTTTTCGGCGCGGACGTTTTCGCATACACCAGCTCCGTCTCGTGGCAGGCGCGCGGGTTGACCAGGCAGCTGGCGCGCTTGTTGGCGAAGGTGTGGTCGAGGCAGGCCTGGTTGCAGCCGATGCAGGTGTTGATTTCGTCGGCGCGGCCGGCGGCGGCCTTGGCGACGAACTCGGGGTCGGCCAGGAACGGGCGCGCCATCGACACCATGTCGGCGTCGCCGCGGGCGAGGATGTCCTCGGCGTCGGCCGGCATGTTGATGCGGTTCGACGCCACCACGGGGATGCTCACTTCGCGGCGCAGGCGGCCGGCCACGCTGGCGAAGGCGCCGCGCGGCACCGAGGTGACGATGGTCGGCACGCGCGCTTCGTGCCAGCCGAAGCCGGTGTTGAGGATGGTGACGCCGGCCAGTTCGAGCGCGCGGGCGACGGCGACCACTTCGTCCCAGGTATTGCCGCCGTCGACCAGGTCGAGCAGCGAGTGGCGGTACATGATGATGAAGTCGGGGCCGACCTTGGCGCGGATGCGCTTGACGATTTCGACCGGCAGGCGCATGCGGTTTTCGATGCTGCCGCCCCAGGCATCCTGGCGCTGGTTGGTGCGCGCGCACAGGAACTGGTTGAGCAGATAACCCTCGCTACCCATCACTTCGACGCCGTCGTAGCCGGCCTGCTTGGCCAGCCGGGCGCAGCGTGCGTAGGCGGCAATCGTCCTGGCGATGCCGCGTTCGGTCAGCGCGCGCGGCTTGAACGGCGAGATCGGCGACTTCACGCCCGACGCCGACACCACCAGCGGCTGGTAGCCGTAACGGCCGGCGTGCAGGATCTGCATCAGGATCTTGCCGCCCTCCTCGTGCACGGCGCGCGTGACGCGGCGGTGATTGAGGACGTCGCCGGCGAAGTTGAGGGTGCCGCCGAACGGCAGCAGCCAGCCTTGCATGTTCGGCGAGATGCCGCCGGTGACGATCAGCCCGACGCCGCCGCGGGCGCGCTCGCGGTAGAACTCGGCCAGCTTGCCGTAATTGTAGAAGCGGTCTTCGAGGCCGGTGTGCATCGAGCCCATGATGACGCGGTTGCGCAGCGTGGTGAAACCAAGGTCGAGCGGAGCAAGCAGGTGCGGGTAAGTGGCGGTCATGGGCGCTTCAAGAGGGGTTGCCGCGCGAGTGCGCGGCACAACCGCATTAAAACCCACTTCCGTAGACGCCGGCTTCTAAATTTTGACAAGCCGCGGCGCTCGCCGAGGGGGCTGACCCGTTTTCTGGGTCAGACCCCGGTGTTGTTGACGCTGACGACACGGGCGCACGCTTGTCAGCCGCAACGCTTTACCGTAGGCTAAGACCATGATCGCGCGACTGTGCTTTTGTTTGATGATGGCTGCCGCGCTGCCGGCGCTGGCGCAGCCTGCGGTCGACGTCAGCGTCGAGCGGGTCGACGGCGCCGACGGCAAGGTCTACCAGATCAGCGCGCGCGGCGAAGTAGCGGCGGCGCCGGCGGCGGTGTGGCGCATCCTGACCGACTACGAGCGCATGCCCGAATTCGTGCCCGACCTGCGCAGCGCGCGGGTGATCTCGCGCAGCGGCGACGAGGCGGTCATCGAGCAGTTCGGCGAAGCGCGCCTGCTGTTCTTGCGGCGCGAGATCCGCCTGGTGGTGCAGGTGCGCGAGCAGCCGATCACGCAGATCGACATCAGCCTGGTGGACGGCGACATGCGGGTCTACCGCTGCACCTGGCAGCTGGTGCCGGTGGCGCAGACGGGCGGCACGCGGGTGCTCTACAGCGGCACGCTGGCGCCGAAGTTCCATGTGCCGGGGATGCTCGGCTCAAACCTGATCCGCGGCGACATCGAAAAGATGATGGCCGCCGTGCTGCAGCGCCTCGACCGCACCGACTAGACAACCCTCGCGGCCTTACGCCTGGTAGCTATCGCGCTCGCGCAGTTCGGCAAACGACTCGATGCTGCCGATCTTGATCGTCAGCGGATTCATCCTGCTTTGCGGCGTCATTGGGCGCCAGGCGAACAGCCACTCGTGTTCGTGCGCTTCGGCGCTCGACTTGGTGAACGCGGCGCCGAGCGCGGCGCGCACGCCGTATTCGACTTCGCCGTCGATGCCGGCCCAGGTGGGCAGCACCTTCTGCACTGCGCGGTGCAGCATCTCGCCGAATGCGTCGGTGTTATGAATGACCAGGCAGCTGTCGGCCTGGCCGAGCAGGTCGAACAGCGACTTGTCCCAGACGGTGGAAAACGACAGCGTCATGAAGGGATTGGCCGGCACCAGGCGGAACTGGCCTTCGCGCAGCGCCAGTTCGAGTTCGGCGCGCTGGCCGTAGCGGTGGAGGGTTGGTGGGCGTTTGTAGTCGTGCATGGTGTGAATTGATCCGGTAATGGTGTGGGCGCGATCAGCGGCCACGCGCGCGGCGCGCGACATGGGCGATGCGCATGTGTTTGGAGGCGATGAAGATCTCGCGCAGCAGGAAGCAGAAACTGCCGATCAGCGCAACCATCGCCAGCACGAAGAAGGCGGCGATGTAGCGGTCGAGCGGCAGGCTGGTGGTGTCGCCCAGGAACAGCATCGCAATGACGACGCAGATCAGCAGCCCGCAGGCGGTCGACAGCGTGATGGCGGCGTTGATCAGGTGCGCGCGGCCGTACAGGATGTCGAGTTCGGCCGTGTACTGGATGTCGTGGTTGACCTGGAGCCGGTCTTCGAGCACGCGCGAACGGTCGATGATGCGCGCCAGCCGGTTCGTCAGCACCGTCAGCTTGGTGGCCACGCCGGTGAGCAGGAACACCGGCGCGATCGCCAGCTGGATCACGTGGCCGATATCGCTGATCTGGATATTCATTCGAATCGGCCCAGCCGCTTGAACTGCTCGGTGGCCGCCACCAGCGCCTGCGCGATGCCGGTTTCGAGCGCGCCGTGGCCGGCGTCGGCAATCATGCGCAGCCGCGATCCCGGCCAGGCCTGGTGCAGCCGGTAGGCCGACACCGGCGGGCAGATGACGTCGTAGCGTCCCTGCACGATCACCGCCGGCAAATGCGCGATGCGGCCGATGTCGCGCAACAGCTGGCCCTCGTCGAAAAAACCAAGGTGGCTCATGTAGTGCGACTCGAGCCGGCCGACACCAAGGTCGAGCGTGTCCGACGCCGGGTCTTCCGGCTGCGGCAGCAGGAATACGCGGCGGCCTTCGAAGCGGCTCCAGGCGCGCGCCGCCGGCCAGTAGCTCGCCGGGTCGTCGCACAGCATGCGCGTGGTGTAGGCCTTGAGCAGGTCGCCGCGCTCGGCTTCGGGAATCGGCGCGATGAATTCATCGTAGAGCTCAGGATAGAAAGACTGCACGCCGTTGATAAAGAAGTCGATCTCGGCGGCGGTGCAAAGGAAAATGCCGCGCAAGACGAAGCCGAGGCAGCGCTGCGGATGCGCCTGGCCGTATGCCAGCGCCAAGGTCGAACCCCACGAGCCGCCGAACACGAGCCACTGTTCGATGCCGAATTTGACGCGCAGCGTTTCAATGTCTTCGATAAGCAGCTGGGTGGTGTTGTTGCGCCATTCGCCCAGCGGCGTCGACTTGCCGGCGCCGCGCTGGTCGAACAGGATCACGCGGTAGTGCTGCGGATCGAAAAAGCGGCGGTGCTGCGGCGACAGGCCGGCGCCCGGGCCGCCGTGCAGGAACAGCACCGGTACGCCGTCGGGATTGCCGACTTCTTCCCAGTAGATGCTGTGCAGCGGGTCGACGTCGAGCATGCCGTGCCGGTTCGGCTGGATCGGCGGGAACAGCGATGGCGGGCTCTCGTGCATGGCGTTTCTCATCATGGTGGAGCCGCGATTGTACCCTGCCGGCCAGCACTCAGAAGAAGGTATTGATCGCGTAGCGCACTGCGTAGTCGTCGTCCACCGCCAGCAGCAGCGGCCATTTGTCGAACGTGGTGCACGGATGCGAAATGCCGCAGCCGACCAGGTCGCCCACTTCCAGATCAAAGCCGGCAGGCAGCTGCAGGTAGGCGTGCTGGTCGTTCATCTTGACAATGGCGCAGCCGGCCGGCAGTGGCTCGGGCGCGCCGGGTCCGGGGCGATGCCACACCAGCGGAATCGGCAGCTCGATGTCGTACGAGGCGTCGCGCTTGCCCATGCCGAGGATCGCCAGGCCCGGTTCGGGCCGCGACTGCACCACGCTCCACACTTCCAGCGCCGGCTGCAGCGCCGCGCCGCCAAGCGCCGCATGGCCTTCCTCGCGCACGTCGAGTTCGCCGATCTGGCGCAGGTAGGAGCCGTGATCGGACGTCAGGTAGCAGCCGCTGCGCAGTACCGCCAGCACCGGACGCGACATGCCTTCAATGCCGGCGAAGCCGCGCGCGACCAGGTCGAAGTAGCCGGAGCCGCCGGCCGACAGCACAATCTGGGCGCCGCCGAACAGGCGCTCCTCGTCGCAGGCGCGGGCCAGCGCGGCCAGGCGCGCGACGAAGTCGTTCACCGCGCGCAGGTCGTCGTCGCGCTGGTCCGACACCAGCAAGCCCTCGTAACCCTCGATGCCGGCCAGCTGCAGGTTGGGCGCGGCGGCCACCGCGCGCGCCACGACCATCGCTTCGGCGTCGGTGCGGCAGCCGGCGCGCTTGCCGGCCAGGCCCAGCTCGACCAGCAGCGGCAGCGGGCGCGCCAGTGGATGGTCGGCCAGCGCATCGGCCAGCCGCGTGACGCCGGCGACGGAGTCGACCAGCGCGAAAAACTCGAACGCCGGATCGTCGTGCATCAGCTGCAGCACGCTGTTGATGTCGGCGCGCGCGACCAGCTGGTTGGCCAGCAGCACGCGGCGCACGCCGAAGCGGTGCGCGACCTGGACCTGGGTGGCGCTAGCGAGCGTGATGCCCCACGCGCCGTTGGCCAGCTGGGCGCCGAACAGCTGCGGGCTCATGGTCGTCTTGCCGTGCGGCGCCAGGGTGACGCCGTACTGCGCACAGAAGCGCCGCATCCAGTCGAGATTGTGGCGCAGCGCCGACGCCTTGAGCAGCGCGACCGGGAAGCTGGTGTCGCCGCGCAGCACGTTCCAGCCTTGCACGCCGAGCGCGCCCTGGCGCAGCGGCGCGGTGATCGGCAGCCCTTTCACGCCGGGCTGCAGCAGCTGTTCGTCAAGTGCTGCCAGCGCCAGGCCGCCGTGGGGCAAAGAGTTCATTCGTCGTCCTCGTCGTCGCCGAGCAGCTGCTCGATGCGCCGTTGGTAGTGGTTGAGGAAATCGCGGGTGACCGCGTAGTGCTCGGTGTCCTCGTAGGCGACCTCGGACAGGCCGGCCTGGTCGAACACCATGATTTTAGCGTTTGGGTAGGCCAGCAGGATCGGCGAATGGGTGGCGATGATAAATTGCGAGCCGCGCTTGACCAGCTGGTCGATGGCCGACAGCGCCGCCAGCTGGCGGTTCGGCGACAGCGCCGCTTCCGGTTCGTCGAGCAGGTAAAAGCCGTCGGGGCCAAGGTCGAGCAGCAGCTGCATGAACGCTTCGCCGTGCGAACTTTTGTGCAGCGACACCGGGGGCGGCCGCCGCGGAAACGAATCCTTCCAGGTCTCGTCGATGTAGCTGATGACGTCGAAGGCGCTTTCGGCGCGCAGGAAGTACGACCAGCGCGGCGCCTTGAAGCCCTTCGACAGGCGCAGCACGCTTTGCAGCGGCGATACCTCCTGCTGCTGGCGCGAGACATTGCGCGAGCCGCCTTCGGCCGGCAGGCCCATCGCCACGGCAATCGCTTCGAGCATGGTCGACTTGACGGCGCCGTTTTCGCCGACGAAAAACGTCACGTCAGGGTGGAACGACAGGCGGTTCAGGTCGCGCACGGCGGGGATGTTGAAGGGGTAGCGATCGAGGTCGATGTCGTCATCGTCGCGCATCGAGATGTCGCGCAGGTAGGGTTTGGCACTCAGCGTCATACGTTCCTCACAGGAATACGTCGACTTAAAAGCGTCGTGCCCGCCAGTGGCGGGCACGACGGTCTTTCGTGTAACGACGAACGCTTACGACATGTGCTGGCCGCCGTTGATGGCGATGTTGGCGCCGGTGACGAAGGCCGCTTCGTCCGACGACAGGTAAGCGACCAGGCCGGCCACTTCTTCCGGCTTGCCCAGGCGCGCCATTGGAATCTGCGGGATGATCTTGGTGTCGAGCACCTCCTGCGGAATCGCCATCACCATCTTGGTGCCGATGTAGCCGGGCGAGATGGTGTTGACGGTGACGCCCTTGCGCGCCACTTCCAGCGCCAGCGCCTTGGTAAAGCCGTGCATGCCGGCCTTGGCGGCCGAATAGTTGGTCTGGCCGAACGCGCCCTTCTGGCCGTTGACGGACGAGATGTTGATGATCCGCCCCCAGCCGCGCTCGACCATGCCATCGCAGATCGGCTTGGTCATGTTGAAGACGGAGTCGAGGTCGGTGCGCATCACTGCGTCCCAGTTCGGCTTGTCCATTTTCTTGAACGTCATGTCGCGCGTGATGCCGGCGTTGTTGACCAGCACATCGACCTCGCCCACTTCGGCGACGATCTTCGCCACGCACGCGGCCGACGAATCGTAGTCGGCGACGTCGCACTCGTAGGCCTTGAAATCGAAGCCCATGTCGCGCGTCGACGCGAGCCAGCCCTGCACCTTGGTGCTGCCTGGCGAATACGTCGTCACTACCGTATAGCCGAGCGCGGCCAGCTTGATGCACACCGCTTCGCCCAGACCACCCATACCGCCGGTTACTAATGCAACTCTAGCCATTTTTGTCTCCTCCGTCGTGCGTTTCTACTGCTAAAAAATCGGGTATCAATCCCGCTCGATTGCCAACGCGACGCCCATGCCGCCACCGATGCACAGGATGGCAAGTCCCTTCTTGGCGTCGCGCCGGATCATTTCGTGAATCAAGGTCACCAGCACGCGCGCGCCGGAGGCGCCGATCGGGTGGCCGAGCGCAATGGCGCCGCCGTTGACATTGATCTTGCTGGTGTCCCAGCCCATTTCCTTGTTGACCGCAACTGCCTGGGCGGCGAACGCTTCGTTAATTTCCATCAGGTCGACCTGCTCGTGGGTCCAGCCGGCTTTTTTCAGGCACAGCTTGGCCGCCGAGACCGGGCCCATGCCCATGATGGCGGGATCGATGCCGGCCGACGAGTAGGCCTTGATGCGCGCCAGCGGTTTCAGGCCCAGCTCCTTCGCCTTCGACGCCGACATCATGATGACCGCGGCGGCGCCGTCGTTCAGGCCCGAGGCATTGCCGGCGGTGACGCTGCCTTCCTTGTTGAAAGCCGGGCGCAGCGACGACAGCGCCTCGATCGTGCTGCCGTGCTTCGGATACTCGTCGGTATCGAACATCACGGCGCCCTTCTTGCTCGGGATCTCGATGGCGATGATCTCATCCTTGAACTTGCCCTCTTTCTGGGCAACTTCGGCCTTCTGCTGCGAGGCCAGCGCGAACGCGTCCTGCTCGGCGCGCGAGACGCCGTATTTGTTGGCGACGTTTTCGGCGGTGACGCCCATGTGGTACTGGTTGAACGCATCCCACAGGCCGTCGGTGATCATGGTGTCGACCAGCTTGGCGTCGCCCATGCGGAAACCGTCGCGCGAATTGGGCAGCACGTGCGGCGAGGCGCTCATGTTTTCCTGGCCGCCGGCGACGACGATCGAGGCGTCGCCGCACATGATGGCCTGGGCCGCCAGGTGGGTCGCCTTCAGGCCGCTGCCGCAGACCTTGTTGATGGTCATTGCCGGCACCATGTTCGGCACGCCGGCCTTGATGCTGGCCTGGCGCGCCGGGTTCTGGCCGGCGCCGGCGGTGAGCACCTGGCCCATGATGACTTCGTCGACAGTGCCCGGATCGACGCCGATGCGCTCGAGCAGCGTCTTGATGACTTGCGCGCCCAGCTCGACGGCCGGGATCTTCGCCAGTGTGCCGCCGAACTTGCCGACGGCGGTGCGGCCTGCGGCCACGATTACGACTTCTTCCATGTCAATCTCCGAGTTTTGCTGGCGCTGGGCCAGTGTGGTTGTCAAGTCGGCGTCCGGCCCAAAGGCGGAAGGCGCCGGCGCTACGTGTCCGGCAAGGCTGGCCGGTGCGCCGCGGCGCCGGGAGTGGCCGGCGGCGGCAGCTCCGGCATCGGCGCGCGCCAGGTCGGCGCGCCGCCGTTGCTGCAGCCATCGAAAACCGGGAGTGCCCGAAGCGGCAAAGGATCCATGGTAGTTTTCGGTTCATGTCGGAATCTGAGCACGATCAATCTTATCAGCTTATTCACGAAAGGAAAGCTGTCTTTATCGTTAGGCTGAAATTTCGCGCCGCAGTTCATCGGCGCAGGGGCCAACCTTGCGGCGAGCCAAGCGGCCCTAGGGTTTGTTGCCAAGCGGAACCACCTTGCAAACACTCCCCCTCCAGCAAATTTCACAGTAGAATGCACGGGCCTGCAGCAATTGGGCGACACCTGCCCAACTCTCACGAACTCGGTCTATGCAAAAAAGTTCCAAACTGCCTATCGAAATCAAGATTTCCACCGTCGTCGCCATCTCGGCGATCCTTCACTCGGCCGACCCGCTGGCCATCGACGCTGCATTGAAGCAAATGACCGGTGGCGTGTCGGACTTTTTTGAAGATGAGTTTGCCGTCATCGACGTCGGCGCGATTGCCGAGGGCGCACCGGCCATCGACTGGCGCGCGCTGGTCGACCTGCTCAAGAAATACCGCCTGAACGCGGTCGCCGTGCGCGGCGCCACGCCGGCGATGGCCGACGCCATCCGCGCGCGCGGCCTGTCGCTCGACGACGGCAGCAGCGGCGCCAAGCCGCGCGCCGACGACGCGCCGGCCAGTGCGCCGGCGGCTGTTGCAACGCCGGTGGCAGCGGCAACGCCGGTACCGGCGGCGGTCACCGCAGTCGTATCGCCCGGCGCGATGATCATCGACACCCCGGTGCGCGCCGGCCAGCGCATCTATGCGCGTGGCTGCGACCTGATCATCACCGCCGCCGTCAACAACGGCGCCGAAGTGATCGCCGACGGCAGCATCCATATTTATGCACCGCTCAACGGGCGCGCGCTCGCTGGCGCTTCGGGCAATGCCGAGGCGCGCATCTTCGCGCTGTCCATGCAACCCGAGCTCGTTTCGATTGCCGGCGTGTACCGCACCTTCGACGACGGCTTCCCGCCCGAGATGGCGCGCCAGCCGGCGCAAATCCGATTAGTGGGGGACCGAATCGATATACTATCGCTCAGTCCGGCTTCCCGAGCCTAATGGCTCGAGCCTTATCTCCCAACACTTCAAAGGACCTATAAGTGGCACGAATTATTGTTGTGACATCCGGCAAGGGCGGCGTCGGCAAGACCACCTCCAGCGCCAGCTTTTCCACCGGCCTGGCGAGCCGCGGCCACAAGACCGCGGTACTCGACTTCGACGTTGGCCTGCGTAACCTCGACCTGATCATGGGTTGCGAGCGGCGCGTCGTGTATGACCTGATCAACGTCGTCAACGGCGAAGCGACGCTGAACCAGGCGCTGATCAAGGACAAGCACTGCGAGAACCTGTTCATCCTGCCGGCATCGCAGACGCGCGACAAGGACGCGCTGTCGGAAGAAGGCGTCGAGCGCGTGCTGCACGACCTGATCAACATGGGCTTCGAGTACATCGTCTGCGATTCGCCGGCCGGCATTGAGCACGGCGCCCTGATGGCGCTGACGTTCGCCGACGAAGCGATCATCGTCACCAACCCGGAAGTGTCGTCGGTGCGCGATTCGGACCGCATCCTGGGCATCATCCAGGCCAAGTCGCGCCGCGCCCAGACCGGCGCCGAGCCGGTCAAGGAGCACCTGTTGATCACGCGTTATTCGCCGAAGCGGGTGGAGAACGACGAGATGCTGTCGTACCAGGACGTGCAGGAAATCCTGCGCATTCCGCTGATCGGCATCATTCCGGAATCGGAATCGGTGCTGCACGCTTCGAACCAGGGCAATCCGGCGATCCATTTCAAGGGCACCGACGTCGCCGAGGCATACGAAGACGTGGTTTCGCGCTTCCTTGGCGCCGACCTGCCGCTGCGGTTTACCAGCTATGAAAAGCCAGGATTCCTGCAGCGTATCTTTGGGACGAAGTGATATGGCCCTGCTTTCTTTCCTGTTCCCCCCCAAGGCGAAAACCGCGACCGCAGCCAAGGAACGTCTGCAGATCATCATCGCGCGCGAACGCACCGGCCGGGCCGGACCGGATTTCCTGCCGGCCCTGCACCGCGAGCTGATCGAGGTGATCTCGAAGTACACCAAGGTCAGCGCCGACAACATCAAGCTCTCGCTCGACCGCCAGGGCAACCTCGAGGTCCTCGAGGTCAACGTGGTGCTGCCGGACGCCTGATCTGCCGGGCCGCCGCGCCGGCGTTACGCCGGGCGGGCGACCTGCAGCTGGTCGGCGACCCGGGCGCACGCTTCCACGTGCTGGTAGCCCAGCTTTTTGAACATGGCGAAGCCGATCGCCGCCGACACCAGCGAGCCGGCGATCGGCACCAGCTTGGCCGCGGTCTTGCTGGCGATCCTGACGCCGACCATCCTGAATACCTTCAGCAGCAGTTGGCGCGTGACGAGCCGGCCGACCAGCATGCCGCCGACGCTGACGGCCGCTTCGTACGCCATCAGGCGAAACTTCGGCTGCAGCCGGTCGACCTGCTCTTGCGTCAGGCCAAACTGCTCGTTGACCTCGTCGACCAGGCGGGTAAACAGCGACAGGTCCGACACCACGTCCAGCCCCGGCACCGGGATGGCCGAAAAACCGGCCGCCATCGTCGCGCGCTTGCGCACCAGCCGGCGGCACCGCTCGCGCACCAGGGCGATCTCCTTATTGTTACCGGGAATTAATCCCCAGTCAGTTGCCAGCGCATCTGCCATCGCCACTCTCCTGTTGGTGGACTCTATCGATCGATAAAGGCCCATTGATATCGGGGTTTTTCCAGTGTACCTTGTTATTGTTTCGTGAAATGCACGCTAGGGCGGGCTCTGGCGGACCTAAAAAACTTGCTATTTTTGTAGCATTGGTTTGTAAATGTCTGTAGTATTTCAGGTAACTATTCATTAGCGCATGTAGGTTAGCTCCTACAAATCGCTCAACATCCTGCCGATAGCCCGCACCTATGAGAATAGCCGTCCTCGACAACGATCGCAGCCAGGCCGACCTGATCTGCCAGGTGCTGACAGGGGCCGGGCATGCTTGCCAGGCTTTCGACAGCGGCAAGGACATGCTCGGCATGCTCAAGAAAGACAGCTTCGATATGCTGATTCTCGATTGGCATGTCGATGACCTGTCCGGCGCCCAAATCCTGCGGAGCGCCAAGGAGAAGCTGCCGGCGCACACGCCGATGATGTTCGTCACCGGCAACTCCGGTGAAGACGACATCGTCGCCGGCATTGGCGCCGGCGCCGACGACTACATGATCAAGCCCTTGCGCCGCGGCGAGTTGCTGGCGCGCGTGCAGGCCCTGCTGCGGCGCGCCTATCCGTCGCAAAACGGCGCCGAGCAGCTGCAGTTTGGCCAGTACGTGTTCGAGACGCGGCCCGGGCGGCTGCTGATGGACGGCGCGGTAATCGACGTCACCCACAAGGAGTTCTACCTGGCGCTGCTGTTCTTTCGCAACATCGGCCGGCCGCTGTCGCGCGCCTACATCCACGAAGCGGTATGGATCCGCGAGACGGCGCTGCCGTCGCGCACCATGGACACCCACGTGTCGCGGGTGCGCAACAAGCTGCAGCTGCGCCCCGAAAACGGCTTTCGCCTGGTGCCCGTCTACAGCTACGGCTACCGCCTCGAAAAGATGGGCGCCTAGCAAACTTGCACCGCCCACGCTTGCGCACGCCAAAACCGGGGATCAGCCGCGGTGTTGCCTCAAAACCAGGGTCAGACCCGTTTAATCGAGCGGCGCATCGACCTTCGACCGAATAAAAACGGGGTCTGACCCTGGTTTTAGGGAAACGACTGGTTGCCGCAACATTCCAAACCCGGGGCCAGACCCGGTTTGTTGCCTCAAAACCAGGGTCAGACCCGTTTGATCAAGCGGCGCATCGTCCTTCGACCGAATAAAAACGGGGTCTGACCCTGGTTTTGGGGAAACGACTGGTTGCCGCAACGCACCAATTTTGGGCGACGCCGTGAATGTCCCGGGCCATCCAAGTTATAATGTCGGCTTGATTCCCCCATCTGCACCAACATGCAACTGATCGCCGTCGGCCTCAACCACACCACCGCACCGGTCTCGCTACGCGAGCAACTGGCGCTGGCGCCTGACCAGCTCGGTCAGGCGGTGCGGGCGGCGCGCGGCTGGTTTGCCCGCATCGACCAGCAAGGCGGCGACGAAGCGGCGATCCTGTCGACCTGCAACCGCACCGAGATGTACGCCGCCAGCCGCGCGCCCAATCCGCTCGAGGCGAGCGCCTGCTTCCTGGCCGATTACCACCAGCTGAACGTCGCCGAACTGCGCCCGCACCTGTACATGCTGCCGCAGGACCAGGCGGTGCGCCACGCCTTCCGCGTCGCCTCCGGCCTCGACTCGATGGTGCTGGGCGAGCCGCAGATCCTCGGCCAGATGAAGGACGCGGTGCGCCACGCCGACGAGGCCGGAGGCCTCGGCACCTACCTGCACCAGATGTTCCAGCGCAGTTTTTCGGTGGCCAAGGAAGTGCGCAGCACCACCGCGATCGGCGCCCACAGCGTGTCGATGGCCGCCGCCGCGGTGCGCCTGTCGCAGCGCATCTTCGACAAGATCTCCGACCAGAACGTGCTGTTCATCGGCGCCGGCGAAATGATCGAGCTGTGCGCCACCCACTTCGCCGCGCACAACCCGAAATCGATCACGGTTGCCAACCGCACCATGGAGCGCGGCGAGACGCTCGCCGAGCGCTTCAACGGCCGCGCCATCACGCTCGCCGCGCTGCCCGAGCAGCTGGGCCAGTTCGACATCGTCATCTCGTGCACCGCGTCGTCGCTGCCGCTGATTGGCCTGGGCCTGGTCGAGCGCGCAATCAAGGCGCGCCGCCACAAGCCGATGTTCATGGTCGACCTGGCGGTGCCGCGCGATATCGAGCCGGAAGTGGCGCGCCTCGACGATGTCTTCCTCTACACCGTCGACGATCTCGGCCAGGTGGTGCAGACCGGCCTCGAAAGCCGCCAGGCCGCGGTGGCGCAGGCCGAAGCGATCATCGACACGCGCGTGCAGTCCTTCATGCACTGGGTGGGCGATCGCGCGGTGGTGCCGGTGATCCAGGACCTGCACGAATCGAGCGAAGTAATGCGCTTGTTCGAACTCGAACGCGCGCGCAAGATGCTGGCGCGCGGCGACGACGTCGAAGCGGTACTCGACGCCCTGTCGAAAGGGCTGACCGCCAAGTTCCTGCACGGCCCGCAGCAGGCGCTGCACCGCGCCCAGGGCGACGAGCGCGCCCGCCTGGCCGCGCTGCTGCCGCAGCTGTTCCGCGGCCGCCGTTAGCGTCCCTCCCGCACCACCGGCCGCCCGCGCGGTCCTCCCGCCGTTCCGCTGTCGTTCCCCATTCCCGTTCAAGGCACTCCTATGAAACCATCCATGCTGGCCAAGCTGGACCAACTGGCCAACCGCCTGGTCGAACTCGACGAACTGTTGATGACCGAAGGCGCGACGTCGAACATGGACAGCTACCGCAAAATGACGCGCGAGCACGCCGAGATCGGCCCGCTGGTGGCGCTGTACCACCAGTTCCAGGCCGCCGGCGCCGACCTCGCCGAAGCGCAGGACATGCTGGCCGACCCGGACATGAAGGACTTCGCGCAGGAAGAAATCGAGACGGCGCGCGCCCGCCAGGCCCAGCTCGAGACCGAGCTGCAGAAGATGCTGCTGCCGAAGGACGTCAACGACGATCGCAACATCTTCCTCGAGATCCGCGCCGGCACCGGCGGCGACGAGTCGGCGCTGTTCGCCGGCGACCTGCTGCGCATGTACACGCGCTTCGCCGAGCGCAATCGCTGGCAGGTCGAGATGGTGTCGGAGTCGGCCTCTGACCTGGGCGGCTACCGCGAAGTGATCGTGCGCCTGGTCGGCAACGGCGCCTACTCCAAGCTCAAGTTCGAGTCGGGCGGCCACCGCGTGCAGCGCGTGCCGGCCACCGAAACGCAAGGCCGCATCCACACCTCGGCCTGCACGGTGGCGGTAATGCCGGAGGCCGATGAAGTCGAAGACGTCAACATCAACCCGGCCGACCTGCGCATCGACACCTACCGCGCGTCCGGCGCCGGCGGGCAGCACATCAACAAGACCGATTCGGCGGTGCGCATCACCCACCTGCCGTCCGGGATCGTGGTCGAGTGCCAGGACGACCGCAGCCAGCACAAGAACAAGGCCTCGGCGCTGAAAGTGCTGGCCGCTCGCATCAAGGACGTGCAGCTGCGCGAGCAGCAGTCGAAGGAAGCGGCCACCCGCAAGAGCCTGATCGGCTCGGGCGACCGCAGCGAGCGTATCCGCACCTACAATTTCCCGCAGGGGCGCATGACCGACCACCGCATCAACCTGACGCTCTACAAGCTCGATTTCATCATGGACGGCGAGCTGACCGACTTGACCAACGCCCTCGCCGCCGAGCACCAGGCCGAACTGCTCGCCGCGCTCGGCGACTAAGCCTATCGTGGTTGTATGCGAAAATCACCGCTGCCCTCAACGCCAAACCGAAAACCATGATCACATCCCGTAGCCTGCTGCTCGCCATCGCCTCCGTCTGCCTCGCCCTGATCGGCGTCGCGCTGTACCTGCAGCACGTGCAGAACCTGCTGCCCTGCCCCCTGTGCGTGATCCAGCGCTACCTGTTCCTCGCCATCGCGCTGTGCTGCGCGGTCGGCGCCTACGGCGGCAAGCCGCGCATCGGCGCCGGCCTTGGCCTGCTGGGCGCACTCGGCGGCCTCGGCGTGGTCGGCAAGCACCTGTGGGTGCTGGCCCATCCCGGCCTGTCGTGCGGCATCGACCCGATGGAGACGATGCTCAACAAGATCCCCACCGCCACCATGATGCCGTGGTTGTTCCAGGCCGACGGCCTGTGCGAAGACGCGCGCGACACCCTGCTCGGCCTGTCGATCCCGCAGTGGTCGGCGGTCTGGTTCGTGCTGCTGGCCGTCTCGCTGGCGTACCTGCTGTTTCGCCGCCGCGCATGAACCTGACCGGCGCCACGGTCAGCGCGGCGCAGGCGGCGCTGCCGCTCGATGCGCTGGAAAACCGCATCCTGCTGTGCCACGCGCTGGGCCTGACCCGCGTCGGCTTGATCACCCAGTCGCACCGCACGCTAAGCGCCGCTGAAGCCGATGCGCTGGAAGCGCTGGTGGCGCGCCGCCAGCTGGGCGAACCGATCGCCTACATCGTCGGCAAGCGCGAGTTTTTCGGCCTCGACTTCAAGGTCAGCGACGCGGTGCTGATCCCGCGACCCGACACCGAACTGCTGGTCGAACTGGCGCTCGAACGGCTCGCCCCTGGCGCCGCGCTGCTCGACATGGGCACCGGCAGCGGCGCCATTGCGGTGGCCGTCGCGCACAGCCGGCCCGACGCCCGCGTCAGCGCGCTCGACGCCAGCGCCGCCGCGCTCGACGTCGCGCGCGCCAACGCCGCCGCCAACGGCGCGCAGGTGCGCTTCCTGCACAGCGACTGGTACGCCGCGCTGGCCGGCGAAAAGTTCGACCTGATCGCGTCCAATCCCCCCTACATCGCCAGCGGCGACGTCCACCTGTCGCAAGGCGACCTGCGCTTCGAGCCGGCAGCGGCGCTGACCGACCATGCCGACGGCCTGTCGGCGCTGCGCACCATCGTCGCCGGCGCCGCGGCGCACCTGGCCGCCGGCGGCTGGCTGCTGCTCGAACACGGCTATGACCAGGCGGCGGCGGTGCGCGCCATGTTGGCCGACGGCTACACCGACGTGCAAAGCTGGCGCGACCTGTCCGGCATCGAACGCGTCTCGGGCGGCCGGGCGGCGGCAGCGTAATCGGCGTCAACCCGGCGCTGCACCCTGGCCGGTTTTGCTAAAATGACCCATGCGTAGACTGTTCGCCATCTGTGTTCTGATGTTCGCACCGCCCGGGCAGGCTTGGGCCGCGGACAGCGCGGACCAGCAGGCGCGCGCCATGTTCGCCGCCGACTGGCAATGGCGCATGCAAAACAATCCCGAATTCGCCACCACGGTCGGCGACAACCGCTACGACGCCACCCTGTCCGACACCACGCTGGCCGCCAGCCGCGCCGCCACCGCGCACGAACGCACGATGCTCGAGCAGGCCCGCGCGATCGAACGCGAACGCCTGACCGGCCAGACCCAGCTGTCATACGACCTGTTCGTCGAACAGAAGGAACGCGCGCTGAAAGCTGCCGCCTTCTATCCCTACCGCCTGCAGCCGCTCACCGCGCAGGACGGCATCCACCTGACGTTTCCGCGCCTGGTCGCACAAATGCCGTTCGCCACCGAGGCCGACTACCGCAACTACCTGTCGCGCATCGACGCGCTGCCGGCCCACGTCGACGGCCTGATCGAGCAGATGCGCGAAGCGCTGCGCAGCGGCTGGTCGACGCCCAAACCTGCGCTGCGCGCGCTGCCGGCGATGCTGCGCCAGCTGCGCGAGAGCCTGGCCGCTGGGACCTTGAGCCTGCCGTTTCGCGCCATCCCCGGCGCCATCGCCAAGCCGGTGCGCGACGAACTGGCGGCCGCCGGCCCGGCCGCGCTGCGCACCAGGGCGGCGCCGGCGCTGCAAAAGCTGGAAGACTTCGTGCGCATCGAATACCTGCCGGCCGCGCGCGACACCATTGCCGCCAGCAGCCTGCCCGGCGGCGCCGACTACTACCAGTTCGCCATTGCCGACAACACCGGCACCGACATGAGCGCGGCCGCCATCCACAAACTGGGCCTGAAGGAAGTGGCGCGCATCGGCGCCGAGATGCGCATGGCGATCGCGCGCACCGGCTTTCGCGGCACCTTCCGCCAGTTTGCGGCGTTTGCCAACAGCGACCCGCGGCTGTTCTACAGCACCCCGGAGCAGCTGCTGGCGCGCTACCGCAAGCTGGTGGCGCGCGCCAGCGCCGGCTTGCCGCGGCTGTTCGAGACCCGGCCGGCCGAACCGCTTGGCGTCAAGGCGGCGCAGGAAGCCGGCGCCGACTTCCAGGGCGCCGCCTACTATGAAGCGGCGGTCGACGGCCAGCCGGCCGCGCTGGTCATCAACACGGCGCGGCTGGCCACGCGGGCGCTGTGGGAAACCGAGACGCTGGCCCTGCACGAGGGCGTGCCGGGCCACCACCTGCAGGTCGCGCGCGCCCACGAACTGGCCGAGCTGCCCGAGTTCAGGCGCTTCGGCTGGTACCCGGCATTCGGCGAGGGCTGGGCGCTGTACGCCGAGAGCCTGGGCCCGGAGCTGGGCTTCTTTGCCGAGCCGTTTTCCGCCTTCGGCCACCTGAACGCCGACCTGCTGCGGGCGGCGCGGCTGGTGGCCGACACCGGCATCCACGCGCTTGGCTGGAGCCGCCAGCAGGCGATCGACTACCTGGCCGCCACCACCGCCAATCCGGCGTCCGACAACGAGATCGAAGTAGACCGTTATATCGCCGCGCCGGGCCATGCGCTGGCCTACAAGATCGGCCAGCTGCGCATCAAGGCGCTGCGCGACAAGGCACAGGCGGCGCTGGGGCCGAAGTTCGACCTGCGGCGCTTTCACGGCGCGGTGCTCGACAACGGCGCGCTGCCGCTGACTATCCTCGAGCAGCAGGTCGAACGCTGGATCCGCGCCAGCGCACGCGAAGGCGTGGCGATGCCAAAAACGGCGCCGGCCGGTTAGCGGCGCGCTGCCCGGGGGGCCCCCCGGTTTTCCGTGCCGCCGGGCGAAGATGGCGATTTTCGGTTACTCTCTGCACCAATTATTGCGCCGTACATGCTACGCAGGACAAGAAAGGATTCACCGTGCCGAACCAACTGACCCGCCGCCTGGCCCTGCTGGACGACGATGCGCACCGCGCGCTGCTCGCCCAGGGCCTGCGCGGCATCGAAAGGGAGACGCTGCGCGTCGACCCGCAAGGCCGGCTGGCGCGCAGCGCGCACCCGCCACAACTCGGCTCGGCCCTGACCCATCCGCAAATCACCACCGACTACGCCGAAGCGCTGCTCGAGTTCATCACGCCGGCCGAGCATGACATCGGCCTGACCTTGCACAAGCTCGACGCGATCCACCGCTACGCCTATACCAGGCTGGGCGACGAGATGCTGTGGAGCGAATCGATGCCGTGCGAGCTGCCTGGGGAGGACGAGATCGAGATCGCCAACTACGGCACCTCCAACATCGGCATGCTCAAGCACGTTTACCGGCGCGGCCTGGCGCTGCGCTATGGCAAAGCGATGCAGTGCATCGCCGGCATCCACTACAACTACTCGCTGCCGGAAAAGCTGTGGCAGCTGCTGCTGGCCAGCGAAGGCATTCCCGAAGAAAGGCGCAAGGGATTGCGCGACTTCCAGTCCGAAAGCTACATCGCCCTGATCCGCAACTTCCGCCGCTACAGCTGGCTGCTGATGTACCTGTTCGGCGCCTCGCCGGCGCTGTCGAAAGGCTTCTTGCGCGGCCGCGAGCACAAGCTCGAGACGCTGTCCGACGACACCTTGTACCTGCCGTACGCCACCAGCCTGCGCATGAGCGACCTCGGTTACCAGAACGACGCGCAGTCGGGCCTGACACCGCACGAGAACAGCCTGGAGAGCTACGTCACCACCTTGATGGACGCGGTCAACCGGCCGTACGCGCCATACCAGGAACTCGGCACCAAGAAGGACGGCGAGTGGATCCAGCTGTCGACCAACGTGCTGCAGATCGAGAATGAATACTATTCGACGATCCGGCCCAAACGCGTGATCCGCACCGGCGAGCGGCCGATCCAGGCGCTGTGCAAGCGCGGCGTGCAGTACATCGAAGTGCGCTGCCTCGACGTCGATCCGTTCGAGCCGATCGGCATCAGTGTCGAGACCGGGCGCTTCCTTGACGCCTTCCTGCTGTTCTGCGCGCTCGACGAGAGCCCGGCGATCAACGTCGCCGAAAGCGCGGTCCACGCACGCAATTTTGCCCGCACCGTCAAGGAAGGCCGCCGTCCGGGCCTGCTGCTGACGCGCGGCGACGAAGAAGTAAGCCTGCAGGCATGGGCGAATGAACTGATCGAGCGGATCCGCCCGGTCGCGGCGCTGCTCGACGAGCAGCACAACGACGGCGGCGTGCATGCCGCCTCGCTGGCGGCGCAGCAGGCCAAGATCGACAACCCGGCGCTGACGCCATCGGCGCGCGTGCTGGACGAAGTGCGCGCAATCGGCTCGTCTTCCGCATTCGGTCTGCGCCAGAGCGAGCTGCACGCGGCGTACTTCCGCGAGAGCGCGCTGATGCCGGCCGAAATGAGCATGTTCGACGAGATGGCGCAGGCGTCGCTGGCCGAGCAGGCCGCGATCGAAAAAACGCCGGGGCCGGGCTTCGACGACTTCGTCGCCGCCTATAACTCAAGTACACTGTGCGGTGACTGACAAGGTCCAATAACCCGCCGAGGAGTCCCGTGCTCACCTTCTATAACGAACACCATGCGCAGCACCGCGGCCGCTTCGAGATGTTCCGCGGCGAGCTGACGCCCTGCTTCGAAAAACCGGAACGCGCCGACATGGTCGTCGCCGAACTGGGACGCCGCGGCCTCGGCCAGATCGTCACGCCGCACGGCGTGCCGCTGGTGTCGCTCGAGCGCATCCACACGCCGCGCTACCTGCATTTCCTGCGCGGCGCCTGGAACGACTGGGTGGCGCTCGATCCGGCCAACGCCGGCAAGGACGCGTTCCCGTCGGTGTGGCCGATCCGCGGCCTGCGCGCCGACGTCGAACCGGACAACTTCACCGCCCGCATGGGCCTGTACTCGATGGACAGCGGCACGCCGCTGACGGCCGGCACCTGGATCGCCGCCAAGACCGGCGCCGACTGCGCCGTCAATGCGGCGCACGCGCTGCGCCTCGGCGAGCGCGGCACCTTCGCGCTGACGCGCCCTCCCGGCCACCATGCCGGCGCCGATTTCTTCGGCGGCTACTGCTTCCTCAACAACGCCGCGCTGGCGGCCCAGCACCTGCTCGATGACGGCGCCAAGCGGGTCGGCATCCTCGACATCGACTACCATCACGGCAACGGCACCCAGAGCATTTTCTACGGCCGCGGCGACGTGCTGTTTACGTCGATCCACGCCGACCCGCGCACCGAATTCCCGTTCTATCTCGGCCACGCCGACGAAACGGGCGAAGGCGCTGGCGCCGGCTACAACATGAACCTGCCGCTGCCGGCCGGCTCCAGCAGCGCCCAATGGTTCGCCGCGCTGGAAACGGCGTGCATCAAGCTGGCCAGCTACGGGCCGGACGCGCTGGTGGTGTCGCTCGGCGTCGACACCTTCGCCGGCGACCCGCTGTCGCACTTCGCGCTGCAAAGCGGCGATTTCCTGCGCATTGGCGAGCGCATCGCCCACCTCGGGATGCCGACCGTGTTCGTGCTCGAAGGCGGTTACGCGGTCGGCGAAATCGGCATCAACGTCGTCAACGTGCTCGAAGGTTTCGAGACGGCGGCATAAGCATTTGGATACGCAATGACAGAATGGCAGTGGCGCAGCTTCGCCGAACTTAGCAACTACGACGTGTACGAAGTGATGGCCCAGCGCCAGCATGTGTTCGTGCTCGAACAGGAATGCCTGTGGAACGATTTCGACGGCCTTGACCTCGATGCCCACCACCTGCTCGGCTGGCGCGTCATCGACGGCAAGCGCCAGCTGGCCGGCTACCTGCGCTGCCTGGCGCCTGGCGCCAAGTACGACGAAATGTCGCTCGGCCGCGTGCTCACTGCAAAGGCGGCGCGCGGCACCGGCATCGGCCGCGAACTGATCGCGCGCGGCATCGAGCACGCCGAGCGCCAGTATCCGGGCCACCGCATCAAGATCGGCGCGCAGCAGTACCTCGAGTCGTTTTATGCCAGCTTCGGTTTCGTCACGATCAGCGCGCCGTACGATGAAGACGGCATCCAGCACATCGACATGCTGCGCTAGAAGCTGACGATGAAGCGGGCGCCGGCGCTGACCGATTTGGCGTAGCGCACGGTGCCGCCATTGCCGTGGATTAGCTGGCGCACCATCGCCAGGCCAATGCCGCCGCCCTGCTTCTTGGTGGTGAAAAACGGCGTGAAGATATGCGCCACCAGCGCGTCAGGCACGCCGGCGCCGTTGTCGCCCACTTCGATGCGCAAGCGTGCGCCGCGGCCCAGGCGCGCCACCACGTGCGCTTCGGCGCCGGCCACCAGAGCGGTCGCTTCAAACGCATTTTTCAGCAGGTTGATCAGGGCCTGTTCGAGCTGTCCGGCGTCGACCATCAGTTCAAGCGTGGCCGGCTCGACGCTGAACGCGGTGCGCCCGCCGCGCGCGCGCCAGGCCGGGTCGACCAGCGCCGACACCCGCTCGAACAGCTCGGCCAGGCGCACCCGTTCCGGATTGGGCGCCGGCAGGTTCGACAGGCTGCGATAGCTGCCGACAAACGCGACCAGGCTGTCGGCGCGGCGGCTGATGGCGTCGAGCGCGGTCACCAGGTCGGCGCTGACGTCATCCGGCAGGCCGGCGCGAAATTCCTCCAGCAGTTCATGGGCGGTGCGCGACAGCGACGCCACCGGCGTGAGCGAATTCATGATTTCGTGGGTCAGCACGTGCACCAGCTGGCGCCAGGCGTTGAGGGCCTCGGCTTCGAGTTCGCTTTCGACCGGCATCAGCGCGGCGAGCCGCTGGGCGCTGCCGTGCAAGGTCAGCGCCGACACCGACACCAGCGCGCGCTCGACGCCGCGCTCGGTGTCGAAGCCGATCATGCCGCGCACGTCGAGCGGCTGCGCCGCCAGCTGGCGATACAGGTCGGCCGGGTCGGCGGCGCGGCCGGGCGCTACCAGCCGGCGCGCATTCGCGTTCAGCGGCGACACCGTGCCGGCCGTCTCGACGCGAAACAGCGCGATCGGCGCGTGCTCGAGGCGCGCTTCGAGCGCCAGCGCATTGTCGACCAGGCTTTGCTGGTCGACCGGCAGCGGGTCGCGCAGTTCGGCGCGCACCGCGCTGCGCGACACCAGGCCATTCATCGCATGCCACAGCAGGCCGGCCAGCGGCAGCGCCGCCAGCGCGCACAGCACCAGCAGGCGCGGCGAGTCGGCCGCGGCGCCGGCGCAGGCGGCCAGCGCCAGCAGCCCGGCCACCGCCGCCAGCACGCCGCCCTTCAGGCGCCGCTCAGATGCCATGCTTGCCGAGCTTGCGGTACAGCGCCGCGCGGCTCACGCCCAGCATGCGGGCGGCGTGGCTGATGTTGCCCTGCGCCTGCGCCAGCGCGGCGGCGATGGTGTCGCGTTCGACCGCGCCGAGACGCAAGGCGTCGGCCGCGATCACCGGCGCGGCTTGCGGCGTCGCCGCGGTGGCGCCGAGACCGAAGTCGGCGTAGCGGTACTGCAGTTCGCTGCCGAGGATGACGGCGCGTTCGCACGCGTGGCGCAAGGCGCGCACGTTGCCTGGCCAGTCAAAGCGGCACAGCTGGTCGAGCGCGCTGTCGGCCAAGGTCCGCGCCGGGCGCTGGTACTGGTGTTCGTACAGTGCGAGGTAGTGCAGCAGCAGCGCCGGGATGTCGTCGCGGCGCTCGCGCAGCGGCGGCACGCGGATGACGATGGTATTGAGGCGAAACAGCAGGTCGGGCCGGAACACGGCCGGGTCGAACAGGCGCGCTTCGTCGAGGTTGGTGGCGCTGACGACGCGCACGTCGATGGCTTCGGCGCGGTCGGCGCCAAGCGGGGTCACCTCGCGCCGTTCGAGCGCCGTGAGCAGCTTGGCCTGGCCGGGCAGCGGCATGTTGCCGATCTCGTCGAGGAACAGCGTGCCGGCGCGCGCGGCCTGGAAGCGGCCGGCGCGGTCGGCCCTGGCATCGGTGAAGGCGCCCTTGCGGTGGCCGAACAATTCGGACTCGAAGGTCGATTCCGGCAGCGCGCCCATATCGATCGGCATGAAGATGGCGCCGGCGCGGCGCGACGCCAGGTGGATCGCGCGCGCCACCAATTCCTTGCCGACGCCGTTCTCTCCTAACACCATCACGTTCGCTTCGGTCGGGCCGACGCTGGCCACCATCGCTTTCACTTCGCGCATCGCCGCCGACTCGCCCATCAAGCCGGTGGCAGCGGCCGACGACGGCCCGGCGGCGCGGCGCGCCAGCGCGTTGTCGACCGCCGCCACCAGCTGCGCGTTGTCCCACGGCTTGGTGAGGAAGTCGCCGGCGCCGCGCTTGAGCGCTTCGACCGCCAGCGGCACGTCGGCATAAGCGGTCAGCGCGATGACTGCGGGCGGTCGCGCTTGCGCGCGCAGCTGGTCGAGCACCGCCAGGCCTTGCGCGCCGTCGATGCGGCCGGGCGTGAAATTGAGGTCGAGCAGCACCACGTCGGGCACGCCGGCAGCCAGCACGGCGGCCAGGCCCGCCGGATCGTTCAGCGTCGCGACCTTGCCGTAGCGGCGGCGCAGCAGCAATTGCGCGGCGCAGGCGACATCAAGGTCGTCATCGAGAATCAGGATGCTGGCTGCGTTATCGGCCATTCGGTGCGAGCCCAGAGTGAAGTCGCAGCCATTCTAGCAGCAGAATTTCTGGTGTCAGGTCTGACATTCGGACATTTCCAAACGAAATGTCCGAATGTCAGACCTGACACCAGCTTTTGCCGCATCGCTATTTCGGCCTTGGCGAACAAGTGTTCACTTCCGAACACCCGCGCTTGTCCGGATCCGGACAGGGAGCGCCAAAAGTGCACGCAAATGCCCCGGAAACGGGCTGGCACGGCGCTTGCAGTAAAGGTGGTATCTCACTTTTGATGGAAGCGGCAGATGGATCGAATTAGTGCGCAACTCGCCGCCAGCGGCGCCGCGATGGATGTGCGGGTGCCGCGCCGGCGCGGCCCGCTGCTGGCGCGCGTCGCCGCCGTCGTCGTGCTGGCCGCCGCCGGCGCCTACGCGGCCTGGCACTTCATGCCGCGCGGCTTGCAGGTGCCGGCGCAGGAGGTGCGCATCGCCAGCGTCGAACAAGGCGTGTTCCTCGACGACCTCGTGGTGCGCGCCAGCGCCGAGCCGCTCAACGCCGTCATCCTCGACTCGGTCGAATCGGGCCGCGTCGAAGAGGTGTTCGCCAAAGACGGCGCGATGGTGAAAAAAGGCCAACTGCTGTTTCGCTTGTCAAACCCGCAGCGCAACCTCGAACTGCTGGCGCGCCAGGCCGAACACGCGCAGCAGATCTCGAACCTGTCGAACCTGCGCGTGGCGCAGGAAGCGGGCCGCACCGATCACCAGCGCCGCCTGTCCGACCTCGAGTTCGCGCTGGCGCAGGCGGAGAAGCAGCACGGTCGCAACGGCAAACTGGCGGCGCAGGGCTTCATCTCCGATGTCAGCCTGGAGGAGTCAGCCGACAAGCTGGCGCAGCAGCGCCGCGCGTTTCGCCAGCAAAGCGAGGCGGCCGAGACCGAGTCGCGCGTGCGCGGCGACGCGCTGGCGCAGATGCAAAGCGCGATCAAGGGCCTGCAATCGGGCCTGCTGCTGGTGAACGCGACGGTCGATGCGCTGGCGGTGCGTGCGCCGGTCGCCGGCATGCTGACCGGCTTCCGGCTGCAGATCGGCGAAACGGTCAAGACCAACCAGAACATCGGCCGCATCGATGATCCGAACCGCTTCAAGCTGTCGGCGCTGGTCGACGAGTTCTACCTGAACCGGGTGGCGGTGGGCCGCCACGCCACCGTGAAACAGGGCGAGCAGACCTATGCGGCTGACGTCAGCACGATCTACCCGCAGATCAAGGAGGGCCGCTTCACGCTCGAGATGGTATTTACCAATGGCCAGCCGCCGGTGCTCAGAGCCGGCCAGAGCCTGGACGCGCAGGTGACGCTGGGCGAGCCGGGCAAGGCGATGCTGCTGCCAAGCGGCGCCTTCATCAACGAGACCGGCGGCGCCTGGGTGTTCGTCGTCGGCACCGACGGCGAAACGGTGACGCGGCGGGCGATTCGCAGCGGCCGGCGCAGCAACAGCCAGGTCGAAGTGCTGTCGGGCCTTGCCGCCGGCGACAAAGTGATCGTATCGAGTTACGCGGCGTTCGGAAAAAACGAACGCCTTCAGTTGTCCAAATAAGAGGAACCATCATGCTCAAACTTGTAGGCGTCAGCAAGATCCACCTGGCCGGCGAAGTGCAGACGACCGCGCTCGACCGCATCGACCTGGCGATCGACGCCGGCGAATACGTCGCCATCACCGGCCCGTCCGGCTGCGGCAAGTCGACCCTGCTCAGCCTTCTGGGTCTGCTCGATGTGCCCAACAGCGGCGAGTACTGGTTCGAAGGCCAGAACGTGGCCGGCTGGAGCGAAGCGAAGCTCAACACGCTGCGGCGCGGGCGGGTCGGCTTCATCTTCCAGAGCTTCAACCTGATCGAGGAGCTGTCGGTGTTCGAGAACGTCGAACTGGCGCTCGAATACACCGGCACCCCGGCCGCCGAGCGGCGCGCGCGGGTCGGCGCCATGCTCGCGCGGCTCGGCATCGCGCACCGCGCCACGCACCGGCCGTCGCAGCTGTCGGGCGGCCAGCAGCAGCGCGTGGCGATCGCCCGCGCACTGGTGGCCGGCCCGGCGATGCTGCTGGCCGATGAACCGACCGGCAACCTCGATACCGCGCACGGCGACGAAGTGATGCGCCTGCTGCGCGACATCAATGCCGAGGGCACCACCGTGGTGATGGTGACGCACTCGCCGTCGCACGCTGCGCAGGCTTCGCGCACGCTGCACCTGCTCGACGGGCGCATCGTGGTCGACGCGCTGCAAGCGGCAGCGTGAGGGGGACGCCATGAACCTGCGTGATTTCCGCATCGGCTGGCGCATGCTGGTCCAGGAGCCGGGCTATTCGGCGGTCGTGGTGTTCGGGCTCTCAATCGGCTTTGCCGCCTGCTTCCTGCTGCTTGGCCTCGTGCGCTTTTCGTTCAGCTACGACGCACAGGTGCCCGATGCCGCGCAGGTCTACCTGGTCAAGACGCGGTTCAATATCGTCGGCGACACCAAGTGGTTCGAATTGGCGCCGCTGCCCTACCTTGCGGAAGCCCGGCGCAATCCGCTGGTGGACGACGCCACCATGCTGTTCCCGCTCGGGGTGCCGATGAAGGCGGGCGCGCAGGTGATGCCGATCCAGCTGGTCGCCGTCAACGAGGGGTTTGGCGCCATGTTCGGAGTGCGCCCGCTCGAGGGCGACCTGCGCGCAGTGCTCGTCGAACCAGCCAGCCTCGCGCTGACCGTCAGCACGGCCAGGCGCCTGTTCGGGCGCGCCAGCGTGCTGGGACAAACCGTCGCCATCCACGGCGCGACGTTTCGCATCGGCGCCATCCTGCCCGACCCGCCGCCCAACAGCACCATCGTCTATGAGGCGCTGGCCGGCCAAGGTACGATGGCCTGGCCGGACGGCTATCGCAAGTCCCTGCTCGATTCCTGGGGCGGGCTAGACGCCAAGGTATACGTCAAACTCAAGAAAGGCGCGTCAGCCGCAACGCTAGCGCAGGCCTTGCAGGCTGCCGCCAACGGTTCGCCGCTGATCAGCATGATGGGGGCCGAGGCGTTCGCCAAACTGCGCGGACGCAACCCAGTCGACATCCGCCTGGGTGCCCTGCCGTCGATGTACTTCGACGCCGACACCGCTAATGTTCCGGGCAGCAGCGAGCATGGCGATGCGCGCGTGATCGGCAGCCTGGGCGCCGTCGCGGTGGTGATCCTGCTGCTGGCCGCCACCAACTACGTCAACCTGGCGACAGTGCGCACAGTGCGGCGCCAGCGCGAGATCGCGGTGCGCAAGGTGCTGGGCGCGCCGGCGGGCCGGTTGGCCGCACAGTTCATCACCGAGTCGATGCTGGTGGCGCTGATCGCCACTGCGTTCGGGCTGCTGATCGCGTGGCTGCTTCTGCCCGTGTTCGCCGAACTGGTCGACCGCCAGCTGAAGGACATGTTCGGCGCCGTCAATGTGCTGGCGGCACTGGGCCTTGGCGTCGTCACCGGGCTGCTGGCCGGGCTCTACCCTGCTTGGGTGGCGCTGGGCGTGCGTCCGCAGCGTACGCTCACCGGCCGCGGCAGCGCCGAGACGGGCGGCGGGCTGTGGCTGCGGCGCGTGCTGACGGTGGCGCAGTTCTCGACCGCGATGGGGCTGGCTGCCGTCACCCTGGCGATCGCCTGGCAGGCCAATTTTGCCAGTCGAGTCGACGCCGGGTTCGACCCCTCGGGCATGCTGGCGGTCGCACTGCCGCAGGCAATGCGCGGCGAACCGGCGCAGGCCATGCGCGCGCAGGTGGCGCGCATGGCGGGAGTGAAAGGCGTCGCCATCGCGCAGAATGCCATCGGCGAGCCGATCGTCGGCAACCACATCCCTTACCTCACGCCATCCGGCAGTGCGGCTACCCTGCTCACGCGCGACATCAGCGCCAACTTCTTCGAGGTGATCGGCTTGAAGGCGGTCTCGGGTCGCCTGTTCGACAGCGCGCGCGACACCGACACCACGGCCGACAGGCTGGTGATCGACGCCAACGCAGCGCTCGCGTTGGGCTACACCGATCCGGCGATGGCGGTGGGTCAGGTCATCACTTCCACCATGGCGAACAGCTCGGTGGCAGGTCAGGTCATCGGCATCGCCCCGGCGCTGCGGATCCAGTCGCTGCGTGAAGCGGCAAGGCCGGTGGTGTGGCGAATCCGCCCACGCGGGGTCATGCTGCTGGTTCGCGGCGAAGGCGATATCGCCGCGCTGCAAGGCGCCATCGAAGAACTGCTGCATCGCCAGGCGCCGGACCAGACATTCCGCATCGAGCGTGCGCAAACCTACCTGTCCGCAAATTACGCCGAGGACGTGCGGCTGGCCAAGCTGCTGGGACTGGCCAGCGTTGTGGCGATTGCGATTGCCGCCTTCGGCATCTACGTGCTGGCGACCTACAGCGTGCAGCGGATGGCGCGCCAGATCGTGCTGCGCAAGTTGTACGGGGCAGGACGCAGCGCGATATTGCGGCTGGTCGGCCGCGAGTTCGCCGGCCTGCTGGCGCTGGGCGCGGCGATCGCGCTGCCGCTTGCCGCGGTGGTGATTGCGCGCTACCTGGCTGGATTCGTGGAGAAGGCGCCGATGGGCGCCTGGCCGCTGGCGGCGGCGCTGGGGCTGGCGGCGCTGGTGACGGTGCTGTCGACCTTGCGCCACACGCTCGGCGCCCTGAACATGGCGCCGGCGCGGGTGCTGCGCGACTGATTAGTTGACGGCGGTGACTTCGACTTCGAATACCAGGCCCGAATTGGGCGGGATGCCGCCGGCCGAACCGGATGCGCCGTATCCGAGGCTGCTCGGGATCAGGATGGTGCGCTTGCCGCCGACCTTCATGCCGGTGACGCCCTGGTCGAAACCGGCGATGAGCATGTTGCCGCTGGTGGCGCCGAGGCGGAACGTAGAGGCGGCGGGAGTGCCGGCCGCGTTGATGGTGCCGCTGTCGAACTGGGAGCCCTTGAAATCGGCCGCCGCCGAGTTGTACAGCCAGCCGGTGTACTTGACGGTCGGGATGGTGCCGACGGCGGCGACCGCGCCGGTGCCCAGTACGGTGTCGGTCTTGGTCAGTGCCGACGGGCTGCTGACGGCGACGCCGCCGGAGCTTCCCGAATCGCTTCCGCCACATGCGGTCAAGGCGGTTGCGGCGACGAGTACGGCGATCAGGGTCAGCTTGAATTTCATGGGTAAATCCTCGACAAGGTAAAAAGTGTCCAGAGTTTAGCAGAGCGAGCCGCGCCCGATCCTCCGCCAAACTGTCTGAAAGTTGTATTTGTTTGTATCAGATCTCGACCTGGGTACCGAGCTCGATGACCCGGTTGGGCGGGATCTGGTAGTAGTCGGCGGCGCCGCGCGCATTGCGCGACATCGCCACGTACAGGTGCTCGCGCCACGGCGCCATGCCGCCGCCGGGCGCCGAGATCACGGTCTGGCGGGCGATGAAGAACGAGGTCTCCATCATCTCGAACGGCAGCCCTTGCTGGTGGCACTCGGCCAGCACTTTCGGGATGTCCGGTTCGTCCTTGAAGCCGTACTGGATATTGAGCTGGAAGCAGTTGTGGCCCAGTTCGACCACCGCCACCTGCTCCTTGATCGGCATCCACGGCACCTCGTGCATGTGCACCGTCAGGAACACCACGCGGTCATGCAGCACCTTGTTGTGCGACAGGTTGTGCAGCAGCGCGTGCGGCACGCCGTCGCTTTCGCCGCGCAGGAAAATGGCGGTGCCCGGCACGCGGGTGGGCGGCGCGACGAACAGCGACTGCAGGAAGTCGTCAAGCGGAATGGCGTGCTTCTGCAGGTTCTCGAACACCAGTTCGCGGCCGCGCCGCCACGTCATCATCACCGTAAACAGCACCGCGCCAAGCAGCAGCGGGAACCAGCCGCCGTGGAACAGCTTGAGCGTGCTGGCCGAGAACAGCATGATGTCCATGATGATGAAAAAGCCGGTGGCGCCGAAGCACAGCGCCAGCGGCAGGTGCCAGCGGTAGCGGGTCACGAAGAAGGTCAGCAAGGTGGTGCACAGCATGGTGGCGGTAACCGCGATGCCGTAGGCGCCGGCCAGCTTGTCGGACGAGCCGAAACTGATCACCGCGATCAGCACGACGATCAGCTGCAGCCAGTTGACCGCCGGGATGTAGATCTGGCCGATCTCGCTTTCCGACGTGTGCTTGACGCGCATGCGCGGCAACAGGCCAAGCGCGATGGCCTGCTTGGTCATCGAGAAGGTGCCGGAGATGGTGGCCTGCGACGCGATCACCGCGGCCATGGTCGACAACACCACCAGCGGGTAGATGCTCCAGGCGCCGAGCTGGTGGAAGAACGGGTTCGACACGGCCTCGGGATGGGTGATCAGCAGGCCGCCCTGGCCGAGGTAGTTGAGTGCGAGCGAAGGGAACACGATCAGGAACCAGGCGGCGCGGATCGGCTTCTTGCCGAAGTGGCCCATGTCGGCGTACAGCGCTTCGGCGCCGGTGAACGCCAGCACCACCGCGCCCAGTGCGACGAAGGCGATGAAGCGGTTTTCCAGCATGAAGGCAAAGGCGTAATACGGATTGAGGGCGGCGAGGATCTGCGGCGCCTGGACGATGTTGATCACACCCATGACGGCCAGCGCGGCGAACCACACCATCATGATCGGGCCGAACCAGCGGCCAATGCCGGCGGTGCCGCGCCGCTGCACCGAATACAGCGCCACCAGCACAACGATCGTCAGCGGCACCACGTACTGGTGCAGGGCCGGCGCCGCCACTTCCAGGCCTTCGATCGCACCGAGCACCGAGATGGCGGGGGTGATCACGCTGTCGCCGTAGAACATGGTGGCGCCGAACACGCCGATCATCATCAGCGGCACATACCAGCCGGACGACTTGGTGACCGAATTGAGCGCCAGCGCCATCAGCGCCATGACGCCGCCCTCGCCGCGGTTGTCGGCGCGCAGAATCAGGGCGACGTACTTGAGCGAGACGATCATGGTCAGGCCCCAGAAGATCAGGGAGATGACGCCGAGGAGATTGAAGGTGTTGAGGGCGAGGCCGTGCTCGTCGTCGAAAATGGTTTTCAGCGTGTACAGAGGGCTGGTGCCGATATCGCCGTAGACGATGCCGACCGCCGCCAGCGTCAAGGCGGCGACCCTGCTCTTTTTGTGTTCCAACGTCAAGATTGCACCATATTGTTGTTTTGTGCATTGCACAATAAGTTAGGGCCTAGAAAATTGCAAGGACAATTCATTACGAATCAGCACTGCTTTACGGCGGCAAAGTCTTCCAATATCGCAGCAGTTCCCGCAGCGCTTGTGGCTTGTTCAGCGGCACCAGTCCTGCCTGGTTGGCCGTGTTGCTGCCATGACAAGAGGCGCAGGTGCGCATCTCGCCGGCCTGGAAGGTGATCCAGTTGCGTTCGCGCACGATCGCGCTGCCGGCGCGGTCGGTGGTCTGCCACGTCAGTGCGCGCCGCGCCGGCACGAATGCCGCGGTGGAGCCATCGGCAGCGATACGGACACTGCCGGCGGGACCAGCCGGATTGGCCGGGTTGGCGCCGGCGCCATCGTGCAGCGGCTGGGCGATCACGCGACGGCCGGGCCGGCCGGGATAGGCGCGCACCTGGTCGCCCTGGAAAATCTGGAAGTGCGCGACCTCGTAGACCTTGCCGCTTGGCGACGCCTTCGACACGGTTTTGACGCCACCAGGAACCTGCAAGTTGAACGGCTGTTGCAAGTCTGCCCGATCGCGGCTGCTCTGGTCGCGCGTGACGATCAGCGCCAAGTCGCGCCGCAGCAGCCAGGCGCGCAGCGCCGCTTCGCTGACCTGCTCCTCGCGCAGCACGGCGCGCTCGGGCGCTTCGAGCCCGGTGGCCGCGCGCACCGGCTTGCCGGCCAGGCGCGGGCGCAGTTCGACCGCATCGAGCTCCCACTACGCCCCGCTGAAACTGCGCGCGCCGGCGCGGTACAGTCCGCCGGCGCCGCGTACCAGCAGGCGCAGCCGCTGGTCGGGCAGCGGCGTGCCCTGCTCGGGCGGGGGCTCGGCGCTGGTGTGGCTGGCCGCTAGGCGCCCATCCGGCAGCGGCAGCGGATTGCGGAAGCGCCCGCCCGCGACGGCGTCGGCCGGATCCGCGCCCGTCTATCCTGGCGCGGCATAATGGCATCTTTAAGTGCAGCTATTGCGGCGGCCCAATGACCGTTGACGGCGTGGCCCATTCTCATTACATATGACCAAGCGGGTCTTGCAATCACAACGTCTGTTCCGGCCGGATAAATATTAACGGCCTCGTTGGTAAAAACTCCATTGCCGAAGCCAACAACCCGACCAAGGAAGCCGCCGCTAATTAGAGTACGCTTGATCTAGAAGCGGGCTTTTGGCCCGCTCTTTTCTTTTCCACCGTTATTTCTGCCGCTCAATAGAAGTTATTAATTTGCCTCGTTTTTGTGATCCATCAATGTTCAGCTCGACAAGACTGCGAAAATTTAGCTCAGCCGTTCTTTATCGGCAGTTTTGGTTTTTGCGTTAACCGAAAGAAAGCTAATCATGAAAGTACTCCAAATACGCGCGCTTCCATTGTGGCTTGTATTCGCAGCGTTTGCCGCGCAAGGTTCGACCCCGACCGTTATCAAAGACAATCCGCCGCCGTTTTACTGCCCCGATGGCGGTCCCAGCACAAGTAAGTTTAAAGGCTGTGAACCGTTCCCGAAAATGCCCGCGAGCGCCAGCAAAGATAAACGCCCCGTTGCCATCGTCGGGCTAATCAAAGGGGCGGAACACGTCGCGTTGATACGCGGCAAGGCGCGGGACAGTCTTTGTTTTACCGGCGTTAACTGGAAAAGGCAGCGCGAAACAACGTGCAAAGGAGTGGCAAACGCCAAGCCACTACCAAATTTCGACATCATGCCCGTGAACGTCAACGGGGTTCACGCCCTTGTATTCAAGCGCAAACCGAACGTGATAGCGAATAAAAACGAATTGGCCGATCTGCGCCAATTCACAGTTGAATTTGGGCGCGCTGCAGTCGGTTTGCAAAAGATCGCTGATAAACGTCTATTGTCATCAACCGCGCCCACAGCATTAAAAAAGGCCACGCCGGGTTTGCAAGCGTCGGCGGTCATGGTCCCAGGTAGCGGCGGCTGCGGTTCAGATGAGGATGGCGGTGGGTTTTGCACTACGCCCGCCGATGGTTACGAAGGCGGCGGCGGCGGCGGCGACTATGGCGCGCCGGAATATGACCCAGGCTATCCGGAGGAAGGCGGACCGGTCGAACTCCCTGGCTTTCCGCCCCCCGAAACCGGGCCCATCCCGGACGGTGGCGCTGCGCCAAATTGGCCCAGTGGAAGCGGATCAGGCGGCGAGCCTGTTCCGACTAGCACCGGGTGGGTCTGTACCGTAACGATTCCCACGATTTGCTATAGTACGGCAAACCGCCCAGCGCCAACTGGCGGGATTCCCCCGATTGGCGGCATTCCCCCCGTGGGCGGCCCGATTGGGGGCGATGGGTCCGGGTGGTTCCCGCCTAGCGGGCCTATTACAAATGCGCCGCCCGCCGATAACTTGCCCGAAAACGCTCGAGATAAATGGAATGCCGCTGTCAAGCAGTGCAACAAGCAAGCGGACGACGGGGAAAAATTATGCAACAAGATGGCGGCAAGTGCGGGGTGGGACGACGATAAATGGGGCATTTGCTTCGAACACGTAATCAATAAACAAACGGCCTGCGTCGCCATAGCGAACGCGCAGTATGGTAATTGGTACGGCAGATAACAGCAATATAACAGACCGCGCACGGAAAACCGGAGCGGCTTCTATTTTTGGGAGATATCGCGATGTATCGACAGACCTATATGACATTCGGCATTGACCGGCAAGGCGTCGCCTTGGTTGCTGAATTTGTGATGAATGACCGACCCGGCCAGCAAATCGAAAGTATGCTCAGCTATTCCTATTTCGAAGACTTGGACCGGGAAGGCCGTGACTATACGCGCCGCCTAATCGGGTTGTTAACGCTGATGATGATGCAATATAGCTCACCCGAAGTAATGAGCCGCCACGCGGTCGGGCCGATAACACCAGCCACACAAATAATTACACACGGCAGTGCGGTTGGAGTGGTAGACGAAAACGCGCTGATGTCCACGCATTTAATGCTTAGCCTGGACCCGGCAGCGGAAGCGCTAGAGCTAGAGATTGTCGAAAGGGGCGGCGATAAGCGGATATTGCGCCGAGTGGCGGTCCGCAGGGTAGCCGCTGCGGACCTCGCTGAACGCGGCGGCGATGCGGCAGCAATGGATGTCGGCGCTATCGTGTTGGAAATGCTGAAAGACCTTTACCCAGCGTCGTTCGCCGGGTTCCCCACGCTGGCATAACGGGCGCATTGGCGCGGGCGCAGCGCCGCCCGGTCTATTTTCGACGACTCCATAAATCCCTTCCAACGCGGCGAGTAGTGCGCGCTCACAATCTGGAGCTATCGCGGTTAATGCTTTGCGAAGTTCCGCGGATTCGTATGTGTGATAACACCAGCGGTCGACTGGTGTACGCGATCAACAATGCAGTGCTGTTCGCGGTGGGCAAGTAGACGCTGGCCGTGCTCAGCGGTGCCCTGGCAATTGGAGGATAATGTCGGCTTGGCAAACCTGACTGTCCTCCATGCGCACCGGCATCATCTCCGCAACCCTGGCGTTTCTGTGCTGGGGCCTGTTTCCCCTCTATTTCAACGCATTGAAGGACGTGCCGCCGGGCCAGATCCTGGCGCACCGCGTGGTGTGGTCGCTGCTGTTCCTGGCCATCGTGCTGACGTTCCGGCGGCAATGGAGCTGGCTGCCGGCGGTGTTGCGCAGGCCGCGCGTCATCGGCAGCTTCGTTGCCAGCGCCTTCCTGCTCAGCGTCAATTGGCTGGTGTACATCTGGGCGGTCAACAATGGCCACGTCATCGAGGGCAGCCTCGGCTACTTCATCAATCCGCTGGTCAACATCATGTTCGGCTACCTGATCCTGAAGGAGCGGCTGCGGTCGGTCCAGTGGATGGCGATTGCGCTGGCCGCGCTTGGCGTGGCGTGGCTGACATGGCAGACCGGGTCGGTGCCGTGGATCGCGCTGATCCTGGCCAGCTCGTTCGGCGCCTACGGGCTGATGCGCAAAACGGCCGCGCTCGGTGCGCTGGAAGGCTTGTCGTTCGAGACGATGGTGTTGTTTCCGCTGGCGCTGGGCTACCTCGCGTGGCTCGGCGTGCTGGGCCAGAACGGCTTCATCAACGCCGCTTCCGACGACACGCGCTGGCTGCTGGTGGCTGCCGGGCCGATCACGGCGATCCCGCTGCTGCTGTTTGCATCGGGCGCGCGCAAGATCCCGCTGGCGGTGCTCGGCATGCTGCAATACATTTCGCCGACGATCCAGTTCCTGCTCGGCGTCTGGCTATTCCACGAGGCATTCACGGCCGAGCGACTGGTTGGCTTCGTGCTGATCTGGAGCGCGCTGGCGCTGTACGCCGCCGAAGGCCTGTGGCGCAACCGCCAGAATAAATTGGGGTCAGACCCGTTTTAAATTCACAAAAAGACGATCTTCGCGATCCAAAAAGCAGGTCTGACCCCGATTTTTCAGGCACCGAGAGCTGGCTCAAACCGACGCCGGCACCTTGCGGCGTACGCAAAACATGCTGCGTGAACAAATGGGGTCAGACCCGTTTGATCAACGTCGAAAGTCGCTTCTTGCCAAACGATAAACGGGTCTGACCCCGATTTTTTTGGGGAGCCGGCGCTGCCGCGGCTGCCGGCAGCTAGCAAAAAGAGGCGGCTTGGCCTGCCGGGTCAGATTCGACGCCGGATTTCCGGTATGCTGTGCACCTTCCGTCACACCTGAGAATATTGCAATGGCAAATTACGTCTACACCATGAACAAGGTGGGCAAAATCGTCCCGCCGAAACGCCAGATCCTGAAGGATATTTCGCTGTCGTTCTTTCCGGGCGCTAAGATCGGCGTGCTGGGCCTGAACGGCTCCGGCAAGTCGACGTTGCTGAAAATTATGGCAGGCATCGATACCGATATCCAGGGCGAAGCCGTGCCGATGCCAGGCCTGAACATCGGCTACCTGCCGCAGGAACCCCAGCTCGACCCGGACATGACGGTGCGCCAGATCGTCGAATCGGGCCTCGGCGAAGTGTTCGAGGCGCAAGCGAAACTGGAGGCCGTGTACGCCGCCTACGCCGACGAGGACGCCGACTTCGACGCGCTCGCCACCGAGCAGGCGCGCCTCGAGGCGATCATCTCGACGTCCGATGGCGGCAACCTGAATTTGCAGCTGGAAATGGCCGCCGATGCGCTGCGCCTGCCGCCATGGGACGCCAAGATCGGCATCCTCTCTGGCGGCGAGAAGCGCCGCGTCGCGCTGTGCCGCCTGCTGCTGTCGAAGCCGGACATGCTGCTGCTCGACGAGCCGACCAACCACCTCGACGCCGAATCGGTCGAGTGGCTCGAGCAATTCCTGCTGCGCTTTCCCGGCACCGTCGTCGGCATTACCCACGATCGCTACTTCCTCGACAATGCCGCCGAGTGGATCCTGGAACTGGACCGCGGCCACGGCATCCCGTGGAAAGGCAACTACAGCTCGTGGCTCGAGCAGAAGGGCAACCGCCTGAAGCAGGAAGAAGCCACCGAATCGTCGCGCCAGAAAACCATCGCCAAGGAACTCGAGTGGGTGCGCCAGAATCCGAAGGGCCGCCAGGCCAAGAGCAAGGCGCGCCTGGCGCGCTTCAACGAGCTGTCCGAGCACGAATACCAGAAGCGCAACGAAACGTCCGAAATCTTCATCCCGGTCGCCGAGCGCCTCGGTAACGAAGTGATCGAATTTAAGAACGTGTCGAAAGCCTTCGGCGACCGCTTGCTGATCGACAACCTGTCGTTCACCGTGCCGCCTGGCGCCATCGTCGGCATCATCGGCCCGAACGGCGCCGGCAAGTCGACCCTGTTCAAGATGATCACCGGCAAAGAGCAGCCCGACAGCGGCGAAGTGGCGATCGGCCAGACCGCGCGCGTGTCGATCGTCGACCAGAACCGCGACGACCTGGCCAACACCAAGACGGTGTTCGACGACGTCGCCGGCGGCGCCGACACGCTGACGGTGGGCCGCTTCGACATGCCGTCGCGCGCCTACCTCGGCCGCTTCAACTTCAAGGGATCGGACCAGCAGAAGATCGTCGGCAACCTGTCCGGTGGCGAACGCGGCCGCCTGCACTTGGCCAAGACGCTGCTGCAAGGCGGCAACGTGTTGCTGCTGGACGAGCCGTCTAACGACCTCGACGTCGAAACCTTGCGCGCGCTGGAAGATGCCCTGCTCGAGTTCGCCGGCAGCGTGATGGTGATCTCGCACGATCGCTGGTTCCTCGACCGCATCGCCACCCACATCCTGGCGTTCGAAGGCAATTCGCAAGTCACCTTCTTCGACGGCAATTATCAGGAATACGAGGCGGACAAGAAAAAGCGCCTCGGCGAAGAAGGCGCCAAGCCGAAACGCATCCGCTACAAGCCGCTCACGGTGTAAGCAGTTTCATCGCATCAATAAAAGCTCCCCGCGGGGAGCTTTTATCATGGGCCTCAATGCGCCGCTCGTTTGCGCGATTCGACATGAATCGACGATCAGCTTGGCACACTATGCTCATGAATGACTACCGCCACAACCGGGTTCCGGGTGGAACATCCTTCTTCACGGTCCGCCTGGTCGAGCCCGGCAGCACGCTGCTGACCGATCACTTTTCGGCGTTCGGCGAAGCCATGCGCCAGGCCCGCAGCAAGCGCCCTTTCCACGTCGATGCGTGGGTGGTCCTGCCCGACCATGCGCACGCGATCTGGACCTTGCCGCCGGGCGACCACGACTGCGCCAGCCGCTGGCGCGCGGTCAAGATTGCTTTCTCCAAGGCGCTGCGCAAGTCGACCGCCGCGCCCGACAGCGTCATCTGGGAGCCGCACTACCGGGACCGCCGCGTCGCCAGCGACGCCGAATACGACCGCCTGGTCGACTATGTCCACGCCAACCCGATGCGGCACGGCCTGTGCGAGCAGGCCGTCGACTGGCAGTGGTCGTCGCTGCACCGCTTCATCGCCACTGGGCTGGCGCGCACGGACAGTGCCGTGCGTGCCTAGAACGAAAAAAGAGCCCCGAAGGGCTCTTTTCTAAGCGGCAGGACAGGGCATGCTGCCCCGCCGTTATCAGAATGCGTATTTCGCGGCAACGGTCAGAACGTCAGCCTTGGCGCCAAAGTCCTTGCTCTTGCCGTAGCGCTCGTATTCAGCGGTCAGTGCGACTTTCTGGTTCAGGTTGTACTGGACGCCCAGCGCGCCATACAGCTCAGTCTTGCTTTCGCTGCGGTTGAACACGCCGTTGGTCGAGCTCAGGTCCGACTTGTTGCGCGCCGCGCCCAGCTTGCCGAACAGCGAAACCTGCTCGGTGATCGGGTGGGTTGCCTTGCCGGCGACGTAGAACGAATCACCTTCCGACTCAGCGCGGCCATTCACGCCGTTCAGGGTGTAACTGTGGCTCGATTTCTTAAAGTCGGTGTAGCCGACCTCGACGCCAAAACGCTGGTCGAACTCGTAGCCGCCGAAGATCTTGCCGGACGCCTTGTAGCCATCGGTGTCGCCGCCGACGGTGCCTGGCAGCTTGTAGCTATGGTCAGCGCTGGCGACGCCGACGCCGACGTAAGGACCTGGACCCGCTGCCTGGGCAGCGCCCATAGTGGCTGCCGCCGCGATCACTGCAAAAATGAGCTTTTTCATGTGGAATCCTTTGTTGAGTTATTCGTCTGTCCCACAATTCCCAATGAATTGCGAGAGGGTCAAGATAACAAAGACAACAGCCCACGTCGTTGGCGATTTCGTAAGAAATGTAATGAGATGTAAGCCGTCTAGACAGATAACTGACCAGCCGTTCAGTTATATGCATGAGAAAATAAGACGATGTTGGGCGAAGTTACAAGATCAAGCGAAAAGTTAGATTCACCCGGGGACCTAAAACCTTTGCCGATTTGTTAATTCCGTGCGACCAGTTAGTTTGCAAACTTCCGGCCATGAGCAGCAAACTGCCGTCGTTCAAGGCGAGTTGTAAGCGCCGTTTGTTCAGCTTGTTTTGCAGGATAAACGTCCGAGTGGCGCCAAAAGTGACCGAAGCGATGGCCGGCTCGGACCCCAGTTCGGGTTCGTTATCGCTGTGCATGCCCATGCTGTCGCGGCCGTCCCGGTAGTAATTCAGCAGCACGCTGTTGAAGCGCCGCCCGGTCGCCGCCTGGACCGCCGCGAGGATGTCCAGCTGCAAGGCGGTGAACGGCAGCGGTTCGAGCGTCAGACCGGAGTAGGAATACGCCTTCTCGCCATGCCAAGCGGTCAGCCGCGGTTGCGGGTATTGTTTGCCCCAGAGGGTGATCACTTCGCTGCGCCAGGCAGTCTCGGTAATCAGGCGCGCCAGCACCTCGTCATTGGCGATCGGCAGGGCGAGCTGGGCCAGGAAGGACAATTCGCCACCCTCGACCGGGATCGGCGTCAATGTTGCTGTGGAGTCGAACAAATCCATGATGGCCCGATCATATCAGGCGCGAGCCGAGCGCTGCGGCGAATGTCCGTGGGGGCTGTATCACATTGAGGTGCAGGCTTGAGCCCGCGGGGAGGGAATCAGGCGTAGGCTTCGGCCAGGGTCATCACGCGCGGTGCGATGGTCAGGCCGATATCTTTGAACAACTCTTCAATGGCGGCCATGTTGACGGCGCATTCTTCGGTTTTCCAGCCGTTGAACAGGTCGGTGCCGTTTTTCTCGAAGTGCATGTCCAGCACTTTACCCTTGTCCTTGTGGGTGTAGCTTTGCTGATAGGTATTCTGGAAACCCAGCTTTGCCAATGCCGTCAGCACCTCGGTCGGCGGGTGATCCGGATCGGTGGCCATGAAAACGCCGAAGGTCTTGCCCGGTGGCTTGGCGGCGATGTCCAGCTCGTAGATGCCGGGCGCCTTGGTCACGGCGGTACTCTTCAAAAACAGCATGATGTTTCCTTGTTGATATTGTTACGCAATGTCGCGCCTCGTTCTGTTGACCCCGGGCCTGCAAACCGTCGGTAATTTTCTCAATTAAAACACCCAGACAGACAAGCTTATTGCGAATTTCCACGTTTGTCGATGCTTGACTGCATCTTTTTTGCAGGACGGCAACACCGTCATGGCCGCAGCCAGGCCATGACGGTATCGTCCTCCGCCACGCCGAGCGAATTGTTGACGCGAGCGCGCAGGCGGCCCTCTTCGACGAAGCCGAGCGAGCGGTACAGGCCGCGCGCCCGCTCGTTCGACACCCGCGCGAACAGTTCGACGCGGGCAATGTGCGGCATGCGACGGATCACTTCATCGAGCAGCGCCTGGAACAGCGCGCGGCCGACCCCGCGCCCCTGCGCCTGTGGCGCCACCGCGATGGTCAGGTCGGCCAGCAGGTGCGACAGCGCGGCGATGCCCGGACCGGATGCGTGGATCTCGCCGAGGATGCGGCCGCCCTCCTCCCACACCAGCTCGATGCCGTCGGCGGCCGCCCGGCGCATGAAGCCGCCGACGTAATCGTCGGTCACTTCGCCCGGCGTGCGCGCGATGCCGTCGGGCGTTGCCGCCACCAGCCGGTACAGCGCGACCAGTTGCGCGTGGTCGCGCGCGACAGCCTTCCTGATCATCGGTCGCGCCGCGCCAGGCGGGTGGTGGCCACGGCCAGCGCCCGGTACAGCTCACCGGTCGGCGCATCCCAGCCGTCCAGCGCCGCCTGCTGGCGCGCCACGGTGGCGACGTCGCCGCGGGCGATCGGCCCCATCAGCGATGGCCGCGCGCCGAGACGAAACACGTTCTCCAGCGTTTCGGTCGCCAGCGGGCGCGCCAGTTCGCGCGCCACCTGCTCCGGGATGCCGGCCGCCTGGTAGGCGCGCAGCGCCGCATCCATCAGCGTGACGAGGTAGTTCGAGGCCATCACCGAGGCGGCGTGATAGACCGTCTTGGCGGCGGCGTCGAGCGGCACCAGGCGCGCGCCGATCAGCGCGAGCGGCGGCTCGAGCAGCGCCAGCGCGCGCGCGTCGCCTTCGATGCCGCAGAAGGTGCCGGCAAAGTCGCGCGCCACGCCTTCCGGGTCGGCGAAACTGCGCACCGGGTGCACGCTGGCCGTCAGCGCGCCCCGGGCGGCAGCCGCCTGCAGCGCCGCCGACGACTTGGCGCCGCTGCAGTGAAACACCAGCGCGCCGCCGAGCATGCCGGCATTCGCCAGCGCCGCGCACACCGCTTCGATCTGGTCGTCGCCCACCGCCAGCATGACCGCGTCGGCGCGCCGCAGCCCGGCCAGTTCGCCCACTGCGCGGCCGGCGCCGATGAAGCCGACCGCGTCGGCCGCGCTGGCGGCGGAACGGGTCAGCACGTCCTGCACGGCAAAGGCGCCGCTGGCGGCGAACAGGCGCCCCAGCACGCGGCCCAGATGGCCGGCGCCGACGATGTTGAGCGTATGCGGCATGTCAGAATCCCGAGCCGGGCTGGCTCAGGTACTCCAGTTCGGCCGGCGTCGAAGCGCGGCCAAGGATCGCGTTGCGATGCGGGAAGCGGCCGAAGCGCGCGATCACGCCGCGGTGGCGGTGGGCGTAATCGAGCATCGCATCGAAGTCCTGGTGGTTGTCGGCGGCCAGCGCGGCGAACAGCGCCACCGCCTTTTCCTGCATGCCGGCGTCTTCGGCGTGCTCGAACGGCATGTAGGCAAAGGCGCGCTGCAGCGGCGTCAAGCCCTGGTGATCGTCCGATTCGACCAGCTCGGTGGCGGCGGCCAGCGCCAGCGCGTCGCCGGCAAACGACGCGCTGGTGCCGCGATAGGCGTTGCGGGTGAACTGGTCGAGCACGAGGATGCGCGCCAGCGTGCCGTGTGCGCCCTCGCGGTCCCATTCGCGCAAGCCGCCTGCCACCGCCTGGCCGATGACGGTGCCGAAACGCTCCGCGATGGCGGCGTCGAAGCGCTCGTCCTTCTTGAACCATTCAACGCGCGGCTTGCCGTGGCCTTGCGCGCCGGCCGGCAGGAACCAGAAATCGAGTACTTCTTTTGGACTCATCGAGATTTCCTTCGTGTGGAGTTTAATTGCGGGCGTGCGATAACTGGAAGGTGTCGATGCCCTCGAACCTGGCCAATTCGGCCGCCAGCATCGACAGCGGCATGCCGCTCTTGCGCGACAGCGCCAGCACCACGAAGCGCCACTCCTGGCAGCCGTCGCTGCCGCCGATCGCCATGGTGCCGCCGGCGATTTCGTAGCCGCGTTCAAGCGCCACGCGGCGCAGTGTCGATTCGAGCGGCACAAAGTCGTGCTTGAAGCGCATCATGACGGCCAGCGCATGGCGCGACGGCAGGAACGCCTCGATCTTGTGCAGGTAGATCATGATCATCGACGCCATGAACGCCAGCCCCATCGCCGCCAGGTAGAAGCCGACGCCGACCAGGATGCCGATCACCGACGACGCCCAGATCGACGCCGCCGTGGTCAGGCCGCTGATGTTGAAGCCTTCGCGCATGATCACGCCGGCGCCGAGAAAGCCGATGCCGGTCACCACGCCCTGGATGATGCGGGTCGGGTCGGCCACGCCGACCAGCGCGCCGCCATGGCCGCCGTACCAGAAGTCCGGGTAGCCGCCGATGATGGTCAGCGCGGCCGACGCCATGCACACCAGGCCATAGGTGCGCATGCCGGCGGCGCGGCCGTGGTACGAGCGCTCGTAGCCGACCAGCAGGCCAAGCAGCAGCGCGCCCAACAGGTTCAGCAGGATCAGGCCATTGGTGGCGAGCTCGCGCTGGGTCCAGTAGGCGGCCAGCATTTCAAATGTCGGCATTCGGCTTCTTTCGGCTTACGACGGTTTTTTCTTGACCAGCTGTTTTTCGAACGCGACATCGAGCTTGCTGACGCGCTTCGGCGTCTGTGGCCCCAGGCTGTTGACGAAGGCGGCAAATTCGGCCAGTTCGAGCGGGGCGCACAACGGCGGCCCGCCCGGCTTCTCGGACAGGAAAAACAGGCCGTCGCCGGTCACCGACATCGTGTAGCCGGCGTTACCGCTGCGTAGCTTGAGCCGGTCGACGGCATTGCTGCCGCGGGTGGAACGTAGACCCTTCATTCAGATCTCCTTGGTGCGCTCGTCGAGCCAGGCGCGGGCGGCGCCATCGACGTGGGGCGCCAGGCGCGCGCGCACCGTCGCGTGATAGTCGTTGAGCCACTTGACCTCGTCGGCGCGCAGCAGCTCCAGGTCGAGCAGGCGGGTGTCGATCGGGCACAACGTCAATGTCTCGAAGTTGAGGAATTCGCCGAACTCGGTGGTTTCGGCGCTGCGGTTGAGCACCAGGTTCTCGATCCGGATGCCCCAGCGGCCGGGCCGGTAGATGCCCGGTTCGACCGAGGTGATCATGCCCGGCTCCATCGCCGTGTGCGGCTCGGGCATGCTGGTGGCGGAGATCGACTGCGGCCCCTCGTGCACGTTGAGGAAGTAGCCGACGCCGTGGCCGGTGCCGTGGCCGTACTCGTTACCGGCGGCCCAGATCGGCGCGCGCGCCAGCGCGTCGAGCATCGGCGACCTGGTCCCGCGCGGGAACTGCGCCGACGACAGCGCGATGACGCCCTTGAGCACCAAGGTGAAGTCGCGCTTTTGCGCGGCGGACGACGTGCCGATCGGGACCACGCGGGTGATGTCGGTGGTGCCGCCGAGGTACTGCCCGCCGGAGTCGATCAGCAGCAGGCCATCGCCTTCGATGTCGGCGTGCGAGTCCTCGGTGGCGCGGTAGTGCATGATCGCGCCGTTTGCGTTGAAGCCGGCAATGGTGCCGAAACTCGGGCTGACAAAGCCGGGCCGGCGCGCGCGCGCGGCGCAGATGTGGGTGTCGATATCGAGTTCGGTCGGCGGGCCGCGGCGCTTGTCGGCCAGGCGCACGTCGAGCCAGGCGAAGAACTCGCACAAGGCGGCGCCGTCCTGCTCCATCGTGGCGCGCACGTGATCGGCATCCTGCGCGGTCTTTTTCGATTTGGCGAAGGTGCTCGGGTTGACCGATTCGACCACCTTCACCGCGGCCGCCACCGCGGCGCGCATGCCGGCGGTGATGCGGCGCGGGTCGACCAGCAGCACTTCGCCCTCGCCGAGCTGCGCCAGCGCCGCTTCGGCCTGGCCGTAAGGCGCCAGCTCGACGCGATCGAGGCGCAGCCGTTCGGCGACATCGGCCGGCACCTTGCCGTCGGCGACGAACAGCGTCGCGCTATCGGGCTTGAGGAGCGCGTGCGCCAGGAACACCGGGTTGTAGTTGACGTCGGCGCCGCGCAGGTTGAACAGCCAGGCGATGTCGTCCAGGGTCGAGATGAAGTGGCGGCTGGCGCCGATTTTCGCCATCGCCGCGCGCACCTCGGCCAGCTTGTCGGCGCGCGTGGTCGACGCGTACGGCGCGGCGTGCTCGAACACGGGCGCCGTCGGCAGCGCCGGGCGCCCGCTCCAGACTTCGTCGAGCAGGTCGATGTCGGTGCGCAGCACGATGCCGCGCTCGCGCAGCGCGTCGGCCAGCAGGCGCGCGGTCGACAGGCCAAGCACGCGGGCGTCGACCGCCACCGTCTGGCCGCTGTGCAGGCTGGCGGCCAGCCAGTCGATGTACAGCAGGCTGGCGCCGGACGGGATCTTCATCAGGGCGATGTCGCTGCCGGCAAGTTCGGCTTCGGCCTGGGTCCAGTAGCGCGCGTCAGTCCAGACGCCGGCGAAAGCGGCAGTGGCGATGAAGGTGCCGACCGAGCCGGTAAAGCCGGACAGCCATTCGCGCCCCTGCCAGCGGCCGGGCAGGTATTCGGACAGGTGCGGGTCGGCCGACGGCACCAGGATGGCGTCGACGTGCTCGCGCTGCATGACGGCACGCAGCTGCGCCAGGGCCGCGGCGCGCTCGGAAGTGGTAGGTGGATTTTGCATAGTACTATGATACCCCGACAGAGCGCGCCTGTCGTCCTCGCGGTCTTGAAGCTGTGTCTTGATCCTAGGCCCGGAAGTGGCGCAGGCCTTCGAGGTCGAGCACGCGGATGCCGCCGTAATCGAGCCGCAGCAGCCCTTCCTTTTCCAGCAGCTGCAAGGACTGGTTGGCGCGCTGGCGCGAGGCGCCCGACAGGTAGCCGATCTCCTCCTGCGAGATGTGCACCATCTTCTCGAGCCCCGGATACAGGTGCGAGTTGAACATCGCCGCCAGGCAGCGTGCCACCCGCGTGTCGATGTCGAGCGTGCGGTCGTTTTCGACCAGGCCGATGAACTGGCCGAGCCGCTCGTTGAGCTGCATGAGCAAGAAGCGGTTGAACGGCAGGCTCGTTTCGAGCAGCCACTCGAACGTCTCGCGCGGCATGCGCGCCACCCGCGTGTCGCGCAGCGCCATCACGTCGTACTTGCGGGCCTGGTCCTTGAGCAGCGAACCTTCGCCGAACCAGCCGCCGGTGGGCACGCCGGCAAACGTCACGCTCTTGCCGCCCGCCGAAAAATTGTTGATTTTGACCAAGCCTTCGATGATGCCGATCCAGCTTTCCAGCGGCTCGCCCTTGTGGCAGACGAAGCCGCCCTTGGGCACGAACTGTTCGTGGCAAGCGGCCTCTACCTTCACCATTTCGGCGGCCGACAGCGACTGCGCCCAGATAGTCTGGCGCAGGTGTTCGGTCAACGTTTGTGTGGCTATGTTCATTTGTGCGTCGCACCATCGAAAGTCACGCAATTGTCACCCAAAAGACAACATGGGAATCAACCGCAAGCTAATATCATCACACAAAAATGTACCGGCCCGGCTTTTTGGACAGAGCGGGCGAGGCGCAATTACAGGAGGGGACGAAGTGAACACATCGGACAGCGCGATTCTGCAGACCAATCTGCAGACCTTTCCGCGGCGCCTGCGGGCGCACGGCGAGCTGCGCCCGGCGCGGCCGGCCTTCCGCGAAAAGCACCTCGGCATATGGCAGACCTGGAGCTGGCTCGAGGTCAACCACGAAGTACGCGCGATGGCCTGCGGCCTGGCTTCGCTGGGCTTCGAGCGCGGCATGAACCTGGCCATCGTCGGCGACAACCGCCCGCGCCTGTACTGGGCGATGCTGGCCGCGCAGAGCATCGGCGGCGTGCCGGTGCCGCTGTACCAGGACGCGCCGGCGGCCGACATGGCCTACGTATTGAACGACGCCGACATCGCCTTTGCCATCGTCGAAGACCAGGAACAGGTCGACAAGCTGCTCGAACTGGCGGCGCTGTGCCCGCAGATCAGGCACATCGCCTTCGAGGACGAGCGCGGCATGCGCCACTACAAGCAGGCCGGCGTGATCGCGCTGGCGCAGCTGCAGGAACTCGGGCGCGCCTGGGACAAGGCCAATCCGGGCGCGTTCGACGCGGCGGTGGAAGCCGGCCAGGCGTTCGACCCGGCCATCATCCTGTACACCTCCGGCACCACCGGTAAACCAAAGGGCGTGGTGCAGTCGCACGCCGCGCTGCTGTCGGCCGGCACCGGCGGCGTCGCCTTCGACAAGCTGACCGACCGCGAAGACATCCTGTCCTACCTGCCGATGGCGTGGGTGGGCGACTGCCTGTTCTCGCTGGCGCAGGCAATGGTGGCCGGCTTCACCGTCAACTGCCCGGAGTCGGGCGACACCGTGCTGACCGACCTGCGCGAAATCGGCCCGACCTATTATTTTGCGCCGCCGCGCGTGTTCGAGAACATGCTCACCAGCGTGATGATCCGGATGGAAGACGCCAGCGCCATCAAGCGCCGCATGTTCCATCACTTCATGGCGGTGGCGCGCCGCTGCGGCTCGAATATCCTCGACGGCAAACCGGTGGCGGCGGGCGACCGCCTGCAGTACGCGATCGGCCAGGCGCTGGTGTACGGCCCGCTGAAGAACGTGCTGGGCCTGTCGCGCGTGCGCGTGGCCTACACCGCGGGCGCGGCGATCGGCCCCGACCTGTTCCGCTTCTACCGCTCGATCGGCGTCAACCTCAAGCAGCTGTACGGCTCCACCGAAACGTGCGCCTACGTCTGCCTGCAGCCGGACGGGAACATCAAGTTCGACAGCGTCGGCCTGCCGGCGCCTGGCGTCGAGGTCAAGCTGGCCGATAACGGCGAAGTGCTGGTCAAGTCGGTGGCGACGATGGCCGGCTACTTCAAGCGTCCCGACGCCACCGCCGAGGTGATCGACGCCGACGGCTACTTCCACACCGGCGACGCCGGCATGTTCGACCGCGACGGCCACCTGAAGATCATCGACCGCGCCGCCGACGTCGGCAAGCTCAACGACGGCGCCATCTTCGCGCCGAACTACATCGAAAACAAACTGAAGTTCTTCCCGTTCATCAAGGAGGCGGTCGCGTTCGGCAATGGCCGCGACCAGGTCTGCGCCTTCATCAACATCGACATGGAAGCGGTCGGCAACTGGGCCGAGCGGCGCAACATCGCCTACTCCGGCTACACCGACCTGGCCTGCCATGCGCAGACCTATGAACTGGTGCGCGACTGCGTCGAGAAGGTCAACGCCGACCTGGCGTCCGAGCCGGGCATGGGCGCCACCCAGATCCACCGCTTCCTGGTGCTGCACAAGGAGCTCGATCCCGACGACGACGAGCTGACGCGCACGCGCAAGGTGCGGCGCAAGTTCATCGCCGAAAAATATGCGGTGCTGATCGAGGCGCTTTACACCGGCAAGACGTCGCAGTTCATCAGCACCCAGGTCAAGTTCGAGGACGGCCGCACCGGCGTGGCCAGCGCCGACCTGCGCATCGCCGAAGCGAAGACTTTTCCCCAAGTAGAGGCAGCAGCATGACCGATATGAGCCAGAGCACCATGCTGGGCGGCGCCGCGCGCAAGATCGGCCCGGTGGTGCTGGACCTGAACAACATCTCGCTGGCGTTCGGCGGCGTCAAGGCGCTGACCGACATCTCGTTCGACGTCAGGCAGCACGAGATCCGCGCCATCATTGGCCCGAACGGCGCCGGCAAGAGCTCGATGCTGAACGTGATCAATGGCGTCTACCGCCCGCAAAAAGGCGAGATCGTGCTGCGCGGCGAGCACCGCACCAACATGGATTGCTACAGCGCCGCCAAGGCCGGCATCGCGCGCACGTTCCAGAACATCGCGCTGTTCAAGGGCATGTCGGTGTTGGACAACATCATGACCGGCCGTAACCTGAAGATGAAGTCGAACTTCCTGCTGCAGGCGCTGTACTGGGGCCCGGCGCGGCGCGAGGAAATCGAACACCGCGAAAAAGTCGAGGAGATCATCGACTTCCTCGAGATTCAGGCGATCCGCAAGACGCCGGTCGGACGCCTGCCGTACGGCCTGCAAAAGCGCGTCGAGCTGGGACGCGCGCTGGCGGCCGAACCGGACATCCTGCTGCTGGACGAGCCGATGGCCGGCATGAACGTCGAAGAGAAGCAGGACATGTGCCGCTTCATCCTCGACGTCAACGACCAGTTCGGCACGACGATCGTGCTGATCGAGCACGACATGGGCGTGGTGATGGATATCTCCGACCGCGTCGTGGTGCTCGACTACGGCAAGAAGATCGCCGACGGCACCCCCGACGAAGTACGCGCCAACCAGGAGGTCATCCGCGCCTACCTGGGCGCCGAACACTAGGACGAATCGATGGGAACCTTACCATGAGCTTTTTCTTTGAAGTGCTGATAGGCGGCCTCCTCTCCGGCATCATGTATGCGCTGGTGGCGATCGGCTTCGTCCTGATCTACAAGGCGTCCGGCGTGTTCAACTTCGCCCAGGGCGCGATGGTGTTCTTCGCCGCCCTCACCTGCGTCGGCATGGTCGACAAGTTCGGCGTGCCGATGTGGCTGGCCATCCTGCTGACGATGGTGGTGATGGTGGTGCTTGGCCTGGCGATCGAGAAGGTCGTCTTGCGGCCGCTGGTGAACCAGCCGGAGATCACGTTGTTCATGGCCACCATCGGCCTGGCGTTCTTCATCGAGGGCCTGGCGCAGCTGATCTGGGGCTCGCAGGTGCACAAGCTGACCCTGCCGATCGAGGACGTGCCGATTCCGTGGCTGCTCGACAGCTACAACATCATGGTGTCCAAGTTCGACGTCACCGCCGCGGCCATCTGCGCGCTGATGGTGACCGGCCTGGCGCTGCTGTTCTCGAAGACGAAAATCGGCCGCGCCCTGCGCGCGGTCGCCGACGACCACCAGGCCGCGCAAGCGGTCGGCATCCCGCTGCAGCAGATCTGGGGCGTGGTGTGGGCGGTGGCCGGGCTGGTCGCGCTGGTGGCGGGCCTGCTGTGGGGCGCCCGCAACGGCGTGCAGTTCGCGCTGACCTTCATCGCGCTGAAAGCGCTGCCGGTGCTGATCCTCGGCGGCTTTACCTCGGTGCCTGGCGCGATCGTCGGCGGCCTGATTATCGGCGCGTCCGAAAAACTGGCGGAAGTCTATATCGGCCCGATGGTCGGTGGCGGCATCGAGGGCTGGTTCCCGTATGTGCTTGCGCTGCTGTTCCTGCTGGTGCGCCCCGAGGGGCTGTTCGGCGAAAAAATCATCCGGAGAATATAGATGCTGTATCGTGAAGCGGGGCAGTTCAAGACCTCCTATCAGGCCGACAATCAGATTTTTCCGATCCGGCAGGACCGCATCGCCATCGCTACCGTGGTGCTGGCCGCAGCGGTGCTGGTGCCGCTGTTCGCCACGCCCTACATGCTGTCGGCGATCCTGATCCCGTTCCTGATCTTCGCTCTGGCGGCGCTTGGCCTGAACATCCTGACCGGTTACGCCGGCCAGCTTTCGCTCGGCACCGCCGCCTTCATGGCGGTCGGCGCGTACGCCGCGTTCAACTTCATCGCCCGCGTGCCTGGCCTGCCGCTGCTGGTCGCCTTCGTGCTCGGCGGCCTGTGCGCGGCGCTGGTGGGCATCGTCTTCGGCCTGCCGTCGCTGCGGGTGCGCGGCTTCTACCTGGCCGCCTCCACCCTGGCGACCCAGTTCTTCGTCGTCTGGTGCCTGACCAAGATCCCGTACCTGACCAACTACAGCTCCTCGGGCGTGGTGACGGTGCAGAAGATGCAGATCTTCGGCTACGAGTTCAATTCGCCGGCCAGCAAATACCTGCTGGTGCTGGGGATCGTCGCCTTCCTCGCGCTGCTGGCCAAGAACATGATCCGCTCGAACGTGGGGCGCTCCTGGATGGCGATTCGCGACATGGACATGGCGGCCGAGGTGATCGGCTTTCGGCCGCTGCGCACCAAGCTGCTGGCGTTCGCCGTCAGTTCGTTCTACTGCGGCGTGGCCGGCGCGCTGTACGCTTTTGCCTATCTCGGCACGGTGGAGCCGGAAGCGTACAACCTCGACCTGTCGTTCCGCATCCTGTTCATGATCATCATCGGCGGAGTCGGCTCGATCCTGGGATCGTTCCTGGGCGCCGCCTTCATCGTGCTGCTGCCGGTGGGGCTGAACATCTTCGGCCACTTCCTCGGCCTGCCGACCAGTTTTGCATCGAATCTCGAATTAATGGTGTTTGGCGCGTTGATCATATTTTTCCTGATCGTGGAGCCGCACGGCCTCGCGCGCTTGTGGCAAGTGGGTAAAGAGAAGTTGCGCCTGTGGCCGTTCCCGCATTAAAGGCTGAAGGCACGCAATCGCAGTCAACGTAGTGAAAAGAGGAGACGATAATGAAGGGCTTTAAAACAATCATGCTGTGCGCGGCGCTGTCGGGCGCCTTTACCCAGGTGGCGCAGGCGGCCGACCAGTTCGTGGCGCTGCCGTCGTACCGCGTCGGCGCATATGCGGCCGGCGGCTCCGGCTTTTACGGCGGCGCCATCGACTACTTCAACCTGGTCAACGCCAACGGCGGCGTCAACGGCGTCAAGATCCTGTGGGAAGAGTGCGAGACCGAGTACAACCCGTCGCGCGGCGTCGAGTGCTACGAGCGCCTGAAAACCAAGAACGGCGGCGCCACCTTGGTCGAGCCGCTGTCGACCGGTATCGCCTACGGCATCCTTGACCGCGTCGCGGTCGACAAGATCCCGATGACGACGCTCGGCTACGGCCGCTCGGATGCCGCCAACGGCAAGGTGTTCCCTTACATTTTCCCGCTCATCACCAGCTACTACAACCAGGCCGCCGGCATGATCAAGTACCTGGGCGACAAGGAAGGCGGCTACGCCAAACTGAAGGGCAAGAAGATCGCCTACCTGTACCACGATTCGCCGTTCGGCAAGGAAGCGATGCCGGTGCTGGACGCGCTGGCGGCGCAGCATGGCTTCGAACTGCTGAAGATCGCGGTGGCGCCGCCGGGCAACGAGCAGCAGTCGCAGTGGCTGCAGATCCGCCAGGCCAAGCCTGACCACGTGATCCTGTGGGGCTGGGGCGTGATGAATTCGGTCGCCATCAAGACCGCGCAGCGCAACGGCTTCCCGCGCGAGAAGATGCTGGGCGTGTGGTGGGCCGGTTCCGAAGAGGACACCATCCCGTCGGGCGACGCCGCCAAGGGTTATACGGCGATGACCTTCAACACGCCGGGTAACTACCCGCTGATCGACGACATCCGCAAGAAGGTGTACGCGGCCGGCAAGGGCAACCTGGCCGACCAGGCCCGTATCGGCTCGGTCTACCACATGCGCGGCATGACGATGGGGATCCTGTGGGTCGAGGCAATCCGCACCGCGCAGGAAAAATTCGGCAAGGGCAAAGTCATGACCGGCGAGCAGATTCGCTGGGGCCTGGAGAACCTGAACATCGACGCGGCGCGCCAGAAGGCACTCGGTGCGTTCGGCATGTTCCCGACCGTGAAGACCAGCTGCGACGACCATGAAGGTTCGGGCGCGGTCAAGGTTCAGCAGTGGGACGGCGCCAAGTGGAAGGCGATCACGCCGAACTGGATCGTCGGCGACAAGGCGCTGACGCGCAAGCTGATCAACGACTCCTCGATGGCGTATGCCGCCGAAAAGAAGATCACGCCAGCGTGCATGTAACTGACGATGTGACCTGATGTACCCTCGCCTCCCGCGCCAATCGATGCGGGAGGCGGTTAATGTCGAATACTGAAGAAGCCATGACAAACGCCAGCCAGCCCTACCTGTCGGTGAATAACATCGAAGTCATCTACGACCACGTCATCCTGGTCCTGAAGGGCGTGTCGCTGCAAGTCCCGAAAGGGAAAATCGTCGCCCTGCTGGGGGCCAACGGGGCCGGCAAGTCGACCACGCTGAAAACCATTTCGACCTTGCTGCGCGGCGAGCGCGGCGACGTCACCAAGGGCGAGGTTCACTTCAACGGTGAACGCATCGACCAGCTGACACCGAATGCGCTGGTCAAGCGCGGCCTGTCGCAGGTGATGGAGGGCCGCCACTGCTTCGGCCACCTGACCATCGAGGAAAACCTGCTGACCGGCGCCTACACGCGCTCGATTTCGCGCGCCGAACTGAAGGACTCGCTCGACGCGGTGTACCACTATTTTCCGCGCCTCAAAGAGCGCCGCGGCAGCCAGGCCGGCTACACGTCCGGCGGCGAGCAGCAGATGTGCGCGATCGGCCGCGCGCTGATGGCCAAGCCGTCGATGATCCTGCTCGACGAGCCGTCGATGGGCATCGCGCCGCAGATCGTCGCGGAGATCTTCGACATCGTCAAGGACCTGAACCAGAAGGAAGGCGTGTCGTTCCTGCTGGCCGAGCAGAACACCACGGTGGCGCTGCGCTACGCCGACTTCGGCTACATCCTCGAGAACGGCCGCGTGGTGATGGAAGGCGCGGCCGCCGACCTGGCCGCCAATGAAGACGTCAAGGAGTTCTACCTCGGCGTGTCCGGGGCCGGACGCAAGAGCTTCAGGGACATGAAATTTTATCGCCGCCGCAAACGCTGGCTGGCTTGAGGAACACCATGGATTTCGAAAAAGCGAAGGCGCTGTGCCGCACCTTCCCGGGCTGCACCGAAGACATCAAATGGGGCGCCGACGCGGTCTTCTCGGTCGGCACCAGGATGTTTGCCGTGACCGGCAGCGCGGTGCCAGCCACCGGCATGAGCTTCAAGGTCGAGGACGAGCGCTTCCTCGAACTGACCGACCGGCCCGGCATCATCCCGGCGCCCTACCTGGCGCGCGCCAAGTGGGTCTGCGTCGAACGCGCCGATGCGCTCGACGACGGCGAAGCGGCTGCGCTGGTGCGCCGCTCGTATGAACTCGTATTTGCCAAACTGACCAGGAAGCTGCAGCGCGAGCTGGGAGATACCGAATGACCGGACACACGCTGGACGAACTGGAAGCGCGCGACCCGCAGGTGCGCGAACGCGACCTGATGGCGCGCTTGCCGCAGCTGATCGCCCGCGCCCAGCAGGCGCCGGGTTGGGAAGGCATCCTGGCCGGCGTCGACGCCGCCGCGGTCGACAGCCGCGCCGCGCTGGCCGCGTTGCCGATCACCCGCAAGTCGGACCTGAAGACGCTGCAGCAGCGCGCCCTGCCGTTCGGCGGGCTGGCCGCCACGCCAAGCGGCCAGCTGCGCCATATCTACATGTCGCCCGGCCCGATCTACGATCCGGAGGGGCGCGGGCGCGACTGGTGGCGCTTTTCGCGGCCGATGTACGCGGCCGGCGTGCGTGCCGGCGGCCTGCTGCAGAACTGCTTCTCCTACCACTTCACGCCGGCCGCCTTCATGGTCGAAGGCGGCGCCGCGCGCATCGGCTGCACGGTGATTCCCGCCGGCGCCGGCCAGACCGAAATGCAGGTGCAGGCGATGGTCGACCTGCGCCCGGATACCTATGTGGGCACGCCGTCGTTCCTGCGCATCATCATCGAAAAAGCGCGCGAGATGGGCGCCGACATCAGCAGCGTGCAGAACGCGCTGATGGGCGCCGAAGCGCTGCCCGAATCGCTGCGCACGTGGTTTCACCAGAACGGCGTGCCGAATGTGTTCCAGACCTACGCGTCGGCCGACATCGGCAGCGTCGCGTACGAAACCGCCAGCGGCGGCGTGCTCAATCCCGGCATGATGGTCGACGAGGATGTGATCATCGAGATCGTCCGCCCGGGCACGGGCGAACCGGTGACGCCCGGCGACACCGGCGAAATCGTCGTCACGCTGTTTAACCACGACTATCCGCTGATCCGCTTTGCCACCGGCGACATGTCGGCGCTGCTGGTCGATGCGCCGGCGCCCGGCTGCGGGCGCACCAACGTGCGCATCAAGGGCTGGATGGGCCGCGCCGACCAGACCACCAAGGTGCGCGCGATGTTCGTCCATCCGGCGCAGGTGGCCAACATCACGCGCCGCCATCCGTGCATCCTCAAGGCGCGGCTGGTGGTGTCGGGCCGCATGGCGAACGACGAGATGACCCTGCATTGCGAAGTGGCGCAGGCGCCGGCGGCCGAAGAGGTCGAAGCGATCGTGGCGTCGATCCGCGACGTGACCAAGCTGCGCGGCGAGGTGAAGCTGGAGTCGCCAGGCGCGCTGCCGGACGACGGCAAGCTGATCGACGACCAGCGCGATTACAGTTAGCCGCACCGGGGACCCGGCGTCCCCGTCCGGCCCCGCACGCTACCTCAAAGGGACAGGCGGGCCCTGGCGGCGTCGTATTCGGCTTTCAGGCGCGCAACCATGTCGGCCACCGTCGGCACGTCGTCCATCAGGCCAACGCCCTGCCCCGCGCCCCAGATGTCGCGCCACGCCTTGGCGCTGCCGGAACCGAAACTCATCTTGCTCTTGTCAGATTCGGGCAAGGCTTCCGGATCGAGGCCGGCGTTGACGATCGACTTCTTCAGGTAGTTGCCGTGCACGCCGGTAAACAGGTTGGTGTAGACGACGTCGGCCGCGGCCGATTCGACGATCGCATCGCGGTACGCGTCGCTGACGTTCGATTCCTTGGTGGCCAGCCAGCGCGAGCCGATGTAGGCAAAGTCGGCGCCCATCGCCTGCGCCGCAAGAATCGCGTCGCCGGTGGCGATCGAGCCTGACAGCGCCAGCGGGCCACTGAAGAATTTGCGTACTTCGCCCACCAGCGCGAACGGCGACAGTGCGCCGGCGTGACCACCCGCACCGGCGGCGACCAGGATCAACCCATCGACGCCGGCCTCCAGCGCCTTCTTGGCGTGGCGGATCGAGATGACGTCGTGCAGCACGATGCCGCCGTAGCTGTGGATCGCGTCGAGCATCTCCTTCGGCGGCGCGCGCAGCGACGAGATGATGATCGGGACCTGGTGGCGCACGCACACTTCCACATCGTGCGCCAGGCGGTCGTTCGACTGGTGGACGATCTGGTTCACCGCGATCGGGCCGACCCGGGCGCCCGGATTGGCTTCACGGTACGCATCGAGTTCGGTCTTCAGGTCGGTCAGCCAGGTGTCGAGCAGTTCGGCCGGGCGGGCGTTCAGCGACGGGAAGGAACCGACGATGCCGGCCTTGCACTGGGCCGCGACGAGCGCAGGTCCGCTGGCGATGAACATCGGCGAACCAATGACGGGAAGGGACAGGTTTTGCAATGCGACGGGCAGCGCCATGACGGACTTTCGAGCGGAAGGATTGATCGGAACGGCCATGCCATTATGAACCAAAAAAGAACGGTCGTGCTGGAATCTAGTCGCGATTGACCAGCATGGCGCCGTCGATGCGGGCGGCGCCGGCGCGCACCAGCGCGGCGATCGCCCAGTCGGCCAGTTCGGACGGCTCCTTGTGCAGGAAGCGCCGGCGCGCGCCGGCCAGGATCGGGATCGCGTCGAACATCGCCGGCACGTCGGCGAGCGCAATCTGCTGGCGCTCGAGCAGCAGGAACTTGAGCATCACCTTGACGGCGTTTTCGGCGTTGCGCTTCGGGTCCGCTTCGAGGTAGTCGAGACGGGTGCCGGCGCGCGCCAGCGCGGCTTTCGCATCGGCGAACGGCGCGCCGTGACCGGGAATGACCAGGCGCAGATCCAGGCCGGCGATCAGCACGAGCGTGGCGCGCGCTTCGGCAAAACCCGATTCGCCGTCGAGCTCGGGGAAGATGACGCCGAAGCCGTTCTCCCACAGCGCGTCGGCGGAGATCAGGATGCCTTCGGCGGCGCAGTAGAAAATCAGCGAGCGCGGATCGTGGCCCGGCGCGGCCAGCGCCTGCCAGTGCTGGCCGCCGAGCAGCAGTTGGTCGCCCGGCGCCACGGTGGCGTCGAACGAAAAGCGCGCGCACTGCTGGCCGGTGGCCTTGTAGCTGAGGGCATCTTCGTCCCAGCCGCGCACCGCTTCGGCTTCGGCGGCGGGAATCGCGGTGGAGCAGCCGTAGTGCGCCTGCAGCGCCGCGTTGCCGCCGCAGTGGTCGGAATGCAGGTGGGTGTTGATGACGCGGTCGAGCCGGCGCTCGCCGAGCGCGTGGCGCACCAGCGCCAGCGTTTGCGGCGCGTGCGTCAGGTAGCCGGTGTCGATCAGCGCGGTGTCGTCGCGGCCTGTAAACAAGATGTTATTAGCCGACAGCCAGCCGCGCTCGAAGATGCGCATCGACGCCGGCAAGGTGAACGCGGCGCTCATTTCTTCATCTGGAACGCCAGCGATATCTTGGCGAACTCGATCAGCAGCTCGCGCGAGCCGCCGTTAAAGGTGGTGAACGAGGTGCCGGTCCGAACCACCATCCGCGGCGGGAACAGCCAGCTCAGATACGGGATGCCGATCATCTTGGCGCCGCGCACGTCGCGCCATTCGACCCGCTTGTCGACCACGAAGCTCTGGCGGATGCCGGCGGCGTCGATGGTCGTCACCGAGCGCAGGAACCAGTAATAGCTGACCATCAGCAGCGCCGCGGCGCATATCAGCATGGCCTTGACGCCGAAGCCGTACGACATCACCGGGTAGCGCAGCGTGATGCTGACGCCGTAGGCCAGTAAAGCTACGGTCAGCAAACTGGCGAAGGTCTTGAAGCCGGCGCCGTAGGCCGGCCCGGCGATGGTGCCGGCAGGTTGGTAAAACTGCATCTAGCGAAACTCCATGTCGGCTTCGCGGCGCCGAATCTCGGCCCACACGGCGCGTTTGTAATCGTCGTCGGCGCTGCCCCACTGGACGATTTCATCGATCGTGCGCAGGCAGCCGCGGCACAAGCCGGTGTCGGGCGCCATCTCGCACAGGCTGATGCAGGGCGACGGCACCGGGGACTGCTGTTGTTGTTGTGGACTCATGGCCAGAAGATTAGCGCATTCAATTGAATCGCGCTTGACCGGCGACGATGCTTCTGTAAAATACCATCCATACAGATGGTACATGGATGCTACGAGGATGTTATGGGGACGATGGAACCACGCGAAGTCAAGCCGAAGACGTACGATTCGGAAAAAATTACGATCAATCTCGGTCTCATCGACCTGGGTCAGATAGACCTGCTGGTGAACGAAGGGTTTTATTCTAATCGGACGGACTTGATCCGCACGGCGATCCGGAACCAGTTGAACACCCATGCCGACGTGGTGAAGCAGACCGTTGCGCGCAGGAGCCTGGTGCTCGGCATGCATCACTACTCGAAAGCGGACCTGGAAGTGGCACTGGCGGCCGGTGAACGGCTGCAGATCCAGGTGCTTGGCATGGCCAGCATCGCCAGCGACGTACCGGCCGAACTGGCCCTGGCGACGATTGAATCGATATTTGTGCTTGGCACCTTGCACGCCAGCGCCGCAGTCAAGACGGCGCTGGCAGCTCGCATCTTGTGATGCACACAAATTAAGGAACGCCCAATGAAACTGAACGACAAAATGTTTGCGCACATCCGTACAGCAACACGCACCCTGCTTGGGCAGGGCCCGGCCGCAGCGACCTCGGCGATCCAGAGAGCACTGAACGGCGGCGCTGCCGCCGCCGATACCACCAACGCCCACCGGCCGGCCGGCCAGCAACAGGCGATGCGCGACATCAATCCGCCGCCCCCGCACGCCGCCAAATCGGCCGCGCCGCCGCCGCCGCCTCCTCCTCAGCAAGAGGCACAACCGTCGCCGACGCCGATGACCGACGCGGCCGAAATAATGAGCCGCTTCATGCCGGATCTGATGGCCAACCTCGACCGTGTCGGCGGCGCCGGCATGGGCAACTTCAAGATGCCCAATTTCGACATGCCGGCGTTCGACCTCGGCGCGATGGGCGGCGCCATGGGTGGCGCGCACGGCCCGGCTGAAGCGCTGCCGGGCAAGTTTATCGACGGCAGCCACACGACGCCGGCCGGCACCCGCAGCTACAAGCTGTACGTGCCGAGCACCTATTCCGGCGAGAAAGCGGCGCCGCTGCTGGTGATGCTGCACGGCTGCACCCAGGATCCGCTCGACTTCGCCAGCGGCACGCAGATGAACCAGCTGGCCGAAGAGCTGCAGTGCCTGGTGGTGTATCCGGCCCAGTCGCAGCAGGCCAATGCGCAGCGCTGCTGGAACTGGTTCAGCGCGGTCGACCAGACGCGCGACCAGGGTGAGCCGTCTATCATCGCCGGCATCACGCGCGAGGTCATGGCCAGCCATAACGTCGATGCCAGCGAGGTGTATGTCGCCGGCCTGTCGGCCGGCGGCGCGATGGCAACCATCATGGGCACGCTGTATCCGGACCTGTATGCGGCCGTTGGCGTGCACTCGGGGCTGCCGTTCGCGTCGGCCCAGGACCTGCCGTCGGCGCTGGCGGCGATGAAGGGCAACTTCCGCCGGCCGCAATCGCAGGGCAAGGCGATTCCGATCATCGTGTTCCACGGCGACAAGGACACCACGGTGCACCCTGCCAATGGCGACGAATTGATCGCCAGGGGCAAGCACCAGGCGGCCAACGACATGGTCGTCGAGCCGGGCCGCGTGCCGGATGGGCACGCCTATACGCGCACGGTGCACCAGCATCCGGACGGCACGCCGCACGCGGAGCAATGGCTAATTCACGGCGCCGGGCACGCGTGGTCGGGCGGCAGTTCGCGCGGCAGCTATACCGATGGCAAGGGTCCGGACGCGAGCCGCGAGATGATGCGGTTTTTCCAGACCAAGCGCTAAGCCGGCTCGTTGTGTAGTTTATTGGTGCAAGCCGGCGGCCACACCGGGGTCTGGCCTCTCGGGGTCAGACCCCGGACGCGACGCACGCTCTGATTCGGCGATGTGCTGCTGCAGGCAGGCGGGGCACCAGCACGCGGCCGGCTCGCCGGGCACCGGCACTACCGCCGGCAGCGCGGTGCACCAGCACGGCGCGTCGCCGCCGTCGGCCATCGCGCAGGCGAACGCGGCGCCGCAGCGGGTGCAGGTGCTCATGCGGCCTCCCGGCAGGCGTGGAGTGTGGGCGTGGAACTCATATCGGCCTACAGTAGCGGAACAGGAATTAAAATACAACAAGATCGCCATATAATGGCCACAGCCCAAACCCGCTTGTTCCTGTAAAATCTCGTCAAAATTCATTTGGACCCGCCATGACCGCTGCCATTCCCAAGCTTCCTACCGACCTTCAAGATGACCTGGCCAAGGTATCGCCGCAAATCAAGGCGCAGATCCTGGCGGAAGCGCTGCCGTATATCCGTAACTTCCACGGCAAGACCATCGTCATCAAATACGGCGGCAACGCCATGACCGACGAGCGCCTCAAGCACGGCTTCGCGCGCGACGTCATCCTGCTCAAGCTGGTCGGCATGAATCCGGTGGTGGTGCACGGCGGCGGCCCGCAGATCGACAATGCGCTCAAGAAAATCGGCAAGCAAGGCACCTTCGTGCAAGGCATGCGCATCACCGACGAAGAAACCATGGAAGTGGTCGAGTGGGTGCTGGGCGGCGAAGTGCAGCAGGACATCGTCATGCTGATCAATCACTACGGCGGCCAGGCTGTCGGCCTGACCGGCAAGGACGGCGGCCTGATCCGCGCGCGCAAGATGTCGATGCCGGACCGCGAAAAGCCGGGCGAGTTCCTCGACATCGGCTTTGTCGGCGAAATCGACGCCATCAACCCGGCGGTGGTCAAGGCGCTGCAGGACGACGCCTTCATCCCGATCATTTCGCCGATCGGCTTCGGCCAGGATGGCCAGGCGTACAACATCAACGCCGACGTCGTCGCCGGAAAAATCGCGGAAATCCTGAAGGCCGAAAAGCTGATCATGATGACCAACATCGCCGGCGTGCAGGACAAGAAGGGCAACCTCGTGACGGACCTGTCGGCGCGCGAAATCGACGAGATGTTCGCCGACGGCACCATCTCCGGCGGCATGCTGCCGAAGATTTCGTCGGCGCTGGACGCGGCCAAGTCCGGCGTGAATACGGTGCACATCATCGACGGGCGCATCGAGCACTCTTTGCTGCTCGAAGTCTTGACCGAACAAGCGTTTGGCACTATGATCCGGTCGCACTAAAATTTTTTGGTGACGCAATGCTCGGCAAGCCGAGCAACTTCCTGCGCCACCAAAGCAGTCGCCCTTTTAGCTCAGTGGTAGAGCACTCCCTTGGTAAGGGAGAGGCCACGTGTTCAATCCACGTAAAGGGCACCACCTCCCCGCAGCACCTCAGTACACCCGCTCCACCGTCAATCCCTTCGCACGCAACAGCTCGGGCACACTGCCTTTGCCGATCAGGTGCAGCAATCCGATCGCCGCCACTGCCTTGTTTTCCCGCTCCAGCAATTGCGCCAGCTTGTCGGTCATGCCGACGTTGCGGCCGGCCAGCAGCACGTCGCGCGTGAAGCGCCCGGAAAAGGTCGCATCGGTGTCTAGGCGCAGCGCCAGCGCGTCGAGCGCGGCCCGGTCGGCCTTGCGCCAGGCGTCGGTGAGCTCGGTGATATCGGCGCGGTGCTTGCCCGATTCGACCAGGGTGACCGCGTCCTCCAGGTAGCGCAGCTGCTCGGCCTCGGTCAGCTTGCTGAACAGCGCCATCTGGCTACCCGCCGATTCAAGTCCGACCACTTTCGCCTTGCCCGCCAGCGCCAGCGTGGCCAGGTGCGCGTCGACGCCGAGATCGGGGCGGAAGCCCTGCACGCCGAATTCATGCACCGCCAGCACGATCGCCACTACCCACGGCTTGAGCGGCGCCAGCGCGGCCGGATCCATGCCCGCCTTTTGCAGCAGCGGCGCCAGGCGCGCCGCCAGTGGCGGCGGCAGCGACGCACCCGGGCTGGCCAGGCCGTATTCGCGCATTGCCGCCGCCGCTTCCGCCGGCGCCATTGCCGGGTCGATTTCCAGCGCCAGCGTCGCCGCTTCCGCCACCGCCCGCGTGATGCGCGGCTCGAGCGGATAGAATTCGGGCACCCCCAGATGCATGGTGCCGAACAAGTGCATCGTGTGTCCCTTGCCGGTTACCTTGAACAGCGCGCCGCGGTCGGCGCCGAACGCCGCGCCGGAGGCCAGCCAGAACAGACTGAAGAAGACCACTATAATCTGACGTCTCATCGCTTTCCTTGTTGACATTTTAATAAAGTTTCCCGTGCCAAATCATAACCCGTCGGCGCCCCTGTGGCTGTTCGATCTTGACAACACGCTGCATGACGCATCGCACGCGATCTTCCCCTTGATCAGCGCCAACATGAACACCTACATCGCCCGCGTGCTGGGCGACGGTAGCACGCCGGCGACGATCGAGCAGGTCAACGCCGCGCGCCTGGGCTACTGGAAGCGCTACGGCGCCACCTTGCTCGGCATGATCCGCCACCACGAGGTCAGCGCCCCCCACTTCCTGGCCGAGACGCACGACCTGGCCGACCTGGCGCAGATGATCCGCGCCGAACGGGGCCTGGCGCGCATGCTGCGCAGCCTGCCGGGGCGCAAGATCCTGCTGACGAACGCGCCGACGGTGTACTCGCGCGACGTCATGCGCCACCTCGGCTTGCAGCGCCACTTCAGCCACCACATCGCCATCGAGAACATGCACGTGCATGGCCAGCTGCGGCCGAAGCCGTCGAAGCTGATGCTGCGCCGCCTGCTGCGCCGGCACGGCGTTGCGGCACACCGCTGCATCCTGGTCGAGGACACGCTGGCGAACCTGCGCACCGCGCGCCAGCTTGGCGTGCGCACCGTGTGGATCACGCAGTACCTGCGCATGAGTGATCCGATCGGCACCGCGCCGCTGCCGCGGATGCTAAAACGCCCCGCTTACGTCGATGTCAAAGTAAAATCTGTCCGACAGCTGCCCGCCCGCCTGCACCAGCTGCGCTGATCCGATTCAGTCCAACCCTCCACCTTCATCGAGAACACATGGCAAGCACCAAGCCGGGCCAGCGCAAACTGCAGATCCTCCAGGCCCTGGCCGGAATGCTCGAACAGCCGAAAGGCGAAAAGATCACCACCGCGGCGCTGGCGGCGCGGCTCGACGTGTCGGAGGCGGCGCTGTACCGCCACTTCGCCAGCAAGGCGCAGATGTTCGAAGGCCTGATCGATTTCATCGAGACGAGCGTGTTCGGCCTGATTAACCAGATCGCCGAACGCGAGGATGGCGGCGTCGACCAGGCTCACGCGATCCTGCAGATGCTGCTCGGTTTCGCGGCGAATAACCCGGGCATGACGCGGGTGCTGATCGGCGACGCGCTAGTCAATGAAGACGACCGCCTGCAGCTGCGCATGAACCAGTTCTACGACAAGGTGGAGCTGGCGTGCAAGCAGTCGCTGCGCCTGGCGGTCACCCAGGGACATGGCGCCGAAGCCGATGTCGCCGCGCGCGCCAGCCTGCTGGTGAGCTATGTGGTGGGCCGCTGGCACCGCTACGCCAAGAGCGGCTTCAGGCAAAATCCGACCGAAGGCACCACCGTGCAGATCGCGCTGCTGCTGGCGGCCTGATTCGAAGCGCCGTTCGTACCGCATGAACACTGCCGACTGTTACGCCCTGCTCGACGACGCCAGCGACTCCGCGGCCGCGCTCTCGCGTCTGTACACGCAATACGCCGGCACCCTCGCCTGCGCCGACGCCGCGCAATGGCCGCAGCTGCTGGCCAATATGCAGGACGCGCTTGGCCGCGGCCTGCACGCGGTGGCGCTGCTGACGTACGAACTCGGTGGCCACCTGCTCGGCACCGGCGCCCACCCGCTGGACCGGCCGCTGGCGCAGGTGCTGCTGTTCGAGCGCTGCGAGCACCTGTCGCAGCCGCAGGTGGCCGCGTGGCTGGCCGCGCGCGCCGATCACGGCGCAGGCCCTGCCGGCATCGGCGCCGTCCGCGCCAACGTCGACGAAGCGCAGTTCACCGACGCGCTGGCGCGCATCCACGCGTACATCGAGGCCGGCGACACCTACCAGGTCAACTACACCTACCGGCTGCGCTTCGACGCCTTCGGTTCGCTGCCGGCGCTGTATGCGAGACTGCGCGCGCGCCAGCCGGTGCCGTACGGCGCGCTGATCGCCCTGCCCGGCGGCGACGCGGTGCTGTCGTTGTCGCCCGAGCTGTTCGTCCGTCACGCCGGCGGCGAACTTCTGGCGCGGCCGATGAAAGGCACGGCGAGCGCCGGTGACGACGACGCCGACAACGCGCAACGCGCACGCGCGCTGGCGGCCGACAGCAAGAACCGCGCCGAAAACCTGATGATCGTCGACCTGCTGCGCAACGACCTGGGACGCGTGGCGGCCACCGGCAGCGTGGCGGTGCCGGCGCTGTTCGACGTCCAGCGCTACAGCAGCGTGCTGCAAATGACGTCGACGGTGACGGCCAAGCTGCGCACCGACGCCACGCTGGCCGACATCTTCACCGCGCTGTACCCGTGCGGCTCGATCACCGGCGCGCCGAAGCGGCGCACGATGGAGATCATTGGCGAACTCGAACCTGCGGCGCGCGGCATCTACACCGGCGCGATCGGCTGGTTCGATCCGCCCGCCGGCGACGTGGCGATCGGCGACTTCTGCCTGTCGGTGCCGATCCGCACGCTGGCGCTGCAGCCGCAAGCGGGCGGCGTGCGCGCGGGCGAACTTGGCGTCGGTGCCGGCATCGTCTTCGACAGCGACGCCGCCGACGAATACGCCGAGTGCCGGCTGAAGGCGCGCTTCCTGACCGGGCTGGAAAACCAGTTCGAGCTGTTCGAGACGCTGCGCGCCAGCCGCGACGAAGGCTGCCGCTACCAGGAACTGCACCTCGCGCGGATGGCGGCATCGGCGCGCTACTTTGGCTTTGCCTTCGATGCCGGCGCGGCCGCCGCCGCGCTTGACGAGGCGTGCGCCGCCTTTGCGCCGGAATTGCGCTACCGGCTGCGCCTGGCGCTCGGCGCCGACGGCCAGTTCACCGTCCAGAGCGCGCCGCTGGCGCCGATCGCCGAACCGGTCGGCCTGCTGCTGGCCGACGATGCGACCGTGGCCGACGACCTGTTCCTGCGTCACAAGACCAGCATCCGGTCGCGCTACGACGCCGGCTGGCGCGCCGCCGAGCAGCAAGGTGGCTTCGACACGCTGTTCTTCAACGAGCGCGGCGAGCTGGCCGAGGGTGGCCGTTCGAATGTGTTTGTGCGCATTGGTGGGCGCTGGATCACGCCGCCGCTGGCGAGCGGCGTGCTGCCGGGGGTGATGCGTGGCGTGCTGTTGTCGGCGCCAGCGTGGAAGGCGCGCGAAGGCATCATCACGCGCGCCATGCTATTGGCGGCGGACGACATCGTCGTCTGCAACGCACTGCGCGGACCGCTGCGCGCTTACCTGATGCATTAACCTCCGGTTCGACGGTCCAGCGGAAGTGGGTGAGTGCTTACTACGATTGGCCGGCCAGCGCCTGCTCGATCTTTGTCACCATCTGCTTGTCGTCCGGCGTGACCTTGCTCGGGAAATACTCCAGCACCTTGCCGTCGCGGCCAATCAGGTACTTGGTGAAATTCCACTTCGGCTCCTTGCCGGTCTGCTTGATCAGGCTTGCGTGCAGCGGATTGGCGGCGGCGCCGGTTACCGACGACTTCGAGAACATCGGGAACTTGACGCCGTAGGTGTTGTAGCAGAAGTCGGCAATCTCTTTCGAGTTGCCCGGTTCCTGCTTGCCGAAGTCGTTCGACGGGAAGCCGAGCACCACCAGCCCCTGCTTGCCGTACTTGGCGTACATCTTCTCGAGTCCCTCGTACTGGCTGGTAAAGCCGCAATAGCTCGCCGTGTTCACCACCAGCACCACCTTGCCGGCGTACTGGCAAAGATTCTGCGGCACCTCGTCCTGCAGCCGGGTAAAGGTCTGCTTCAGGATCGCAGGACACGCGACCGCCGGCGCGGCCACGGCAGGCGCCTGGGCCATCACGGCGCCGGGCGAAACCGACAGCAAGGCAGCCGACAGGGACAGCAGGGCAAGCGAAGTCTTGGACATTGTTTTTCCAGGTGGGGAGAGGGAAATCCATTCTATGTCAATTTGACAGCGGCTGCCTGTGCCGCAGGCGCGCCCGGTTTGTCCACGACAAATGGCCCAAATAAAATTCCTATTGGCAATATTTGGTATGATGGCCTATCTTAAAGGAAACCACCCATGTCCGACCCTCGCCTCAATACCGCAGTCAACAAGCATTTTCTCGACAAGCTGGTGCGGCTCGCCGGCGCCAGGCCGGTGATGGCAACCCAGGAAATCGTTGATGTGCACGGGGTGAAGCTGGTGGCACGCGGGGCCCTGCTGGGGGACGGGCATTTCAACCTCTTGCGCGGCGCGAAGCTGCAAAGGAGCATCGAATCGTCGATCCGGGTGGAAGACGCGGTCGACACCGCGCTGGTGGTCAGTACCGCCCGGCGTGTCCTCGACAGCAGCGCGCCGATCAGGCGGATTTTGCTCGCCACCGGCGGCAGCGCCGCGATCCCGCTGGTCTACCTGTCGAAGATCGCCCTGAGCGACTCCCTGCGCATGCTGCTGACGCTGGCGCACGATGACAACGCCCATGCGCTCGAACACGCCGTCAGCGTCAGCCTGCTGTCGCTGTGCATGGCCAGCACGCTGCAGCTGGCCGACGACGAGCAGAACGTCGCCGCGCTGGCCGGGCTGCTGCACGACATCGGCGAACTGTACATCGCACCGGCCTGGCTGGCGCCCGGCAAGCGCCTGCTGCCGCGCGAGTGGGCGCAGCTGGTGATCCATCCGCGCCTGGGCCAGATGCTGGTCGACGAACTGGCGCCCTACCCGCCGGCGGTCGGGCGCGCGGTGGCCGAGCATCACGAGCGCTGCGACGGCACCGGCTATCCGCGCCAGTCATCAGGCAAGCGCATCAGCGCTGCCGGCCAGGCGGTGGCGGTGGCGGAGATGATCGCTGGCGTGATAGGCAAGGACAACCCGCTCGAACGCGCCGAGCTGGCACTGAAGCTGGTGCCGGGCGAGCACGCGCGCGAGCTGGTGTCGGCCATCTCCGGCGTGCTCAAGCGCGAATCGCCTGTTCGGCCGGCCGCGCAGGCGGACATCGCCGGGCGCGAGGACACGCCGCTGCTGTTCCGGCGCATATGCGCAGTGCTCGACCTTAGCGCGGGAATGGTCAATGGCCCCGGTGCCAGGTCGCCGCATACGCGCGAGCTGCTGGGCCGGACGGTGGAGCGCATCCTGACCATCCAGCGCGCGTTCGTCGGCACCGGGCTCGATGCTTACCTGAACGCCGACCATGGCCTCGGTCAGACATCGGATAGCACGCTGATGTTCGAAAAAGCCGTCGCCACGCGCGAGATCCAGTGGCGCCTGCGCGACATCGCTCGTGACCTGGCGCTGCACACGGCAAGCTCGCCGGACGAGACGGTGGCATTCGCCAGCCTGATCGAGCTGCTCGACGACGACTCCGACCGGGCGCTGGCGCACGAAGCGACAGTGGCGCTGCCGAAGCTGGCGGCGCTGTCGCAGAAATCGTTCGCCGGCAGCCTGCCGTACGCGAGCTGACGCGTTCGCAGCCGCGCAAGAAAATCATCGCCAGAATTATCTAACCTCGGTTCAGTGTTCGCGCATCCGGCCAGGTCCGAAGTTACTCGATCTTCAGTTTCGCCAGCTCCGGGTCGAACTTGGGAAAACTCAGCTTCAGGTCTTCGAGGATTTCGAGCAGCAAAGTCGAAATCAGCAGGTTGCGGTGCGTCTTTGAATTGGCCGGTATCACGTACCACGGCGCGTGGTCAGTATCGGTCGCGACGATCGCCCGCTGGTACGCCTGCTGGTACTCATCCCACTTCTTGCGCTGCACGACGTCGTTCTGATCGAACTTCCATTGTTTGTCGGGGTCGATCAAGCGCTCTTGCAGCCGCTGGCGCTGCTCGTCGTTGGAAATGTGCAGGAATACCTTGACGATGATGGTGCCGGACTCGGCCAGCATGCGCTCGAAGTCGAGGATCTGGGCGTAGCGCCGCTTGCACTCTTTCTCATCGATCATGCCCTGCACCACGGTGATCAGCACGTCCTCGTAATGGCTGCGGTTGAAGATGACGATCTCGCCCGCCACCGGCACATGCGAGTGGATGCGCCAAAGGAAATCGTGCGCCAGCTCGGTGCTGGTCGGCGCCTTGAAGCCGACCGCCCGCAGGCCCATCGGATTGATGCCGTGAAACAGGGACGTGATGGTGCCGTCCTTGCCGGACGTATCCATCCCCTGCAGCACCAGCAGCAACTTGTGAGTGCGCTGCGCGTACAGCATTTCTTGCAGGCGCGCGATCTGGCTGGTCAGCTGGGCAGTCTGATCGCGCTCTTGTTGCTTGGTCTCGCCCTTGCTGTCGCCAGTGTTGCCGTCGCGCAGAGGCTTGTCGTCGGCATCGTCCTCAAGCAACTTGAAATTCTTGCCGGCGCGGAAACGTTCGCGCGCTTTCACGGTTGCTCCGTGGCGGCGTCCAGCGCGGCGTGCTCGATTTTCATGCAGCGGTTCATCACCACGTCGAGCCCGGCGGCCGAGGACATGTCGGCCGCTACCTGGTTTTCGATGCCAAGCTGCATCCACAAGCAGCTGGCGCGAATCGCGATGGCGTCCCGCGCGATCTCGGGGATCTCTTCGGATTTGCGGAAGCAATCGACGACGTCGATCCGCAGGCCCTCGGCGCCGAGCGCGGTGGCGGCATCGCGCAGGTTGGCATACACCGGCTCGCCAAGTATCTGCTGGCCGGCGCAGGTCGGGTTGACCGGCACGATACGGTAGCCGTGGCCTTGCAGGAAGGCGGCCACCTCGTGGCTGGCGCGCTCGGGCTTGGGCGACAGGCCGACCACGGCGATGGTATGGGCGTCTTCGAGGATCTGGCGGATGGTCTTCATGGCGGGTCGACTGGTCAGTTGGGATGCCAGAAGCGTAACAGTTCGCGCGGGCGAATGTCGCCACAGTGTGGCGGCGCCTGTGACGGCGTGGCTTTCCGGCGGCAAATGTGAAAAGATAGCGCTCTCAGCTATGGAGTGCGTGAAATGACATTCAAAATTTGCCTGGCCCACGCTTTGTTCGCCGCCGGCGCCCTGCTCGCCGGCGCGGTGCCGGCCGAGACGCTGGCCGATGTCGAGCGGCGCATCGTCCCGGTGGCCGGCTGGGGCGGCACGCCGGCCGACGCGGCGCTGGCGCGCAAGCACGCGATCACGCACATCACGCTGCACCACCAGGGCGAGCCGTTCCCGGTCGGCAAGGATCCGGTGCAGTACCTGCGCAACCTGCAGACCTGGTCGCGCGCGACCAAGCGCTGGCTCGACATTCCGTACCACTACATCATCGACCTGGACGGCCGCATCTATGAGGGCCGCAAGATCGAGTACGCCGGCGACACCAATACAGAATACAACCCGACCGGGCACGCGCTGATCGAGGTGGTGGGCAATTTCGAAGACGTGCAGCCGAACCAGAAGCAGCTCGACGCAACGGTCGACCTGATGGCGCTGCTGGCGGCAAAACACAAGGTGTCGATCGACACGATTGCCGGGCACAAGGATCACTCGGCGAGCACGGTGTGCCCTGGCGCGAACCTGTACCACTATTTGCAGGATGGCTACTTCCGCCACAAAGTCGCGCTGCGCCTAGCCCGAGAGCAGTAACTGTTCTCCGCAACCGTTACCGTATAAACAGCTAACTATTGGATTAACTTAGCTATTTTGCGAGTTCGGCCAGGCGGGTGCGCAGCAGTTGTGCCTTTTGCGGATCGCGCTCATCGGCGGCAAGCTTTTCAAGCGCCATTTTCTGCGCGCTGACCAGCGCGTCGGCCGCAGCCACTTTCACATCCGGCGTCACTCCCGTGCCTTCCCAGTTGGTCTTGCTGATCGGATTGATCGCTCTGCCGCTCGGCACGAATACGCTGAAATGGGGTGTAAGCTGCCGGATGCCGCCAGGATTGGCGCCGCCGCGCGTTTTCTCGCCGACCAGCGTCGCCCGCTTGAGCTGCTGCAAGTTGTAGCTGAACTCTTCGGCGCCGGAAAAAGTGCGCGGGCCAGTCAGCACGTAGACCGGCTTCTGCTCGCCATACTTTTTCCCGGGCACGTCTTCGGTTGTCCAGAACTCCTCGGTGCGGTTGCCTTCGCGCCAGTACAGATTGTTCAGGTGGGTGCGCTTGTCGAACAGATAGCTGCTGAGGAAGGCGATGCTGTCCGGGCTGCCGCCGCCGTTGCCGCGCATGTCGATGATCAGGGCGTCGCTGTCGGCCAGCTGCGTCATCGCCGCGGTGAACGCCTTGTCGACGTACTTTACCGGGCCGAAGCCCTGCGTTTCGAGGTAGCCGATATTGCCAGGCAGTTTTTCGACCTTGCCGAGGCCGTAATTCATCGACTTGGCGCGCGCGTGAAAGCGCGCCTCGTCTTCGGCCGTGGGCGCCGGACGGGGGCCGGTTGGCCGAGGCGGCGCCGGCGTGTCGCTGTAGCGCACGTTCAGGTGCAGGTCGCCGCTGACGGCTTGCAGTTCGCTCGTCAGCAACACCGCGAGCCCCTGTGCGTCGGCCGCACGGTCGTAATCGCCCCGCTTCTGCTTGGCGCGCAAGGCAGCCTCCAGCTTGCCGGCAACTTCAGGAAAGACGTAGTTGGCGTTCAGCTCGCGGACCAGATTGTCGATGAGCTGGGCACGGCTGGCGGTGTCGATCGCGGTTTGCGCCATGCCGGCTGGCACCTGCAACAACAGCGCGGCGGCGATGCAGGCGGCGGAGAGTTTGCGCATGTGGCTGACTTTCTATGGTTGCAATGAAGCCAACTATAGATCATTCCAATTGGCAAGTATAGGGGCGTCGGCCATAAAAAAAGGCAGCCGAAGCTGCCTTTCCAGTGATGCATGAGTTGCGTTACCGCGCCTTGCGCAAGCGGGCGATTGCCGCCAGCTGGGCGATGGCGGTGGCCAGCTCGGACTGCGCCTTGGCGTAGTCGATCTTCGATTCCTTGTTGACCAGCTGCTCTTCGGCCAGTTTCTTGGCTTCCATCGCTTTTGCTTCGTCAAGGTCGTGACCGCGGATCGCGGTATCGGCCAGAACCGTCACGCCGTTCGGCTGCACTTCCAGGATGCCGCCCGCGACGAAGACGAACTCTTCTTCTTCGCGGCCAACTACCTTGATCCGTACAGCACCCGGCCTGATGCGCGTGATCAGCGGGGTGTGCTTGGGATAAATCCCCAGCTCACCCGCTTCACCCGGCAACGCGACGAACTCGGCTTCGCCCGAAAAAATCAGGGACTCAGCCGATACAACGTCAACGTGAATTGTGTTTGCCATGTGTTGTCCTATCGGTGTGAAGGAGCGCGATTAACCGAGCTTCTTGGCTTTTTCGATTGCTTCTTCGATCGTGCCAACCATGTAGAACGCTTGCTCTGGCAGGTGGTCCAGCTCGCCCGATGCGATCATCTTGAAGCCCTTGATCGTGTCTTTCAGCGAAACGTACTTGCCTGGCGCGCCGGTAAACACTTCAGCGACGAAGAACGGCTGCGACAGGAAACGCTGCATCTTACGTGCGCGCGAAACCAGCAGCTTGTCTTCAGGAGCCAGCTCATCCATACCCAGAATCGCGATAATGTCACGCAATTCCTTGTAGCGCTGCAGGGTGCCTTGGACAGCGCGCGCGGTGTCGTAGTGTTCCTGGCCGACGACGAGCGGGTCCAGCTGGCGCGAGGTCGAGTCGAGTGGATCGACCGCAGGGTAGATACCCAGCGAGGCGATGTCACGCGACAGAGCAACGGTCGAGTCCAGGTGAGCAAAGGTGGTCGCTGGCGACGGATCGGTGTAATCGTCCGCTGGCACGTACACGGCCTGCACCGAGGTGATCGAACCGGTCTTGGTCGACGTGATGCGCTCTTGCAGACGGCCCATCTCTTCGGCCAGCGTTGGCTGGTAACCCACGGCCGATGGCATACGGCCCAGCAGTGCGGATACTTCGGTACCTGCCAGGGTGAAGCGGTAGATGTTGTCCACGAAGAACAGAACGTCCTTGCCTTCGTCACGGAACGACTCGGCGATCGTCAGGCCGGTCAGCGCAACGCGCAGACGGTTACCTGGCGGCTCGTTCATCTGGCCGTAGACCATCGCCACTTTCGAGTTCTCTGGATTTTCCAGATCGACAACCTTGGCATCAGCCATCTCGTGGTAGAAGTCGTTACCTTCACGAGTACGCTCACCCACACCGGCAAACACGGAAACACCCGAGTGCGCCTTAGCGATGTTGTTGATCAGTTCCATCATGTTGACGGTCTTGCCGACGCCGGCGCCGCCGAACAGGCCGACTTTACCGCCTTTTGCAAACGGGCACACCAGGTCGATCACCTTGATGCCGGTTTCCAGCAGCTCTTGCGATGGCGACAGTTCGTCGTATGCAGGAGCGACGCGGTGGATCGATGCGGTCTGCTCGTGCGAGACAGGACCGCACTCGTCGATCGGATTGCCCAGCACGTCCAGAATGCGGCCAAGCGTAGCTTTGCCGACCGGTACCATGATTGGCTTGCCGGTGTTCTGGATTGCCATACCGCGACGCAGACCGTCGGAGGTACCCAGCGCAATGGTACGGACAATGCCGTCGCCGAGCTGCTGTTGTACTTCCAGGGTCAGTTCGGAGCCCGCCATTTTCAGTGCGTCAAAAACCTTAGGCATTGCGTTGCGTGGAAACTCAACGTCAACAACAGCGCCAATACACTGAACGATTTTGCCATCAGCCATGTTCGTTCCTTCTATATATATTTAAAAACGGGTTAGACCGCTGCCGCACCGGCGACGATCTCGGAGAGTTCTTTGGTAATCGCTGCCTGGCGGGTCTTGTTGTAGACCAGTTTCAGCTCGCCAATGACGCTACCGGCATTGTCGCTTGCCGCTTTCATCGCGACCATACGCGCCGATTGCTCGGATGCGAGGTTTTCAGCGACCGCCTGGTAGACCAGCGCCTCTACATAGCGCACCAGCAGTTCATCGATCACGGTTTGCGCTTCCGGCTCGTAGATGTAGTCCCAAGAGTGATTACCCTTGTCGCCTTCGAGCTTGTCAGCGGCCAGCGGCAGCAACTGCTCCACCATCGGCTCTTGCTTCATCGTGTTAATGAACTTGGTGTAGCACAGGTAGACGGCGTCGAGCTTGCCTTCCTGGTATTCGTCGAGCATGACCTTGACAGGTCCGATCAACTTTTCCAGGTGCGGCGTATCGCCAATCTGGACCGCATGCGACACGACCCGAATACCTACCCGATTCAAAAAACCCAAACCCTTGTTGCCAATGGCAACGGCTTCAATCTTGTTGCCAGCTGTTTCCAGCTCGCGCGTTTTCTGCGTCATCATCCGCAGGATGTTGGTGTTCATGCCGCCGCACAGACCCTTGTCGGTCGTGACAACGATGAAGCCAACAGCCTTCGCCTCGACGTTCTTGGCTTGCGCCATGAACGGGTGCGTGTATTCCGGATTTGCAGAGGCAAGGTTGGCGGCGATATTACGAATCTTGTCACTGTAGGGACGGGCGGCCCGCATGCGATCCTGCGCTTTGCGCATTTTCGATGCGGCGACCATTTCCATCGCCTTGGTGATCTTCTTCGTATTCTCTACGCTCTTGATCTTGCCTCGTATCTCTTTGCCTGATGCCATGAGTCCTTACTCCTTTTGCGCTATCCGGCGCCGCCAACTACTCAGCGCCGGAAAACCAATTAATATGCGCCGGATTTCTTGAAGTCAGCAACAGCGGCAGCCATGGCAGCTTCGCCATCTTTGTCGAGCTGCTTGGTCTCTTCGATCTTGGACAGGAGCGCAGCTTGCTTGGTCTTCATGTAGCCGTGAAGGCCAGCTTCGAACGCCAGTACCTTCTTCACTTCGATGTCGTCGAAGTAGCCCTTGTTCACTGCGAACAGCGACACGGCCATCAGCGAGATCGACAGCGGCGAGTACTGTGCCTGCTTGAGCAGTTCGGTGACGCGCGCGCCACGGTCGAGCTGCTTGCGGGTCGACTCATCGAGGTCCGATGCGAACTGCGCGAACGCAGCGAGCTCACGGTACTGCGCCAGGTCGGTACGGATACCGCCGGACAGGTTTTTGATGACCTTGGTCTGGGCGGCGCCACCGACGCGCGATACCGAGATACCGGCGTTAATCGCAGGACGGATACCGGCGTTAAACAGCGAGGTGTCCAGGAAGATCTGGCCGTCGGTAATCGAAATGACGTTGGTCGGCACGAAGGCGGAAACGTCGCCAGCTTGCGTTTCAATGATCGGCAGTGCGGTCAGCGAACCGGTCTTGCCTTTGACGGCGCCGTTGGTGAACTTCTCGACGTAGTCGGGGTTCACGCGTGCTGCGCGCTCGAGCAGGCGGCTGTGCAGGTAGAACACGTCGCCAGGGTACGCTTCGCGGCCTGGTGGACGGCGCAGCAGCAGCGAGATCTGGCGATACGCAACAGCTTGCTTGGACAGGTCGTCGTAGACGATCAGTGCGTCTTCGCCGCGGTCACGGAAGTATTCGCCCATGGCGCAACCCGAGTACGGGCTGATGTACTGCATCGCGGCCGACTCGGAAGCCGACGCGGCGACGACGATGGTGTACTCCATCGCGCCGTGCGTTTCGAGCGAGCGCACGATGTTCTTAATGGTCGAAGCCTTCTGGCCGATCGCGACGTAGATACACGTCATGTCCTGGCCCTTCTGGTTGATGATCGCATCGATCGCGACAGCTGACTTACCGGTCTGGCGGTCACCAATGATCAGCTCGCGCTGGCCACGGCCGATCGGCACCATCGAGTCGATCGACTTCAGGCCGGTCTGCATAGGCTGCGACACGGACTGACGGGCGATCACGCCCGGTGCGATCTTTTCGATAGGCGCGGTCAGCTTGGCGTTGACCGGACCCTTGCCGTCGATCGGCTGGCCCAGCGCATTGACGACGCGGCCTTTCAGTTCAGGACCGATCGGCACTTCCAGGATACGGCCGGTGGTCTTGACGGTGTCGCCTTCCGAGATGTGCTCGTAAGCACCCAGAATCACGGCGCCGACCGAGTCGCGCTCGAGGTTCATCGCCAGGCCAAACGTGTTGCCCGGGAATTCCAGCATCTCGCCCTGCATCACGTCCGACAGACCGTGGATACGGCAGATACCGTCGGCGACGGAAATAACCGTGCCTTGATTGCGAACTTCAGCGGAACCTTCGAGGCCCTGGATGCGGCTCTTGATCAGTTCGCTGATTTCAGATGGGTTAAGTTGCATGCTAACTCCTAATAGTTTCTTGATGCGTAGGGCAAGGGCGAGACGCCGGCGTGTGCGAGTTGTTCGTTACGAAGCGAGCGCAACATGCATCTGTTGCAGCTTGGCGCGTACCGAAGTGTCGAGCACTTCATCACCGACGACCACGCGCACACCACCGATCAGCGATGGATCCACTGTCACCGTTGGGTTGAGCTTGCGGCCAAATTTCTTTTCCAGCGTCGATACCAGCTGCGCGACCTGCGTGCCGTCGATCTCGAACGCGCTGGTGATGGCCGCGTCGGCGGCGCCTTCCTGGGCGTTCTTGAGCACATGGAACTGCTCGCCGATTTCCGGCAACAGCGACACGCGACGGTTCTCGATCAGCACGTTGATGAAGTTTTTGACTTCAGCCGGCATCGGCGAGCGCACCAGCGACAGCAGCGTTTCGGCCACTTGTGGCGCCGTCACGTTGGGGTTGCGGGCGAAATCCTGGACGTCCGGATTGGCGCCGATGCGGCCCAATTCGGAAACTAACTCGGACCAGGCGGCCATGTCGCCGGTTTGGGCGACACGGAACAACGCTTCGGCGTAAGGACGGGCGACGGTTGCGAGTTCGGCCATAATTACAGCTCGGTAGCCAGTTGCGACAGCAGGTCGGCGTGAGCCGTTGCGTTCACTTCGCGCTTGAGGATCTGCTCGGCGCCTTTGACGGCCAGTGCGGCAACCTGGGAACGCAGTTCTTCACGTGCCTTGTTCACTTGCTGGTCGGCATCTGCTTTGGCTTGCGCCACAATACGGCCAGCTTCAGCAGTAGCGTTTGCCTTGATTTCGTCGGCGACCATCTGGGCGCGCTTCTCGGCGTCAGCGATACGCTTCTGGCCTTCGTCACGTGCACCTGCCAGTTCGGTCTGGATGCGCTTCTCAGCGGCAACCATGGCCAATTTGCCCTGGTCGGCCGCGGCCAGACCTTCAGCGATTTTTTTAGCCCGTGCGTCGAGTGCACCCACCACTGGCGGCCACACGAATTTCGCGATGACATAGCACAGGATGAAAAACACAATGTACTGCACGAACATCGTTGCGTTTAAATTCACAGCAATTTCCTTCTCAGAATGACATACGCCGGGCCGGCAAAATCGCTGGCCCGGCTATTGAGAATCAGCTATTAGGCAGGGAATGGGCTAGCGAACGCGAACATCATCGCGATACCAACACCGATCAGGAACGCCGCGTCGATCAGACCTGCCAGCAGGAACATCTTGGTTTGCAGGGTGTTCATCAGTTCAGGCTGACGAGCCGAAGCTTCGATGAACTTGCCGCCCATGATACCGATACCGATACATGCGCCGATCGCGCCCAAACCAATGATCAAACCGCAAGCCAAAGCTACAAAAGCGACGTTAGTCATGAAAACTCCTAAATATAAAAATTAAAAAATTGAAAATCGAGATACTGCAAACCTGCTTACTACCAATGCTGCGTTCTTAGTGACCCTCATGCGCCTGGCCGATATACACCAGCGTCAGCATCATGAAAATAAAAGCCTGCAACAACACGATCAGGATGTGGAAGATTGCCCATATCGAGCCAGCAACGATATGCAGGCCGGACAACGCCACGCTCTGAGCCGTGAAGCCTACCCACTGCGCGCCGAGCAGGGCGATCAACAGGAAGATCAGTTCGCCGGCAAACATGTTGCCGAACAGTCGCATTGCCAGCGACACCGTTTTTGCAGCGAATTCAATGAGGTTCAGGCCGAAGTTGAAGATCCACAGCGCTGGATGGGCGCCGAACGGCGCAGTGAACAGTTCCTTGATGAAGCCGCCGAGGCCCTTGATCTTGATGTTGTAGTACAGCATCAGGGTCAGCACGACCAGCGCCATGCCGAAGGTGCCGTTCAGGTCGGCCGTCGGGACGGCGCGGAAATACGGCTCGTGGCCGTCGGCGCCGTGGATGCCGAGCGCGCGGAAGATGCCGGCGAAGGTGTCGACCGGCAGGAAGTCCATCGAGTTCATCAGCAATACCCAGACGAACACGGCCAGTGCGACCGGCGCGATGAACGAGCGGTTGCCGTGGACGATGGCTTTCGACTGGTCTTCGACCAGCTCGACGACGAATTCGACGGCCGCCTGGAAGCGGGTCGGCACGCCGGCGGTGGCGCGGCGCGCGGCGATGACGAGGAAGATGCAGGCCAATGCGGCCAGGATCACCGACACGATGATGGTGTCGTAGTGAATGATGCTGAAGTCGATGATGTCGACTTGCTTGGCCGACGCATTGTGGCCAAGGTGGTGAGTGATGTATTGGCCTGCCGTGACCGTGTGCTCGGCTGTTGGGGCTGCACCCGCTGCAATTTCAGTTGTCATTTCTGCCTAAACAATAAGATGATGTAACTTTTGAGTGCCACGATGAAGCCGCAAATCAGTGCGAGCCAGTTCAAATCGCGGTACAGCCAAGCGATGGCGCCAAGCAGCGCCAACGTTAAAGCAATCTTTATAAATTCACCGATCATGAACGACATCGGGTTTGCCGCGCCCCGCTTCGCGCTGGCAAACAGGCGCAACGCGAACAGGCCGTTCGGCACAACACAACACAATCCACCGAGCACAGCCGAAAACATCGCAGCCTTTCCCCCGAGTAGCGCGGCGATGACGCCGGCGACCACTGTGGCCATCAATTGCAGGGAGACGATGCGCAACATTTTTTCTTCTTCGCGCAGGGCTTAAAAAGCTGTGGTGCGGGTGGTGGATTACGTGAATCAACGGGATTATAAGGTTTATGCAGATAGGCGTCAAACGTTGCTGCACCTTGATCGACCCCAATCTTCATCAAAAACCACGGATGAACCATTGTGGTGCGGGCAACATTGCGTTGCGGCGCAACAACAGCCAACTGCGGGGTCAGTGCCGGCAATCGTACACGTGCCCAGCTGTAGCACGAGTTGACCGGGCAGTTCAGCGCTGAGCTTGTGTACGATTGCCGGCACTGACCCCGCTTGGAAGGTCAGGCGCGCAGGCGGGCGAGGACGCCGTCGAGGATGTCGAGGTCGGCAAAGTCGATGATCATCTGGCCGCGGCCCTTGGCACCCATCTTGAACAGCACCGGCGTGGCCAGCTTGTCCGACAGCTCTTCTTCCAGGCGCATGATGTCGCCCGACTTGTCGCGAGTTGGCCGCGCAGGGGACTCCGTGCCCTGCTCCATCGTGCGGGTGACCAGCTTTTCGGTCTCGCGTACCGACAACCGCCTGGCGACGACCTGGCTGGCCAGCGTGATCTGGCTGGCGGCGTCGACGGCCAGCAGCGCGCGCGCGTGGCCCATGTCGATGTCGCCGGCCATCAGCATCGTCTGCACCGGCTGGGCCAGGTTCATCAGGCGCAGCAGGTTCGACACGGCGCTGCGCGAACGGCCGACGGCGTTGGCGGCCTGCTCGTGCGTGAAATGGAAGTCGTCGATCAGGCGGTGGATGCCCTGGGCTTCTTCCAGCGGGTTGAGGTCTTCGCGCTGGATGTTCTCGATCAGCGCCATCGCCGCGGCGGCCTGGTCGTCGACGTCGCGCACCAGCACCGGAATGGTGTCAAGGCCTGCCAGCTGCGCGGCGCGGAAACGGCGCTCGCCGGCGATGATCTCGTAGCGCATCGCGCCGTCCTGCTGGCCGACCGGGCGTACCAGCACCGGCTGCATCACGCCCTGCGACTTGATCGACGCCGCCAGTTCGTTGAGCGCGCCTTCGTCCATGCGGGTACGCGGCTGGTATTTGCCGGGCTGCAGCTGCGTCACCGGCAGCGACGACGGGGCGCCGGCGTCGGCCGGCTGCTGGCTGAAGTCGCCGTCGCCGCCGAGCAGTGCTTCGAGGCCGCGGCCGAGGCCTTTGAGTTTTTTGGTTGCCATGATTGTCTTCGTCAGAATTGTAGTTACATTGTCTTGATGCGATCGACCATTTCGGCGCCGAACGCGATGTAGGCTTGCGCGCCCTTCGAGGCCGGATCGAACACCACGCCCGGCACGCCGTACGACGGCGCTTCGGCCAGGCGCACGTTGCGCGGAATGATGGTCTTGAAGACCTTGTCGCCGAAGTGCTGCTCGAGCTGCGCCGAGACCTGCTGCGACAAGGTCATGCGCGGATCGAACATCACCCGCAGCAGGCCGATGATCTTCAGGTCGTGGTTCAGGTTGGCGTGCACCTTCTTGATCGTGTTGACCAGGTCGGACAGGCCCTCGAGCGCGTAGTACTCGCACTGCATCGGGATGATCACGCCGTGCGCGGCGCACAGGCCGTTTAGCGTGAGCATCGACAGCGCCGGCGGGCAGTCGATCAGGATGAAATCGTATTCGCCGTCGACCGCGGCCAGCGCATCCTTCAGGCGCCGTTCGCGATGGTCGAGTTCGACCATCTCGACTTCGGCGCCGGCCAGCTCGCGGTTCGACGGCAGCACGTCAAAGCGGCCAGACTCGGAGCGCTGGCGCGCGGTGGCGACATCGGCCTCGCCGAGCAGCACTTCGTAGGTCGACGCTTTCAGGCCGGCCTTGTTGATGCCGGCCCCCATCGTTGCATTGCCCTGCGGGTCGAGGTCGACCAGCAGTACCCGTTGATCGAGCTTGGCCAGTCCGGCGGACAGGTTGACGCTGGTGGTGGTCTTGCCTACCCCGCCCTTTTGGTTTGCTACGCAAAAAATCTTGGCCATGAACGCTCTTATAGTCGACGCAACGATATCGATTTATACCATTTATACTATCAAAATCGTATTAACGATTTATTCTGTATATGCGGTATAAACCATTTATACGGTTTATATTATTTACTCTGTTTGTTGCGATCTGGTGATGAATACCAGGTGCCGCTCCGCTTCCAGGCCCGGCACCCGCAAAGGCTGCAAATCGCTCGCTTTCCACGGCGCCGGCAGGTTTTCCCGCTCGTCCGCGGGCGCGACGCCTTTGAGGGCGATGAATTGCCCACCCTCGGCCAGCAGGTGCCCCGACCAGGTGACGAAATCGGACAGGTCTGCAAAGGCGCGCGATGTGATGACGTCGAACGGCTGCTGCACCTGCAATTGCTGCACCTTGGCGGTGTAGACCGTTACATTCGCCAGTTCCAGCTCGGCCTTCACCTGCTTGAGAAACGCTGTTTTCTTATGCACCGTGTCGATCAGCGACACCTTGACGTCGGGGCGGGTGATCGCCAGCACGATCCCAGGCAGACCGCCACCTGCGCCGACATCGAGCACGTTATGCGCCTGGGCAAAGGCAGGCACCGCGGCCAGCGAATCGAGCAGGTGTAAGGTCACCATCTGCAGCGGGTCGCGCAACGACGTCAGGTTGTAGACTGAATTCCACTTGAACAGCAGCGCCAGGTAGTCCAGCAGCAGCTCATGCTGCTTGTCGTCCAGGTCCAGCGCCAACTTTTTTGTACCGTCTGCTAATACATTCGATAGTGCTGCACGGTCGAAAAACTTCATTGGGCCAGTTCCTCGTTGAGTGTGGCGAAGCCCTTCGCGCCGCGTTTCTTCAAATGTACCAGCAATAAGGAGATTGCGGCAGGTGTCACACCGGAAATTCTTGATGCTTGACCAAGTGTTTCCGGCCGCTGCTTGTCGAGCTTCTGGCGCACTTCGATCGACAACGCCGGTATATCGAGGTAGTTAAAGCCTTCCGGCAGCTTCAGGTTTTCGTAGTGATCGTGGCGCTCGACTTCCTTGGCCTGGCGGTCGATGTAGCCGGCGTACTTGAGCTGGATCTCGACCTGCTCGCGCACGGCGGCGTCGACCACGCCCGGCCCGGCCAGCTCCTGGCCGTCGATGCCGGCCATGCTCATCAGCTTGTCGTACTCGACGCCGGGACGCCGCAGCAGGTCGGCCAGCGAATACTCGCGCTCGATGGCCTGGCCGATGACGCGCTCGGACTCGGCCGCGGCGAGGATGCGCGGGTTGACCCAGGTAGAGCGCAGGCGCTCGAGTTCGCGCGCCACCGACTCGCGCTTGGCCTCAAACGCGGCCCACTGGATGTCGCCGACACAGCCGAGCTGGCGGCCGATTTCGGTCAGGCGCATGTCGGCGTTGTCTTCACGCAGGCTCAGGCGGAACTCGGCGCGGCTGGTGAACATGCGGTACGGTTCGGCCACGCCCTGAGTGGTCAGGTCGTCGACCAGCACGCCAATGTAGGCTTCCGAGCGGCCCGGCACCCAGGCGTCGCGCCCTTGCGTCAGCAGCGCCGCGTTCAGCCCGGCCAGCATGCCCTGCGCCGCCGCTTCCTCGTAGCCGGTGGTGCCATTGATCTGGCCGGCAAAGAACAGGCCGCCGATGGCCTTGGTTTCAAGCGACGTTTTCAGGCCGCGCGGGTCGAAATAATCGTATTCGATGGCATAGCCGGGGCGCAGGATGAAGGCGTTTTCCATGCCTTTCATCGAGCGCACCAGGTCGATCTGTACGTCGAACGGCAAGCTTGTCGAGATGCCGTTCGGATAGTATTCGTTGGTCGTCAACCCTTCCGGCTCGAGGAAGATCTGGTGCGAATCCTTGCCGGCGAAGCGGTGGATCTTGTCTTCGATCGACGGACAGTAGCGCGGCCCTACCCCTTCGATGACGCCGGTAAACATCGGGCTGCGGTCGAGGCCGGCGCGGATGATGTCGTGGGTGCGGGCGTTGGTATGCGTCATCCAGCACGGCACCTGGCGCGGATGCATCGCGGCGTTGCCCATCACCGAGAAAACCGGCACCGGATCGAGGTCGCCCGGCTGCACGGACAGCACGGAAAAATCGATGCTGCGCCCGTCGATGCGCGGCGGTGTGCCGGTCTTCAGGCGCCCCTGCCCCAGCTTCAGTTCCTTCAGGCGCGCAGACAGCGAGATGGCCGGCGGGTCACCGGCGCGGCCCGCCGAGTGCGACTGCAGGCCGACGTGGATCTTACCGTCGAGGAAAGTGCCGGCCGTCAGCACCACGGCGCGCGCGCGAAAGCGCAGGCCAATCTGGGTGACGGCGCCAACCACGCGGTCGCCCTCGATGATCAGGTCATCCACGGCTTGCTGGAACAGCCACAGGTTCGGCTGGTTTTCCAGGCGTGCACGGATTGCCGCCTTGTACAGGATGCGGTCGGCCTGGGCGCGGGTAGCGCGCACGGCCGGGCCCTTGGACGAGTTCAGGATACGGAACTGGATGCCCGCCTCGTCGGTGGCGATGGCCATGGCGCCGCCCATGGCGTCGACTTCCTTGACTAGGTGACCCTTGCCGATGCCGCCAATCGACGGATTGCAGGACATCTGCCCGAGCGTCTCGATGTTATGCGTAAGCAACAAAGTCTTCTGGCCCATGCGGGCAGAAGCGAGGGCCGCTTCGGTGCCGGCATGGCCGCCGCCGACAACGATAACGTCGAATTCAGTAGGAAATAGCATGTTGGAAGCGTAAAGCGAGGGAGTGTGAGGCCAGATTATAGAGTCTTTTTGCCTCGACGACTCTTTTTGGAAGGATTAGCGATTGGCGGCGCAACTACGTTCCACGTGAAACAATGGCGATCCGGGTGCTTACCAATGTTCCACGTGGAACAAACCTTCGATTCCGAAGGCGATATTGCGTCACCAGCGGACGAAGGCGTCGTAGGTGGTTTTGAGGATCAGGAGCGAAACCACGACGAGGAACAATTTGCGCACGAATGCGCTGCCGTGCTTGATCGCCAGCTTGGTGCCAACCAGCGATCCAGCTACCTGGCACAGGGCCATCAGCAGGCCGAGCTGCCAGAGCAGATGGCCGCTGTAGCCGAACCACATCAGCGCCGAGATATTGCAGGCGACGTTGACGACCTTCGCCGCGGCCGACGCACTGAGGAAATCGAAGCCGAAAAAGCGCACGAACAGGAACATCAGGAAGCTGCCGGTACCGGGACCGAAAAAGCCATCATAGAAACCGATGCAGGCGCCCGTCCCTATCGCGATCATGCGTTCCGTCATGCCGCTGTGCACCGGTGCGTGCACAGCACCGAAATCCTTCTTTTTGAACGTGTAGATGGCCACAGCCAGCAATACCAGCGGCAGCAAGGAACGGATGAAGTCGCCCGGCACCTTGGTCACGGTGTAGGCGCCGGCGAACGACAGCGCGAACGCGGCCAAGGCCGCCGGCACCACCGCACTCCACGCCACCTTTACACGCCGCACGTAATTGACGGCCGCCGCGCTGGTGCCACAAAAGCCGGCCAGCTTGCTGGTGCCGAGCAAGGTCGCCGGCACCTCTTTCGGGAACACGGAGAACATCACCGGGATCTGGATCAGCCCGCCTCCGCCCACGACCGCATCGACCAGGCCGGCCAGAAACGCCGCGCATCCCAACAACACAAAATCCATGTTCACCGCCGCTCCGCAATCACCAGCCGTAATTGTACGGAAGAAACACATGACCCGCACTCCTCAGCAGTGGCCCGTTGGTGTAAGCTTGCTTCATCGACCACTGCCCGACTGCCTCATGTCCACCTTCGCCTCTTTCAGCTTCAGCACCGTTCCGCACCTGATCTCCCAACCTGGCGCCGCCGCGCAACTCGGGCAGCACATCCGCGCGCAATTTCCCAGCGCACGCCGCGCGCTAATCGTCACCGACCCGGGCTTCCTGCGAACCGGCCTGATCGATGCTTCGGCGCGCGACCTGGAACAGCACAACCTGACGGTGCTGATCTACTCCGACGTGGTGGCCGACCCGCCCGAGCACATCGTGCTTAGCGCGGTCGAGTTTGCGCGACAGCACGCGATTGATATCGTCATCGGCTTCGGCGGCGGCAGTTCGATGGACGTCGCCAAGCTGATCGCGGTACTGGCCGGCAGCGGCCAGGCGCTCAGCCAGGCCTACGGCATCGGCAACGTGACGGGCGAACGCTTGCCGCTGGTGCAGGTGCCCACCACCGCCGGCACCGGTTCGGAGGTGACCAACATCGCCATCGTCACCACCGGCGCGACGACCAAGATGGGCGTAGTGGCGCCGCAGCTGTATGCGGACTTGGCGGTGCTCGATGCGGAGTTGACGCTCGGCTTGCCGCCGCTGGTCACCGCGGCGACCGGCATCGACGCCATGGTGCATGCGATCGAGGCGTTCACCAGCAAGCACAAGAAAAACCCGATGTCGGACATGCTGGCCAGGCAGGCGCTGTCACTGCTGTCGAAAAACCTGGTCACGGCGTGCCAAAACGGCGCCAACCTGCAGGCACGGCAGGCGATGCTGTTGGGCGCGTATTTTGCCGGCCAGGCGTTTTCAAACGCCCCGGTGGCGGCGGTGCACGCGCTGGCCTACCCGATCGGCGGCATCTTCCACGTCCCCCACGGGCTGTCGAATTCGCTGGTGTTGCCGCATGTGCTGCGCTTTAATATGCCGGAGGCGGTCGACCATTACGCCGAGATCGCCGGCATCGTCGCACCGCACGTCGAAGGCAGCCAGGAAGCGCGGGCGGAGGCATTGATTGCTGCGATGCAGCAAATCGCCACAGTCACCGGCGTCGAGACGACGCTGCAGCAAGTGGGCATCACCGAAGGCGACCTCGACCGGCTGGCGGACGACGCGATGAAGCAGACCCGACTGCTCGGCAACAATCCGCGCGAAATGACACGCGCCGATGCCCGCGCCATCTACGCCGCCGCGCTGTAACGGTGTTCGAAAGCCGGCAGCGCAGATGCTCGCAGTCGGCCCCATCGGCACTGGTGCCGACGCCGTCACTGATCTGATGTTGTAGGGTCGTCCACCTGCGCGGAAATCCCATTTTGTCGCACATCCACGACTGCTTCAAGGTCTAGTAGCCGACCGTAGCGGGCCCGGCAAGTCGCGCCTGGCCCGTTGCTGACCCACCTTGCTGCAGAGGCTCCAGGCGCTGCTGAACCGTTCCAGGGTAAGCGAGCGAGGTCATGCGGCAAGCTGTCTATTCCACACTGCGCATCGTGTCTAATTCTGTCGAATTCTGTCTGTTTCGCCAACTGAACCGATACTGCCGGTTAATTAGACAGAAATAGACAAAATTCGACAAGATGCGCAGGAAAAAAGAGACACGATGCCGTATGACCTCTGGGCGCACAGCGCACCGCCGCCATCGCGCCTGGTTTCAGGTGGGACACTTCAGACGAACGCAGAGCCGGCGTGCACCGAGTCAATTTCGCCGCCTCTAGCGGCTTGCCGGCGCAATCGCCTTCAGCTGCGCTGCAAATTCCTCGAACGCCTGCGCATCAATCGGCCTGTAGACGACCTTCGTGCTGGCCGGGTCGGCGCCGAGGAAATTGGCGTTTTTCCAGTTGCGCGCTGGACGGATCGGCCGCGCAACGAAGCCGCCGCCGCAGTTCGGGCAGACGTTGTGCAGCACCCGCTCCACGCATTGGACGCAGAAGGTGCATTCGTAGCTGCAGATGCGGGCATCTTCGGATGCCGGCGCTAGTGGCTTGTTGCAGTTCTCGCAGCTCGGTCGTAGTTGGAGCATCGTTTTATCGTCCTTACTGGCTTACTGGTTAACGCCGGCGCGCCCAGTTGCAGCCAATGGTCGGCGCCGTCAATGCGCTCGTAACGGAACGGCGCATCGACGTAGCGTGCCCAGTTGCGCATCTGCCCTTCCGCCAACGCCGTGTCGCCGCTGCTCCACATGCCCAGCACCGGCATGGTGACCGATTGCAGCCGGAACGCACCGCCAATGCGCGCGGCAGCGCGGTAGTAGTTGAGGGCCGCGGGCCGGCGACCGTGCACGGCAAAATCGGCGCGCCATTGCGCCACCAGTTCACGGTTGCTGGTGGATAGCGGCATGAAGAACCAGTCGCCCATCGTCAGTATCCGTCCGGCCAGGCCGCGCACCATGAACAAGGCCATGTAGAACGACCTCAGGCGCTGTGCAAGCCCGGCAGTACCGAAGGCAGTCGGATGCCCGACGGACAGCGCCACGAGCCGCTCGACACGTTCTGGGGCATGCATGGCGACCTGCCAGGCGAGCGCTGCACCCAATGGCGCCACACCGAGTGGCTGTCGGGAAAGCCGTGCAGCAGTAATACCGGCGGGCCGACGCCGGCCGTGGCCACAGCATCCCGAGGCCGTTCACCTTCAGCGTCTGCGTCTGCACCTGCCTCTGCCCCTGCATGGTATCCCCCAAAAAAAACGCCGCGTTTCGAGCGCGGCGTTTTCGTAGCATTCGGCAAGCGCCGTGATCAGGCCGCTTTCTTCTTGCGGTTGGCGGCGGCGAACGCCGCGCCGATCTCGCCGACAATACCACGGCGGAACAGCAGCACGCAGACAATGAAGATCAGGCCGGTGACCATGCCGACCGACTCGCCCAGCGTCGAAAACCACTCGACGCCGGTGGTGCGCACCAGGAAGGCGCCGACGTCGCTCAGCTTGTTTTCCAGCGTGATGATGATGACGGCGCCGAGGATGGGACCAACCAAGGTGCCCATGCCCCCTACCAAGGTCATCAGGATCACCAGGCCCGACATCGTCCAGTGCACGTTGGTCAGTGTCTCGAAACCGAGCACGACGGTCTTGGTGCCGCCAGCCAACGCGGCCAGCGCGGCCGACAGCACGAAGGCCATCAGCTTGTACTTGTCGACGTCGTAACCGAGCGAGACGGCGCGCGGCTCGTTTTCCTTGATCGCCCGCAGCACCTGGCCGAACGGCGAATGGACAGTGCGCATGATCAGCGCGAAGCCGCCGACGAAGATCGCCAGCACCACGTAGTACATGGTGACGTCGTCCGACAGGTCGATGAAGCCGAACAGCTTACCGCGCGGCACACCCTGCAGGCCGTCCTCGCCGTGCGTAAACGGCGCCTTCAGCATGACGAAGTACACCATCTGCGCCAGCGCCAGCGTGATCATCGAGAAATAAATACCCTGGCGACGGATCGCCAGCTTGCCCATGACCAGGCCGATCAGCGCGCCGGCAACCACGCCGGCCAGGATGCCGAGCTCGGTCGGCAGGCCCAGCGTGCCCAAGGCATAGCCGGTAACGTAGCCGGCGGTGCCGAAGAAGGCCGCGTGGCCGAACGACAGCAGGCCGGTATAGCCGATCAGCAAGTTGAAGGCACAGGCGAACAGCCCGAAGCACAACAGCTTCATCAGGAAGACGGGGTAGCCGACAAAGGGGGCGATCAGCGCGATGGCCAACGCTAGAGAATAGCCGATGTTCTTGTTCATTCAATGCTCCGTTTCGATTGACGCTTACTTCTCTTTGCCGAACAGGCCGGCAGGACGGATCATCAGCACGATCACCATCACGACGAACACCACCACTTCCGAGCCTTCCGGATAGAACACCCGGGTGAAGCCTTCGATGATGCCCAGGCCCAGGCCGGTGAGGATCGAGCCCATGATCGAGCCCATGCCGCCGATGACGACCACGGCGAACACGACGATGATCAGGTTCGAGCCCATCAGCGGGGTGACGTTGATGATCGGCGCCGCCAGCACGCCGGCAAACGCGGCCAGCGCGACGCCGAAGCCGTAGGTCAAGGTGACCATCAGCGGCACGTTGACGCCAAACGCCTCGACCAGCTTCGGATTCTCCGTGCCGGCACGCAGGTAGGAGCCGAGCTTGGTTTTTTCAATCACGTACCAGGTGACCAGGCACACGCCAAGCGAAGCGACGACGACCCAGGCGCGGTAGTTCGGCAGCACCATGAAGCCGAGGTCGGTGGCGCCCGTGAGCAGCTCGGGAACGTCGATCGACTGGCCGGACACGCCGAAGAAGGAGCGGAACACGCCTTCGAGCAGCAAGGTGATGCCGAACGTCAGCAGCAGCCCGTACAGGTGGTCGAGCTTGTAGAGCCAGCGCAGCATGGTCTTTTCGACGATGATGCCGAAGATGCCGACTACGAGCGGGGCGATCAGCAGCATCGCCCAGTAATTCAGGCCGAACGTGGTGACGCCGATGTAGGCGAGGAAAGCGCCCATCATGTACAGCGCACCGTGCGAGAAATTGATAACGTTGAGCAAACCGAAGATGACGGCAAGGCCAAGCGACAGCATGGCGTAGAACGAGCCGTTGACCAGTCCCAGCAGGAGCTGGCTCATCATGGCCTGGAGAGGAACGCCGAAGATTTCCATGGCATCACAGTACAAAAGCACCGGCATCGCACCGGTGTAGACAAAAGAAAACGCTTGCCCGGGAACCGGGCCTGCGCCAACGACAATGCAGTGCAATTACAAAAGAAGCGGGTACGCGACCCGCTTCTTCGTCAACCACGTACTAGCTACTGCGGATTACTTCCAGAGCGCGCACTTGGTCTCGGCCTTGGTGGCGTAAGCCTGGGCACCAGGGATGGTCGCGATGACCTTGTAGTAATCCCATGGATACTTCGACTCGGCCGGCGTCTTCACCTGCATCAGGTACATGTCGTGGACCATGCGGCCGTCCGGACGGATTTCGCCGTTCTTGGCAAACATGTCGTTGACCTTGGTCTTTTTCAGCTGCGCCATGACCTTGTCGGCGTCGTCGGTACCGGTGGCCTTGACGGCGTTCAGGTACGTCATCGTTGCCGAGTAGTCAGCTGCCTGCAGCATCGACGGCTCTTTCTTCATCTTGGCGAAGTAGCGCTTGGCCCAGGCGCGCGATTCCGCGTTCTGGTCCCAGTACCAGCCGTCGGTCAGGTACATGCCCTGGGTCAGCTTCAGGCCCAGCGAGTGGACGTCGTTGATGAACATCAGCAGGCCGGCCAGCTTCATCGTCTTGGTGATGCCGAACTCGTTGGCCGCCTTGATGGTGTTGATGGTGTCGCCGCCGGCATTGGCCAGGCCCAGGATCTGCGCCTTCGACGCTTGCGCCTGCAGCAGGAAGGACGAGAAGTCCGACGCTGCCAGCGGGTGCTTCGATGCGCCCAGCACGGTACCGCCGTTCGACTTGATGACGTCGGACGTGTCGTTCTGCAGCGACTGGCCAAATGCGTAGTCAGCCGTCATGAAGTACCACGACTTGCCGCCCTGCTTGACGATGGTCGAGCCGGTGCCGCGCGCCAGGGCGATGGTGTCGTAGGCGTAGTGCACGGTGTACGGGGTGCACTCTTCGTTCGTCAGGCGGGCCGAGCCGGCGCCGATCGAGATGAAGACCTTTTTCTTTTCCGCCGCCAGTTTGGCCATGGCCAGATTGGTGCCGGAGTTGGTGCCGCCGATCAGCATGTCGACGCCCTGCTGGTCGAACCACTCGCGCGCCTTGCTGGCGGCGATGTCGGCCTTGTTCTGGTGGTCGGCGACGACGAATTCGACTTTCTTGCCGTTGACCATGCCGCCCATGTCGGCGATCGCCATCTTGATCGCTTCCGCGCCGCCGTTGCCGTCGATGTCGGAGTAGGTGCCGGACAGGTCGGTGATGAAGCCGATCTTGATGGTGTCGCCCGACACTTGCGCTTGCGCCGAGAAGGACAGGCCGAGTGCGCATGCTGCGGTAGCTGCGATGGCGATAGCTTTACGTTTCATTTCTTGTCTCCGTTAGGATAGTTGTTTGTTGTGCTCAACGTTGTTGCCTGGGGTGCTGCTTATACGCCGAGGAGTTCGGTCAGAACCGGCATCTTCGCGTTTAATTCCGACGAAGCGAAGGTCTCGACGATCTGACCGTGCTCCACCACGTAAAACCGATCCGCCAATGGAGCGGCGAAGCGGAAATTCTGTTCCACCATGACGATGGTGTAGCCCTTGGCCTTCAGTTCCGTGATCATGCGGGCCAGGCCCTGCACGATGACCGGCGCCAGGCCTTCGGAAATTTCGTCGAGCAGCAGCAAGCGCGCGCCGGTGCGCAGGATGCGCGCCACTGCCAGCATCTGCTGTTCGCCGCCCGACAAGCGCGTGCCCTGGCTGTTGCGGCGCTCGTACAGGTTGGGGAACATCTGATAGATTTCCTGTACCGACATGCCTTTTTCGCTGCCGGACAGGGCCGGCGGCAGCATCAGGTTTTCCTCGGTCGACAGCGACGAGAAGATGCCGCGTTCCTCGGGGCAGTAGCCGATGCCGAGGTGGGCAATCTTGTGGGTCGGCAGGCTGATTGCCTCGACGCCATTGACCTTGATCGAGCCGGTACGCTTGCCCGTCAGGCCCATGATGGCGCGCAAGGTGGTGGTGCGGCCGGCGCCGTTACGGCCCAGCAAGGTCACCACTTCGCCCTGGTTCACCGTCAGGTTGACGTCGTGCAGGATGTGCGATTCGCCGTACCACGCCTGCAAATTGCTGATCTCGAGAGCGGCGGCCATCAGTGCGCTCCTTCCAGGTCGGCGCTGGTGGTGCCCATGTAGGCTTCCATCACCTGCGGGTTGCGCGATACCTCGGCATAGGTGCCTTCGGCCAGCATGGCGCCGCGCTGCAGCACTGAAATCTTGTCGCAAATACCGGAAACCACGTTCATATTATGTTCGACCATCAGGATGGTGCGGCCGGCCGATACTTTTTTGATCAGCTCGGTGACGCGGTGGACGTCTTCGTGGCCCATGCCCTGGGTCGGCTCGTCGAGCAGCATCAGCTCGGGCTGCATCGCCAGGGTGGTGGCAATTTCCAGCGCGCGCTTGCGCCCGTACGGCATGTCGACGGTGATGGTGTCGGCGAATTCGGTCAGGTCGACCTCGGCCAGCAACTGCATGGCGCGGTCGTCGAGGCGCGACAGTGAGCGCTCGCTCTGCCAGAAATTGAACGACGTGCCCAGTTCGCGCTGCAAGCCGATGCGCACATTCTGCAGCACCGTCAGGTGCGGGAACACGGCCGAAATCTGGAACGAGCGGATGATGCCCATGCGGGCGATCTGCGCCGGCTTGGCAGCGGTGATGTCCTTGCCGTTGAACAGGATATGGCCCGACGTCGGCACCAGGAACTTGGTCAGCAGGTTGAAACAGGTGGTCTTGCCGGCGCCGTTCGGGCCGATCAGCGCATGGATATGCCCACGCTCGACGCTGAGATTGACGTCACTTACCGCTGTGAAACCTTTGAACTCTTTGGTCAGGTTTTTCGTCTGTAATATGACATCCGTCATTGGGTCTCCGAGATATTTTTATCATACTGCTATGTATTTTTTTCACGATAATACACACAATAAAATTTCGTCACAATACGGTATAACTACCATTTCGCCCCGAATCGCCTCACCTCGGTGTTGCCGCGATGAGCTCCGCAGCCCGCTCGGCGATCATTAACGTCGGCGAATTCGTGTTGCCAGAAGTGATGTTCGGCATGATCGATGCATCAATAACGCGCAAGCCCCCCACTCCGATGACGCGCAATTCACTGTCGACCACCGACATCGGGTCGTCAACCTTGCCCATCTTGCAGGTGCCGACCGGGTGGAAGATCGTCGTGCCGATCAGGCCGGCCGCTTCGGCCAGCTCGTCTTCGGTGCGGTAATGAATGCCCGGCTTGAATTCTTCCGGCTTGTATTTGGACAGTGCCGGCGCCGTAACAATCTTGCGCGTGAGCGTCAGCGCCGCGGCCGCGGTCTTGCGGTCCGCCGCCGTGCTCAGGTAATTCGGTGAAATCTTCGGCGGCGCGTAGCTGTCGTTGCTGGCAATGCGTACGTGTCCGCGCGAGGTTGGGCGCAGATTGCAGACGCTGGCGGTAAACGCCGGGAACGGATGCAGCGGATCGCCGAACTTTTCCAGCGACAGCGGCTGCACGTGATATTGCAGGTTGGCGCTGGCCTGGCCGGCGTCGGACCTGGCGAACGCGCCCAGCTGCGACGGCGCCATCGACATCGGTCCGCTCTGGCGCACGGCGTATTCGAGGCCGATTTTCATCTTGCCGAACCAGCTTGCGGCGCTGGTGTTGAGCGTCTTGGCGCCGTTGATCTTGAAGATCATCCGCAATTGCAGGTGGTCCTGCAGGTTTTCGCCAACCCCGGGGGCGTCGACCATCGGCGTGATGCCGACCTGCTGCAAGGCGGCCGCCGGCCCGATGCCGGACAGCTGCAGGATCTGCGGCGAGCCGATCGCGCCCGCTGCCAGCAAGGTTTCCTGCACTGCATCGGCGCGAAATTTCCTGCCGCCGCCGAAAAACTCGACGCCGCGGCATACGGCGCCCTTTTCCGTGTGCTCGATGATCAAGCGCTCGACATGGCAGCCGGTCATGATGGTCAGGTTTTCGCGCCCGGCGATCGGTTTCAGGAACGCTTTCGCGGTATTCCAGCGGATGCCGCGGCGCTGGTTGACCTCGAAATACGAGCAGCCTTCGTTGTCGCCGGTATTGAAATCGTCGACTTTCGGGATGCCAGTCTCATCGGCGGCATCGCGGAAGGCGTCGAGGATCTGCCACGACAGCCGCTGTTTCTCGACGCGCCACTCGCCGCCGCCGCCGTGATTGGCGTTGGCGCCGCCGTGGTGGTCCTCGGTTTTCATGAACAGCGGCAGCACCTTGTCCCACGCCCAACCCGGGTCGCCGGTCAGCTCGGCCCAGCGATCGTAGTCGCCGGACTGGCCGCGCATGTAGATCATGCCGTTGATCGACGAACTGCCACCCAGCACTTTGCCGCGCGGATAAATCAGCGAGCGGCCGCCGATGCCGGCGTCCGCTTCAGTCTTGTAGAGCCAGTCGGTGCGCGGATTGCCAATGCAATGCAGATAGCCGACCGGGATGTGAATCCACAGGTAATCGTCCTTGCCGCCGGCCTCGATCAGCAGGACGGTGGTGTCTTTCTTGCGCGTGAGGCGGTTTGCCAGCAGGCAGCCGGCAGTGCCGGCGCCCACGATAATGTAGTCGTATTGTCCTGCCGATTCCAATCAAGGCTCCTCAAGTTGGGCGCATCTCCGCCACCAGCGTTTGCATCAGTTGTGCGACCGACAGCGCGCGGGCGCGGCCGACTTCGGCGCCGGCCCACAGCGACATCAGTTCGGTGTCGCCGCTTTTGGCCGCAGCCGCTCGTATGCTTGCTGTCAATGCATTTTGCACAGGATACGCTGGAACTTGCGTCTCCACACTCTCCATTTGCTCCATGAAACGATTTTCTACGCCGCGGGCGTAGCGACCTGAGAAGCTGCGGGTCAGCCGGGTCGTCAGACCGTGGCCCGACAGCAGCTTTTGCTTGTAGGCCGGATGGATGCCGGATTCGTCGGTGACGAGGAAGGCGGTGCCCATCTGCACTGCCTTGGCGCCCAGCGACAGAGCTTCCCTGATGTCGACCCCGGTCATGATGCCGCCGGCGGCGATGACGGGAATGCGCACAGCCTCTGCAACCAGCGGCCACAGCTGGCGCGCCGACAGCGTCGCTTCCTCTTGCGGACCGAGGAAAGTGCCTCGATGGCCGCCCGCCTCGACGCCGGAAGCCACCACCGCATCGGCGCCGATCGCCTCCCAGGCCCGCGCTTCGTCGACAGTGGTGATGGTGCCGATGACGGCGATGCCGGCTGAGTGCAGCCGCTCGACCTGGCTCGCGCTCAGGATGTCAAAGGTAAAGCTGGCGGCGGCGGGCCTTAGCTCGAGCAGGGTTTCGAACTGGGCGCTGAAGTCCTGACACCATTGCGCGGGAACCGGCAGGTCCGTCCAGCCCAGGCTTTGCCAGATGGGGCGCAACAACTCGACGCCGGCGCTGACTTCCTGTTCGCTTGGCGCTGGCGTGGGCTGCACGAAGAAGTTGAGCTGGAATGGCCGATCGGTCATCGTGCGGATCTGGCCGACCTGGTCACGGATCGCCGCGGGGGACAGCAAGGACCCGGGCAAGCTGCCCAGTCCGCCAGCGTTGGAGACACCGGCCACCAGGGCAGGAGTGCATGAGCCCCCGGCCATCGGGCCTTGAACGATTGGAAATTCCATTAGCGACAACACGTCCATACGGCCTCCTGTGGATAAGTCTATGAATATCCACAGGTACGGTTTGTGGATAAACCCTATTTTATTCACACCCTGGAATTTGTCCAGAATTGCTACCAGCCGCATACAAAGTCGTTAACCAGTTTATACATCGCGCAAGCTATTGATTACAAAGGGAAATAACAGCTTATCCACAGAAAATGGCCTACGTTAACTACTACTACTAAGGTTATATTCTTACTTGTTTAAGTAAACAAGCATGCGAAAAGCGAGGCCGAAAGTCGCGAAAACCTCTCTTGTTAGACCTTCGGCGGTCAAAAACGACGCGGAAGTTGATGACTATTTTTTGTGCAGGCTGTTTTGAAATTCGCAAATCGATGAGCAAGCTCTTTTGATAACTTTAAATTTTTGACAGCTCAGCATGGATCCCTGCTTTCGCGATGATGACGGCAAGGGCGTTGGCAGCTGTGGATAAGCTGTTGGATATCCACAGGGTTCAATGTGCAGAACTCATGCATTTGTACGCAGCCGATTTTTTATCCAACAATGATCCCAACTGGATACAATGTTTTTAAGCGTACTTGTAAACGCTGTAAGCCGTTGAGCCTGTTGATAAAATCCGACTTATCCACAAAAAAATCGCCGTTTACTATTACTACTAAATTTATATATATATCTTTGTATAAAACAGTAAACGCGGCGAACAATGTGGACAAGCCCTGAAAAACCGTGTTCCAGAAATATGAATCACCACAAAATCAAGCGCTTGGGGATCATCAGCGCCCTTCATGAAGAACAGGAAGGACTCGTGCAAGCCATGCATGGGGCCGCCACGGTCATCCACGGCATGCGCGACTACTCTGTCGGCCAGTTGTGGGGAATCGACGCTGTGTGCGTCCTGTCGCGTATTGGCAAGGTCGCGGCATCGATGACGGCCGCCATGCTTGTGGAGAAGTTTGGAGTTACCCACATCCTGGTCACCGGTGTGGCAGGTTCAGGTGATGCCGGCGTGCGCGTGGGCGACATCGTGATCGGCGAGTCGCTGGTTCAGCACGATCTGGACGCCAGTCCTCTCTTTCCCCGTTACGAGGTGCCATTGACCGGCATTGCCAACTTTGCTTCCGATGCGCGGATGTCAACCCAGCTGGCTGGAGCGGCGCTCGGTTTCCTGGAATCGGACTTTTTGGAAGTGATCGGCCTGGAAGACCGCCAGGTATTCGGACTCGGGAAGCCTCAGGTGCACCGCGGCCTGATTGCCAGCGGCGACCAGTTCGTCACCAGCCGCGGCCATATCGAACGGTTGAACACGTCCCATCCGGGCCTGCTAGCGGTCGAGATGGAGGGGGCGGCGGTGGCGCAGGTGTGCTTCGAGCTGGGTGTGCCGTTCGCCGTGATCCGGACTATTTCTGACAACGCCAACGAAGACGCGGCGACCGATTTTCTACGTTTCGTGAAATCGGTCGCCGCTTGTTACGCGTTTCATATCGTCAGGCGCTTTTGCCGCCAATCGGTCTAGCCCAGCATCGAGTCCGCCGGCACGTAGGCGTAGTCAAGCGCTTCGGCCACCGCCGCATAGGTGACCTTGCCCATGCAAACGTTCAGGCCGTTTTTCAGGTGCGGGTCGTCGCGCATGGCCTGCTGCCAGCCTTTGGCCGCCAATGCCACTGCGTGGCCGATGGTGGCGTTGTTGAGCGCAAAGGTCGAGGTGCGGGCCACGGCGCCTGGCATGTTGGCCACGCAGTAGTGCACCACGCCATCGATCACGAAGGTCGGATCGGCGTGCGTCGTCGCGTGCGAGGTCTCGAAGCAACCGCCCTGGTCGATGGCGACGTCGACCACCACCGCGCCCGGCTTCATGCGCGAAATCATGTCGCGCGTGACCAGCTTCGGCGCCGCGGCGCCAGGTACCAGCACGCCGCCGATCACCAGGTCGGCCGACAGCACCGCTTCCTCAATCGCGTGGGCGTTCGAGTACAAGGTCGAGATGCGGTTGCCGAAAATCAGGTCGAGCTGGCGCAGGCGGTCCATGTTCTTGTCGAGCACGGTGACGCGCGCGCCGGTGCCCACCGCCATCTGCAGCGCATTGCTGCCGACCACGCCGGCGCCGATGATGACGATGTGGCCGGCAGCCACGCCAGGCACGCCGCCGAGCAGCAAGCCCATGCCGCCCTTGGATTTCTCGAGGTGGGCCGCGCCGGCCTGGATGGCCATGCGGCCGGCCACTTCGCTCATCGGCGCGAGCAGCGGCAAGCCGCCGCCGGCGCCGGTGATGGTCTCGTAGGCGATACAGACTGCGCCCGAGCGCACCAGCGCCGCCGTCTGTTCCGGATCCGGCGCCAGGTGCAGGTAGGTGTACAGGATCTGGCCTTTGCCGAGCATGGCGCACTCGCCCGGCTGCGGCTCCTTGACCTTGACTATCATTTCCGCGCGGGCAAAGATTTCCTTCGCCGTAGCAACAATCGACGCGCCCGCCGCAACGTACTGTTCGTCAGGCAAGCCGATCTCGGCGCCGGCGTTCTTTTGCACCAGCACCTGGTGACCCCGCGAGGTCAGTTCGCGCACGCTGGGCGGCGTCAGGCCGACCCGGTACTCATTGTTCTTAATTTCTTTTGGGACCCCGACTATCATGTCTTCCTCCAAGTTGTAAAACGAACATCTGCATCATTACAGACCCAGTGTCATGAGGCTTGCGTTACCGCCAGCGGCGGTCGTGTTGACACACAGCGCGCGCTCGGCGACCAGGCGCCACAACGGGATCGCACCTTCTTCGGTGGTGTCGACGATGCCGATGATTGCACCGTCCCGGCCGGCAAGTTTCGTGCGCAGGGCGTCGGCGACGGACGCCTCCACCAGCGCCACCTGGAACGCAGAAGTGCATTCGTCGAGATTGGCGATGACCTGGATGCGGTCGCGCACCTCCGGCGGCAAGCCTTCCGGCAGCAGGTGGCCGGAACCGGCCATCACCACCGCGCGGTTGCCGGTCGCCAGCACTGCGGCCAGCTGGTTGAGCAGCACGCCGATGTGCTTGGCGGCGCACAGCACCGTGCCGCGGTTGGCGAACGACAGCGTGTTGCGCTCGCCCGTCGGCCCCGGCAGCGCCAGCGTGGTGCCGAGCAAGGTCGTGCGCATGTACTGTTCGGCCAATGCCACCACGCGCTGCTGGCCGTGCGTGCGCGCCCACACCATCAGCGCGTCGAGTCCCGGCGTGGCCTGGCGTTCGTGGCGCAGCAGCGGCGGCGCGGCGCGCTGCAGGCGCTTGATGTACAGCGGACCGCCCGCTTTCGGGCCGGTGCCGGACTTGCCTTCGCCGCCGAACGGCTGCACGCCGACCACGGCGCCGACGATATTTCGGTTGACGTAGATGTTGCCGACGTGGGCGTGCGAGGCGATGAAGTCGATCGTCTCGTCGATGCGCGAATGGACGCCGAGCGTCAGGCCAAAGCCGCTGGTGTTGATCGAGTCGATCAGCTGCGGCAGCGCGGCGCGCTTGTAGCGGATGATGTGCAGCACCGGCCCGAATACTTCCTGCGTCAGCTCCGACAGCGCGCCGATTTCCAGCAGCGTCGGCGCGACGAACGTGCCCTGCGCCTCGAGGCCTTCCGGCAGCGGCAGCGAATAGAACGATTTCGCCTTGAGCTTGGTGCGCGCGATGTGCGCCAGCAGGTTGTCGCGCGCTTCTGCGTCGATCACCGGGCCGATGTCGGTCGACAGGCGGTCCGGCACGCCGACGCGCAGTTCCTGCATCGCGCCCTTGAGCATGCGGATCGTCTTGTCGGCGATTTCTTCCTGCAGGAACAGCACCCGCAGCGCCGAGCAGCGCTGGCCGGCGCTGTCGAAGGCGGAGCTGAGGGCATCCTGCACCACCTGTTCGGGCAGCGCCGACGAATCGACGATCAGCGCGTTCTGGCCGCCCGTTTCGGCGATCAGCGGGATCTCGTTCGACTCGTCGAGCGAGCGCTTGGCCAGCGTGCGGTTGATCAGCTGCGCCACTTCGGTCGAGCCGGTAAAGATCACGCCGCGCACGCGCGCGTCGGCCGTCAGTGCCGCGCCGACCACTTCGCCGCGGCCCGGCAGGAACTGCAAGGCGCCCTTCGGGATGCCGGCCTGGTGGAACAGCTGCACCGCGCGGTGCGCGATCAGCGGCGTTTGTTCGGCCGGCTTGGCCAGCACCACGTTACCGGCGGCCAGCGCAGCGGCGACCTGGCCGGTGAAGATCGCCAGCGGGAAGTTCCATGGGCTGATGCAGGCGACCGGGCCCAGCGCCAGCGTATTGGCGGAACCGTGTACTTGCGCGGCGTAGTAGCGCAGGAAGTCGACCGCTTCGCGCACTTCGGCGATCGCGTTCGGCAGCGATTTGCCGGCTTCGCGCACGGCCAGCGCCATCAGCTCCTGGCAGTTTTCCTCGAACAGGTCGGCCACGCGGGCGAGCGTATCGGCGCGGATCGACGGCTCGGTGGTCTGCCAGTCCATCGCAAACGCGGTGGCGCCGGCGAGCGCGGTTTCGACGTCGGCGCTGGTTGCTTCCTGCACATGGCCGACGACGTCCGCGTGGTTGGCCGGGTTGGTGATCTCTCCCCATGCCGATGACGCCAGAGGTCCATCGATCAATGGCGCCGCGTCGTACACGCGGCGCGCGGCCAGCGATGCCGCCAGGTCGGTCAGCACATTCTCGTTGGTGAGGTCGATGCCGGACGAATTCTTGCGCTCGGCGCCGAACAGGTGGACCGGCAGTGCGATGCCCGGATGCGGCACGCCGCCCTGCACGCGCGCGACGTCGAACGGATCGGCGATCAGCGACTCGATGGATACCTTCTGGTCGACGATCTGGTTGACGAACGACGAGTTGGCGCCGTTTTCCAGCAGCCGGCGCACCAAGTAGGCCAGCAGCGTTTCGTGCGAGCCGACCGGCGCATAGATGCGGCAGGGCTTGTCGAGGTTTTCCTTGCCGACGACCTGGTCGTACAGCGTTTCGCCCATGCCGTGCAGGCACTGGAATTCGTAGTTGCTGATGCCGTCCTGCCTGGCCCAGGTATAGATCACCGCCAGCGAGTGCGCGTTGTGGGTGGCGAACTGCGGGTACAGCAGTTCGCTGGCGGCCAGCAGTTTTTTCGCGCACGTCAGGTACGACACGTCGGTGTAGACCTTGCGCGTGTAGACCGGATAGCCGGGCATGCCGTCGACCTGCGCGCGCTTGATTTCGGCGTCCCAGTAGGCGCCCTTCACCAGCCGCACCATGAACTTGCGGCCACTGCGTTTGGCCAGGTCGGCCAGGTAGTCGATGACGAACGGGCAGCGCTTCTGGTAGGCCTGCACGACGAAGCCGATGCCGTCAAAGCCGGCCAGTTCCGGATCGAACGCCATCGCTTCCATCAGGTCGAGCGAGATCTCGAGGCGGTCGGCTTCTTCGGCGTCGATGTTCAGGCCGATGTTGTAGTGCTTGGCCAGCAGTACCAGGGTGCGCACGCGCGGCAGCAGTTCGGCCATCACGCGCGCATGCTGCGCACGGCTGTAGCGCGGGTGCAGCGCCGACAGCTTGACCGAGATGCCGGGACCGTCCTTGATGCCGCGCCCATTGGACGCCTTGCCGATCGCGTGGATCGCCGTTTCGTACGACGCGTAGTAGTTCTGCGCATCGAGTTCGGTCAGTGCCGCTTCGCCCAGCATGTCGTACGAATAGCGGTAGCCGCGTGCTTCGTTGTCGCGGCTGTTTTTCAGTGCTTCGTCGATGGTCTGGCCGGTGACGAACTGATTGCCGAGCATGCGCATGGCCAGGTCGACGCCTTTGCGGATCAGTGGCTCGCCGCCCTTGCCGATCAATTTGGTCAGCGCGGAACCCAGGCCCGTCTCGCTGCTGGTGCCAACGAGCTTGCCGGTGATGAGCAGGCCCCAGGTGGCGGCATTGACGAACAGTGACGGCGATTCGCCCAGGTGCTTGCGCCAGTCGCCCTTGCTGATCTTGTCGGCGATCAGACGGTCGGCGGTCTGGCTGTCGGGGATGCGCAGCAGCGCTTCGGCCAGGCACATCAGGGCCACGCCTTCTTCCGACGACAGCGAAAACTCATGCATCAACGCGTCCACGCCGGACGAGCGCGTGCGCTTTTCGCGCACCTGCGACACCAGCTTGTGCGCCAGCGCGCCGGCGTCGGCGTTGGCGCGCGCGCCCTGCGCCAGCAGCGACTCCACCGCGCCGGCCTCGTCGCGGCGGTAGGCCGCGGTTACCGCCGCGCGCAGCGGCGTTTGTTCAGGCTTGATTTCTGCCTGAAGCGAGGCGAACGGGGCGGACGGGGCGGACGGGGCGGACGGGGCGGGATTTTGCATGGAAACTCTTTAATCAGAAGAAGGAAACAGCGCCGCACGAAAAATCAGGGGCGCAAAAAATTGATTCGATTGTAGTGCGGATTCTTCTGGATTTATTCTGGTATTAACGAAGACTAGCAATAGATAGTTTTTGGTGAGACAATTTAACCAAATTAAATTTATCTTGGGGGTAGGCTGACATGCTGGACAAGATTAGCAAGAAGATCCTCGCGGAGTTGCAGAACGACGGACGCATCAGCAATGTCGAACTGGCCTCCCGAGTCAACCTGTCGCCGGCGGCCTGCCTGGAGCGGGTGCGCAAGCTGCATGAGTCAGGCTACATCATGGGCTACACCGCCCAGCTCAATCCGCAGTTGCTCGACGTGTCGCTGCTGGTATTCATCGAGGTGGTGCTCGATCGCACCACGCCGGAAGTGTTCGATGCTTTCAAGAATAGCGTGCAACTGATCCCCGAGGTGCTCGAATGCCACATGGTGGCCGGCGGTTTCGATTACCTGGTCAAGGCGCGCGTGAAGGACATGGCGGCATACCGCGAATTCCTCGGCAAGACCTTACTGCAAAAAGGCGTGCGTGAAACGCATACCTACGCCGTAATGGAAGAAGTGAAGAACACGACCAAGTTGCCGATCAAATAGCTTGCTGCAGCCTTACGTGCACAAATAGATTTCCCTTAAGAAAATTCTGTTGAGCTTGTTCAGGCAATGCTGTACGTTAACGGATATCTGACACCAGGGTGACTCTACCGCTACGCGGCTGCGAGAGGCATGGGCACATGCCCGCATCAACCCTGGGCGACAACCCGGGGGGAATATGGACTATTCGACATTGGCAAAGGCGCGCCCTGCGCTGGTGCTCGCCGGCGCCGCCGGCGCCAGCACACTCATCATCTTTCTGATCAACCAGGCCGTGCCAGGCGCGCTCGGTCCGGTGGCGGCGGCGCTGCTGGCCAGCACCGCCAGCCTGGCACTGGTCCGGCTCGCCGGCAGCGGCAATGGCAGCGAAGCGGCGCGCAGCCGCGCTTTCATCGACGTGGTCGGCCATGCGATCGACGACATGATGATCGGCGCGGCGGAAACATCGTACTTCGTCGATTCGGTCAAGAAGAAAGTTGAACTCGACGTGCGCACCGCCGCCGAAGTGGCTGCCAGCGCGCAAGAAGTCGCCCTCAGCACGCGCCAGATTGCCGCCAATGCGCAGCAGGCGGCGACCGTGGCGGCGAAGGTGCGCAGCGAAAGCGTGGCCGGGCGCGCGGAAATCGAGCAGGGCTTGCAGCGCATCAGCAGCGCCCGCACCGACGCGCGCCAGGGCGCCGCCACCATGGCCGAGCTGCAAGAGCGCGCGCGCCGCATCGCCGGCTTCACCGAAGTGATCAGCGAGATTTCAGCGCGCACCAACTTGCTGGCACTGAATGCGGCGATCGAGGCGGCGCGCGCCGGTGAACACGGCCGCGGCTTCGCGGTGGTGGCCAGCGAAGTGCGCCAGCTGGCGCTGCGCACCAAGGAAGCGACCGACGAGATCAGCGTGATGGTGCGCGTCATTAACGAGCAGACGACGACGGCGACCGGCGGCATGGTGTCGCTGACCGAGGTGGTGGGCCTGGCGGCCGGCAACGTCGAGCGCGTCCATGCGCTGCTTGGCAGCATCGAGCAGTCGGCCGCGGTGTCGGAACGGGAAATCGGCCAGATCGCGGCGGCGGCGCGGGTGCACGTCGGTACCACCGGCATGATCACCGAATCGCTGGCGAAGATTCGCGACAGCATGCTGTCGACCGATGCCGAATTGCCGCGCGCGGCGCGCTCGGCGATGGCGCTGGCCGAACAGGCCGAATCGATCGTCAGCGCGCTCGGCGACTCGGCGGTGCAGACGCCGCACGACCCGATCCGCATCGCCGCCCAAGGCGCCGCCGACCAGGTCGGCCGCCTGTTCAGCGCGGCAATCCGCTCCGGCGCCATCAGCCGCGAAGCGCTGTTCGACCGCCGCTACAAGGCGATTCCGAACACCAATCCGCCCAAGCACAACAGCCGCTTCGACGCCTTCACCGACCGCGCGCTGCCGGATTTGCAGGAAGCATTATTGAGCAGCATGCCGCAACTGGCGTACGCCGGCGCGGTCGACAGCAAGGGCTATTTCCCGACTCACAACAAGAAGTTTTCGCAGCCGCTGACGGGCGACTACGACGTCGACATCATCCACAACCGCACCAAGCGCATCTTCAACGACCGTACTGGTGCGCGCTGCGGCTCGAATACGCGCTCGTTCCTGCTGCAGACCTACAAGCGCGATACCGGCGAAGTGATGCACGACCTGTCGGCGCCGATCTACGTCGACGGCCAGCACTGGGGCGGCTTTCGGGTCGGCTACCGCTCCAGCGCCGCTTAAGTTCAGTCCGCCGTCGCGGCCGTGATCGCGCTGGTATTCATCGATTCGAGGTGCTTGCGCAGCCACATGTGCGCCGGGCTGCGGGCGTCGCGCTCGTGCCACAGCATGTCCAGGTGCACCGCCGGCAAGGTGAACGGCAGTTCGCGCCACACCAGCGCATCGGTCATGCCGGTCGAGGCGATCAGGTGTTTCGGCAGCACGGTGATCAGATCGGAATTGGCAACCACGCGGCCGGCCGTGAAGAACTGGTTGACCGTCAGCAGGATGCGCCGCTCGCGGCCCAGTTGCGCCAGCGCCTCATCGGACAGGCCGTGGGCGCGGCCGGAAAAACTCACCAGCAAGTGATTGGCGGCGACGTAGTTGTCCAAGGTGAGCTCGACCTTGGCGAGCGGATGATTCTTGCGCATCACGCAGACATAGCGGCCTGAATACAAGCGCTCGTGGCGGATCGGTGAACTGGTGTCGGACGACAGTTGCGCCGCCACGCCGGGGAAAAAGCCGACGGCCAGGTCGATGTCGCCGCGCAGCAGCATCGGCCGCGGCTCGCGCGTGGTCAGCGGCACCATGCGCACATTCACGCCAGGGGCCTCGGTTTCGATCGAGCGCATCAGCGAGGGCAGCCAGAAGGCGGCGGTGGCGTCGGCCATCGCCATGCGAAACGTTGCGTTGGCCTTGGACACATCGAACGTGCCGGGCGTGACGGCAGCCTCCAGTCCGGCCAGCGCCTGGCGCACGGCCGGCCACAGCGATTCGGCGCGCGGCGTCGGCTTGACGCCGTAGGCGGTGCGGATAAGCAAGTCGTCGCCGAGGCTTTCGCGCAGCCGCTTGATGGCGTTCGACACGGCCGGCTGCGTCATCGCCAGGTGGCCGGCCGCGCGCGTCAGGTTTTGCTCAGTCATCACCGCGTCGAACACGCGCAGCAGGTTCAGGTCAAGCGTCAGGAAACTCATGATCAGCTAATAAGTAGGTGGGCGGGAGGGGTCGGTACGACGTCAAATAGTACATCACTTCATTCATGAACAATATAATCGGTATCAGAAATTGGAATTAGCTTTATATGTTGCGTTGCACTATAGTTCCTATCAACAACACTTAATTGCAATTGGAACATTTTGTCTACTACTGCCACTCTCCTTCAAGCCACCGCCAACGTCCAGGTGCTGACACTGCTTCGTGCAGCGCTGGGCTTGTCCGCCCTCGCCGGCTTGCTCATGTTCTTCAAGCCACTGCTGATGGGCATCGCTCGCGCACTGGTGTTGACGGTGCGTCCGCGCCGCACCAAAGAAGAGCGTCTTGCACGCAGACAGCTGAGTAATGCGCGCCAATTCCAGCGAATCCTGAATGCATCGCAAGATCCGAGCCAGGCAGCTGAGCTGCGGGCACTGTCGGCACGCGCCTAGATTCTACCGCTTAAAAAAAACGCGGCGCCGGGCTAGTCCGGCGCCGCGTTTTTTTGTGTCCAGCCGCTTAACGCGCGCCAAGCAGCGCCGGCTTGAGCGAGCCGTCGGCCGGCTTGTCGCCGATCCAGATGCGCAGCACGGCGTTGTAGTAGCCCAGGTCCGGCACGACTTCCCCGATCTTCTTGCCGTTCAGTTCGGTCACGGTGCCGCTGCCTGGGATCCAGTCCAGGTGCAGCACGTCGCCCTTCTTGAGTCCAGGGATCGCGCCGAACATCTCGCCGAACTTGCTGATCTGGCTGGCGTACTTCGCTTTCTCGGCGTCGCCGACATTGCTGTTAATACCAGACATGAAGGACTGGCCGAAGTCCTCGGAGCTCACATCGCGCACCATGACGAGCGTCAGGCGGCGCGGTCCTTCCAGCCTGGCGATGTCGGCGACCGTGTTCTTTTTCTCCGTCAGGTACAGGCCGGCGGCGTACACCTTGATGATGAACTTGGTGCGCATGCCGGCGCCGTTCAGCACAAGATCCTTGCCGGCCACTTTGGCGGTGTCGTCAAACTTGACGCCGTTCACGTCGGCGGCGATGGCGCCCTGCACACAGAAGCATGCCAGCAGCAAGCCGGCCAGCAAACCCTTGAAACCGTGTTTCGTCGTTACCATATTGTTATCTCCATGTTTTTATCAAAGTGACCTGCGAAAGAGTCTGTGACGAATATATCACTACTTTCCCGCAGGAACCCAACTAAAAGGAGGGAGCAAAGATGCCTTATTCATCCATCGCCGACCTGCCCGACAGCGTGCGCGACAATTTGCCGAAGCATGCACAGCAGATCTACAAGGAAGCGTTCAACAGTGCTTTCGACGAATACGCCGAGCGCGGCGCTGAAGGGCGGGAAGTGACCGCCCACAAGGTGCCGTGGACGGCGGTGAAGAAAAAGTACAAGAAGGATGAGGCGAGCGGGAAGTGGCACGAGGCCGGGTGAGCGGCCTGCGTGCTGGCAACCCTGCGCTCAGGCCGCCTCGATAGCGCGAAGCTCGTGCCGTGCCGGGCGCGCCGGGCGCTGAGCGGGCACATCCACGGCCACCTTCGCCAGCGCAACACCAGGTTCCAGCTTGAACACGCTGACCACCCGCGCCAGGTTGGCCGCCTGCTCCTGCATCGATGCGGCAGCCGCTGCCGCCTCTTCCACCAGCGCGGCGTTTTGCTGCGTCGTCTCGTCCATCTCCAGGATCGTGTTGTTGACGTTGGCAATGCCGACGCTCTGTTCCTGGCTGGCGGAGGTGATTTCACCCATGATGTCGGTCACCCGGCGTACGCTGGCCACCACTTCTTCCATCGTCACGCCGGCTTGCTCGACCAGGGTGCTGCCTTCGCGCACCTTGTCAACCGAGTCGCCGATCAGCAGCTTGATTTCTTTTGCCGCCGCGGCCGAGCGCTGCGCCAGGCTGCGCACCTCCGCCGCCACCACCGCAAAGCCGCGGCCCTGCTCGCCGGCACGGGCCGCTTCCACGGCGGCGTTGAGCGCGAGGATGTTGGTCTGGAACGCAATGCCGTCGATGACGCCGATGATGTCGACGATCTTTTTCGACGACGCCGTAATCGAGCCCATCGTGTCGATCACGTGCGACACCACCGAGCCGCCGCGCAACGCCACTTCGGACGCCTTGGCGGCGAGCGTGTTGGCCTGGCGCGCATTGTCGGCGTTCTGCTGGACGGTGGCGGTGAGGTCGCGCATCGAGCCGGAGGTCTGGCCCAGCGAGGCGGCCTGCTGCTCGGTGCGGCTCGACAGGTCGAGGTTGCCGCTGGCGATCTCGCTCGAGGCCGAGGCGATCGACTCGGTGCCGGAGCGCACTTCGGCGACGATGCGGATCAGGCTGTCGTTCATGTACTTGAGTGCGCCCATCATCTGGCCGGTCTCGTCGGTGCTGTTGACGTCGATAACACTGCTGAGGTCACCGTCGGCGACGCGCTTGGCGATATCGACCGCGGCGACCAGCGGCCGGGTGATGCTGCGGGTGGCGAAGAACGCCACGGCCACCGACAGGACGCTCGCGCACAAGGCCAGCACCAGGATCAACAGCTGGGTGCGGCTCGACACGGCCGTTGCGGCGTCGCCCGATTCGACCATGGCGGCATTCTGGTAGGCGGTGAACTTGTCGAGCTCGTCAAAGTACTTTGCCTGCAGGGGACGCAGCGAATACATGAAGTTCACCATCGCGCTTTCCTTCTTGTCCTCCTTGATCGTGGCGATGAAGTCGGCCTGGGCGGGAATGAACTTGGCGCGGATGGTGGCGATGCCTTTGAGGATTTCCTGGCCGCGCGGGTCAGTGGTGCTTTTGGTCAGTGCGGCCAGGGCCGCAGTGGCGCTGGCGTTCTTCTTGTCCATGATGGCCAGCTCCGTGCCGATATGGTCCGGATCGCTCATGACCAGCACGTTGAGCATGCTGCGGGTGGCCTCGTTGACATCGGCCTTGATGGCGTTGGCCATGACGGTCTTCGGATAACGTTCCTTGACCATCGTCGTCACTTCCGTATTCAGGCTGCCGATGCGCAGGTAGGACAAAGCGGCGAGCATGATCAAAAGAGCAATCACGACGCCGAAGCCGACCGCCAGGCGTTGGCCTATTCCCATGTTTCGAATATTCATTGCGGCTGTCTCTCGTTTTTATAATGAAGTGGTGCAAGCGATTTGTTGCTTTGGGTAAATATATCACTACTTTCCTCCTAGTACTTTCAGAAGAAGGTAATTTCTGCGAAGAAATCTCAATTTGCAACAGCGGCCCGGCTGTGGTGTCTGGCGCGCGCCCGTTGATCGAACAGGTCCCAATGTTCGGTATCCGACCGATCTCCTGCTGAGCAATCGACATACTTGTACTGGGTCACTACCGGCCCCCTGCCGACGCCTCGGCGGACAACCCCAGGCGGCACAGGGAGCAACAATGATTTTGATAATTGACGACGATGAGAGCATGGCGGAAACCTGCTCGATGTTTCTGGAGGCGCATGGGTTCGACGTGAGCGTCGCGGCCAGTGGCGCGGAAGCGCTTGCACGGATCCAAGGCAAGTCGCACCAGCTGATCATATCGGACTGCGCCATGCCCGGCATGAGCGGCGTGGAGCTGAGCGAAAAACTCAGGGGCGATCCGTCGACGGCAACGCTCCCCATTCTGCTCATGAGTGCTTCGCTGCGCTGTGAAATTGCGAATAGTTCGAGTTACGATGCGTTCTTGCGAAAACCTTTTTTGGCGGAGAACCTTCTGGTCGAAGTTCGCAAGCTGCTGGGCGCTTCCGCTGACAGTTACGAGCAGGTATAAATGCGATTATCTCTTTTTATTCTAGACAATCTGGACGCCATTCTCGCCGAGTGGGAAGATTTTGCGGCGACGCTTGCACCGCTTGAAGATGCCGACAGGACCGAACTGCGCGACCATGCGACAGCTGTGCTGAAGGTCATCGCGACCGATCTCGAAACAGCGCAGGGCGAGAGCGAGAGTATCGCCAAGTCCAAGGGCCAGGCGCCAGTGGCGGCGATCGACACGCCGGCCGAAGTGCATGCCGCGGCGCGCATGTCGTCGGGCTTGAATAGCGACCAGGTGATGGCCGAGTTCAGGGCCCTCAGGTCGAGCGTGCTGCGCCTGTGGACGCACAATGTGACGATCACGACGCCTGCCCAGATCGAGGACATGGTGCGCTTTAACGAAGCGATCGACCAGGCGCAAAGCGAATCGATGGCCCGCTATACGAAGCTGCTGCGCGATGCGCAAAGCTTGTTCCTGGCCATTCTCGGCCACGACGTGCGCTCGCCGCTGGGCGCCGTCAGCATGGGCGCGCAGGTGCTGCTGCAAGACCAGACGTTGCCGGCGAAAGTGCTCAAGGTCGGCCTGAGAATTTTCAACAGCACGCAACGCGTGGACGAAATCGTGCGCGACCTGCTCGATTTTTCGACGTCACACCTGGGCGACGGCATTCCCATCGACCCCTACACGGTCGACCTCGAGGACATCTGCCTGAACGTGGTGGAGGAAGCCCGCACGTTCCACCCCGACCGCAAGATCGAATACGTTTCCGAGGGCAAACTGGTTGGCAGCTGGGATGGACCACGCCTGGCACAGGCGTTTGCCAACCTGATCTCGAACGCCATTCAACATGGCAAGCCGGAAGGAACCATCCACGTCGCCATTAATGGTGGCGAGCCTGAGGTGCTGGTCGAGGTAAGGAACGACGCGGAAGTCATACCAGTGGCGAAATTGCGGACGCTGTTCGATCCCGTTAAAAGCTTTGCAATCCGGCCGCCGAGCGAGCGCAAGATGTCGCGGGTGCAGAACCTGGGTCTCGGCCTGTATGTCGTGAAAGAAATCGTCAGGGCCCACGGCGGGCAGATTTCGGTCGTTTCCAACGAGGAGACGGGCGTGAAGTTTTCGGTAGTGCTGCCGCGCCTGACGCCGAGCCGCAGGAACGGCCACGAGTCGCTGTTGGCCGTCAAAGGCCGCCGTTCAGCGAGTTGAGTCGACCTTGGCGGACATCAGGCGGTCGTATTTGGCGCGCAGCTGCTCCGGCGTTTCGCTCCACGCCGGATTGAGGGGGATGCAGCTGACCGGGCATACCTGCTGGCATTGCGGCTCGTCGAAGTGGCCGACGCATTCGGTGCACTTGTTGGGGTCGATTTCGTATATCTCGACGCCCATGTAGATCGCGTCATTCGGGCACTCGGGCTCGCAGATGTCGCAATTGATGCATTCGTCGGTGATCAGCAACGCCATGATGTTCCGACTACTCCGTGGGCGGCGCCATCGACGCGATTTTCTTCTGCAGCCAGCGGTCGACCGACGGGAACACGAACTTCGACACGTCGCCGCCGAGGATGGCGATTTCGCGCACGATCGTGCCGGAGATGAACTGGTACTGGTCCGATGGCGTCAGGAACAAGGTTTCGACGTCCGGCAGCAGATAGCGGTTCATGCCGGCCATCTGGAATTCGTATTCGAAGTCGGACACGGCGCGCAGGCCGCGCACGATGACGCGGGCATCATGCTTGCGCACGAAGTCCTTGAGCAGGCCGGAAAAACTTTCGACCTTCACGTTCGGATAGTGGCCCAGCACTTCATTGGCGATTTCGAGGCGTTCTTCAAGCGAGAAGAACGGCCGCTTGTTCTTGCTGTCGGCAACGCCGACGATCAGGCCGTCGAAAAGTCCGGACGCGCGGCGTACCAGATCTTCGTGGCCTCGCGTGAGCGGATCAAAGGTTCCTGGATAAACAGCTACAACCATTGCGGCTCCCTAGAGATGCACCAATATAGAACGCGCATTATGCCTCAAAACCGGTCATCTGCCCCAGAGCAGACCAAGGTCTGCACATTTAGGCGAGCGTCTTTACAAGTTGTTACGCCGGCTGAGACCGCAAGCGCAGCAGATGGTAGAACACGATGCCGGCCTTGTCGGCGCGGATTGCTTCCCACGGCGCCAGCCAGTCCGGGGTGTCGTCGCCGTCTTCTTCAGCAAACGGCAGCGGCGCGCCGGACTCGACATAAACCAGGCCATCGGCGGCGAGCAGGCCCACGCACAGCGGCAGGGTTTTCGACAGCATGTCTTGCTGGTAAGGCGGATCGAGGAAGACCAAGTCGAAACGCTGGCCGCGCAGCGCCATCGACTGCGCGCTGACGAGGGCGTCGGCACGCAGCAGGGTGACCGTGTCGGCGTGCAGCTTTTGCTTGATGGTGTCGAGCTGGCGGATGACCGGGGTGTGGGTGTCGATCATGACGACCGAGCGGGCGCCGCGGCTGGCCGCTTCGAGCCCGAGCGCGCCGCTGCCGGCGAACAGGTCGAGCACGTTGGCGGCGCTCCAGTCGTTGCCCCACTGGTGGCTGATCCAGTTGAACACGGTTTCGCGCACGCGGTCGGGGGTCGGGCGCAGGCCGAGGGCGTCGAGCACGGGAAGCTGGGTGCGTTTCCATGCGCCGCCGATGATGCGCACGTGCTGTGGCGGAGGCGGCCGGTGGACCGGGACTTTGGCTGGCTTTTTTTGCATGGGCGGCACTATAGCATGGGGGTAGACCGCGGCAACAATGCCGGTGTCAGGTCTGACATTCGTACATTTCACAATTGAAATGTACGAATGTCAGACCTGACACCAGCGTTCAGGCTATCGCCGCGCGTCAGCCGCAAGGACGTTGAAGTCCTCTATCCAGCCCTGCATGCGCTTGTGCGCGTGCGCTTTCTGCGCCGGCGTGGCAATCTTCACCGCCGTCAAAATCAGCTGGATGGTCTGGTCGGTATAGGTATCGAAGAAGGCCTTGCGTTCCGGCGCCTCGAAGCGGCCGAACAATTCCTTGACCAGGTTGTGCAGCACCGACACAGTGGCGTCCTTGCCCAGCTTTTCGGTCTGGATCTTGCGCAGCGCGGCGACGATCTGCTTCTGGCGGCGGATCCGCTCGTCCAGCCAGACATCGTTGTCGAGCACCCGCGCGTCGGACGCCTTGCGCAGCACCGCTTCCTGCTCGGAGCTGAAGTTGCCGAACCACAGGTCGAACTGCTCCATCGACTTCTTGAAACGCGCCTTCTGCCGGGCTTCGAGGTCGCCGCGCATGAACTTCTTGCGGTAGTCCTCGTTGTTCTTGGCAAATTTCTTCTCCATCTGCGCGATCTGGCTGGGCCGCACCGACCGCGCCAGGTCCGCCAGTTCAGGCAGCGCCTTGTAGGCCAGCAGTTCGGTACGCGCCTTGATGTCATGGTAGTCACCGGCCAGGTCGGCCTGGGTAATGTTGCCGGCAAGCTGGCGCTGACCATTTTGCAGCAGCTGGACGTAATCCTTCAGCTGGGTCTTGCGGTGCCACTGGAACAGGTTGTCGATATCCTTCTTTACCCAGCCGGACTGGTCCGAATCGAGGTCGAGATAGTTGTTCAGCCACCAGTACAGCAGCGTGTCGCCGTGGTTGTAGGTAAACCGGATGCTGCTGCAGCCGGCTGCCGTGACCATCAGGGCAACCAGAAACAGCGCGCGAAGGCGGGTTGCGACAGTGCCGCTCGTGTTAAACTTTTTCATCTATTCAACTCTTTCAAATACCGCATATGAATGTAGTGATTCTCGCCGCCGGCATGGGAAAGCGGATGCAATCCGCGCTGCCAAAAGTCTTGCATCCGTTAGCGGGCAAGCCGTTGCTGCAACATGTGATCGACACTGCACGGGAACTTGCGCCGAGCAAATTATGCGTTATTTACGGGCACGGCGGCGCAGCGGTGCCGGAGATGGTGAAACTGCAGAACAATGGCGAGCACGCAACCATCGATACGGCGCTGCAGGAGCCGCAGCTGGGCACCGGCCACGCCGTGATGCAAGCGGCGCCGCAGCTCGACGATAACGCTCCGACGCTGATCCTGTACGGCGACGTGCCGCTGACCACGTCGGCTTCGCTGCGCCGCCTGGTCGAGGCGGCCGGCAGCGACAAGCTGGCGATTCTCACGGTCGAGCAGGCCAACCCGTTCGGGCTGGGCCGCATCGTGCGCGAAGGCGGCAATATCGTGCGCATCGTCGAAGAGAAAGACGCCAGCGAAGCCGAGCGCGCCATTCGCGAGATCAACAGCGGCATCATCGTCGCGCCGACGCGCCAGCTGAAAGAATGGCTCGGCTCGCTGTCGAACAACAATGCCCAGGGCGAGTACTACCTGACCGACATCGTCGCCAAGGCGGTGGCCGACGGCGTGCCGGTGGTATCGGCGCATCCCTCGGCCGAATGGGAAGTGGCCGGCGTCAACAGCAAGGTCCAGCTGGCCGAGCTCGAGCGCCGTCACCAGTTGAACAAGGCAAATGTACTGCTGGAACAAGGCGTGACCTTGATGGATCCGGCGCGCATCGACATCCGCGGCACCCTGGTGTGCGGACGCGACGTGACGATCGATGTCGGCTGCGTGTTCGAAGGGCGCGTCGAGCTGGCCGATGGCGTGACCGTCGGCGCGCACAACGTCATCGTCAACGCCAGCATCGCGGCCGGCGCCCAGATCAAGCCGTTCTGCCATATCGAAGGCGCCAAGGTCGGGCCGAAATCGATGATCGGGCCGTACGCCCGCCTGCGCCCTGGCGCGGACCTGGCCGAAGACGTCCATATCGGTAACTTCGTCGAAGTGAAGAACAGCACGATTGCCGCGCACAGCAAGGCCAACCACCTGAGCTATGTGGGCGATGCAACGGTTGGTTCGCGCGTCAATATCGGCGCCGGCACGATTACCTGCAATTACGACGGCGTCAACAAGTACCGCACGGTGATCGAGGACGACGCCTTCATCGGCAGCGACAGCCAGCTGGTGGCGCCGGTCACGGTGGGCAAAGGCGCGACCCTGGGTGCGGGCACGACGCTGACCAAGGATGCGCCGGCCGGCAAGCTGACCATCTCGCGCGCCAGGCAGATGACGATCGACGCGTGGCAGCGGCCGGTGAAGATCAAGAAGTAAGCCACACCCGTCGTTCTCGCGCAGCGGGGATGACGGGTGCAATTGAATGACGGGCGTGGTGCTAGGCGGCCAGGCCTTCGGCCACTTCGCCGCGCGCGGCCTTGAAGGCCGGCGCCAGCGCTGCCAGCAGCGCCACCGCCATCACGGTCACCACCGTCATCATCATCCGGTGGAAGTCGAGCTCGACGAGCATCGGCGAGTGTTTCAGCACCTGCTGGGTGGCGTACGACAGCGCCGCCCGGTTCACCACCCACGCGATCAGCCCGCTCGCCACCAGGCTGAGCACGACCGCAAACGCGGCCATCCACAGCGCTTCGGCGGCAAACATGAAAAACACGCCGGTGCTGTGCATGCCCAGCGCGCGCAAGGTCGCCACTTCGCGCCGGCGCTCGAGCGCGTTCATCGTGATCGTCGCGGCGATCGCGGCCGCAATCACCGCGAACACCATGCCGGCCACGCTGTCGAACGTCAGGTCCGACGCGCTGCGCAGATGGATATAGCTGGGCGACAGTTCGTGCCACGTGTGGACGTCGACGGCCAGGCCGGCGCCGCGCAGGTGCCGCAGCAAGGTCGCGCGCATCGGGTCGAGCTGCTTGGGGTCGGCCAAGGTCACCACCAGCCGCTCGGTGCGCCCGGTGTCGAGCAGGTTCTGCGCCATGTCGAACGGCATCAGCAGCGAGCGCGCGCTGCTGTTGAACTCGGTCACGCTGAAGACGTCGACGACCTCCGCCTTGGCCGGTGCGGCCGGCGCGTCGGCCGCCGCGCCGGTCAGGGTCACGCTGCTGCCGGGGCGCAATCCAAGCGCCCGCGCGTGGCCGCTGCTGATCGCGATGCCGTTGGCCTGGCCGGGCGCCAGCTTGCCGTACTGGGCCGATCCCTTGCCGCTGATGCCTTCGCCGTGAAACAGCGCCGAGCGCTCGCCAGTCGAGGCGATGCCGGAGACGCTCATCTGCGGCGCCACCAGCGCCACGCCGGCCACCGTTTCGATCATCGCCTTGATCCGCTTGGCCTCGGCCGGCGCGAACGAGGTGCTGCCGGCGGCGGCGGCGCGGGTGACGGTCAGGTGGCCGAGCCGCTCGCCGATCGTGGCCTGGTGCTCGAGCCGCGCGCGGCTGCTGGCGATGTTGCCGCCGAACAGGTCGAGCAGGCACAGGCAGGCGGCGATCAGCAGGATCGTCAGCACGCTGCGCGGGCGCCCCAGCATTACGGTGCGCAGCGCCAGTCGATGCGGGCTCATCCTTGCACCCGCAGGGTGCGGCGCGTGTCCGACGGCGTGCTCGACAGCCGCCCCTCGTTCAGTTGCAAGGTGCGCGTTGCCCGGCTCAGCTGGCGCTGGTCGCGGGTCGAGACGACGAAGGTGGTGCCATGGTCGCGCTGCAGCGAGGCGAACAGGTCCATGACGAGGCGGACGCTGCCGTTGTCGAGGCGCGACGTGGCCTCGTCCGCCACCACCAGGCGCGGCTGCGTGAGCAGCGCGCGGGCGATGGCGATGCGCTGGCACTGGCTGGCGTCGAGCCGCGCCGGATAGCGATGGGTCTGGGTCTTGAGGCCGAGCCGGGCCAGCAGTTCGGCGCCGTAGCCGCGCGCTTCGGCCTGCGCCGGCGCGGCGACGCGCCCGCGCAGCATCAGCGGCAGCATCACGTTTTCCAGCGCCGTCAGCACCGGAATCAGGCTGAACGACTGGAACACGTAACCGATCAGTTCGCTACGCAGGTCGGCGCGCGCCTGTTCGGACAGTTTGGAAACGAGCAGGTTGGCCACCACCACGCTGCCCTCGGTGGCCGTTTCGAGCATGCCGATCAGGTTCAGCACGCTCGTCTTGCCGTGGCCGGACGGGCCGCAGATCGCCACCATTTCGCCGCTGGCCACCTGCATGTTGATATCGTTGAGCGCGTGCACGGCGTTCAGGCCGCGGCCATACACTTTGTGCACACCCGACAGCCTGACCAGTTCGCCCCCAGGCCGCGCCCCGCCAGTGTTCAAGCCGCTTATCACCATCGCATCCATTGCCGGCCCCTGTCTGGCCTGCGGAAGGCGTCCAGGATGGCCGCCGCGCAGTGCTGACAGTAGAAGCTATTTCGCCCCGGAATCGATTGATGATGCTCAAGAGCAACGTTCAGACGGCGATGCGGGTCTCGAATTTACTGCGGAAGGTGGAGAAGTAGGTCTTTACGTTGCGCACATTGGCGTGGGTGGCGAACAGCCGGTGCGCCAGCGCATGGTAGGCCGGCATGTCGGCCACTTGCACGATCAGCACGAAATCCGGGCCCGGCGCCACGCGGTAGCATTGCAGCACGGCCGCCTCGCCGGCCACCAGCGATTCGAACTCGTCCATGCGCTCGGCCGCCTGGACGTCGAGCGAGATCTCGACGATCGCAGTGAGCCGCGCGCCGACCTTGTCGGGCGACACGATGGCGACCTGGCGCGCGATGACGCCGGCCTCGGTCAGCAACTTGACGCGGCGCAGGCAGGTTGGCGGCGACACGTGCACCAGTTCCGCCAGCTCGGCGTTGGTATGCGAAGAATCAAGCTGCAGCGCATTCAGGATGCGGCGGTCCACGTCATCCATTGTCATAAATCTATCATCGATGGCTGAAAATACATTATCCGTTAAATATTCGCCATCAAATGAAATTAAATTTCATGACGACTAAGTGATGAAATAATATTCCATATTATGCCAGATTTAGACAGCTAATTTCAAAGAGATTCATCTAGGATACATCCATTGTCAATCTTTCAAATGAGGTCACTATGTGCGGCATCGTCGGAGCAGTAGCGCAGCGTAATATCACCCCGATCCTGATCGAAGGCCTCAAGCGCCTCGAGTACCGAGGGTACGATTCCTGCGGCGTGGCGCTGCACGTCAACGGCAAGCTGCAGCGTTCGCGCAGCACCTCGCGCGTGGCCGACCTCGAGACGCAGATGGGCAACGCCAGCCTGGAAGGCTTCACCGGCATCGCCCACACGCGCTGGGCGACCCATGGCGCCCCGCTGTCGCACAATGCCCACCCGCACTTTTCGCCGACCGAAGAACTGGCCCGCATCGCGCTGGTCCACAACGGCATCATCGAGAACCACGACGAACTGCGCGCCGAACTGACCGCGCTCGGCTACGTGTTCACCAGCCAGACCGACACCGAAGTGATCGCCCACCTGGTCGACCATATGTATAACGGCGACCTGTTCGATACCGTCCAGCAAGCCGTCAAGCGCCTGCACGGCGCCTACGCCATCGCCGTCTTCTGCCGCGAGGAGCCGCACCGCGTGGTGGCCGCGCGCCAGGGTTCGCCGCTGATCGTCGGCGTCGGCCAGGGCGAGAACTTCGTCGCCTCCGACGCGATGGCACTGGCCGGCACCACCGACCAGATCATCTACCTGGAAGAAGGCGACGTGGTCGACCTGCAGCTGGGCCGCTACTGGATCGTCGACATCGACGGCCGTCCGGTCACGCGCGAAGTCAAGACGGTGCACGCCCACACCGGCGCCGCCGAGCTCGGCCCGTACCGCCACTATATGCAGAAGGAAATTTTCGAGCAGCCGCGCGTCATCGGCGACACGCTCGAAGGCGTCACCGGCATCATGCCGGAGCTGTTCGGCGACAACGCCTACAAAGTCTTCAAGCAGATCGACCGCGTGCTGATTCTTGCCTGCGGCACCAGTTACTACGCGGGTCTGACCGCCAAGTACTGGATCGAGTCGGTCGCCAAAGTGCCCGTCAATGTCGAGATCGCCAGCGAATACCGCTACCGCGACAGCGTGCCGCATCCAAACACCTTGGTCGTCACCATCACCCAAAGCGGCGAAACGGCCGACACCTTGGCCGCGCTGAAGCACGCGCGCAGCCTCGGCATGCAGCACACCCTGACGATCTGTAACGTTGCCACCAGCGCCATGGTGCGAGAGTGTGCGCTTGCTTACATCACCCGCGCCGGCGTTGAAGTCGGTGTGGCATCGACCAAGGCTTTCACCACTCAGCTGGCCGCGCTGTTCTTGCTGACCTTGACCCTGGCGCAAGTAAACGGCCGCCTGTCCGACGACGAAGAAGCAATGTACCTCAAGCAGATGCGCCACCTGCCGGTCGCGCTGGCCGCCGTACTGGCGCTCGAGCCGCAGATCATGGCTTGGGCCGACGACTTCGCGCGCAAGGAAAACGCCCTATTCCTCGGCCGCGGCATCCACTACCCGATCGCCCTCGAAGGCGCGCTGAAGCTGAAAGAAATTTCGTACATCCACGCCGAAGCCTACCCGGCCGGCGAGCTGAAACACGGCCCGCTGGCGCTGGTGACTGAAGAAATGCCGGTCGTCACGATCGCGCCTAACGACGCGCTGCTGGAAAAATTGAAGTCGAACATGCAGGAAGTGCGGGCGCGCGGCGGCCAGCTGTATGTGTTCGCCGATGTCGATTCGCGCATCACCTCGGGCGATGGCGTGCACGTGATCCGCTTGCCGGAACACTACGGCCTGCTGTCGCCGATCCTGCACGTGGCGGCGCTGCAGTTGCTGGCCTACCACACGGCCCTGGCACGCGGCACCGACGTCGACAAGCCGCGTAACCTGGCCAAGTCGGTGACGGTCGAGTAAGTTCAGCGTGGCTTGCCCGTCAGTCCAGTGCCGGAGATCCGTTTAACTTCGACTTTATTTCGTTCTCACATAGCGCTCGATGAGTGAGCGAGCGGATGGTCGACGTGATGGGTGACGGCATGTTTGCGTAATACGCGGCGGGGAGATGGCGATCGTCGATAGCTCGTCTAGACTCCCTGTCTGTCGTTAGTCGACTGCCCCCGGCTCAGGATTGAAACTTGGTGAGACAGACGTTCCTGCAGCACCTGCTTCCAGTCATGGTCGAGCCATTGTGCCGCTCCATCAAACCCAGCCGTGATGCGCTTCAGCAGGTCATCGAGATAGGCTATCGCCTCCGGTGCGCCCGTGAATCCGAAACGATGTGCGTCAGTCAACACCGCGTCCCGAGTAATGTCGAATCGCCCCTGAGATAGCTGCATCTGAAGGCGCATTGGTGTTTCAACCGGGTTAGGTACGACGTCAAACGCTGGAGCGAGCCGCCAGCGGCGTTCGTCAGCGTCATAGACAATTGCGTGATTGCGCACATGGTCATCGTCGTTACCGCATACCGCATTAAATACCATGCGCCCAAACAGTTCGATACGGTCTTCCACGGGTGCACCTGCCAAGCGCAGCTCTTCTGCCAATCGCGGGTAGCTCCAGCGGTCCGTCTGCAGGAGCCCGGGATATTCGGCCTGCAACAAGGACGCGGCACTCACGCACATGTGTCGCTGCCGGTCAGTTCTGTCAAACCGTAGAACCCGTACAGCGCTCCAGCCCCTTTCTGCAGGGTGATAGACAGTCTTGGCAAAATTCAATCCACTTGCTGCTCCCCATTGCTGGGCCGCGTGTTCGAGCAAGGGAATATTGGCTGGGTCTGTCGCAATTTCCGGCTTAACCAGCCAAAACTGACCCAGCTCGCCGCGCACTGTGGCTTTCGGCCGGGCACCACCAACGCTAGCGGTCCGAACCAGCCGAGCACGAACATTTGGCCGAATGGCTGGACGACGCGCTGCGAGTGCCACCAATTCTTCAACCACGTCATTGAGCTGAGGCAGGCCAGGATTGTTCATTTTCGCGTCCGGAGGCTTGGGGCTCGAACCCACGGCGAGCGCCCCCCAGCGGTCGAGATTGCTGGCCTTGAGCAAGTACTGCAACGGCGGACCACCTTCTGGAAGATTGTGTTCTTGGCGCAGCAAAGCCTGCCCCCATGCATCAGGACATGCATCCCGTAAAACGTCATGCAAGCCTTGATACCTTGGCGCTGTCAAGTCAGTGCCCGGCAAAAACGGTAAGTTTCGTGGATCAATGCCCCAAGCAAGCCCTGCATCAATGTAAGAGGGGGCATATTTAAAGAAACCTTCTCCGGGTCTGCCTGCCTTGTACCGGCCAACCGTGACCCACTCGCCGCTATCTGGCCGCTGCAGATAGACGTAGACTGGCTTAGAAATACTCATCATCGTCGGCTCCCTTTTCCTGCAGGCTCAACTTGACACGCTGGCCATAGTCACCTTGCCACAGCTCGGCAGGCGGGGCAGGCGCCGCCTGGTCGATGACGCCTAGCGCAAGAAGAGCTGTCAAATATGCTCCGGCCCCCGCACCTGGGTCCCCTTTTTCTAGTCGAATCAGCGTCGTACGGGAGATACCCAGTCGAGCAGACAAATCGGCGACATTAACACGCTGACGTAGGCGCTGCGTGTTGATACATTTACCCCACGTAGTGAGGCGTTCCTGCACGAGTGTCGGCCAGGCTTCAGACCCTGAGAGTTTCTTCGGCATCTTTTGCTCCGTTCATAGATAGGTTATTATATATTATAAGATCTTATCTATGAACGTAGCCGTGCTCTAGCATGTCGCATAGATGCGACCTTATGGCGCATAACGATGTATCTATGTGCACGTCACTTGCACGTCATTCCCATGGGCGGGCGGCAGCGGCGAGCGCTCGCGCCGTCGCCTTCAATGCCTGTGCGATAGCGTCCACGTCGCACACCGGCCGGCCCGGCACCCAACACACCACCAGCACCAATTGCGCGTCAGCGATCTGCCGCGCTGCTATTTCCAGAGGGATCAAGGTCGGACTTGCGTCCACGCATTGGAGTCGATCAAGGATCAGCGCGGCGAGCGCCTGACCGAGCACGGGCCGCGTCGGCCACGTCAGCAAAACTCGCGCAACCTGCTGATGCTCGCGAAAATGCATTCACAAGCTGACGACGGCGTCGAGCGAACCATCCGGCTCCACCAACGCTGCCAGAATTGAAAACGGCCCGTCCAGGGTTCCCCGCAACAGGTCCTGCTTGGTCCGATAGTGCTCGTACAACGTCGAACGGCCAACGTTGGCGGTCTTGGCGACCGCGCCAATCTTCAACTCGTCGTATCCATCTTTAAGTAAAAGCTGCACGAACGCCGCCTGCAACGCCGCGCGCGTGCGCTGACTCCTGCGGTCGAGCGATTCTTCGATCATATGGTCCTTTTTGACGGACAAACCCAGGGTTATGTCCGCTAACGGATAACGCTAGGAATCCCATGTATTTGCCAGCCAACCTCCCGTCCGCATCGGCCTGCCGCCGCGCCGCGCTAGCCGTGGGGGGGCACGACCGGTTTAGTGTTGCTGGCTTTGTCGCATCACCCGGTGGCGATCAAGGCGTCATCGGTTCAGCAGACGCTCGCAGTGATCGCCGAGCTGCAGTTCACCGATGGCCTGGTGCACGGCGTGCTGACAATCATGCTTGCCATGCTCGCGGCGGGCTTTGCCACCTTCAGCGTAGTCCTCGGGCTGAAGCGGCCTGCGGTAGTGCTGGCGTTGACGGCGTATGGTCTGGGATGCTGCCTGGTCGTGGCCGCAATGCTCCTCGATGGCTTCGTGGTTCCTCAAGTTGCGGCGAAGTTCGCGTCGGCGCCGGATTCCGAGGTCCAGATTGCCTATGCTTTCCTGCGCATTATTGGGACGGTCATCCAGGTGTTGACGAAAGCGGGGCTGCTGGCAATGTGCGTTGCCTTGCTGGCCTGGTCATACGCTCTCGCGGCAACGCCAGGTTGGACAGGGGCGCGGTGGTGCGCAGCAATTGGCGCCGTCGGCGGCCTCGGTTCAGGGTTGTTCCTCCTGCTCGGCAACGTGCTGCTAACCCCCTCAAGTCTCATGGCGATTTTCGGCGTTCACGCGTTGTGGAATGTGGCAGTGGCCGGCTTGATGTTTCAGTACAGCCGAACCCGCTGATCTAAAGATCCAGCGTCAGCGATTCGCCCTTGCTGCGTGAAATGCAAATGCACATCAACTTGTCTTCATTGCGCTGTGCCGCAGTTAACGCTTCGTCGCGATGATCGGGGTCGCCTTCCAGGACCTTGACTGCGCACATTCCGCAATTGCCGGTACGGCACGAATAAGCGGCCTTGATGCCTTCCCGCTCGACGGCTTCGAGAATGGTGCTGTCGGCCGGGACATTCACGAGCACGCCGCTTCGTTTCAGCGTCACGAAAAGCGGCGCTTTGCCGGTGGCGACTGCCTTGGCGGAGAATCGTTCGAAGTGAACGTTCTTGCGCGGTAGTGATAGCGCACTTGCGGCGTTCACCACCGCGTCGATCAAACGTTCCGGGCCGCAAACGTAGATCTGCTCGCCATGCTTGTTTTGCAGCAGCGCTTTGATATCGAGGCGCTTGCCCTCATCGGCCGCATAGACGCTGATGTGGCCTGCAAACTCCGCTTCCAGCTGTTCGAGAAAAGCCGCGTCTTGCCGCGACTTCACGGCGTAATGCAACTCGAACGATTTGTTTTTGCTTTTCGCTTCATGCATCATGCTGCGAATCGGCGTAATGCCGATGCCGCCGGCGATAAAGACCGCGGCAGCGTCGCTGTCGTCGAGCACGAACTGATTTACCGGCAGCGCGCAATTGAGCGTCATCCCAAAGCGGAAATCGTCATATGCGGCGACCGATCCGCCCCGGCCATCAGCCTGGCGCAGCACCGCGAATTCATAATATTTGCGCTGGGCGGAATGCGATGAGATTGAATAGGTTCGCGTGCCCAAGGAGCCATCGGCCAGTCGAACCGGTACTTCCAGGTGTGCACCGGCCGAAACGGCCGGCAGGTCATCGCCATTCACCGCGCGCAGTTCAAACCCGCGGATATTGTTTGCGAGCTGGCGGACACCGGTAATTTTCAGGCCAAGCGGCCCTGCGCCGAGTTCTGCCGGCACGTCCGTCTTGACGGGTTTGGCAAACAGCTCTTTCAAGCGCTTGATCTGAATATGCAGCGGCGCGGTCATGGTGCCGATTTCCGCCTCCGTAAAACGCGGCGTAATGTGCTGCGGGCAGTTCCAATCGTACCCTTCCACGTCGATGAGGAAGACGCGTTCGACCCGGCCTCGGTAGCCGGGCACGGCAAGCTGCGCGGCAAGTTCGGGCGCATCGACAGCCTCCGTCGTGTGTGCGCGTCCCAGGATCTTCAGGCGCCGCTGATTGGCGTAGTCCATCACGATCAGCGAAATGCGATCGTCGGTTTTGAGATTGCCGACGCTGAGGTACTGACGGTTGCCGACAAAGTCGGCAAAGCCGAGTGTTTTATCGTCGATCACTTTCAAAAATCCGGCTGGCCCGCCGCGATGCTGGACGTAGGGCCAACCGGAGGCGCTGGTGGTAGCCTGAAAAAAATGATCCGCTTGCTCGATGAAGGATTGCTCGCGGCCGCCGAGGTGATCGCCACGCTCGGACATCCGGTCCATGAAGGCATATTGTTCGCGACTGCCCTGCTGGGTCTGGATATCGCGCACCTGGCTGGTGAACGCGATGTCGGAATATGCGTAGCCCATGTTCAGCTCCTCCGAATTCGATTAAGCGGGAATTTCTTCAGGCGGCAAGCTTGAGGTCGACTTTTGGAAAATCGATATCGACCTGGCTCGATTTGCCCAACACATTGGTCAGGAAGTTCAGGCCGACGTGCATGATGATCTCGACGATTTCGGCGTCGCTGTAACCGGCGCCGCGCACTTCCGCCAGTTCCAGCGCGCCGATCGCTCCTGTTTTCTCCATCAGGCTGCGCGCAAACCTCACGGCGACGGCGGCTTGTGCGTCTTCGCTGGTGCCGGCACGGGCGGCCAGTACTTCTTCCGGCGACAGGCCGGTTTTGCGGCCGATCGCGGTGTGGGCGGCGACGCAGTAGTCGCAGCCGTTTTGCTGGGCCAGCGCCAATGCGATCCGCTCGCGTGTCAGGTGATCCAGGGCGCCGCCATTGGCAACGCCACACAGGCCAAGAAATGAACGCAGGGCCACCGGCGAATTGGCGAAAACCTTCAGGAAATTGGGCACCATGCCGAGTTGGGCTTGAATGGCGTCAAGCAGCTCTGCTTGCTCTGCGTCTGCGGTGGTGCGATCGATCATTTTGATTCGGGACATATGTACTCCTGATTGATTGAATGGGTGGGGTTAAAACTCCTTCTGGTTTCAGCGTCTTCGCGAAGGAGTGATTGCAGTATCATTGAGCGCATCGTCAAAGGGAATGAGCTCAAAACGCAATTAACTATTAACGGATCAGGAATAATATGGACCGATTGGAGTCAATGGCCCTGTTTGTCGCCGTCGTTGACGAGGGCGGCTTTGCGGCCGCCGGGCGCAAAATGAAGATCTCACCGCCAGCGGTGACGCGCGCGATCAGCGAGCTGGAAGCATCCATGGGAGTTCGCTTGTTGACGCGTACAACGCGCGTCGTGCGCGTGACCGACGTCGGGGCGCGCTATGCGGCAGACTGCCGCCGCGTACTGGCCGATATTGCCGAGATTGAAGATCAAGCGTCCGGCGCGCACGGCGCCGTTCGCGGCCGGCTGGTCATCACGGCACCGGCCCTGTTTGGCCAGATGTACCTGACCCCGATCGTGCTCAAATATCTGCGCGCCTATCCCGAGGCCGAGGTGGAATGCAGGTTCAACGACCGCGTTGTCAACATGCTCGATGAAGGTGTCGATGTCGCCGTTCGCATCGGCCAACTGCAGGATTCCAGTTACCAGGCCATCCGCGTGGGACATGTCCGCCGCGTCGTTTGCGCGGCGCCGGCGTATTTGAAAGAACATGGAACGCCCGCCGTCCCGGACGATTTGCAGCATCACATAATCATCTCGGCCAATGGCGTCACGCCTTCGCCAAACTGGCGGTTTGCCAATGGCGACGCGTTAACGGTCGTCCGCGCGGCGCCGAAGCTGACCATGCTGTCAAATGGCGCAGCGATTATCGCGGCCGTCGATGGCTTTGGTATTACGTGCCTGTTGTCGTATATGGTCGCGCCCCACCTGTCGGACGGCAGACTGGTCGAGGTCCTGGATACACATCAGACTGACGTGGTTCCAGTTCACGTCATGCATCACGAAGGTCGTCACGATGCACGCAAGGTGCGCGCCTTTCTCGACCTCGCGGTCGAGCAATTGCGCGGCGGGGACGCAGTGACCCAATAAGGTAGACGACGAATTGTCGGATCACAGCAACGCTTGTGCCCCGTCGCTGCAATCGCCCGACGGTATGCGCTGTACCGCACGGACCTGGCTTGCCTAACTCACTATCCTGGATTTATTGGACTGGAGATTGGCATGGAACTTTTTTTTATGATGACTGCGATGCTTGCGCTGCTTGGACCGATTGCACTCGGCCGGGTACGTTGCATCCGCGTGACGCCACGGCTGCGTGGCCTCGCCTGCTACATCTTTCCTGTCCGGTCGCACGTGCAAAGCGGCACTTTCAACTTCGCCGACATGGCGTTAGATGCAAGAAAATACTCGGCCAAGCTGAACTGGACCGCGCTATTCACCCATGCACTCCACGCGCCCGTCTTCGGCAATGCAGACCGTGCAAGGCCCCACGTAGCGTCGCTATTGTCCACAGCTGAGCGAAATACACGACTTAAATAGTTGCCGTAAGGATATAATAGTCGAATAATTGTGCCCTTCGAGGTTGTATGCCGCGGCCAGCGTGGTTCAAAGTTTGCGTTGCAACCGTGGCGTATGCCGGCGCGTTTCTGTCCGCGACCGCCTCGTCGCTGCCGGCGCTGGAAAGTGAACTTTCCGCTGTCACCGAACGGGCCTACCTCGCCCCGCGCGAAGCGCTCTACACCCTTGCCAAGATCCAGGCGGCCCACGCGCCGCTGTCGGTGCGCCACCAGGCCGTCGTCTACGAGCAGCTAAGCTCCGCAAAATTCTACGCGGGCGATCCGGGCGGCGCGCTGCAGGATGCCAAGTTGCTCGAAGCGCTAGGCAAGCAGACGCACGATAAAAGCATCGAGTGCCTTGGCCTGCTTTCTCAAGTCTACGGCAACTGGGGGATGGGAAAAATCGCCGCCGCGTATGGGTTTGTGCGGCGTGCCGGCCAATTCTCGCCGTCCAACATCAGCGCCACCGCACGAATCAAATCACTGTTAGCGACAGCACAAGCGGAATCGGAAGAGCATCAGTATGGCGCGGCACTCATCGCGGTGGATGAGGCGTTTCGCGTGGCGCGCACCAGCGGCGACGATGCGCTGGTGTTCATGGTATTAAAGATGCAGGCGGCCGTCGCGGTTACCGCACACGACATCCCGCTCGCGCTGGCGGCCGTGGACCGGCTGCTGCTGATTGGCGCGCGTTCGCCGTATCGAGAGCGGCTGGTACGCGCCAAGGACACGGAATATACGGTGGCCTCGGCGGCGGGACTGACGACGCGCGCCAGCGACGCCATGGCCGAACGCATCCGGCTGATGCGCGAATTGGGCCTGGTCGAGAGTCTCGGCCGCACCCTGGTGCAGTACGCCGCCCTGCAATTAAAGAGCAAACGTTACGCTGAAGCGGCGGCATTGTCCGAAGAGGCGCTTGGCCTCGAATCCGTGTTGGCCGATGCGCAATTGGCAGGACGCGCCCATTTCAATCACGCATTGGCGACCATCTATTCCGGCAAAGTCGCCGAGGGCAAAGCGGAGGTAGAGCGCCTGTTTGCATCGAAGCTCAAGCGCGATCAGCTGCTCGCCTACTTGCCGCGCTACGCCTCCGTCCTGGCCCACGCCGGCGACGTCGACGGAGCCGTCCAGGCCGGCGCGCTGCACCAGCAGCTGGAATCGGCGGAAGCGCTGTATCGCGCCAAAGAAGACGAGAAAGCGAAAGGCAAAATCGCCTCGCTGTCCAGACTGAGTGAAGTAAAAACGCTGGAGGCGTTGAATGACCGCGCACAGCGCAATGTCTGGCTCATCGCGGCGCTGCTTTCGGCATCCGGCATGATCGGGATGCTGTTTTTATATAAGCGCCTGCGCGTCAGCAGCCGGCTTCTGGAAACGAGCAATCGCCTGCTCTACACCACAAGTAATCGCGATTCCCTGACCGGGCTGTTTAATCGCCGTTATGTCGAAAATTATGTTGGCGGCCCGGCGCCGAGCCAGGCCGATTATCACTCGCCGGTGGGACGCGGCTTGGTCATGTTGATGGATATCGACCACTTCAAGCGGCTCAACGATACCTATGGCCACGCGGTCGGCGACCAGGTGCTGCAATCGACCGCGGCGCGCCTGACTGCGCTGTTTCGCAGCGACGATGTCATTGTCCGCTGGGGCGGGGAGGAATTCATGGCGCTGCTGCCGGCCGCCCATGCCAGCGAGGCCGCCGGGATCGCCGCAAGAATCCTTGGCGCCATCTCGGCCAAGCCGATCGTCATCGATGGCGTGGCGGTCGAAGTCACCGTGTCGGTCGGCATCTGCCGGCTGAGGCTGGACCTGTCCGACCGCGAAATGAAATGGGAGGAAGTCGTGCTGATGGCCGACCAGGCCCTGTACATGGCCAAGCAGAACGGCAGGAACATGGCGTACGCGCTGACTGCCGCGGTCATGGCCAGCTCGGCAGAAATGGCGCGCGGCCTGCGGATCAATTGGGCCGAGGGGAAAGTCCAGCTGCTGCAGGTGAACGGGGCTTTGCGAGTTGCCTAGCACAGGTCAACTTCGCTCAAATCTGCCCGGTGGAGCATTGAATCTTCCTCCTGAACGGCGTATTCTGAACTTCAGAACGGAAGTCGTTGATGGGATAGAGAGAGCTGCAATGCCAAGCGAGATCCTCCTAAAAAACGCTGTCGCCACCAAAGCGAACTTATTCGAAGTCATCTTGCTCGATGTTGTTGCGGACCGGTACCGCGCGATAGATGCCATTAGAGCCGGGTTGCCAGCCAGCGTCATCAATGACACGTGCGCGTACTTTGAGGTGCCGACCAACCGGATTCGCGGCATCGTTGGCCTGCCCGAAACCACGGCCCATACCCTCGTCAAGAAGCGCGCCAACCTCGATGCAGCGGCGTCGGGACGAATCTGGCGTCTGGCCGATCTGGCTGCCATGGCCAGCGATGTGTTCGAAAATGACGAGGCCGCCAAGGAATGGCTGCGTACGCCAAATCGCGCTTTCCACGACGTGGCGCCAATGGACTTCTTAGACACCGAGCCGGGCGCCAATGCAGTGCGCCAAGTATTGAATGCGATCGGCAGCGGCGGCGTTGCGTGAGGTTTTGGCGCATCTCGCAACGCAGATTTGCACTGGATAAATTGTGCGCTGGCGCCGCGCAGTTCGGTGGGCGTTGGAACCCGGTTGGCGTGCCGGCGCTTTTACTGCGGAACATCAGTCGCTATCTGCGCTCTGGAAAAACTCGTCCACATCGGAGCCGCTCCGTTTCGCAATTAGTATCCGAACTGCACCGGCGGTATCAATGATTTATACTGCAACGCAGCATCCCGAGTAGCCATTCCGCTTCCAGCCGGCGATGGACCTCCGACACGACAAGACGCGCGCGCCGCCGCGGTCCGTGAATCGGCCGATGCCTAACGATCCAGGAGCAACAAGAAATGAACAACGCAACACCGGACCACCCGACTTCGCAGCCATCTCTGCTGCAACGTATTCCGCTTGCCTTCGGCGTGTTCTTCAGCGTCCTCTCGAACGCGGCTGTGGCCGCGCGCGTGGATCGCCTGAAGCGTGACGAAGCGCCCGCCGCGCCGGCTGCGCCAGTGGCGCCAGTCGCAGCGGCGCCCGCGCCGGCGCCGCTGCGCGTAGCCACCCCCGACGCCGCGCTGCAGTTGCTGGCGCTGTTGCAGCGCGACGCGCGCCTGATCGACTTCACCGAAGAAAACCTGGCCAGCTATGCCGACGCCGACATCGGCGCGGCCGCCCGCATCGTCCACGAAGGCTGCCGCAAGGTGCTGCGCGAGCACTTCACCATCGCGCCGGTGCGCACCGAAGCGGAGGGCAGCCGCGTCATCATCGACGCCGGCTTCGACGCCGGCGCCATCCGTCTGACCGGCAACGTCGTCGGCAGCGCGCCGTTCAAGGGCAACCTCAGTCACCGCGGCTGGCGCGTCACCGACGTGCGCCTGCCGAAGCTGGCGAGCGGCCACGACGCCACCGTGCTGGCGCAGGCCGAGGTGGAACTATGAACGCGCCACGCTATTCGATCGGCATTGACCTCGGCACCACGCACTGCGCGCTGGCCTACGTCGACCTCGAGGCCAGCGACGGCGAAGCCACGCGCCACGGCGTGCTGGAGATACCTCAGCTGAGCGCACCAGGCACGGTCGAGTCGTCCGGGCTGCTGCCGTCGTTCCTGTACCTGCCGCACGCCGACGAACTGGCGCCAGGCGAACTCGATTTGCCGTGGCCGTCGCCGGCCGATTTCGTCGTCGGCGAAATGGCGCGCGCGCGCGGCGCCACCACGCCGATCCGGCTGGTGTCGAGCGCGAAAAGCTGGCTGGGCCACGCCGGCGCCGATCGCCGCGGCGCCATCCTGCCGAGCGACGCGCCGCCGGAAGTGCAGCGCGTCTCGCCGCTGGAGGCGTCGACCCGCTACCTGACGCACCTGCGCCAGGCCTGGGACCACGCCCATCGCGAGGCGCCCTTCCAGCAGCAGGACATCACGGTGACGATCCCGGCCTCGTTCGACCCCGCCGCGCGCGAGTTGACGGTGGAAGCGGCCAAGGCCGCCGGCTACCAGGAACTGACGCTGCTCGAGGAGCCGCAGGCCGCGCTGTATAACTGGATCCAGAACAGCGGCGGCAACTGGCGCCGCGACGTCCAGCCGGGCGACATCATCCTGGTGGTCGACGTCGGCGGCGGCACCAGCGACTTTTCGCTGATCGCCGTGCTCGAACACGAGGGCAAGCTGGAGCTGCACCGCATCGCGGTGGGCGACCATATCCTGCTCGGCGGCGACAACATGGACCTGACCTTGGCGCACCTGGTGGCGCGCAAGCTGGCCGCCGCCGGCACCACGCTCGACGCGTGGCAGATGCGCGCGCTCGGCTACGCCTGCCGCACCGCCAAGGAGCGCCTGCTCGGTGACGCCGAACTGACGGCGCAGCCGATCGTCGTGCCGAGCCGCGGCTCGAAGCTGATCGGCGGCGCAATCCGCACCGAACTGACCGCCGACGAGGTGCGCACCACCATCGTCGAAGGCTTCTTCCCGGACGTGCCGGCGTCGACCCGGCCGGCCACGCGTGTGCGCGGCGGCCTGACGCAAGTCGGCCTGCCGTATGCGCAGGACGCCGGCGTGACGCGCCACCTGGCCGCGCTGCTTGGCCGACAGCGCGACGCGACGACCGAACTGGCAGGCTTCGTGCGAACCAACGCGCCCGACGCCACTTTCCTGCATCCGAGCGCGGTGCTGTTCAACGGCGGCGTGTTCAAGTCGACCCTGCTGGCCGAGCGCACGCTGGCCACGCTGAACGGCTGGCTGACGGCCGAAGGCGCTGCGCCGGCGCGCGCACTGGCAGGCGCCGACCTCGATTTGGCGGTGGCGCGCGGCGCCGCCTACTACGGCTACGTGCGGCGCGGCCACGGTGTACGCATCCGCGGCGGCACGGCGCGCGCGTACTATGTCGCCATCGAGTCGGCGATGCCGGCCATACCCGGCATGGAGCCGCCGATGCAGGCGCTGTGCGTGGCGCCGTTCGGCATGGAGGAAGGCGCCGAGGCCGAGCTGCAAAGCCAGCAATTCGGGCTGGTCGTCGGCGAACCGATCCAGCTGCGCTTTTTCGGCTCGTCGGTGCGGCGCCAGGACCAGCTTGGCGACCTGCTCGACTTCTGGCAGCCTGACGAGCTGCAGGAGCTCGGCGAAATCCGCGCCACCTTGCCGCCTGAAGGGCGCAGCGACGGCGACGTCGTACAGGTGCGCCTGCGCGCGGTCGCCACCGACACCGGCACGCTCGAACTGACCGCTGCTGCCGTCAACGGGGACGGCCGCTGGAAGATCGAGTTCGACGTGCGCAGCAACGGCTAGTGGCGGCGCGCGTGGCCAGGTACGCCGTCGGCATCGATCTGGGCACCAGCAACACCGTGCTCGCCTACGCCGCGTTGGGCGCCGATGGGCAGGCCGGGCCGGTGACGCTGTTCGATGTCGATCAGCTGATCGCGCCAGGCGAAGTGGCGGCGCTGCCGCTGCTGCCATCGGTGCGCTACCAGGCCGGCGCGGGCGAGCTGGCCGACGCCGACCTGCAGCTGCCGTGGGCAGCCGCGGAGCCGATGGTAGTGGGCACACTGGCGCGCAAGCTCGGCGCGCAGGTGCCGGGGCGCCTGGTGGCCAGCGCCAAGAGCTGGCTGTCGCATGCGGGCGTCGACCGCATGGCGTCGATCCTGCCGTGGGGTAGCGCGCCGGACGTGCCGAAGGTGTCGCCGGTCGACGCCAGCGCCAGTTACCTGCGCCACCTGAGGTCGGCCTGGAACCATCGCTTCCCCGACGATCCGCTCGAGCAGCAGGACCTGGTGCTGACCGTGCCCGCCTCGTTCGACGAAGCGGCGCGCGCCCTCACGCTGGCGGCAGCGCGCGCGGCTGGCCTGCCCGCGCTGCGGCTGCTGGAAGAGCCGCAGGCAGTGTTCTACGACTGGCTGCAGCGCCACCGCGCCACGCTGGCCAGCGAGCTGGCCGGCACGCGCCTGGTGCTGGTGTGCGACGTCGGCGGCGGCACCACGGACCTCAGCCTCATCAAGGTCGAACTGCGCGATGGGCATGCCAGTGTTACCCGCATCGGCGTCGGCAACCACCTCATGCTGGGCGGCGACAACATGGACACGGCGCTGGCGCACCTGGCCGAATCGCGGCTCGCCGGCGACAGCGCCGGGCGCCTGTCGGCCAGCCGCCTGTCGCAGCTGGTGGAGCGCTGCCGCGCCGCCAAGGAACAGCTGCTGGCCGCCGATGCGCCGGACCAGGTCAACGTCACGCTGCTGGGCGCCGGCGCGCGGCTGATCGGTGGCGCGCGCTCGGCCACATTGACGCGCGAAGAAGTCGAGCGGCTGATCGTCGACGGCTTCCTGCCGCAGGTCGATGCCGGCGCGCCGCTGCTGCAGCGGCGCGCCGGCATCGTCGAATTCGGCCTGCCGTACGCGCGCGACCCGGCCATCACGCGCCACGTCGCCGACTTCCTGCGCCGGCATGCCGACGCGGTGCGCGAGGCCACTGCCGGCGCAGCTCCGGTGCCTGACACCTTGCTGCTCAACGGCGGCGTATTTCGCGCCAGCGCATTGGCCGAGCGGCTCGAGCAAACCCTCGGCGCATGGCGCGGCGCGCCGCTGCGGGTGCTGCACAACGACGATCCGGATGTCGCCGTGGCGCGCGGCGCGGTGGCGTACGCGCTGGCCGGCGTCAGCGGCACGCCGAAGATCGGCGGCGGCGCCGCGCGCAGCTATTTCCTGCTGCTCGACGAAGGCAAGCGCGGCGCCCGGCGCGCCATCTGCATCCTTCCGCGCGGGAGTGAAGCGGGCCACGAACTGCGCCTCGACGCCCAAAACTTCGCGCTGCGTGTCGGCGAACCGGTACGCTTCCACTTGTTCACATCAAATGCCGACGCTGCCGGCCGCGCGCCATTCGCGCTGGGTGAACTGGTCGACCTTGACGATGGCGACTTCGCCCGCCTGCCGCCCATTGCGATGGTGCTGCGGGCGCCTGGACGCACGCGCCGCGAAGTGCCGGTGCAGCTGGCAAGTGCGCTGACCGAAGTGGGCACGCTCGAGATGCACTGCGTTAGCGTCGACGATGCGGCAGAACGCTGGCTGCTCGAGTTCGACCTGCGCCAACACGATGACGTGGGCGATGAAGCATTGGACGACGGCGGCGCCGCGGCACGTCTGGCGCTGGCGCTGCCGAACATCGAGCGCATCTTCGGCGCCAAGGCGCAGCAGGTTCCGGCCAAGGAAGTGAAGCAGCTGCGCGCGCAGCTCGAACAGGTGCTGGGCGAGCGCGCCAATTGGAGCACGCCGCTGCTGCGCCAGTTGTTCGACGCCTTATGGCTGCGTGCCAAGGCGCGGCGCCGCTCGCCCGAACACGAACGCCTGTGGCTGAACCTGGCCGGCTTCTGCCTGCGTCCCGGCTTCGGCTTCGCGCTCGACGACTGGCGGCTACAGCAGCTGTGGACCTTGTTCGAAGCCGGCGTGGCGCACGGCGCCGACAAGCAGGTGCAGGCCGAATGGTGGACCTTGTGGCGGCGCGTGGCTGGCGGCCTCGATGCGGAGCAGCAGCGGCGCCTGCTCGACGACTTCGCCGCCAACCTGCAAATCAATGAGGGCGGCGATGACGACACCGGCGCGCTGGTGCGCGGCAGCGACGACGACATGCTGCGTCTGGGCGCCTCGCTCGAGCGCATACCGCCGGCCTTCAAGGTGGAAATCGGCGAGTGGCTGCTGGCGCGCCTGGGCAAGGCGAACGACGCCCTCACCTTGTGGGCGCTGGGCCGCATCGGCGCGCGCCAGCCGTTCTACGGCAATCTCGACGACCTGGTGCCGGCCGATGTCGTCGCCACCTGGCTGGACGCCATCCTCGCACTCGACTGGCGTCGCCTCGAGCCGGCCGCATTCGCCGCCGCCTACCTCGCGCGCATGACGGGCGACCGCGCGCGCGACCTGCCTCTGGCGCTGCGCGAGACCATCGCCGCGCGCCTGCGCCAGGTCGCCGCGCCGGCCATCTGGATCCGCATGGTGGAAGAAGTAGTGGCGCTGGACGAGGCGACCGAACGGCGCGTGCTGGGCGAAACGCTGCCGCCAGGGCTGAAGCTGATCGGCGAAACCTTGAAGTCTTAGCTCATCGCGGCGAGTGACACGTGGGACAGTCTTATTGCAAGTTGTATTTCTTCTTATGCGCCGCCATGGCATCGGCAAATTTAAATATATACCCCTTTCTTAACCAATTCGGGTCCGATTGAGTATGTACGTTGCTAATTGAGAATGGCTTTATTCGAAATCGTTCCCACTTTGGAACGCCGAGCGCACAAAAAATGTTTTCGGCTTTCTCGCCTAAATGGTTTATGTCTCTTAGACTCATGGTCATTACAAATGCGATCATTGCTATCGATCCGACGATTATCCAAAACAACTGTTGTCCATGCGGACCACTGCTTTCGCTTATCATGGAAAAGAGACCGAACATCGACCATGAAAACACCAAGCCTGTATCGCCCATTTTAATGCTTTGGATTTTCAACCCTTCGCAAGTGTGAGCGACGGAATGGGGAGTCCAAAGGAGCTGATCATTCTTTCGAAGAATCGCATGTACCAATAGAGGCCCATCGCTAATAGTCGTGACGACAAGTGTCACATCGTCACCGACCTCTAGGTCCCGCAACCACTCAAATGTACCAATAGCAAGTTTGCCATTGATCAGCAACGCGATATGTTCAACATACTCGCCGTCGTACATAGCCGCTCTTGTCGAGTTCGACATAGCACCGGATGTATCCGTTAGTTCAGAAATTGCTTCATTAAAATTCTTGTTTGTCTGAATAACTGAAAACAAATTCGCAACGGCGGGAGCAATGTGGAATCCTTGTATAGCTCCATCCACCGTGAACATCAGGCTCTCTTCTTCGCTATTCATGTCGACCCTCCATTAAAAGACAGATCGATTGTTGCTTGCCAGCAGCAGTGAAGAATTGACGTAAGACAGCCATCGTGAGCTTAGGAGGTTCGGGTAATAGTAATAGTTGGAAGGGCCTTTCTTAAGCAGGAGTCTTGCGCTGCGTCATCGCAGTAGAGCGACGACACGATTTAATGTGTCTTTTGTCCAGTCATAACCAGCCTGCCCTGCGCATCAGAACCACGCATAGGCCGCCAGCTGGCCTCCGCAGCTATGAAAGGTTTTGACCAAATGCAGACACTTAAATTCGTCGCCCCAATTTTCCTGTCCGCGATTGTGCATACAGCAGCGTCGAGTGGTGAAACGGGCGCACCAGTGGCTATGCCAGCGGCAGATTCGGATTCGTCCCGTCGAGTGAAGACGTTATTAGACAAGGTGCAGCGCACTCTTCGCGCCTTTAAAGGTGGAACCTTCGTGATGGGGGATTGGGGCACTGACTCTGGCGCTCCTTACGATATTGAGGCGGATTCACGGCCTGTTCACAAAGTGACGTTAGACGCATTTTCGATGATGGCGTACAAGGTAACGTATGACGATTTTGACACTTTTACCGACGCTTCGGGTAATGAACGAATCGACATGGACCCTTTTGGGATATTGGCACGGGCGCCAAATCGTCCAGCCGGCGTAAGCTGGCACGGCGCCAAGGCGTACTGCCAATGGCTTAAGGAACTAACCAATCGTCGGTTCGATTTGCCAACCGAGGCGCAGTGGGAGTATGCGGCTAGGTCGGGTGGGAGGAAAGTGCTGTTCGCGACCGATAACGGCAAGATCGAAAGGCCAAGAAATTTCCCGCGCGAATGGCAGCACGGTGAAAAGGAACCGCCCTTGCCTGATGTCGGTAGTTTTCCACCGAACCGCGCTGGTCTATATGGCATGTCGGAGAACACCGGCGAGTGGGTAAATGACTGGTTTGTTGAAAATTACTACAAGGTATCACCACAGAGAAATCCCACAGGCCCCGATACGGGCATCCGAAAAGTGCAGCGTGGTAGCGTTGGGGGAAGGGCCGAAATCGCGGCAATGGTTTTTATGCGGGAAAAACGGCTGCCGCAGCCGCTTGAAGATACTTATCCAAACGGAGTTAGTTACGACAAAAGGGTTACGGTCCCATTTCCAGGCTATTCAAGCCATCTGGTTGACAACTTTCGCTGTGTTGTTAGCGCTGTACCCATTGCGCGTTAGGCGAGTGGATAGCCGGAATGATGCAAAGGTAACTGTGCGCGTTGGAAGGCCGGCTCGTCATTACGAAGAAATGGCCGGCCCAGCAGAGGCGTTGCGCTTGCGAGTTGCATTTCGCATCGATTAATGCAAGCCGAAAATGCCGTTCCTTCGACAATTGCGCTGATCATTTGCACACCTTGGTTGCGCCCTGGCTGTTCCCCTAATGCTGCGGTTATTCTGTCTAAAGTGTTGTCTAAGTGCCGGATAGATTGGGTGGTCGCAAGCAACTCATTGATGGCATAAGCGGCCAACTGACGCAAATCGTAATTTCCGCCTTGTTCATTCTGCTTGAAGGCATCAATAACAGTTCTTATCATTGCACCACGCGATTCTGGCGGCATGTAGGAGTACCATCCCCATCCGAATCGCAGTTGCTTCTCTACCTGTCGAATGAATTGTTCCCCACCTTGATGTATAGAGCGGCTTACATTTGCAAACTGCCTCGCGATCTCCAACGCGTTAGCGCCAGCGAAACTTTCAAGCGGCCGTTCAGCTGCGACAACAAGGTAATAGATCTGATTGAGCGTATCGAACGCTTGCAATTTCATTAATCCACTCATTTTCTTATAGTCTGCTTGCTTCAGCTGATGAGCGATGCACATGAAAAATTGGCCAATTTGTGCAGCGCCCACCTTGCCTGCAACGCTTCCCGAGCCACCCAAACCTAGGCATGCCCCGGCTTTGGCGGCGACCACGAAATTTCCCTGGCGGTAATCGCATTCGAAGCCCAACGTCGCTGCTAGGCCTTGAATCAGAGCGACACCCGCGCTGACACTAGCAACGTCCGTGTAGGCGGCAATGGCCTTGCTGGCATCGGCTTTTTTGGGAGTTTTCGGGTCAATGAACCCTTCCGGGTTTAGCCATTGCAAAGCGCCAGCCAAATCAATCCCTTCCTTTAGGCCCGCGAATACTTTTGCTTCTCCCTTCGCTCCGATCTTCGCTTTCGCACCCGTCTAGTTGCGTGGCGTACCGTGCACCCCCTGCTTGTCGCCGGTGATCAACAGGGCGGCACCAGCTTCCATCGCGACGCTCGCGCCTGCGAGCGCGTAAAGCGTCAGGTCGGCGCGAAAGCGAAAATAGCCGAAATCGAACGGTTGACCTACAAATGTCGGATCCAGATGCCAACCTGCGGCGTGGGGCATGTAGAGAGTCGTTTCAACCTTGGCTTCACCGACCGCAAACGATGCCTCGGCATTTGCCTTGATGCCAAACTGCGCCGACTTCGCGGCGCGTTTGAAGCGTTGTCCCCAGTTTCTGTCGCGTGCGTCATAAAGGCTGCCTTGGAATGGCGTGAAGGTTGCTTCGGCGCCTGCGCCGGCCGACCAGCGCATGAACTGGGCCTCCGGCTTCATGTCGATTGTTCTGTACGGATTCTTGGGATCAAGATTGTCGGCTTTGATGATCCCCTCGATAATTTCCTTTTGCTCACGTTCCAAAAACGCTGTCACGGTTGTGCCCATGACCTTGGCCCAGTCTGTGAAAATACCGCTGAACTGATCGGCATCCTTCGGCGCCAGTTTCCATTTTTTCTCGAACTTCGCCTTGTCTTGTACTTGGTCCGAAATTCGTTTTCGAACTTGATCCGCGTTCAATGTGGTCCCGTTGAAGAGCTTTTCCTTGGGATGTTTTTTTCGTTCAGCGGGGCCCTCGACCATATAGACCCGCCTGTCGGCCAATGCAGTTCTCAGTCGTTCGCCGCTAACATAAACCGGAGTGTGGGTTCTTCCGCCAATTCGCTTCAAGGTCAGTGGCAATAGCTCGACTAATTTATTAGCGTCCGTTTTCTGACTCTTAATCGCTGCTACACGTTTTTTCGCGGCATCGCTTTTTATCGATAATATGTTCAGTGCGACATCGAGCTCTGCTTTCGCTTGGGCGATATCGCGCTTAGCGGAGTTCGGCTGTTGCAGCAGATGTTGCAGTTTTAAGGACTTTTCTGTGACGTCACGGTTGGCTTCTTGTAGCTCTTCAATAGCGGTCTGGTTCCCATGCCCGTCTGCCCGGCATATCAGCCATTCGTCGGGGTACAGCGCTATGAATGAATTGTCGTCCGGCCGGTAGACCAGAACACCGTTCATCAGCGTGTGAGCGACTTCGACATAGGTGTTGTTCGGCGTCGTCGTGAGTGCGGACGCGACAGGGGGCGGTTGTGTGCTCATGCAGGCCTCGTTCTTGGAAGGTTAGAGACGCGCGATAGATGCGGCATCACTCATCGTCAGGCAGATGCAATGTAAGCATCTCGCTCTTCGACGTGAAAATACGCTGCGTTCGCCCCAGAGAATCGGTGATTCCTTCGATCTTGACCCCGCTTGCAGATTCCAATCGGTACCGGACGTGGGCCATCGGTTCTTTTGTTTCCTCGTTGACTACGACAAAAGCTTCGTTGTAGAGGTCTTTGTTCTTCGGCAAGGCCAGCGCAGCGATGTTTCCATTGGCCGGACCGCCGAGTTCTTTTGCGGTCGCCTTGAACTCGACCTTGCCCGGCGCATGAAGCATGATGTTTCCACCCTCAATCTTGAGGTAGGCGCCCTGCGCAGTCATCAGCACATGGTCTTTCGCCGCGGCGGTAACGGTTTTCGTGATGCTGGCAACGCTGATCGTCTTGTCGGCCGTGATGCGCGTTTCATCCGATTGACTTTGGCTGCTCACTTTGCCGCTCGCGGCGTGCAGCTTGATTCCGGTTTCCTGGTTCGGCTTATCCTTCGCGCTGGCCTTGCCATACGTGAACAAGCTGATTCCAGCCTTGATGGCGTAGAAGCTGCCGCCTTGCGCCGCAAGGTTAATGTCTTGCCCGGCAGTGATGCTGCTGGTGTTGCCGGCGGCGACAAACGCATCAGCGGGCGTCGTAGCGGCGATCCCAGCCGCGCTCGACAGTTGCAGCTGGGGCTCGGAATAGGCGGTGACCTTTTCTTCAACGCCCTTGAGAGCGTCAACGCTGGCCGCTATCGCGCTGACCGCGAGCAGTTTCTCCGGCGCGGGTTCAGCTTGCCCCTGCTCGTCTTTCAGTGCCGCATTGTGCTTTTGCGCCGTGCTGGCCATGGCCATTTGGAGTTGATGGCTGCGCTCGACTTGCGCCAATGCTTCGCGCGAGTCCAGCTGACCGCCGCTGGCGCCCTGGCGCGTATCGGTAGAAAGCAGCAATCCGCAGCCGGCGCGCAGGGCCGCGCTGCGCGCCGTCTTGAGCTCGGCGCCGAAGCCAACCGGGTCGAGCCGCTGATTGTCGGTTTGATGGCGCAGCGTACCGAGATTCAGCTCGGCCGTGCCGCTGTGCGCACTGGCATGGCTTTGCAGCGCGACGCGCGCCTGGCCGACGCTGTCGTCGAACACCAGCTGGTTGTAGGCGCCGCCGCCATTCTGGCTGGTGCTCATTGCCTGCGTCTTGATGCCCGATAGCGTCGCGGGATGCGCGTGCGCGCCGCTCACGCCGGGAAACCAGGCTGGCGCGTTGCCAGTGGCGACGCCGGCGCCGAGCGAGCGCTGGTTGTACTGCGCGTCGGCCTGGCCGTTGCCGTTGTACAGGCTGCCAATGACGACCGGGCGGTCGATATTGCCCTCGATGAAATCGACCAGGACTTCGCTGCCCACCCGCGGCACGGCAACAGCGCCCCAATTGGCGCCGGCAACCGGCGCCAGCGGCGTGGCGATGCGCACCCAGGTACCGGCACGATCATCGGCCGGCGCGCCGGTGTGGCCATCCGGCGCCGGATGGTTCAGCCGGCTGTGGCTGAGGTCGTCGTTGCCGCCATTGCGCTGCCAATGGAACTGAACCTTGATGCGGTGGTCGCGGTCGGTATGGGTGACTGCCCCGGGCGGACCGACGACGATCGCCGTTTGTTGCCCGATCACAGTGGGGCGCGGGTGCAAGCGAACGCCGTGGCCGTCGACGTTGCTGCTGCGGTAAGGCACGGCGCTGCGGATGGCGTCGATCTGGTTCCGATAAAGTGGCCGGTCGCCGATGGCGGTTCTCGCGGCATCGGCCGGCGCAACCGGGCTCGGTCCCAGCGCTCGCGTGATCGTCGACTGCAGCTCCGCACTAAGATTGTTGTGCGCCAGGTGCTGCACCCGCATGATCAAAAAGGTGCGCGCTTCGTCGTCGTCGGCCTGGTCAAAGTCGGCATGATCGCGCAGCGTGAATGTCGAGCCGGGAGCGGAGGTACGCACGGTACCGGCGCCGTTGTAGGTTTCGCGCGCCACCGACAACGCTTGAAGATGCCTGTCGGCGATGCGCTGCCCGTGTGCCGACGTTGGGTAGGCATAGGCGCCGGCGGCATCGTTGCTCACCAGCCGGTGCACACCGTCAACCGGTTCCGCGCTGGCATTGACCGGACGGCTGCCGCGGGAACGGTAATCCCAACTGCTGATGGCAACTTCCCCGACAACGGAGCGGAACATCGTCTGCCAGCGGTCGATGCTGTCTTCACGCATGACCGCGCCGGGGCGCGTAAAGCGCACCTCGGCCTGCATGTTTGGTTGGAAGCTGCCGTTGTGGTCGGCGATGACCAGGGTATGGCTGCCCAGATGGTCGCTGTCACGAGCGGCAGTGTGTTCAAAAAAATAGAACATACCTTCCTCGTGCATCAGGCGCTCGGCGAAAGCCAGGTTCGATTCTTGATATTGGCAAGTGAGTGAACGGACAGGATAAACGCCGCGCTCGGCAATATCGTAGCGCCATGCTGGCACCAGTTTTCCCAGGCTCGGCCAGCCCTGGAACACGGCGTCGAGTATGTCGAAAATAGTCTTGTCCTGAAAGATCCGGCTGTCACGGCCATACGCCATGAATGCTGACCACGGTTCGATGAAAAGGACGTAGCGCGCGAAGCCGCCGTCGGCGCCCGCCAGCCGTGCCGAGGTGATGTGGCCGTGGATGGGGCGCCATTTCATGGCCGGCATGGCCGTCAGCAATTCGAGCAGGGCCGGCTGACCGATCAGTGACCTGAGCGGGATGGTGGCGTCGGTGGACAATACGACCACCTCGAAGCGATAGCCGCGGCTCAGGCTTTCGTCGCCGCGAATGGATTCCACCAGCAGTGTATCGAAGCCGAGCGGTGTGGTGAGTCGGAGCAGGCGCGTGTCCTGAGTGAAGCGAGCGAATGACTGCACCACGTTGATGCTCCTCCTGTGTGCGTGCAAAACTTTGCGAGTGAGCTTGCGTTTTCTCGGCGCAGAGCCGAACAGGCATTGTTGCGTGCAGGCAGCAGCGTGACGTTGATGAAAGTCAATCCACTGAAGCGCTTCACCTTCATTGCATGCCAACAATCCGGATCGCCGACCTTTGCGTTTTCTCGCGAAGCAGGCGGATAAACAGGAACCTTGCCAGGCTCAAGCGTAGGATCGGATTCGTGGCTTTGGGCGCACGCAATCGGATGTCTTCTCTTGGGAGGCTCTATGTTTGGTTCCGGAATCCTCGACACGATCATCGGCCTGATCTTTGTCTTCCTGCTCGTGAGCATGCTGGTCACGATTTCGAATGAACTGATCGCCGGCGCGCTGCACTCGCGCGCCAAGTGGCTGCGCCTGGGCATCGAGCGGCTGCTCGGATCGAAGTGGGCGCAGGACCTGTACGCCCATCCCCTGATCGGCTCCACCGCCCCGTCGCCCGCAGCCGACGCGGCGCGCTCGGCCGGGCCCTCGTACATCGCTTCGCGATCGTTCGCCAACGTGCTGATGGCGCTGCTGCACGACAGCGCCGGCAGCGTACGGGAGGTGCGGCGCACGCTGCAGCATCTGGTCACCATCGCCAGCGACGGCGGCACCAGCGTCGAGGCGCTCAGGCTGCAACTGGCCGAGTCGCTGCCAAGGGTGCGCGCGCTGATCACCGCGCACTCGCACGCCGAACTGGCCGACGCCATCAGCAGAGACCTGATGGCGCTGGGCGAGCGGCTGAAGGCGCCCTGCACGGTGACCGACGCGCAGGCCGACATCCAGCACCTGGTCGACAGCATGCAGAGCCGCTACGTGCGGCAAATGATCGACGGCCTGCACGACAAGCGCATGCGCCAGGTCTTGCTGGCGCTGTTCGACGATGCCCAGAACGACGTCGAAAAGTTCAAGGAAAACATCGAGATATGGTTCAACAATTCGATGGACCGCATCAGCGGCTGGTACAAGCGGCGCGCACAGTGGGTGGTGGCCGCGCTGGCCGTCACCGCGGCGGTCAGCATGAACGTCGACGCCGTCCTCATCGTCAAGCACTTGCAGACCTACCCGGGCGCGCGCGAATCGCTTGTGGCGCAGGCCAAGGCATTTGCCGAGCGCACGCCGGCCACCAGCGCGGCCAGCGGTGCCGGCATGCACCGCGTCACCAGCGGCGACGACTACAAGGGCGTGCTGACGTTCGATGTTCCCGCCGCCAGCGCCGGCGCCGTCAACCTGACGAGCGACACGGCCGGCGTCACCTTGCGGCCGGCCACGATGCTGGTCAAACGGGGCGACCGGCAGGTCGAATTCAACGTCAGCACCGTGTTCTCCGATACCACGGCGACCGCCACCATCAACGCCGCCGGCGCGGCCGAAGGCTCGGTGCAACTCGACGTACGCCAGGGCCTGCCCGCGCAATTTTCCGCCGTGCAGGATAAGCTGGCCGACCTCGGCTTGCCGATCGGCTGGGTGTGGGACGCCACGCCGACCCAGGTCAAGAACGGTCAGGCGATTCCGCGTAACGTGAACGACGGCGTCGACCGCGTACTGCAGCACTTTCTCGGCTGGTTCATTACCGCGCTCGCCGCTACGCTGGGCGCGCCGTTCTGGTTCGACATGCTCAACCGTGTGATTTCGATCCGCTCCACCGGCAGGGCGCCGGAAGAGAAACCGAAAGCGCCAAAGGAAGTTTCCACGCCACTGGAGCCTGGCCAGTCGCCGCGCGAAGCGGACCGCGTTGCGGCGGCGCAAAGGGAGTAGCCTGCGCGGCGGGACGGCGTGATAAATTGTTCACTTTGAATTCGTGTACACATCATGCAGATCCGCCGTCTTGTCCCCGCCGATGCAGTTGCCTACCAGTCGCTGCGGCTGGCGGCGCTGCACGAAAGTCCCACCGCCTTCAGCTCGAGCTACGAGGCAGAGCGCGACACGCCGTTGTCGACCATCGAGGCGCACATGGCGCCCGATTCCGGCCGCTACCGCTTCGGCGCCTTTGACGGCGCGGACCTCGTTGCCGTGGTCGGCGTGGGACGCGAAAGTGCACTCAAAGTGCGCCACAAGGCGTTCATCGGCGGCATGTATGTGGCGCCTGCATGGCGCGGCAAGGGCTTGGGCCGGCAACTGCTCGAGCAGGCGCTGCTCTTTGTTGATGCGATGCCCGGATTGTTGCAGGTGACGCTGGCCGTCACCGCCGGCAATGCGTCCGCCCTTGCGCTGTACGAGTCGATGGGATTTGCCGTCTATGGCCGAGCGCCGAATGCCTTGCTCGTCGATGGCGTGCTCTACGATGATGTGCAGATGGCGCGCAGTGTCCAGGCGATCGCCAGCATCGTCGACCGCAGCTGATAGCGGCGGTTCAGACCGTCACCAGGTAGTCCGACAGCATCTGCGGCTCGGTGATCATCGGATCGTGGTGGGCGTTGAGCTCGACCCACTTCCAGCCGGCCTGCTGGCGCAAATTCTTTTTCACCTCGACCAGCGGCTCGAACGGCGAAGCGATGCAGTCGATGTAGATGCGCGGCCGGCCATTGCCGAGCGGATTGTTGAGCATGAGCTTTTCCTGGTAGGTACCGACCGGGTGCGGCGTCATGCGTGCGGTCAGCCAAGACAGCGTCTCCTTGTCCATGCCGGCTTGCGCGGCGGGCGGTGGCGGAATGGCAACGCCCTTGCCGGTCGTTGCGACCTGCTCGAGCCGCTTCTTTGTCACCGCCGCCGGCTGCGCTTCGAACACCGATTTGCCGCTTTCGAGCACCATGGCGTCGAGGTAGACCAGGCTGTTGAGCAGGTGCGGAATGCGGTCGGCCACACCGCTGATGACCACGCCGCCAAAGCCGCTGCCGACCAGGATCACGTCGCTGATGCTCTGGTACACGATGTGATTGGTGATGCTGGTGATGAAGGTCGACAGCGAGATATCCTTCGACAGCAGGTGTGCCTGCTCGCCGACCCCGGGACAGGTGGGCGCCGTCACCACGTGACCCTGCGAGCGCATCGAGCGCGCCACCTTGTCCCAGCACCAGCCGCCGTACCAGGCGCCATGCACCAGCACGAACGTCTTGGGCCGGTTGGCGCCGAGGATGACGGACGACTTCGCCGTCGATGCGGCGCCGCCGAGCATGAGGCCGAGCGCGGCGGCGTTGAAATTACGACGGCTGAGTTTGTTCGAGTCCATGTGCATCTGCCCCGTTGGTAGAGTTTCCGTGCGGAAACGACAGTTGCATTGTGAGATATTCGGCGGCCCGCTCAGTGATCTGCATCAAGCGAATCGATTTGGGAAGGAGAAACTTTTTTATTGTAAGCTTCGCAAACATCAACCACGGAGGCGGACACCATGAAGCGAGTCACTGGCATCGGCGGCGTGTTTTTCAAGGCAAACAATCCCGATCAGCTGTGCGAATGGTATCGCGTCCATCTCGGCGTGCCGGTCGAGGAATGGGGCGGCAGCGCGTTTAGCTGGAAGTCGCCCGACAATCCGGACGGCGTCGGCACCACCGTATGGAGCATCTTCAAGCCCGACACCGAGTACTTCGGCCCGGGCCCGTCGCCGTTCATGATTAATTTCCGCGTCGACGACCTGGCGGCGCTGCTGGCCGCGTTGCGCGCCGAAGGCTGCCAGGTGGAAGACAAGATGGAAGACTCCGAATACGGCAAGTTCGGCTGGGTGACCGATCCTGAAGGCACGCGCATCGAGTTGTGGCAGCCGCCCGCCGGGCAGTAAGCCGCTGTAGCGCGAACCAAAAAAGGCCACCCGAAGGTGGCCTTTTGCTTACCGACTTGCCGGCGAACCGGCGCAGTAGTTAGAAGCTGTAGCTGGCGCGGGCGTAGACAAAGCGGCCCGAGCGGCCGAACGGCGAGTAGTTCGAGAACATCGCCGCGCCGGTGCTGTTGAGGGCCGGCGGGAACGCGTCCGGATAGACGTCGAACACATTGTCGGCGCCTACTGCCAGGTTCATCTTCGACGTCAGCGCGTAGCGCGCCTCGAGGTCGACCAGGGTCTTGGCCGACAGCGTGAAGTCGAACGCGGCGCTGGTGCCCGGGCTGAGCGTGTCGCCATAGCGGGTGGCGCGCGCGGTGGCGCCCCACTGGCCGAGCTTCCAGTTGAGGTTGGCGCTGAGCTTGTTGCGCGGCGTGCCTTTTTCAAACGTCAACCTGTTGACGCGGCCAAACAGCACCGGCGCCGGATTGAAAGCCGAGAGTGTGTCAGCCGTCGGCAGCTTGGTCACTTCGGTGCTGTTCGCGTTCGCTGCCAGCGTCAGGTCGAAGCGGCCGCCACCGTCCATATTGAACGGCATGTTCAGCACCACATCGACGCCATCGGTGGTGGTGTCGACACCGTTGATGAAGAAGCGGCCGCCGGCCGAGCGGAAGCCGCGCGCGGCGAGGAAGTTGACGATGCCCGGCAGTGTGCCTTCGATCAGATTCTCGGACAGCACGATACGGTCCTTGATCTTGATGCGATAAGCGTCGACCGTCAGGCTGGCCTTGCCAAAGCGCATCACGCCGCCGAGCGACAGGTTGACCGACTTTTCGGCGTCGAGCGGCTTGGCGCCGAGCGCTTTGGCGATGGCGTCGGTCGGTTTGAACGTGGTCAGATCGGTCGCCACGCCGTTGATGAAGATGGTCGAGGTGGCGGCAAAGCCCTGCTGTTGCGGCGACGGCGCACGGAAACCGTTCTGCACCGAGCCACGCAGCGCAAACGCCGGGGTGAAGTCGTAGCGCGCGGCCAGTTTGCCGGCGACGTTGTTGCCGAAGTCGGAGTAGTGTTCGGCACGGATCGCCACCGACGTCAGCAGTTTGCTCGTCAGGTTCGCTTCCAGGTCGATATACGCGCCCACCGCGTTACGCGAGGAGTCGGAGGCGTCAGCTGGCGTAAAGCCAGGAAATCCCTGGGCGCCGGCAGGAGCCCGTGTGCCATTCGCCAGCAGGGCCGGGCCGGCCACGTACGAACCGACTTCGCCTTCCTTCAGAATATAGCCTTCACGGCGCGCCTCGGCGCCAATTGCCACGTTCAACGGCGAAGCGAGCGAGTCCATCGCAATCGTGCGCACGCCCGACAGGTTCATCACCAGCTGGTCGTAGGTAAAGCCGCCGGCAAAGAACTCGGTCGGGCTGGCCGCGCCGAGCGAGCGGTTCAGCGTGTTCTCGAGGTGGTAGCGCATCTTGTTCTGGCCGTAGCTCAGCGAAGCGTCCATGTCCCACTCGCCCATCACCCAGCTGACGCCGCCGGTGGCGGAGAAGTCTTCGACGTTGGGCGTGATAAACGGAATGAAGCCGTCCGGATAGATCGACGCGAGATTCTGGTCCTGCACCGCGCGGCGCACGTTGGCGGCCGATTTGGCGTCGCGGTTCTGATAGCTGGCCCAGCCATATAGTTTGACGCCGTTGCCGAGCGGATTGGCGGCGTTGACGAACAAGGTCGTCTGTTTCATTTCCGGCTCGCCATACCAAGTGTCGAAGCGGTTGAACGTCGCCTCGCGCGAATCGAAGGCGCCGTTGATGCGCAGGTATGCCGGACGCATGTCGTAGCCGCTGCGCTCGGTGTGCTTCTGGTCCTTGTATTCGGCGGCGATGGTGACGAAGCCGCTCTCGCCCCACGGCAAGCCTTTCCACATGCTGACGGTGGCGGCCTGGCCATCGGTCAGGCTGCGCGACTTCGGCGCGGCGCCCCAGGTGGCGCCGGCCGGCGGCGCGTCGGCGACGACATCGTATTCGGTGATGCGGGCGCCGTAGGTCACATTCGCTTCGCCGCCGCTGCGGTCGGTGCGCAGGCGGATGTTGACCACGCCCGAAATGGCATCCGAACCGTATTGGGCCGAGGCGCCGTCGCGCAGCACTTCGATGGTGCGCACGATCGCCGTCGGGATGGTGTTCATGTCGACCGATGCCGAACCGCGGCCGACGGTGCCGTTGACGTTGACCAGCGCCGACGAGTGGCGGCGCTTCGAGTTCACCAGCACCAGCGACTGGTCGGGCGCGAGGCCGCGCAGGGTGGCTGGACGGACGGTATCGGTGCCGTCGGTCAGGCCTGGGCGCGGGAAGTTCAACGACGGCAGCGCGATCGACAGCGCCTGGGTAATTTCGGTGTTGCCGGCGTTTTTCAGCTGTTCGGCCGAAATGATGTCGACCGGGGCGGTGGTATCGAGCGCGGTACGGTTGGCAACGCGGGTACCGGTGACGACGACGGTCGCGCCGGTGTCTTCGGCCGGCGGCGCGGCCTGGGCGAACACGCCGCCGCTGGCGAACAGCGAAGCGATGGATAAGGCGAGCATGTGCTTGCTAGGGGCGAACTGCTTCTGCATTTTTGATTCCCTCGTTGGTGATAACGCTGCGAATCCTGTGAAACCAGGACTTTCTATAGTAAAAAAAAATCCAATCCATACTGGATTGCTCACTGTCGAATGTCAATTCTGGACAACATTTCGCGGGTTCAATAACAACAGTTGCCATTTTGCTGTCAGTTCGGCGTAAGTTTGCACCGATGGGGAAGGGGAAAGGACGGGGGGGCTGGCAGTAGAAATCGAGAAGCGGGCGGCGCCGCACAACCGCACAACAATTAACGTCGTCCCCGCGCAGAGCGGGGACGACGGATAAATATTTCTGCGGTCAGGATCAAGCGGCGGCGGGTCCCTTGCGCTTGAACATCTTGGTCGCCACCGTCACCACCATCAGCACCAGCGCGCCGGCGATCACGCCGGCGAGCGCGTCGATCAGCGTCGGCGTGATCACCTTCAACACCGGACCGATGCCGGCCACGCCGCCGGCCGCCGCCGCCGCGCCCTCGACGATATGCTGCAGCGCCGGCACGCCGTGCATCAGGATGCCGCCGCCAACCATGAACATGGCTGCCGTGCCGACCACCGACAGTGTCTTCATCAGGATCGGCGCGCCAGCCAGCAGCGCGCGGCCCAGCATCTGCAAGCCGCCGTTGGCAAGCCGGCTCAGGTACAGCCCGGCATCGTCGAGCTTGACGATACCGGCCACCAGGCCGTACACGCCGAGCGTCATCAGCAGCGCGATGGTGGCCAGTACCGCGAACTGGGTGCCGAACGGCGCCTCGGCAACCGTGCCCAGCGAGATGACGATGATCTCGGCCGACAAGATGAAGTCGGTGCGGATCGCGCCCTTGATCTTGTCTTTCTCCAGCGCCACCAGGTCGACCGACTCGTCGACCAGCGCCTTGACCAGCTGCTCGTGGTGCTGCTTTTCCTCCTCCGGGCTGTGCAGGAACTTGTGCGCCAGCTTTTCAAATCCTTCGTAACACAGGAACGCGCCGCCGATCATCAGCAGCGGGACGATCGCCCACGGCGCGAAAGCGCTGATTGCCAGCGCGGCCGGCACCAGGATCGCCTTGTTCTTCAACGAGCCGAGCGCCACCGCCCACACCACCGGCAATTCGCGGTCGGCCTTGACGCCCGACACCTGCTGGGCATTGAGCGCCAGGTCGTCGCCGAGCACGCCGGCAGTTTTCTTCGCTGCGACCTTGCTCATCAAGGCGACGTCGTCGAGGATCGTCGCGATGTCGTCGATTAGTGCCAGCAAGCTTGAGGCCATCGTACTACTCCCATCGGTCAATTAAAAAAATACCATCTTACCCGAGTCCACTGCCCACACCGTCCACGCTGGTGTCAGGTCTGACATTAAGACATTCATGCGCGTATGTCTTAATGTCAGACCTGACACCAGTACTTGGCGTGTGCATTGGCTCAGCTTTTTTTCTACCGGTCAGCCGTGTTTTCTGCAGTTCAGTCGCCGAAAACCGCATCTCGTCGCTTTTCGGAAGATTTGCAGAATGGCATACGTATAGTGACATTACTGACTGGTTGCGTCACGGCAGCCGGCGGCCTGGTCTATTTTTCGCGCAATTGATACATCCCAAGGGGAACCACGATGCACACCGAATCCGATCTGTCCAAACCTGCGGCAAGCGCCGCCCGCGCGGTCAAACGCAAAACGCGCATCACCATCTACCTCGACGACGAGGTGCTGAAGCAGTTCCGTTCGCTGTCCGAGCAGAGCGGCAAGGGCTACCAGACGCTGATCAACGCGGCCCTGCGCACCCGCCTGACCGGCGCGCGCACCGAGCCGTCGCCGGCACTGTGAGCCACGCGCGCGGCGCGCGCTGACACGCTTTCGCGCGCCGCAGCGGTGGCTGGAAAAATGGCCAAAACCGTCGCGATCCAGTCACAGCCGGGGTTACTTTTGCGCGGCCGCTCGAGAAATTGTTACACTGAGCAATAATTATGCTAATCTTCCCGCTCTTTTAACCCCGGAGGATAGTTATGAAAAAAGGCGAACTGATTGCAGAATTTGCGAAGCGTACCGAGATGTCCGGCGCCGCTGCCAACAGCGCGGTCAACACGGTCATCGAGATCATCACCGAGCGCCTGAAAAAAGGTGACACGGTCGGGATCACCGGCTTCGGCACTTTCTCCGTCGCCAAGCGCGCCGCACGCAAGGGCCGCAATCCATCGACCGGCGAAGCGATCAAGATCGCAGCGTCGAAGTCGCCAAAATTTTCGGCTGGCGCGACCCTGAAGGCAGCGGTCAATCCAAAGAAGAAGTAAGCAGCATCCAGGCAGATGCGGGAACGGCTCGCGCCAGCCTGCGTCTGCGGCCCCGCCTCCGCCCGCCCCGCTTGTCCCCGCCGTGTTTTCCCGTTCACCGTTGTCCCCCATTCCCCCACTTGCCGCATGACTTTTGCCACCTGGATCACGTTCGTCATCGCCGGCTCGATCATTGCCATTTCGCCCGGCTCGGGCGCGGTGATGGCCATGTCGCACGGCCTCGCCTACGGCATGCGCAAGGCCAGTGCCACCGTGCTCGGCCTGCAGGCCGGGCTGCTGCTGGTGTTCGTCATCGCCGGCGCCGGCGTCGGCTCGCTGCTGCTGGCGTCGGAACTGGCCTTCAGCGTCGTCAAGACCGTCGGCGCGCTGTACCTGATCTGGTGCGGCGTAAGCCAGTGGCGGGCCAAGCCGCTGCCAAACTCGCTCGGCGTGGCGCAGGCGGCCCAGCCCTCGTTCGGCCGGCGCGTGTTGACCGGCTTTCTGACCAACGCGACCAATCCGAAGGGCATCATTTTCATGGTCGCCGTGCTGCCGCAATTTATTACCCAGAAGGCGCCGCTGCTGCCGCAATTACTCATTCTCGGCGCCACCATGGTCACCATCGATACCGTCGTCATGCACGGCTACGCCTGGCTGGCCGCGTCGATGCAGCGCTATTTCCGCGACGAACGCGCGATCAAGAAACAGAACCGATTCTTCGGCGCCGTGCTGGTCTTTGTCGGCGGCGCCCTGTTTTTCGTCAAGCGCTCGCCTGCCTGATGTAATCTAAGCTGCTAGATTTGCAACGTTTTGTAACCGCTGTTATCCATTATCCTGCTCAGGCGTTGTGACCTTGCGACGAACCTCGTCCGACCTCTTTTGGAGTTCAACCATGACAACTCGTTTCATCAAGGCCGTCGCGCTGCTGGCGTGCGCGGTATTTTCGACGCTGGCGCTGGCGCTGGCGGCGGATCCGCCGGCGCGGGTCGGACGCGTGGCGCTGGCGCAAGGCCCGGTCAGCATCAGCAGCGCGGTCGGCGACCAGGCCAGCGCGGCGCTGGTCAACTGGCCGGTCACGTCGCACAACCAGATCACCACCGGCCGCGGCGCGCGCACCGAGATCCGCGTCGGCTCGACGTCGATCCGGCTCGACGCCGACTCGTCGCTGGAAGTGTCCGAACTCGATGACGACAACCTGCGCCTGCGCCTGAACTACGGCAGCGCCAGCATACGGGTGCGCAACGGCGACGTGCTGGCCGGCTTCGAGCTCGAAACGGCGGGCGCGCGCATCCGCCTGCAGGAGCCGGGCAGCCTGCGCGTCGACGCCGAACGCGTCGCCGGCACCAGCGTGGTCAACGTGTTCGCCGGCGTCGCGCTGGTCGAGGACCGCGGCTCGCAGCTGATCGTGCGCGCCGGCAAGCGCGCTGAAATCCGCGACGACGACGTGCGCACCGGCCAGGTCGTGCGCGACGGTTTCGACGACTGGGCGCAGCAGCGCGACGCGCGCGACGACCGTTCCACGTCGGCCCGTTACGTCACCAGCGAAATGACCGGCTACGAAGAACTCGACCAGAACGGCGTCTGGCGCGACGATGCCGAGTACGGGCCGCTGTGGATGCCGACGGTGGTGGCGCGCGACTGGGCGCCTTACCGCGACGGCAACTGGACCTGGGTGTCGCCATGGGGCTGGACCTGGGTCGACAACGCGCCCTGGGGCTACGCGCCGTTCCACTACGGCCACTGGGTGCAGGTCAACCAGCGCTGGGCATGGGCGCCGGGACGCAACATCAGCCGTCCGGTGTGGGCGCCGGCGCTGGTCGGCTGGGTCGGCGGCAACGGCTGGAGCCTGAGCTTCTCGCAAGGCGGCCAGCGGCCGGCGCAAGGCTGGTATCCGCTGTCGCCGCGCGATGCGTTCGTGCCCGGCTACCGCCTGTCGAACCAGCACCTGCAGCACATCAACCGCCATGCACGCGACGACCGCCGTGACGACCGCCGCCGCGACTGGCGCGACGACCATCGCCGCAACGGCCTGACCGTGGTGCCGCAGGAGCAGTTCGGCCGCCGCGGCACCATCGCCGTGCGCAATGCGCCGCGCGCCGTGGTGCCGCCACAGGCGCTGCCGAACGCGCCGGCAGTGGCGCCGTCGGCGCCGCAGGGCGCGCGCGATGCCCGCGCCGAGCGCTTCCAGCGCTTCGACCGCGATGCCCAGCGCGGCCGTCCGCCAGCAGTGGATCCGGCGCCATCCGCCGGCCGCGCCGGCCGCCAGGGCGGCGACGATCGCGACGCCCGCCAGCAGCGCGACATCCCGGTGCCGCCGGCGCCGATTGCCGCGCCAGGCGTGGTGACCGCACCGGCGCCGGCCCAGTTCGGCCGCCGCCAGGAGTTCGAAGAGCGCGAGCGCCGCCAGCGCCAGCAGCAGGCGCCGGTGCCGCCACAGCCAGGTCGTCCGGCTGGCATGATGCCGCCGCCGGGCGCACCGATGCCGATGCCGCAGCCGATGATGCCGCCGCCGGCAGCACCGATGCCGATGCCGCAGCCGATGATGCCACCGCCGGCGGCGATGCCGCAGCCGGCGCAGCAACCCGGCGCCGAACAGCAGCGCGGCCGTTCGTTCCGCAACGAAGGCGAGCGCCGCCTGCGCGATCCCGATGCCGGTCAGCAGCCGCGCCAGTTCGCGCCGTCGCTGCCGCCAGCTGCGGTCGCGCCGCCGCCTCCTGCTGCGCCTCCTCCAATGGTGCGCCAGGCGCCGGTGCAGATGGTTCAGCCGGCGCCGCAACCGGCGCCGGCAGCGGTTGCGCCACCGACTCCGCCGCGCCAGCGTCCGGGCGGCAGCCGCAAGGATGGCGCGGAAGAAAAGGAACGCTGACCTGCGGCGCACGCCTCAGTGCGCCTTTTGAGTCGTTCAGCCAGCGATAGATGCAGTTCATCGCATTTGGCGCGCTGGCGGCGGGGCATTTCGCTACAGTGGCATCACTCCAGCGCACCAGCGTGCGCCGGAGCCGGCAACGGCAGCGGCCAGCATGACATGGCGCCGCCGGCTTGGCGATCCACCGATTTTGTCCCGCTACTTTCCCCAGCCGGAAAATAGTTCAAGGCCAGCCCATAGCTGGCCTTCTTTTTTTTGCGGCGCTGTTTAATGCGCTAACATTGACTACAATGTGCATAGCGAGCCCGTTTCAGCGGCTGCTGATCGTTTTCAATTCAAGACTGGATTTGCCATGCACCCGACCGTTGATTCCCTTATCGAATACCCCAGCGACTTCCCGATCAAGGTGATGGGTGCCACCCATGATGACTTTGCCGTCACCATCGTCGACGTCGTGCTCGAATACGATCCGACCTTCCACATCGGCCGCATGGAAGTGCGCCCTTCCGCCAAGGGCAATTACACCGGCCTGACGGTAATGGTGCGCGCCACCAGCCGCGCCCAGCTCGACGACCTGTACCGGGCACTGTCCGGCCACCGGATGGTCAAGATCGTGATGTAGATGAAGTAGCGCCACGGCGGCCATGCCTTGGCTGATTTATAATGGCAGTGCTCCGCAACCCTGTCAGCGACCACCCACATGTCCCCCACCCGCCTTGAAGCGGCCATCATCCGTGATCTCGGCCGCGCCGAGTACGAGCCCGTGTTCGCCGCGATGCGCGCCTTCACCGATGCGCGCGACACCGCCACGCCCGACGAACTGTGGATCGTCGAGCATCCGCCGGTGTTTACGCTGGGCCTCGGCGCCGACCGCGCGCACGTGCTGGCCGCCCACGACGTGCCGGTCGTCCAGACCGACCGCGGCGGCGAAGTCACCTTCCACGGCCCCGGGCAGGTGGTGATCTACCTGCTGATGGACCTGCGCCGCAACAAGCCGGGCGGCAAGCTGTATGCAAGACAGTTTGTCAACAAAATCGAGCAGGCCATCATCGAGGTGCTGGCGGCGTATAATCTGAACGGTGAGCGCATCGCCGGCGCGCCGGGCATTTACATCGCCGCGGGCGAGCGCAAGGGCGCCAAGATCGCCGCGCTGGGCTTGAAAGTGCGCGGCAACGGCTGCACCTATCACGGCGTGTCGCTCAACGTCGCGATGGACCTGGCGCCATTTTCCTGGATTAACCCGTGTGGCTACTCCGGCCTGGCGACGGTGGACATGCGCAGCATGGGCGTCGACGTGGCGCTGGCCGAGGTGCAGCAGGCGCTGGCGCGCGAACTGGCCAGCCAGCTGGCCACCATCGCCCTCGAACCAACCGAACAACAACCTTAGCCCGACTGGGCATGCAGCCAAATGACTCCTGACACCGATACCAGCATCGCCCCCGCCTACAACGCCAGCGACAAGCAAAAAGGCGCCAGCAAGACATCGCGCATCCCGATCAAGATCATCCCGATCGGCGACGCCCTGCGCCTCAAGAAGCCCGACTGGATCCGCGTCAAGGCGGCGTCGGCCTCGACCCGCTTCTACGAGATCAAGGACATCCTGCGCGCCAACAACCTGGTGACGGTGTGCGAAGAGGCGAGCTGCCCGAACATCGGCGAATGCTTCGGCAAGGGCACCGCGACCTTCATGATCATGGGCGACAAGTGCACGCGCCGCTGCCCGTTCTGCGACGTCGGCCACGGCCGCCCGGATCCGCTCGACGTCAACGAGCCGCGCAACCTGTCCAAGACCATCGCCGAGCTGCGCCTGTCGTACGTCGTCATCACCTCGGTCGACCGTGACGACCTGCGCGACGGCGGCGCCGGCCACTTCGTCGAATGCATCCAGCAGACGCGCGCGCTGTCGCCCCGTACACGCATCGAAGTGCTGGTGCCCGACTTCCGCGGCCGCCTGGCCAAGGCGCTGGCGATCTTCAAGGACGGCCTGCCCGACGTCATGAACCACAACCTCGAAACGGTGCCGCGCCTGTACAAGGAAGCGCGTCCCGGCGCCGACTACAATCACTCGCTCGAACTGCTGCGCGACTTCAAGGCGCTGTATCCGAACGCGGTGACCAAGTCCGGCATCATGGTGGGTTTGGGCGAGACCGACGAAGAGATCCTGCAGGTGATGCGCGACCTGCGCGAGCACAACGTCGAGATGCTGACCATCGGCCAGTACCTGGCGCCGTCGAACTCGCACTTGCCGGTGCGCCGCTACGTGCACCCGGACGTCTTCAAGATGTTCGAGGCAGAGGCGTACAAGATGGGCTTCGTGCACGCGGCGGTCGGCGCGATGGTGCGCAGCTCGTACCACGCCGACGAACAGGCGCACAGCGCGGGCCTGGCGATCGACGCCCAGTAACCATTCCGCAATAAAAAAGGGCGGGCCATCGTTATCGATGCCCCGCCCTTTTTGCGCCTGAACCGTGCAGAAATCGCGCGCCGCGAACCACCCATCAAAAAACCATCGTCATCCTCTGCGAAAGCTTGGATGACGTGTGCGGTGTCGCGGTGTCTCACGCAGAAATCGCAGAACCTGAAAGCGACGATAACCAAACCAACGTCATCCCCGCGACGGGAGGATGACCGATATCACCGCCGCGGGTTTAGAACTGTTCCCACTCGTCGCCGGCGGCAGGCAGGCGGGGCCGGCGCATCGGCGCCGCCAGCGCAGGCTTTGCTGCCGCGCGCGCGGCCACAGGCGCACGTGGCGCCGTCTGCGCCGCCACCGGCTCCATCCCCAGCTTGAACGCGCTGACCGCACGCGCGAGGCCCGTCGCCTGGTCGTGCATCGAACCTGCCGCCGCGGCCGATTCCTCGACCAGCGCCGCGTTCTGCTGCGTGACCTGGTCCATCTGCGCGATCGCGCGATTCACTTCCTCGATGCCGGCACTTTGCTCGCGGCTGGCCGCCGTAATCTCGGCCATGATGTCGGTCACGCGCTGCACGCTCGACACGATCTGTCCCATCGTCGCGCCGGCCTTCTGCACCAGCGTGCTACCGGTATCGACCTTGTCGACCGAATCGTCGATCAGTCCCTTGATCTCCTTGGCGGCGCTGGCCGAGCGCTGCGCCAGCGTGCGCACTTCGGCGGCGACGACGGCAAAGCCGCGCCCCTGCTCGCCCGCGCGCGCCGCTTCAACCGCCGCGTTCAGCGCCAGGATGTTGGTCTGGAAGGCGATGCCGTCGATGACGCCGATGATATCGACGATCTTCTTCGACGATGTCGTGATGTCGGCCATCGTCCTGACCACTTGCGCGACCACCGCGCCGCCCTCGGTGGCGACACTGGACGCTTCGTTGGTCAGCACATTGGCCTGCATGGCGTTGTCGGCGTTTTGCTTGACCGTCGACGTCAGTTCTTCCATCGACGACGCGGTTTCTTCGATGCTGGCCGCCTGCTGCTCGGTACGCGACGACAGGTCCAGGTTGCCGGCAGCGATCTCGGAAGAAGCGGTCGCCATCTCGTCGGTGCCGGTGCGGATGTCGCGCACGATCTTCAGCAGGTTGGCGTTCATGTCCTTCAGCGCCTGCTGCAGCTGGCCCAGTTCGTCGGTCGACGTGACCTGGATGTCTTCGGTCAGGTCGCCATCGGCGACGCGGCGCGCGCTGGCCACGGCGCGGCGCACCGGCGCGGTGATGCCGACCGTGAGCCACCAGGCGAACGCGATGCCGCACAACAGGCTCAATGCGGCCAGCACGACGACGCGGGTTTGCGCCGCGTCGCGGCTTTCCTCGATCTGGCCCTTCATGCTGTCGAGGTTCTGGCGCTGCACCGCGAGGAAGCGCGCGACCAGCGCCTGATACGACTCGGCCGCCGGCAGGTAGACCTTGGTCAGGACGTCTTCAGCCTCCTCGGGCTTGCCTTCGGCCTTCAGCCGGGTGACCTGGTCGCGGCTGGCCAGATACGTTTTGCGCACCGCCATGGCGTCGCCGTACGCCTTTTTCTCGGCGTCGGTCACCAACAGCGGCTCGAGCTTCTTGACCGTTTCCGCCGTGCCCTTGGTGGTCAGGGCAGCATTCGCGGCGAAAAACGGCACCAGCGAGACGTCGCTGCTTTTGGCGATCGCCGAGGTGCGGATGACCGCAATCGAGATGTAACGATCCCAGTCCGCCGCGTCGCGTTCCTTCTGGATCGGCTGCGCCAGCATGCGCTCGGCTTCGTGGGCAATCGCGTTGAGCTGCATGACGCCGACCACCGCGATGAGGACCGAAAACGCCAGGACAACGGCGAAGCCGAGCGCGAGCCGGGTGCCGACTTTCATATTTTTTAGCAAATTCATTGTGTGTATTTCGTAAATGGCTGCGACTGGCGCGGAGGGACGGAACAGATGTATCTGTGAGGAAACATTAACGGCGCCAGTATAGACGCCGGACCGTCGCAATGCGATGTAAAGGTTGCATTGCGGAATATTTTTACAACACTTAACTGTCCCCAAAGACCTGTTCCATAAATCGAGCAGGGCTGGCCCGGTTGTGTTCCGATTGTCTAACAGCCGCAGCCGTCATACGCCTTGAGCGATGCCGCGCGTCCATGGCGCGCGCGCGACAAACGAGTGGCATGTGTTTTGCTTTTAAGAGAATAAGTCGTGCAATGCCGACGCCAGCTTCATCACTTCTTATTCGGAAAACATAGTCATGAAAACCAAAGCCGCTATTGCCTGGAAAGCCGGGTCGCCATTGACGATCGAGGAAGTCGAGCTGGAGGGTCCGAAGGCAGGCGAGGTGCTGGTGGAAATCAAGGCCACCGGCATTTGTCATACCGACTATTACACCCTTTCGGGCGCCGATCCCGAAGGCATCTTCCCTTCCATCCTCGGTCATGAAGGCGCCGGCATCGTGCTCGACGTCGGTCCGGGCGTCAGCACGCTCAAAAAGGATGACCACGTCATCCCCCTGTACACGCCGGAATGCCGGCAATGCAAATTCTGCCTCTCGCGCAAGACCAACCTGTGCCAGCAGATCCGCTCAACCCAGGGCCGCGGCCTGATGCCCGATGGCACCTCACGCTTCTCGATCGACGGCAAACCCATCTTCCACTACATGGGCACCTCGACCTTTTCCAATTACATCGTCGTGCCTGAAATCGCGCTCGCCAAAATCCGCGACGACGCGCCTTTCGACAAGGCCTGCTACATCGGCTGCGGCGTCACCACGGGGGTCGGCGCGGTCGTGTTCTCGGCCAAGGTCGAAGCCGGCGCCAACGTGGTCGTGTTCGGCCTTGGCGGCATCGGGCTGAACGTGATCCAGGGCGCGAAAATGGTCGGCGCCGACAAGATCATTGGCGTCGACATCAATCCCGGCCGCATCGAGATGGCGCGCAAGTTCGGCATGACCCATTTCATCAATCCGAAGGATGTCGCGAACGTCGTCGACCATATCGTCCAGTTGACCGATGGCGGCGCCGACTATTCGTTCGAGTGTATCGGCAACACGACTGTGATGCGCCAGGCGCTCGAATGCACCCACAAGGGCTGGGGCCAGTCGTTCATCATCGGCGTGGCCGCTGCCGGCCAGGAAATCAGCACGCGGCCGTTCCAGCTGGTGACCGGGCGCGAATGGAAGGGTTCCGCTTTCGGCGGCGCGCGCGGCCGGACCGACGTGCCGAAGATCGTCGACTGGTACATGGATGGCAAGCTCAACATCGACGACCTGATCACCCACACGCTGCCGCTCGAACGCATCAACGAAGGGTTCGAGCTGATGAAAAGCGGCGAGTCGATCCGTTCCGTCGTGCTCTATTAGTGGCCATGGAATCGTTCCAGCTGCTCAGCGAGCACGCCTGTTTCGGCGGCGTGCAGCGCTGCTATTCGCACCACTCAAGCACGACCGGCTTGCCGATGCGCTTCTCGGTCTTCTTGCCGGCGCAGGCGAGCGCGACCAGGCTGCCGGCCCTGTTTTACCTGGCGGGCCTCACTTGTACCGAGGAGACCTTCATGGTGAAGGCCGGTGCGCAGCGCGTGGCGGCCGAGCTGGGAATGATCCTGGTGGCGCCGGATACCAGCCCGCGCGGCGCCGGTGGCGACGGTGAATCGAACGACTGGGACTTCGGCGTCGGCGCCGGTTTTTATGTCGATGCGACCAATCCACCATGGAGCGCCAGCTACAACATGTACAGCTACGTGCTCGAGCTCTACCAGCTTGTATCGGCGCAGTTGCCCGTCAATCCGGCGCACATCGGCATTTTCGGCCATTCGATGGGCGGGCACGGCGCCCTGGTGCTGGCGCTGCGCAATCCGGACCTGTTTCGCTCGGTGTCCGCGTTCGCGCCGATCTGCGCACCGAGCCGCTGTCCGTGGGGCCGGAAAGCCTTCGCCGGATACCTCGGCAGCGACGAACGGAACTGGCAGCAATACGACGCCAGTGCGCTGATGGCAAGCCGGCATATTCCCTTCCCCGGCGGCATTTTGATCGATCAGGGCCTGGCCGACAAATTCCTCGACGACCAGCTGTTGCCGGAGGCGTTCGAACAGGCGTGCGGCGCGGCGCACCAGCCGCTGCGCCTGCGCCGGCATCCCGGCTACGACCATGGCTACTTTTTCATCTCGACCTTCATCGAGGATCACATCCGGTTTCATGCAGCGCAGGCAGTCGGTAATTCAATCAATTAAATCACAGGGACTTATCATGGAAAATGCAGTGAAAATTCATCCGGCCGTCGACAATGGCATCGCACCGACGAAAGAAGGCTTCGCCGGCGGCACCCTGGCGTGCGCCTGCACGGCCGACGCGGTCACAGTGGCCCTCAATGGCCAGACCGCGCATAACCACGTCTGCGGCTGCACCCAATGCTGGAAACCGGACGGCGCGCTGTTTTCGCAGGTTGCCGTGATCTCGCGCGAGAACGTCAACGTCACCGCGAATGCCGACAAGCTGCAGGTGGTCAATCCCAACGCCACCATCAAGCGCCACGCCTGCAAGGACTGCGGCGTGCACATGTATGGCCGCATCGACAACACGGCGCACGCATTCTTCGGCCTCGACTTCGTCCACACCGAGCGCTCGACAGAGACGGGCTGGTCGGCGCCGACGTTTGCCGCTTTCGTGTCGTCGATTATCGAGTCCGGCGCCAGGCCGGAAAACATGGGCGCCGTCCGCGCCAGGCTGGTCGAGCTTGGGCTGCCGCCGTACGACGCGCTGTCGCCGCCGCTGATGGACGCGCTGGCGACGCACGCGGCGAAAATGGCCGCGGCGCCGAATTAAGCAATTCCCACGCCTCAGGTTCAACCCAGCTGTTTTTGCACTCGCCTTGGGAACGGTGCGGATGCCACGTAGCCCAGTCAGTTTGTACTCAAAAAAATATATAGGAGATTAATTATGTTATCCGGTAAAAACTTTAAACACTGGCAGCGGTGCGTGCTATTGATGTCCGCACCGGCCCTTGCCTTCGCTTCCGATATCGAATCGCTGACCAAGAATCCGCACAACTGGGCGATGCAGGCCGGCGGCATGGCCAACCAGCGCTACAGCGAACTGAAGCAGATCAACAAGGACAATGCCAAGACGCTGCAGGTAGCGTGGACATTCTCCACCGGCGTGCTGCGCGGCCACGAAGGCGGTCCGCTGGTGATCGGCGACACCATGTACGTGCACAGTCCGTTCCCGAACCACGTCTACGCGCTCAACCTCGACGACCAGAGCATCAAGTGGAAGTACGAGCCGAAACAGGACCCGACCGTGATCGCCGTGATGTGCTGCGACACCGTCAGCCGCGGGGTGGCTTACTCGAACGGCAAGATCTTCCTGCAGCAGGCCGACACCACCCTGGTGGCGCTCGATGCGAAGACCGGCAAGGAACTATGGAAGGTCAAGACCGGCAATCCGAAGGCCGGCGAAACCGCGACCAACGCGCCGCACGTGTTCAAGGACAAAGTCATCACCGGCATCAGCGGCGGCGAGTTCGGCGTGCGCGGCCGCATCATGGCGTACGACATGAACACCGGCAAGGAGCTGTGGAAGGCGCACAGCACCGGACCGGACGACGAAATGAAGGTCAGCCCGACCAAAACCATGGCCTGGACCGACGGCAAGATGGCGCCGGTCGGCAAGGACTCGTCGCTGAAGAGCTGGAAAGGCGATCAGTGGAAGATCGGCGGCGGCACCACCTGGGGCTGGTACAGCTACGACGCGGCGACCAACCTGATGTACTACGGCACCGGCAACCCGAGCACCTGGAACCCGCGCCAGCGGCCGGGCGACAATAAGTGGTCGATGACCATTTTCGCGCGCGACCTCGACACCGGCGAAGCCAAGTGGGTCTACCAGATGACCCCGCACGACGAATGGGACTACGACGGCGTCAACGAAATGATCCTGGCCGACGTCAAGGTCAAGGGCGAGATGCGCAAGGCGCTGGTGCACTTCGACCGCAACGGTTTCGGCTACACGCTCGACCGTGTCAGCGGTGCCTTGCTGGTGGCGCAGAAGTTCGATCCGGCGGTGAACTGGGCCACCCACATCGACATGAAGACGGGACGCCCGGCGATGGTCGCCAAGTACAGCACCGACAAGAACGGCCCCGATGTCAACAGCAAGGGCATTTGCCCGTCGGCGCTGGGCACCAAGGACCAGCAGCCGGCCTCCTACTCGCCGAAGACGGGCCTGTTCTATGTGCCGACCAACCACGTCTGCATGGACTACGAGCCGTTCCAGGTGGAATACACCGCCGGCCAGCCGTACGTCGGCTCGACCTTGTCGATGTATCCGGCGCCGGGCAGCCACGGCGGCTTGGGTAACTTCATCGCCTGGGATGCAGGCACCGGCAAGATCGTCTGGTCGAAGCCGGAGAAATTCTCGGTGTGGAGCGGCGCGCTGTCGACCGCCGGCGATGTGGTGTTCTACGGCACCCTGGAAGGCTATATCAAGGCGGTCGACAACACCGGCAAGGAGCTGTGGAAGTTCAAGACCCCGTCCGGCATCATCGGCAACGTCAACACCTGGGAATACAAAGGCCGGCAGTACATCGGCGTGTTGTCGGGAATTGGCGGATGGGCCGGCATCGGCCTGGCGGCCGGGCTTGAAAAACCGAACGAAGGCCTCGGCGCCGTCGGCGGCTACAAGGACCTGGCCAAATACACCAACCTGGGCGGCTCCCTGACCGTGTTTGCACTGCCGCCGAAATAAGCGGTCTTACTTCCCATCTCCACGCGTCGATACCGATATCCGGGCAGCTGCCCAGGATATCGGTACGACGGCGGCTACCCGCATGGCATGAAACATGCTGCTTATCGCCTGTGGACAAGTATAAAAGGAGACGACGATGAACAAAATTGGCCTGTTGATGTGGCTGGCCGCCGGTGTGCCGATGGTGGCGCATGCCAACGATTTCCCCACCGTGGACCGGGTTGAATATGTGCTTGAATGCATGGTCAAGCACCCCGGGAAACAAGAGTATCTCTACAAGTGCGCCTGCACGATCGACCAGATCGCCAGGGAGGTCGGCTACGACGAGTACGTCGAGATCGCCACGGCGCTGCGCCACCAGACGCTGGCCGGACCGCGCGGCGCGGGATTCCGCGACCCCGAGTCGATCAGGGCGATGGCCAACAAATACAAGGCGCTGCAGGCCAAGGCCAGCAAGGCCTGCGATGCGAAGTGACGGGGCTGGTGCCAACCGGGCGGCACAGCTGATGCCACTCACTGTTCCGGAAACGGAACACTTGCTACCTGATGAGAAATGACATGAACATTCGAACACTGTGCGCGCTGACGGCCGCATTCTGGATTTCCGGCGCGCTCGCCATCACCAACGCGGCGCCGCCACCGTACAAGGTTGTCGCCGGCACCAAGGTCGACGGCCAGACGCTGAACGGTTGGCGTACCTGGCGTTCGATGGCGTGCGAACGCTGCCACGGCGCCGCGCAGGAAGGCGGGCTCGGGCCGTCGCTGCTGGCCAGCCTGAAGGTGATGTCGCGCGACGAATTCAAGAACACCGTGCTGCACGGCCGCGCCGCCAAGGGCATGCCCAACTTCGACGGCAGCAAGCAGGTGGTCGACAACGTCGACAACCTGTACGCCTACTTGAAGGGCCGCTCCGACGGCGCCATCAAGCCGGGCCGGCTCGAGGAGATCGGCAAGTGAGCGCGATTGGCGAGCTGGCGCGCGGCGCCATCGCCGCCCTGGTGCTGGCGGCAACGGCGGCGCAGGCAGCCGAGCCGCAAGCCGGGCCGCCAGCCGGGCCGCCAGCCGCAATGCTAGCCGTGCTGCGGGTCTGCCAGGATCCCAACAACCTGCCGTTTTCCAACCGCGGCCTGCAGGGCTTCGAGAACAAGATCGCCGCCTTGCTGGCGGCGGACCTGGGGTGGAAGATCGAATACACATGGTACCCCCAGCGCATGGGTTTCATCCGCAACACGCTGCGCGCGAAAAATCCCGGTTCGGACACCTACAAGTGCGACCTGGTCACCGGCGTCGCCGCCGGTTTCGACATGGGTGCCAACACCCGGCCCTACTATCGGTCCACCTATGCGATGGCGTACGTCAAGGGCAAGGGGTTAGACGGCATGCACACGCTGGAAGACTTGCTGACGCTGAGCCCGGAAAAGCGCGCGACGCTGCGCCTGGGCGTGTTCGGCGGCTCTCCGGTGACCGACTGGCTGCTCCAGCATGGCCTGATCGACAAGATGGTGTCCTACCAGGCCCAGTCCGGCGACGCCGACCGCTATCCCGGCGAAATGGTCGAAAAGGACCTGGCCCACGGCGCCATCGATATCGCCTTCATCTGGGGGCCGATCGCCGGCTATTTCGCGCGCCAGTCGACGGCGGTGCCGATCGTCGCCGTCCCCTTGAAGTCGCAACCCGGCCTGCAGCTCGATTTCGAGATCGCGATGGCGGTGCGCTTCGGCGAAGCGGAATACAAAAAGCGCATCGACGACGCCATCGAGCGCAACCGGCCGCAGATCAACGCCATCCTGGCGCAGTACGGCGTGCCGCTGCTCGGCCAGCCCGAGCGCGCCGCGGCCCGCTGACAAGGATCGCCGATGACTTTTTTTTCCTGGCGCTGCATCCTCGCCGCGGCCTGTGTGCTGGCGGCGCAGCCGGCAGCGGCGCGAGCCATATCGGCGGCCGAAACGCTGCTGTTCCAGGCCAATCACCTGCAGAATGTGCGCGCGCCGCTGACGCTGATCTATGCATTCCACAAGGCGGGCAGCCTCGAGCAGGGCTTCGACGACCAGGTCCGGCTGATGCTCAGCCTGGACAAACCGGCGGTGACGATGCATTTCCTGTCGGGCGACAGGCAGCGCCCGGTGCCCATTGCGGACAATCCGGAAGGCAACCCGGTATTGCTCGGCTTCCTCGAGCGCGACATCGCCGAGATGGCGCGCCGGACCGGCGGCTCGGGCAACTACTTTCGCAAGCGGATCCGGCTGGCGCTGGCCGAGTCGGCGCAAGTGCGGCCGCAGCGATTTAGCTACGCCGGCAAAGCGGTGGACGGAAACGCCATCAGCATCGCGCCCTACCTGAACGACCCCATGCATCACCGCTATGGACAATACGTCGGCAAGCGCTATACGTTTGTCGTCAGCGCCCAGGTGCCCGGCGGCGTGTACGAACTACGCGCGACGGTGGCGGGCGCGTTGGGCGCCGCGCCGCTGCTCGAGGAAACGCTGACGCTGGTGAGCGCCGAGAGCGGCAAGCGCTGAGTGCAGAGAATGGGGGCCAGGTGTCAGCGTTAAAACTGTTTGCATTCGACTATGCGTCGGCCAGCTCGCCGGACGGCGCACTGCCCGCGTCGGTCCGGCACCAGGGGCAGATGATGCTGCGCGCGCTGCTGTCCGACCTGGTCGAGTTGCCCGGAATCGAGCTCATCACCATCGGCGCGCCGGGACCGTTCCGGCGCCGCTTCGACGCCTGCGTGCAGGCGGCCGACGCGGTGTGGCCGTTGGCGCCGGAGGCGGGCGGTATGCTCGAGCGGCTGTCGCGGCAGGTGCTGCGCAGCGAGCGCATCCTGCTCGGCAGCAAGCCGAACGCGCTGCGCGTGGCCGGCAGCAAGCTGCGCACGTCGCGCGCCCTTGCCAGGGCCGGCGTCGCAGTCGTCCCCACCTACTCGCCTGGCCAGCCGTTACCGCCGTCGACCGGCGCCTGGGTGGTCAAGCCTGACGACGGCGCCGGCTGCCTGAACAGCCGTATCTTTCCCGGCGCCGAAGCGGCGCTGGCATGGATCGCGGCCAGCGGCGAGGCCGGCTGGGTACTGCAACCGTTCTTCCCCGGCAAACTGGGCAGCCTGTCGCTGCTGTGCTGCGACGGCGCCGCCCAGCTGTTGGGCTGCAACGAACCGCGCATCGCCGTGCGCGACAATCAATTCCATTTCCTCGGCACCACCGTCAACAGCATGCCTGACGCCGACGGCGGCTTCGAACGGCTGGCGCAGGCGGTCGCCGCCGCCATTCCCGGCCTGTGGGGGCATGTCGGGGTCGACTTCGTGATTGCCGAGCACGGCGTGGTGGTGCTGGAAGTGAATGCCCGCATGACCACGTCGTATGCCGGCCTGCATGCGTCGATCGGCTGCAATCCCGCCGCGCTGGTACTTGACTTGCTCGCGCAGCCGGCCGGCACGCCGCGCGTGCGCGCCAGGCCGGTCGCCATCAGCGTCGACGTGGCCGCGTTCGGCGGCGCCTGAGCTAGCGGATCACTACGCCCCAGGGCAACTTTCCGACCGCGATATCGCGCAGTTTGACGTTGCGCGCAGAATCGATCACCGAGACGTTGTTGGAACGGCCGTTGGCGACGTACAGCTTGCTGCCGTGCGCGGTGAGCGCCATGTTCCACGGGCGAAGGCCGGCGACTCGCCGAGCGCCACTGTGCCGGCCGGCTTGCGACCGACCAGGTCGATCAGCGGCAGGCGGTTGTTCGGCTGGTCGCTGACGTATAGCCAGCGATGGTCGATGCCGGCGGCCAGGCCGCGCGGCTTGCTGCCGGCGGCGATCTCGGCCACCACCAGGTCGCCGGCGATGTCGATCACCGACACCGTGCCGGAGCCCTCGTTCGGGACGTAGGCGAAGGGCGCGGCGTGCAGCGGCAGTGACGCCAGCAGCGCCGTCGGGCCAGTTGGCGCAAGTGTTCGATCATGGATTCTCGCGGCGCAAGGGGGGATGAATGGAAAAGGCGACGGCTCAGCCGCCGGCGCCGGCGCCACGCCACATGCGCGCCAACAGGCGGTCGCGGTCGACCAGTACATGCTTGGCGACGGCGAGCAGGTGCACGCCGATCAGCACCGCGAGCAGCACGGCGGTCACCTTGTGGGTCTGGTTCAACACCGCATAGACCAGCTTGTCGTCACTCCCCCACGGCGCCAGTCTGACGGTGTTGAACAGCTTGATGCCATGCTTGCTGAAATTGGACGCCAGGTAGCCCGACAGCGGCATCAGCACCATGCAGGCGTACATCGCCAGGTGGCTGGCGCTGGCGGCGCGCCGCTGCCAGGCCGGCATCGGCAGCGCCGGCGGCGGCGCATGGCGCAGGCGCCAGAAGATGCGCAGCACGATCAGCAGGCCGATCACCAGGCCGATGCTCTTGTGCTGGTTGATCCACCAGCCGCGCGCCGGCGTGTTGCGTGGAATGGCGTCGAGCAGCCAGCCAAAGGCGAACTGGCCCACCAGCAGCACCGCGAGCAGCCAGTGCAGCACGATCGCGGTGCGGGTGAATTGTTGGGTGGCGAAGAACTTCAACGGCGCGCTTCCAGGTCAGTGCAGCATGGCTTTATCGGGATTGATGATGTTCAGCCGCTGCACCTTGCGGTACAGGGTGTTGCGGCTGATCTTGAGCTGCCGGGCCAGGGTCGAAATGTTCCAGCTGTGCCGCGTCAGTTCCTGGATCAGCGCATGGCGTTCCGCGTTCTCGAGCGGATTGAGGTCGACCTCCGGTGCCGTCGCTGCCGTCGCGACCGTCGCGACCGTCGCCGCTGCCGCCGCGGCGCCAAACTCGGGCGGCAGGTCGGCGATCGTCAGCAGGTCCGTTTCGCGCAGCGCGATCATGGTGCGCAGCAAGTGGCGCAACTGGCGGATATTGCCCGGCCACTGGTGCTGGTCCAGCGCGGCGAGCAACGGGCCGTCGATGACGACGTTGCCGTCGCCATCGCTTTCCTGCATCGCCAGGTGACGTATCAGCTGCTGGCGGTCGGTGCGCGCGCGCAGCGGCGGCAACGTGATGGTGACGCCGTGCAAGCGGTAGAACAGGTCTTCGCGAAATTGTTTCAGGGCGATCCTGGCTTGCAGGTCGCAATGGGTGGCGCTGATCAGGCGTATGTCGAGCTTGACCGGGGCGTCGCCGCCGAGCGGCAGCACTTCGCGCTCCTCGAGCACGCGCAGCAGCCGCGTCTGCAGCGCGACCGGCATGTCGCCGATTTCGTCGAGGAACAGCGTGCCGCCGTTGGCCTGCAAGATCTTGCCGCACTGCCCGTCCTTGCGGGCGCCGGTAAACGCCCCCGACGTGTAGCCGAACAGTTCGCTTTCGATCAGCGCTTCGGGAATCGAGGCGCAATTGATCGCCACAAACGGCTTGTCGGCGCGGCTGCCCGAGCGGTGCAGCGCCTGGGCGAACATTTCCTTGCCGGTGCCGGTCTCGCCGAGCAGCATGACGGCGACATTGCGTTCCACCACGCGCTTGGCGATCTGCACGTTATGCAGCATCGGCGGGTCGCCGAACTGCAGCAGGTCGAGCGCGGTGGCGGCGCCGGCGGCCGGCGCCGCTGCCTGGGCCGGCTGGCGAGCCTCGCGCAGCACCGGCGCCGGCGCGTAGCTGACGGCGAAAAAGCGCGCGCCGTTGCGAATCTCGAAGATCGGTACTGGATGGAATGCTTTCTTGACGCTGCAGTCGACCAGGCCCGAAAAGGAAATGTTGAACAAGTCGGTAATGTCGCGCCCTTCGATCTCGGCAGGACTGTGGAAACCGAGCAGCAGCAGCGCGCGGCGGGTCGCCGCCACGACCCGGCCGGTAACCGTTACCGCAATCGCACCTTCACTGAGCGTGCCGACAAATTCGGGCCGGCTATGAAAGCGCACGATGTACTCGTTGCGGAACTGGTGCAGGAACACGCGGTTTTCGATCATTTGGACCGATGCGCTGACGAGCGCCAGCGTGTGCTGCTGGGCCAGCCTGGACTCGCCGGAAGCGTCGAGCACGGCCACCAGCTCGCCGCTGTGGTTGAAGATAGGCGCCGCCGCACAGCTGAGCCCGATGTTGCGCGACAGGTAGTGCTCTTCCTGGTGCACCGAGATCGGCCGCCGCTCGACCAGGCAGGTGCCCATGCCGTTGGTGCCTTGCACCCGCTCGCTCCAGATGGCGCCTTGCATCAGGCCGGTTTTCGAGGCCGCGTGGGTGAAGCTGGGATCGCCAAAGAAGTTGAGCAGCACGCCGTCGCGGTCGGTCAGCATGATGGCGTAGCCGGAACCGGCCAGCTGCTGGTACAGGTTGGCCATTTCGACTTCGGCCACGCTGCGCAGGTCGGCCAGGCTGTCCTGGCGCTGCTGCAATTCGGCGCGCCCGACGACCTCGGGATCGTCGTGGCTGTCCGGATCGAGCTGATAGTCGTTCAGGCAGCGGATCCACGACTGGGTGATGCCGCCGCCGCTGTCGGCCGGCTCCCGCGCCATTCTGTTCTGCACAACCGAACGCACTCTTTTGACGTGCTCCACGGCAAAATTAGACATGCTGTCTCCTAAGGTCCGGTCGCTGATGGCCGGGGCCTACTGCCCAGCCAGTGCCACTTTATGGACTATTATTGCTTTGATCGATGAAAAAACGGCAGCTGCTGTTCAAGAATACTCCGTTATGCATACCGGAGGTTACAAAAAAGCGAATGTGCATTTCAGTACACGGATACGCGGTCGGGCAGGTACAGCACCAGCGTGACGCCGGCCCCAAGCAGCAGCATTTGCACGACGGTGTCGCGCGCCGACGCCGCTTGCTGGATTTTCGGCATCAGGTCGCTCAGCGCGATGTACAGGAAGCCGGACGCCGCCAGCACCAGCACATGCGGCATCCATGCCGCGCGCCAGCGCCAGGTAGCCGACCAGGCCACCGGCCGCCGCCAGGCTGCTGCACAGCAGGTTGCACACCAGCGCACGGCGGCGCGAATAGCCGGCATCGAGCAAGATGATGAAGTCGCCAACCTCGCGCGCCAGTGTGTGGGCGCCGATCGCCAGCGCGGTGAGCACGCCCAGTTCCGGCCTGGCGAGGAAGGCGGCGGCGATCAGGATGCCGTCGGTAAAATTATGCAGGCCATCGCCGACCAGGATCATCCAGCCCGCCTTGCCTGTCCGCTGCGGCGCCTGGCCCGGACGCCGCCGGGCGCGCTGCAGGGTCGCGTATTTTTCGAGCACGAAGAACGACAGCAGGCCGGCCAGCAAGGTGGCGCACAGGCTGCGCTTGTCGGCGGTCGCTTCGAACGCCAGCGGCAAGGCATACAACAGGGCGGCGCCCAGCAGCAGCCCGGTCGACAGGCTGAGCACGCGTTCGACCATTCTCGTCCGCAACGAATACGACAGCGCCGCGGCCGCCGAAATGGTGATGGCGCCGGCTAGCGCGGTGGTCAGGAGGATCATTTGCAGCGTGGCGTCGATGGTCGTTCCTTGTGACGGGGACTGCGTGCGCGATGTGGCACGCTTGGACATACGCAACTTCCATGCCGAGCCCGGCTTTAGCCTCGCCGGCGGCGCCATCGGGCGCGCTGGTCCGTTTCCGGTACAGGCCCCCGCCAGCCTTGTTCAGCAAATAGAACATGCTGCTTTGTAACAATGAACCGGCGCCACGTGTTTGCCTTGCCGCGCCCCGTTGTTGCCCGCTGGCGCGATTACTGCCTTATGCATTCTGCCCCCCCCTACTTTGCGGGCCGCCGACGAAACTGCATGGAGAACTGTCGAAGAAATGATGTCGAAAATTAAGTTAGGCCGCTTCCTGCCTGCCACCACACCTGCCCTTTTACTGGTCCTGGTACCGCTGCTGGTCCTGGCAGCGGCGGCGCGGGCGAGCGAGCCGGCGCCGATGGCGCAGGTCTTCATCGTGGCGAGCACCCCGCTGGCCGGCGTCGGCCTGCAAAAAGAACAGGTCGCCAGCGCGCTGCAGACCGCCAGCGCCGGCGACATCGAACGCAGCGGCGCCCTCGACCTGTCCGACTTCCTCAACCGCAGCCTGGGCAGCGTGCACCTCAACGACAACCAGGGCAACCCCTTGATGATGGATGTCAGCTACCGCGGCTACACCGCTTCTCCGCTGCTGGGCACCCCGCAGGGACTGTCGGTGTACATGGATGGCGTGCGGCTGAACCAGCCTTTCGGCGATGTGGTGCTGTGGGACCTGATCCCGAAGGAGGCCATCGCCTCGGTCAGCCTGATGGCCGGCGCCAATCCCCTGTTCGGCCTGAACACCCTGGGCGGCGCGCTGGCGATCCGTACCAAAGATGGCCAGACCGATCCCGGCACGGCGCTGGAAGCGTCGGTCGCCAGTTTCGGCCGCCGCAACGTCGGCCTGCGCCACGGCGGCAGCAGCGCCAACGGACTCGACTGGCTGCTGGTCGCCAACGGCTGGCGCGAAGCCGGATGGCGCGACGATTCCCCCTCGCGCCTGGGCCAGGTGTTCGGCAAGCTGGGCTGGCACGATGCGCGCTCGTCGCTGAAGCTGACCTACGCCTATGCCCGAAGCAGGCTCAACGGCAACGGCTTGCAGGAAGCGCAGATGCTCGAGGAGCGCCGTGCGAGCGTGTTCACCAAGCCGGACACGACCGCCAACCACGCCAGTTTCGTCAACCTGGAAGCGCAATCGCGGCTGTCCGACTGGCTGCAGCTGGCCGCCAATGCGTATTACCGCAACACCCGCACGGCCACGCATAACGGCGACCTGAACGACGAAGCGCTGGGCGGATCGGTCTACTACACGGGCCAGCCGGCCGACCGTGTCTGGCTCGGCGCCAACGGCTTCGGCAACCCGGCGGCGGAAAACAGCGCCGGCTTCCCGAGCTGGCGCTGCATCGCCCATGCCGGGCGCAATGCCGAGCCAAACGAGAAATGCACCGGCCTGGTCACGACCACCGCCAGCGGCCAGCAAAACGCCGGGCTGTCCGCGCAAGTGACTTTCGTCACGCAGGGGCAGGGCTACCGCAACCAGGGCGTGGCCGGCGTCGGCTACGACGCCAGCCGCGTCCGCTTTCTGCAGTCGTCCCAGTTCGGCTACCTCAATCCGGATCGCTCGATCACCGCCGTGGCGGCGTTCGCCGACGGCAGCCAGGATTCGGAAGAGGCCTTCGACCAGCGCGTCGACCTGGACGGCAGGGCGCACACCTGGAGCGTGTTCGGCAGCGACACGCTGTCGCTCGGCACCGCCTGGCACCTGACCTTGTCGGCCCGCTACAACCGCACCCGGCTGGCCAACAGCGACCACCTGTTCCCCTACAATAACGCCACCACGCAGGGCGAACAGCGCGGCTCGCTCGACGGCGACCACCTGTTCCGCCGCTTCAATCCGGCCGTCGGCGTCAGCTTCACGCCCAGCCGCGCGCTCAACGCCTACGCCGGCTACAGCGAAAGCAGCCGCACTCCGACTTCCATCGAACTCGGCTGCGCAGATCCGAATTTCGGCTGCCGCCTGCCCAACTCGATGGCGGGCGACCCGCCGCTCGACCAGGTCGTCTCGACCACCTGGGAAGCTGGCCTGCGCGGCAAGCTGGCCGGGCGCAGCCATTGGAACCTGGGCCTGTTTCGCGGGGATAATCATCGCGACATCATCTTCGTCGCCAACACTGCCTCGACCGGTTACTTCAAGAACGTCGGCAAGACCCGCCGCGCAGGTGTCGAAGCCGGCATATCCAGCGTTGGCGACCGCCTCAGCCTGAGCGCGGACTACACCTGGCTGAGGGCGACCTACCAGTCACCCGAACGGCTCGGCAGCCAGGCCAACAGCGGTGCCGAGGGCGGCGCCGTCAATGTCCGGCGCGGCGACCGGATCCCGTCGATTCCGCGCCACATCTTGAAAGCGGCCGCCGGCTACCAGTGGCGGCCGTTCTGGTCGGCTGGCCTGCAGGTGATTGCCATCGGCCGCAGTTTCGTGCGCGGCAACGAGAACAACCTGCATGTGGCCGGCGTGCTCAGCCCGGACGGCATCAGTTCGTTTGGCGCCGGCCATGTGCCCGGTTACGCCGTCGTCAACCTCAATGTCAGCTACCAGCCGGACGTCGCATGGACGCTGTCGGCCAACGTCAGCAACCTGGCCGATCGCCGCTACGCCTCGGTCGGCCAGCTGGGCCCGTTCGCCTTCGCTGCCGACGGCGCGCTGCGCAATACCGACAGCGACGGCACCAGCTTCTTCACGCCGGGTGCGCCGCGCGCCGTGTCGCTGCGGCTGCGCCATGTGTTCTAGTCAGGCCCACAGCTTGATCAGCGGCCCTGCTTCTTCGATCAGGAAGGACTTGAATTGCCTGGCCGCCGGCGACAGCCGTTTCGCCGCCAGGTGCGTGATGTGCCAATGCCGCACCAGCGGCAGGCCGGCGACGTCGAGCAGCACCAGGTGGCCCGAAGCGAGTTCGTGGCGGATCGTGCGCAGCGACAGGAAGCTCAGCCCCATGCCCGCCATGACGGCTTGCTTGATGGTTTCGTTGCTCGGCATTTCCATCACGATGCGCGGCTGAATGTTGTTCTCGGCGAACAGGCGCTCCATCGCCTGGCGGGTGCCGGAGCCGCTCTCGCGCACCACGAATTGCTGTTCATCGAGGATCGACAGCGGCGCGGCGCGCCGGCGCGACAAAGGATGCTCGGGTGAACTGATGACCCCCAGTGGATTGGTGGCAAACGCGGTGGCGACGCAATCGATGGTGTCCGGCGCGCGCCCCATGATGACCAGGTCGATCTCGTTGCGCGTCAGCAGCTGCATGATGCTTTCGCGGTTATGAATTTGCAGCGACACCTCGATGTCCGGGAAGCGCTTGCGAAACTTCACCAGCAGCATCGGCACGAAGTACTTCGCCGTGCTGACCATTGCCAGCGTCACCCGGCCCTTCTTGAGGCCGCGCCGCTGCGCCATCGCGTCGTCCAGCTGCTTCAGTTGCGCCACCGCGCCGATCGCATACGCCTCGAAGTCCAGGCCGGCATCGGTCAGGGCGATTTTTCGTCCGACCTGCTCGTACAACGCGATGCCGACGATTTCTTCGAGCTGGCGGATCTGCATCGACACCGCCGGCTGGGTGACGTGCAGCACCTCCGCCGCGCGCGAGACCGACAGTTGGCGGGCGACCTCGAGGAAGGTGTCGAGTTGACGAAGCGTGTAACGGCGCATGGCGACCACCTATCAGTTCCAGCTTATGCAATCGATTATCTTATTGATTAGACCTGATAGTAGACAATTTATATAGTGAAGTCCATGGATAGCTCAACGGGCCGCGGCCCCACCAAGGAGAAACCGATGGACGGCACTGGACAGATCATGGACTCGAAGAAGCGCTACACCGCCGGCGTGCTGAAATACGCCCAGATGGGCTACTGGGACGCCGACTACGTGCCGAAGGAAACCGACGTGCTGGCGGTGTTCCGCATCACCCCGCAAGACGGCGTCGACGCCATCGAAGCGGCCGCCGCGGTGGCGGGCGAATCGTCGACCGCCACCTGGACCGTGGTCTGGACCGACCGCCTGACCGCCTGCGACCAGTACCGCGCCAAGGCGTACCGGGTCGACCCGGTGCCCAACAATCCCGGCCAGTATTTCTGCTGGGTCGCCTACGACCTGTCGCTGTTCGAAGAAGGCTCGATCGCCAACGTCGCCGCGTCGATCATCGGCAACGTGTTCAGCTTCAAGCCGCTGAAGGCGGCGCGGCTGGAAGACATGAAGTTCCCGGTCGCCTTCATCAAGACATTCCCCGGCCCGCCGACCGGCATCATCGTCGAACGCGAACGGCTCGACAAGTTCGGCCGCCCGCTGCTGGGCGCGACCACCAAGCCGAAGCTGGGCCTGTCGGGGCGCAATTACGGCCGCGTGGTGTACGAGGGCCTCAAGGGCGGGCTCGACTTCATGAAGGACGACGAGAACATCAACTCGCAGCCTTTCATGCACTGGCGCGACCGCTTCCTGTTCGTCATGGAAGCGGTGCAGCGCGCCACGGCCGCCACCGGCGAAGTCAAGGGCCACTACCTGAACGTCACCGCCGGCACCATGGAGGAAATGTACCGCCGCGCCGAATTCGCCAGGGAGCTAGGCTCGGTCGTCGTGATGATCGACCTGGTGGTCGGCTGGACTGCAATCCAGTCGATGTCCTACTGGTGCCGCCAGAACGACATGATGCTGCACATGCACCGCGCCGGCCACGGCACCTACACCCGCCAGAAGAACCATGGCGTGTCGTTCCGCGTAATCGCCAAGTGGCTGCGCATGTGCGGCGTCGACCACCTGCACACCGGCACCGCGGTCGGCAAGCTCGAAGGCGACCCGATGACGGTGCAGGGCTACTACAACATCTGCCGCGACACGCAGACCAAAATGGACCTGCCGCGCGGGATCTTCTTCGACCAGGACTGGGGTTCGCTGCGCAAGGTGATGCCGGTCGCCTCCGGCGGCATCCACGCCGGCCAGATGCACCAGCTGCTCGACCTGTTCGGCGACGACGTCGTGCTGCAGTTCGGCGGCGGCACCATCGGCCATCCGCAGGGCATCCAGGCGGGCGCGGTGGCCAACCGGGTGGCGCTCGAAACGATGGTGCTGGCTCGCAACGAAGGGCGCGACATCAAGAACGAGGGGCCGGAAATCCTGCGCGAGGCCGCCAAATGGTGCACGCCGCTGAAGGCGGCGCTCGATACCTGGGGCGAGATCTCGTTTAACTATGCCTCGACCGACACCTCCGATTTCACCCCGACGGCGTCGGTTTCCTGACCGCCGGGCGGCGCCAACCCTATTCAAGAGGACACATCATGCGTATTACTCAAGGCACGTTTTCATTCCTGCCCGATCTGACCGACGCCCAGATCACCCGCCAGGTCGACTATTGCCTGGCCAAGGGCTGGGCGCTGGCGATCGAATATACCGACGACCCGCATCCGCGCAACACCTATTGGGAAATGTTCGGCCCGCCCATGTTCGACCTGCGCGACCCGGCCGGCATCATGGCCGAACTGGCCAGCTGCCGCGACACCTTCGCCAACTACTACATCCGCATGACGGCTTTCGATTCCAGCGCCGGCACCGAATCGATCGTGATGGCGTTCATCGTCAACCGCCCCAAGGTCGAGCCGGGCTTTCGGCTGGTGCGCCATGAAGTGGCCGGCCGCACGGTGCGCTACAGCGTCGAGAGCTACGCGGTGCAGGCGCAGCCGGAAGGCGCGCGCTACTAAGGCGCGGGGCGAACATCATGGACATCAGCGAGCTCCCCGCGCCAGCGCCTGGCAACCCGTTCGCCGCGGCATTGGCCGCCTCCGGCATCACCGGGCTGCTGGCGCAGCTCGACCGCGAGCTGATCGGCCTGGCGCCGGTCAAGCAGCGCATCGGCGACATCGCCGCCCTGCTGCTGGTCGACAAGCTGCGCGCCGAACGCGGCTTCGCGGCCGGCGCGCCCAGCCTGCACATGAGCTTTTCCGGCAACCCGGGCACCGGCAAGACCACCGTCGCGCTGCGCATGGCGGCCATCCTGCACAAGCTCGGCTACGTCCGCAAAGGCCACCTGGTGGCCGTCACCCGCGACGACCTGGTCGGCCAGTACATCGGCCACACGGCGCCGAAAACGCGCGAAGTGCTGAAGAAGGCGATGGGCGGGGTGCTGTTCATCGACGAGGCCTACTACCTGTACCGTCCCGAGAACGAACGCGATTACGGCCAGGAGGCGATCGAAATCCTGCTGCAGGTGATGGAAAACCAGCGCGACGACCTGGTCGTCATCCTCGCCGGCTACAAGGACCGGATGGACACCTTCTTCGCCTCCAATCCGGGCATGTCGTCGCGCATCGCGCATCACATCGATTTTCCCGATTACGGCGTCGCTGAACTGGGCCAGATCGCCGGCCTGATGTTAAGCACCATGCACTACCGCTTCGACGACGAGGCCGCGCGGGTGTTTACCGACTACCTGGAACGGCGCATGGCGCAGCCGCATTTCGCCAACGCGCGTAGCGTGCGCAACGCGCTCGACCGCGCCAGGCTGCGGCACGCCTCGCGCCTGATGGGCCAGCCCGACGCGCTGGCCGACGACGCCGCGCTGACGACCATCACCGCGCCAGACCTGCTGGCCAGCCGGGTATTTTCGCTTCCCGTCAGGGAGCAGGCGCCATGCTGAAAGCACTCATTTTCGATGTGGACGGCACTCTGGCCGATACCGAGAGCGCGCACCGGCAGGCGTTCAACGCCGCCTTCCGCGAGGTCGGCCTCGACTGGCATTGGCACGAGTCGCTGTACGCCAGCCTGCTCGACGTCACCGGCGGCAAGGAGCGGCTGCACTACTACTGGCGCCTGGTCGATCCGGACGAGGCGGACGGCCGCAAGGTCAAGGAGACCATCGCGGCGGTGCACGCCATCAAGACGCGCCATTACGACGCGCTGGCCGGCGCCGGCCAGCTGCCGCTGCGACCCGGCATCCTGCGCCTGATCCGCGAGGCCGAAGCGGCGCGCTTGCCGATCGCGATCGCCACCACCACCACGCCGGCCAACATCGACGCGCTGCTGCGCACCCCGCTGGGCAGCAACTGGCGCGCGCTGTTCGCCGCCGTGTGCGACGGCGCCACGGCCGGCCGCAAGAAACCGGCGCCGGATGTCTACCTGGCCACGCTGGCGGCGCTTGGACTGCCGGCTGCCGGCTGCATCGCGATCGAGGATTCGGAAAACGGCCTGCGCGCAGCCTGCGCGGCCGGCATCGCAACCGTTGTCACGCCGTCCGCCTACACGCGCGGTCACCAGTTCGGCGCCGCGCTGATGCAGTTGCCGCACCTGGGCGATCCGGACCAGCCGATCACGGTTCCCGGCCTTGACCAGCGCTGGGTCGACCTGGCGGCGCTGCGCCGCTGGCACTCCTGCACCCTTCCCGAGGCGGTGACATGAACACCCAGCCTGTTCGCATTGCGCCGTCGATCCTGTCGGCCGACTTCGCGCGGCTCGGCGACGAAGTGCGCGCCATCGAGGCGGCCGGCGCCGACCTGGTGCACGTCGACGTGATGGACAACCATTACGTCCCCAACCTCACCATCGGCCCGCTGGTGTGCGCGGCGATCCGCCCGCACGTCACGATCCCGCTCGACGTCCACCTGATGGTCGAACCGGTCGACGCGCTGATCCCGCTGTTCGTGCAGGCCGGCGCACGCATCATCACCTTCCACCCGGAGGCCAGCCGCCACGTCGACCGCACGCTGGCCATGATCCGCCAGCTCGGTTGCAAGGCCGGGCTGGCGCTCAACCCGGCGACCCCGCTGTCCGTGCTCGATCACGTGATGGACAAGCTCGACATGGTCCTGCTGATGAGCGTCAACCCCGGCTTCGGCGGCCAGCAATTCATTCCGGCGACCTTGCCGAAGCTGGCGGCGGCACGCGCGCGCATCGATGCCCACGTCGCCGGCGGCGGCCAGGACATCTGGCTGCAGGTCGACGGCGGCGTCAACGCGGACAACATTGGCGCCATACGCACCGCCGGCGCGGACACCTTCGTGGCCGGCAGCGCGGTGTTCGGCGCGCCCGACAACGACGGCGGCTACCGCGCCATCCTGCAGCGCCTGCGCGCGCACGCCGACACCCGATAACCCTTGCCTGGAGTTTGCCATGACAACGCCCCATCGCCTCACCCTGACCCAGTTCCTGATCGAAGAACGGCGCCGCTTCCCGGACGCCAGCGGCGATTTCAACAGCCTTATCCTGAACGTCGCGCTGGCCTGCAAGTCGATCGCGCGCAAGGTCGCCTGCGGCGCGCTGCTCGAAGGCGGCCACGGCGACGTCGGCGGCGCCGTCAACGTCCAGGGCGAAACCCAGAAAGAGATGGACGTCGTCAGCAACGAGGTCTTCCTGCAGGTGAACGAATGGTGCGGCTGCCTGGCCGGGATGGCCTCCGAAGAGATGGAATCGCCCTACCAGATTGCCGACTGCTACCCGAAGGGGAAATACCTGCTGGTGTTCGATCCGCTGGACGGCTCGTCCAACATCGACGTCAACGTCTCGGTCGGCAGCATCTTCTCGGTGCTGCGCGCGCCGATGGGCGAAGCGGCGGTCACCGAGCAGGATTTCCTCCAGGCCGGCGCCGGGCAAGTGGCCGCCGGCTATGCCGTCTATGGTCCGGCCACCATGCTGGTGCTCACCGTCGGCAATGGCGTCAACGGCTTCACGCTCGACGTCAACCTGGGCGAATTCATGCTCACGCATCCGGCCATGCAGGTACCGGCGGACACCAGCGAATTCGCCATCAATGCGTCCAACAGCCGCTTCTGGGAACCGCCCGTAAAGCGCTATGTCGACGAATGCCTGGCCGGCCGGACCGGAGTGCGCGGCAAGGATTTCAACATGCGCTGGATTGCCTCGATGGTGGCCGAGGCGCACCGCATCCTGATGCGCGGCGGCGTCTTCCTGTACCCGCGCGACAGCAAGGACGCCAGCAAGCCGGGGCGCCTGCGCCTGCTGTATGAAGCTAATCCGATCGGCTTCGTCATCGAGCAGGCCGGCGGGCGCGCCAGCACCGGGCGCCAGCCGGTGCTCGCAGTGCAGCCGTCCTCGCTGCACCAGCGCATCGGCCTGGTGTTCGGCTCGCGCCATGAGGTGGAGCGCATCGAGCGCTATCACAACGACCTGCAGCCGGTCGAGATGCCCAATCCGCTGTTTAATGAACGCAGCCTGTTCCGGATGCCTGCCTGATCAACCACTTCTGAAAGTTCATCATGTCCGAACGTCATCCGATCATCGCCATCACCGGCTCCTCGGGCGCTGGAACCACCTCCGTCACGCGCACGTTTGAAGCCATTTTTCGCCGTGAAAAAATCCAGTCCGTGATCATCGAAGGAGACAGTTTTCATCGCTACAATCGCAACGAAATGAAGGAAAAGCTGGCCGCCGCCGAACAGATCGGCGACATGCGCTTCAGCCATTTTGGACCGGACACCAACCTGTTCGCCGAGCTCGAAGCGCTGTTCCACAACTACGCGCGCAGCGGCACCGCCAGGCACCGCAAGTACCTGCACGATGACGAGGAAGCGGCGCCATACGCGCAGGATCCAGGCACCTTCACGCCCTGGGAGGACCTGCCGGGCGACACCGACCTGCTGTTTTACGAAGGCCTGCATGGCGGCGTCGTCAGCGACACGATCAACATCGCGCAGCATCCGGACCTGCTGATCGGCGTGGTACCGGTGATTAACCTGGAGTGGATCCAGAAGCTGTGGCGCGACAAATCGAAGCGCGGCTATTCGACCGAGGCGGTGACCGACACCATCCTGCGCCGCATGCCCGATTACGTGAACCATATCTGCCCGCAGTTCTCGCGCACCCATGTCAACTTCCAGCGCGTGCCGTGCGTCGATACCTCGAACCCCTTCATCGCACGCGAAATTCCGGCGCCCGACGAAAGCTTCGTGGTGATCCGCTTCGCCGACCCGAAAGGCATCGATTTCCAGTACCTGCTGAACATGGTGCCGGCCTCGTTCATGTCGCGCGCGAACACCATCGTGGTCCCGGGCGGGAAGATGGAACTGGCCATGCAGCTGATCTTCACGCCCTTCATCCTGCGCATGATGGAGCGCAAAAAGCGCGCCCTCGACAACTAAGGAAAGTACATCATGAACGCTGCCGATAAAACCGTGGTGGCCGGCGCCGCCACCGCCGACGCCCTGCGCTTCCTCGCCGCCGACGCCGTCCAGCAGGCGAAGTCCGGCCATCCGGGCGCACCGATGGGCATGGCCGAAATGGCCGACGTGCTGTGGCGGCGCCACTTGCGTCACAATCCGGCCGACCCGCACTGGCTTGACCGCGACCGTTTCGTGCTGTCGAACGGCCACGCGTCGATGCTGCTGTACTCCCTGCTGCACCTGACCGGCTACGACCTGCCGATCGGGCAGCTCAAGCAGTTCCGCCGGCTGCATGCGCGCACCCCGGGGCATCCGGAAGTGGGCCTGACGCCCGGTGTCGAAACCACCACCGGCCCGCTCGGCCAGGGCCTGGCCCATGCGGTCGGCATGGCGCTGGCAGAAAAAATGCTGGCGGCGAGCTTTAACCGGCCCGGCCACGACGTCATCGACCATCACACCTACGTGTTCGTCGGCGACGGCTGCCTGATGGAGGGCATCAGCCACGAAGTCTGTTCGCTGGCCGGAACCCTTGGGCTGGGCAAGCTGATCGTTTTCTATGACGACAACGGCATCTCGATCGACGGCGACGTCAAGGGCTGGTTCACCGACGACACGCCGCGGCGCTTCGCAGCCTACGGCTGGAATGTGATCGCCGCGGTCGACGGCCACGACGCCGCGGCGCTCGACCGCGCCATCATCGACGCCAGGTCGCAGCACGCGCGCCCGACCCTGATCTGCTGCAAGACCGTCATCGGCAATGGCGCGCCGACCAAGGCGGGCGGCCACGATGTGCACGGCGCCCCGCTCGGCGTCGATGAAATCGCCGCCATGCGCATCGAGCGGAAATGGAGCGCGGCGCCATTCGAGATACCGGCGCCAATCGCCGCCGCGTGGGATGCGCGCGCCGCCGGCCGCGCCAGCCAGGCCGCGTGGGGTGCACGCTTCGCCGCCTACCGCGCCGCATTCCCCGAACTGGCAGCCGAACTTGAACGCCGCAGCGCCGGCGCGCTGCCCGCCGGCCTGGCCGGACAGCTGGCGCAACTGGTGCGCGAACCGGGCGACCTGCACAACAAGGTGGCGACCCGCAAAGCCTCGCAGGTCGTGCTGGAGCACATCAGCCGGCAGCTGCCGGAATTTTTCGGCGGCTCGGCCGACCTGACCGGATCGAACCTGACCAATGTCAAGGCGTCAAGGCCGGTGCAGCGCGATGGCAGCGGCAATTACCTCAGCTACGGGGTGCGCGAATTCGGCATGGCCGCCATCATGAACGGCATCGCCCTGCACGGTGGCTATATCCCGTACGGCGGCACCTTCCTGACGTTCTCGGATTATTCCCGCAACGCCATCCGGATGGCGGCGCTGATGAAGCAGCGCGTGATCCATGTGCTCACGCACGACTCGATCGGCCTGGGCGAAGACGGGCCGACCCACCAGCCGGTGGAACACATGGCCAGCCTGCGCCTGATTCCGAACAACTGGCTGTGGCGCCCCTGCGACGGCGCCGAGACGGCCGTCGCCTGGCAGGCGGCGCTGCAGCGCGCCGATGGCCCGACCTGCCTGGTGCTGTCGCGCCAGGCGCTGGCGCCGTTCGGCCGCACCGCCGCGCAGCTCGGCGCCATCGCGCTGGGCGGCTATGTGCTGGTCGATTGCGCGCAACCGCATGTGGTGCTGATCGCGACCGGATCGGAGGTCGAAATCGCGGTGGCCGCGGCGCGGCAGCTGGCGCTCGAAGAGGTCGCAGTGCGGGTCGTGTCGATGCCCTGCGTCGAGACCTTTTATGCGCAGGACAAGGTATATCGCGAATCGGTGCTGCCGCCCGGCGTGCCGCGCGTGAGCGTCGAAGCCGGCGTTACCTGGTTCTGGCGTGCGGTGGTGGGCGAACGCGGCATGACGGTCGGTATCGACAGCTTCGGCGAGTCGGCCCCGGCCGAACAGCTGTATGCGCACTTCGACATCACCCCCGCGCGCGTGGCCGAATGCGCGCTCGCTGTCATCAGGGGCCGGTGATGGGCACCGGCGCACGGTCGGTCCTGATCGACCTCGATGGCACCCTGGTCGATACCGCGCCCGACATCGTCGAAGCGGCCGGCCGCATGGTGCAGGCGCTCGGCGCGGCGCCGCTGCCGTTCAAGACGGTCCGCGGCTTCATTGGCAACGGCGTGCCGACCCTGGTGCGGCGTGTGCTGGCGGCCAGCGCGATCGCGCCGGCAGTGGACGAGCAGCATGCGCAGCGCTTGTTCCATCGCCATTACGAGGATACCAACGGCCGCTTCGGCAAGGTGTTCCCGGGCGTGTTCGATGGCCTGGACGCTTTACTGGAGGCCGGCTACCGCCTCGGCTGCGTGACCAACAAGCCGCGCTCCCCCACTGGCGTGCTGCTGGCGATGACCGGCCTGGCGCCGTACTTCGAGGTGGTGGTGGCAGGCGACTCGATCGCGCAGATGAAACCGCACCCCGAGCCGCTGCTGCACGCCTGCCGCGAAATGGGCGCCGACCCCGCGCTGTGCGTGCTGGTTGGCGACTCCAGCGTCGATGTCGCTGCCGCGCTGGCCGCGCTCATGCCGGTCTTCGTCGTGCGTTACGGCTACCCCGGGCCTGACGGCCACGCCGGTATGCGCGGCGCGGTCTTCATCGACTCGCTGGCCGAGATGCCGGCGCTGCTCGCCGCGCCTGCCCGCTGCCAGCAAACCTGGCGTCGCCCCGCCACGGACCACTGATAGAGATTCCAACCACTTCCAAGGAGATCGCCATGTCGCTCGTATCGTTACGCCAATTGCTCGATCATGCAGCGGACCACCAATACGGTGTGCCTGCATTTAACGTCAATAACCTCGAACAGATCCTCGCCATCATGCAGGCAGCCGATGCCTGCGACAGCCCGGTGATCCTGCAGGCATCGGCCGGGGCGCGTAAATATGCCGGCGAAGCCTTCTTGCGCAAGATGGTGGAAGCGGCGGTGGAAACCTATCCGCACATCCCGATCTGCATGCACCAGGACCATGGCGGCAGTCCCGCGGTATGCCAGGCGTCGATCCGCTCGGGCTTTTCCAGCGTGATGATGGACGGCTCGCTGATGGAAGACATGAAGACACCATCGAGCTACGAGTACAACGTCGAGGTTACCCGCCAGGTGGCGTCGTTCGCCCATTCCGCCGGCGTCTCGGTCGAGGGTGAACTCGGCTGTCTCGGCTCGCTCGAATCGGGCCGGGCCGGCGAGGAGGATGGTTCGGGCGCCGAGGGCATCCTTTCGCACGAACAGATGCTGACCGATCCTGCCCAGGCGGCCGACTTCGTGCAGCGCACCGGCGTCGACGCGCTGGCGATTGCCATCGGCACCAGCCACGGCGCCTACAAGTTCAGCCGCAAGCCGACCGGTGACATTCTCGCCATCGGCCGGATCAAGCAAATCCATGCGCGCATCCCGAATACCCACCTGGTGATGCACGGTTCTTCGTCGGTGCCGCAGGAGTGGCTGGACATCATCCGGCAGTACGGCGGCGACATGAAGGAAACCTACGGCGTGCCGCTGGACGAAATCCTCGAAGGGATCCGGCACGGGGTGCGCAAGGTGAACATCGACACCGATATCCGGCTGGCGATGAGCGGGGCGATGCGCCGCAGCATGGCGATCAATCCGTCCGAATTCGACCCGCGCAAATTCTTCAGGGACGCCACGGCTGCGGCCAGGGACATCTGCCTGCTGCGCTTCGAGGCGTTCGGCTCGGCCGGCCAGGCAGCCAGCATCAAGGTGGTGCCGCTGGAACGGATGGCCGGGCGTTATCGCCAGGGCGAACTGGGCGCCGTGGCACGCTGAGCCGCGCGGATCGGCTCCCGCAGCCAGGGCGTTGCGGGATCCATTCAGCCAGCAGTTTCCTGTCCATCCGCGCCATTCGGTGACGTTCAATATACTGCGGCCGGGCGCCGCGCTTTTCCTGTCAGCTCCGATGGGGCGCCGGCGCTGACGCCATCGGTGAGACTCATCTGCCGCAGACGAGATATAGTTCGTCTGTCGAAATCAGCGGTGTTTCCATCCATGTCATCCCCATCCCGTCCCGTCATTCCTTTGCCGGAAGGCGACGAAGCCGAAACCGAGAACCTGCTGGTCGATGCGGCGCTGCAGGCCAAGGGCGTCCAGCTGGTCAAAATGGAAGGGCGCGTCTTCGTCCGCTTCACCGGCGTGGTCAGGCACAAGGACCTGCGCGTGCCCTACCAGCTGGTGCCGGCCCAGGGCGTGCTCGCCAAGCCAAGCAAATGGCGCAAGATGGATCCGGAGGCTCAGCGTGCGCTGGTGCTCGAACGCGCCGGCGCGGCCGCCATCGACGCCCTTCACGATAGCGCCGCCGCCTTCGTGCGCGAGATCTCCGACCTGGCCGACGACTGCGACTTCGATGCGATGACGTTCCTGCAGACGCTGGCCGAGCTGCAGACGTCCGACCCGGCCGAGCATGTGTACGACCGCATCCGCCAGCGCATCATCCACGCCGTCGAGCGCGAGCAGGAAGAGCGCCACGCCGCGCGCACCAAGCAAAGCATCAACCTGGCCGAGTATCCCGATTCGTTCGAGGTGGCCAGCCGCATGCCGCGCAAATTCATCGCGCTGCTGGGGCCCACCAATTCGGGCAAGACGCACCGCGCGATGGAAGCGCTGATGAAGGCGCCGAGCGGCGTCTACCTTGCTCCGTTGCGGTTGCTGGCGCTGGAAAACTTCGAGCGCATGCAGGCGGCGCGCCCGCACGGCAAGGAACTCAAGGTCAGCCTGGTCACCGGCGAAGAGCGCCGCCTGGCCGAAGGCGCCACCCACGTCGCCAGCACCGTCGAGATGCTCGATTCGCGCCGGCGCGTCGATGTCGCCGTGATCGACGAGATCCAGATGCTGTCGGACCGCGACCGCGGCGCCGCCTGGACCGCCGCCGTGTGCGGCGCGCCGGCGTCGGTGGTGTACCTGGTCGGCGCGCCGGAAGCGCGCCGCGCGGTCGAGGCGCTGGCCGAACGGCTCGAAGTGCCGCTCGAGGTGCACGTCCTCAAGCGCATGGCGCCGCTGGCGATGGAGCCGACCGCGGTGCGCAAGCTGCGCAACCTGCGCCGCGGCGACGCCGTCATCTGCTTTTCGCGCCGCGAGGTGCTGATGTGGCGCGACATGATCACCGAGATGGGCCTGTCGGTGGCAACCGTGTACGGCAACCTGTCGCCGGAAGTGCGGCGCGCCCAGGCCGAGCGCTTCCGCGACGGCTCGGCCGACATCGTGGTCGGCACCGACGCCCTGGCGATGGGCCTGAACATGCCGATCGCGCGCATCGTGATGACCACCGCGATCAAGTACAACGGCTACGAGGAAGAAGAGATTTCGGCCGCGCTGGCGCGCCAGATCGCCGGCCGTGCCGGCCGCTTCGGCGTGCACGAGGAAGGTTTCGTCGCCGGCTACGACGACGAGACGCACGAGGTCATGCGCGCGCTGCTGAAGGAAAAGCTGGCGCCGCTGTCGACCAGCGGTTTCGCCGTGGCGCCGTCGATCGAGAACCTGCACCGCATCGCCGCCGTCACCAACGAAACGTCGCTGGTCAAGCTGCTCAAGCGCTTCGTCCACAACATCGACGTGCCGGACGGCTTTTTCTACCCGCGCATCACCGAAGAACAGAACGAACGGGCGATCTGGCTCGACACCTTGACGCTGACGGTGGCCGAAAAATTCATGCTCTCGCTGGTGCCGATTTCGACCAAGGTGCCGTCGCTGCAGGGCGCGTGGGAGCACTGGGCGATGTCGCTGGCGAAAAAGCGCATCTGCAAGCTCGAGCCGGAAGGCGGCTCATTGCGCTATCTGAACCTGCAGGAGGTGGAAGACGCGTGCCGGCGCTATTCGGCCTACGCGTGGCTGGCTTACCGCCAGGCCGACTATTTTCCGAGCGTCGAAGTGGCGCAGGAACTGTCGCGCGCCGCCTCCGAGCGTGTCGATGCGATCCTGCAGGCGCAAAACGCGGCGGCGCGCAAGCAGCAGCGCGGCGCCGGCGCCGGCGCCGGCAGCGGCAGCGTGAAAAAACGCCGTTAAGTAACACCGGGGTCAGTGCCGGCAATCGCACACGAGCTCGACTTTGGCGCACCGCCCGCCTCGCGCTACGGATGGGGCCGTGTGCGATTGCCGGCACTGACCCCGGCGGGGATGACCGGCAACGCCAGGCCAAAAACGCCGTTAAATTACACCGGGGTCAGTGCCGACAATCGGACACGAGCTCTACTTTGGCTCGCATGCCCGCCTAGCGTTACGGATGTAAATTACACCGGGGTCAGTGCCGACAATCGGACACGAGCTCGACTTTGGCGCACGCCCGCCTAGCGTTACGGATGGGGCCGTGTGCGATTGCCGGCACTGACCCCGGCGGGGGAGACCCCGGCGGGGGAGCTAGCTGCTTGGCCAGGCGGACTGCATCGGCCCTGCCGGCATACCGGCCATAGTTCGGGATCACGCGATAGCCGCGCGCGCTGTAGAAACCGACCGCCCGGTGATTGACGATGCGCGTCTCGAGCCACGGCGCGCGGTAGCCCAGTGCCGTCGCTTCGCTTTCGAGGAACGCCAGCAGCGCGCTGCCGGTGCTCGGATTGCCGGGGCGGGCGTACATGCGCTTGATCTCGGCGACGCCATCGCCCAGCGGGCGTATCGCCGCGCAGCCGATGGGGTGGCCATCAGCGTCGCGCGCCACCACAAAGCGTGAGCGCGCCACACGGACGTCATCTGGGGCGAGCGAGGCGCGGCCACTGTCGCCGGTAATGGCAGCAAGCGCCGCCGACAATTCGTCCGTCAGCTCGATCGCATCGGGCGTGCCCGGGTCTTCCGCGCGGATGCTCGGCATCGCGGCGATCAGGCCACGCTCAGGTACAGGATCAGCAGCAGGTACATCACCAACACCGTCGCCGACACGCACAGCAGCGCCACCGTGCGCCACAGCGTGCTGCCAAAGCCAAGCGAATAGGCGCCGCGCAGCTGCAGAAACATGTGCAGCGGGGGCACCGCGAAAGCCAGCGTCGCCACTAGTGAATTCATGCCGGTCTTTTGCAGCAGCGTCAGCGTCACCACCAGCAGCGCCATGAACGACAGCGAGTACAGCGCGAAGACTGCATGGTCGTACATCGTCACGCCACGCTTCCAGAAGAACATCAGCCACAAGAACGGCAGCGAGATCGGCACCAGCAAAAACGAAAACTTCGAAGCCGCGTTCCTGATTTTGTAGATCGTGAATTCAGGATTCTTGATCGCCTGCCGGATCGTCGCATCGAGTTTCGGATGGCCGGTGTCGACTTTGGTCTCGCTCTTGTGCACATGGGTTGCGCCCGCTCGCACATCCTCGGTGCCGGCAATGGCAGCATTGATTGCGTGTAGCGCTGTCTCTTCCTCGCCAAGCTCGGAACGCGCCTTGTCGGCGTCGGCCTGCGCGGCGCCGGCGTTGTCCCCCTGCTCGCGCGCGGCAGCGAGCTTGGCCTCGGCTTTCGCCAGCTTCGCCTTGGCCTTGAAGATATCCTTTTCCAGGCCTGCCGTGGCGCCGGACACCTCCGCCGGCACGCCGTTCATGGTGCTGTTACTAAGGCTCGAGACGACGAAGAACATGAAAAACACCATGAACAAAAACAGCGCCAGCGGCGAGACGTAGCGCGTGCGCTTGCCCTGAACGTAGTCGCGCGTCAGCTTGCCCGGCTTGGCCACCAGCAGCGGCAAGGTGTGCCAGGCCTTGGTGTCGAAATGCAGCAGGCCATGCAGGAATTCTTCGCCGAGATGCAGCAGCGAGCGGTGCACATGGTCGCGCTGGCCGCAGGCGTGGCAAAAGCTGCCGGTCAGCGCCGTCTGGCAGTTGGCGCAGTTGCCGTGCGCCGGCTTGCCGGCGATGGCGGCGCCTTCGCGTTCGATTTCTCCGGCGGCCAGGGTAGCGGTGACCAGTGCGCCCGCAGGCTCGAATTCAAGTTGCATGGATTTCCCCGAACGTTAGCCGATTAAATGTTTCCAATGGTAAATAGTATCATTTCCTCATTGAAAAATATTGTTGTGGTTTTTCAGCGGTCGTCTTTTCCGTGCAGCGTGAAATTCCCATAAGATGACGGACGCACTGAAAGCATCGAACAAAGGACCGTCATGAAAACCAAGGAAGTAACGATCGAGCAGTTGAACAAGATCGGCGAAGGCCGTTTTCCGGGCTACCTCGGCATCGAGATCACCCGCGTCGGCGAAGGCGAAATAGCCGCGCGCATGGACGTCAAGCCGCATCACCTGGCGCCGAACGGCTTCCTGCACGCCGGCAGCGTCGTCACGCTGGCCGATACCGCCTGCGGCTACGCCTGCCGCGTCAACCTGCCGGAAGGGGCCGACAACTTCACCACCATCGAACTGAAGTCGAACCACCTCGGCACCGCGCGCGACGGCGCCATCGAGGTAGTGGCCAAAGCTGCGCACCTGGGCCGCACCACGCAGGTGTGGGATGCGGTCGTGACCAACGCCGCCAACGGCAAGACCATCGCCATCTTCCGATGCACGCAGATGGTTCTATATCCAAAATAGAACGCCATGAACATCACCCGCACATGGTTTTCCGCCATCGCCGCCGGCGCCTTGCTGGCGCTCGCATCGCTCGCACCGGTCCATGCGGCCGACGACGTCACTTACCGCGGCCTCGGCGGCCAGCAGGGCATCAAGAACATCGTCGCCACCTTGATCCCGCTGATCAAGGCCGACCCGCGCATCAAGGAGTCGTTCGTCGACACCGACATGAAGAATCTGGCGATGCGCCTCGAAGAGCAGTTCTGCGCGCTGACCGGCGGGCCGTGCGTCTACGAGGGCGAGGATATGAACGACGTCCACCGCGGCCTGAAAGTGACCAACGCCCAGTTCAACGCGCTGGCCGAAGACCTGCAGATCGCGATGGAACGCAACGGCGTGCCGTCGCACGTACAGAACAAGCTGGTGGCAAAATTAGCGCCGATGCAACGCGCGATTGTGACCAAATAAGCGCATCGTCCAAATAAATCTTTGTTGGCTAAGGGCAATTGTATAAACTAGACGAGGTCACCTTCAGGAGATCCGATGCCCCCGATTTTTGGCCATGCCGTACAGCGTTTCGCGCTGCTGCTGGCGGCAAGTTTGAGCACCGGCGCCGCGCTGGCGCAAGTTACGCCGGACATGGGCAAGCTGACCGCCACCGGCGGCGTCAGCCAGCTTGAAGGCGCGGGCGGTGGCGGCTTGACGCCGTGGGCGCTGATCGGCGGCTACGGCTCGCGCGACAGCTGGGGCGCCAACGCCTACTACACGCGCGTGACGACCCAGGACTATTCGCTCGACACCTACGGCGTTGCGGTCGGCCTGTTCGACCGCGTCGAGCTGTCGCTGGCGACGCAGGATTTCCGCGGCTCCCTGGCGCCGCTGAACGACCTGCGCATCAAGCAGGATATCTTTGGCGTCAAGGTCAAGCTGATCGGCGACGCGGTGTACGACCAGGACAGCGCGCTGCCGCAGGTTGCCCTCGGCGTCATGGCCAAGCGCAACAAGGGCATCGGCGGCCTCGGCGCGCTCGGCGTCACCAAGGTCACCCAGCTCGGCGCCAAGGACGACAACGGCGTCGACTACTACGTCGCGGCCACCAAGATTCTGCTCGACCACAGCCTGCTGCTGAACGGCACGCTGCGGGCGACCAAGGCCAACCAGATGGGACTGCTCGGTTTCGGCGGCGACAAGGGCGACAGCTACGAGGCCAGGCTCGAGGTGTCGGCGGCGTACATGATCAGCCGCAAACTGGTGGCCGGCGTCGAATACCGCATGAAGCCGCGCAACCTGGGGGCCGACAACGAGAAGGCGTATTACGACGCCTTCGTCGCCTGGTTCCCGAGCAAGCACGTGTCGGTGACGGCGGCGTACGCGGTGCTGGGCGATATCACGGTGTTCAATCCAGTGCGCCAGCGCGGCATGTACCTGTCGGTGCAGGCCGGCTTCTGATAATCAAGGCTGGATCAGCGCGGCGCGCGCGCCGGCCAGCACCGCGCGGCTGAGACGGTCGAGCAGCCCTGCCGCGGCGCGGGCGTGCTGCCAGTGCAGCGCAATGTCGAGCGGGGTGCCCGGCACCAGCTCGACCAGCGAGCCATCCTCCAGATGCTGCGCCACCAGCGGGCGCGCATGCAGCCCCCATCCCATTCCCGCCACTGCCGCGCCGACAAACGCCTGCGGTGAAGGCAAGGTATGGCGCGGAATCTCCACATGCCGATGGCACAGGCGCTGTACCCAGCGTGCCTGCAGCGCGTCCTTCGGGCTGAACACGAGGCTCGGCGCCCTCGCCAGCGTGGCGGCGCCGACGCCCTCGGCAAAATAGCGCTGTACGAACGCCGGGCTGGCGGCCGCCAGGTAGCGCATCGATCCGAGCGGATGGCTGTCGCAGCCGGGCGCAGGGCGCGCGACGGTGGTCACCGCGGCCAGCACGGCGCCGCTGCGCAGCCACTCGGCGGTATGGGTCTCGTCGTCGACCGCCACCTCCATCAAGACAGGGTTCTCCGCGGCGAAGGCCATCATGGCCGGCGCCAGCCAGGTGGCCAGGCTGTCGGCATTGACCGCGATGGGCAGCGCCACGCGCGCAAGGCCTTGCGGCGCCAGCGCCGGCAGCGCTTCCTGCAAATCCTGCTCCAGCAGTTGCACGCGGTCGACGTGCTGGCACAGGCGGCGCCCGGTTTCGGTGGCGCGGCAAGGCTGGTCGCGCACCACGAGCGGACAGCCCATCTGCTCTTCCAGCAGCCGGATACGCTGCGACACCGCCGATGGCGTCACGCTGAGCGCGCGGGCGGCGCCCTCGAAGCTGCCCTCCCGGATCACCGAACACAATGCGGACAGGGCGGCGTAGTTCAGCATAAGGTTGTCTAATGTGGATGAAGTAAAGGTAGTTTGCCTTAATCGGCCCTGAGCGGCAAGATCGAGGCATGACTACTTCAACCGCCATCGCTCCGTTTGTCTCCGCCGTCTTTGCGCAGGGTTACGCCCTGGGCCTGGGCCTCATCGTTGCGATCGGATCGCAGAACGCCTTCGTGCTGCGCCAGGGACTGCGGCGCGAACACGTCGGCCTCGTCGTGCTGTTTTGCGCGCTGGCCGATGCGGCGCTGTTGACCGCCGGCGTAATGGGCATGGCGCAGGCGCTCGGCGACAGTCCGCGCCTTGCGCGCCTGCTGGCGCTGGCCGGCGCTGTTTTCCTGGCGGTGTACGGATGGCAGGCGCTGCGCCGCGCGCAACAGCCGGGCCAGTTGAATGCGTCGGACAGTGGCGCCGGCATGGGCCGCGGCGCCGTGCTGGCGCAGGCCGCGGCCTTCACGCTGCTCAATCCCCACGTTTATCTGGACACGGTTCTGCTGGTCGGCGGCATCGGCGCTCAGCAGCCGGCGGTGATGCGCGGCTGGTTCATCGCCGGCGCGAGTTTCGCGAGCCTGTGCTGGTTCATGCTGCTGGGGTTCGGGTCGCGCTGGCTGGCGCCATGGTTTGCGCGGCCGGCGGCCTGGCGCATCCTCGATGGCGTGATCAGCGTGACGATGTTCGTCATGGCCGCGCTACTGCTGCTGCGGCACGTGTTTTGATGCGGATCGCTAACCGGCGGCCAGCGCCTTTTGCAGCAGCGCGTGAAGCTCGCCGAATTCGGGCTCGCCGACGTAGCGTTTGAGGATCTTGCCGTCCTTGCCGATGACGAAAGTGGTCGGTGTCAAGGTGACGTCGCCGAACGCCTTGGCAATATCGCCGCCCGAGTCGAGCGCCACGGTGAACGGCAGCTTGCGCGTCTCGGTGAAGTTGACGACGTAGTTGGGCGGATCGTACGCCATCGCGACGGCGATAAATTCCATGCCCTGCCCCTTGAACTTGTTGTACGTCTCGACCATCTGCGGCATTTCCTTGACGCAGGTGGTGCACGACGTCGCCCAGAAGTTGACCATCACCACCTTGCCGCGCATGTTCTGCGTGCTGACCTTGTCGCCGGCCAGGCTGATGAAGGTGACGTCGGGCGCCGCCACGCTGGTGCCGAGTGTCGCGTAGCCGATGCCGGCGAGCGCAAGCACCAGCGCGCCGATGGCGGCCGGCTTGATCCAGGAACGGGGAGCGGCAGGGGAAGTCATGATGTCTTGAAGAGAATGGCAACCGAATCATTATAGACCCGTCGTGCCGGTCGTGCCCGAGGCCTTTACACCGTGGGGTCAGGTCTGACATTCGGACATTCACGCGTGAATGTCCGAATGTCAGACCTGACCCCAGCTTTTTTACAGAGGTACGCGCGACGAGGTCGGCTGCATGGCGCGCAGTTCGTCTTCGGTGATGTATTCGAAGATCTTGACCACTTTGTCGACGCCGGAGATGCCGCGCGCGATGTCGGAGGCGATCTGGCCTTCGCGCTGCGTCACGCGGCCCATCAGGTAGACCGTGCCGCGCTCGGTGACGACCTTGAACGAGGTGGCCGAGATGGTCTTCATGTCGACCAGGCTGGCCTTGATCTTGGTGGTGATCAGCGCATCCGACGAGCGCGACGTGTAGCTGGCCGGGGCGGCCACCACCAGTTCGTTGGCGATCGACTGCACACCGTCGATAGCCTGCACTTCGGCTTCGACCTTTGACTTGAGGGCCGCGTCGGCCACTTCGCCGGTCAGCAGCACCTTGCGGTTGAAGCTGGCGATGTTGACGTGCGACTCGGGGCCGGCGATCTTCGGCACCCGCAGTTCGGCCTTGACCGTGATGGTCTTGTCCTCGGTCTGCGCGCCGAGGGTGCGGCGGTCGGCGGTGGCGACGGCACCCATCACGGCGGTGCCGACCATCATCTCGACGCAACCGGTCAGGCTGGTCAGCAGGGCTGCGCACAGGATCGCTTTCGCGAGCGGGCGCTGAAGTGGCTGGCCAAATTTACTCATTCTCATCTCCTCCAAACAGGGCGACATCGATGCCGTCGCAAATACAGTGGATCGTCACCAGGTGAACTTCCTGGATACGGGCGGTACGGGTATGCGGTACGCAGATGTGGACGTCGGCGTCGGTGAGCATCTTGCCGAGCTCGCCGCCGTCCTTGCCGGTCAGCGCGACGACGCGCATCTCGCGCTCGAGCGCCGCTTCGACGGCGGCCAGCACGTTGGCCGAATTGCCCGACGTCGACAGCGCCAGCAGCACGTCGCCGGCCTGGCCGAACGCCTGCACCTGCTTCGAGAAGATCTCGCGGTAGCTGTAATCGTTGCCGATAGCGGTCATGATGGAGGTGTCGGTCGTCAAGGCCAGCGCCGGCAGCGGAAAGCGCTCGCGCTCGAAGCGGCCGACCAGCTCGGCGGCGAAGTGCTGGCAGTCGGCGGCGGAACCGCCGTTGCCGCAGGCCAGAATCTTGTTGCCATTGGACAAAGCGGCGAACATCAGGTCGATCGCTTCGGAGATGGGCTGGGCGAGAACGGGGGCCGCCTTGAGCTTCAGGTCGGCACTTTCCTGGAAATGGGCGAGGATGCGTTGAGTATTCATAGTGTGGCGATTATAGTGCAGTGGCCAGCTGAGGCGGGCAAGCGCGGTAAAAATTGCTTACACCTCACTCACGCTTCGATGGCGTTGCGCAGCCAGGTCAGCTCGCCCGCGTCGATCGCCACCACGTCGAAGCGGCACGGCGGCGTTTTCGGCAATCGCATCAGGTAGAACTGGGCGGCGTGCACCAGGCGCCGGATCTTGGCCGGCGTGATGCTGGCGGCCGCCCCGCCGGCGCTGCCGTCGGCGCGCTGGCGCACCTCGACGAACACCAGCGTGTCGGCCTCGCGCATGACCAGGTCGATCTCGCCGCCCTTGCACTGGAAATTCGCTTCCACCAGCACCAGGCCGTGGCGCTGCAGGTGCGCCAGCGCCACCTGCTCCCAGTGCCGGCCTTTTTCCTGCTTGGGACTGAGGCGGCTGCCCCACATGGTCAGCGCCCGTCAGGCACCAGGGTATAGCCGCCGCCCTGGTACACTGCGGCCGGCTGCACCCGCTCGAAGCGCGGCGCGCCCCGACCGAAGCTGACCGACAGGCGGCCGGTGACGCCATCGAGCGCGAAGTCGGCGCCCGGACGCAGCGCGATTTCGCGCGCCACGCGGAAGGCGTCGATGCCGAGCGCGTACAGGCGGTCCATGTCGAGCGTGCGGGTGGTGCCGAGCCAGCGCGGATAGACCATCACCGCCTGGTGCGACGGCTGCACCTGCCACGGCATGTCGAGCAATCGCATGCCATCGAGTTCGGCGATCGACGCTTCCGGTCCCGGATTGACCGACGAGGTGCCGTAGGCCGGCAGGTCGGCGCCGACCGCGCCGCGCACCTGGCCGGCCTGGCTCGGGTCGAGCGCGGTGAACACGAAGGTCGGCAAGGCGGTCGCCACCTGGCTGCTCAGCTGCCCCAGCGCCGCTTCGCTCAGGTAGCCGTTCGAGTCGGCCAGCACGATGGTCTGCGACTTGTAGCCCAGCTGCTTCCATTGCGCCGCGAAACTGCTGGCGATGCGGCGCTGCCAGGCCGACGCGCCGGACACGATCAGCGCCGCGCCGCCGGGATGCTCGGACGCGGCCCATTTGGCCACCTGGCGCGCCTCGTCTTCGATCGACAGGCCGATCACCAGCATCTGCGGCGGCAAGGTCACCGCGCGGGCAGCCGCTTCCGGGTGGTTCAGGGCGATGGTCGGCTTGGTCACCAGTGCGCTGGAGGCCAGCGCGGTGACGGCCGAACGGGCCAGCGGGCCGACCACGATGTCGTTCTGGCGCAGCGCGCCGGCGTAGGCGTCGAGCGTTTCTTGCGGGCTGTCGCCGGTTTCGATCAGGTTGACGGTGAAGCCGGCGCGGTCGCGCTCCCAGGCAGCCATGAAGCCGGCGCGCAGCGCGTCGGCCGGCGCGCCGAGCGCCTCCGAGCGCAGCGGCAGCATCAGGCCGATGCGCACGGGACCCTTGGCCGCCGGCGCCGCGTCGGGCGCCTCGACCGGCATGGTCTGCATCGGCGCGGCCGGTTGGGGCAGCGCGACCGGCGGCGGCGGCACGGCGTCTGCCCGCGGCCTTTCGACTGCGCGCACCGGCGGCGGCACCGCACTGTATGATTCGACAGGCGCGCACGATCGGCCCGGCAACTCGCATGGCGTGCTGCAGCCACCCAGCGACAGTATCGTTATTCCTGCAAGCGCGGCGAACAGGCCCTTGAGACATTTAATCGGCATCACAATCCTTATGACAGAAATCCAGTCCAGTCCGATCGCGCAGCTTCCCGTCATCGGCGAAGCTGCCAATCAATCCTATCCTACCGCAACACTGTACATTGTCGCCACTCCGATCGGCAACGTGACCGACATCAGCCTGCGCGCGCTGCAAGTGCTGGCGCTGGTCGACGCGGTCGCCTGCGAGGACACGCGCAACACCGGCAATTTGCTGACGCGCTTCGGCCTGTCCAAGCCGATGATTGCGGCGCACCAGCACAACGAGCGCGAAGTGGCCGACAAGCTGATTGCGCGCCTGCTGGCCGGCGAGCGCATCGCGCTGGTGTCCGACGCCGGCACGCCGGGCGTGTCCGACCCTGGCGCGCGCATCGTCGACGCCGTGCGCGCGGCTGGGCTGCGGGTGCTGCCGCTGCCGGGCGCCTCGGCGGCCATCACGGCGCTGTCGGCCAGCGGCCTGGTCAACGACCGTTTCTACTTCGTCGGCTTCCTGCCGGCCAAGGCGAAGCAGCGCGAAACGGCCCTGCAGGAACTGGTGGCGGTGCAGGCGACGCTGGTGTTGTACGAGGCGCCGCACCGCATCCTCGATTGCGTCGAGGCGCTGGCCGGCGTGTTCGAGCCGGCGCGCCAGGTCGTGTTCGCGCGCGAACTGACCAAGCTGTTCGAGGAGATTCACCGCTGTCCGCTTGGCGAGGCGCTGGCCTGGGTGAAGGCCGATGCGCACCGCGAAAAGGGCGAGTACGTGGTGCTGGTCGAAGGCGCGCTGGCCGGCAGCGACGCCGAGGAGATCGAGGCCGAGCGCATCCTCAACATCCTGCTGGCCGAATGCTCGGTCAAGCAGGCTGCCAGCCTGGCCGCGCAGATCACCGGCCGCAAGAAAAACGCGCTGTACGACCGCGCCCTCGCCATCAAGGGCCACCAGGCCTGACGAACCCCCGGGGTCAGTGCCGGCAATCGTACACGGGCTCTTCGATACGTCGGGGTTTCTGCCGGGATGCTTTGGTCACCACTTGCAGCCGCTGTCTTTCTTGTCGAGCAGCAGGATGAACGGCGCAAGCAGGCCGCCCGGGATGCCATCCTTGCAGTCGCGCCGCTTCGCCTTCGAGATCGCGCGCGCAGCCCTGGTTTCGGTCTCGAGTTCCTTTTTCGGCAGCTGGGCCACGGCCATGCCTTCGCGCGCGGGATCGGGCGCGTTCGCCAGCTGGCGCGCCATCTGGCGCGCCGCTTCGGGATCGAACCTGGGGGCGGACGGCGCCGGCGGCTCCACCGTGAAGGCGTCCGGCGCCGGCGCCGCATCCGGCTGCTGCGGCAGCGCAATGACGTCGGGCGCCGCGCGCCGCTTCGGCTGGGCGGCCTGTGCGCGCGGCGCCCTGGCGGCCGATGGCGCTGAAGGCGCCGGCTCGGCCTTGGGGGGCTCCGGTTCCGGCGGCGGTGGTGGGCGCAGCCGCAGCACCAGCGGCGCCCGCGCTGGCTCGGCCTGCTGGCGCGGCGCCGGCTCCTGGCGCCAGGCGAACAGCCACGCGGCGTGCAGCAGGAACGACAGCGCCAGCCCCACCAGCAGGGGGGAAACACGCAGGCCGCTAGTTTCGCTTTGGAATGTCAGGGTTTGGTTCACGCTGCTCGACAAATTTTTGGTGGCATATGGTCGCATAACTTGCACAGATGGCAACCGGTATGCCGGAAATCTGATAAAAAAGTCGGCCAGCCCTTGACCGGGCCGGGTCGAGCCGTTATGATTCGGGTCCTCGGAGTGTGGCGCAGTCCGGTAGCGCACCTGGTTTGGGACCAGGGGGTCCAAGGTTCGAATCCTTGTACTCCGACCAGTATTTAGCATCAACGACAAAGCCGACGATTTTTCGTCGGCTTTGTCGTTTCTGCCTGTTCTTCTTCCTGACCTTCATTGATTGCCAAAGTTCTGCGCTAGTGCAAAGACATAATTTCCGTACGGAAATAATATGACTTCGTCGCACGGTTAATCCCTTCCGTTCACCACCGAGGTCATCATGAAGAAGGCAAGCTGTTTTTCCATCGCCGCACTGTGCCTTTGCGCACTCGCCGCCAACGCCGGCACCATCACGCAACGTGCATCACTCGGCGAGCCGGCCGAAGCGGGCCTGCAGATGCTGGCCTTGTCGGCCGCCGATCAACTCGACATGGACGTGTGGAACCGCAGCGTCGCGGCGGCGCGCCAGCTGCCCGACCTGGTCGAGCGCACCGTGTTCACAGGTCCCGTCGCCAGCGTCAGCTACGCGCCGCTCGGCACGCCGGCGGTCGAACTGGCCGGCGGCCAGCCCGGCATGCAGGCGCTGTTCGCGCCGGGCCCGTCGCCGTTCTCCTTCATGCTGCTGGCGGCCGGGCTGGCGCTGGGCAGCTACACGCTGCGGCGCACCCGCATCTCAAGCGAGGCGGCGTGCGGCTAAAGCATTGCCGGCGCGGCTGGCGCCCTTGCGGCCCAGGTGCTGCGAGATGAACTGACCGGCGTCCACCACCAACTCGAGATTGATCCCGGTCTCGATTCCCAACCCCTGCATCAGGTACAGCACGTCCTCGGTGGCGACGTTGCCGGTCGCCCCCTTGGCGTACGGGCAGCCGCCCAGCCCCGACACCGACGAGTGGAAAATCGACACGCCCACTTCCAGGCTGGCGTAGATGTTCGCCAGCGCCTGGCCGTAGGTATCGTGGAAGTGGCCGGAGATGCCGTCGATGCGGAACGCGCCGGCCGCGCGCAGCATCACCGACTGCGTCTTGCGCGCCGTCGCCACGCCGATCGTGTCGGCGATGTCGATCTCGTCGCAGCCCAAATCGCGCATGCTCGCCACCACGTCGGCCACCGCATCCTCCGGCACCGCGCCCTGGTACGGGCAGCCGAACGCGCAGCTGACCGACGCGCGCAGGCGCAGTCCGTTCGCCTTGGCCGCCTTTGCCACCGGCTCGAAACGGGCGATCGATTCGGCGATCGAACAGTTGATGTTCTTTTGCGAGAAGGCCTCCGAGGCCGAACCGAAGATCACCACCTCGCCGGCGCCGGCGGCCAGCGCCGCCTCGAATCCCTGCATGTTGGGCGTCAGCGCGGAATAGATGGTGCCGGGCCGGCGCGTGATCTGCGCCATCACCTCGGTACTGGTGGCCATCTGCGGCACCCACTTCGGCGACACGAACGACGCCGCCTCGATGTTGAGGAAGCCGGCGCGCGACAGGCGGTCGACCAGCTCGACCTTGACCGCCGCCGACACCGACTCCTTCTCGTTTTGCAGACCGTCGCGCGGGCCGACTTCGACGATCTTGACCTTGGCCGGCAAATTAGCTTGTGTGTTCATGTCAGTATCCTTTGCTGCGGTCGACGACGTCCGCCACCGGCTCGCCGTCTTCCAGTGCGTTGATCTTGCCGGCGATCTGCAGCACGCTGTCGTGCAGCACCGTGAGCGCCGAAATATGCGGGGTCATGCTGATGCGCGGCTCGTCCCAGAACGGATGCGGCGCCGGCAGCGGCTCGTTGCGGAACACGTCGAGCGTGGCGCCGGCCAGGTGGCCCGAGCGGATCAGGGTCAGCAGGTCCGGTTCGGCCACCAGAGCGCCGCGGGCGACGTTGATCAGGTAAGCGCCCTGCGGCAGCTGCGCCATCCGCGCTCGGTCGAGCAAATTGGTGGTGTCGGGCGTCAGCGGCAGCATGCACACCAGCACGCGCGTACCGGCCAAAAACGCGTCGAGACTGTCCATGCCGGCAAAGCAGGCAACGCCGTCGACCTGCTTTGGCGTGCGGCTCCAGCCGCGCAGCGGAAAGCCGAAGTGGCCCATCGCCTCGAGCACGCGGCTGCCGAGCTTGCCCATGCCCAGCACGCCGATGCTGAAGTCCTGCTTCTCGAACGGCGGCAGCGGCGCCCAGATGCCGCGGCGCGCCTGCTTTTCGTAGTCGTCGAACCGGCGGAAGTAGCGCAGCACCGCGTGCGCGACGTATTCGGCCATCTGCACCGCCATGCCGGCGTCGCCCAGGCGGATGATCGGCGCGGCCGGCAGCGCGTCGCCGAACTTGAGCAGCGCGTCGACGCCGGCGCCGGCCAAAAAGATCGCCTTCACATGCGTCAGCTGAGCCAGCAACGCCGCCGGCGGCGCCCACAACACGGCATAGTCGCACACCGCTTCGCGCATCTCCTCCCGCCACACCACGACGTCGACGCCCGGCATCACCTCGGCAAAGTCGCGCACCCAGGGCTCGAGCTGGCCGTCGGGTCGGTAGAGAAGAATTCGCATGCTGGTTTCCACGATTGAGTGATTACTCGACTGCGAAAGCGAGCAGCGGCGCGCCATCGGCCACCTGGTCGCCCACCTGGTACAGGATTTCCTCGACCAGGCCGTCGGCCGGCGCGGCGATGGTGTGCTCCATCTTCATCGCTTCCATGATCACCAGCGGATCGCCCTTCTTGACCTGCTGGCCTTTCGACGCCAGCACCGCCACTACCTTGCCCGGCATCGGCGCGGTCAGGCGACCGCCGGCCGTCTCAAGCTCGCCGGCATGCGCCATCGGGTCATTGTAGGCCAGGACGAAATGGCGCCCGCCGGTGAACACGTGGAAGTTCTCGCCGTCGCGGCGTACCGCGCCGTGCATCGACGCCGCGCCCAGCTTGATCGACAGCTCGGCGCCATCACGCGCCAGCAGTTCCATGTCGGCTTCGACGCCATCGAGGTCGAGATGCCAGCCGCCCGTGTGGTACGTCACGCCCAGCTTGTAATCCTTCTGCTCGGTGCCGGCGGTGTAGTCGTCGGCGAACGAGAGCTGGCGCCGGTAGTTGCCGTTCAGGCGCCAGCCGAGCGCATTGCCGAACGGGTCGTCGCGGTTGGCCGAAACGGCGACCGCGGCCTGCTTCTCGGCTGCGATCAGGGCCACCGCCCCAAACGCCAGCGCGCCAAGGGGCGCCGCTGCCGGCGCCGGGAACAGGGTGTCGCCATTGCGCTCGATCAGGCCCGTGTCGAGGTCGGCCTGCGCAAACGCGCTGCCTTCGACCAGGCGCTTGAGGAAGGCGATGTTGGTGGCCAGGCCGACGATGCGGAATTCGGCCAGCGCGGTCGACATGCGCGCCAGCGCCTGGGTGCGGTCGGCGCCCCACACGATCAGCTTGGCGATCATCGGGTCGTAGAACGGCGAAATGGCGTCGCCTTCGCGCACGCCCGAATCGATGCGCACCGGCGCCGGGTCGCCGTTGGCGCCGGCGCCCAGCTCGAAGCTGACCGCGTCAGGCGTATCCATGTGGCGCAAGGTGCCGATCGACGGCAGGAAGCCCTTCTCCGGATTTTCGGCGTAGATGCGCGCCTCGATCGAGTGGCCGTGGATTGCCATATCATGCTGCGCCATCGGCAGCGGTTCGCCAAAGGCGACGCGCAGCTGCCACTCCACCAGGTCGGTCCCGGTGATCATCTCGGTGACCGGATGCTCGACCTGCAGGCGCGTGTTCATCTCCATGAAGTAGAACGAGCCGTCCTGGTTGGCGATGAATTCGACCGTGCCGGCGCCGACGTAGCCGACCGCCTTGGCCGCAGCCACCGCGGCCTGGCCCATGGCGGCGCGCCGCTCCGGCGGCATGTTCGGCGCCGGCGCCTCTTCCAGCACCTTCTGGTGGCGCCGCTGCACCGAGCAGTCGCGCTCGTGCAGGTAGACGCAGTTGCCTTGGCTGTCGGCGAACACCTGGATCTCGATGTGGCGCGGGCGCGTCAGGTATTTTTCGGCCAGCACCTTGTCGTCGCCAAAGGAGCTGATCGCCTCGCGCTTGCACGAGGCCAGCGCCGCCTTGAAGTCTTCCGATTTCTCGATCACGCGCATGCCCTTGCCGCCGCCGCCGGCCGAGGCTTTGAGCAGCACCGGGTAGCCGATGCGGTCGCCCTGCGCCTGCAAAAATTCCGGATCCTGCTCGTCGCCGTGGTAGCCCGGCACCAGCGGCACGTCGGCGTGCTCCATCAGCGACTTGGCGGCCGACTTCGAGCCCATCGCGCGCATTGACGACGCCGGCGGCCCGATGAAGACCAGGCCAGCCGCTTTGCAGGCGTCGGCGAAGTCGGCGTTCTCGGAGAGGAAGCCATAGCCGGGATGGATCGCTTCGGCGCCGGTGGCCAGCGCGACGGCGATGATCTTGTCGCCGCACAGGTAGCTTTCCTTGGCCGCGGCCGGACCGATCAGCACCGCCTCGTCGCACACCGCCACGTGCTTCGCGCCGGCGTCGGCTTCGGAATACACCGCCACGGTCTTGATGCCCAGGCGGCGCGCAGTGGCGGCTACCCGGCAGGCGATTTCGCCGCGGTTGGCGATGAGGATTTTATTGAACATGCGTTGATTCCCGAAGCTTGGTTGATCAGTGAATGAATGAGCTTAGCCGCCGCAGGCCGCTTTTGGCGCCGAGTCGAGCGTGGAGGCGCGCGTGACGAGGCCGAGCTTTTCGAGCAGCGCGCGGTCGTCCGACGCTTCCGGGTTGTCGGTCGTGAGCAGCTTGTCGCCGTAAAAAATCGAATTGGCGCCGGCCAGGAAGCACATCGCCTGCACCGCTTCGCCCATCTGGCGCCGCCCCGCCGACAGGCGCACGCGCGCTTTCGGCATGGTGATGCGCGCCACCGCGATGGTACGGACGAATTCGAACGGATCGAGCGGATCGAGGCCGTGCAGCGGCGTGCCTTCGACCTGCACCAGGTGATTGACCGGCACCGATTCCGGGTAAGGATTCAGGTTCGCCAGCTGGGCGATCAGGCCGGCGCGCTGGGCACGCGTCTCGCCCATGCCGACGATGCCGCCGCAGCACACCTTCAGGCCGGCGTTGCGCACCTTGCCGAGCGTGTCGAGACGGTCCTGGTATTCGCGCGTCGAGATGACGTTGTTGTAGAACTCGGGCGCGGTATCGAGATTGTGGTTGTAGTAATCGAGGCCGGCGTTCTTCAGGCGGTCGGCCTGGCCTTCTTCGAGCATGCCGAGCGTGGCGCAGGTCTCGAGGCCGAGTGCTTTTACTTCGCGCACCATCTCTTCGACCTTGTCCATGTCGCGGTCCTTCGGGCCGCGCCAGGCGGCGCCCATGCAAAAGCGCGTGGCGCCGTTGGCCTTGGCCTGGCGCGCGGCGTCGAGCACGGTGTCGATGCCGAGCAGCTTCTTGGCCTCGACGCCGGTGTCGTAGCGCGCGGCCTGCGGGCAGTAGCCGCAATCTTCCTCGCAGCCGCCGGTCTTGATCGACAGCAGGGTCGCCAGTTCGACGTCGCCATCAGGGAAGTTGGCGCGGTGCGCCGTCTGCGCCTGGAACATCAGGTCGTTGAATGGCAGTTCGAACAGCGCCAGCACGTCGGCCAGCGGCCAGGTGGCCGCTTCCGGCAAGGTGATGGGCGCGCCCGGACGGACAAACGACAGTGATTGGGACATGGTAGATCCTTTGCGTTGATGCTGTTTAGTCTTGCACGGGCGGCCAGCCAGGCAGCCCCGCGAGTTCGATGTATTCGGCCGCGCGGGCGGCCGTCGGATTGTCAAGGTAGGGAATGCGGCCGAGCAGCGGCGCCGGAATGCGCTGCTGCAGGGCGGCGACGTTTTCGTCGGCGAATTCCATGTCGGGGTCGATCTCGTTGACGACCCAGCCGGCCACCACCAGGTTGCGCGCGACGATCGCCTCGATCGTCAGCAGGCTGTGGCTGATGCAGCCGAGGCGCAGGCCGACCACCAGCACCATCGGCAGGTTCAGTTGGGCGGCCAGGTCGGCGCTGTCGAAGTCGTCGGCCAGCGGCACCCGGAAGCCGCCCACGCCTTCGACCACCACGGCGTCGGAGGCGGCGGCGATTTCGGCGTAGGCGGCGATGATCGGCACCGGCTCGATCGTCACGCCGTCGAGCGCGGCGGCGATGTGCGGCGCCGCCGCCGCGCGCAGCATGTATGGCGTGGTCAGGTTGGCCGGCATGTGCACATTTGACGACGCGATCAGCATGTCGGCGTCCTCGTTATGCAGTTCGCCGTCGACCATCACGGCGCCAGCGGCGACCGGCTTCATGCCGCAGGCGCGTACACCGCCCGACACCAGCTTGTGCAGGATCGCGGACGACACCAGCGTCTTGCCGATCTCGGTATCGGTGCCGGTGACGAAACAGGAAAAGCGCGACGGCAGGCCGCCCGCCGCCTGCGCCTTCGGTTCGGTTTCAAGCACCGGGGCGCCGGCGGTGACGGTGGCGACCGCGGGGTCGACGGGATCGTTGAGGCTCATCTCAAGTCCTTTCCAGCTGGTTGAGCGCCGCGGCAAGCTGCGCGACGTCTTCGTGAGTGTGGGCGGCCGACAGCGTCACGCGCAGGCGCGCGGTGTCGGCAGGGACGGTCGGCGGGCGGATCGCCGGCACCCACAGGCCCTGGCCGTACAGGCCGGCGCCGGCGCGCAGCGCTTCGTCGTTGGCGCCGATGATGATCGGCTGGATCGCCGTACTTGAGGGCGGGTGCTGCCAGCGCTCCAGCCGCAGGCCGGCGCGGAAACGCCCGACCAGCGACGCCAGGTGCGCGCGGCGGGCCGCGCCCTCGGCGCCGCTGATGATATCGAGGCTGGTCAAGAGGGCATGCGCCAGCGCCGGCGGCGCCGCCGTGGTGTAGATGTAGGGACGGGCGCGCTGGATCATCAGTTCGATCACGCTGGCATGCGCGGCGACAAAGGCGCCGGCGACGCCGGCCGCTTTGCCGAGGGTGCCCATGTAGACCAGGTTGGGCGAGCGCAGGTCGAAGTGCTCGAGCGCGCCGCGGCCGTTGGCGCCTAGCGTGCCGAAGCCGTGTGCGTCGTCCACCACCAGCCAGGCATTGTGGCGTTCGCACAGCGCCAGCAGGGCCGGCAGCGGCGCCAGGTCGCCGTCCATGCTGAAGACGCTGTCGGTGACGACGATCTTGGTCGGCGCCGTGCTGGCTGCCAGCAGCGCCGCCAGTTCGGCGACGCCGGCGTGCGGATACACTTTCACCTGCGCGCGCGCCAGGCGGGCGCCATCGATCAGCGAGGCGTGATTGAGCTGCTCGGAAAAGATCTCGGCGCCGGCGTCGGCGCCAAGCGCGGTCAGGATCGCCAGGTTGGCCATGTAGCCGGTCGAGAAGGTGATGGCGCGGGCGTTGTCGAGGTGGGGACTTTCGAATTCGGCCAGGCGGTCTTCGAGCTGCGTGTGGGCGCGGCCATGGCCACTGATCAGGTGCGAGGCGCCGCTGCCGGCGCCGTACAACGCGGCGCCTTCGCGCAGCGCGGCCACCACCGCGGGATGGGATGCCAGGCCAAGGTAGTCGTTGCTGCAGAACGCCAGCAGCGGCCTGCCCTCCACTTCGAGGCGCGGCGCGCACGGCGTGTCGACCGCGCGGCGACGGCGCGTCAGGCTGCGCTCGTCGAGCTCGAGCAGCAGGCGGTCGATGTTGGCGATCATGTCCATCAGGCTTGCATCACCTGGTCGAATACCTTGCGGGTGCGCTCGGCCAGCAGCGCGCTCTCGTCGTCGCCCAGCACGTACGGCGGCATCAGGTAGACGGTGGTGCCGATCGGGCGCAGCAGCAGTTCGTTCTCGAGCGCGGCGGCAAAGAAGCGGCGCGAGAAAGTGGCGGCGCGCGCCGGATCCGGTTCGATCGCGTCGAACGCCCAGATCATGCCGCGCTGGCGGAAGTGGCGCACGCGCGGATCGTCGGCCAGCGGCGCCAGCGCCGCGGTCAGGTTTGCCGCGCGCAGCTTGTTGCGGTTCAAGACATCGTCGTCGCGGAAGATCGCCAGCGTCGCCAGCGCCGCGCGGCAGGCCAGCGGATTGCCGGTGTACGAGTGCGAATGCAGGAAGCCGCGCGTGACGTCGGTGCTGTAGAAGGCCTGGTAGATTTCGTCGCGCGTCAGTACCAGCGACAGCGGCAGGTAGCCGCCGCTGATGCCTTTCGACAGGCACAGGAAGTCGGGCCAGATGGCGGCCTGCTCGCAGGCGAAGAAGGTGCCGGTGCGCCCGCAGCCGACGGCGATCTCGTCGACGATCATGTGCACCTGGTAGCGGTCGCACAGCGCGCGCACCAGCTGCAGGTACAGCGGGTCGTGCATCGCCATGCCGGTGGCGCACTGCACCAGCGGCTCGATGATGATGGCGGCAATGTGGTCGGCGCGCTCGGCGAACAGCGCTTCAACATCGTTCGCGGCGCGGCGGGCGACGTCCTGCGCCGATTCGCCTTCCAGCGCGCCGCGCGCGTCGGGCGAGGCCACCACGCGGGCGGCGCGCAGCAGCGGCCCGTAGGCGTCCTTGAACAGCGCGACGTCGGTGACGGCCAGAGCGCCGATGGTCTCGCCGTGATAGCTGCCCTTCAGGCAGACGAATTCCTGCTTGGTGGCGCGGCCGGCGTTACGCCACGCGTGGAAGCTCATCTTCAGCGCGATTTCCACCGCCGAGGCGCCGTCGGACGCGTAGAACGCATGGCCCAGGACATTGCCGGTCATGCTTGATAACTGCTCCGACAGGCGCACCACCGGCTCGTGCGTGAAGCCGGCCAGCATGGCGTGTTCGAGGCGGTCGAGCTGGTCCTTCAGTTCGGCGTTGATGCGCGCGTTGGCGTGGCCGAACAGGTTGACCCACCAGGAGCTGATGGCGTCCAGATAGCGCTTGCCGTCATGGTCGTACAGCCAGGCGCCGCGGCCATGGCTGACCGCGACCAGCGGCACCGTTTCGTGATGCTGCATCTGCGTGCAGGGATGCCAGACGCTTTTCAGGCTGCGGGCGACCCAGTCGGTGGCGGAGTTATCGGCTTCCACGGGACTCAGTCCAGCCACGATGGCTTGCGTTTTTCGAGGAAGGAAGCGACGCCTTCGCGCCCTTCGCTGGACGCGCGGATGGCGGCGATGCGCTCGGCGCTGTCGGCCAGCAGCGCATGATCGACCGGGCGGCCGACCATGTCGCGCACCAGCACCTTGGCTTCCTTCACCGCGTTGGGGCTGTTGCCAACGAGCGCCTTGATGATGGCGGCGACGGTGGCGTCGAGGTCGGCCGCGGGCACCACTTCGTGCACGAAGCCGATGCGGTGCGCTTCACGCGCGGAAAAGCGTTCGGCAGTAAGGAAGTAGCGGCGTGCGGCGTTCTCGCCCATCGCCTTGATGACGTATGGCGAAATGGTTGCCGGGATCAGCCCGAGCTTGACTTCGCTGAGGCAGAAGTTCGCTTCGTCGACCGCCACGGCGATGTCGCAGGCGGCGACCAGGCCCATGCCGCCCGCGTAGCAGTCGCCCTGGATACGGGCGACGACCGGTTTCGGGCACAGGTAGATCGTGCGCAGCATGTCGGCCAGCTTGGCGGCGTCGGCGCGGTTTTCGGCGTCCGAATAACCCGCCATCTGCTTCATCCAGTTCAAGTCGCCGCCGGCGCAGAAGGCGCTGCCGTTCGCGGCCAGCACGATGGCGCGCACGTCCTCGTCGCGGCCCAGTTCATCGAAGGCGAGCGCCAGTTCGGCGATGGTCGCTTCGTTGAAGGCGTTGCGCACGTCGGGGCGGTCGAGCGTGACGGTGGCGACGCGCTCGTGCATCGTGATGTCGATAGCCTGCCAGTTCATCTGTGTTCCCCTTACATCCGGAAGACGCCGAACTTCGTGTCGCCGATTTCGGCGTTGAGCGCGGCCGATAAGCCAAGGCCGAGCACCATGCGGGTGTCGGCCGGATCGATCACGCCGTCGTCCCACAGTCGCGCGGTGGCGTAGTACGGGTGGCCCTGGTGCTCGTACTGTTCCTTGATCGGCTGCTTGAACGCCGCTTCCTCCTCAGGCGTCCAGGCGCCGCCCTTGCCTTCGATGCCGTCGCGCTTGACGGTGGCGAGCACGCTCGCTGCCTGGTCGCCGCCCATCACCGAGATGCGCGCGTTAGGCCACATCCACAAAAAGCGCGGCGAGAAGGCACGGCCGCACATGCCGTAGTTGCCGGCGCCGAAGCTGCCGCCGATGATGACCGTGAACTTCGGCACCGACGCGGTGGCCACCGCGGTGACCATCTTGGCGCCGTTACGGGCGATGCCTTCGTTTTCGTATTTGCGCCCGACCATGAAGCCGGTGATGTTCTGTAAAAAGACCAGCGGGATCTTGCGCTGGCAGCACAGTTCGATGAAGTGGGTGGCCTTGAGCGCCGACTCCGAAAACAGGATGCCGTTGTTGGCGATGATGCCGACCTTGACGCCGTAGATATGGGCGAAGCCGCAGATCAGCGTGGTGCCGTAGCGCGCCTTGAATTCGTCGAACTCGCTGCCGTCGACGATGCGGGCGATGACTTCGCGCACGTCGAACGGCTTGCGGGTGTCGACCGGGATCACGCCATACAGCTCCTTGGCCGGATACTTCGGCTCGACCGACTCTTTCAGCGCCATCTGCTGCGGCTTGGTGCGGTTCAGGTTCGACACGATCGTGCGCGCCAGCGACAGCGCGTGCAGGTCGCTTTGCGCCAGGTGGTCGACGACGCCGGACAGGCGGGTGTGGACGTCGCCGCCGCCGAGGTCCTCGGCGCTGACGACTTCACCGGTGGCCGCTTTTACCAGCGGCGGGCCGCCGAGGAAAATGGTGCCCTGCTCCTTGACGATGATCGACTCGTCGCTCATGGCCGGCACGTAGGCGCCGCCGGCGGTGCAGGAGCCCATGACGACGGCGATCTGCGGGATGCCCTTGGCCGACAGGTTGGCCTGGTTGAAGAAGATGCGGCCGAAGTGGTCGCGGTCGGGGAACACGTCGTCCTGGTTGGGCAGGTTGGCGCCGCCCGAGTCGACCAGGTAGATGCACGGCAGGTTGTTCTGGTCGGCGATCTCCTGCGCGCGCAGGTGCTTCTTGACGGTGATCGGGTAGTAGGTGCCGCCCTTGACGGTGGCGTCGTTACAGACGATGACGCATTCCTGGCTTGAAACGCGGCCGATACCGGTGATGATGCCGGCGCTCGGCGCCGAGTCGGCGCCCTTGGCGTCCTGGTACATGCCGTAGGCGGCCAGCTGGGAGAATTCGAGGAAGGGCGTGCCCGGATCGAGCAGCATCTGCACGCGGTCGCGCGGCAGCAGCTTGCCGCGCGCGACATGCTTGGCGCTGGCGGCAGCGCCGCCGCCGGCCGCTACGGCGGTGACCTTTGCGTGCAGGTCGTCGACGATGATTTGCATGGCGGCCGCGTTGGCCTTGAAATCATCGCTGCGTGGATTGAGCTTGCTGTCGATATGAGGCATTCCTATCCTTCTTCTATGCGCTACTTGTTCGGGAAGCTGCCGTCGAGGTAAAACCAGCGTGCCGCGCCGGGGCCGTGCTCGCGCACGAAACGGCTTACTTCGTGCAGGCGATGCGCGCGTCCGCCGATCTTGTATCGGGCGACGAATTCTACGGTATCGCGGTCTGGCGAATCAGGCAAGTTTGCTTTACGTTGACGTAAACGTAAAGCAGATTCTACCTCAAGTCCGAGCCACTGTAACCTCTCATCGGGGTCGACGATGGGGCCGGCCGGCAGCGTGCTCGGATGCCAGGTCGCGCGCAGGTAGGCTTCGTCGCGCAGGGTGTAGGCCGAGTAGCGCGAGCGCATCAGCTTTTCCGCGGTCGGGGCGATGGCGTCGCCGGCCAGGTACGGGCCGCAGCAGGCGGCAAAGGCGCCGCCGCCGCAGGGACAGGCAGCTGGCTTGGAGGGTGTCGGCATGGTCGAAGCGCGGCGTGGGGAAGCTGTCATTATCCGCCATTTCGCCAGCAGGCGGCGTGGTCTTGGCGCTGCCGTTCCTGGGCAAAATCGTCGGCCAACTGCTTCCAGAAGTTTGCGGCCAATCCCCGAAAAAATGTCTCAGTAAGAGATTGATGTTTCGCAAGGTCGCTGGTGTTTCTGAAACGCACCGATCTGTCATCCGATAATATTATTGGTCATTGCCTTTACGGGGAAAGAGAAATGGGCCACATTGTCGAACGCCTGCGCGACTTTATCAGGGCCCGCCAGAATAATCGAATTCTTCGCCTATCTTTTCCGCATGGTGACGGGCCGCAATGCGAGTTTGTCGTCGAGGCGCTTGAGGCCTCCGAAGGTTTGTCGCGTGATTTCGAATTCCCTGTCGAGATCTTGTCGAGTAACCCCAACATCCAACTCAAGGATATTCAGGGAAAATTGCTCAGCATTGAACTAGTTCAGCAGGGCGGGACGCTGCGATATTTTTCCGGCTATTGCTTCAGCTTTCGATTGAAGAAGGCTGAGAATATCGCGTTTTACGAAGCGAAGCTCGGGCCCTGGCTTAAGTTCCTGTCGTTGCGAAAGGATTGCTACCTTTTTCATAACACGAACTTGCGCCGGCAGACCGAAAGCATCTTCGGCGATTATGGCGTCTACCCCGTGTGGGACTGCAAAATCTACGGTGATGATAAGGAGATGACCGAAGCATGCCAGTTTAATGAAACTGATGGCAATTATCTTCACCGTCGCTGGGAATCTGCAGGGATCTACTACCATTACGAACACGACGACAAAGGTCATAAACTCGTTCTCGCGGATGATTCGACACGCGCACCTGCGATCGAGGGCGATCCTGAAGTTCGATTTCATGCGCATGTCGGGGGAGCACAAGAGGAAGATGCAATAAGCGAGTGGTCGGCGGTACGCTTCGTGCAATTGCAGCCTGCAAGCGCAGCGGGCGATGAAACGGTGCCGTCAGGTCGCTCTGCGAAGCACATCAAAGGCACGCTTTTTACACACGGGCAACAGGGCGTTGGCTATGAACATCAGAATAGCTACGCCGAGCCAGAGGTGCTAGCGTCTATGTTGTACTCAATTGTGCAGATCGCAAAATTGGCACGGTGGTCTTGAATTATGAATACCACAATTGCAAACAGGACAGCACATTGCATCGGCGCCTTGGGTATGACGTTGGTCTTTTTGTCAGCATGTACACCTAGGTCCTTATCAAAGGAGAACGTAGTGACCGAATCAGTCCACCTTAGCCCTCGCCTTCAGCTGATATTCTCGAAAACGAAATTGGTTTGTTTCGGTCGCTATGCAATCGAAGTGCCGGAGGAGGCCAGCTTAACCATGGGTGGGATCGGCGTTCCTTCCGAGGTCGAAGTCATCAGTGGCGGAGTCGCTGCTATCGAACTACGGCTTGCAAACAAGGTAGCCAAGATTCGTGACATTGATACGGCCGAGATAACTTTTAACGGTGACGGTCCCGTCGAATCGAGCCGGCAGATACGCTATTATGAAGGCTCGTTATTGAAAGAGTATGGGGCGCTTTATTTCCAGACGTATCATCAAAAGGGCGATTTCATATTTATCTACGGTGACGCGGTCGCAAGCAAAATTAGCGGGACAATTGACAGCGAAGCGGCAACCGCGAAAAGGCAGGCCATATTGGCAAATTCGCTTCGGTTACGCGCCTTGGATGAGGCCCCAATGGAGCCCGGCTTTTGCATTCAGCACGCATTTGTTCCTGAAAGATCGTATGCACGCCAGGAGACCGCCGATGCAGGCTTTTTCTTTCCTAGCCTTCCCGATGTGACTTTTTCAATCAGCTCCAACAAGGACGCGTACGGTGACTATCCGCCAGCCGAGTTCGAGACGTATAAACCCGAATTGTCGCTACTCTATCGCATCGAACAAGCAAAGAAAGAACAGGGCATGCACTACCCTAGCCGTACTGTTCTGCGGGAAGGAAAACGCGATGTGCAGCACTGGCATGGCGAGGAGTCGCTCATCAAGCGCGCTGACGGCGTCCACGATTTTGAATGGGCATTTGTGGGAACGCCGCGGGACGTTGCCAATCCCTCCGAGTTCCGCGTCGTTATGTTTACCAAGGTTCAGCACAACACCGTCGGGGCAGCGAAGGTCGCGTCTGTTACCGACGATGAGGCGGTAGCTCTTTGGGACAAGCTCCTTTCCGGCTTGAAATTCCGTGTGAAGGTCCCCGGAGCCCCCGAAGGTTCGTACCATCTTCAGCCGAAGCACTGACTCTTGAGCGAGCAGGATATGAAACACAAAGGACGCGGCGTGATTCGATTAAACGACAAGACTGACCACGGCGGTCGAGTGACTGCTGCGTCATCCGGTACTACCGTGATGGGCCTTAGCGCAGCGCTTGCAGGCGATATGACTTTCTGCCCACAGTGCAAGGGCGAGTTTCCGATCAAGCCGGATGGGGCCGGCGCCAAACACAAAGGCACGCCGTACGCCTACCACGATGATCTGACCGCGTGCGGCGCTCGATTAATCACATCGCTGAAGTGATTAAGGGGCTGTCGGTTCGCGCTCAGGACAGGCGACGAAATTGGGTTCCCGCGTTCGCGAGGATGACGATCTTGCTTTAGCGTGCTTTCTACTTTCGGGTTCCGTTAGCGCAGCGTCAGGCCGTCCATCGAGAACGGCGGCGCCTTGCCGCTGACGCAGTCGGCCAGCAGCTTGGCCGAGCCGCAGGCGAAGGTGAAGCCGAGCGGGCCCTGGCCGACGTTGAGCCACAGGTTCGAATAGCGCGTGGCGCCGATGATCGGCGCGCTGTCGGGCGTGGCCGGCCGCAGCCCGGCCCACGGCGAGATGCGGTCGTAGTCGGCCGCGTTGGGCATCGTCGCGCGCACCTGGCGCGTCAGGCCGGCGATGCGCTTGGCGTCGAGCGAGAGGTCTTCGCCGACCATGTCGACCATCGCCGCCACGCGCAGCGAGTCGCCGATGCGCGCATACAGCACCTTGCGTTCGAAGTCGGTGACGGAGATCTCGAGCGCGCAGTCGCTGGCGCGGATCGGCGCGGTCAGGCTGTAGCCCTTGAGCGGATACAGCGGCAGGTAGATGTCGGCGCTGGCGGCCAGGTCGCGACTCTGGATGCCGGCGGCCAGCACGTACGAATCGGCCGTCAGCATGCCGGCGCTGGTGTCGAGGCCGATTACCTTGCCACTGTCGACGACGAAGCGACGCGCCTCGCCGTTGACGACGCCGCGAAAACGCGGGTGCTCGCGCAGACGGTCGGCCAGCGCCTGGCAGAAGGCGTGGCAGTCGGCCACCGCTTCGCCCTGGTTGAAAATGCCGCCGGCCAGTTGCGGCAAGGCGGCGGCCAGCGCCGGCTCGCGCGCGACGCATTCTGCCGGAGAGAGCACCTGGCGCGCGTCTTCCGAATCGGGCCGGGCGACAGCCTTGTCGAATACTTTCTTGGAGCGGTAGACCACCATCTTGCCGGCGTCGCGCCACGAAAACGACTCGAGCGGAATGAGCATCTCGAGTTCGCCCATCGCGCGGCGCGACAGTTCGCCCAGTTCGAGCAGCTTGGCGGTGGTCTTGCGGTTCGACGCGGCGGTGCAGTTGGCCAGGAAGCCGGCCAGCCAGCGCCACTGGCGCAGGTCGGCTTCGGGGCGGAAGTGCAGCGGGCCGTCGGCCTGGAACATCCACTGGACGGCCTTGAGCGGCACGCCCTGGTCGGCCAGCGGCGAGACGTAACGGTAGCTTAGCTGGCCGCCATTGCGGAAGCTGGCGGCGCTGCCGAGCACCGCTTCGCGTTCAAGCAGCGTGACGCCGTAGCCCGCTTCCAGCAGCCACCAGGCCGAGGTCAGACCGATCACACCCCCGCCAATTACAATTACGTCCTGCATGCCGGCCCATTATTCTTGTATACATACATCCAGCTTAGGGGCTGGCCGTGGTTCGGGCTAATGAATGAAGATGGTGCGGTCATAACCAACATTCATGCTAGCCGGCGGTGTTGCGGCCAAGCGCGCGGCGGTACAGCGCCGTCAGGATGCGCTCCTCGAAGCGCGCCATCGACGAATAGCGGCCCTTGCGCGCGGCCGGATCGGACGAGCTGCCGCCGACCAGGGCCACCATGCCGTTCTTCATCACCGGGTCGAACACGAACACCGACATCAGGCCGTACGCCTCGCCGAGGTGGCCGACGCCCTTGAAGGCGGCGCCTTCGACCAGCTGCGGATCGGGGAACTGCTGGTTGCCCAGTCCCCAGCACTGAAACAGGCCGCCGGAGGTGTCGCCGTTGCTGCCGTCGTAGGTCCACTCGCGCGCGAACATGCGTTCGATGCTGGCCGGCGCGAGCATCTGGCGGCCCTGGTGGCGCCCGCCGTTCATCAGCATCAGCATCACCTGGCCCATGTCGTGGGCCGAGATGCGCAGCCCGCCGGTGGGGCTGAACGGCGTGGCGTTGGTGCCGACGACATAGCTGCCGATGCCGGCCGGCGCCGGCGGCGGGCGCGCGCTGTAGTCGTCGACCTGGGCGATCCACGGGCCGGCGGCGTCCCACACTTCGGTGTCGACGGTGCGCTTGCGGTACAGCGTGGCCAGGTTGGCCAGGTCCTGCGGCGACAGTTCGGACACGTTGAAGCCGCCGTGCAGGCCCATCGGATCGAGCAGCAGGCGCTTCATCAGGCGATCGAAGCGCTCGCCGGTGACGCGCTCCATCACGGTGCCGATGACGCCCCAGTTCAGGTTGCAGTAGGTGAAATAGGCGCCGGGGCCGGCGTTGCTGGCCCACATCTCGCCCTTGCCGTGGCGGCTGGCGCCAGGCACCAGGATGGTCGACAGGGCGGTGTCGGCCGGCCACGAATAGCCGGCGTCGTCGCGCAGCGACGAGGTGTGGTTCAGCAGGGTGCGCAAGGTGACGACGCGCTGCGGGAAGTTGGGATTGCGCAGCGGGAAGCCGAGGTAGGCGCCGGCGTCGGCGTCGAGCGAGAGCTTGCCCTGCTCGACGAGCATCATCACGCCCAGCGTGGTCATCATCTTCGAGATCGAGGCGATGCGGTACAAGGTGTGCTGGTCGGCCGGGCGCGCCGGCGCCAACGACGACGCGGCGCCGAGGAAGCGCTGGCCGAACTGGCGCTCGTACACGACCTTGCCGGCGCGGATGGCCAGCACCGACAGGCTGGCCAGGGTGCAGTCGGGATCGGCGGCAATGGCGGCCAGCTCGCGGTCGAGCGCGCCGTCGCCGGCCGGCGCCCCATTGACCAGCCGGCTCATGCCTCCCAGCAGGGCCAGTCCCAGCAATGTACGCCTGCCCTGCTTCATCGCGCTCTCCTTCGTTGTTTTCATCACAGCATAAGGGACAGCTTCGGGCGGGGGCCAATGAATTGAAGTTAATGTGCTATAACTTTTGATACGGCATCACGCCTGATGACTGGGCCGATAAGTCGGGATAAAATGCTGGCAACGCGGGGTCAGGCCGGTGCCGGACCGATCGAAAGACAACAATGAGCAATACGAGTACCGACTTCAGGGCCAACCTGAACGACAATTCCCCTCTGTATATGCAGGTGGCGCGCAAGCTGATCCAGGATGTGCGGGAAGGCCGCTACCAGGTCGACCAGGCGCTGCCGTCCGAACGCCTGCTGTCCGAGCAGCTCGACGTGTCGCGCGTGACGGCGCGCAAGGCGATCGACCAGCTGGTGGGCCAGGGGCTGGTGGTGCGCCGGCGCGGCTCGGGCAACTACATCGCGCCGCGCATCGAGCAGCCGCTGTCGAACCTGTCGAGTTTTTCCGAGCAGCTGCTGCAGCGCGGCTACCGCCCGCGCTCCCAATGGCTCAAGCGCGCCATCGTGGTCGCCGCCGCCGACGAGCAGCTGAGCCTGGGGTTGTCGCCGCACACGCGGGTGGCCCGCCTCGAACGGCTGCGCCTGGCCGACGACGTCGTCATGGCCTACGAGGTCAGCGTGATTCCGGCCAGCGTGCTGCCGCGCCCGGAAAGCGTCGGCGGCTCGCTGTACGAACACCTGGCGCTGACCGGCCACATGCCGGTGCGCGCGCTGCAGCACATCCGGGCGATGAATGCGCCGGCGATCCTGGCCGGCCAGCTCGGCATCCCGGAAGGCCAGGCGGTGCTGTTCATTACCCGCATCGGCTATCTCGAGTCGGGCCAGGCGGTCGAGCTGACGCACTCGTATTGCCGCAGCGACCACTATGACTTTGTGGCTGAAATGCGACGCGTTTCTTAAGGCGATCGTGAAATCTTCATAACTTTTCGGAATGGCCGCGGCATCTCCTTTCATGGGAGGCGCCCGGTGGTTGGTATTACACTGGTAGCAACCACCCATCCACGTCAGACGGCATGCTCAAAACAGAAACTCCCTCCGCGGAACACGCTCAGCTCGACCAGTATCCGACGACCGAACTGATCAATACGCTGGTCGACGACCAGACCAACGCCGTCAAGGCGGTGCGCGCGGCCGCGCCGCGCCTGGCCGCCGCAGTGACCGCCGCGCTGCCGCGCATGGAAGCGGGCGGGCGCCTGATCTACGTCGGCGCCGGCACATCGGGCCGCCTGGGCCTGCTCGACAGCGTGGAACTGTACCCGACCTTTTCCTGGCCGCATGAGCGCGCGCTGGCGTTGCTGGCCGGCGGCCAGCAGGCGATGTTTGTCGCCGTCGAAGGCGCCGAGGACGACCTCGAGCAAGGCGCCGCCGACCTGATCGCCACCAACCCGACGGCCAACGACGTGGTGCTGCTGCTGGCCGCATCCGGCGCCACGCCGTACGTGCTGGGCGCGCTGCGCGCCGCGCGCGCGGCCGGTGCGCTGACTGTCGGCTTTGCCAACAATACCGATTCGCCGGTGGCCGGCGAAGCCGAGATCGGCGTCACGCTCGACACCGGCGCCGAAATCATCTCCGGCAGCACGCGGCTCAAAGCGGGAACCTCGCAAAAGATCGCGCTGAACACTTTTTCGTCGGCGCTGATGGTGCGTTTGAACAAGGTCTATGGCAACCTGATGGTAGACTTGAAGCCGACCAACGCCAAGCTGGTGCTGCGCGCGGTACGGCTGACGATGTTTGCCACCGGCGCCGACGAAAGCGCGGCCCGCGCGGCGTTGGAACAATGTGATTTCCACGTCAAGGTCGCCATCGTGGCCCTGTCCAAAAAAACCAGTATCGATCAGGCCCGGGCCTTGCTCGAGGCGGCGCGCGGCAGCGTGCGCCAGGCACTCGCCGCCTAAGCGCGGCATCGGCTCGAGGCCCGGCACGATCACGAAAGACTTATGCAAAAAGCACCAGTGAAGAGCCGCCCGTGGGCATGGATCCCATCCCTGTATTTCAGCCAGTCGATTCCGTACGTCATCGTGATGATGTTGTCGGTGGTGATGTACAAGGATCTCGGCATTTCGAATACCGACATCGCGCTCTACACCAGCTGGCTGTACCTGCCGTGGGTGATCAAGCCGCTGTGGTCGCCCGTGGTCGACATGTTCCGCACCAAGCGCTGGTGGATCGTCGGGCTGCAGCTGGTGATCGGCGCGTCGCTGGCGATGGTGGCGCTGACCATGCGGCTGCCGGGCTTTTTCCAGGCCAGCCTGGCGGTGATGTGGCTGATGGCGTTCAGTTCGGCCACCCATGACATCGCCGCCGACGGCTTCTACATGCTGGGCCTGCGCCAGCAGCAGCAGGCCGCGTTCGTCGGCGTGCGCAGTACCTTCTACCGGGTCGGCATGCTGGCCGGCCAGGGCGGCCTGGTGTACCTGGCCGGCCAGCTGACCGAACGTACCGGCGACGTCCGCTTCGCCTGGTCGGTCGTCTTCTTCGTGCTGGCGGCCATGTTCCTGCTGTTGTGCGTGTATCACCGCTTCGTGCTGCCGCGCCCGCTCGAGGACCACGCGGTGGTGCAAAGCGATAACTACCTGAAGGAATTCTTCGCCACCTTCGGCGCGTTCTTCAAGCGGCGCGACATCTGGCTGATCCTCGGCTTCATCCTGACTTACCGGCTGGGCGAGTCGCAACTGCTGAAGCTGGTCGCGCCGTTCCTGATGGATCCGGTCGTCAAGGGCGGACTCGGCCTGACCACCAAGGAGGTCGGCATTGCCTACAGCACCGTCGGCGTGAGCGCGCTGGTGCTGGGCGGACTGCTCGGCGGCTACGTGATTTCGCGGCTGGGCCTGAAGCGCGTCCTGTGGCTGATGGTGTTCTCGGTGCACATTCCCGACCTGGTGTTCGTCTACCTGGCCAGCGCGCAGCCGCAGGACCTGGTGGTGGTGTCGGCCTTCCTGGCGCTTGAACAGTTCGGCTATGGCTTCGGCTTTACCGCCATGATGATGTACATGATCATGGTGGCCGACGGCGAGCACAAGACCGCCCACTACGCCATCTGCACCGGCCTGATGGCGCTGGGCATGATGTTGCCCGGCATGGTCAGCGGCCGCATCCAGGAATACCTCGGCTACCAGAACTTCTTCATCTACGTCTGCGTGATGACGATTCCGGCGTTCATCATGGCGGCGCTGGTGAAGATCGACCCAGAGTTCGGCAAGAAGTAGCGCCGATGAAGGATACCGGGACACGGCTGACATCGCTGGATGCATTTCGCGGCTTCACCATCGCCGCCATGGTGCTGGTAAATAATCCCGGCGACTGGGGCAAGCTGTATCCGCAACTGGCTCATGCCAAGTGGAATGGCTGGACGTTTACCGACACCATCTTTCCGTTCTTTCTGTTTATCGGCGGCGTGTCGATGGCGCTGTCGTTGGGGCGCCTGGCCGCGGCCGGCTTCGACAAGCCGACGTTGCTGAGGAAGCTCGCCGTGCGCGCGCTGCTGATCTTCCTGATCGGCTTTGCGCTGAACCTGATTCCGAATTTTAATTTCGAAACCGTCCGCATTCCCGGCGTGCTACAGCGCATTGCCGTGTGCACCCTGCTGGCCGCGCCGATCGTCGTCTATTGCAGCTGGCGCCAGCAGCTCGGCTGGATCGCCGCGCTGCTGGTCACCTATTCGGTGCTGATGCTGTGGGTGCCGGTGCCGGGGATCGGCGCCGGCGTACTCGAGCCGGGCAAGGATATCGGCGCGTGGCTCGACCGGCTCGTGCTGGGCAAGCACCTGTGGGTGCAGGCCAAGACGTGGGATCCGGAAGGACTGGTCAGCACCATTCCCGCGCTGTGCAGCCAGCTGGTGGGCGTGCTGGCCGGGCGCTGGCTGTTGTCGAACACGCCGCGCAGTGAACAGACGGTGTGGCTGCTGCTGGCAGGCCTGGTGCTGCTGGCGCTCGGCTCGATCCTCGACGCCATTCTCATGCCGATCAACAAGAGCCTGTGGACGTCGTCGTATTGCCTGTTGATGAGCGGCTGGGCGCTGCTGGCGTTCGCCGCCTTTTACTGGCTGCTGGACGTGACGCCCAGCGCGGCGCTGCGCGAAGCGGCCGGCCGCTGGAGCCGCCCGTTCGTCATCTACGGCATGAACGCGCTGTTCATCTTCGCGATGTCCGGGCTGATCGCCAAGATGCTCGGCTTTATCAAATTCACCCAGCCCGACGGCAGCCTGCTACCGCTCGGCAGGATGCTGTACGCGCCGATCCGCGCGCTGCCGATTGCGCCGGTGAATACGTCCTTGCTTTATGCTCTGCTGTTTAACGCCTTCATGTTCGGCATCGCCTGGATCATGTGGCGCAATAAATGGTTCGTCAAAGTTTAAAAAACGGAGTTCTCGTGCAACCTAATACCAAGAAATTCGGCTGGCTCGCCGGCGCGCTGTCGGTCGCCGCCCTGTTGGCAAGCTGCACCACGGTCAAGCCAAAAGATCCCGCGGTCGTCGCCGCGCCCGGCGCCGTCACACCTGGCGCACTGCCGGCCGGTCCGACGTCGTTGCCACCGGCGGCGCCGCGCGAATTTCGCGCCGCCTGGGTCTCGACGGTGGCCAACATCGACTGGCCGACCAAGCCGAATTTGAATTCCGCGCAGCAGCAGGCCGAGGCGATCGCCATCCTCGACCGGGCGCGCGCGATGAACCTGAACGCGGTGGTGCTGCAGGTGCGCCCGAGCGCCGACGCGATCTATCCGTCCAAGCTTGAACCGTGGACCGAATACCTGACCGGCGCGCAAGGCGCCGCGCCGCAGCCGATGTACGATCCGCTGAAGTTCTGGGTGACCGAGGCGCATGCGCGCGGACTGCAGCTGCACGCGTGGTTCAACCCGTACCGGGCGCGCCACTCGGGCGCCAAGTCGCCGGTGTCGGCCAACCACATCGCCAAGCTCAATCCCGCCGCGGTGAAGACCTACGGCAAGTTCCTGTGGATGGATCCGGCCGAGGAATCGGCCTCGAAGCAGACGCTCGACGTCGTGCTCGACGTGGTGCGCCGCTACGACATCGACGGCGTGCACATCGACGACTACTTCTATCCGTACCCGATCGAGGCGCCCGGCGCCGCCGGTGAAGCGGCCGCGCTGGACGGCAATGCGCCGAAGACCGAGCTCGACTTCCCCGACCAGCCGGCCTGGCAGCGCTACCTGCAGTCCGGCGGCAAGCTCGACCGCTCGGCCTGGCGGCGCGACAACGTCAACCGCCTGATCGAGGCGCTGTATACCGGCATTCACCGCGAAAAGAACTGGGTGCTGTTCGGCATCAGCCCGTTTGGCCTGGGCAAACCGGCGCTGCGCCCGGCCGGCATCGTCGGCTTCAGCCAGTACGACAAGCTGTACGCCGACGCCGAGCTGTGGCTCGAAAAAGGCTGGCTCGATTACCTGTCGCCGCAGCTGTACTGGTCGATCGCCGCGCCGCCGCAGTCGTATCCGGTGCTGCTCGACTACTGGGTCGCGCAGAATCGCAAGGGCCGCCATATCTGGCCGGGGCTGTTTACCAGCCGCATCGGCGCGCCGACCAAGGATTTTCAGCCGGAAGAAATCGTCCAGCAGGTTGGCGTGACGCGCACGCGCCCGGGCGCCACCGGCCACGTGCACTTCAGCATGGCCGCGCTGATGGGCAACCGCAAGGGCATCACCGACCGGCTCAAGGCGAGTCACTACGCGGGACCGGCGCTGGTACCGGCAACACCGTGGCTCGGTACCGTCGCGCCTGGCGTGCCGAGCGTGACCGCCAAGCGCGACGGCAAGGGTGTCAGCCTGAAGCTGTCGCCAGGCAAGGACAACACGCAGTATGCGATCTGGTCGCGCTACGGTAACGAATGGCGTTTCGCCGTGGCGCCGGCCTCGCGCGCCGACGTCAGCATTGCCGACGACCCGAAACTGGGCGCGGCCAGCGCGGTGTTTGTCAACGCGGTCGACCGCATCGGCAACGAAAGCGCGCGCGTGCCGGTAGCGGTGAAATAGAGGGCCGGTCATCATGAACCAAGCCGTTGTTCCAGGCGCTTTCGGCCTCGGCATCGACGCCGGCGGCACGCAGACGCGCTGGGCGCTGGCCGACGCGGCGGGCGCCATCGTCGCCGAAGGCCAGGTGGCCGGCCTGTCGGCATTGCAGATGGGCAGCGCCGCCGGCCGCCAGACGGTGCATGCCAATTTTGCCGAGCTGGCACGCGCGGTGCTGTTGCATGGCCGGCCGGTAGGCGTGCGCGCCGGCATGACCGGGTTCGGCGGCGACGGCGAACAGCTGCAGCGCTGGCTGGCCGAACTGCTCGGGCTGAATGCCCAGGCGGTAACGCTGTGCAACGATATCGAAATCGCCTACCTCGACAGTTTCGCGCCAGGCGAAGGCTACCTGGTGTACGCCGGCACCGGCTCGATCGGCGCCTTCATCGACGCCGAACAACAGTTTCACCGCGCCGGCGGCCGTGGCGTCATGCTCGATGACGGCGGCGGCGGCTTCTGGATCGCCCGCGAAGCGCTGCGCCAGATCTGGCGCAACGAAGACGAGTGCCCGGGCCGCTGGCGGCAGTCGGCGATGGCGCGCGCGGTGTTTGAGCACGTCGGCGGCGACGACTGGTCGTTCTCGCGCCAGTTCATCTACGGCCAGGAACGCGGCGCAGTGGGCAAGCTGGCGCTGGCTGTCGCCGCCAGCGCCGACGACCCGGCCGCCGCCGCCATTTTGCACAACGCCGGCCTCGAACTGGCGCGGCTGGCGCGCGCGCTGACCGATCGCTTCGGCGTGCGCCCGGTGGTGCTGGCCGGCCGCGCCGCCGCGCTGCACCCGAGTATCTTCGGCGCCATGCGCGCCGCCTTGCCGTCCGACACAGCACTGACCCAGACCGTCAGCCACGCGCACCACGCCGCGGCGCGGATTGCCGCCAAATAAACCACTACCGATTCCGACCATGAAAACGAAAACACTGCTTGCCGCCCTGATGATCGCCCTGCTCTCCGGCTGCGCCACCCAGGGGCCGCGCATCGACACGTCGCTCAACGCCGTCGGCCAGAGCAGCCGCGTGAAGTTCATCGTGATCCACTACACGGTCAGCAACCTGCCCAGCTCGATCAAGATCCTGACCACGCAGGTTGTCAGCAGCCACTACCTGCTGACCGACCAGGCCGAGCCGATCATCTACAAGCTGGTCGACGAGACGCGCCAGGCCAACCACGCCGGCGTGTCGAACTGGAAAGGCTACACGATGATCAACGGCAGTTCGGTCGGCATCGAGATCGTCAATCCGGGCTTTACCGAAGGGCCGAACGGACGCATCTGGTATCCGTTCCCGCAATCGCAGATCGACCAGCTGATCTTGCTGCTGAAGAAAATCGTCGCCAAGCACCAAGTGCCGCCGGAGAACATCCTCGGGCACAGCGACATCGCGCCGGGCCGCAAGCAGGATCCGGGTCCGATGTTTCCGTGGTTCCAGCTGGCGCAGGCCGGCCTGATCGTATGGCCGGACGCGGCGCGCGTGGTGGCGGTGCGTCCGCAGTTCGACCTGCAGCTGCCGGACGTGGCCTGGTTCCAGCAGAAGCTGGCCACGCATGGTTACGCGGTGCCGAGGACCGGCGTGCTCGACCCGGCCACCCAATCGGTGATCACCTCGTTCCAGATGAAATACCGTCCCGCCATCATCGACGGCACCCCGGATGCCGAGACGGCGTCGCTGCTGGAAGTGCTGACGACGCCGGCACCGAAGGCGCCTTGAGGCGCCGCCGCCCGCTATTTGTTATATGCTGAATGGATTGGCGCCCGCGGGTAGCCGTTAATGGAAGGTTGAGGCCATGCGCCTGCGTCATATCGAAGTGTTTCACGCGATCATGCAAGTTGGCACGATCAGCGGCGCCGCCCAGGTGCTGCATATTTCGCAGCCGGCGGTGACGAAGGTGCTGCAGCACGCCGAGCTGCAGCTGGGCATGCCGCTGTTCGAACGCGTGCGCGGCAAGCTGTATCCGAAGCCGGAAGCGCACCGCCTGTTCGTCGAAACCGAAAAGCTGAACCGCGACCTGCAAGGCATCCGCCGCCTCGCCGCCAGCCTGAAGGGCCGCGCGGTGGAAACCATCCGGCTGGTGTCGACGCCGACGATTGCCATCAGCGTGCTGCCGGCGGCGATGTCGGCGTGGCGGCGCGATTTTCCGGCCACCCGCTGCGAGCTGGCGACGTTTCACACCAGCGAGATCGTCAATGCGCTGCGCCTCGGCGAAGCGGACCTGGCGTTGTCGCTGCAGGATCCGCGCCATCCGGGCATCGTGGCCGAGCCGATCGCGCAAGGCGTGATGACGGTGATTGCGCCGGCCGGCAGCTGGAGCGCGGCCGACAGCCTGCTGCCGGTGTCGGCGGACGGCCTCAGCGGCGAACTGATCGGCCACGCCGACAACGACCCGCTCGGCGACATGGTCGTGGCCGCCTGCGAGGAGCAGGGCGTGCATCCGGTGTTTCATACGGTCGTGCAAACGTACCAGATTGCCCGCTCGCTGGTCGAGGCCGGCGCCGGCATGGCGGTGGTCGACCCGTTCACGGCCGCCTCGGCAATTGACAGCAAGGTGCAGCGGCGCGCGTGGGCGCCGGCAATTCCGGTGCAGCTGTTCTTGCTGACGGCGAGCCACTCGCCGCTGTCGCACGGCGCGCGCGAACTGGCCAACAGCATCGGCGCCACCGCGCGCGCCTGTATCGAATAGGAATGGTTCAAATGAAGCACACAGTGGCCAGCGAAGACATCGCCGGCAGCGAAGAGTTCCGTCACCTGTCGACGATTGCCGGCATCGCGGTCGACCTGCGATACGCCGGCGCCAACAACTTTGTCGGGCGCGATTTGTACTCTCCGTTCGATTGCGCCTGGCTGCACCGCGACGCGGCGGCGGCGCTGGAACAAGTGGTGGCGTGGCTGGCACCGCAGCGGCCCGGCTACACGGCGCTGGTGCTCGATGCGCTGCGGCCGCAGCGGGTGCAGCAGCAGTTGTGGGAGGCGCTCGCCGGCACCGAGTTGCAGATGTACCTGGCCAATCCGGAGCGCGGCTCGATCCACTCGTTCGGCATGGCGCTCGACATCACGATCCTCGACGAGGAGGGGCACGAGCTCGACATGGGCACCGGGTTCGATGACATGACGGACCGGTCGCATCCGGCGCTGGAGATGCAGTTCCTGGCGCGCGGCGAGATCACGGCGGCGCAGGTGGCCAACCGCCAGTTGCTGCGCGACGCGATGGTTCAGGCAGGCTTTCAGGGGATTACGACGGAGTGGTGGCATTACGATTGCGGCGACCGCAATGTGGTGCGGCAGACGTTTCGACGGGTGTTGTAAGCAGAACGGCGAGGCAGAATGGTTGACGCCGGCTACTCCGGGGTCTGACCCTGAAAGAAAAAACGGGTCAGACCCCTGCGGTGACACTGCGGTCGATTACTGCGGTCGTGCGGCCACCGTTGCCGCCGGCTCGACGCCGCTGCGGGCGACCCAGTCGACCAGCGTGTCGAGCACGGCGCGGCCCTTGCCGTTGCCGATGTTGTCGCCGTTGAGCATCGCCACCACCACGCACTGCTGGCCGCTAGCATCGCGCACGTAGCCGGCGACCGCCGTCACGTTGCTCAGCGTGCCGGTCTTCAGGCGCGCGCGGCCGGCGGCCGGGCTGTCCTTCAGGCGCCGGCGCATGGTGCCGTCGACCGCGACAATCGGCATGCTGGCCTGGAACTCCGGCGCCCAGTCGCTGCGCAGGCCGGCCTGCAGCAGCCCGCCCATCTGCACCGCCGTGATCCGTTCGGTGCGCGACAGGCCCGAGCCGTTTTCCATCACCAGGCCTTCGTCGTTGATGTTGTGCTGGCGCATCCACTGGCGCACCGCGCGGTCGGCGCGCGAGAAGGTCGTTTCGGCGCTGGCCGGGATCGGGCGGCTGCCCAGCACCGGATCGGCCTCGAGGCTGCCAAGGCTCAGGAACACGGTGCGCGCCAGCGCGTTGTCGGACGGCTTGTTGATATCGCGCACCACTTCAGGCAGCGGGCGTGAGGCGTGCTCGGCGAGGATGCGCGAGTCGGACGCGGCAACGCCTTCGGTGACGTCGCCGCCGAACGAGCCACCCAGCTTTTTCCAGGTGCCGCGGAACAGCCGGCCGACGTAATCCTGGCGGTCGACGACGTTGATGCTGTAGCCCTTGGCGCAATTTTTCGGGAAGGTGCCTTGCAGTACCACCTTCAGCTTGCCATCGCGTTGCTGCACCTGCGGCTGCTTCCAGCCGTCTTCCCACTTGGCGCAGTCGGCGTCGATCAGGGTCATGGCCGAATCGACCGTGACGCGGTCGAGCGGCGGCTGCATCACCAGCGCCAGCTTGCGGTCGGTCGAGCGCATGTCGATCTGCAGCATGTTCTTGTTGACCAGCAGCGCGTCGGGGATGACGTTGTAATACGCGTCGGGCGACTCGTCGAACGGCGGCAGGCCGACGTCGGTGCGGCTGGGCGAAAACAGCGAGCGGTCCAGCACCAGGTTGCCGTCGATGCGGCGGATGCCCTGGTTGCGCAAGGTCTGCAGCATCTTTTCGAGCACCTCGCCGCTGAAGTCGGCGTCGGCGCCGCCGCGCAGCACCAGGTCGCCCTTGAGCACGCCGCGCACGACATCGGCGCTGGCGCGCAGTTCGGTGCGGCCCTTGAATACGGGCCCCAGCAGCTCGAGGCCGGCCAGCGTGGTCACCAGCTTCATCGTCGAGGCCGGCTGCATCGGGCGGTCGGCCAGGTGCGACACGAGCGTGGTGTCGCCGCGCAGCACCAGCACGCTGATCGCGTCAAGCGCGATGCCGCCGGCGGCCATGCGGGCGGCGACCGGTTCAGGCAACTGCGCCTGGGCAAACGGCAGCCAGGCGAACAGGGCGGCGGCGATGGCGATGCGTCGAAACATGGTGGCGTCCTTGTATTAGCCGAAGAACAGGTAAGCGACCCAGATGGCGGCAATGACGCCGGCCACGTCGGCGATCAGGCCGGCCGAAATGGCGTAACGGGTCTTGCGGATTCCAACCGAGCCGAAGTACAGGGCGATGATGTAGAACGTCGTGTCGGCGGCGCCTTGCATGATGGCCGACAGGCGGCCGACGAAGGAATCGACGCCGTAGGTCGTCATGGTGTCGATCATCATCGCTTTCGAGCCGCTGCCCGACAGCGGTTTCATCAGCGCGGTCGGCAGCGCGCCGGTCCAGTCGTTGTTGAAGCCCAGGTTGATCAGCACCCAGTCGACGGCGCCGACGATCATGCCGAGCACGCCGGAATTGCGGATCACGCTGATCGCCACCAGCATGCCGACCAGGTAGGGGATGATGGTCAGCGACGTCTGGATGCCGCCCTTGGCGCCTTCGATGAAGGCTTCGTAGACGTTGACCCGCTTGCGCAGCGCGCCGGCGATGAAGATGGCGATGATCGAGAACAGCACCAGGTTACTGGTGATCTTCGAGAACAGTTCGATTTCCGGCTTGGTCAGGAAGTTGGCCATGTACCAGACACCGCCGCCGATGACGGCGGTGGTGCCGCCAAGCCAGGCGACGACCACCCGGTCGAACAGGTTGATGCGCTGGCGCAGGGCCACGGTGATGATGGCGGTGAGGGTGGAGAAGAAGGTGGCGATCAGGCACGGAATGAAGATGTCGGACGGATCCTTGGCGCCGAGAATGGCGCGCTGGGCCATGATCGACAGCGGGATGATGGTCAGGCCGCTCGTCTGCAGCACCAGGAACATGATCTGGGCGTCGCTGGCCTCGTCCTTGTTCGGATTGATCGACTGCAGGCTCTCCATCGCCTTCAGGCCGAAGGGGGTGGCCGCATTGTCGAGGCCGAGCATGTTTGCCGAAAAATTCATCACCATGTGGCCATTGGCCGGATGGTTGCGCGGCACGCCCGGGAAAATGCGCGCGAAGAAAGGCGCGATCACCTTGGCGATAAGGTCGACGAAGCCGGCCCGTTCGCCGATATTCATGATGCCCAGCCACAAGGTCATGACGCCGGCCAGCGGCAGGGCGATGTCCATCACCGCCACTTTGGCCGAGCTGAAGGTGCCGTCGATGATGCGCTTGAAGATTTCGGAATCGCCAAGAAACAGCCACTGGCCCAGCGCCGCCACGAAACCAACCAGGAAGAAACCGGACCAGATGTAATTTAATGCCATATTCGTCGACTATGTTCGTGTTGGGTGAGCACGATTGTGCAGCGAGAGTATAGGCGCAGGTTAGCCGAGAAGGATGAAAGAATGCATTGGCCATATGCAAAAAAGTTATGCAGCCCAAGGCCCGGCGCCCCTCCCAACGCTGGGGTCAGGTCTGACATTCGGACAAATTGCTGGGGTCAGGTCTGACATTCGGACATTTGCTGCCCTGTTTGCGCGAGCTCGACCGCGGAATGCTGGCTTCTCGGAAAAGTACCGGCAGCCCCAGCAGGGTAGAGTTGCCCGGAAATGTCCGAATGTCAGACCTGACCCCGCGAAAACGTCCGAATGTCAGACCTGACCCCAGCGTTGGGAATTTCTGCGCGGCAGGCGCGGGCTCGCATATCATAGCCATCGCCCAATTCGGACTTCGATCATGAAACTCAGCCAAACCGCCGCCGCCCTATTGTTCGCGTCCTTCTGCAGCGTCGCCGCGGCCCAAGCCGCACCAGCGCCAGCCGCCGGCAAGACGCTGCACCTGTTCCTGTCGACCAGCGAAACAGGGCTCGACCCGGCAGTCGCTTCCGATATCGCCTCGCTCAGCCTGCTCGAGAACCTGTTCGACCCGCTGCTGCGCTACGATTACCTGGCGCGCCCGCTCAAGCTGCGCGAAAACACCGCCGCCGCCATGCCCACTGTCGACGATGGCGGCCTGACCTATACATTCAAGATTCGGCCCGGCATCCATTTCACGCCGGACCCCGCCTTCAAGGGCGCCAAGCGCGAACTGACCGCGGCCGACTATGTCTACAGCCTGAAGCGGCTGTACGACCCGATGCTCAAGTCGCCATGGCTGAGCCTGTTCGAGGGGAAGATCGCTGGCGACGCCGCCCTCAAGGACGAGTTCAGCTACGACGCTCCGTTCGAAGGCATCAAGGCGGTCGACCGCTACACCTTGCGCATCCGCTTGTCGGCGCCGGACAACAATTTCCTGTTTTATATGGCCACGCCGGCCAGCGCCGTCGTCGCCCGCGAAGTCATCGAGGCCTACCCGGGCCAAGTCGGCAACCACCCGGTCGGCACCGGCCCGTTCAAGATCGGCGAGTGGAAGCGCAGCGACAAGATCGTGTTGCTGGCCAATCGCGATTCGCAGGCGGTGTTTAGCGCCACGCCTGGCGCGGATGCCGCCGACCAGGCCATCGCCGCGGCGCTCAACGGCAAGCGATTGCCGGTGGTCGACCGCGTCGAGGTCAAGATTGCCGAGGAGTTCCAGGGCCGCATGCTCGGGTTTCTCGGCGGCGACTACGACTACCTCGAGCAGGTGCCCGAATCGATGACCGACATGGTGATCGCCGACGGCAAGCTGAAACCGGCGCTGGCGGCGCAAGGCGTGCAGCTGTTCCGCTTCCCGGTGATGCAGACGTATTACATGTGGATGAACATGGACGACCCGGTGCTGGGCGGCTACGGCAAGGACAAGGTGGCGCTGCGGCGCGCTATCTCGCTCGGCTACAACAGCGCCGAGGACATCAGCCTGCTGAAAAAAGGCTTCGCCATCAAGGCGCAGTCGCCGCTGCCGCCGAACGTGCTCGGCTACGATCCGGCCTACCGCAGCCCGGTGCCGTACGACCCGGCGCTGGCCAACGCGCTGCTGGACCGCTTCGGCTACGACAAGCGCGACCCGGACGGCTTTCGGCGCGCGCCGGGCAACGCGCCGCTGACGTTGACGATGCACAGCGAAGCGACCGCGGGCGGGCGCCTGCGCGACGAACTGTGGCGCAAGAACCTGAACGCGATCGGCCTGCGCGTGACCTTCATCACCGACAAGAAGACCGAGATCATCAAGGCATCGCGCCTCGGCAAGGTAATGATGTTCGAAAGTAACTGGATCGCCGACTTCCCGGATGGCGACAACTTTTATCAGCTGCTGTACGGCCCGAACGCCGGGCGCGCCAACTACGCGCGCTTCAACTTGCCTGACTATAACCAGCGCTACGAGCAGGCGCGCGCGCTGGCCGATTCGCCGGCGCGCCAGAAGCTGTACCTGGAGATGAACCAGCTGATCCACGCGTACAACCCATGGGTGCCATTAAGCCATGTGATGTCGGCCGATCTGCGTCAACCGTGGCTTAAAAACTACAAGCGCCACCCGGTTGAATTGACCAATTGGCGTTATCTGGATGTGGACCTTGCGGAGCGTCAACGAGTCAGTAGAATGGCTCGCTAGCTCGGCTGCGGCTATACATTCCTAAAAGTTATAGTTGCAGCAGGTTATTTCATTGGATCGCTGCGCGTCGCTGCGCTTACTCTGAAATTGAAATTAACGTAATGCAAAGACATTGCGAGTAAAAAAGATTCGTCGCCTGATCACAAGTTGGTCACACCGCTCAAGAGAAACCCAAGGAGAAATACCCGTGAAGTTAAAGAAACTCGCTCACCTGATCGCACTGATCGGTGTAGTCAGCCCTGCCATGGCGCAGCAAGCGCAACCGCAGCAGACGCAGCAGACGTTACAGCGTGTCGAAATCACGGGTAGTAGCATCAAGCGTCTGGCCAAGGAAGGCGCGCTGCCGGTCGAAGTGATCACGTTCGAAGAAATTGAAAAGCTCGGCATCGTCAGCGCCGAAGACCTGATGCGCAACATCGCGGCCAACGGTACCGGCGCCGACAACATGACGTCGGGTAACAACGTATTTGGCGCCGACGCCGACCGCGTCAGCGGCGGCGCATCGTTCGCCTCGCTGCGCGGCCTCGGTGCCGGCAGCACGCTGGTGCTGCTCAACGGCCGCCGCATCGCCACCCACGGCGGCAGCGGCAAGGCAGTCGACCTGAACTCGATCCCGATGGGCGCCATCGCCCGCGTCGAGATCCTGAAAGACGGCGCCTCGGCCATCTACGGCACCGACGCGGTCGGCGGCGTAATGAACTTCATCCTGAAAACAAACTTCACCGGCGTCGAAGTATCCGGCTCGACCAACGTGACCGAAGCGGGCGGCGGCACCACCCGCCGCGCTTCGGTGATCGCCGGCAAAGGCTCGGTCGACACCGACGGCTTCAACGTCATGGGTACCCTGACGATCGACAAGAACGACCGCCTCGATTCGCGCGACCGTGATTTCGCCAACGGCTTCCAGCCGGCGCGCGGCCTGTCGCCGGACACCACCGGCACGCCGTACGCCAACCAGCTGGCAGGCACCGGCACCGCGCTCGGCGCCAACTTCGTGCTGCCGGGCGACCCGAACCGCTACCTGCAGGCCAATCCGCTGAGCTTCCAGGGCAAGTGCGACACCGTCCCGGGCATGTCGCAATACCAGACCGAGCTGTGGAAAGACGTCACGTCGCCACTGCGCAGCAAGTATTCGTGCTCGTACGACTATGGCGCCGACTACGTGATCCAGGTCCCGGTCCAGCGCGCCAATGCGCTGGCGCGCGGCACCATCCAGATCGCGCCTGGCCACAAGATGTTCATCGAAGCGATGGGCTCGCGCACCGAAGCGACGTCGATCTTCACGCCGGCCCAGATTTCGACCACGCTCGGCAACGGCAACGCCTATCCAGTCGGCGGCCCGTACTACCAGGACCTGTCGCCGTACATCTCGACCTTCGACAAGACCAAGCCGATCATCTACAAGTGGCGCGCCAGCGCATTCGGCAACCGCACCCAGCTCAACACCACCGACAGCGCGCGCGTGCTGGTCGGCTTCGACGGCGCCTTCGGCAACTGGGATTACAAGTTCGGCGTCTCGCACGCCCGCAGCAAGACCCAGACCGAGCTGCTCGACGGCTATGCCTACCAGGCGAAGATGTTCACCGCGCTGGGCAGCGGCATCATCAATCCATGGGCAACCGGCGGCCAGACCGCGGCCGCCAATGCCTTGATCGAATCGACCAAGTTCCGCGGCAACCTGCAGCACGGCAATACCAAGCTGACCCAGGTCGACGGTTCGGTGTCGGGCGAGCTGTTCAAGCTGCCGGCCGGCGCCGTCGCGATGGCGGCCGGCTTCGACCTGCGCCGCGAAAACTATTCGTACACGCAAGATCAGGATGCCACCGTCATTTACCTGGCGCCGGGCAATGCCCGCCTGCCGGAAGCGAGCCGCGACATCAAGGCCGTCTACGCCGAGTTGATCGTGCCGGTGACGAAGCAGCTGGAAGTGCAGCTGGCCGTGCGCCGCGACGACTACACCACCGTCGGCGCCACCACCAACCCGAAAGTGGCGTTCCGTTACGAGCCGACCAGCTGGCTGCTGTTCCGCGGTTCGGCCAACAAGGGCTTCCTGGCGCCAAGTTTCGTCCAGCTGTATTCCGGTTCGCTCGACCAGGAACTGCCAAACGGCATCATCGATCCGATCGGCTGCCCGGCCAATCCTGGCAACCCGGCTTACTGCGCCATCTCGCGCCTCGAGTACAAGACCGGCGGCAATTCGAACCTGCGTCCGGAAACGTCGAAGCAGGGCACGCTCGGCTTCGTCATCGAGCCGTTCAAGGGTTACTCGGCGTCGTTCGACTACTTCGCCATCAATTCGGAAGACCGCATCCTGAACCGCACCCCGCAAGTGGTGCTGGCCAACGCGGCTGCGCTGGCGGGCAACATCATCCGCAATGCGGACGGCACCATCGACTACGTGCAGGCAGGCTGGATCAATGCGGCCGGCAACAAGGTGCGCGGCGCCGACGTCAGCCTGCGTGGCAGCGGTGCGATGGAAGGCGGCTACAAGTGGGCGGCCTCGCTGAGCGGCACCTACATGCACAGCTTCAAGTTCGCCGAAATCGCGGGCCAGCCGTACAAGGAACTGGTCGGCAATTTCTACACCCGCGACCTGTACCTGCGCTGGAAGCACAACGCGTCGATCAGCCTGACCAAGGGTGACTGGAGCGCGCTGTTCAGCCAGAGCTACGGCAGCGGCTACAAGGACCAGGTGCCAAACGCCGGCCGCGGTATTGCGCCGTCGGGCTTCAATCCGGAAATCGACGCGCACACCACGTACGGCCTGTCGGGCACCTACAAGGGCATCAAGGGCATGTCGGTCACGCTGGGCATCCAGAACCTGTTTGACGCCGATCCACCGTTCACCGCGCACAACGTCGACGAAGTCGTCGGTGCCGGCTGGGATCCGCGCGCGGCGAGCCCGCGTGGCCGTTCGTATTCGGTCAGCGCACGCTACAAGTTCTAATATACCGAGCGGCCCAGCTGCCCAGGCCAGAACACCGGCCCGGGCGGCACGCTCGCATGATCGGCGGCGCTCTCGTTGGGGACGCCGCCGATTTTTTTTATTCCTTATTTTCTATGGCAGGACGATGCCCGACAATTCAACCAGCCGGCGCCGCTTCGGCGGTGCGCTGGCCGCGGCGACGCTGGCCGCCACCTTGCCCACTGCCGCGGCGGCGCACAAGCCGGCGGCCCGTCCCATGAAACGCACACTCATCAAACCGCCGCGCCTGCGCGAGGGCGACCTCATCGGCGTGATCGCGCCGGGCGGCTACACCAGCGACACCTCGATCGAAAAATCGGTAAGCAAGATCGAATCGCTGGGCTTTCGGGTGCGGCTCGGCGCCAACCTGCGCGAAGTGCACGGCAACTATGCCGGCTCGGTGATCCAGCGCCTGACCGACCTGCACGCCATGTTCGCCGATCCGGAAGTGAAGGCGATCTGGTGCATTCGCGGCGGCTCCGGCTGCATCTCGCTGCTGGCCGGGCTCGACTACGCGCTGGTGCGCGCCAATCCGAAGATCCTGCTCGGCTATTCGGACATCACCGCGCTGCACCTGGCCATTTTCCGCCGCGCCGGCCTGGTCACCTTCCACGGGCCGGTGGCGTCCTCTAGCCAGTCCGATTATTCGACCGCCCACATGCTGGCCGTGCTGATGGATCCGCTGCCGACCTACACCATTCCGATGGCGATGGAAAACCAGCGGCGCGCGCGGGCCGAGCCGCACTACGCGATCCGCACGGTACAGGGCGGCAAGGCCACCGGAGCGCTGATGGGCGGCAACCTGAGCATGGTCAGCGCGCTGGCCGGCACGCCGTACGCGGCCGATTTCCGCCACAGCATCCTGTTCCTCGAAGACGTCAACGAGGCGCCGTACCGGATCGACCGCTGGATGACGCAGCTCGACCTGTCGGTCGGCCTGGCCAACGCGGCCGGCGTGATGATCGGCATCTGCGACAAGTGCGGGCCGGGCGACGAGCCCAATTCGCTGACGCTCGACGAGACGCTCGACATCCATCTGAAGCCGCTGACGATACCGGCGGTGACGGGCTATTCGTTCGGCCACATCCGCCACCAGTTCACCATGCCGATGGGAATTCGGGCCACGCTCGACACCGAGCGCCAGACGCTGACCCTGCTCGAAGCGGCAGTGACCTAGCAAGCAAGCGCCGGCGTCAGTGTTCGACCACGTGCGACAGCGCCGAGAACGCCGCCGCCGTCTGCGATTGCTCCAGCAAGATGGTCAGCTCGGAGAACGTGCACATCATGTTGACCACGCTGATCTTGTCCCACGCCAGCTTCTTGAGCACCGCGTGATACACGCCGGGCGTCTTGCGCGACTCGGGACTGAGCCGCAAGGTCAGCGCCGTCAGGTCCTCGACCCGCGCCAGCAGCCGCTCGCCGCCGAACGCTTCATCGACCAGGTGCGCCAGCGGCCGGCTGCACACGACCAGCACTTCGTGCACGCCGCGCGTGACGGTGATGAAGTTGGCCGGATACGGCTCGGCCAGCGCCAGCAGCTGGCGCTGGCATTCGTTGCTGTTGTCCGATAGCCGGAAGGTGGTGACCGACAGGTCGCTGCGGGTGGTCAGTTCGCCCATCCGCGGCGCCAGCACGATCGGCGCCGACACGACCTGCTGCGGCAGGCGCTCGGAGATGCGGCGCAGCGCCATCACGACGGCGGCCTGGCCGACCGGCTTCCACAGATCCGATTCCAGGCGCGGGCGCAATTGGCGCGCCAGTTCGGACAGGTTGATCAGGCCCAGCGCCATCCCTTCGGTCAGGAACGGCGATTCGGACACCAGTTGCTCAACTTTGTTTGTGATCGAGAGCATATCCATCCAGTCCCGGAAGGGACGCTGTAACGGTGGCTGGCAGCGCCGGCGCGGCCTTGCGGCGCGACGGATTCGCTGGCGGGCTGCGCGGCGGATGCGGCAGCGGGGCGGGGCCCGGTCAGGGCACGCCGGGATGCGCGGCCGGCGACGAGGAGCAGACGAATGCCAGGTACGTAGATGAGCTCATGATTTTCCCTTGAAAAACCGCGCTTTGTGTGCGAGTCGTGCTCGCGCGCTTTGTATCGATGTCGCCTGACGTTGATTGCCGGCTACTTTGGAAACGAGTGTAGCGCTCACATTCAAAAAATAGCAATCGAATCGCGACATCAAAACTCACCGAATGTATCAATTTCGCAGCATCACGTCTGTATGCCACCCGGAAAGCATAGTGACGACGCTGATCAATATTTAATTCGGCCAACAACGAAAAGTGCCGATGTTTCAACAGCTATTACTTTTGTTAGCTAAACGAAAATAATGCGATCCGCATCGACCGCATTTTTAGAAATTGAACAAAGCGCGGCGCCGATGGGTCGAATTGGAGCGTGCCAAAAGTGCGCGGGGTCAGTCCGGCAGTGTTGTCCTGAAAAAGTCACAGCTGGTCCTGGCGCCGAAATGTCCTTGTCCAACGACCTATCTAACGGAGAATAAGAATGAGAATTTGCAGATCCCTGATCGCCGCTTCGCTCGCCGTGCTGCCCCTGATGCTGTGGGGCGACGCGCACGCGGCCGGCCCGCTGATGGCCGGGCCGCTGGTCGCCGGCGCCACCGACACCGCGGCGCTGGCGGCGCGATTGCGCGGCGCCGACCTCAAGCGCGGCTTCGACCCCGACCACGGCTACCTCGTCGAGCGCCACCATCCCGGCGTCGACGGCACCCGCATCACGCGCATGGCGCACACTTACAAGGGCGTGCGCGTGTTCCAGTCCGAATCGGTGCTGGTCACCAACGACATCGGCAAGATCGTCAGCGAGTCGGCCAGCGACCGCCGCGCCGGCCTCGGCTACGGCGCGGCCAGCGCCAAAATGGGCGGCCGCTTCTCCAGCTTCAGCGTGCAGCCGGCCATCCCGCCGCAGGCTGCCTTGAACGCGGCCGCCACCGCGCTGGCCCCGCGCGCAATGGACGTGATCAAGCCGAGCGCCGAACTGATCGTCTACCCACACGTCGCGTCGGTGCGCACCGCCGCCGCGGTCAACAAGACCGACGGCGAACTCAATGCCATCGACCTGGAAGAGCGGGTGACCGGGTATGAACTGGCCTACCTGGTGCGCACCCGCATGGTCGCCGCCGGCAGCCGGCCGGTGTACTACGACAGCATCGTCAGCGCCACCGACGGCCGGCTGCTGAAGCAGTGGAACGCCTTGCAGACGGTGATCGGCAGCGGCAACAGCCAGTACAACGGCACCGTGCCGCTCAGCACCACCTTGTCGAATGGCGTCTACTCGATGCGCGACCCGCTGCGCGGCACCGGCGGCACCTTCGGCGCGATGGCGATCACCAACGCCGACCACGGCCGCACCGCCGGCGCCGTCTACACCAATGCCACCAATACGTGGGGCGACGGCCAGCAGTACATCGAGGGCGGCAGCACCACCAACGCCAACGGCCAGACCGCCGCCGTCAATGCCATGTGGGGCCTGATGAACACCTACGACATGCTGAAAAACACGCTCGGCTGGCAGTCGCTCGACGGCAACAACACCGCCACCTACATCGCCGCCCACGTCAACACGGCCTACGACAACGCCTACTACGACGACACCTGCCGCTGCATGTTCATCGGCGACGGCTCGTTTTTCACCAACCTCGGTTCGATCGACGTCATCGGCCACGAGATGTCGCACGGCGTCACCGCCGCTACCTCCAACCTGACCTACTTCGGCGAGTCGGGCGGGCTGAACGAATCGAGTTCGGACATCGGCGGCGAAGTGACCGAGGCCTACGCGCGCGCCGGCGGCACCGGCACCACGATTCCCAGCAGCGGCAACGACTGGCTGATCGGCGCCGAAATCAGCCGCACCGGCACGCCGCTGCGCTGGATGTACAAGCCCAGCAAGGACGGGCTGAGCCCGGATGCGTGGCGCTCCGGCCTGGGCAACCTCGACGTCCACTACAGCAGCGGCCCGAACAACCGGATGTTCTACTTCCTGGCGCGGGGATCGGAGTCCAGCACGTCGAGCGAGCGCTATAGCCCGTACCTGACGAGGATGCCGCGGGCGATGACCGGAATCGGCACCGACAAGGCATTTCGCATCTGGTTCCGCGCCAACACCACCAAGTTCACCGCGTCGACCAACTACGTCGACGCGCGCGCCAAGATGCTGCTGGCAGCACAGGAACTGTACGGCGTGGCAAGCCGCGAAGCGACTGCCGTGCAGCGCGCCTACGCGGCGATCAACGTCGGTACCGATGTCGACGAAGCCGGCGGCGGCGGCGGGCTGTCGATCAGCTCGCAGCCGGCCAGCGTCACCGCGGCGCCCGGTGTGATCGCCGACTTTTCCGTCACCGTCGGCGGCGGCGTTGCACCTTACCGCTACCAGTGGATGCGCAACGGCGCCGACATCGCCGGCGCGACCGGCCCGACCTACAGCGTCGTCGCGCGCAGCCGCCACAACGGCGCCGGCTACAGCGTGCGCGTCAGCGATTCAGCCGCCACGCCGTCCAGCGTGACGAGTGCCACGGCCAGGCTGACGGTGACCGGGAGCAACGTCACCGAGCGGGTGGTCAACGGCAGCTTCGAGGCGGGCAGCTACGGCTGGAGCGGGACAACCAGCGCCATCGGCAGCGCCGCCGGCCAGGCCGCGTATGACGGCGTGCGCTTCGCCTGGCTCGGCGGCAACGGCTACGGATCGCGCGAGAGCCTGTCGCAGGCGGTGTCGATTCCCGCGTCGGCCACCGCGGCCGACCTCAGTTTCGCGCTGCACGTCGACACGGCCGAATTTGACTCGCCGAACTACCCGTATGACAAGCTGACCGTGACGGTGAAGGACGCAGCCGGCCAGTTGCTCGGCACGCTGGCGAGCTTCAGCAACCTGAGCCGGGCCAGCGGCTACCAGGTGCATGCGTACAGTCTGCTGGCCTACAAGGGACAGACCGTCACCCTGACCTTCGACATGCGCGAAGATGTATCGCTGCAGACGTCGTTCGTCATCGATAAAGTCAGCGTGCGCACGCAGTGATGGCGAACGACTGCCCGGTCAGGCCGCCGATGTTGCCCGCCGCAAGCGGGTAAAGCTGGCCGGCTCCCACTCGCGCGTCGCCAGCAGCAAGCCGCTGCCGGTGCGCTTGGGCAGCGGCGACGCCAGGCTCTCTTCGTGCAGTTCGGCGAAGGTCTGGCGCAGCTGGCGCAGCGCCGCCTGCATCTTGTCGACCGCCGCGTCCGTCAACATGCCGTGCGAGAACGTGAGCGATTCATCGGCGCGCGCGAAGCTGCTGTCGAGGAAGTCGACCAGGCCCTGCTCGCGGAAATACTGAGGGGCTGCCGCTGGTGCTGATCCCGCTGTGGCTGTGGATACATGGCGCGCCGCGCCGCGACAGGCTCGCGTTCGGCGTCGCGCTGATGCTGTACGTGCTGGCCAAGTGGGCCGAGCTGAACGACCACGCGCTGCTGGACGCGCTCGGCGGGATCAGCGGCCACACGATCAAGCACCTGCTGGCCACGGCGGCCGCCGCGGTCATCGTCGCCGGGCTGGTTGCGCGCGACGAAGCCTGCCGGCGTGCGGCGCCGCCAATTAGCGCGTGAGGAATCGCATGTTGTACGAGTAGATCATCTCGCACGGCGCGCCGTCGCAGACGGCCGCCTTGTATTTTTCCTTGCCCACGACAATAGCGGCAAACTTCGCCATCTCCGGGCTTGGCTTGCCCAGGGTCGTCACCGACACCACGTTGCCATCCTTGCCGACGACGACGTTGATGCGCAAGTCCCCTTCGACCATCATCTTGTGCTGCGCCTTGCGCATCCATTCGTACACCGCCCTCGGCCCATTTAACGGATACGGCGGCTCGTCGCCTGGCGCCAAGGTCGGATAGGTCTCGTGGAATGCCGCCTGCTCCGCCGCGGTCAGCTTCTCGTACGGCTGGTCGGACGTTTGCGAGATCGACATCGGCGTCTGCTTTGCCGATTTCATGCCGTCGCGATGGATGACGAGTTGCTCGTCGACCAGCTTGTCTGCGGGCGTGCCGGCGACCCTGCCGTTGTCGAATACGGCCGCCAGCTGTCGGCCGCTGCCGGCATAGGTGAGCACCCCGTTGCCATGCCACTTGCCGGCCTTCCAGGCGCCCGCGTAGCTGCCGCCCAACTGGTATGTGCGGGTGCCGACGCCGTCGAACTTGCCATCCTTCCAGCCGCCCTCGTACCCCGCTCCGGAGCTGAGCAGCAGTACGCCGGCGCCGTTCGGCAGATTGTCGCGGAAGTCAACTTCCAACTGGTCGCCGTTGGCATACGCCATATAGCCCGGGCCGTCGCGCCGGCCATCCTTGAAAGCGCCGGTGAAGGCGGTGCCGTTGGCGAACTTGATCTTGCCCGCACCCTCCATCCGACCCTGCACCATCGTCACCTCGTAGCTGGCGACGAGGGTGTCGGAGAACACGCCGCGGCGCGAACGTTCCAGCACGCCGGCGCCGTCGGCGAGCCATCCTTGCAGGCACCTTTCCACACGACCGTCTCGTTCGCTTTGATGGCGGGACCGGCCACCTGGCAGGCTGGCTCGGCGGCGCATGCCGCGGCCGATACCGTGAACAGAGCGAACAGGCAGGCGGCAGTTTTCATGGGAGATCGCTGAGAAAAAAATAGAAGCTGGTGTCAGGTCTGACAGTCGAACATTTCGAGACGCATAGAGCAAAAGCTGGTGTCAGGTCTGACCTTCGAACATTTCATCAAGCCGAAATGTCCGAATGTCAGACCTGACACCGGTGTCCGAAATGTCCGAATGTCAGACCTGACACCGGTGTCCGAAATGTCCGAATGTCAGACCTGACACCGGTGACGCCTGCTACAGCGCGCGCGCGATGAGGATCTTCTGGATGTCGCTGGTGCCCTCGTAGATCTGGCAGACGCGCACGTCGCGGTAAATGCGCTCGATCGGGAAGTCGCTGACGTAGCCGTAGCCGCCGAACACCTGCATCGCGTCCGACACCACCCGCTCGGCCATCTCGGAGGCGAACAGCTTGGCCATCGCCGCCTCCTTCAGGCACGGCAAGCCGGCGTCCTTCATCGACGCGGCATGCCGGATCAGCTGGCGCGCCGCTTCGATTCTGGTCGCCATGTCGGCCAGCTTGAACTGCACCGACTGGTGCTCGAAGATCGGTTTGCCGAACGTCTCGCGCTCGCGCGCGTACACCAGCGCGGCGTCGAACGCGGCGCGCGCCATGCCGACCGATTGCGAAGCGATGCCGATGCGCCCGCCCTCGAGGCCCGACAGCGCGATCTTGTAGCCCTGGCCTTCTTCGCCGATCAGGTTCTCGGCCGGGATGCGGCAGTTCTCGAACAGGATCTGCGCCGTATCCGACGAGTGCTGGCCCATCTTCTGCTCGAGGCCAGCGACGATGTAGCCAGGCGTCGACGTCGGCACCCAGAAAGCGCTGATGCCGCGCTTGCCGGCCGCCTTGTCGGTCACCGCCATGACGATCGCCACGTCGCCGTATTTGCCGCTGGTGATGAACTGCTTGGTGCCGTTGATGACATATTCGTCGCCATCGCGCACGGCGGTGGTGCGCAGCGCCGACGCATCGCTGCCGGTGTGCGGCTCGGTCAGCGCGAAGGCGCCCAGCATCTCGCCCTGCGCCAATGGCCGCAGCCACTGCTCCTTCTGCGCGTCGTTCGCGTACATCATGGCGATGCTGCACACCGGGCAGTTGTTGACCGAGATGATGGTCGAGGTGCCGCCGTCGCCGGCCGCGATCTCCTCTAACACCAGCGCCAGCGACACGTAACCGAGGCCGGCGCCGCCCAGGTGTTCCGGCACGGCGACGCCGAACGCGCCAAGCGCTGCCAGCTCCTTCAGTTCCTCCTTCGGGAAATGGTGTTCCTTGTCCCAGCGCGCCGCGTTGGGCGCCAGGCGCTCCTGCGAAAAGCTGCGCAGGGCCTCGCGGATCATCTGGTGTTCTTCAGTCAGTATCATTCAGTCGTCTCGTCTTGGCTTACCAGGGAATCGGCGTGCCGTCGTGGTTCAGGAAAGTGCCGTTATCGGCAGCGGTCATGCGCAAGAGGGTCACGCGCAGGTCGTTGACGCTGTCTTCGACACTCAGTTCGGCGCCGGCGCCGCCCATGTCGGTCTGCACCCAGCCCGGATGGAAGGCGACGCAGGTCGCGCCATGCGGGCCGTAGGTAAGGCTGGCGTCCTTGAGCACCGAATTGAGCGCCGCCTTGCTGGCGCGGTACAGCGAGCCGCCGGTGGCGTTGCGCGCCTCGATCGAGCCCATCTTCGACGACAGCACCGCCAGCTTGCCGCGCGAGGCGGCCACCATTGGCCCGAGCAGCGGCAGCAGCCGCATCGCCGCCAGCACGTTGGTGTGCATGACGGCGTCGAAGTCCGCCTCGGACGGAAAACCGTCGTCGCGCGGACCGTAGACGCCGGCCACCAGCACTGCGACGTCGATCTTTTCGTCGTCGAGGTTCCAGCCGATGCCGGCCACCGATTCGGCCGACAGCACGTCGAGCGGATACGCGGTGGCGCCCATCGCCGCCAGCGCCGCAACGTGCTCGCTGTCGCGCGCGGTGGCGATGACACGCCAGCCGTCGGCGAGGTACTGGCGCACCATCTCGCGGCCGATGCCGCGCGAGGCGCCGATGATCAGTGCGGTCGGCATCAGATCATCTCGAAGGCCATGGCGGTGGCTTCGCCGCCGCCGATGCACAATGCCGCCACGCCGCGCTTGCCGCCGGTCTTTTTCAACGCGCCGAGCAGGGTGACGATGATGCGCGCGCCGGAGGCGCCGATCGGGTGGCCCAGCGCGCAGGCGCCGCCGTGGATGTTGATCTTGTTGTGCGGGATATCGAGTTCGTGCATCGCCGCCATCGGCACCGCGGCGAACGCCTCGTTGATCTCGAACAGGTCGACGTCGGACGCGCTCCAGCCGGTCTTCTTCAGCAGCTTTTGCAGCGCGCCGATCGGCGCGGTGGTAAACAGGTTCGGCTCCTGCGCGTGGGTGGCGTGGGCGACGATACGGGCGATCGGCGCCAGGCCCAGTTCCTTCGCTTTCGACTCGCGCATCAGCACCAGCGCGGCGGCGCCGTCGTTGATCGACGACGACGAGGCGGCGGTGATGGTGCCGTCCTTCTTGAAGGCCGGACGCAGGGTCGGGATCTTGTCGAGCTTCGCCTTCTGCGGGCCTTCGTCCTTGTCGATCACGGTGTCGCCGGAACGGCCGCTGACGGTGACCGGCGCGATCTCCCACTTGAAGTGACCTTCGCTGGTGGCGGCCTGCGCGCGCTTGACCGATTCGATCGCGAACGCGTCTTGCGCTTCGCGGGTGAACGAATAGGTGGTGGCGCATTCTTCGGCAAAGGTGCCCATCGAACGGCCGCCGCCGGTTTTTTCATCCTTGCTGTAGGCGTCTTCCAGGCCGTCGAGCATCATGTGGTCGAACATCATGCCGTGGCCGATGCGGTAGCCGCCGCGCGCCTTCGGAATCAGGTACGGCGCGTTGGTCATCGACTCCATGCCGCCGGCGACGATGACGTCGGCGCTGCCGGCGAGCAGCGTGTCGTGCGCGAAGATCGTCGTCTGCATCGCCGAGCCGCACATTTTCGACAAGGTCACCGCGCCGGCCGACAATGGCAGGCCGGCCTTGATGGCGGCCTGGCGCGCCGGCGCCTGGCCCTGGCCGGCCATCAGGCAGTTGCCGAAGTAGACGTGCTCGACCAGGCTCTTGTCGACGCCGGAGCGTTCGATGGCGGCGGCAATGGCCACGGCGCCGAGGTCATTCGCGCTCTTCGAGGAAAAATCGCCCTGGAACGCGCCCATGGGTGTGCGGGCTGCGCCGACGATAACGACTGGATCATTCATTGTGTAGGTTCTCCAAATAAGGTGGCGTGAATACCGGCCGCGACAGCGCCGCCGGCGTGATTGAAACAGGTGAGGCGAGGTTGCAAAAACGAATGGCCTGCGGGTACGGATAGACGTCTTCGAGATGCCCGTCGATGATGCGCTGCTTGCGCCGCTGCCAGAAATCCCTGGTCAGCAAGTCGGCGTGGTGCTGCATGAAATATTTGCGGATCTTGGCGTTGCCCAGCAAGAAGCGGCCGAACTGCTCCGGGAAAACGTCGTGCTTGCCGATCGCGTACCACGGCTCGGCCGACATCTCGTCTTCCTCGTTGCGCGGCAGCGGAATGTCGCGAAAATTGCAATCAGTAATGTACTCGATCTCGTCGTAATCATAGAACACAACGCGGCCATGGCGGGTAACGCCGAAATTCTTGTACAGCATGTCGCCGGGAAAGATGTTGGCCGCCACCAGTTCCTTGATGGCGTTGCCGTATTCAACGATGCCGTGTTCGATCAGCTCGTCGTCGCCGGCCTGCTCGGCCTGGCTGAGGAACATGTTCAGCGGCACCATGCGGCGCTCGATGTACAGGTGGCGGAGGATCAGCTGGCCGCCTTCGATTTCCACCAGCGACGGCGCGTGGTGCTTCAGCTCGGCGAGCAGCTCCTCGGAGAAGCGCGCCAGCGGAAACGCCACGTTCGAATACTCGAGCGTATCGGCCATGCGGCCGACGCGGTCGTGGTGCTTGACCAGCAGGTATTTTTCCTTGATCAGCGCGCGCGTCGTTTCCTTCGGCGCCGGGAAAAAATCCTTGATCACCTTGAACACGTACGGGAACGACGGCAGCGCGAACACCAGCATCACCAGGCCGCGGATGCCGGGCGCGATCGCGAAGCTGTCGGAGGTGTGCTTCAGGTGCTGCAGGTAGTCGCGATAGAACAGCGTCTTGCCCTGCTTTTGCAGGCCGAGGATAGTGTAGATCTCGCTGCGCGGCTTGCGCGGCAGCAGGTTGCGCAGGAATTGCACGTAGGCCGACGGCACTTCCATGTCGACCAGAAAGTAGGCGCGGGTAAACGAAAACAGCACGGCGATCTGTTCCTGCTCGGACAGCACCGTGTCGAGCACCAGCTTGCCGTCGCCGTCGTGCAGGATCGGCAGCACGAACGGATATTCGCGGCTGCCGTTGATCCCCTTGCCGACGATGTAGGCGCCCTTGTTGCGGAAGAACAGGTTCGCCAGCACCTGGATCTGGTGGTTCGGTTCCATCGTGCCGGGACCGAAGGTCAGCTTCAGGCGCGCTTCGACCAGCGCGACATCGCGGTCGAGGTCGGCGAACTGGCAGTCGAGCTGGAAATTGGTCACCACCCGCTTGAGGGTGAAACGCAGGCCGTCGACGTGCGGGTAATACACGCGGTAGGTCGGCAGCAGTTCCTCGGTCTCGATGTATTCGGTCGACACCACGGGGCGCACGAAGATGAAGTCGTTGTGAAAATAGGTGCGGTGCAGGATGTTGCAGCAGACCGAGTTGAAGAAGGTTTCGGCCAGTTCCGGCTGCTTGTGGTCCGACAGCATGCCAATGTAGTGCAGCTTGGTTTCGCGCCACACTTCGTCGCTCAGGTCGGCGTGCGAGTATTCGTCTTCCAGCGCCTGCACGCATTCCTGCACGCGCCTGTCGTAAAAATCGATGCGCGCGCGCGCGGCCTGCTGCGCCACCGGCCAGGCGCCGGTTTCGAAATGGCGCTTGGCGGCCTGGCTGGTCTGGCGAAACAGCCGGTAGTGCTTGTCGAAGCCGTCGAGAATCGTGCGCGCGATATCGAATGCGATCTGGGACGACAGCAGTTTCGGGAACGCGGCTTGGGTCATCGTGCTTCTCGTGTCCAGTTCAACCAAACCATTTTACGCTCTTGCGCAAGAGCCGTTCATTCCCGCCACTGGCAGAGATGACTCCCCGCTGCGCCAGTGCGACGGTCGATTGATTGTGCGATCACGGCGCAGTGGTTAGCGGGTCTCGGCGTACAGTTCGCGGCCGATCAGCATGCGGCGGATTTCGCTGGTGCCGGCGCCGATCTCGTACAGCTTGGCGTCGCGCCACAGCCGGCCGACCGGGTATTCGTTGATGTAACCGTTGCCGCCGAGCGCCTGGATCGCTTCGCCGGCCATCCAGGTCGCCTTTTCGGCGCTGTACAGGATGGCGCCGGCGGCGTCCTTGCGCAGGTTGCGCACCGCTTCCGGCGTGCTGGCGCGATCGCACGCCTGGCCGACCGCATACACGTAGGCCTTGCACGCCATCATGGTCGAATACATGTCGGCCAGCTTGCCCTGCATGAGCTGGAACTCGCCGATCGGCTGGCCGAACTGATTGCGGTCGTGCACGTAAGGCACCACCGCGTCCATGCAGGCCTGCATGATGCCGAGCGGGCCGCCCGACAGCACGGTGCGCTCGAAGTCGAGGCCCGACATCAGCACGTTGACGCCCTTGCCGAGGCCGCCCAGCACGTTTTCGGCCGGCACTTCGCAGTCGACGAACACCAGTTCGCCGGTGTGCGAGCCGCGCATGCCGAGCTTGTCGAGCTTTTGCGCCACCGAGAAACCCTTGTAGCCTTTTTCGACGAGGAAGGCGGTCATGCCGCGCGCGCCCGCTTCGAGGTCGTTCTTGGCGTACACCACCAGCACGTCGGCGTCGGGGCCGTTGGTGATCCACATCTTGGTGCCGTTGAGCACCCAGCGATCGCCCTTGAATTCGGCGCGCAGCTTCATGCTGACGACGTCGGAGCCGGCGTTCGGCTCGGACATGGCGAGCGCGCCGACGTATTCGCCGGAGAGCAGCTTCGGCAGGTACTTCATCTTCTGCTCTTCGGTACCGTTGCGCTTGATCTGGTTGACGCACAGGTTCGAGTGGGCGCCGTACGACAGGCCGACCGAGGCCGATGCGCGCGAGATTTCTTCCATCGCGACGATGTGGGCCAGGTAGCCCATCTGGGCGCCGCCGTATTGCTCGTCGACGGTGACGCCGAGAATGCCGAGGTCGCCCATCTTGCGCCACAGGTCCATCGGGAACTGGTCGGTGCGGTCGATGTCAGCGGCGCGCGGCGCGATTTCGGCGGCGGCGAACTGCTGCACCGTTTCGCGCAGGGCGGCGATGTCTTCGCCATGGTCAAAGGTCAAGCCGGGCAGGTGCAGCATGTGGTCCTCGCAGAGGTTGGGCAAAAGTAGATGATATGTGACGTTTACGTAAACGTAAAGCAAAAAGCCGGAGTTTAGGCGGTGTCGGGCGTTTCGGCGTCGCGGCTTTCGACGTCGGCCAGCATGCGCCGGCACTCATCTTCGTGGGCGCTGATTTCGGCCAGCGCCATCTCGATGTCGGCCTGCTGCTGTTCGAGCGTCTCGCGCTGGTGCGCCAGTACGCCAAGGAAACGGTTCATTTGCGCCACGGTGTCCTTCGGCGACTCGTACATGTCGACCAAGCTCTTGATTTCGGACAGGGTCAGGCCCAGGCGCTTGCCGCGCAAGGTCAGCTTCAGGCGCGTGCGGTCGCGCGCCGTGTACACGCGGCTGCGCCCGCCGGCGCCTTCCCGGCTCGGGCTGAGCAGGCCGTGGTCTTCGTAAAACCGGATGGCGCGCGCCGTGATGTCGAATTCGCGCGCCAGTTCAGCGATGGTGTAAGTAGGCATGTCGGTGGAGGCGGTGAAAGTTGCACTTTGCGGAATCGCTTAGAATGGATCGGCGGCTTCCGTTAACGTCAACGTAAAGCCCATTGTAGCGCGCCCTTTGCTGTTTTGAACACGAAAGATCTGCCCATGAACGCTCTCGAGTCCCAGCTGTCCTATCCCCTCGGCGACACCCTGCCCGCGCTCGGCGCCGTCGTCCCGCTCGCGCCCGGCCTCGGCTGGCTGCGCATGCCGCTGCCTTTCGCGCTCGACCACATCAACCTGTGGCTGCTCGGCGACGAGGTCGAAGGGCGCGCCGGCTGGAGCGCGGTCGATTGCGGCGTCGCCACCGACGCCACGCGCGACGCCTGGGAGCAGGTGTTCGCCGGCCCCTTGCAGGGCCAGGGCCTGCTGAGGGTGTTCGCCACCCATTGCCATCCCGATCACATCGGCCTGTCAGACTGGCTGTGCCGCCGCTTCGACGCGCCGTTCTGGATCACCACCGGCGAATACGGCTTCGGACGCATGATGTCGGCAGCGCTGCCGGGCGTCGACGGCACCGCCGCGATCCCGCACTTTCGCCGCCACGGCCTGGCGGGGGACGAACTGATCGAGCAGATGCAGACGCGGCGCAACTATTTCCCGTCGCTGGTGCCGGCCGTGCCCGAGTCGTACACCCGCATGCAGGACCGCCAGCAGATCGCCATCGGCGCCCATCGATGGCGCGTCATCACCGGCTTCGGCCATTCGCCGGAGCACGCCGCGCTGTATTGCGAGGCGCTCGGGGCGCTGATCTCCGGCGACATGGTGCTGCCGCGCATTTCGACCAACGTGTCGGTGTTCGCCGTCGAGCCGGAGGGCAATCCGCTGCAGTTGTACCTCGATTCGCTGGCCAAGTTCGACGAACTGCCCGCCGATACGCTGGTGCTGCCATCGCACGGCCGGCCGTTCCGCGGCTTGCACACCCGCATCGCCCAGCTGCGCGCCCACCACGAGGAGCGGCTGGCCGAGGTCGTGGCGGCCTGCGTCGTACCGTGTTCGGCGATGGACATCGTGCCGGTGATGTTCCGCCGTCCGCTCGACGCCCACCAGCTCACGTTTGCCCTCGGCGAGGCGCTGGCGCACCTGCACAAATTGTGGGCAGACGGTGTCGTGCGGCGGGTTGTCGGCGTCGATGGCATCATCAGGTTTCATGACAAGGCCACTGGTATGCAGTTTGCATAGAGCCATCAACAACGAAATCGGAAAGTGGACTGCAATTGGCATTTAATTGGTCTTGTTTTTCCCTTCGTTCGAGGCGAGGAGAATTGAGGCACAATATCTACATGTTCTTAGCCGCGCTAGGATAAAAATCGCGACGCTTTCCGACAAAGTATATACTCACAAAAATGTTACATCGCGCTTGCCAGATTGTCACGATTGGTCTGTTACCTGGAGCGACTGACTTTCATCCTCATGCATGAAATAGTGCCAACCATGAATTCATCAAACGAACGGGAAAGTTTCAGTGTGCGCCTACAACAGGCACTGAAAAACGCCCATTACTCGCCAGACAGTCCCACCCGTTTGGCCCGCGAATTTAACATTCGCTTCGACGGGCGACCGATTACTGTGCATGCAGCCCGGAAATGGCTGGTAGGAGAGGCGATCCCTACCCAGGAGAAGTTGCGCATGATCGCGCAATGGCTGGGTGTACCGGCCGAGTGGCTGCGCTTCGGCGGTGCCGAGAGCGACGCGCCAAATGGTGAGCCGCTGAACGGTTTATCCCGTTTCGAGTCGGCAGATGTGAAATTAATTGCTGATTTACAGCGTTTAGACGAGCATCATCGCCAGATTGCCCGCGAATTTATTCGCATGCTTGTGCGAATTAACTACCAAAAGTAGTTTTTTGGCGTCGTTTAACCCTGAAAGACGCACCTTTCAGCAAGGTTGAATCGTCACATTTCCCCCGCGGCAAAGCGCGCCGCCGGTCTGCCCCCAACAGCAGTTGAGCGGATAGAACAAAACTTACACCTTACGAATAATCATTGCAGTGGCACGTTTTTGATGCACAATGTAAAGATTCAGTGCCCGAAAAATACTGTGCGCAAACTTGTAGCACACAGCAGGACAAAGTCTCGATAGTGGACCATAATCAGTGCAGCAGATAGCCCCTTGTTCCGTCACGTAGCCGAGGATTTAGCCGCCCTATGAAAAGCAACTACAGCAACACCGCGCAGCTCAAAGACTTGATGACCGTTCCACCGATGACAGCAGCCCAGCATGCGGAAGTGATGCGCAAGCGCATCCAGCACCGCAGGATGGTCGAGGAAGCGAAGGAAATGAAGAAGGACGACCGCTGGAGCTTTGACAAGCGCTGAGCGTGGGAAGGCCAGCTGCGGCTGGAAGTAATACTGAAGCGTCCGGGGCCGGTTTCATGCCGGTCCAGCGCGGCGCCGGCACGTGCACGACACCGAACGGGTCGTTCACGCGCGGCGATCTGATTTAGCCATTCAACAACGTTTTGAGCTCACCCGATTCGAACATCTCGTTCATGATGTCCGAGCCACCGATGAATTCGCCGTGGACATACAGCTGCGGAATCGTTGGCCAGTTCGAAAAATCCTTGATCCCCTGGCGCACTTCCGGGTCGTCCAGCACGTTGACGGTGGCGATGTTTTCGACGCCGCAGGCTTTCAGGATCTGGATCGCCCGGCCCGAAAAGCCGCATTGCGGGAATTGCGCGGTGCCCTTCATGAACAGCACAACCGGCGCGGTGCTCACGGTCTCTTTGATCCAGGTTTGTACGTCGCTCATGGCTGCCTCGGTGAAAAATGAATGATTCCGGCATTTTATAAGAAAACGCCGGTTGCAGTGGGGCGCGACGAAAAGCTGGTGTCAGTCCCTCCCCTTGGGGGGACATTCGAACATTTCAAAGGGCGAGATGTCCGAATGTCAGACCTGACACCGTCGTTGACATCGTCGCTTAGCCGCGCAGCTTGGCGAAAGCGGCCGCCATGCTGCCGCCGGCCGGCGCCGGCGCCTTGTCCGACTTCTGGTGCTGCGCCAGGCGCTTGCCGTCGGTGCGGTCGCCGCGCTGTTCGGGCTTGGAGCCCGGCTGCGGCGCGCTGTCGGTCAGGCGCATCGTCAGCGCGATGCGCTTCCTCTTTTCGTCCACCTCCAGCACCTTCACCCGCACCACCTGGCCGGCCTTGACCACCGAGTGCGGATCCTTGACGAAGGTGTTCGACAGCGCCGAGATGTGCACCAGGCCGTCCTGGTGCACGCCGATGTCGACAAAGGCGCCGAACGCGGCGACGTTGGTCACCACGCCCTCGAGGATCATGTCCGGTCGCAGGTCGCGCAGCTCCTCGACGCCTTCCTTGAACGTGGCTGTGGTGAACTCGGGCCGCGGATCGCGCCCCGGCTTTTCCAGCTCCTTCAGGATGTCGGTGATGGTCGGCACGCCGAACTTGTCGTCGGCGTAGCGCGCCGGGTTCAGCGTCTTGAGCAGCGCGGCGTCGCCGATCACCGACTTCATGTCCTTCTTGATGTCGGCCAGGATCTTCTCGACCAGCGGATACGATTCCGGGTGCACCGCCGACGCGTCGAGCGGATTGTCGCTGCCCATCACGCGCAGGAAACCGGCCGCCTGCTCGAACGTCTTCTCGCCCAGCCGCGGCACCGCCTTGAGCGCCGCACGCGAGGCGAACGCTCCCTTCATGTCGCGGTAGGTGACGATACTCTGGGCGACCGACGACGACAGCCCCGACACGCGCGCCAGCAATGGCGCCGACGCCGTGTTCACATCCACGCCGACCGCGTTGACGCAATCCTCGACCACCGCGTCGAGCGAGCGCGCCAGCTGCGACTGCGAGACGTCGTGCTGGTACTGGCCGACGCCGATCGACTTCGGATCGATCTTCACCAGTTCGGCCAGGGGATCTTGCAGGCGGCGCGCAATCGACACCGCGCCGCGCAGCGACACGTCCATGTCGGGCAGCTCGCGCGACGCAAATTCGGACGCCGAATAGACCGACGCGCCGGCTTCCGAAACGACGATCTTGGTGAGCTTGAGTTCCGGGCGCTGCTTGATCAGGTCCAGCGACAGCTTGTCGGTCTCGCGCGAGGCGGTGCCGTTGCCGATCGAGATCAGCGAGACGTTGTGCTTGGCCGCCAATTGTCCGAGCAGGTGCAGCGAGCCGTCCCAGTCGTTCCTCGGCTGGTGCGGATAGATCACCGCGGTGTCGACCACCTTGCCGGTGGCGTCGACCACCGCCACCTTGACGCCGGTGCGAAGGCCCGGGTCGAGGCCCATGGTGGCGCGCGGGCCGGCCGGCGCGGCCAGCAGCAGGGCTTTGAGGTTCAGCGCGAACACGTTGATTGCATCGAGTTCGGCTTTTTCGCGCAGCGCGCCCATCAACTCGGTCTCGAGGTGCATGAAGCTTTTCACGCGCCAGGTCCAGCGCGCGGTGTCTGCCAGCCACTTGTCGGCCGGCCGGCCCAGGTTCTTGATGCCGAAGCGCGCGGCGATGCGCCCTTCGCACGGGTTGTGCGGCGCATCCCACTTCGGCTTTTCGGCCTCGGTGTCGAGCCGCAGGATGGCGTCGAGCATGCCTTCGCGGCGGCCGCGCAGCAGCGCCAGAGCGCGGTGCGACGGCACCGTGCCGATCGCCTCCGAATAATCGAAATAGTCGGCGAATTTTTCACCTTCGTCCTGCTTGCCGGCGACGACCTTCGACTCGACGATGCCGTGCTCGCGCACGTATTCGCGCAGCGACGCGAGCAAGGTCGCGTCTTCGGCGAAGCGCTCCATCAGGATCTGGCGCGCGCCGTCGAGCGCCGCCTTGGTGTCGGCCACGCCAGGGTTGTTGCCGTCGTCGCTGGTGAAGGCCTCGCGCAGGTACTTGGCCGCTTCCTCTTCCGGATTGACGGTCGGATCGGCCAGCAGGCCCTCGGCCAGCGGCGCCAGTCCCGCCTCGATGGCGATCTGCGCCTTGGTGCGGCGCTTCTGCTTGTACGGCAGGTACAGGTCTTCGAGCCGGGTCTTGTCTTCGGCATGGGTGACGGCGTCTAACAGCGCCGGCGTCATCTTGTTCTGTTCGGTGATCGAGGCGACGATCGCGGCGCGCCTGTCTTCCAGTTCGCGCAGGTAGCGCAGGCGTTCTTCCAACAGGCGCAGCTGGATGTCGTCGAGGCCGCCGGTCGCTTCCTTGCGGTAGCGCGCGATGAACGGCACGGTGGCGCCTTCGTCGAGCAGGGCGATGGCGGCGGCAACCTGCACCGGTTTGGCGGCAAGTTCAAGGGCGAGGCGTTGTTCGATAGTTGGGAGCATGGGGGCATCCGCGTTGGCGGACCGCTGGTGAGTCAAGCGACGAATCATACGCAATCGCCGCCGGCGCGCCAGTCTTGACAGCCGCTACCGTGTTGTGCGGGATGATCTTTATCGCCATTTGCGCAGTCAAACCTCCAAATCCAATTGTTTAGGAGGCCACTCATGCTGACAGGCGGCTATTATTGCAAAGCGATCCGGTACCGCCTCCCGGATCAGACTTTCGACGCGACAATTTGTTATTGCGACATGTGCCGCGGCACGTCCGGCGCGCCATGTGTCGCCTGGCTCAGCGTGGCGTCGGAACATCTGGAGTTGCTACAGGGAACGCCAGCACGGTTCCGCGCCAGTTCTCATGCGACCCGAACCTTCTGCGCGACGTGCGGCACCCAGCTCACCTTCGTCGACGACGCTTCGCCGGGTGAAACCGGCATCACCACGTGCAGCCTGGACAGTCCCGATGCGGTGCCGCCGGACGACCACACCTTTCTCGACGATAAGGTAGCCTGGCTGGTGCTGGGCGACGGCCTGCCGCGCTTCCGGCGCGCGCGCTCGGAAGGCTGAGTACTGGTGCTGGGGATTAAAGGTGCCGAAAGGGCGCGTCATGGCCTGGGCAGGTGCCGCGGTTACTCTGATTCTGCTGACTCTTCCGGTTGCGGGCTTTTCTGCGAAGCCTCGAAGTCCGCATACCCCTTCATCACCAGCTCGTAGGTCTTGTCGATATTGCCTGCGATATCGCCTTGCAGCACTTTCAGGCCATCGAGGATTTCGCGCGCTTCCTCGAAGCCTTTTTCCATGCCGCCGCGGACGATGTCCATGAAATTTTTCAACGCTGTGTCCGGATCTTCGTCAGAGTGCTGGCCCTTGTAGGACTCGAAGAATGCGGTCGACAGGGTCACGATCCGGCCCGCCGTGCCATCCGGCGTATTGTCCTGGCCGGCTGCATTCTGGATCGCGTTCTCGCCGAACTGCGGCTGCAAGGCTTCGTTCAGGTTCGTAATTGCAGTCTTGTACAACAAGGCCAGCGGCTCGTTTTGCGTGCTGAGCGATACCTCAAGCGAAGCCTGGACGATAGAAATGTTCAGGAGGTTTTTTGCTTCAACCGAAGCCGAGACCTTGTTGTCCGGCTTGACTGACGCGGCCCCGGCGCCTTCGGCGGGTTTGGCTGCGGTGCTGCTGCCGATATTGGGAAGTGACATTGCGTTCTCCATCTACGGAAGTGGGCGACGACCAGAAAATGCCAGTCCTCTGCTACTGGTAACGGCAGGTATCGGCATAACTGCAGCCGGATCGTCGAATCAGCCATTCCATTGGTTGCCGCCCCGTGACGCTGCCTGCCTGCCTGCCTGCAAGCCATGCCTTGAGCGCGGCGACCACTGCTTCATCCGGATCGCGCGTGTCGCCCATGTTGCGCAGCTTAAAGGCGAGGTCCAGGTAGACTTGGTGGGGGACCTGCACGGAGATTGCCTCCTTTTGCCTCGTTTTGCCTCGTTTGCTGATGAGTTAGACCGCAATTCTCATAGGGGCGTTCGCAAAAAGCGGCCAACGCGCGAGGCAAAACGAGGCAAAGCGAGTAAAAACGAGGCATTTGCTGCGACAGCATCCCCACCCCAGCCTCGGTTCAGCGGCGGCATGGCCGCCGTCATCCTGTGCCCGGACCTTATCGCTGCTTACTGCAAAGCCGCTTTTTGCGTGACCCACATCGCCGCCGGCCACAGCATGTTGCCGTCTTCCTGGGTCACGCGGGCATAGTAGAAATGCACGCCTGGCGCCGGCGTGGCCTCAGCGCGGCTCGTCCGGGATCAGCGCGACAACACGTACTGACCTGCCCGCGGTGATGGGTCTGGTGGTTAAGAAATGCATCAGGACGCTGAAGAAGTTCTTGCTGGCCGCGCCGCGCGAATTGCTTGCCGCGCTAACGGCGCAGCCGTTCCGAGGGCCGGGTGGCATAAACGCTACACCGTGCGGCCCGCCTACTCCCGAGCCGGCTGTCCCCTCTTGACCTGACCGGCTTGTTTTGGCGACGGTTTGAGGCGATGATGTCAGACCAACGCTTCCGGCTGCCTGTGCAACATGGCCGACCGGGCACTTGCGACTGTTGCATTTTGTAATCTTTTGCAGTGCGGACAAATGGAACAAAACAAGTGCCTCGGGATGACGCATAATATCGGGTCTTGTCTTTTTTGATACAGAGTGCAAAGAACGATGCGAACAATGGATTTGATGCGCGACGCCCCTCCTGATGCTCCCGCGGCCGCGCCGGCCCAGCCGGCGGCAGCGCCGCCACCGCTGGCCGCCCCGGTGGCCAGCTGGCTGCAGCGGGTCGATGCCGCGGCCCATCCGCAGCCGAAGCTGACCGTCGAAGTCAAGGATCCGAAGACCGCCCAGTACAAGTTCGTCTATGTGCTCGCGCCCACCAGCGGCGGCCGCCACGTCGCCCTGTGCCTGTGCAAGGCGCGCCTGCGGCCGAACGGCGAAGTGGCCGCCGCCAGCCCGGTGTCGGAGGTGTTCTCGCTGCTGTCGGCGCCGCCGGGCTACCTCGAAGGCGACGACGAAGACCTGGTGCGCTTTTTCATCGCCATGCGCAGCGGCGCCTCGCAAAGCAGCACCGCCACCGAGCCGAAGGGCAAGATCGGCGCGATCCTGCTGCAGATGTTGCTGGAACAAGACAAACTGCTGTGGGCCAATTCGTGGCCCGACATGTCCAGCGGCCTGGTGTACCCGCTGCAGGCCGGTCCGGTGCGCAAGGCCAACCTGGTGTGGCGCGACGAAGGGCGCACCGCGCGCCTCGGCTGGCAGGTCGAGCCGGCGCCCGGCGCCACCCACAGCGCCGCCGACCAGATCGACTACATGCTGCCGACCGATCCGCCGTGGTACATCGACAACCTGTCGTGCGGTGCGCTGGAACTGAACCGCGGCGGCGTCGACATTTCGCTGGCCGAACTGCAGGCGCTAGTGGCGCAGGCGCCGGCGCTGACCGGCAGCGACAAGCGGCGCGTGTCGCAGTTGCTGCTCGCGCACGGCCTGCAGCAACTGATGCCGCTGCCGCAGCCGCTGACCCAGCGCCTGCGCGACGACGTCAAGCCGCGCCCGCACCTGCTGCTCGATTCGGTCCAGCTGGCCGACGGCATGCTGCAGCGCTGGCACGACGTCGCGGTGCTGTCCTACGATTACGACGGCGAGCGTGTCTCGTTCGACCCGGCCCAGCGCGTGGTGCGCCAGATCGGCGACGTCACCGAAGTGATGGCGCGCGACGCCGATGCCGAGGCCGCGGCGCTGGCGATGCTGACCGAGCTCGGGTTCCGCAAGCCATCGACGCCGCCGCTCAACGGGCTGACCGGCGCGCTGCAACTGGAAAGCCAGGCCCACTGGCTGCGCTTTGCCGCCGGCGAGATCGACACGCTGCTTGAGGCCGGCTGGCAGCTGCAGCGCTCCAGGCATTACCGCTACGACGTCGTGGAGGTGCAAGACTGGTACGCCGAAATCGATCAGCCGGCCGAAGCGGGCAACGCCTGGTTCGAGCTGGAACTGGGCATCGTGGTCAACCAGAAACGGGTGCCGCTGCTGCCGGTGCTGGTGCAGCTGATCCGCAGCGCGCCGAGCGACTTCGACCCCGACGTGCTGGCCGCGCACGGCGAAGCGGACCAGATGCTGGCGACCTTGCCCGACGGCCTGCGCGTGGCGCTGCCGTGGGGGCGGCTGAAACCGATCCTCGCCACCCTCGGCGAGTTGTATTTCAGCGACAAGATCAAGAACCGCGTGCGCCTGTCAACGCTCGACGCCGGCCGGCTCGAAGAACTGGCGCGCGGCACCTCCCTGCGCTGGTTCGGCGGCGAGCAGCTGCGCGAGACCGGCCGCAAGCTCAGCCTGTTCGGCTCGGTGCAGAAGGTGGCGGCGCCGGCCGGCCTGCAGGCGACCTTGCGCGACTACCAGGCCGACGGCCTGGCGTGGATGCAGTTCCTGCGCGAATACGACCTGGCCGGCATCCTCGCCGACGACATGGGCCTGGGCAAGACGGTGCAGACCCTGGCCCACATCCTGGTCGAGAAGGAAGCCGGCCGCCTGACCAGCCCGGCGCTGGTGATCGCCCCGACCAGCCTGATGACCAACTGGCAGGACGAGGCGGCGCGCTTCGCCCCCGGCCTGCGCGTGCTGCTGCTGCAAGGCAAGGAGCGGCTCGAGCTGTTCGACCAGATCGACCAGTGCGACCTGGTGCTGACGACCTACGCGCTGCTGCCGCGCGACGAGGAAAAGCTGCGCGAGCACAGCTACCACCTGGTGATCCTCGACGAATCGCACTACATCAAGAACAACCGCTCGAAGGCGGCGCAAAGCGCCGGCCTGCTGACCTCGCGCCACCGGCTGTGCCTGACCGGCACGCCGCTCGAGAACCATCTCGGCGAACTGTGGTCGCAGTTCCACTTCCTGCTGCCTGGCCTGCTGGGCGACGAGAAGACTTTCAACGCTCAGTTCCGTCACCCGATCGAGCGCCAGGACGATCCGCTGCGGCGCGCGCTGCTGAACCGGCGCATCAAGCCGTTCCTGCTGCGCAGGACAAAAGACAATGTCGCCAAGGAACTGCCGCCGAAGACGGAGATGGTGCGCAAGGTCGAGCTGTCCGGCGCCCAGCGCGACCTGTACGAAACGGTGCGCCTGGCCATGGACAAGAAGGTGCGCGACGAGATCGACAAGAAGGGTGTGGCGCGCAGCCAGATCGTGATCCTCGAGGCGCTGCTGAAGCTGCGCCAGGTCTGCTGCGATCCGCGGCTGGTCAAGGCGCTGCCGTCGCGCAAGAAGGAATCGGGCTCGGCCAAGCTGATCGACCTGATGCAGATGGTCGACGACCTGCTCGACGAGGGCCGCAAGATCCTCGTGTTCTCGCAGTTCACCAGCATGCTCGCGCTCATCCAGGAAGAGCTCGACGCGCGCCGCATCCCGTACGCGCTGCTGACCGGCGACACCAAGGACCGCGCCGCCCAGGTGGCCGCGTTCCAGCAGGGCGCGGTGCCGATTTTCCTGATCAGCCTGAAGGCCGGCGGAGTCGGCCTGAACCTGACCGCGGCCGACACCGTGATCCACTACGATCCGTGGTGGAATCCGGCCGCCGAGAACCAGGCCACCGACCGCGCCTGGCGCATCGGCCAGGACAAGCCGGTGTTCGTCTACAAGCTGATCGCCAAGGGCACGCTGGAGGAAAAGATCCAGCTGCTGCAGCAAAAGAAATCGGACCTGGCGCAATCGATCCTGGCCGATGGCGAATCGCAAAAACTGGTGCTCACGCAGGAAGACCTGCAGCAAATTTTCGCTCCACTCGAAGAATAGAGAGACTGCCGATGACCCCGAGCACCGCCGCCGAACAGTTCCGTGTCATCGCTGAAATCGGCGGCGACGTTGCATGGGTTGTCGATTGCGCGACCGGGTTGCCCACTTACATCAGCGCGTCCATCGAGCAATTGCTCGGCTACGGCTACGACGACTTTCACCGCTGCTTGGCCGACGGCGGCGCCAACGGCCCGCTCGCCGCGCTGTGCGCCGGCCTGCCGCGGCGCCTGGCGCGGCTGGCCGGCGGCGACCTGTCGCGGCTGCGCGTGGCGCGCCAGTTCGACCAGCCGCACCGGGATGGGCACAGCGTGCCGGTCGAAATCATCTCCAGCGTGCTGACCGACGCGGCGGGCCAGCCGGCGTCGCTGGTCGGCATCGTGCGCGACCTCGGCGCGCGGCGCGAGCACGAAGCCGGCCAGCGCCGCTTCGCCAGCATGCTCAACCATGAATTTCGCACGCCGCTGTCGAGCATCGATGGCGCCATCCAGCGCCTCGAAGTTACCGGTGTCAATGCCGACCAGCCCACCCGCGAGCGCTACCGCCGCATTTCCAAAGCGGTCGAGCGGCTGATCGGCATGCTCGACGAATACCTGTCGCCCGACCGCATTGAAGCCTGCGACGTGCGCCGCCCGGCCGACCGCATCGACCCGCGCCAGCTGCTCGATGAAGGCGCGCAACTGGCGCGCGCGGCCGGGCGCGCGGTGACAGTCGCGCCGGGCGACCTGCCGGCGCTGCTGCGTTGCGAGCCGCAGGGCCTGCGGCTGGCGCTCAAAGTGCTGATGGACAATGCGCTGCAATACGGTCCGGCAACGCGCCCGATCGAACTGTCCGGCCGCCGCCTCGATGGCGGCGTCGAATTGCTGGTGCGCGACCACGGCGCCGGCGTGCCGCCTGAAGAAGCCGAGCACATCTTCGCCAAGGCTTACCGCGGCGCCAATGCCGGCGCGCGGCCAGGCTCCGGGCTCGGCCTGTACATGGCGAGATCGGTCGTCGAGGTGCACGGCGGCACCTTATCGGTATGCAATGCGGGTAGGGAGGGCGCGATTTTCCGCATTTGGCTGCCTGTTCGTGATGTTCCAGGGAAAGATGTTGCATGAAGCGTGTACAGCAGTGATAATTCCAGTAACAATTACCGGTTGGCATTTGGACTCTAAAAACGTCCATGGTTTATAAGATAATAGAATGGCCAACGCATGACGCAGATACTGATCGTGGAAGACAACGGCGAATACGCCGGTGACATGGCCGAGTTCCTGGTTGAGCTGAACCATGAAGTAACGATCGCTACCACCGCGGGCGAAATGTGGGCCGCGCTGACGAAGACGCCGGCGGCGGTAGTCGTGCTTGACCTCGGCCTGCCCGACGAGGACGGCTTCAACGTGATTCCCCGCATGCGCCAGTTGTATCCCGAAATCGGGTTGCTGGTGCTGACCGGCCGTGTTGCCTTCGACAACCGCATCCTCGGCCTGCGCCTCGGCGCCGACCACTATCTGACCAAGCCGATCAAGTTCCCCGAGCTGGCCGCCCACATCGAGGCGCTCGACCGCCGCGTGCGCCCGCACGAGCCGATCGCCATGCCGAGCAAGTGGACGCTGCGAGTGAGTGCTCGCCAACTTGAATTGATGGGGACGGTGATCGACCTTACCGAGAAAGAATGCAACTTCCTCCACCTGCTGACGATTAACACCCGGCCGGTGCCGCGTCAGGTTATCGTTGCCGGCATGGGGGGCGACGATCCTGACGCCAGCCGCCGCGTCGACATGCTGGTGTACCGCCTGCGCAAGAAAGCGCGCAGCGGCCTCGGCCAGGACCTGCCGCTGCGCAGCGCCTACGGCGAGGGCTATAGCCTGTCAGCCGGCTTCACGCTGTCCTAGGGCTGGCGCAATTAACGGGGACAGAGTCGACGCGTCGATGCCACCGGCATTGTATTAATAGGGACAGGGTTATCTTGTTCGGTTAGAATCGGTGGATCTCCCCGATTTTGACCGCCATGGCCCGCCTTCCCCGACTCGTCGTTCCGCACCAGCCCCACCACCTCATCCAGCATGGCAACGACCGCCAGCTGATCTTCCGCGAGCCGGAGGATTATCAGCGCTTCCTCGGTTGGCTGAAGGAAAGCGCGAAGGAATACAAGGTTGCCATCCATGCCTACGTGTTGACGCCGGACCAGTGGCAGTTGCTCGCCACGCCGGCCGACGCCGACGGCCTGGCCCAGGCGATGCAGCGGGTCGGCCGCTATTATGTGCCCTGGTTTAATGCCAAGTATGGCCGCTCCGGCAGCCTGTTCCAGGGACGCTTCAAGACGTCGGTAATCGATGCCGAACACTTTCTCATGCAGTGCAGCCTGTATATGGAGTTGCGCGCGCAGGGCGCCGGCCATGCCTGCTCGAGCTACGAGCATCACTCGGGCGTGCGGCCGGATCCGCTCATCACCGACCACGCGCTGTATTGGGCGCTCGGCAATACGCCGTTCCAGCGCGAGGCGGCGTACAAGGAACTGGCGGAGCGGGCGCTGACGGCGGCGCAGTTGCAGGTGATCGAGGCGGCGGTGCTCAAGGGCTGGCCGCTGGGGTCGGACGCGTTCAAGGCCGAGTTGCAGCACAAGGCGAAGCGGCAGGTGTTGCCGGCCAAACGGGGTCGGCCGTTCAAGGTCAACGCCGCGCAATCCTGATCCGGCGTCATTGCAACACGGAGGCGGCAATCCTGCTGAGCTTTCGAAGCGGCAGCTCACCATGTCCCCATTTAATTATAGCGGTGACGCTGGCCGGTTTAATTCGACTCCGACCCTAATTGTTTCGGTTGACGGTTTCTGCTGCATTGCACTATTCTCGTCCTTCACCCGAAATAGCTGTGGAGAACGCGCATGATTGCCCAAGGTTTGTACGATCCTTCGAATGAACACGATGCCTGTGGTGTCGGTTTCATCGCCCATATCAAGGGCAACAAAAGCCACTCCATCATCGAGCAGGGCCTGCTGATCCTGAAAAACCTCGATCACCGGGGCGCCGTCGGCGCCGACAAGCTGATGGGTGACGGCGCCGGCATCCTGATCCAGATTCCCGACCAGTACTACCGCGACGAGATGGCCAAGCAAGGCGTCGAACTGCCGCCGCCTGGCGAATACGGCGTCGGCATGGTCTTCCTGCCAAAGGAAAACGCGTCGCGCATCGCCTGCGAACAGGAAATTGAACGCGCCGCCCGCATCGAAGGCCAGGTCGTGCTCGGCTGGCGCAATGTGCCGATCGACGAGGCCATGCCAATGTCGCCGACCGTGCGCGCCAAGGAACCGGTGATCCGCCAGATCTTCATCGGCCGCGGCCCGGACATCATGGTCACCGACGCGCTCGAACGCAAACTGTATGTGATCCGCAAGTCGTCCGGCCACGCCATCCAGGCGCTCAAGCTGCTGCACGGCAAAGAGTTCTTCGTGCCGTCGATGTCGGCCCGCACGATCGTCTACAAGGGTCTGCTGCTGGCCGACCAGGTCGGCGTCTATTACAAGGACCTGCAAGATCCGCGCTGCATCTCGGCGCTGGCGCTGGTGCACCAGCGTTTCTCGACCAACACGTTCCCGGAGTGGCCGCTGGCCCACCCGTACCGCCTGATCGCCCACAACGGCGAGATCAACACCGTCAAGGGCAACTTCAACTGGATGCGCGCGCGCGAAGGCGTGATGAAGTCGGCCGTGCTGGGCGACGACCTGCACAAGTTGTTCCCGCTGATCTACGAAGGCCAGTCCGACACCGCCTGCTTCGACAATGCGCTCGAGCTGCTGATCATGGCCGGCTACCCGATCGCCCAGGCGATGATGATGATGATCCCGGAAGCGTGGGAAAACCACACCATGATGGACGACAACCGCCGCGCTTTCTACGAGTACCACGCCGCGATGATGGAGCCGTGGGACGGCCCGGCCGCGATGGCGTTCACCGACGGGCGCCACATCGGCGGCACGCTCGACCGCAACGGCTTGCGCCCTGCCCGCTACATCGTCACCGACGACGACCTGGTGGTGATGGCCTCCGAGTCCGGCGTGCTGCCGATTCCGGAGTCGAAGATCATCCAGAAGTGGCGCCTGCAGCCGGGCAAGATGTTCCTGATCGACCTGGAAGCGGGCCGCATCATCGACGACAAGGAACTGAAAGACACCTACGCCAACGCCAAGCCGTACAAGGCGTGGATCAACTCGGTGCGCATCAAGCTCAACGAAATCAAGCTGTCGGAAAGCCAGCTGGCGCACAACCGCGCCAGGGATACGCCGGCGCAGGGCGAGAAGACTGCCGCCAGCCTGCTCGACCGCCAGCAGGCATTCGGCTACACCCAGGAAGACCTGAAATTCCTGATGACGCCGATGGCGCTGCTGGGCGAAGAAGCGACCGGCTCGATGGGCAACGACTCGCCGCTGGCGGTGATGTCGAACAAATTGAAGCCGTTGTACAACTACTTCAAGCAGCTGTTCGCCCAGGTCACCAACCCGCCGATCGACCCGATCCGCGAAGCGATGGTGATGTCGCTGGTGTCGTTCATCGGCCCCAAGCCGAACCTGCTCGACACCAACAACGTCAACCCGCCGATGCGCCTCGAAGTGTCGCAGCCGGTGCTGGGCTTTAACGACATGGCGCGCCTGCGCAGCATCAGCCTGCACACCGGCGGCAAGTTCAAGTCGTACGAGCTGAACATTTGCTACCCGGTATCGTGGGGCAAGGAAGGCATCGAAGCGTCGCTCGCGTCGCTGTGCGCCGAAGCGGTCGACGCCGTCAAGTCGGGCCACAACATCCTGATCGTTTCCGACCGAAACGTGTCGGCCGAGCAGGTCGCCATTCCCGCGCTGCTGGCTACATCGACCATCCACCAGCACCTGGTCGGCCGCGGCCTGCGCGCCTCCACCGGCCTGGTGGTGGAAACCGGTTCGGCGCGCGAAACCCACCACTTCGCGCTGCTTGCCGGCTACGGCGCCGAAGCGGTGCACCCGTACCTGGCGATGGAAACGCTGGCCGAACTGGCGCACGACCTGGCCGGCGACAACACGGCCGAGACGGCGGTGTACAACTACACCAAGGCCATCGGCAAGGGCCTGATGAAGGTGATGTCGAAGATGGGCATCTCGACCTACATGTCGTATTGCGGCGCGCAGATCTTCGAAGTCATCGGCCTGAACAAGTCGCTGGTCGACAAGTATTTCAAAGGCACCTCGTCCAGCGTCGAAGGCATCGGCGTGTTCGAAGTGGCCGAGGAAGCGCTGCGCCTGCACTCGCTGGCGTTCGGCGAAGATCCGGTGCTGGCCGACAAGCTCGATGCCGGCGGCGAATACGCCTACCGCGTGCGCGGCGAAGAACACATGTGGACGCCGGACGCGATTGCCAAGCTGCAGCACGCCACGCGCGCCAACAACTTCTCGACCTATAAAGAGTACGCGCAGCTGATCAACGACCAGAGCCGCCGCCACCTGACCTTGCGCGGCCTGTTCGAGTTCAAGCTCGATCCGACCCGCGCAATTTCGATCGACGAAGTCGAGCCGGCCAAGGAAATCGTCAAGCGTTTCGCCACCGGCGCCATGTCGCTCGGCTCGATCTCGACCGAGGCGCACGCCACCCTGGCCATCGCCATGAACCGCATCGGCGGCAAGAGCAATACCGGCGAAGGCGGCGAAGATCCGGCCCGCTACACGCAGGAACTGAAAGGCATTCCGATCAAGCAGGGCCAGACGATGTCGTCGGTCATCGGCGCCGGCAATGTGGTCGTCGACATCCCGTTGCAGGACGGCGACTCGTTGCGTTCGCGTATCAAGCAGGTGGCGTCGGGCCGCTTCGGCGTCACCGCCGAATACCTGAACTCGGCCGACCAGATCCAGATCAAGATGGCGCAGGGCGCCAAGCCCGGCGAGGGCGGCCAGCTGCCCGGCCACAAGGTGTCCGACTACATCGCCAGCCTGCGCTTTTCGGTGCCGGGCGTGGGCCTGATTTCGCCGCCGCCGCACCACGACATCTATTCGATCGAAGACCTGGCGCAGCTGATCCATGACCTGAAAAACGCCAACCCGCGCGCCTCGATCTCGGTCAAGCTGGTGTCGGAAGTGGGCATCGGCACGGTCGCCGCCGGCGTCACCAAGGCCAAGGCCGACCACGTCGTCGTCGCCGGCCATGACGGCGGCACCGGCGCCTCGCCATTGTCGTCGGTCAAGCACGCCGGCACGCCATGGGAGCTGGGCCTGGCCGAAACGCAGCAGACCCTGGTGCTCAATGGTTTACGCAGCCGCATCCGCGTGCAGGCCGATGGCCAGATGAAGACCGGCCGCGACGTGGTCATTGCCGCCATGCTCGGCGCCGACGAGATTGGTTTCGCGACCGCGCCGCTGGTGGTCGAAGGTTGCATCATGATGCGCAAGTGCCACCTGAACACTTGCCCGGTTGGCGTTGCCACCCAGGACCCGGTGCTGCGCGCCAAGTTCTCCGGCAAGCCCGAGCACGTGGTCAATTATTTCTTCTTCGTCGCCGAAGAAGCGCGCCAGCTGATGGCGCAGCTCGGCATCCGCACCTACGACGAGCTCATCGGCCGCGCCGACCTGCTCGACAAGTCGAAGGCGATCACGCACTGGAAGGCGCAGGGGCTCGACTTCGCCGCCATCTTCTACCAGCCGAAAGCGCTGCCAGGCATGACCAACTACCATACCGAGCAGCAGGAACACGGCCTCGAAAAGGCGCTCGACCACAAGCTGATCGCGCAGGCCCGCGCCGCGCTGGAAAAAGGCGAGCGCGTCTCGTTCATCTCGCCAGTGCGCAACGTCAATCGCACGGTCGGCACGATGCTGTCGGGCGAAGTGGCCAAGCGCTACGGCCATGCCGGCTTGCCGGACGACACCATCCACATCCAGCTGCAGGGCACCGCGGGCCAGTCGGCGGCGGCGTTCCTGGCCGCCGGCATCACGCTCGACCTGGTCGGCGAAGGCAACGACTACGTTGGCAAGGGCTTGTCGGGCGGGCGCATCATCGTGCGGCCGAACACCGAGTTCCGCGGCTGGGCGGTCGACAACATCATCGTCGGCAACACCGTGCTGTACGGCGCGATTTCCGGCGAAGCGTTCTTCAACGGCGTGGCCGGTGAACGCTTCGCAGTGCGCAACTCGGGCGCGACGACGGTGGTCGAAGGCTGCGGCGACCACGGCTGCGAGTACATGACCGGTGGCACCGTCGTCGTGCTCGGCGCCACCGGGCGCAACTTCGCCGCCGGCATGTCGGGCGGCGTGGCGTATGTCTACGATCCGGCCGGCGACTTCGAGAAGCGTTGCAACACGACGATGGTCAACCTCGAGCGGGTGCACAGCGCCAAGGACCAGGGCGACGTTTCCGGCTGGCACAGCCAGAGCCGCGACAGCGAGCGTGAGTCCGACGAAGCGATCCTGAAGCGCCTGATCGAGCGCCACTTCAAGCACACCGGCAGCACGCGGGCGCGCTACCTGCTCGACAACTGGGCCGAAGGCCGCGCCAAGTTCGTCAAGGTATTCCCGACCGACTACAAGCGCGCGCTGGAAGAAATGCACAACAGCAGCATGGAAGAAGCGGCCGAGAAAATCGCCGCCTGATGCACACAAACAAAAGGATTTATCGTGGGTAAAATCACCGGTTTCATGGAATTCCAGCGCGAGGAAGAGGAGTACCTCGCCCCTGTTGCGCGCCTGAAGAATTACCAGGAGTTCGTGCTGCACCTGACCGACGGCCAGGCCAAGCACCAGGCGGCGCGCTGCATGGATTGCGGCATTCCGTTCTGCCACACCGGCTGCCCGGTCAACAACGTCATTCCCGACTGGAACGACCTGGTGTATCACAACCAGTACCGCGCCGCGCTCGACAACTTGCACTCGACCAACAACTTCCCCGAGTTCACCGGCCGCGTCTGCCCGGCGCCGTGCGAATCGGCCTGTACGCTCGGCATCAACGACGATCCGGTCGGCATCAAGTCGATCGAGCACAAGATCATCGACACCGGCTGGGAGCACGGCTGGGTGGTGCCGCAGCCGCCTGAAGCGTTGACGGGCAAGAAGGTCGCCGTGGTCGGTTCCGGCCCCGCCGGCCTTGCCGCGGCGCAGCAGCTGGCGCGCGCCGGCCACGCCGTGACAGTGTTCGAAAAGAGCGACCGCCTTGGCGGCCTGCTGCGCTACGGCATCCCCGACTTCAAGATGGAGAAGTCGCACATCGACCGCCGCATCGAGCAGATGCAGGCCGAAGGCGTGATCTTCCGCACCAGCGTGCTGGTCGGCAAGGACTTTCCGGCGTCGGTCAACAACTGGGCCAAGGAAACGATCTTCCCTGAAGACCTCGAAAAAGAGTTCGACGCCGTCATCATCGCCGGCGGCGCCGAGCAGCCGCGCGACCTGCCGGTGCCTGGCCGCGAGCTCAAGGGCGTGCATTTCGCCATGGACTTCCTGCCGCTGCAAAACAAGGTCAACGCCGGCGACAAGCTCAAGGACCAGATCAAGGCGGGCGGCAAGAACGTCGTCGTCATTGGCGGCGGCGACACCGGTTCCGACTGCGTCGGCACGTCGAATCGCCATGGCGCCGCCTCGGTGGCCCAGTTCGAACTGATGCCGCAGCCGCCCGAAACGGAGAACAAGCCGCTGGTGTGGCCGTACTGGCCGACCAAGCTGCGCACCTCGTCGTCGCACGAAGAAGGCTGCGAGCGCGACTGGGCCGTGGCCACCAAGCGCTTCGAAGGCAAGGGCGGCAAGGTCGAGAAGCTGATCGCCTGCCGCGTCGAATGGAAGGACGGCAAGATGGTCGAAGTGCCCGACTCCGAATTCGAGATGAAGGCCGACCTGGTGTTGCTGGCGATGGGCTTCGTGTCGCCCGTGCAACAGGTGCTCGATGCTTTCGGCGTCGAGAAAGACGCCCGCGGCAATGCGCGCGCCAGCACCGACGGCGACAACAGCTACGCCACCTCGGTGCCGAAGGTATTTGCCGCCGGCGACATGCGCCGTGGCCAGTCGCTGGTGGTGTGGGCGATCCGCGAAGGTCGCCAGTGCGCCCGCGCGGTCGACGAATTCCTGATGGGTTCGTCGGTCCTGCCGCGCTAGTCTCCACTACCGCTGCAACGCTGGGGTCAGGTCTGACATTCGGACATTCACGCATGAATGTCCGAATGTCAGACCTGACCCCAGCTTTTTTAAGCCGAATGTCAACCTGACCCCAGCTTTTTTAAAGCCGCGTTCCTTCTTCCCGTATTCAACCAATTCCGGGTGGCATGCCGATTTGGCATCTGCCTGAGTCGCCACAAATGTCTGGCGAACTCGACCGTCCCTGTCGCAATCAAAACGCCAGTCTGGTGACCATACTGATCTTAAGTTCCCGCTCAAAACAAGGAGTAGATCATGTTCAGTTCACTTGCAAAAATCTCGGCCCGTGTATCGATGCTGGTCGCGGCGGCAGCACTGGCCGGCGCGCTCACCGGTTGCGGTGGCGACAATGACTCGTCCCAGCCGCCGCCGGTGCCGAAGCCGCCTTGCGGCTGCACCACGGGCTAGCCGCACGTCCCCGGGCGGGCCATCTGTGCGCCCGCCCGCTGCTCATTTGACCATTCCACCCTCGCCGCGCCCGCGTGATCGGTTCGCGTGATACGATTTCGCCCTGACATGCGGTCGGCTGGTGGAAAACCTTCCATCCCAACCGTTGTCGAAGTGCGAGGTGGGGTTGGAAAAGGTGTCAGACGTAGTCGAACTCGATGTACTGGGCGCGCTTCGCCGCGCCACGGCCGACCGCCACGATATTCTCGACCGCGCCATGCCGCTGGCGGCCGCGGCGCCGTCACTGGCCGATTACGGCGCGCACCTGGCGCTGCTGCACGCATGGCTGGCGCCGATCGAAGCATGGCTGGCCGCCTACCACGACGGTCCGCAGGATCCGGCACGCCTGCCGCCGCGATCGCGCGCGGCCATCATCGCCGCCGACCTGGCCGATCGGGCCATGCCGGCCCAGGCGTCGTTGCCGCTGTTCGACCCGCCAAGCTGGGCCGATGGCGCCAGTCCCGCCTACCGCTGGGGCGTGTGCTACGTCGTCGAAGGCTCGCAACTGGGCGGCGCGGTGCTGTTCAAGCGCCTGCGCGGCGTGCTTGCCCCCCATCCATTAACCTATCTCGGCGCCGACGGCGCCGCGGTCGGCGCGCGCTGGCAGCAGTTCCTGGCCGAACTGCGCGCCGATGTCAAGACCCCATGCGCCGTCGCCGATGCCTGCGCCGGCGCCCGCGATGCGTTCGACAGCCTGCTGGCGCTGATGGACGCCGCCCATGAACAGTAACGGCCTGGCGCCCGACCTGACGCTGGCCAACTGCGCCGCCGAACCGATCCACATCCCCGGCTCGATCCAGCCGAACGGCGCGCTGTTGGCCTTCAGCGCCGAGCGCCTGCTGATGGCGTGGAGGGCCAACTGCGCCGACCTGATCGGCGCGCGGCCGACGCTTGGCGCCGAGCTGGCCGCGCTGAACCTGCCGCTTGCCGCCGTCGAACTGATCCACGAGGCCGGCGCCGATCTCGACGCCGGCGAAACCATGCCGCTGGCCTGCGAAGTGACCATCGGTGCTCAGGAGTTCGACTGCATCGTGCACGCCTACCAGGGCCGCATCATCGCCGAATTCGAGCGCCGCGCCTTGAGTTCCGACGTCGTCGCCTCGTTCGCGCTGAAGGCGCATGCCGCCATCGACCGCCTCAAGCGCCAGCAGTCGGTCGATGCGCTGCTGAACATGGTGGTGCAGCAGGTGCGCCAGCTGACCGGCTTCGACCGCGTCATGGCCTACCGCTTCCGCCACGACGACAGCGGCGACGTCGTCGCCGAAGCGTGCGACGACACGATCGAGCCCTACCTGGGGCGGCGCTACCCGGCCAGCGACATCCCGGCGCAGGCGCGCCGCCTGTACCTGATCAACTCGCTGCGCCTGATCAGCGATGTCGGCTATCTGCCGGTGCCGCTGCTGGGCCGCGACGGCGACGCCCCGCTCGACATGAGCCACGGCGTGCTGCGCAGCGTCTCGCCGATCCACGTCGAATACCTGCAGAACATGGGCGTGCATGCGTCGATGAGCATTTCGATCGTCGTCGGCGGGCGCCTGTGGGGCATGCTCGCCTGCCACCACATGGCGCCGCGCCAGGTGCCTTACTCGATCCGCATGGCCACCGACGTGCTGGCCCAGGTGCTCGCCTCGAGCGTGCAGACGCTCGAGGCGCGCGGCCAGGCGGCCGGCATCGAGCGCGCCGCCGAACTCGGCTCGCGCGTGCTCGAAGCGATGAGCGACGAAGACCAGGTGCTGCGCGCGCTCGCGCCGCTGGTGCCGGAACTGTGCGCGGCGCTGCGGGCCGATGCGCTGGTGCTCGCGCTGCACGGCGAACTGATCAGCCATGGCGACATCGGCCCGGCCCTGGCGCGCGCGATGCTCGCCTCGATCGAGGACAGCGGCGAGGTGCTCTACCAGCGCAACGACGTGGCCGACTGGCCGCAGGCGCTGCGCGCGCAGCTGGGCAAATGGGCCGGCATGCTGGTGCTGTCGTTCGACCCGTCGTCGCAGGGCGTGCTGCTGGCGCTGCGCACCGAGCAGGTCGAGGCGGTGCGCTGGGCCGGCAAGCCGGAAAAGAATATCGTGCACGGGCCGCTCGGCCCGCGCCTGACTCCGCGTGGTTCGTTCGACGAGTGGCGCCAGACGGTGCGCGGCCGCGCCGAGCCGTGGGATGCCACCAGCCTGACCATCGCCAGCGCGCTGCTGTCGAAGATCAGCCGCGCGGTGGCCGCGCGCAACGCCGAAGTCGACCGCGCGCGCACCGAGCTGATGGCCATGCTCGGCCACGACCTGCGCGACCCGTTGCAGGCCATCAACATGGCCGGCGCGATGCTCGAACTCGGTTCGCAGTCCGAGCTGATCGGGCGGCGCATCAAGTCGTCCAGCAACCGCATGCAGCGCCTGATCGGACATGTGCTCGACATGAGCCGCATCAACGCCGGCATCGGCCTGGGCATGCAGCTGGCGATGACCGATCTGAACGCAATGCTGTCCGACCTGGTCGAGGAGCTCGGCGCCGCCCACCCGGGCGCCCGCTTCCAGCTCGACATGCCGGCGCCGGTCTGCGCGATGGTCGATGCCGACCGCCTGGTGCAGGTGCTGGCCAACCTGATGAGCAACGCGCGCCATCACGGCGAAGCCGGCAAGCCTGTCACGATTGGCCTGCACCGCGACGGCGACGGCGCCGACGCCCTCATCACGGTGCGCAACCAGGGCGCGCCGATTGCGGCGGCGGTGGTCGAAAAACTGTTCGACCCGTTCAAGCACACCTCGCTGAACAATCCGCGCAATCGCCAGGGCGTCGGACTGGGGCTCTACATCGCCTACCAGATCGCGCGCGGGCACGGCGGCGATCTGGCCTACCACTACGAGGCGCCGGAGATCGTGTTCACCCTGCGATTACCCTTGGGCTTGTGACAACAACCTATCGGTCAGACGAAAAAAAAGCTTGCCCGCCGAAACGGGCAAGCTTTTTGTGCAAGGCGAATTACTTGCGCTTGGCGCGGCGAACGCCTGCCATGCCGGCCAGCGCCAGACCGAACAGGGCGATCGACGCTGGTTCCGGCACAACCGACACTTTCAGGTCATCGATGCGCACGGTGATCGTATCGATGTTTGCAGAGCGAAAGCCGATCGTGTTGAACGACGAAATCGTCGACGCGCCGGTGGCCATGACGTCGGCGTCGACGAGGGTGCTCATTTCGAGCGCGGTCGGATTGATCCAGGCATCGAACTTGTTGTAGAACATGCTGTTGGCGGTCTTGTACAAGTGGCCATAAAGATGATACGTGACGTTTTGCTGCATATTGACTGGCAGATATGGACCGCCGCCGCCGTTGGTGCGTGCGAACGCGTCATTGATGCATCCTGCCGTGCCGCCGCCGCAATTGCCCTTCAGGCCGATATTCGGGCCGTTCCAATTGCCGATCCACAAACCGAGGAAATCGTTGTCGCCGAGCGCATTACCGCTGTACTGGAACATGAAATCGATGAAAACGTCGCCGCTGATCGATTGGTTCAGCACGCGGAAGGCTGCATTGTCGTTGTTTGCCGAGAACTGCAACGCCTGGTTGCCGTCGGCCGGCGCGCCCTGCTTGACGACGGTGGGGGTCGCCGCCCCGGTTGCGGCCGATTGCCAGTTTCCGGCCCAGCCGGTGCCGCTGGATTGATTCGTCACTGCGCCGAGGTTTGCTTGCTGGAAGTTATCGCTGGCGACCAAGGTGGTCGCCGAAGCGGCATTGGCGATTAACAGCAAGGCGGCGGAGGTCAAGAGCGTCAGATTTTTCATCGAGGTTCTACTTTCAGGATAATTGTTGTGATGTGACATACGCAATTCTCGTGCCATAACAGCAATAATCAAAGGTTTCAAGAACTTGGCTATCGATCAATCTGACTATTCCGTTGGTATGTAAAGTTTTCCGACAGCAATTTCCAGGTATTTCGCGCACGCCTGATCCGTAACAACGACACGTGGCCGCTGCCTTTGCTAACGCAACCATTTATCCACACCGCCGCTCTTACTGATCAGAAGTCACCTTCCATCGAGGAGCAGGCCATGTTGATGATGAACCCGGGAATCTTCACGCCGCGCGGCCTGTTGCGGGCGGCGGCATTGCTGATCGCCTGTACGCTGGCCGGCTGCGGCGGCGCCGATGACCGGCACGACGAGCGGCGCGCGCCAAGGTACCGAGGCGTCACCTACGATGTCATCGCACTGTCGCTCGGCGGCAAGGGCACCGAAGCGGTGGTCCACCACAACGGCATCACCGCCGACGGCAAGGTCGCCGGCACCATCGACGCGCGCGACGGCAGCCTGCACGCTTTCCTGTACGACGGCAAGACCATGATCGACCTCGGCACGATGGGCGGCACCGCGTCGGAGGCGCACGCCATCAACCAGCGCGGCCAGGTGGTCGGCCGCGCGTTCGGCCCCGGCTGGTCGCGCGCCTTCCTGTACGACGGCACCATGCGCGACCTTGGCAACTTCGGCGGCACCGAGGCGCTCGCGGCCGACATCAACGAAAGCGGCCAGGTCACCGGCTACGCCACCGGCGCCGACGGCGCCCGCCACGCTTTCCTGTACCGCGACGGCCAGCTCAAGCAGCTGGCCACGCCTGACGGCGGCGCGTCGGTCGGCTGGGTCATCAACGGCGCCGGCCAGGTGGCGGGCGACTTCCACGGCGACGCCCGCGTCCAGCTCGGTTTCTTCGACGAAGCCTGCGGCTGCATCAAGCCGCTCGGCACGCTTGGCGGCGCCGAATCGCTGGTGTACGGCCTGAACGACGCCGGCCACGTCATCGGCGTGTCCGACACGGCCGACGGCAGGCGCCACGCCTTCCTTTACCGCGACGGCGCCATGGTCGACTTCGGCACCTTCGGCGGCGCCGCCTCGTTCGCCGCGGCCATCAACGAGGCCGGCCTGGTGGTCGGCGACGCCGACACCGCCTCGGGCGAGGCGCGCGCCTTCGTCTACGACGGCAAGGCGCTGCGCGAGCTCGGCACCTTCGGCGGCACCGAGTCGCGCGCCGACTCGGTCAACGGCGCCGGCCAGGTGGTGGGCTTCGCCCGCACCAGCGGCGGCGAGCCGCGCGCGTTCAGCTGGACCGCGGTCGACGGCATGGTCGACCTCAACACCCGCATACCGGGCGCGCCGCGCGACCTGGTGCTCAGCGGCGCCGGTGCCGTGTCCGACAGCGGCGACATCGTCGCGTATTCCAACTTCGGTCTGGTGTTGCTTCGCGTGCGCAGATAGCGCGCGATGGCTGCGGCAGCGGCGAACAGCGCTTGACGTCACTGCCGATCGTCGTAAACTGAGCTCGATCACCGGAGAGAAGTGGAGATGGCAACGGTAAGTAATGGCACAGACTCGGCACTCGCCAATTGCGATGCTGACAGCTGAGATGGGCGTGTTGAAACAGCGCGTGACCGCGATGGAATCACGGTTCGACGCAGTCGAATCGAAACTGGCTGAACTGGGCGAACGCGTGGCTCGCTTGGAAGCAGCCATCGATTTCCTTCGCTCGGATATTCGAAATCTTATACGGAAAACCAGGCGACTTTCCGCTCGGATCTGAAGCGCCTGAGCGATCGGCAAATAGCCGACTTCCGACTCATGTTCGGATCGCTGATCACGGTCACGATCGGCCTGTCAGGCATGATGGCGAAGGGTTTCGGCTGGCTGTGACGCTGGTCAGCGTGCCCGGCGAAAACCATTTTTGCGCAAGGACATCCGGTAATTCGTCTGCAGTCGGCCGTCAATACATTTCTCGCACTCGCAGCGGCCCAGTTTACACCCGCAGACGCCAGCGCCGCCCCTCGCCAAATCCCTTTACATGCAGACGTGAATTAATATTTTGCAACATTAAAACAACTGTTTAGATTTCCATAGTTCATTAAAAACAAATACTTACGTCTGGAAATATCTGACTCGTCGTTCATTAGTGTTGTATTCTGGTCTTCCCGACCCGTCTCAAAACAGGCGCACGCCAGCAGAGATTATCCTTTCTGCACTACAATACGCAATCCCAAATACCGAATAGCCCTGTGTCCAATCTTGTCGAAATCCGCGATCTGCAGTTTGCGTACGGAGAGCGTGTCATCCTGTCGAACCTGCGCATGGACTTCCCGCGCGGGAAAGTCGTGGCCGTCATGGGCGGGTCCGGCTGCGGCAAGACCACGGTGCTGCGCCTGATCGGCGGCCAGATCCGCCCGCAAAGAGGTGAGGTCAAGGTCGGCGGCGAAGTGGTGCACCAGCTCGACACGGACGGCCTGTACCGGCTGCGCCGCAAGATGGGCATGCTGTTCCAGTTCGGCGCCCTGTTTACCGACCTGACCGTGTTCGAGAACGTCGCCTTCCCGCTGCGCGAACACACTGACCTGCCGGAAGAACTGATCCGCGACCTGGTGCTGCTCAAGCTCAATACCGTCGGGCTGCGCAACGCGGCCCAGCTCAAGCCGGCCGAGATTTCCGGCGGCATGGCGCGCCGCGTCGCCGTCGCCCGCGCCGTCGCGCTCGACCCGGAACTGATCATGTACGACGAACCGTTCGCCGGCCTCGACCCGATCTCGATGGGCGTCACCGCCAACCTGATCCGCAAGCTTAACGACGCGCTCGGCTCGACCTCGATCCTCGTCTCGCACGACGTCCATGAGTGTTTCGCGATCGCCGACTACGTCTACTTTATGTCGGCCGGCAAGATCGTCGCGCAAGGCACGCCGGCCGACCTGCGCGTGTCGGCCGATCCGTACGTCAAGCAGTTCGTCAACGCCGAGCCGGACGGCCCGGTGCCGTTCGACTATCCCGGCAAGTCGCTCGCCGACGACCTCGGCCTGGGAGAGCGCGCATGATCGCCAATATCCTCGGCACGATCGGCCGCACCTTGCGCGAAAGCCTGGGCAACGTCGGCTTCGCCGTGCGCTCGTTCGCCGGCCTGCTGCGCGTGTCGCCAGGCGCGATGCGCCGGCCCGGTCTCATTTCCGAGCAGATCCATTTCATCGGCAATTACTCGCTCGTCATCATCGTCGTCTCCGGCCTGTTCGTCGGTATGGTGCTCGGCCTGCAAGGCTATATCACGCTCACACCCTACGGCGCCGAACAAAAGCTTGGCCAGGTTGTCGCACTAGCTTTGGTGCGCGAGCTGGGACCGGTCGTCACCGCGCTGCTGTTCGCCGGCCGCGCCGGGACCTCGCTGACCGCGCAGATCGGCTTGATGAAGGCCGGAGAGCAATTGTCGGCCATGGAAATGATGGCAATTAACCCGATCCAGCGCGTGCTCGCGCCGCGCTTCTGGGCTGGCGTGATCGCGATGCCGGTGCTGGCGACGATCTTCAGCGCCGTCGGCGTACTCGGCGGCTACCTGGTCGGCGTGCAGCTGATCGGTGTCGACGAGGGCGCATTCTGGTCGCAGATGCAGGCCAACGTCGACGTCCGCGCCGACATCCTGAACGGCGTCGTCAAGAGCGTGGTGTTCGGCATCGCCGTCACCTTCACCGCCTTGTTCCAGGGATACCACGCCGATCCGACGCCGGAAGACGTCTCGCGCGCCACCACCCGCACCGTGGTGATCTCGTCGCTGATGATCTGGGGACTCGACTTCGTCATGACGGCGCTGATGTTCAACAAGTAAGCATCAACAAGCAAGCAATCCGTTTGGCGCGGGCAGCGTTGCCCGGGCCAATAACAAGAGTTAGGAAATATTTATGCACCGCAAAACTATCGACGTCTGGGTTGGCTTGTTTGTCCTGTTGGGACTGGCAGCACTGGTGTTCCTGGCGCTCAAGGCCGGCAACATGAGCACCTTGTCGTTCAGCAAGACCTACCCGGTCACGGCCAGGTTCGACAACATCGGCGGCCTCAAGCCGCAGGCGCCCGTCAAGAGCGCCGGCGTGGTCGTCGGCCGGGTCGGCGACATCCGCTTCGACGACAAGACCTACCAGGCCCATGTCACGCTCGACCTCGACGCGGGCCACAAGTTTCCCAAAGATAGCTCGCTGAAGATTCTCACCGCCGGCTTGCTGGGCGAACAGTACATCGGCATCGTGCCGGGCGGCGACACCGTCAATTTGGCAGCGGGCGACCGCATTAACAGTACCCAATCTGCAGCCGTGCTGGAAGACCTGATCAATCAGTTCATCTACAGCAAGGCTGCCGAAGGAAAGGATTCGAAATGATCACGGCAACCACCTCCCCGGCGCGCTCGAGCTGGCGCGGCATCGCGCTGGCATTGGCGGTCAGCGCCACGCTGGCCGGCTGCGCCACCGGTCCCAACCCGCGCGACCCGTACGAGAAGTTCAACCGGCAAGTGTTCAAGTTCAACGACACGGTCGACCGCGTCGCCCTCAAGCCGGCCGCCACCGCCTACAAAGAGGTGCTGCCGACGTTCGTGCAGACCGGCGTGTCTAACTTTTTCGGCAACCTGTCCGATCTGTGGACCGGCGCTAACAACCTGATGCAGGGCAAGGGCCAGGACGGCATGTCCGACCTGACCCGCTTCGCGCTGAACTCGACGTTCGGCCTCGGCGGCCTGCTCGACATCGGCTCCGAAGCCGGCTTGCACAAGCACAACGAAGACTTCGGCCAGACGCTCGGCGCCTGGGGCATGCCGTCCGGTCCTTACCTGATGCTGCCGCTGCTGGGGCCGTCGACGGTGCGCGACACCGTCGTCATGCCGATCGACATCGCTGCCGATCCTTGGGCCTACAAGGAACCGGTCAACTGGCGTAACGTCGGCACCGGCGTGCGGGCAATCGACCAGCGCGCCGCCGTGCTCGACGCGTCGAACCTGATGGAAGAAGCCGCGCTCGACCGCTACGAATTCATCCGCGACGGCTTCCTGCAGCGCCGCCTGAGCCGCATCACCGACAACGGCGACCAGAAGATCAAGTTCAAGAGGGGCGCCCAGCAGGAAAGCAAGAAGGACGGCGCACCGGCCGACGCCAAGTCGATCAAGGCTGCGTATCCTGACGATCCGGGCGCCACCGCGCCGGCACCAGGCAAGCCAGCAGCGCCTGGCGCCGCAGCGGCGGCCACGGCACCGGCCGCGCCGGCCGCCGGCGTGGTGCCGGCAGCGGCAGCGTCCAGTTCGGAAGCGAAGAGCATTCGCGACGCCTACACCGACGATCCGGGCCCGACCCCGGCAGCCGGCGCAGCGGCGCCGGCGGCGCCGGCGGCCACCGCGCGCGCGCCGCGCAAGCGCGCGCCGGCAGCGAAAAAGCCTGCGCCGGCCACAGCCGTGTCATCCGAAACGCCGTCGAAGTAGTTAACCAGATTCCTGTACCGCCAAATTGAAGAGCGGTTGCAGCTTTGTACTACCCGCAACCAGAAAAGAGGACCCCATGAAACTGATCAAGCAACTAATCGCAATGAGCACGCTTGCATTTGCCGCCTTCGGCGCCGCCGCCCAGGGCAGTGAAGCGCCTGACGTCCTCGTCAAGCGCATCAGCAACGACGTCATCGAAACGGCCAAGGCCGACAAGGACATTCAGTCCGGCAACCAGCAGAAGGTGATGGCGCTGGTGGACGCAAAAATCTTGCCGTACGTCGACTTTCAGCGCATGACCGCGCTGGCGGCCGGCCGTTTCTGGCGCGACGCCACGCCGGACCAGAAAACCCGGCTGTCGAACGAGTTCCGCACCTTGCTGATTCACACCTACTCGGGCGCGCTGTCGCAGATCAAGAACGAAACGGTCGAATTCAAACCGTTGCGCGCCGATCCGGCCGACACCGTCGTCGAAGTGCGTTCGCAGGTCAACGTCGCCCGCGGCGAGCCGATCCAGCTGAACTACCGCCTCGCCAAGGGGCCGTCCGGCTGGAAGATTTTCGACATCAACGTGCTTGGCGCGTGGCTGGTGGAAACCTACAAGGGCACCTTCGCCACCGAAATCGGCAAGGGCGGCATCGACGGCCTGATCGCCAAGCTGGCCGAGCGCAACAAGCAGCTGGCCAACAAGCCGGCCAAAGCTGGCAAGTAAGCACGGCGATGACGGCAACGACTGCCCAACCGCCGCTGGAAATGCTGACGTTCCAGACCGCCAGGGGCGCGCTCGAGCGCGGCCTGGCGGCGCTCGCCGGCGGCCAGACCGTGTTCGACCTCAGCGCGGTCAAGCTGGCCGACTCGTCCGGCGTGGCCGTGCTGCTGGCGATGCAGCGCGCCGCCCGCAAGGCCGGCGTCGCGGTGTCGTTCGTCAACCTGCCGGTCAGCCTGAAAAGCCTGGCCAACCTGTACGGCGTCGACACACTGCTGGTCGAATCACCCGCCAACCTGCATCACCATTGACCCTGCTTCATACAGTTGCCTGACGCCGCTAGCGCGGCCGTCGGGCGATTTGCCCGGTTGTTCTCTGTCGTAATCCCGCCCTCGCGGCTCATCGGTCAATTTCCCCTATAATTGGCAGTTCCCCCCGCGAAAATCCTTGCCGCTGGACAAACCACGTAAGCACCAAACGAATGACTGCAATTCAGATCACCAACGTCGAAAAAAGCTACAAGCACCTGAAGGCGCTGGGCGGCGTGTCGCTGTCGATCGAGGAAGGCGAATTTTTTGGCCTGCTCGGCCCGAACGGCGCCGGCAAGACCACCCTGATCTCCACCATCGCCGGCCTGATCCGCCCCGATGCCGGCAGCGTCGCCATCCACGGCCACGACGTCGTCACCGATTTCCGCGCCGCCCGCAGCAAGCTCGGCGTGGTGCCGCAGGAACTGGTGTTCGACCCGTTCTTCACCGTGCGCGAAACCTTGCGCCTGCAGTCCGGCTACTTTGGCCTGAAGAACAACGACAAGTGGATCGACGAGGTGATGGAAAACCTCGACCTGACCGGCAAGGCCGACGTCAACATGCGCGCGCTGTCGGGCGGCATGAAGCGGCGCGTGCTGGTCGCCCAGGCGCTGGTGCACAAGCCGCCGGTCATCGTGCTCGACGAGCCGACCGCCGGCGTCGACGTCGAACTGCGCCAGGGCCTGTGGAAATTCATTTCGCGCCTGAACCGCGAAGGCCACACCGTCGTCTTGACCACCCACTACCTGGAAGAAGCGCAGGCAATGTGCCAGCGCGTCGCCATGCTGCGCGCCGGCAAGGTCGTCGCGCTCGACACGATGTCGGCCCTGATCCGCCGCATCTCCGGCTCCCAGCTGAACGTGCACCTGGCCAGCGGCACCTTGCCGGCCGGGCTGCGCCACCTGGTCACCCACGAGCACGAGCAGAACGGCCGCAAGTTCAGCCTGCGCGTCAACGAGTACGCCGAAGTCGAACAGATCCTGGCCCGCCTGCGCGAGTCCGGCGCCGTCATCGACGAGATGCAATTGCAACAAGCTGATCTGGAAGATATCTTCTTGCAGATCATGGATGGAGGTTCGCTGTGAAGTTCGTTTCCGTGGGATTCCAGACCCTGCTCTACAAGGAGACCTTGCGTTTCTGGAAAGTGGCGACCCAAACCGTCGCCGCGCCGATCCTGACCGCCATGCTGTACTTGCTGATCTTCGGCCACGTGCTCGAAGGCCGCGTCGAAGTCTATCCCGGCGTGTCGTACACCGCCTTTCTGATTCCCGGCCTGGTGATGATGAGCGTGCTGCAGAACGCCTTCGCCAACTCCTCGTCCTCGCTGATCCAGTCCAAGATCACCGGCAACCTGGTGTTCATTTTGCTGCCGCCGCTGTCGCACTGGGAGATCATCTCGGCCTACGTGCTCGCCTCGGTGGTGCGCGGCCTGGCGGTCGGCGCCGGCGTGTTCATCATCACCGCCTGGTTTGCCCACTTGTCGTTCGTGGCGCCCTGGTGGATCGCCGTGTTCGCGCTGCTGGGCGCCGCCATCCTCGGCACGATGGGCGTCATCGCCGGCATCTGGGCAGAGAAATTCGACCAGTTGGCCGCGTTCCAGAACTTCCTGATCATGCCGGCGACGTTCCTGTCGGGCGTGTTCTACTCGATCAAGTCGCTGCCGCCTTTCTGGCAGGCGATCTCGCATTTCAATCCGTTCTTTTATATGATTGACGGATTCCGCCACGGCTTCTTCGGCCAGTCGGACATCTCGCCGTGGACCAGCCTTGCCATCGTCAGTGCGTTTTTCGTGGTGCTGGCGACGATCGCCGTCAACCTGCTCAAGCGCGGCTACAACCTGCGTCACTAATCAAGGACTTTATCGTGACAACTACTCCTGAACTCATTCACGGCTACATCAGCGCCGGCCTCGAATGCACCCACCTCGAGGTCGAAGGCGACGGCCAGCACTTCACCGCCGTCATCGTCTCGCCGGCGTTTGCCGGCAAGCGCCCGATCCAGCGCCACCAGATCGTCTACGCCGCCCTCGGCGAGCGCATGCGCGAGGAAATCCACGCGCTGTCGATGAAGACCCTCACCCCTGAAGAATATCAAGGATAACCATGGACAAGCTCCAGATCGTCGGCGGCAAGCGCCTCAACGGTGACATCACCATCTCCGGCGCCAAGAACGCCGCCCTGCCGATCCTGTGCGCCGGCCTGCTGACGGCCGGCGACCTTGAACTGTCGAACGTGCCGCACCTGCACGACGTCAAGACGATGCTCAAGCTGCTGGCGCAGACCGGCCTGAAGGTTCAGCAGGAAGGCGAGACCGTCATCCTCAACGGCAGCGCCATCGACACGCTCGAAGCGCCCTACGAGATGGTCAAGACGATGCGCGCCTCGATCCTGGTGCTCGGCCCGCTGCTGGCGCGCTTCGGCGAAGCGAAGGTGTCGCTGCCGGGCGGCTGCGCGATCGGCTCGCGCCCGGTCGACCAGCACATCCTGGGCCTGGAGGCGCTCGGCGCCGAGATCACCATCGAAGGCGGCTACATCTACGCGAAGTGCCCGAAACTGAAGGGCGCCAGTATCCGCACCGAGATGATCACCGTGACCGGCACCGAGAACCTGCTGATGGCCGCCACCCTGGCCGAAGGCGAGACGATTCTGGAAAACGCCGCGCAGGAACCGGAAGTGACCGACCTGGCCAACCTGCTGGTGGCGATGGGCGCGAAGATCGACGGCATCGGCACCGGCCGGCTGGTGATCCAGGGCGTGCCGGCGCTGCACGGCGCCAAACACGCAGTGATCTCCGACCGCATTGAAGCTGCCACCTTCCTGTGCGCGGTGGCGGCCACCGGCGGCGACATCATCTTGCGCAACACGCGCACCGACATCCTCGACGCCGCGCTTGACAAGCTGCGCGAGATCGGCCTGATCATGGACGTCGGCGCCGACTCGATCCGCGCCACGATGGATGGGCGTCCGCGCCCGGTCAGCTTCTCGACCACCGAGTATCCCGGCTTCCCGACCGACATGCAGGCCCAGTTCATGGCCGTCAACACGATTGCCGGCGGCACCAGCGAAGTGAAGGAAACCATCTTCGAGAACCGCTTCATGCACGTGCAGGAGATGAACCGCCTGGGCGCCCACATCCGCACCGACGGCAACACCGCCCACATCGCCGGCGTGTTCCGCCTGCGCGGCGCGCCCGTGATGGCGACCGACCTGCGCGCTTCGGCGTCGCTGGTGATTGCCGGCATGGCCGCCGAAGGCACCACCCTGATCGACCGCATCTACCACCTCGACCGCGGCTACGACCGCATGGAAGTGAAGCTGTCGCAGGTGGGCGCCGACATCGTGCGCATCAAGTAAGCGATGCCGATGAATCCATTTGCCACCGAAGCGAGCGGCCAGCTGATACTCGCGCTGTCGAAGGGCCGCATTTTCGACGACACCTTGCCGCTGCTGGCGGCGGCCGGCATCGTCGTCACCGAGAACCCCGAGACGTCGCGCAAGCTGATCCTCGCCACCAACGACCCGAACGTGCGCGTCATCATCGTGCGCGCGTCCGACGTGCCGACCTACGTCCAGTACGGCGCCGCCGACTTCGGCGTGGCCGGCAAGGACGTGCTGCTCGAGCATGGCGGCGAAGGCCTGTACCAGCCGATCGACCTGAAGATCGCCGCCTGCCGCATGTCGGTCGCCGTCAACGCCGGCTTCGACTACGCCAGCGCGGTGCGCCAGGGCGCGCGGCTGCGCGTGGCCACCAAGTTCGTCCAGACCGCGCGCGAGCACTTCGCCGCCAAGGGCGTGCACGTCGACCTGATCAAGCTGTACGGCTCGATGGAACTGGCGCCGCTGGTCGGCCTGTCCGACGCCATCGTCGACGTCGTCTCGACCGGTAACACGCTGCGCGCCAACAACCTGGTCGAAGTCGAAACCATCATGGAGATTTCGTCGCGCCTGGTGGTCAACCAGGCCGCGCTCAAGCTCAAGCGCGCGCGGCTCCAACCCATCCTCGAGGCGTTCGAACGCGCTTCAAAAACGCAAGGCTGATTTCCAATGTCGATCCAGATCCGCAAACTCGATTCCACGCAACCGGACTTCCGCGCCAAGCTCGATACCTTGCTCGCGTTCGAAGCGTCCACCGACGACGCCATCGAAGCAGCGGTCGCCTCGATCCTGGCCGACGTCAAGGCGCGCGGCGACGCCGCGGTGCTGGAGTACACCAACAAGTTCGATCGCATCAGTGCCGATAGCATGGCCCAATTCGATATTGGCCAGGCCGAACTCGATGCGGCGCTCGCGGCGCTGCCGCAGGCCCAGCGCGCCGCGCTGCAGGTCGCGGCCGAGCGGATCCGCGTGTTCCACGAGCGCCAGAAAGAGGAGCTGAAGGGTTTCAGCTACACCGAGCCTGACGGCACCGTGCTCGGCCAGCGCATCACGCCGCTCGACCGGGTCGGCATCTACGTCCCCGGCGGCAAGGCGGCGTATCCGTCGTCGGTGCTGATGAACGCGATTCCGGCCAAGGTGGCCGGCGTGGCCGAGATCATCATGGTCGTCCCGACGCCCGACGGCGTGAAGAACCAGATGGTGCTGGCGGCGGCGGCGATTGCCGGCGTTACCCGCGTCATCACCATCGGTGGCGCCCAGGCAGTCGGCGCCCTGGCCTACGGCACCGCCACGATTGGCGCCGTCGACAAGATCGTCGGCCCCGGCAACGCCTATGTGGCGGCGGCCAAGCGCCGCGTGTTCGGCACCGTCGGCATCGACATGATCGCCGGCCCGTCCGAGATCCTGGTGCTGTGCGACGGCAGCACCGATCCGGACTGGGTGGCGATGGACCTGTTCTCGCAGGCCGAGCACGACGAACTGGCGCAGGCCATCATGCTGTGCCCGGACGCCGACTACATCGCGCGCGTCGAGGCGAGCATCCACAAGCTGTTGCCGACGATGCCGCGCCAGGACGTCATCCGCACCTCTTTGCAGGACCGCGGCGCGCTGGTGAAGGTGCGCGACATGCAAGAAGCGTGCGAGATCGCCAACGCCATCGCCGCCGAGCACCTCGAGATCTCCGCCGAAGACCCGCAGCAGTGGGCCGACTTGATCCGCCACGCCGGCGCCATGTTCCTCGGCCGCTTCTCGTCCGAGTCGCTGGGCGACTACTGCTGCGGCCCGAACCACGTGCTGCCGACCTCGCGCACCGCGCGCTTCTCGTCGCCGCTGGGCGTGTACGACTTCCAGAAGCGCTCGTCGATCCTGTACGTCTCCGAAGCCGGCGCCCAGACGCTCGGCAAGGTGGCCGCCGAACTGGCCTACGGCGAGGGGTTGCAGGCGCACGCCCGCAGCGCAGAGCTGCGCATCAAAGCGCCGTCATGACCGCCTGGGTCAACCAGGTGTTCTGCGAGGATGCGCTGGTCGGCCTGGCGCGCATCCCCGACGGTTCGGTCGACCTGATCCTGACCGACCCGCCGTACAACCTCGGCAAGGACTACGGCAACGCCTCCGACCAGCAAAGCGCGGCCGACTACCTGGCCTGGACCGAGCAGTGGATCAGCGCCGCGCTGCCCAAGCTGAAAGCCAACGGCAGCCTGTACATCTTCCTGACCTGGCGCTTTTCGCCCGAGATCTTCGTCATGCTCAAGCAGCGCATGACGATGATGAACGAGATCATCTGGGACCGCCGGGTGCCGTCGATGGGCGGCAGCGTGCGCAGCTTCACGTCGGTGCACGACACCATCGGCTTTTTCGTCAACCGCAAGGACTACTACTTCGACCTCGACGCCGTGCGCATCGCCTACGACGCCGAAACCAAGAAAGCCAGGTCGCGCTCGATCTTCGTCGGCGCCAAGTGGCTCGAAATTGGTTACAACCCGAAAGACCTGTGGAGCGTGTCGCGCCTGCACAAGGAACATCCTGAGCGCGCCGACCACCCGACCCAGAAGCCGCTCGAGATCATCGAACGCATGCTCAAGGCCTCGTGCCCGCCCGGCGGCGTGGTGCTCGACCCGTTCATGGGCAGCGGCACCACCGCTTTGGCGGCCAAGCGCTGCGGGCGCAATTTCGTCGGCTTCGAACTCAATGCCGACTACTGCCGGATCATCGAAAGCCGGCTTGCCGCGCCGGAGGAAGCGACGCCCGCCAAGCCGAAGCGCAAGAGCGCCAAGAAAAGCGAACCGGACGAACCACCTTCAAGCCAAGGAAAATTATGTCTTTCATCGACAACCTGATCGCCAACACCATCCGCGCCGACGTACGCGCCATCAACGGCTACGTCGTGGCCGAAGCGTCCGGCTTCATCAAGCTCGACGCGATGGAGAACCCGTACCGGCTGCCGGCAAGCCTGCGCGCCGAACTGGGCGAGCGCCTCGCCGCGGCGGCGCTGAACCGCTATCCGGTCGCTTCCTACGCCACCCTCAAAGAGCGCATCCGCGCCAAGCTCGGCGTGCCGGAGGGGTACGACGTCGTCCTCGGCAACGGCTCGGACGAACTGATCTCGATGGTCGCGATGGCCACGGCGCGCCAGGACCGCCGCGCCGTCATCGTGGCGCCCGTGCCGGCCTTCGTCATGTACCAGCGCTCGGCGCAGTTTGCCGGCATGGACTTCGTCGGCGTGCCGCTGCTGCCGGACTTCACGCTCGACCAGCCGGCGCTCTTGGCGGCCATCCGCGAGCACAAGCCGGCGGTGCTGTTCCTGTCCTACCCGAACAACCCGACCGGCAACCTGTACGACGCCGCCGACATGGCCGAACTGATCGACGCGCTCGGCGACACCGGCATCGCCGTCGTCGACGAGGCCTACGAGCCGTTCGCCCGCACCAGCTTCATGGGCCACCTGCCCGAGTTCGAGAACCTGGTGGTGATGCGCACGCTATCCAAACTCGGCCTGGCCGGCATCCGCCTCGGCTACATGTCGGCCGCCCCGGCCCTGCTGGCGCAGTTCGACAAGGTGCGCCCGCCCTACAACGTCAACGTGCTGACCCAGGTCGCGGCCGAATTCGCGCTCGACCACCTCGACGTGCTCGACGCCCAGGCGGCCGAGATCAACGCCGCGCGCGCCACCCTGGCGGCCGCCATGGCCGCGCTGCCGGGCGTCGAAGTGTTCCCATCGGCGGCCAATTTCCTGCTGTTCCGCGTGCCCGACTCCGATGCTGCCTGCGCGAAACTCGCCGCTGACAAGGTACTAGTCAAAAATATGGGTAAAATGAACGCACTGCTGGTCAATTGCATCCGCGTGACGGTCAGCACGCCGGAAGAAAATTCCGCCTTCCTGACAGCCCTTGCAGCAGCACTGAACAAATAGAGTACCCGTCCATGACCCGCACCGCAGAAATCACCCGCAACACCAACGAGACGCAGATCCGCGTCGCGATCAACCTTGACGGCACCGGCGTCCAGAAGCTCAACACCGGCGTGCCTTTCCTCGACCACATGCTCGACCAGATCGCCCGCCACGGCCTGATCGACCTCGACATCGAGTGCGTCGGCGACCTGCACATCGACGCCCACCACACCGTCGAAGACACCGGCATCACGCTCGGCATGGCGGTCGCCAAGGCGATCGGCGACAAGAAGGGCATCCGCCGCTACGGCCACGCCTACGTGCCGCTCGACGAAGCGCTGTCGCGCGTGGTGATCGATTTCTCCGGCCGTCCGGGCCTCGAAATGCACGTGCCGTGGAAGCGCTCGATGATCGGCGGCTTCGACGTCGACCTGGCGCACGAATTTTTCCAGGGCTTCGTCAACCACGCGCTGGTGTCGCTGCACATCGACAACCTGCGCGGCGAGAACGCGCACCACCAGTGCGAAACGGTGTTCAAGGCATTTGGCCGCGCGCTGCGCATGGCCGCCGAACTCGATGCGCGCTCCGCCGGCACGATCCCGTCCACCAAAGGCAGCTTGTAAGAATCCGGCCATGAACAAGATCGTTGTAGTTGACTATGGCATGGGCAACCTGCGCTCGGTAGCGCAGGCGCTGCGCGCGGTCGCGCCGGAAGCGAACGTGCTCATTTCGGGCGAGGCGAGTGATATCGACAGCGCCGACCGCATCGTGCTGCCGGGCCAGGGTGCGATGCGGGACTGCATGCTCAGCCTGCGCGAATCGGGCGTCGAGGATGCGCTGCTGCGCGCCTCGAAAACGCGGCCGATGTTGGGCGTGTGCGTGGGCGAACAGATGCTGTTCGACCGCAGCGAGGAAGCCGACACCGCCGGCCTTGGGTTGCTGCATGGGCGCGTCGTGCGCTTCCAGCTAGAAGGCCGCCTGCAGCCGGACGGCTCGCGCTTCAAGGTGCCGCAGATGGGCTGGAACCGCGTGCGCCAGTCGCGCGCGCACCCGGTCTGGGAAGGCATCGCGGATGACGCCTACTTCTATTTCGTGCACAGCTATTACGCCCAGCCGGTCGATCCGCAGGATGTCATCGGCGAGGCCGATTACGGCGGCCAGTTCTGCTGCGCCGTCGCGCGCGATAACATCGTCGCCACCCAGTTCCACCCTGAAAAAAGCGCCACCGCCGGGCTGCAGCTGTACAAAAATTTCGTTCGCTGGAATCCGTAGATTCCTCCATCTTCTTCAACTAACCGACACCGCCGACCATGCTGCTCATTCCTGCCATCGACCTCAAAGACGGTCACTGCGTACGCCTCAAACAAGGCGATATGGAACTTGCCACCGTCTTTTCCGAAGACCCCGCCGAAATGGCGCTGCACTGGCTGAAGAAAGGCGCGCGCCGCCTGCACCTGGTCGACCTGAACGGTGCCTTTGCCGGCAAGCCGAAGAACGAGGCGGCCGTCAAGTCGATCCTGCAGGTGGTGCAGGAGTTCGCCCTCGATAACGAGATCGACGAGATCCCGGTCCAGCTGGGCGGCGGCATCCGCGACCTCGACACCATCGAGCGCTACCTCGACGACGGCATCACCTACATCATCGTCGGCACCGCCGCGGTGAAAAATCCCGGCTTCCTGCACGACGCCTGCGGCGCCTTCCCTGGCCACATCATCGTCGGCCTCGACGCCCGCGACGGCAAGGTCGCCACCGACGGCTGGAGCAAGATGAGCGGCCACGAAGTGATCGACCTGGCCAAGAAGTTCGAAGGCTACGGCGTCGAATCGATCGTCTACACCGACATCGGCCGCGACGGCATGATGGGCGGCGTGAACATCGAAGCGACCGTCAAGCTGGCGCAGGCGGTGCGCGTACCGATCATCGCCTCCGGCGGCGTGCACAACCTGAAGGACGTTGAAGACTTGTGCGCGGTGCAGGACGAAGGCATCGAAGGCGTCATCTGCGGGCGCTCGATCTACGAAGGCACGCTCGACCTGGCCACGGCGCAGGTCCGCGCCGACGAGCTGACCGGCGAGGGGGAAGCCTAACCAATGCTCGCCAAACGCATCATCCCGTGCCTGGACGTCACCGACGGCCGCGTCGTCAAGGGCGTCAACTTCACCGAGCTGCGCGACGCCGGCGACCCGGTTGAAATCGCTCGCCGCTACGACGGCCAGGGCGCCGACGAGATCACCTTCCTCGACATCACCGCGTCTTCCGACGATCGCGACCTGATCTTGCACATCATCGAGGCGGTCGCCTCGACCGTGTTCATCCCGCTCACCGTCGGTGGCGGCGTGCGCCGCGTCGAAGACGTGCGGCGCCTGCTCAACGCCGGCGCCGACAAGGTCAGCATGAACACGTCGGCGGTGACCAATCCCGAGCTGGTGTTCGAGGCGTCGCAAAAGCACGGCTCGCAGTGCATCGTCGTGGCGATCGACGCCAAGCAGGTCGCACCAGGCAAATGGGAAGTGTTCACCCACGGCGGGCGCAAGGCCACCGGGCTCGACGCGGTCGAATGGGCGCAGAACATGGAGCGCCTCGGCGCCGGCGAGATCCTGCTCACCAGCATGGACCGCGACGGCACCAAGTCCGGCTTCGACCTCGGTCTCACCCGCGGCGTGTCCGACGCGGTGAACATCCCGGTCATCGCCTCGGGCGGCGTCGGCGGGCTGCAGGACCTGGCCGACGGCATCAAGCTTGGCCGCGCCGACGCCGTGCTGGCCGCCAGCATTTTCCACTACGGCCAGCACACGGTCGAAGAAGCCAAGCGCTTCATGGCGGCGCAGGGCATCCCGATGCGCCTCGATTAAAGGAGCAGCATGACAACCGCCACCTCCACTGCCGGCAATGCATGGCTCAAGAAAGTCCGCTGGGACGAGAACGGCCTGGTGCCGGTGATCGCCCAGGAAGCGGCCAGCGGCGACGTATTGATGTTCGCCTGGATGAACCGCGATGCGCTGGCGCGCACGGTGGAACTGGGCGAAGCGGTGTACTGGAGCCGCTCGCGCAAGAAGCTGTGGCACAAGGGCGAGGAGTCCGGCCACATCCAGAAGGTGCTCGAGATCCGCCTCGACTGCGACGAGGACGTCGTGCTGCTCAAGATCGAGCAGGCCGGCTCGATCGCCTGCCATACCGGGCGCCACTCGTGCTTCTTCCAGAAGTTCGAGGGCGACGACTGGAAGAGCGTCGACCCGGTGCTGCAGGATCCGAAAACGATTTATACCAAACCGAAGAAAACAACATGAGCGTGACACTGGCCCGCCTGGCAGCCGTAATTGAATCGCGCAAGCTTGAAAACGGCGGCGACCCGGAAAAGTCGTACGTCTCGCGGCTGTTCGCCAAGGGCGACGACGCCATCCTCAAAAAGATCGGCGAGGAGGCCACCGAGACGGTGATGGCGGCCAAAGACGCGCGCGTCGACGGCGACGCCTCGAAGGTGCTGTACGAGTGCGCCGACCTGTGGTTCCATACGCTGGTGATGCTGGCGCAGTTCAACCTGACGCCGCAGCAGGTGCTCGACGAGCTGGCGCGGCGCGAGGGCATCTCCGGCATCGAAGAAAAAGCGGCCCGCAAGGACGTCCTGCGCGACGCCGCCGAAACCGACAAACACTGACCGGAGCCGACAAGTGGACAACTGCCTGTTTTGCAAGATCGCCGCCAAGCAAATCCCATCCGCGGTGGTGTACGAGGACGACGACCTGTTCGCCTTCAAGGACATCAAGCCGGCAGCGCCGGTGCACCTGCTGGTGATCCCGAAGATTCACGTCGCAACCTTGTCGGAATGCAATGACAGCCACATCGAATTGCTCGGCAAGATGCTGGCGCTGGCGCCCCGTCTTGCCGCCGAGCATGGCTGCGCGGTGACCTACGACGCCGACGGCACCCCCGGCGGCGGTTACAAGACCCTCATCAATAGCGGCCCCGACGGCGGCCAGGAGGTGTACCATCTGCACCTGCACATGTACGGCGGGCCGCGCCCATGGCGGGGCCAGCGCTGATGTAGGGCACGAAAACCCAGCATCGCGTATACTGGTTTCGTACGTTTCCACGAATTGAAGGCGGCTGGCGCCGCGCAAGGAGAATATGATGGGTTCAATGAGCATTTGGCACTGGTTGATCGTGCTGGTCGTGGTGATGCTGGTATTCGGCACCAAGAAGATCAGCGGCATGGGTTCGGACATCGGCAAGGCCGTCAAGGGCTTCAAGGATGGCGTCAAGGGCGACGAAGACAAAGCCGCGGTGCCGCCGTCGCAGGTTGCCGACAAGTCCACCATCGACGTCGAGACGAAAGAGAAATCGAAGTTCTGACGCCGGCGCCTGCCCAGCAGGCGTCCCTGTCTGACTTTGCCCATCCATGATCGATCTTGGACTTTCCAAACTCGCCATTATCGGTGTCGTCGCGCTGATCGTCATCGGCCCCGAGAAGCTGCCCAAGGTGGCGCGGATGGCCGGGTCCCTGTACGGCCGTGCCCAGCGCTACCTGCACCAAGTCAAGTCCGAAGTGAGCCGCGAAATCGAGCTCGACGAACTGCGCAACCTGCACAAGGAAGTGACGGAAACGGCCCACTCGATCAAGGCCGACGTCGAGAACAGCTTCCAGGGCGCCGCCGACGATGTCGAGGCGGCGTGGCGCGACCATCCGGGGGCGACATCGTCGCCGGCGACGATGTCCGACCTCGAACGCAAGGCGCGCGACTTCCGCCGCAAGAAGCTCTCGCGTAACGCCGCGGTGCCTGGCTGGTACAAGCAGCGCCATGGCGGGCGCACCCACCTCATCTCGGGCGCCGCGCGCGTCAAGAAATTCCGGCCGCGCGCCTCCACCCCCTCTTCCTTCTTCTAATGACAGATACTGCAGCGGGCGAAGAGACCTTCATCTCCCACCTGATCGAGTTGCGCGACAGGCTGGTCAAATCCTCGATCGGCATCGCCCTGATCTGCACCGTGCTGATGCTGTGGCCGGGGCCGGCGGCCATCTACGACTATATCGCGCGGCCGATGATCGCCTCGCTGCCGGTCGGCTCGAAGATGATCGCCACCGGCGTCATCGCGCCGTTCCTGGTGCCGATGAAGGTCACCCTGGTGATTGCCTTCATCCTGGCGCTGCCGTGGGTGTTCTACCAGCTGTGGGCGTTCATCGCGCCGGGCCTGTACACGCACGAGAAAAAGCTGGTGCTGCCGCTGGTGCTGTCGTCGTCCCTGCTGTTCATGGGCGGCGTCGCGTTCTGCTACTTCTTCGTGTTCGGCCGCGTCTTCAAGTTCATCGGCGAATTCGCGCCCAGTTCGATCGCCGTCACGCCCGACATCGAGAACTACCTCGACTTCGTCATGTCGATGTGCCTCGCGTTCGGCGCCACCTTCGAGGTGCCGGTGGTGGTGGTGATCCTGGTGCGCATGGGCGTGGTCAGCGTGGCCAAGCTGAAGGAAGTGCGGCCGTACGCCATCGTCGGCGCCTTCGTCATCGCCGCCATCGTGACGCCGCCCGATGTGGTCAGCCAGCTGGCGCTGGCCCTGCCGATGTGCCTGCTGTTCGAACTGGGCATCCTGATCGCACCGGTATTCGTCAAGCACACCCAGGCCCCCGAAGAAACCGCCTGAGCCGGCCGAGCGCTGCTGCGCCCCGAACCGATCCTTTTGGTTCGGTCGCTCCACGATGCTACTAGCAGTACTGCCAGTGTGAGAAACACGCACTGGGCGCAGTACCATGGGTTGTCAGCAATAACATGACGACAACCAGGGGCTGCCATGGGAAGACGATGCGCCATCGGCGCGATGCTGTTCGCCGCCTGCGCGGTTGCCAACTGCCCTTGCAGCGCTGTCGGCATCGCGCTCGCGGTCGTCACGCATGCCGGGACCCCGACGAGATAGCCTGAGCGGCCTGCAGCCCCGGTCGACAATCTACATCAATCCCTGTCGCTGCCGGCCGATTGCCTCGCCGCCGGTCTCCGGTTGCACCGCTGTATCGGTTGACGCGCCCTTGGGGATCGGCGGCTGATGCGTCTGCGGTCCGCTGGTCTGGATGGGCTCATCGCCGCCGCCGCCGCCGCAACCCACCAGGGCAGCGGCGAGCGCGAGCGCGATAGTGGACTTGGACATGGCATTCTCCTGATGGCTGTCGGCGAGCCAATCTTAGAATGCCGCCAGGCGGCGCGACTGCGCAGCATCAACGTGCGCAGCGTTTGCACAAACAGTTCGCGCCGCGCTCGCTTGCCCGGCTACGGCGCTTACTGCATGAGTTCCCGGATCACTTTGACCGGCGCGTTGCCGTAGCTGAGGAACTGCTCGTGGAACTCCTTGAGCGCAAACTTCGGCCCGAGCGCCTGCTTGCGCTGTTCGCGCAGTTCCATGATTTCGCTGTAGCCGCTGAAGTAGCTGGTCAGCTGCACTGAACTCAACTGCACGCGGCGCCACTTCTCGCTCGCCTCGGCGTTGGTCTGGAACGCCTGGCGCACCAGCAGGTCCATCGCCTGCGCCTGCGTCATGCCGTTCACGTGCACGCTGTAGTCGAGGATCGTGTTGGTCACCACGCGCAGGTTCCACTTCGAGTACATCAGCCACATCTCGGGCGCATTGTCGCCGTAGCCCGACTCGAGCATCATGCGCTCGGCGTACACTGCCCAGCCCTCGACCATCGCGCCGTTACCGAACAGCGATTTGACCATCGACGGCGACTTGTTCGCATACACCAGCTGCGCGTAGTGGCCCGGCACCGCCTCGTGGATATTCAGGATCTGCAGAATCCAGTGGTTGTACTCGCGCAGCGTGCTTTCGGCATCCTGCGCCGTCAGCGCGTCGAGCGGCGTGACGTTGTAGAAGGTGCGGTCCTGCGGCCGGTACGGGCCCGGCGCGTCGATGCTGGCGCCGGCGATGCCGCGCTGGTACAGCGGCGTCTCGCGCACTTCCAGTGGCCGCTTCGGATCGAGCGTGAGCAGGTTGTTCTTCACCACCCACTCCTGCAGCACGCCGATCTGGCGGCGAATCTCCGGGAAGAAGTTCTCGCGTGCGACGTGGTTGGCCGACAGCTTGTCGATCACCATGCCGATCTTGCGGGTGCGGTCCTGCGGCTTGGCGGCGCTGCCCATGGTCTTGGCCCACAGCTGGTCGGCCAGGCCGTCCATCCGCGTCAGCAGCTCTTCGCGCGCGGCCAGCGCCTTCTGGTACGTCTGCTCGGCGCTGCCGGCGGCCTGGATGTCGAACGCGAACTTCTGTTCGTACAGCGCCTTGCCGATCCTGAACGGGCGTGCCGACTGCTTCTGCTGCTGCGTCCTGTCGAGGGCGGCGAGGAAGTCGATGTAGCCGATCAGCGCGGAGCCGGCGTTGGCGATGCGCTGCGCGAAGATCGCTTTCTCCTGCGCCGTCAATATCGATTCCTGCGCCGCCTTGCCAAGGTCGGCCAGCACCGTGATCGTGCCCGGCGCCTGGGCGATCGCCAGCTGCGTGTGTTCGTGGGTCGGGTTGACGATGCTCGCCTGCGCCGCCTGGTAGTAGGCCGGCACGTTGGCCAGCCGCTTGAGCAGCGTGCGCAGGCGCTGCGGCTTGGCCGCGTACTCGGTGGTGAGAATCAGGTCGATCGGCTCGGCGATGTTGTACATCGCAGGATTCCATTCATGTTCACGCAGCGTCGTGAGCTGAAAGCGGTCGGCCTGCAGCTTGTTGACCAGCAGCGCCAGGTCGGTGCGCTGCTTGTCCGACAGCGAGCGTCCCTCGAAGCGGGCGAAGCGCTTCAGCCAGTCGTCGGCGAAGGTGATGCGGGCGGCGCGGGTGGCCGAATTCGGGATCGTCAGGTTGGCGGCGCCGTCGTATTTACCGGCGCGGATCGCCGCTTCCGGATCGAGCCGCCACTGCGCCGTCAGGAACTGCATGCTGGTGCTGTCCATGCGGCGGTCCGACGCAGGTTCGGCGGATCCGGAGGCTGGCGCCGGCGCCTGTTCGGCCTTGGACGCGGCTTTTGGAGTGGCCTTGGCGGCCTTGCCGCCCTTGCCAGCGTTGGCGGACTTGCCTGGTGCGGCCTTCGCTACCTTGCCGGCTGTCGGCTTGTTGGACTTCTTTTCCTTGGCGGCGCTTGCGGGCGCCAGCGCGAAGGTCGCCAACAGGACCGCCAGCGCAATTTTCGTTTTCATCATCGTAAAAGCCTTGTCAGTAGGTGCAAACGCGCGCGTCAGGTTAGCATCAATCATGCCGTTTGCGGGGCGTTGATACAATTGGATGCAGGTGCCGGCAAGCCGCTGTCCACGGCCCCAGCGAAGCCAGCGCGGCGTCAACGCCGATGCCGCGAGCCTCTGCCGCCACGCCGGCCGGCAGCCAGTCGGCGAACGCCGTCTCGACGTTGCGATGGCGCCCGCCGGCGGTGTGCTGCTGCGTGACCTGGCACAGGCGCTCCGGCGCAAACTGCGCGGCGGCGGCGGCCAGCGCCGGCCACAGGCGCCGGTGCACCAGTGTCAGCTTGCCATCGACCAGGCGGCACACCAGCACATCGGCGTGTTCGCACACCGCTTCGAGCACCGGGAAGATCTGCTTGCCCTTCGGGTGGCCCCACCAGCTGCCCTTGATTTTTTCACCGGCGATCGCCTCCGTCAGTGTCGGCGCCGGGCCGGTGGCCGACACCAGTACCACCCCGTGCTCGCGCACGAAGGCGATCGCCGCGTCGAGTTCCATCATCAGTCGATCACGTTCGTGCGGATCAGGTCCTGCTGATATGCGTTCAGGGTATTGACGGCAGCTTTGCCGCGCGCGATATTGGTCAGCACGATCTCGTTGGCCTTGGTGAAGCGATGGCCGATGCGCACCGTGTACGAGCCGGTGAGCCAGCTCCAGAAGCCGGGTACGAAGGTCGCTTCGTCCATGTCGCGCCACTTCACGCCGCTCAAGCCCTTTTTCCACGGCAGGATGCCCGAATAGGTCCACACGCCGACGTCGTCGTAGTACAGCTGCACGCTGCGCAGCAGCAGCAGCCGGTAGCCGATCATGATTGCCGAGACGACGAACACCACGCCGGCGGCGATCTCGTTCCACATGAACGCCAGCGGCAGCAGGCCGAAAAACAGGATCGCCGCCAGCACCAGAGTGCCGAAGTAAGCGATCCACGACTTCACGCCGACCACGTGGGCGTTGGCCGATGCGTTCGCCGAATTGTCTTCTTCCATGGTGCCCGCCCTTCAAAAAATGCATGATTGCATAACACTGGTGTCAGGTCTGACATTCGGACATTTTCAAGCGAAATGTCCGAATGTCAGACCTGACACCAGCTTTTGACGTCTAGAAATGTCCGAATGTCAGACCTGACACCAGCGCTTGATCTAGCGCGCCAGGCCTTCTTGCAGCATCCGCAGCATGTCGCCCGGCGACATCCGCGCCGACAGGTCGGACCCCTCCAGCAGGCTGTCGGCCAGGTCGCGCTTGTGCTTGTGCAGCTCGACGATGCCTTCCTCGATGGTGTGGCGCGCCACCAGCCGATAGATCGTCACCGGCCGCTGCTGCCCCATGCGGTGCGCGCGGTCGGACGCCTGGTCCTCGACCGCCGGATTCCACCAGGGGTCCATGTGGATCACGTAATCGGCCGCGGTCAGGTTGATGCCGACGCCGCCGGCCTTCAGGCTGATCAAGAATACGTCGCCTTCGCCGCCCTGGAAGGCGTCGACCCGCTTCTTGCGCTCCAACATCGGCGTCGAGCCGTCGAGGTACTGGTAGCGAATGCCGCGCCCATCGAGGTGCTGGCGGATCAGGGTCAGGTGGTCGACGAACTGGCTGAACACGAGCACCTTGTGGCGGTTCTCCAGCAGGTCGTCAAGCAGGCGCGCAAACACCGCCAGCTTGCTGCTGGCCAACCCCAGTTCGGGCGCCACCAGCATCGGGTTGCAGCAGGCGCGCCGCAGCTTCATCATCTCGGCCAGGATCTGGATCGACTTCTGGCTCTCGGGCGCCTGCAGCGAGGCGAGCTTCTCGATGGCGTCGCGGCGCAGCGATTCGTACAGCGCCGTTTCTTCCGCCGTCAGGTCGACCGGCAGCACGATCTCGGTGCGCGGCGGCAGTTCGGCCAGCACCTGCGCCTTGGTGCGGCGCAGGATGAACGGCTGGATCAGGCGCCGCAGCCGGATCCGCGCGCCGGCTTCGGCGCGCTTGTCCTGCGCCCGCTCGATCGGGCCGGCGAAGCGCAGATTGAACTGGTCGCTGGTGCCGAGCAGGCCCGGATTGATGAAGCGGAACAGATTCCACAATTCGCCAAGGTGGTTTTCCAGCGGCGTGCCGGTGGCCACCATGCGGAAGTCGCCTTGCAGCGCCATCACTGCCTGCGAGCGCTTGGTCGCGTTGTTCTTGATCGCCTGCGCTTCGTCGAGCACGATGGTATGCCACTGCACCTTGGCGAAAGACGCCGCTTCCAGCTGCAGCAGGCCGTAGCTGGCGATCACCAGGTCGAAGCCTTCGACGCCTTCCAGCATCGCCGCGCGGTCGCCCGCGCCGAACAGCTTCACCTTCAGGGTCGGCGCGAACTTCTCCGCCTCGGCGATCCAGTTCATGCACACCGACGTCGGCGCAATCACCAGCGCCGGCCCCTGCGGCGCGCGCGCCAGCAGCAGCGCCAGCGCCTGCACCGTTTTACCGAGGCCCATGTCGTCGGCCAGGCAGGCGCCCACACCCCAGTGGGCCAGCCGCGCCAGCCACTCGAAGCCCTCCAGCTGATAATCGCGCAATTCAGCCTGCAGGGTGCTTGGCAGCTGCGGCGTGAACGCGGTGTTGGCGGCCATCCGCTTGAGGTGTTCTTTCCACAGCTTGTCGGCCTTGACGCCGCCGGCGTCCAGCGCCAGTTCTTCCAGCGCGAAGCTGGCCAGCGGATGCACGCGCACGCCGTCGGCGTGGTTGTCGCCGAAAGACGCCAGCTCCATCAGGCGCCGGTGCAGTTCCGACGACAGCGCCACGAACTGGTTGTCGCCCAGCGCGACGAAGCGCCCCTGGCTCGAGCGCAGCATGTCGAGCAGCGCGCGCAGGTCCATGATGCGCGTCTCGTCGACCTGCACTTCGCCGTTGGCGGCGAACCAGTCCTTGTCGCGCTTGATGGTCAGGCGCACCGATTTCGAGTCGACCTTCTTGCTGACCCTGAACGACTCGCCCTCCGGCCACGCCACCAGTACCTTGGCCGGGTCGAGCTCCTGCAGTTCGCTCAGCAGCTCGAGGCACGGCACCGGCTGGCCAAGCAGCCATTCGCCGTGCTCGGCCTCGGCGTGTTCGAGGCTGTGGCAGGCCGCGATCAGCTCTCGCTCCGCTTCGCGCTCGGCATTGAGGCTGCGGCGCGCCTCGACCCGCACGCCATTGACGTCGGCGATGACGCTCTCGGCGCCGCTGCCCGGCGGGTAGTAGGCGCCGGCGCCCGGCAGCGGGCGCACCAGCACCTGCATCTTCAGGCCCTGCTGGTACGGCAGCAGGTGCACGTGCAAGCGCGGGTCGGCTTTGACCTGGTCGATGTCGGCGGCGCTGCCGCCGATGTCCGACTGCACCGTGACGATCGACGAGATCGCGCTGATCGCCTTGAGCACCTGTTTTTCGGCGTGCAGCGGCACCACCAGGCCGTCGCCAATGATGGCGCCGACGCGCCGGTGTTCGGCCGTCACGCGCACCACCCGCAGCCGGGTCGGCGTTTCCCTGGTGATTTCGATGTCGTCCGAGCCGGCGGACACCGGCGGGCGCATCGTGATCGTCACTTCGCCGGCGCGCGCCTTGACCAGCAGTTCCGGCTCGCCCGGCAGCAGTTCGAGGCGGGTGCCGGGCGCGTCGAACCCGAACAGCAGCGGGTGGCCGATCAGCGCGGCGACCGCCTTGTCGTTATCGAGTTCGTAGCGCGAACCGCTGTGGCTGTAGTACTTGAACGCCTGGATGGTGGCGATCACGTTGAGGTCCTGGGCGGTGAGGAATTCGAGTTCGGCCGCTTCCTCCGACAGGCGCCGCAGCGCCACCATGCGCCCCTTGCTCCAGCCGCCCTGGGCGTCGCGCTTCTGTTCGCGCGCCTCGATGCTGTTGATGCCCCAGTTCGGGTCGTAGCCGATCATCCAGACCAGGCGCGACTCCTTGACCGTCTCGACATTCACCGCCGGCTGCAGGTTGATCAGCGCGTTGAGCTGGCGCTGCCACGGCTCCTCGCGCTCGAACCAGGTGGCCAGGTCGGTGAGCCGGTGGCGCTGGCGCAAGGTGATCGCCTGCTGGTCCAGGCCGACCGCGCCGAGGCGCCCGAGCAGCGAGCCGAATTGCGCCGCCAGCAGGTCGAAGCCGGCGCGCTGCGCCTCGTCGAAATGCTCCTCGAGCTGTTCACGCTTGTTCGCCAGCTGCGGCAGCGCCAGCCAGTAATGCATCAGCGCGCGGAACATCGCCGGCTGCATCGCCGTCTCCCAGTTCCGCGACGGCAGCACTTCCGGGTCGACGGTGCCGCCGCGGATATGGCGCAGCATCGCCAGCTGCACGTAGACGGCGGTGTCATGGTTCTGCACCGCGCGGGTGGCGATGTCGAGATAGGCGTCGGCCAGCTTGTCGTGTTTCGGCTCGCCGCTGCGAATCAAGGCCAGCACATACAGGTGGCCGCCGATGCCGCCGAAGACCGCCTTGCGCTTGCCGGTCTCCTTGCGCAGCGCCTTTAACGCCTGCTCGAACAGCGGCAGCGCTTCGTCCTGCCGGTCGCGCAGCAGCAGGATGACGGCGTTGTAGAACTGCGCATACGACAAGTCCATGTCGGCCAGCAGGTGCGCGGCGTCCTCAAACCGGCCGCACAGGATCAGGTGTTCTGCCAGCGCCGAGCGCAGGAACATCGAGGCGCCCGGGCGCGCCGCCTGGCGCTCGGCGTAGTCGCGCAGCAGCGGCGCGCTGGCCGGCTCACGCTGCGCGTTGGCGATCAGGATGCCGAGCACCTCGTCCTGCATGGCGGGGTGGATCCGTTCGAACATGGCCGGCTCGAACGGCCGCGCGCAGATGTCGACCAGCGGGTGCAGGTAGCCCGCCTCGTGGCAGGCCATGCATGCTTCGAGCAACGCGCCGACGGTGCGCGCATCTTCGCCGCCGACCAGCGCCATGCGCAGCAGCGCGACGCCCTGGCGGTAGCTGCGCAGCACCACCGCGCCTTCCCAGTTGCGCCGCAGCGGCGTGATCTTTTCGTAGACGCGCCGCAGCGGCTCGAGCATGTCGTTGTCGAGCGCGATGCGGATCGCCGGCCATACCGCGTCCGGGGCCAGGGTGAAGCCGCGGCCGGCCGATTCGCTGGCGATGCCGAGCGCCTTGAACAGCTTGATGTCGTCGTCGAGCGTGGTGGACGGGATGACGACGCCCAGCTCGGCCAGGTGCAGCACGATGCGCGATTTGCCCATCGGTTCGCCCGCAAGCGCCAGCAGCGCCGTGGTCAAGAGCTGGGTGGACGTGAACGCCTTGAACTGCTGCTGCAAACTGCTTGTCGTCATGCGTCTTCCGGCAGATTGTCGATCGCCACCGCCGCCAGCGGCTCAGGCGACGTCACGCCAAAGATGCGCAGGTAGAAATACAGCTCCGCTTCGAGCGTGCGCACGATGCTGTCGGCCTTGCGAAAGCCATGGCCTTCGCCTTCGAGCGTGATGTAGGCGACCGGCACGCCGGCCGCGCGCAGTGCGTCGACCATCACTTCCGACTGCTGCGGCGGCACCACCTTGTCATCCAACCCCTGAAAGAAGATCATCGGGCGCTTCAGCTGCGCGGCGTGGTTGATCGGCGAGCGCAGCATGTACAGCATCTCCGCTTCGGGCTGCGGCGCAATCAGGTATTCGTTGTAGTGCGATTCGAACTTGTGCGAGTCCAGGTCGAGTCCCTTCAGGTCCGACACGCCGTAGTAGCTGGCGCCGGCCTTGAACACATCGTGGAACGTCAGTGCGCACAGCGTGGTCAGGCCGCCGGCGCTGCCGCCGCGGATCACCAGCCGCTCGGCGTCGACCAGGCCGCGCGCGGCCAGGTGGCGCGCGCCGGCGACGCAGTCGTCGACGTCGATGACGCCCCACTGGCCCTTGAGCGCGTCGCGGTAGTCGCGCCCGAAGCCGCTGCTGCCGCCGTAGTTTACGTCCAGCACGGCGAAGCCGCGGCTGGTCCAGAACTGGGTCGCCAGCTTCAGCGTATTGCTGGCCATGCTGGTCGGCCCGCCGTGGCTGATCACCATCAGCGGCGGCTTGCTGCCTGGCGATGCCTCGAACCTGGCGTTGCGTGGCGGGTAGTAAAAAGCATGCGCCAGCCGGTTGCCGCTGGTCGGATAGCTGATGCTGTCCGGGACCGACAGGTCGCCTGCATCGGGCAGCTCGGTGATCGAGCGGGCCAGCACTTCGTGCCCGCCGGTGTAGAGGTCGATGCGCGCCAGTTCCAGCGGGATGGTTGGCGCGCCGCCCAGCATGGCGACGACGCTGCCGGCCACGCGCAGCTCACGGATCTCTTCGTACGGATTGGCGATCAACTGGAGCTTGCCGCTGCCGCTGGACAGCTGTGCCAGCCGGCTGACGCCGTTCTCGATATAGGTACAGACGATCTCGTGCTCCGAGCGGAAGCCGTACATCGAGCCGCCGAACGACCAGTGCGGCGCGCCGAATTCGGCGGCGCGCTCGCACAGCGGTCGCGCCGCCGTGCCGTCGAAGCGGTACAGGTTCCACCAGCCGCTGCGATCGGACACGAAGTGCAGCACGCCGCCGGGCGACCATTCGGGCTGGCAGATCGCCTCGTCGGCGCCGCCGGCCACCAGGCGCGCATTGGCCAGAGCGCCGCCGGCGCCGACATCGGCGAGCCACAATTCGGTGCCCTGCCACGGCATGCGCGGGTGGTTCCAGCTGATCCAGGCCAGCTGGCTGCCGTCGGGCGACAGGCGCGGCGCGGCATAAAAATCGCTGCCCTCGGCCAGCACCGTCTCGCGGCCGTCGAAGCCGATCGCGCATACCGTGTTGACCGGTTCACCGCCCGCCGCATGGCTTTCGCGCACCGCGACCAGGCGCTGGCGCTGGCGGTCGAGCACGAAGTCGGCGTAGCGATGCGCGCTTTCGGCCGTCAGCGCGACCGCGCCGTAGCCTTCGGCCAGCACGTACAGCCGGTTGTCGGCGAAGTTCAAAATGTAGACGGTGCCGTCGGCCACCAGCAGCGCGCCGCCGCCGTATTCGTGCACGCGGCTGCGCACATTGAACGGCGCCGGCGTGAGCTCGGTGACGTCGGCGCCGCGCTGGCGCAGCAGCGTGGTGCGGCCGCCCTCGCTGGCGCGGCCGGCCAGCCAGTAGGTGTCGGCGCCGTCCTGCACCACCTGCGACAACGGCGAAGCGCCGGCGGCGACGAGGGCCGCGCTGATGGGCGAAGGCCAGGCGCCGCAGATGGCGGCTTGTTTGCTGTTCGATATGGTCATGGGTGGGCGATCTGGTGGAGGCGGTATGGCATGATAGATAATCCCGCGCCAAACATCCACTCTTGCGACAGCGGCAAGTGTGGGAAGCGCGACCGGACAGTGCGATAATAGCGCCTTTCTCCAAGCTACCGCCTGCTCCCATGCCCCAATTCGCCCCGCTCCAGAACGACACCTTCCTGCGCGCGCTGCTGCGCCAGCCCACCGATTACACGCCGGTGTGGCTGATGCGCCAGGCCGGCCGCTATCTGCCCGAATACCGCGCCACGCGTGAGCGGGCCGGCTCGTTTCTCGGCCTGGCGAAAAATCCCGACTACGCCACCGAAGTGACGCTGCAGCCGCTCGACCGCTATGCGCTGGACGCGTCGATCCTGTTCTCCGACATCCTCACCGTGCCCGACGCGATGGGCCTGGGCCTGTACTTCGTCGAAGGCGAAGGACCGAAGTTCGAACGTCCGCTGCGCACCGAAACGGACGTGATGGCGCTGCGCGCACCTAGCATGGAGTCGCTCGACTACGTGTTCAAGGCGGTCACCCAGATCCGCACTGAACTCAATGGCCGCGTGCCGCTGATCGGTTTTTCCGGCAGCCCGTGGACGCTGGCCTGCTACATGGTCGAAGGCGGCGGCTCGAAGGAGTTCCACACGATCAAGAAGATGGCCTACAACCGTCCCGACCTGATGCACCACATCCTGGCCACCAACGCCAGCGCCGTGGCGCAGTACCTCAACGCGCAGATCGACGCCGGCGCCCAGGCCGTGATGATCTTCGACTCGTGGGGCGGCGCGCTGGCCGACGGCGCCTACCAGGAGTTCTCGCTCGAGTACATGCAGCAGGTGATCGGCCAGCTCAAGCGCGACAAGGACGGCGTGCGCATCCCGGCGGTGGTATTTACCAAGGGCGGCGGCCTGTGGCTCGACCAGATCGCCGACATCGGCGCCGATGCGGTGGGACTCGACTGGACCGTCAACCTGGGCCGCGCGCGCGCGCTGGTCGGCCACAAGGTCGCCTTGCAGGGCAACCTCGATCCGGCCATCCTGTTCGCCAGCCCGGAACAGATCCGCGCCGAAGTGGAGCGTTCGCTCACCGCCTACGGCAAGCCGTCGGCCGGGTCCGGCCACGTGTTCAACCTCGGCCACGGCATCTCGCAGTTCACGCCGCCCGAATCGGTGACCGCAATGGTCGAAGCGGTGCACAGCTTCAGCCGCGCGCAACGGGCCGGCTGAGGCGGTTTGCGTCAATTGGCAACCGGACAAAATCACACTTATTCACATGTTTCACCAAGGCAATAGTTACACAGAGATCGCGATGCTGGGTTGCCATTTTTTTTCCAAGTGCTTGATTTATATGGGGAATAAAACTCTTGCGGTGCGGCACCAAAGCGCGTGAGGGGCACGGTTTCAGAGGGAACGCACACTTTTCCGAACCTTGTCCACAAAGTTATCAACAGGCTGTGTGGATAAAAAGGGAAAGTCCTTTTGTTTTCCGTGACTTAGCGCGTTTGCGCAGGTTTCACATGAGGTTGGTGCTGCAATGCATGATATTTTCATATGCATTCCGGGCGCCCGGCGCGATGTGCGAGGGCCATATCTCCGGCGCCAGAAAGCGCCGCCGCAAGGCCGATTGTTGTGATTGTTCGCACACCGCAGCGCGTGGAAAATTGCACCTGATCGATCAGTTATGCACAACCGGACGGTTACAAACGCGGATGTGACGTCTCTATGACGATATTTTCAAGTGCTTGATTAATAAAGACAATTTATTCTTGATTTTTGGTCGATCCGTTAGTCTCTTGATTAACAACAAACTTTACGACTGCCGCCGAATGCTATTGTCCACAAAGTTGTCCACATGCTTGACGGCACCCTTTGGCGCCTGCGCGGCGCCGGTCCAAAGCGTCTGAATGACGTACTGCATCCTCACGATCGCGCTCGATACGCCGCTCAATAGCTGCTTCGACTACCGCTGGCAGTGCGCCGCCGGCGCCGAGCCGTTGGCCGGGCAGCTGGCGCTGGTCAGTTTCGGCCGGCGCGAGGTGGTCGGGCTGATCGTCGCGGTCGGCACGCAGACCGACGTACCGGCCGAAAAGCTCAAGGATGCGCTGGCCGTGCGCGGCCAGCTGTCGCCGCTGTCGCCGGCCTGGCTGGCGCTGGCCACCTTCGCCGCCGAGTATTATCAGCGCCCGCTCGGCGAAGTGGCGCTGCCCGGCCTGCCGAAGAACCTGCGCGTGCTGACCACCGTGGCGCTCGACCGCGCGCTCAAGAAGCTGGCCAAGGGCACTGCCGCCGCCGCCGGCGACGACACCGCCGTCGGCACGCCGGTGCTCAACGAAGCCCAGCAGCTGGCGGCCGACGCCATCGGCGGTGCCGACGGCTTCACGCCGATCCTGCTGTTCGGCGTCACCGGCAGCGGCAAGACCGAAGTGTATCTGCAGGCCTGCGCCCAGGTGCTGGCGCGTGACGCGCGCGCGCAGATCCTGATCCTGGTCCCGGAGATCAACCTGACGCCCCAGTTAGAAGGCAATATCCGCGCGCGCTTTCCCGGCCTGATGCTGGCCACCTTGCACAGCAGCCTGTCGGAGGGCGAGCGCATGCTGCACTGGCTCGCCGCCCACCAGGGCCAGGCCCGCATCATCCTCGGCACCCGCCTGTCGATCCTGGCGTCGCTGCCGCACCTGCGCCTGATCGTCATCGACGAGGAGCACGACCCTTCCTACAAGCAGCAGGAAGGGCTGCGCTATTCGGCGCGCGACCTGGCGGTGTGGCGCGCGCGCCAGCTGGCCATTCCGATCGTGCTCGGTTCGGCCACGCCATCGCTGGAAAGCTGGCACCACGCCGGCTCCGGGCGCTATCGCAAGCTCGAACTGCGCGAGCGCGCCGTCAAGGACGCGGTGCTGCCGCGCGTGAAGCTGCTCGACATGGAGAAGGACCGGCCGAAGGACGGCCTGACCTCGCACCTGGTGGCGGCGCTGCGCCAGCGCATGGAGCGCGGCGAACAGTCGCTGCTGTTCTTGAACCGGCGCGGCTATGCGCCGGTGATCTGCTGCGAGGCGTGCGGCTGGATCAGCGAGTGCACCCGCTGCACCGCGCACATGGTGCTGCACAAGCCGGAGCACCGGCTGCGCTGCCACCACTGCAGCCTGGAGCTGCGCATCCCGCGCAACTGCCCGACCTGCGGCAACGTCGACCTGCAGCCGCTCGGGCGCGGCACCCAGCGCGTCGAGGAAGGCCTGCAGCAGTTGTTCCCCGAGGCGCGCATCCTGCGCATCGACGCCGACTCGACGCGCAAGAAGGGCAGCGCCCAGGCGGCGTTCGACAGCGTCCACCGCGGCGAGGTCGACATCCTGATCGGCACCCAGATGGTCGCCAAGGGCCACGACTTCAAGAAGCTCACGCTGGTCGGCATCCTCAATCCGGACACCGCGCTGTTCTCGCACGACTACCGCGCCAGCGAGCGCCTGTTCGCCCAGCTGATGCAGGTGGCAGGCCGGGCGGGGCGCGCCGCGCGCAACGAGGGCGGCAGCGTCAGCGAAGTGCTGGTGCAGACCCGCTACGCCTCGCATCCGCTGTATGCCGCGGTGGTCAAGCACGACTACGAGCGCTTCGCCGGCGGCCTGCTCGACGAACGCAAGGGCGCCGCATTGCCGCCGTTCGTCTACCAGGCCTTGCTGCGCGCCGAAGCGCGCGAACTGGCCGGCGCCATCGAGTTTCTCGCGCAGGCGCGCGACTGCCTGGCCGCCGACGGCATCACCGTCCACGATCCGATTCCGATGACGATGACGCGCGTGCACAACGTCGACCGCGCGCAGCTGCTGGTCGAATCGCCCTCGCGGCCGGCCCTGCAGGCCTTCCTCAAGGAATGGCTGGCGCTGCTGCGCGAGATGAAGAGCCGCGTCAAGTGGTCGCTGGAGGTCGACCCGCTGGATATCTGAGCCGCGCTTGCTTGGCCTGGCTCAGTATAAATGCAAATGAGAGTGATTCTCGTTTACATAAGAGGGTTGTCTGTTTATAATTGCCGCAGACACTTACTCAGGAGCGCACCAATGAAGCATCAACCATCGCGGCAGCCACTCAGCCTGCGCAGCAACCCAACCGCACCGTTCAGCGCAATGACGAAAACCACCATTGCCATGAGCATTTCCGGCGCGATGCTGTTCCCGCTGACCGCGATGGCCCAGAGCGCCCCCGCCCCCGGCCCCGACGACACCGTGCAGGTCGCCTCGAAGGTGGTCATCTACGGCAAGCACCTCGACCCGAATCCAAACGCCGAGGTCGGCGCGCCGTACAAGGCCCGCACTTCCGGCGACGCGCGCCACACCCGCCCGCTCGCTGAAACGCCGCAGACCATCTCCGTCATCACCAAGGCCGCCATTGACGACGCCGGCGTGACGGACCTCAAACAGATCCTCGGCGCCCAGCCTGGCATCACGCTCGGCACCGGCGAGAACGGCAATGCCTTTGGCGACCGCTACATCATCCGCGGCCAGGAAGCGCGCAGCGACGTGTTCGTCGACGGCCTGCGCGATCCGGGCATGACGACCCGCGAAAGCTTCGCCGTCGAACAGCTGGAAATTTCCAAAGGCCCGAATTCGAGCTTCGCCGGCCGCGGCACCGCCGGCGGCGCGATCAACGCCATCACCAAGCAGGCCACGCTGGACAAGGACTTCTCGCGCGTCTCGGTTGGCGTCGGTACCGACAGCCACAAGCGCGTGTCGGCCGACATCAACAAGGGCTTCGGCGACCATTTCGCGGTGCGCGCCAACCTGCTGTACGGCGACGAAGGCGTGCCTGACCGCTCGCCGGCGGACCGTTCGCGCAAGGGCGTCGCCCTGTCCGGCCTGTGGGAAAAGGACCGCAACCTGTCCGTCACGCTCGACTACTACGGCCTGCGCACCAAGGACAATTCGCCCGACCTTGGCTACTACCTGGTCGGCACGGCGCCGAACCGCGTGCCGGCCAAGAACGTGCCGTTCTACGCACAGGATGGCGACTTCCTGTCGTCCGACGTCGACACCTTCACCGCGCGCGTGAACTGGAAGATCGCGCCGGCCATGACGCTCACCAGCCTGACCCGCTACGGCAAGTCGGCCAACGCCTACGTCACCACCGGCGCCAACAACGCCACGCGCTACAACAACGTCACCGGCCTGGCCTACGCCAACGTCGCCCTCGACGGCGGCCACACCGGCTGGCAGGATGTCGACTATTTTGCCCACCAGAGCAATCTGCGCTGGGACACGCAGCTGATGGGCGTGAAGAACGAATTCATCTTCGGCGCCGAGTATGCCGACCACAAGGTCGTCTCCGGCAACTACGGCGTTACCAACAGCGCGCCGTTCAACTGCAAGAGCACCGCCGGCGCCGGCGCCAACAACGCCTACTGCTTCACCGACGCCAGCGGCACGCCGGCGACGAACCTGCGCAAGCTGGCCGGCCGCAGCGCCGCGCGGCAGGGCTGGAACCAGGACTGGCAGGTCAAGACGTTCGCGCTGACGGCGATGGACACGGTCGACCTGACCGACCGCTTCACCGCGTTCGCCGGCCTGCGCGCCGACCATTTCGACCTGTCGCTGATCCGCCGCAGCAACCTCACCGGCGTCATCGCCGGCGACTACGGCTACACCGACACGCTGGTCAACGGCCACTTCGGCCTGTCGTACAAGGTGCTGCCGAAGCTGATCGTCTACGGCAGCGCGGCCAGCGCCCAGGACATCAACGGCGGCGAGCCCGATTCGGGCACCAGCAGCGGCTACGGCGGCACCGTGCTGTACCAGAACTCGGTCGCCGGCGCCAAGCCTGAAACGTCGATCAACCTCGAACTGGGCGCCAAGTGGAACCTGTTCGACGACAAGCTGCTGGCCACCGCCGCGGTTTTCCAGACCAGAAAATCGGACGTCATGGAAGGCGCCAATTATGACACCGTCGGCACCTTCAACACCGGCAAGAACCGCGTGCGCGGCGTGGAATTCGGCGCCAGCGGCGACCTGACCGAAAAGCTGTCGGTGCAGGCCGGCGCTGCCTTCATGAAGTCGGCGGTGCTCGACTCGGTCACCAAGACCAATATCGGCCGGCCGGTGGCCAACTTCGCCGAGAAGTCGGCGTCGGTGCAGCTGAAGTACCAGGCGACCAACGCGTTCTCGTTCGGCGGCGTGGCACGCTATGAAAGCGACCGCTGCGGCGGCCAGCCGGACACCGCGGCCGGTTTTACCGCAACCGGCGACTGCTCCCAGCCAGTACCTTCGTTCGGCGTGCTCGACGTGTTTGCCGCCTACCGCTTCTCGAAGAAGCTCGACCTGCGCGTCAATGTGCTCAACGTCGGCAACAAGGACTACTTTACCGCGGTGTACCGCTCCGGCGCGTTCATGTACAAAGGTGATGCGCGTGCGGTCCGGATGACGCTCAACTACGAAATCTAACTTCGTTACAATGCCGGGACCTCCCGGCTTTTTCACATTCGATGACCAGCACCGATACCGCCACCGCGCAGCCTCCTGTCGGCCAGATCCCGCCGCAGATTCGCTGCGCCCAGGATTATGAAATGGTGGCGCGGCGCTTCATGGCCGCGCCCACCTACGAATACGTCGCCGGCGGCAGCGGGCGCGATCTGACGGTGGCGGCCAACCTGGCCGCTTTCGCGCGCTGGTCGGTGTATCCGCGATTGCTGCGCGACGTCACCGCCGGCCACACCCGGCTGACATTGGGCGGCGCCGCGATGGCCCACCCGCTGCTGCTCGCCCCCGTCGCCTTCCAGTCGCTGGCGCACGTCGGCGGCGAGGTCGAGTCGGCGCGCGCCGCGCACGCCACCGACAGCTGCCTGGTTGCCAGCACGCTGTCTTCCTGCCCGCTCGAAGACATCGCCCGCGCGGCCGGTCCGCAGCGCTGGTTCCAGTTGTATTTCCAGCCGCGCCGCGACGATACGCGCCTGCTGCTGCAGCGCGCCGAGGCGGCCGGCTACGGCGCCATCGTCGTCACGCTTGACGCATCGATCCAGGCCGCCAGCCTGCGCGCATTGTCGGCCGGGTTTCGCATGCCGGCCGGCTGCGTGGCGGCCAACCTGCGCGGCCAGGCTGCGGCCGAACCCGGCCCCGCCGGCGAGAGCCGCATCTTCCAGGGTGTGATGCGCGACGCGCCCACCTGGGCCGACCTGGAGTGGCTGCTTACGCGCACCACCTTGCCGGTATGGGTCAAGGGCGTGCTGCACCCGGACGACGCGCGCGCGCTGCAGCGCCTCGGCGTGGCTGGGCTGGTGGTGTCGAACCACGGCGGGCGCGGCCTCGACGGCGCGCCGGCCAGCCTGGACGCGCTGCCGGCGGTGCGCGCGGCGGTCGGCGCCGGCTTCCCGCTGCTGTTCGACGGCGGCATCCGCTCCGGCCTCGACGTGTTCAAGGCGCTGGCGCTGGGCGCCGACGCGGTGCTGGTCGGCCGCTTGCAGATGTATGCGCTCAGCGTTGCCGGCGCCCTCGGCGTGGCGCACATGATCCGGCTGCTGCGCGAGGAGCTCGAAGTGTGCATGGCGCTGGCCGGCTGCGCTACCATTGACGACATCGGCATCGCGGCACTCATAGAAAGCACAGGCAATCCATGTTGATCACCATCGAGAACGTGTTGAGCAAGGACGAAGTGCGCCAGTTTCGCGCCCACCTCGACCAGGCCGCGTGGCAGGACGGCGCCGTCAGCGCCGGCACCCTGGCGCGCCACGTCAAGAGCAACCAGCAACTCGACGAAAGTGCCGAACCGGCGATCAGCCTGGGCAACCACCTGCTGCGCAAGCTCGGCGCTGATCCGCTGTTCATTTCGGCCGCCCTGCCGCGCAAGATCTACCCGCCGCGGTTCAACCGCTACGCCGGCGGCGGCGCCTACGGCACCCACGTCGACAGCGCCGTGATGCAAATACCCGGCACCGCGCTGTCGATGCGCGCCGACCTGTCGGCCACCGTGTTCCTGGCCGAGCCGGATGAATACGAAGGCGGCGAACTCGAAATCGAAGGCCAGTTCGGGGCCCAGGCAGTCAAGCTGGGCGCCGGCGGCATGGTACTGTATCCGTCCTCGAGCCTGCATCGCGTGGCGCCCGTCACCGCCGGCGCGCGCGTCGCGTCGTTCCTGTGGATCGAAAGCCTGGTCGGCGACGAAGGCGACCGCACGCTGCTGTTCGATCTCGACCAGTCGATCCAGAAGCTGACGCCGGCGCTGGAGGCGCACCAGGGCGATCTGCTGCGCCTGACCGGCATTTACCATAACCTGCTGCGCCGCTGGGCCGTCACCTGACCGCCGCGGCGCACACCCTTTCCATCAATGGAGCTTGCATGAAATCGATCATCGTCACCCTCGTCCTTGCCTTTACGGCCAGCAGCGCGTTCGCCCACGGCGACGTCAAATGCACGGCCCGGCCGAAGGCCGAATGGAAGCCGCACACCGAACTGGCGGCCAAACTTGCCGCCGAAGGCTGGGTCATCCGCCGCATGGAAGCGACCAACTCGTGCTACGAGGTGTACGCCAAGGACCCGCAGGGCAAGCGCATCGAGGCGTTCTTCGATCCGGTCACCTTCAAGCGCGTCGAAGAGTAATTGAAAAACCAGCAGCGCGTCTGGGATGCGCCGGTGCGCCTGCTGCACTGGACGCTGGCGGCCAGCATCGGCGCGGCCTGGTTCACCGGCAGCGACACCGGGCCGGCGCACGAATACATCGGCTACGGCTCGGCGGCGGCGGTGGCGGCGCGGCTGGCGTGGGGCCGCTTCGGCAACCGCTATGCGCGCTTCGGCCAGTTCGTGCGCGGGCCGGCGGCCACCTGGCGGTACCTGCGCGCGGTGCTGGCCGGGCGCGCGGCGCGCCATCTCGGCCACAATCCGCTGGGCGGCGCGATGGTGGTGGCGCTGCTTGCCTGCGTGAGCCTGGTGGCGCTGAGCGGCTGGGCGATGGGCACCGACCTGCTGTGGGGCTATGCTTGGCCGGTGCGCGTGCACGAGGCGCTGGCCTGGCTGCTGGTCGGACTGATCGCGCTGCACGTCGGCGGCGTGCTGCTGACGGGCCTGCAGCACCGCGAAAACCTGGTCAAGGCGATGGTCACCGGCGACAAGGATGCCGCTGGCGCGGACGACGCGGTGTAAGCAAAATCGGCGGCGCGCTCGTCAATTCCCGACGTGGCGTATCATCGCTTATCGAGAACCGCAGCATCCGCCACCCCAGGAACCGCACATGAAAAATATCGACGTCGACGTCGCCATCATCGGCGCCGGCACTGCCGGCCTGTCCGCCTACCGCTCCGCCGTCGCGCAGGGCGCGCGCACCGTGCTGATCGAAGGCGGGCCATACGGCACCACCTGCGCGCGGGTCGGCTGCATGCCGAGCAAGCTGCTGATCGCCGCCGCCGACGCGGCCCACATGCTGCAGGCGGCGCCCGGCTTCGGCGTGCATCCGGGCGAAGTGCGCATCGACGGGCGCGCCGTGATGGAGCGCGTGCGGCGCGAGCGCGACCGCTTCGTCGGTTTCGTCGTCGACGGCGTCGAACGCATCCCCGAAGCCGACCGGCTGGTCGGCCAGGCGCGCTTCACCGCGGCGCACACGCTGCAGGTTGGCGAGCACACCACCGTGCAGGCGGCGCGCGTGGTGATCGCCACCGGCTCGACGCCATTCCGCCTGCCGCAGCTGGCCGACGGCGGCCCCGGCGTCATCGTCAGCGACGACATCTTCGAGATGACCGACCTGCCGCAATCGATGGCCGTCATCGGCACCGGCGTGATCGGACTCGAACTGGGCCAGGCGATGAGCCGGCTCGGCGTGCGGGTGAGCTTCTTCGCGCGCGGCGGCAGCCTGGCGCAGCTGACCGACCCGGATGTGCTGCACGACGCCACCAGGGTGCTTGGCGCCGAACTCGATGTGCGCTTCCAGAACCGCATCATCGGCGCCAGCCGCGACGGCGACGGCGTGCTGCTCGTATCGCACGACGCCGCCGGCGCCGAGCACCGCGAACGATTCGATTACGTGCTGATGGCCGCCGGCCGCGCGCCCAACGTCGGCGCGATCGGCATCGAGCACACCGGACTGGAACTGGACAAGCAAGGCATTCCGCTGTTCGACCGCCGCACCATGCAGTGCGGCGCCAGCCACATCTTCATCGCCGGCGACGCCGACAACGATCGCCCGGTGCTGCCCGAAGCGGCCGACCAGGGCTGCATCGCCGGGGCCAACGCCGGCCGCTATCCGGACGTGCGTCCCGGCCTGCGCCGCACCGCGCTGACGATCGCCTTTACCGAGCCGCAGATCGCCACCGTCGGCGCCGGCTACCGCGAACTGTGCGCCGATGGTCGGCCCAAATTCGCGCTCGGCATGGTGTCGTTCGAGAACCAGGGCCGCAGCCGCGTGATGCTGCAAAATCATGGCATGCTGCGCGTGTATGGCGAATACGGCACCGGGCGGTTTCTCGGCGCCGAGATGATCGGGCCGCGCGCCGAGCATATCGGCCACCTGCTGGCATGGGCTTGCCAGGCGCGCATGACGGTCGACCAGATGCTCGATATGCCGTTCTACCATCCGGTGGTGGAAGAGGGCGTGCGCACCGCGCTGCGCGCGCTGCATGCCGCGCTGGCCAAGGGCGCGCCCGATCAGGCGGCAGTCAGCGACGCTCCCGGCGTCTAGCCGCCGGGGAGGGCGCAGCCGCCGGCTAGTTCAGGTAGCTGGCGTCGAGCCGCCCTTCGGCTGCCAGCTCGCGCAGCAGGCGGATGACGTCGATGTCGGCTTCCTGGTAGGCCGATTTCTTGAACTCGTCGTACATGGCGTTGGCCGCATCGGTGGCCGCGTCATGGCCGTCGTCGTAGCGAAAGCGCACGAACAGGATGTGCTCTTCCGGCGCCTCGATCGTCACCGTCAGGTTCGACGCGCTGATGTCGCCCTGCGCATGGACGTCGTAGCGGATCTGCTGCAGCGGCGTCAACGTGACGCGGTCGTCGATGCGCAGTTCGCCGAAACGGCGGCTGCGCGTAAAACCGCTGTCGGTACGCTCGCCGATGGTGCACTCGTCCAGGTGCGGCACGAACAGCTTCGGCGACTCGGCATGCAGCACCAGCCCACGCCACAGCTGTTCACGCGTGAGCGGGTCGATCAGCGGGTTGAGCGGGTCGTTAATTTCAATCAGGTGTTCAAATTTCATGGTGCAGATTCTCGCAAGGACGCTCAAAGCAAGATGGTAACGCATGGCGCGCGCCCGGGTCGGCGCGTACGTTAAACTTTTGGCATTGCAACGCCGTCACCCCACCCTGCCGTTTTCGGAGAATCATTTATGAAGCACAAGCGCAATCAATTCCACGCTGCCGATTCGGCCCTGCAGAAGAGCAGCCATGACCGGGTCGCCGAGCACATCGCCGCGCGCCGGCCGATCAGCCGAACGTTACTGGAGGAGCCGGAAGCGTCCTCGTTCGGCCAGCGCGCCGCCGACGCGGTGGCGCACTTCGGCGGCTCGTGGACCTTCATCATGCTGTTCGCCGTCGTGCTGTGCAGCTGGGTGCTGGTCAATTCGTGGCTGCTGGCGCGCCATGGCGGCAAGGGCTTCGATCCGTATCCGTACATCTTGCTGAACCTGTTCCTGTCGATGCTGGCGTCGATCCAGGCGCCGGTGATCTTGATGTCGCAGAACCGCCAGGGCGAGAAAGACCGGCGCGATGCGCGCCACGACTACGAGATCAACCTGAAGGCCGAGCTGGAAATCATTTCGCTGCACGAAAAGATCGATGCGCTCAAGGTCACGCAGTGGGAGCAGCTGATCGCGCTGCAGCAGGAGCAGATCCGCATGCTCACCAGCTTGTGCGGCGTGACGCCGCGGCCGGCCTGAACGTCAGTTCGACAGCAGGATGGCGTGCTGCTTGCGCTGCAGGAAGGCGATGCCGACCAGAATCGCGAACGAGATGATCAGCAGGATCAGCGCGTATGCGTGGGCGGCGCCGTAGTTGAGCTTTTGCGCCTCGTCGTACAGCGCGATCGACGCTACCCGCGTCTGCCCCGGAATATTCCCGCCCAACATCAGCACGACGCCGAACTCGCCCATCGTGTGGGCGAAACTGAGCGACACGCCGGTCAGGATGCCGTGTTTCGACAGCGGCATCACGATCGACCAGAACAGCTGGCGCTTCGTCAGCCCCAGCGCCAGCGCCGAGTCGATCATGTTGCGCCCGACGCCGCGAAACGCCGCCTGGAACGGCTGCACCGCGAACGGCAGGCTGTACACCACCGAGCCGGCCACCAGCCCGGCGAACGAGAACGGCAGCGGATGGCCGAACACCGACACCCACGCCGCGCCCACCGGCTGCTGCGGCGCCATCGCCATCAGCAAGTAAAAGCCGATCACCGTCGGCGGCAGCACGATCGGCAGGCTGACCAGGGTTTCGATAAAGATGATGCCGCGCCAGCGACTGTTGTTGAGCCAGTTGGCCAGCGGGATGCCCACCAGCAGCAACACCAGCGAGGTGACGAGCGCCAGCCGCACGGTCAGGAAGATCGCGCTCCACAGTTCCGGCGGCAGCGACCACTCAGCCACGCGGCGCTGCCGGAGTGGGCGGCATGCCGAAGCCGTGGCGCTGCAGGATCGCGCGCGCCCCAGGGGTCGACAGGAACTGCACGAAGCGCGTCGCCAGCGGATTGTTCCTGCCCTGCGCGGTGACGACGGCGCCCTGCACGATCGGCGCCATCCCCGCCTCCGGCAGCAGGTAGTAGCTGCCCAGGCCCTTCAGCCGCGGCGACACCACGCTGGCGAGCGAGACGATGCCGATCTGCGCGTTGCCGGTCTGGACGAACTGCACCGCCTGCGCGATGTTTTCGCCGATCACCAGTTTCGGCTGCAGCGCCGGCCATTTGCCGGCCGCTTCCAGCGCCGCCTTCGCGGCCCGGCCGTACGGCGCCACGGCCGGATTGGCCAGCGCCACGCGGGTCAGGCGGGCGTCGTCGAACACGCGCATGCCCTGCTGCACGTCGAAGCGCGCGTCCAGGGTCCACAGCACGATGCGCCCGACCGCGTACGGCGTCAAGGTGGCGGCGACCGCGGCGCCGTCGCGCGCCAGCTGGGCCGGATAGTCCATGTCGGCCGACAGGAACACCTCGAACGGCGCGCCATGGCGGATCTGCGCGAAGAAGTTGCCCGAGGCGCCGGTCGACACCTTCAGCTGCGCCTGCGGCACCGCTTTTGAAAAGGCGGCGCCCAGTTCGTCGATGCAATAGCTCAGGTCTGACGCGGCTGCCACCAGCAACGTTTCCGCGCGGGCCGGCAGCGTGAGCAACAGTGTCAGAAGCAGGAGCAGTCTTTTCATCTTGTTATTCTACCGCGCAACAGCCTGGCGAGCGGATGCGGCGACGCGTTACAATGGCCGGCTGTTTTCCCGAAAGAAGCTCCCCTCGATGTCCACTGCTCCCAAGTTCGGCCTCAACGTTCCCCAGAGCGAAGCCGTGATCTATCTGGACGGCCCCTGCCTGGTGCTGGCCGGCGCCGGCTCGGGCAAGACACGGGTGATCACGCAGAAAATCGCCCACCTGATCGAGGACCGCGGCTACGATCCGCGCACCATCGCCGCGCTGACCTTCACCAACAAGGCCGCGCTGGAGATGCAGGAGCGCATCGCCAAGCTGCTCAAGCAGCCCAAGCAGGCCAAGCAGCTGACGGTGTCGACCTTCCACTCGCTCGGCGTCAAGATCTTGCGCCAGGAAGCGAACGGCGTCGGGCTCAAGGACAAGTTTTCGATCATGGACAGCGACGACTGCTTCGGCCTGGTGCAGGACCTGGCGATCACCACCGACAAGCAGCTGATCCGCCGTATCCAGAACGCCATTTCGCTGTGGAAGAACGGCCTGGTCGACCCGGAAGACGCGATCCGCAACGCCGTCGACGAGGACGAGGCGCAGGCCGCGCGCGTGTTTCGCAGCTACGTGGCAACGCTGTCGGCTTACCAGGCGGTCGACTTCGACGACCTGATCCGCCTGCCCGTCGAGCTGTTCCGCAACAACGAGGCGATCCGCGACAAGTGGCAGCGCCGCCTGCGCTATCTGCTGATGGACGAGTACCAGGACACCAACACCTGCCAGTACGAGCTGGTCAAGCTGCTCGTCACCGGCATCAACAAGAAGCCGATGTTTACCGCGGTGGGCGACGACGACCAGGCGATCTATGCCTGGCGCGGCGCATCGGTGGAAAACCTGGTGACCTTGCAGACCGATTTCCCCGACCTGCGGGTGATCAAGCTGGAGCAGAACTACCGCTCGACGACGCGGATTTTGACGGCAGCCAACGCGGTGATCGGCAACAACCCGAAGTTGTTCGACAAGAAGCTGTGGTCGGAGCACGGCCTGGGCGAGCCGATCCGCGTGCTCGGCATGCAGAACGACGACCAGGAAGCCGAACAGGTGGCGATCATGATTTCGGCCGACCGCTTCCAGCGCAAGAACAAGTGGTCCGACTACGCGATTCTGTACCGCGGCAACCACCAGGCGCGGGTCATCGAGCAGTCGCTGCGCAAGGAACGCATTCCGTACACGATTTCCGGCGGCCAGAGTTTTTTCGACAAGGCCGAGATCAAGGACATCATCAGTTACCTGCGCCTGGTGGCCAACGAGAACGACGACCCGGCCTTCATCCGCGCGGTGACCACGCCCAAGCGCGGCGTCGGCATGGCTACCCTGGAAGTGCTGGGCGCGCTGTCGAAGCAATGGAACTGCTCGCTGTTCGAGGCGGTGTTCAAGGGCGGCCTGGAAGCGAAGCTGGCCGACCGCCAGCTGCTGCCGCTGCGCGAATTCTGCAACTTCATCAATAATCTGGAGTCACGCGCCAGCCGGCCCGGTCCGTCCGGCAGCGGCGAGAATGCCGCCGCGGTGCTCGACGACATGATGAAGGAAATCAACTACGAATCGTATCTGTACGACAGCTTCGACGACCGTGCCGCGCAGGGCAAGTGGAGCAACGTGCTCGAATTTACCAACTGGCTCAAGGAACGCGGCTGCGGTGGCAAGGACAAGTCGGGGGAGGAAAAGAACCTGCTCGAGCTGACCCAGATGGTTGCCTTGATGACGATGTTGGAAGGCAAGGACGAAGAGCCGGACGCGGTGCGCATGTCGACCTTGCACGCCTCGAAAGGGCTGGAATTTCCGCACGTGTTTCTGGTCGGCGTGGAAGAGGGAATTCTGCCGCACAAGGGCGATCCGGATGCGTCGGTGGAAACCATCGGCGCGCGGGTGCAGGAAGAGCGGCGCCTGATGTACGTCGGCATCACGCGGGCCCAGCGCACCTTGCAGATCACCTGGTGCAAGCAGCGCAAGCGCGCGGGCGAGCAGGTGCATTGCGACCCATCGCGCTTCATCAAGGAAATGGCGCTGGATGTGGGCAACGCCGTGCCGACCGAAGCGGAAACGATTTCGCCGAAGGACCGGCTGGCAAGTTTGAAGGCGCTGCTGGCGACGCCGAAACCGCCGGCCACCTGACGACGGGGAAACCGGAACGCGGGGATGACGTTATTTGCGGCGACTGTACGGCGTTGGCGATGTCTGCGGCGTGTGGGTTAGCAGCGCACGCCTTGTGCGTCGTGCCGGCCGCGGCGAAATTGCGGCTGATACAGCACGCGCGATACCACCGCCGGATCGACGGCATTCGTCGCCAGGTATTCCGCGGCGCTGGGCGTGCCCAGCATTGCCTGCAAAATGATTGCTACCTCGACTTTTTGCGCGGTCAGGTGATCCGGGCGTCCGGTCGCGCGCAACGGCGCGACCGTGGGCGCGTTTGGCCTGGCTGCATCGTTGGCTGAGGTGTCCATAAGGAGTGAAGAAGTTTCCATCGGCACATATTGCATTGGAATGAAACGCGCGTCCGTGCGTTAGCGCTCACAGCCGGTCAATCCAATCGTCCGGCATAATGCAGCTTTTGCACCAGGGGTAGGCCGTGAGTAACGAAGACCGTTTTGTCGATATCGAAATCAAGCTGGCGCACCAGGAAGACATGGTCGAGTCGCTCAACGATGTGGTCATCCAGCAGAGCCGCCGCATCGACCAGCTCGAAGCGATGGTCAGCCAGCTGGCCGAGCACATCCGCAACAATGCGCAGTCGGGTCCGAATCCGGTCAACGACGTACCACCCCACTATTGAGCGGGGCGGCAAGGGGTAGATCCCTGATACGTCTGGCAGTCGCCGCGGCGATGCTGGCGCTGGCCGGCACGGCCTTCGCGCAATCGGTCGCATTCACGTTCGATGACGGTCCGCAGTTGAGCGAGACGCCGCGCCTGACCGCGCAACAGCGCAACCAGGCCATTCTCGACACGTTGGCGCGGCGCAAGGTGCAAGCGGCACTGTTCGTCACCGCCGGCCACGGCGCCAATCGCCCGGAAGGGTACGCGTTGGCAAAAGCCTGGGGGCAAGCCGGCCATGTGCTCGGCAACCACACGATGACCCATCCCGACCTGCATGGCGCCAAGGTCAGCCTGGCCCAGTACCAGCAGGAGATTCTCGATTGCGACGCCATCGTGCGCACCTTGCCGGGCTATCAGAAGTGGTTCCGCTACACCTATCTGCGCGAAGGCAATACGCCGGAAAAGCGCGACGGCATGCGCGCCTTCCTGCGCCAGCAAGGCTATCGCAATGCCTACGTCAGCCTCGACACGAGCGACTGGCGCTTCGACGACAAGCTGCGCGCCATGCTCAGCAAGAACCCACAAGCCGAGCTGGCGCCGCTGCGGCAGCTGTACCTGGCGCATGTGAAACAGCGCGCGCTGGCATACCGCGCCTTGTCGCAACAGTTGCAGGGCCGCGATATCGCCCAGGTCTTGCTGCTGCATCACAACCTCGTCAACGCGCTGTGGCTCGACGACATCATCGCCCAGTTCACCGACATGGGCTGGACCATCACGACGCCGGCGGCGGCATTCGCCGACCCGGTGTACCAGCTGGCGCCCGAGCGCGCGGCGCCCGGCCAGAGTTTGCTGCTGTCGATGGGCCGCACGATGGGCCTGGGAAAGTTCCCCGGCGGCGAGCGGCTGGTCGATGATGGCGACTACGAAATGGACTTGCTGAAGGACCCGAAGCTTATCGATTCCCGGTCGACGAAGTAGGCGCCTCGCTGTCGGTGTGAGCGGTCAGCGCCTGCACCAGGGCATCGAAGGTGACGCGACAACGCGGGCTGTCGCGCAAGTCTTCGTGCATCGTCACCCAGGTTTCCAGCAGCATCGAAAATTCGGCCGGCAGCAGCCGGACCAGCGCTGGGGTGCTGCGGCGTGCCAGTGCGTTCTGGCAGATGCCGATACCGGCGCCGGCACGAATCAGCGCCAGCTGGGCCACGTCGCTGTCGGTGCGCAGGGCAACGCGTTCGCGCTGGAACTGTGGCCAGCGCTGCAACGCTGCCCGCACGAAGGGGCTGACCTGGTCGTAGCCGATCAAGGTGTGCCGCGACAGGTCGGCCAGAGTGGCCGGTTCGCCGCAGCGGGCCAGGTAGTCGCTGCTCGCGTGCAGGCCTAGCTCGACGGTTCCAACGCGGCGCGCCACCAGCTGTTCTTGCTTCGGTTGCGTCATGCGCACGGCGATATCGGCTTCCCGATGCAGCAAGTCCTGAACGCGGTTCGACAGGACCAGCTCAACTTTCAGCTCAGGATACTGCTGGCGCAAGCTTGTGATTACTGCCGGCATCACTTCCACGCCGATGACTTCGCTCGCCGTCACCCGGACGACGCCGCGCACGCCATCGCCGTAGCTGGCGGCGGTGCGCTCCAGCGCGGCCGCCGTGCTCTCCATGGCCTCGGCATGCGGGTGCAGCGCCTGCGCGGCCTCGGTAGGGAGCAGGCCGGTCTGTGACCGTGTGAACAGTGCGAGACCGAGCGCCCGTTCCAGCGCCGCAATATGGCGTCCCACGGTCGGTTGCGCCATGCCCAACACGCGCGCAGCGCCCGACAGCGAGCCCTCGCGCAACACACTCAAGAAGCTACGGTAGAGCTCCCACTCGTTCGTCATCAACCCTCCGGCTATACAAAAATGAATAGCTGCACACCGATGTCATGCAATTTATTTTAACCGCAGCGTGCCGCAGTATGGCCACATCGTCAATCAAGGAGAAAATATGAAAACGCAAAAGACGGCGCTGGTACTGGGCGCAAATGGTGGAATTGGAGGCGAAGTGGCGCGTCAACTGCTGATCGCCGGCTGGCAGGTAAAGGCACTTTCGCGCAAGCCAGCCGCGGACAACGCTGCCGGCGCGATAAGCTGGCTGCAAGGTGACGCCATGATTGCCGGCGACGTCCTGGCCGCTGCACGCGGCTGCGAATTGATCGTCCATGCGGTCAATCCGGCCGGCTACCGAAACTGGGGCGGGCAAGTATTGCCGATGCTGAGAAATACCATCGCGGCCGCCGAAGCTTCCGGCGCCCTCGTGCTGCTGCCCGGTACGGTGTACAACTACGGCCCCGATGTCGCCCTCGCGGCAAGCGAAGATGCGCCGCAAAATCCCGCTACGCAGAAAGGAAAATTGCGCGCCCAGATGGAGGCGGAACTGGAAGCGTATTGCCAGCGCGGAGGGCGCGCCCTGGTGGTGCGCGCCGGCGACTATTTCGGGCCGCAATCGGGCAACAGCTGGTTTGCGCAAGGGCTGGTCAAGCCTGGACGCCCCGTCACGGGGATCGCGAATCCCGGTCTTCCCGGTGTCGGCCACCAGTGGGCCTACCTGCCCGACGTTGCCGCTGCCATGGTCGCGCTGGTGGAACGGCACGGCACGCTCGAGCCGTTTGCCCGCTTTCACTTCGGCGGTCATTGGGACGCTGACGGCAGCGCGATCGGACGCGCCGTGCAGCGCGTGGCCGCACGGCATGGCCTGCACGCCAGTTTGAACACCTTCCCCTGGTGGCTGGTCCGTTTGGCCGGCCCGTTCAACGAAACGCTGCGCGAGTTGTACGACATGCGTTACCTGTGGAGGCAGCCCTTTCGACTGGATAACGCAAAGCTGCTTGCCGAGCTAGGGGCCGAGCCGCACACCCCGCTCGATGTGGCTGTCGAGCGCACCCTGGCCGGCCTTGGCTGCCTGCCGCAACGACCAGGTTGATCAGTTAAAGCGATTCAGCTGCCGCTCGGTGAATTCCTTGCCTTCGGCGTGACGGATCTGTCCGGTCAGTTTGAGGGTGCCCATGCCGGTCGCCATGTCCTGGGTGCCGTTCAACGCACCGCCGCCGGAGGCCTTGGCATACTGCCCGTTGCCGCCGGTGATCTGGAACGTGGCGCCGCTGAAGACGTAGTTGGCGCCAACGCCGGTCGGTACGAACTGGCCGCTGTAGGTCGCGAAGATCTGGTCGCCCGACGCGGTGACGACAACGAAGCGGCCTTCGCTAAAATTGAACAGCGGCGGCTGCGGCGTGATGCAGTCGGTGGCGATAAACGCGACACGGCCGAGCAGCGCGCTCTGGCCGTGGCCGGCAATGGTGCCGCCGAATTTGGACGCGCAGCGAGCGGCAGGGCCGACCTGCTCTTGATACACACCCGCGATCTCAAGCGGCTTGGTCGTCGCAGGTTGCGCGGACGCGCCGATCGACGCCAGTAGCAGGACGGCAGTGGTGGCAAGGCGTAGGGTGGACTTCAGCATGGAATAGCTCCGATATCTTGTGAAAGATTTAATCATAGCTTTTACGCATGGAAAGCTGCGCACGGCAGGCTGAGCTGTGGCGCTGCGGGGCAAAGGGCTTTTTTGTGCGCCCGAGCGTCTGCTAAGCTGCGCCATTCCTTCAGCAAGTCCAAAAATGAAAAATAACCCAAAAAATGCCAGCAGCGGTTTGGTCTATTCCACCGAGCTGGGCCGCACCTGCCCGCAATGCCGGCAAGCGCTGACGGCATGCGCCTGCAAGGCCGGCGTGGCGCCGGCCGGCGATGGCGTGGTGCGCGTATCGCGCCAGACCAAGGGCCGCGGCGGCAAGAGCGTCACCGTCGTCAAGGGACTGGCGATCGACGCGGCCGCGCTCGCCGTGCTGGGCAAGCAGCTGCGCACCGCCTGCGGATCCGGCGGCACCGTCAAGGACGGCGTCATCGAGGTGCAGGGCGACCATTGCGAGCGGATCGTCGCCGCACTCAAAGCCCAAGGCCACAATGCGAAATAGTTTATGTGGTTATGAATCGTGCAACATGGTGATTGTGCTATCGTAGGGCCATCGATCACTTCGCAGAGGTCCAGCATGCATATGCCTTCCCACGTTGTCGATCAGATCGTCGCACTCGAAGAACGCCTGCGCATCGCCATGCTGGCCGCCGACTGCGACGCGCTCGACCAGCTGATAGCGGCCGACCTTATCTTCACCGATCACATGGGCCGCGTGCTCAGCAAAGCAGATGACCTCGACGCGCACCGCTCCGGGCTGCTGAAACTCGATCACCTCCAACCGTCCGAAATGAAGATCAGCGCCACGCCTCAATTGGCGGTCGTGTCCGTGCGCATGAAGATGACGGGCACGTACGACGAGGGGCCCTTTGCCGCCGATCTTCGGTACACGCGGGTCTGGCGCCATTCAACGAGCGCCGGGTGGGAAGTGCTTGCGGGCCACAGCAGCCACGTCGTCGCGACATGAGACGGCGCTCAAGCCCGGCGGCGCAATAAATTTTCTGTTCGCGCTATCGACTGGTGCTGCGTCTCCCATGTGGACCGTATTTTGAAGGTTGGGCCAGACGGTTCGATCCCAGCGATTCCACCACGGTTTGGTAACGTAAAGTTGAAAGTAGAAGGTCTCGGATCTAAAGCGGCGCTTATTCAACTGATGATCGGGGCAAATCAGACGACAATTCCTGGTAACCTCAGGCTACCGGCCGGGTGCAATCTGCCGCCATTGTCAACGGGCACTGCTAAGCTTGCATAGGTCGACCAAATGTTGGCGGGAATTCGCTAGTGACAATCGCCTGGAGCGCATTATGATTTTCAATATCTACGGCCGTTTTCAACTTGATGTGCGGCGCGAGAACGATGGTTGGGTGGTTTATCACCCCGCACCTGGGAAACGTGCGCGGGTGAATGAGATCGTTATTCCTTCGACGATGGAAGCTGAGGAAATCGGGATCTATCTGGACGACATTTATCATGAGTTGGCCGGCCCCGGCCAACGCGTTGAGCGCGTCTAGGTCTTCATGTCCGCACATACCCATGACTTTGCTGACTGGCTTTCCTCCGATGCCTTCGACACGGACAGCTGCATGAAAGCTAAGATTCCGTGTCTCAGATTTTCCGCCTCCGGACGCAAGCGATATGCTATCGGATCTCTGCTCGGCTTAACATTATAATTAGCGCACCGAGACGAGCGATTAAGCTGGTCGGCCTGACGACAGATCAACTAATGAAAAAATTATCTTATGTGGCAATTCGCAGGAATTGTCCTGCTCGATTTGGCGCGGGGCGAAGTTACCCATTTTATTTGGGCCTGCAGGACCTGGCCTTCCAATGCATCCCTCAGTTAGGTAATTGAGATGCTGCGCCAATGGATCATCGGTTCATTGATCGTGGTATTCCTGTTTTCCATGCTGGGAATCGCGTTGTGGGCACTGTTCCTTCGTGCGCCCAATGTCATTGTCGACAAGGACGGGCGTCCAATATCGTATAGCGAACTTGCGCGTTCGATTATCTGGATATCCGTCTCGCCGATGGACTATGAATTGAACGGCGCGAAATATCAGTCCGAACAAGAACTGTTGGCAGCACTTAAGGCGCTTCCAAAAAAGAGCATTTTGGCCATCAGGTGGGGAGTCAACGCATCGGATGCCGATGGAAAGCACGCGACATTGGCCCGATGCGAAAAATTGAGGTTGGCAATCAAGAGCGCAGGGCTGCCCGCGGTTCCAGAAATTGGGAACGAACGCTTTCAATGAGAAGCGTTGCCATGCATTGGTCAACTAGACGAGTATGAGAACAAAATGCACGTACAAGACGTGTCTATCTAAACTGCGCCGCCGGAAACCGGCTATGCCCTTTTGGCGCTTGGTGTACGAACGGAGGAAATAATCAATGGGCAAAAATCGACTTGAAGCGTTCAGCGACGGCGTGATCGCCATCATCATCACCATCATGGTGCTCGAACTAAAAGTGCCGCACGGCGCCGGCTTCGACGTGCTGCTGCCGCTGCTGCCGATCCTCGGCAGCTACATCCTCAGCTTCATCTATGTCGGCATCTACTGGAACAATCACCACCACATGCTGCACATGGTGCAGCAAGTGAGCGGGCGCGTGCTGTGGGCCAACCTGCACCTGCTGTTCTGGCTGTCGCTGCTGCCCTTCGTCAGCGGCTGGATGGGCGAGAACCATTTCGAAACCATGCCCGTCGCCGCCTACGGCGTCGTGCTGCTGATGTGCGCGATCGCCTACGCCATCCTGGCGCGCAGCCTGATTGCGCATCACAAGGAAAACGCCGCGTTGGCCGAGGCAATCGGCAGCGACCGCAAAGGCTTGATCTCGATCGTGCTGTACATACTCGGCATCGGCCTGTCGCTGCTGCATCCGATGCTCGGCTTTGCCACCTACATATGTGTGGCCATCATGTGGCTGATCCCCGACAGCCGCATCGAAAGCCGCCTGAAACACTGACGCTTCGCCGCAGTGACGCCGCCAGGTCATCCTGATATCATCACGAACACATGTGCTGCCGCTTACCGAGCGGCAGCGTCCCCAAGCGCCCGTGAAAGATGCCATGAACCGTCCACACCTGCTGATCGTTGCCGCCAGTCTCGCCTTCATCCAACCCGTGTTTGCCGCGCCGGCCGCCCCTGTGGCCGCGCTGGAAGCGTCGAACCCGTTTGCCAAACTGAGCACGTTGCCGTTCCATTACCCGGCCTTCGACAAGATCAAGGACGAGCATTTCTTGCCGGCCTACGCCGCGGGCATGCGCGAGCAACTGCGCGAGATCGACGGCATCGCCAACAATCCGAAGCCGGCAACGTTCGACAACACGATCGTCGCGATGGAGCGTTCGGGCCAGTTGCTCACGCGCGTGGCGGCGACGTTCGCCAACCTGCAGGGCGCCAACACCAACGACAAGCTCGACGAGATCGACCGTGAAATGTCGCCGAAGCTGGCCGCGCACAACGACGCCATCTTCCTCAATCCCAAGCTGTATCAGCGCGTCAAGTCGCTGTACGACAAGCGCGCCAAGCTCGGCCTCGATGCCGAATCGGCCTACCTGCTGGAACGCTACAACAAGGACTTCGTCCGCGCCGGCGCCAAGCTCTCCGCTGCCGACAAGATCAAGCTTAAAGCGTTCAACGGCGAAATCGCCACCTTGCAGACGACGTTCACCCAAAACGTGCTGAAAGAAATCAATGCGTCGGCGCTGGTCGTCGACACCCGCGCCGAGCTGGCCGGCATGTCGGAGGCGGCCATCGACGCCGCCGCGGCCGAAGCGAAAAAGCGCGGCATGGACGGCAAGTTTGTCGTCGCGCTGATCAACACCACCGGCCAGCCGCCAACCGCGCTGCTGACCAACCGCGCGGTGCGCGAGCGCCTGATGGCGGCGTCGATGGCGCGCGGCAGCCGCGGCGGCGAGTTCGACAACCGCACTGTCGTCACCCGCCTGGCCAAGCTGCGCGCTGAACGCGCGGCCCTGCTCGGCTATCCGAACTACGCCGCCTATTCGCTCGAAGACCAGACCGCCAAGACCACCGGCGCGGTCAACAAGCTGCTGGCCGAGCTGGCCAAGCCGGCCGTCACCAATGCCCGCAAGGAAGCGTCCGAAATCCAGAAGATGATCGCTGCCGACAAGGGCACCTTCCAGATTTCGGCGGCGGACTGGGACCTGTACACCGACAAGGTGCGCGCGGCGCAGTTCAACTTCGACGAGAACCAGCTGAAACCTTATTTCGAGCTGAACAATGTGCTCGAGAAGGGCGTCTTCTTCGCCGCAGGCAAGCTGTACGGCCTGACCTTCAAGGAGCGCAAGGACCTGCCGGTGTACAACCCGGACGTACGCGTGTTCGATGTGTTCGATGCGAACGGCAAGCAGCTGGCTATTTTCCTGGCCGACATGTACGCGCGCAGCAACAAGCAGGGCGGCGCGTGGATGAACGAATACGTGTCGCAGTCGGGCCTGATGGGCACGCGCTCGGTGGTGGCCAATCACCTCAACATTCCGAAGCCGCCGGCGGGCGAACCGACTTTGCTGACCTACGATGAAGTCAAGACCACCTTCCACGAGTTCGGCCACGCGCTGCACGGCATGTTCTCGAACGTGAAGTACCCGCGCTTTTCCGGCACCAACGTGCCGCGCGACTTCGTCGAGTATCCGTCGCAGGTCAACGAAATGTGGGCGCTGTGGCCGGAAGTGCTGGCCAACTACGCCCGCCACTACAAGACCGGCGCGCCGATGCCGAAGGAGTTGCTCGACAAGGTCGTCGCCGCGAAGAAATTCAACCAGGGCTTCATGACGACCGAGTACCTGGCCGCTTCGCTGATCGACCAGCGCTGGCACCAGCTGACGCCGGCGCAGGTGCCGACCGACGTGCTCAGCTTTGAAGCGGCCGCGCTGAAGGAAGCCGGCATCGACTTCGCGCCGGTGCCGCCGCGCTACCGCACGACGTACTTCTCGCACAGTTTCTCCGGCGGCTATTCGGCCGGGTACTACGCCTACCTGTGGAGCGAAAAGCTCGACGCCGACACGGTCGAGTGGTTCAAGGAAAACGGCGGCCTGACGCGCAAGAACGGCGACCACTTCCGCAAGACGCTGCTGTCGCGCGGCGGCACGATGGATGCGATGGACATGTTCCACTCGTTCCGCGGTCGCGATGCGAAGATAGGGCCGCTGCTCGAGCGCCGCGGCCTGACGGCCCAGTAAACACACTAAGCAACAGAATGGGGCCCCCGCCCGCGCGAGGAGTCGTTCCCGCGCAGGGGGGGCCTACCACACCAAATTAGCCAAGAAAAAACCATGACCCGACCACAACTCCTGCTGATCGCTACCGCACTGGCAACACCTTTCGCCGTCGCCGCCCCCGCAGCCGCCCCCGTTGCCGCCTTTGACGCCAGCAACCCGTTCGCCAAGCAAAGCCCGCTGCCATTCCAGTATCCCGCCTTCGACAAGATCAAGAACGCAGACTTCGCCCCGGCCTTCGCCGAAGGCATGCGCGTCCATGCACTGGAAATCGCCGCGATCGCCAACAATCCAAAGCCGGCCACGTTTGAAAACACGATTGTTGCGATGGAGCGTTCCGGCCAGTTGCTGTCGCGCGTGAGCAGCGTGTTCGGCAACCTGTCCGGCGCCAACACCAACGAGACGATGCAGGCGCTCGACCGCGACCTGGCGCCGAAACAGGCCGCCCACAGCGACGCCATCCGCCTGAACCCGAAGCTGTTCGCGCGCATCAAGACGCTGCACGACAAGCGCGCCAAGCTGGGCCTCGACGCCGAGTCGCTGCACCTGCTGGAGCGCTACAACACCGACTTCGTCCGTGCCGGCGCGCGCCTGTCGGCCGCCGACAAGGACAAGCTGAAGGCGTTCAACGCCGAACTGGCTAGCCTGCAGACAACGTTCAGCCAGAACGTGCTGAAGGAAGCGAACGCGTCCGCGCTGGTGGTCGACACCCGCGCCGAACTGGCCGGCATGACCGAAAAGGCGATCGACGCCGCGGCCGCCGAAGCGGCCAAGCGCGGCCTCGCCGGCAAGTTCGTCGTGCCAGTCGTCAACACCAGCGGCCAGGCATCGTTGGCCGTGTTGACCAACCGCACCACGCGCCAGCGCCTGCTCGAAGCATCGCTCGGCCGCGGCAGCAAGGGCGGCGATTTCGACAACCGCGCCATCATCGTCAAGCTGGCCACGCTGCGCGCCCAACGCGCTGCGCTGCTCGGCTACCCGAGCCACGCCGCCTACGTGCTGGAAGACCAGACCGCGCGCGACACCGGCGCCGTCAACAAGCTGCTCGGCGAATTCGCCAAGCCGGCGGTGGCCAACGCGCGCAAGGAAGCGGCCGAGATCCAGAAGGTGATCGATGCCGACAAGGGCGGCTTCCAGGTCGCCGCCCAGGACTGGTCGTTCTACAGCGACAAGGTGCGCGCGGCGCGCTTCAACTTCGACGAGGCGCAGCTGCGCCCGTACTTCGAACTCAACAGCGTGCTGACCGACGGCGTGTTCTTCGCCGCCGGCAAGCTGTACGGCCTGTCGTTCAAGGAGCGCAAGGACCTGCCGGTGTACGATCCGGACGTGCGCGTGTTCGACGTGTTCGATGCCAACGGCAAGCAGCTCGCCATTTTCATTGCCGACATGTACGCGCGCGGCAACAAGCGCGGCGGCGCGTGGATGAATGCCTACGTCGGCCAGTCGCGCCTGCTGGGCACCCATCCGGTGATCGGCAACCACCTCAACATTCCGAAGCCGAGCGCCGGCGAGCCGACCTTGCTGACGTATGACGAGCTGCGCACCTTGTTCCACGAATTCGGCCACGCGCTGCACGGCATGTTTTCCGACGTGAAGTATCCGCGCTTCTCCGGCACCCGCGTGCCGCGCGACTTCGTCGAGTTCCCGTCGCAGGTCAACGAAATGTGGGCGGTGTGGCCGGAAGTGCTGCGCAACTACGCCAAGCATTACCAGACCGGCGCGCCGATGCCGCAGGAACTGCTCGACAAGGTGCTGGCAGCCAAGAAGTTCAACGAAGGCTTCCGCACCACCGAGTACCTGGCCGCGTCGATCCTTGACCAGCGCTGGCACCAGGTCGGCGTGAACCAGGTGCCGACGGACGTGCTCGCGTTCGAAGCGGCCGCGCTGAAGGAAGCCGGCGTCGATTTCGGGCCGGTGCCGACGCGCTACCGCAGCACCTATTTCTCGCACGTGTTCTCCGGCGGCTACTCGGCCGGCTACTACGGCTACCTGTGGGCCGAGAAGCTCGACGCCGACACCGTCGAATGGTTCAAGGAAAACGGCGGGCTGACGCGCAAGAATGGCGACCACTTCCGCAAGAAGCTGCTCGCGCGCGGCGGCACGATGGATGCGATGGAAATGTACCGCGGCTTCCGCGGCCGCGAAGCGAAGATCGAGCCGCTGCTCGAAAAGCGCGGGCTGACGGCGAACTGATTCGGTTTGCGCGAAATGGGGGCCTGGCGCAGGCGGGGACCCCATCTTTGTGAACACCAGTTGGCTGCTGCTTCGGTATATACTTTCTCACAACAACCCAAGGAAACTCCGCCGCAATGAGTGTTCAGGAATTACACGGCATCACCTTAGAAGCAATCCTGACGCGCCTGGTCGACCACTACGGCTGGGACCAGCTCGGCAAGCGCATCGACATCAACTGCTTCGTCAGCGACCCGAGCATCAAGTCGAGCCTGAAGTTTCTGCGCAAGACGCCGTGGGCCCGCACCAAGGTCGAAGAGTTATACCTGCAGACGCAGTTCACCCCATAAAGCGAGACGACCATGTTGAACGAAAACGCATCGAACCTGAAGCAGCATCTGAAGACCCTGCACGCCGACCTGGCCAGCACGGGCGAGGTGGATGCGGAACTGAAAGACTTGCTGCGCCAGCTGGACGGCGACATCAAGACCTTGCTCGATCGCCGCATGGCCGAAGACGCCGGCGTCGAAGCTGAGGAAGAAACCACGACCTACGGCCTGGCCGAGCGCTCGCAGGAAATCACCGCCAAGTTCGCCGCCAAGCACCCGCGCCTGGAGCCGGCGCTGCGCGAGCTGGGCACCATCCTGGCCAACATGGGCATCTAGTCGGGCCACCGTCAAAACCGGGGGCTGACCCTCCGGGGTCAGACCCCGGACCCGCAAGTTATTGAAAAATAAGCGTTTTTGTTCACAGGTTGGCAAGGGAAACTGCCTGCCTCGCGGCTTTCACCGGCGTTTTCCGGTACAATGCTGCCCAATGAGCTCCCCAATCAACCTGTTTGCGACCGTCCCGAAGCGGTCTAGCCGCGCTGCCTCTGCGCCTTTTCTGCCGATGTCCCGCGCCGAAATGGACGCGCTCGGCTGGGATTCGTGCGATGTCATCCTCGTCACCGGCGACGCCTATATCGACCACCCGAGCTTCGGCATGGCGCTGGTCGGCCGCCTGCTCGAGGCGCAGGGCTATCGGGTCGGCATCATCGCCCAGCCGGACTGGCTGTCGGCCGAGCCGTTTCGCGCGCTCGGCAAGCCGAACCTGTATTTCGGCGTCACCGCCGGCAACATGGACTCGATGGTCAACCGCTACACGGCCGACCGCAAGATCCGCTCCGACGACGCCTACACGCCCAACGGCGAGCCGAACAAGCGGCCCGACCGCACCGTCACCGTGTACGCCCAGCGCGCCCGCGAAGCCTACCCCGACGTGCCGGTCATCATCGGCTCGATCGAGGCGTCCCTGCGCCGCATCGCCCATTATGATTACTGGTCCGACAAGGTGCGCCGCTCGGTGCTGCCCGATTCGAAGGCCGATCTGCTGCTGTTCGGTAACGCCGAGCGCGCGCTGGTCGACCTGACCAACCGCCTGGCGGCCGGCGAAAACATCCGCGACATCCGCGACCTGCGCGGCACCGCCTTCATGGCGCCCGCCGGCTGGCTGCCGGGCGACGACTGGAGCGTGGCGAACTCGACGCGCGTGGACGTGCCCGGCAAGGTCGACGCCCATCACGATCCATACGCGATGGCCCAGGAAGACAAGACAGCCTGCGCCACCGACAACGCCGCCGCCGCGCCGGACGTGATCAAGCCGATCCGCATCATGTCGCGCGAAGAGCGCCTGGCGCTGGCCAAGGAAAAGCACGACAAGACCGTGGTGCGCCTGCCGGCCTACGACGTCGTCAAGGACGACCCGGTGATGTACGCGCACGCCTCACGCGTGTTCCACCTGGAAAGCAATCCCGGCAACGCGCGCGCGATGGTGCAGGCGCACGGCGAACGCGACGTCTGGCTCAACCCGCCGCCGTTGCCGCTGGCCATGGACGAGATGGACGGCGTGTATGACATGAACTACGCGCGCGCGCCGCACCCGAGCTACGGCAAGGCGAAAATTCCCGCGTGGGACATGATCCGCTTCTCGGTCAACATCATGCGCGGCTGCTTCGGCGGCTGCACCTTCTGCTCGATCACCGAGCACGAAGGGCGCATCATCCAGAGCCGCAGCGAGCCGTCGATCCTGCGCGAGATCGAACACATCCGCGACAAGACAAAAGGTTTCACCGGCACCATTTCCGACATGGGCGGCCCGACCGCCAATATGTATCGCCTGGCCTGCAAGGAAAAGACGATCGAGGAATCGTGCCGCCGCCTGTCGTGCGTGTACCCGACCATCTGCGTCAACCTCGGCACCGATCACAGCAAGCTCATCTCGCTGTATCGCAAGGCGCGCGCCATTCCGGGCATCAAGAAAGTGCTGATCAGCTCGGGGCTGCGCTACGACCTGGCGGTGCGTTCGCCCGAGTACGTCAAGGAGCTGGTGACCCACCACGTCGGCGGCCTGCTGAAAATCGCGCCGGAGCACACCGAAGAAGGCACCTTGTCGAAGATGATGAAGCCGGGCATCGGCGCCTACGACGAGTTCAAGGCGATGTTCGACAAGTTTTCGCTCGAAGCGGGCAAGAAGCAGTACCTGATTCCTTACTTCATCGCCGCCCACCCTGGCACGACGGACGAGGACATGCTGAACCTGGCGCTGTGGCTGAAGAAGAACAACTTCAAGCTCGACCAGGTGCAGACCTTCATGCCGACGCCGATGGCGATGGCGACGACGATGTACCACTCGCGCAAGAATCCGCTGAAGAAAGTGACGGCCGATTCCGAAGTGGTCGAGACTGCCAAGAGCGGCAAGGTGCGGCGCGCGCACAAGGCGTTCCTGCGCTACCAGGACCCGGCCAACTGGCCGATCCTGCGCGAGACGCTGGTCAAGATGGGCCGTGGCGACCTGATCGGCAATGGCGACAAGCACCTGGTGCCGAGCTGGCAGGCGTCCGAAGACGGCGGCCTGGCCGCCGGCGAGCGCAAGCGCCAGACGTCGGGCGCCGGCACGCTCGACAAGTTCGCCGCGGCGCCCAAGCGCGTCAGCGCGCGGACGATTGCGCCGACGCCGTTCATCGCTCCCGAGTCAAAGGTGCGGCCGTCGATCCTGGCGACCATCAAGACCAAGCCGAAGGCCGCCGCGGCGCCGCAGCAAAAAGGCCGCGCCGGCCGCAAGTAAGTGCCAACTCGCGCCGGGTGCAACGCCCGGCGCGCGATATGCCGTTTTCGCCGTGACCCGGGTCAAAATTAGAATTCCCGCACTAAATCAAAACACCCCTTCCAAATTCCGTGTGATATAGTTCTTTACGGAAACACATGGTATGATTTATGCATCTGTCTCAGCGTCGGATCGCACCCACGATTCGTGCAGTCCAACGGCCCCGTTGTTGCCAAAAAATTAGCAACAGGCTCGCCCCACCCACGAGGAATGGCAGTGATCGATATCAGGACCTTTATGCTGGTGCTCGCCATCGGCAATATTGGCTTCGCCATGCTGGTGGCTGGCTATGCGCGTTCGGCCCCCATGCCCCCGGCGCTGCGCGTGTGGGCCTGGGCCAAGGTGGTGCTCGGTTGCGCCCACTTGCTCGGCTGGCTGTATCCCGACCTGCCTTACTTTGTCGTGCCGCTGTTCGCCAATACCGCCATGATAGTCGGCACCGCCCTCGAACTGGCCGCGTATTGCATTTTCTTCCGCTTCGCTGGCTGGAAGCCGGTGCTGGTGCCGTGCACGCTGCTGGCGATGTTGATCTTTCATAGCGCCCGCTACGGTGGGGCGTCGAGCAACCAGGCGATGGTGCTGATGTCGATCATCATCGCGCTCTACACCGGCGCCATGGCGTGGATTCTGTTGCGTCCCGACAAGAGCTATTCGCTGTTGCGACGCTTGATCGGTGTCAACGACCTGATCTTCTTCTGCGCCATCAGCCTGCGCGGCTACACCGGCATGGTGCAAGGCCAGATGACGATGTTCACGCCGGGGTTGGTCAACAGCATGACGTTCGTCGCCGGTTTCCTGCTGATGATCGTCAACAGCTTCGGCTTCCTGCTGCTGTGCAAGGAGGACGACGACCGCACGATGGCGCTGCTGGCCACCACCGACAGCCTGACGGGCCTGGTGAACCGCCGCGCCTTCTTCGAGCGTACCGACAGCGCGCGCCTGCTGGCGGCACGCCTGCGCAGCCCGATCTCGCTGATGATGATCGACATCGACCACTTCAAGAAGCTCAACGACCGCTTCGGCCATGCCACCGGCGACGAAGCGCTGTGCGTGTTCGCCGACACCGCCCGCACTGCCTTGCGCGAGCACGACATCATGGGCCGGCTCGGTGGCGAGGAATTTGCGCTGGTGCTGCCGGGCACCGACCTCGAAGGCGCCAAGCAGGCCGCAGAGCGGCTGCGCAGCGCGGTGTCGGCGGCCGTGCTGCCCACCAGCGGCAACCAGTACACGATGACGGTGAGCATCGGCGTGGTGGTGATCGGCCCCAACGAGCATATCAACTCGGCGCTGGCGCGCGCCGATCACGCGCTGTACGCGGCCAAAAGCGCCGGGCGCGACCGCGTGGAGATCGGCGCGCCAAGCCTGCACGTAGCCTGCTGACCGATGCGGCGCCGATGCCACAGCGGCGGCGCGCCGATTGGCCGCTGAGGGTCGCGCTCTGCCGCGCAGCCTGTTATATTCTTCAGTATTCACGCGCAGTTAGCGCCGCCCACCATTTCGACCAAGGATTTTCCATGACGTCTCACACCCTGCGCGGCGCCCTCCTCGCCGCCGCCCTCGGCGTCGCCGTGCATGCGCACGGCGGCAGCTTCACCTCGTCGGCGTCGTCCGCCGGTTCGGCCTCCAGCGGCAGCGTGTCCGACTCGTTCCAGGGATCGAGCAACAGTTCGACCGGCGACAACCGCCGTGCCGACGGCAACTACCAGATCATCGACATCGACCAGACCCCGGGGCGCGCCGGCAGTACCCGCGTTGCCATGCAGGCGGGCGATCCGCAGCAGCGCATCGTGCTCGACCTGCCGCAGGCCGTGTTCGCCGCCCAGGGGCTGACGCGCGGCGACATGATCCACGCGCAGAACCGTTCGTACGGCATCGAGTTCGCCCGCGCCGACACGCGCCAGGCATTCTTCCTCGTGCTCGAAGACAAGATCTACAACGAACTGGCGCCGCGCAAAGTCGCGTTGTGAAATTTGCCGCACTGCTGGCGCTGGCAGGCTTGATTGCCGCCGGCGGCGCGCAGGCGTCCTCCGGCACATTGTCGCCGGCGTTTTGCGACCGTACGCAGCCGCTGACGGCCAGCCAGCAAGACAAGCTGCTGCGCTTTGCCGCGGTCGTGCGCGAGGAGCTTGGCCAGGATGGCGGCGACGCCGCACTGGTGAGCCGCTCCGGCCTTGACCTGTCGCGCTTTCAGATTCGTTACTCCCATACCGCGGTCGCCTCGCGCGATGGCGCCGGCGTCTGGTCGGCGCGCCAGCTGTACTACGCTTGCGACGAGCGGCGCCCGCGCATCTTCGACCAGGGCGTGGCCGGCTTCGCGATGGGCATCGACAATCCCGCGCTTGGCTACGTGTCGATCGTGCGGCTGCCGGCCGTTGCTGGCGCAACGTTGCGTCAGGCCGCGCTCGATACGCCGCGCGTGCTCGACCTGGTGGCGGCCGACTACAGCGCGAATGCGTATGCGTTCAGCGTGCTTTACCAGAACTGCAACCAGTGGGTGATGGAGATGCTGGCCGTGGCGTGGGGTGACCTGGCCGCCGGCGACGGTTTGCGCTCGCGTGCGCAGGACTGGCTGCGGCTGGTGCAGTACGAGCCGGAGCCGATCGCAGTCGGTTCGCGCTTGCTGATGATGGCTGCAGCTTTCGTGCCGTTTCTGCACCTTGACGACCATCCGGCGGAAGATCGCGACGCCATGCTGCTGCGCGTGAGCTTGCCGACCACGGTGGAAGCGTTTGTGCGCGAGCGGGTGGCCGGCAGCGAGCGCATCGAGCTATGCCACGATGGCCGCCAGGTTGTCGTGCACCGCGGCTGGACGCCGATCGCCGAAGGCTGCAAGCCGGGCGAGGGCGACCGCGTGGTGCCGCTGGATTAGGGTTCTAGCGGTCTGACCAGCTCAAGTCCTGACCCCTGGCCAGACGTACGTATCCAGATCAAGCACGCACGCCACACTTAGCTGCGGATCCAGGTGGCTGGTCAGCACGATGCACGTTTCTCTGGCCGCCGCGCGCTGTTCCAACTCCTCGCGCAGATAGGCCATGCCGGCCGCGTCCAACCCGTTAAACGGTTCGTCGATCAACAGCAGCGTCACCGGCAACGCCAGCGCGAGCGCCAGCTGCAGCTTCTTGTGCTGGCCCAGCGACAGCGTGGTGAGCGCCTGCGACAGCACGTCCATGATCCCGAACGCCGCCAGCTGCGCCTTGAGCGCCTGCCCGCGCGTGGCCGGATACAGCGCCAGGTGCAGGTCGATCCACTCCGTCACCGTCAGCCACGGCAGGTCGGGGCTCTCGCCGCCGCAGTAGAAGCTGGAGAGCCGGTATGCCAGCGGCGCCCGCGCGCTGTCCACGCCGTTCATCGCGATACTGCCGGCCGCCGGCGCCAGCGCGCCCGCCAGCAGCTTCAGCAAAGTCGTCTTGCCCTTGCCGTTGGCTCCGCGCAGCCAGGTGATGCCCGGCGCCAGCGCGACCGAAAAGCCGGCAAACACCGGCCGCGTGTCGAAGTGAAAACGCAGTCCCTCCACCTTCAGTTCCATATTTCGCTTCCTACCGCAGTGAGTATGACGATCGACGCGACCACCAGTCCGACCCGCGCGCGCGGGTTGAAGCGGGGGATCGCCACCAGCAGCAAGGGCGCCACCACGGCCAGCGTGAGATACACACGTCCCGCCGTCCGGTCCCAGATGCCGACGGCCAGTCCGGCGCCGAACAACAGCGTGAGCGCCAGCAGCACCGGTGCCAGCGTGAACGCGCGCGCGCCCAGTTCCAGCGCGCGCCGCCGCAACGGCCAGGCCGCCATAATCGGGCGCACCACGCCAAGCTGTTCGCGCACTGCTTTGTCGCCGCGGTCGGCCAGCAGAATTAGTGCGGCGCTGGTGGCCAGGTCGAGTACTGCGCGCGGGATGCCGGCCGGCGCCATCGTCCATGCCAGCGCGCTGCCGACTGCGCCAAGCAGCAGCAACGACTGCTGCCATCCGATGACGTTATCGCCGCGCCAGAAAGGCAGCCAGAACAAGCGGTGCCAGAGATACACGGTGCGCGGACGCCACGGTTCGCCGAAAGAGGTAGCGGCGAGCCGGCGCGGCGGCGGGCTTGGACGCGGGCCGCGCGCGCGCAGGTTCAGCATCGCGCCCGAAAAGGCGCAGGTGACGGCGAAAGAGAAAGCGGTCGCGGGCAAGGCGCGTTCGGCAAGCAGCCATTCGGGGCCTTGGAGCATCCAGATCGCGGCGGACACCGCGTATGCCAGCGCGAGCGGTCCTGCCAACATGGCGGCCACCAGCGCATCGGCCGCCAGCGCTGTGCGGCGCGGGATCGGCAATGGATGCATCGCGTGCACCACGTCCTGCGGCAGCACGCGCCGGCGCAGCAGGAACAGCGGCGCGCTCATGGCGACGCCGTGCGCGAACAGCAGCGGAATCGATTGATAAAAGGGGAGGGCGCTGGCGGCCATCGGCGGCATCGCGATCAGCGCGAACAGGCCGATCAGTACCTGGCCGAATACCAGTACGACGATCTCGCCGGAGCTTTTGAAGCTGGCGATGAAGTCGGCCAGCGCGTGGCGCGCCAGGCGAATCCGAAACGTCACGTATGCGTGGGCCAAGGTGTGCCGATCTGATTGCACGACGACGTGCATATGCGGTGAAATCCACAATAGAAAAAGGGCCCGACGAATCGGGCCCTTATCTTCAATGCTGGCGGAGCGGACGGGACTCGAACCCGCGACCCCCGACGTGACAGGCCGGTATTCTAACCAACTGAACTACCACTCCGTATTACTCTGATCGGTACCGCTGATCATGAATCAGTCTCTGATTTGGTGGGCGCTGAGAGGCTCGAACTCCCGACCTAAGCCTTGTAAGGGCTCCGCTCTACCAACTGAGCTAAGCGCCCGCACACTTCTAATCAGATCTGCTTCAGACGTTTGTCACCACGTCTTAAGAGGCCCGAATCATATCTAGTAATTTCACAGCGCGCAAGGCCTTTTTGTTCGGCCCGCGCTTTTTTATTCGACTATCCCCCACTGCGACAGCATCCACGCCATCTGGAATGCCCCCTCGCGAATGGCGTCATAACGCCCCGACGCGCCGCCGTGTCCAGCGCCCATGTTGGTTTTGAGCAGCAGCGGATTGCTGTCGGTCTTGTGCGCGCGCAGCTTGGCCACGTACTTGGCCGGCTCCCAGTACATCACCTGGCTGTCGTTCAGGCCGGTCGTGACGAGCATCGCCGGGTACTTCTTGCGCTCGATATTGTCGTACGGCGAGTAGCTGCGCATGTAGTCGTACGCCGCCTTCTGGTTCGGGTCGCCCCATTCGAGGTACTCGCCGGTCGTCAGCGGCAGTGACGCGTCCATCATCGTGTTCATCACGTCGACGAACGGCACCGCCGCGTGCACCGCGCGAAACAGGTCCGGACGCATGTTCACAACCGCGCCCATCAGCAGGCCGCCGGCGCTGCCGCCTTCGATGATCAGGCGGTCCGGCGACGTCCATTTGTTCTTCACCAGAAATTCGGCGCTGTCGATGAAGTCGTTGAAGGTGTTCTTCTTTTTCATCAGCATGCCGTCCTCGTGCCAGTGCTCGCCCATGTCGGTGCCGCCGCGGATGTGCGCCTGCACGTAGATGACGCCGCGCTCGAGCAGGCTGATGCGCTTGCTGGCGAACGTCGCCTCGGTCGAATAGCCGTATGAGCCGTACGAATACAGCAGCAGCGGCGCCTTGCCGTCGAAGCGCGTGCCCTTGCGGTACACCGCCCACAGCGGCACCTTGACGCCGTCGCGCGCGGTGACCCACATGCGGCGCGTGACGTAGCGCTTCGGATCATGGCCGCCGACCACTTCTTCGCGCTTGAGCACGGTGCGCGCGCCAGTGGCCATGTCGACGTCGAGCACCGTCGGCGGCGTCACCGGCGACTGGTACGACACGCGGTAGGCGCCGGCGGAAAATTCAGGTGTGCCGGCGCCGCGCGCCAGGTACACCGGGTCGTCGAACTTCACGCTCTTCCAGGTCTTCTTGCCAAAGTCGTAGATGCGCATGCGGTTCAGGGCATGCGTCTTTTCGCTGACCACCAGGTAGTCGCGGAACGCTTCGACGTTTTGCACCAGTACCTTGCCATCATGGCGCAGCAGCGGCTTCCAGTTCTGCTGCTGCGGCGCGCTGGCCGGCGCGGTTACCACGCGGAAGTTCTTGGCGTCCTTGTTGGTCGTGATGAACAGCTCGCCGTCGCGGTGGTCGACGCGGTAGCGGTGACCCTTTTCGCGGCCCAGCGAAACGAACTCGCCCTGCGGCTGGCCGGCTGGCAGCAGTCGAACTTCGCTGGTGTCGGTGGCGCCGATGTCGAGCCGGATGAATTGCTTGTCGCGTGTGGCGGCCACCTGCAGGGCGAACTGCTCGACCGGCTCGTGGTATACCTGCACCGGCGCGCTGCCCAGCTTCATGCGCAGCAGGCGGTCGCCGCGCTTGGTGGTAGCGTCTTCCTGCACGAAGAACAGGGTCTGGTTGTCGGCCGCCCATGCCGCGCTTTGCACGCGCGGCGCGCTGTCGGGCAGCAGCTGGCCGCTCTTCAGATCCTTGACGAACAGCGTGTACTGGCGAAAGCCGGTGGTGTCGGTGGCATACGCGAGCAGCCGGCCGTCCGGGCTGACCAGCACGCTGCCCACGGCGAAGTACTGATGTCCCTCGGCCATCTTGTTCTGGTCGAGCAGGATTTCCTCCGGCGCGGCCGGGTCGTAGGCCATCTTGGCGCCGGCCGGGCGGCGGCAGATGATCTGGTACTGCTTGCCCGCTTCGAGGCGGTTGTAATAGTAGTAGTCGCCCCTGCGGGTCGGCACCGACAGGTCGATCTCCTGCATGCGTCCCTTGATCTCGGCGTACAACTTGTTCGACAGCGGCGCGATGGCGGCCGTCATCGCGTCGGTGTAGGCATTTTCGGCATTCAGGTGGGCAATGACGTCCGCGTTTTCCTTCTTTTGCAGCCAGCGGTAGTCGTCGGTGACAACCTCGCCGTGGCGCGTTTCCTGCCAGGCAGCCTTGGCGGCGACCGGCGCGACGGGGGTGTCGGCAGCGCCGGCGCCACCGGCGGCGAGCGCGAGGGCGGCGAAGATGGTTGAAATGGTCGAGATGGTCGGGTGGGACACGTACGCTCCTGGAAAGAGTTGTTGTGATCGTTATCATATCGCGCGCCGCAAGGCCAGCGATGGAAAAATAGTGTTGTTTGCGAATCTTTCGTCTAGATAAAGTCCTTGCACCTCATGGGTTGCCTGTTCGAAAATAGCGGCCATCTGAGTCTGGCAATGTAAAGACATCCCAAGGATGCGCGTCAGCGGGCAGGAGACAAGGCACGGTCACTTCATCGCACGCAATTTTTCCAGGAAAACTCATGATCAAGATCTCCAAGATGCACCAGCGCGTACTGCGCGCCCACGGCGCCATGCTGGCCCTGACGGCCATGCTGCCGGTCGGTTCCGCGCTGGCCCAGGCCGTTGCCGCGCCAGAGCTGCAAAGCGTTACCGTCACTGCCCAGCGCCGCACCGAAAACATCAAGGAAGTCCCGGTCTCGGTCACCCAGATCAAGGGCGAGAAGCTCGACGTGCTGGTGTCCGGCGGCGAAGACATCCGCGTGCTGGCCGGCAAAGTGCCGAGCCTGAACGTGGAATCGTCGAATGGGCGCACCTTCCCGCGCTTCTACATCCGCGGCTACGGCAATACCGATTTCAACACCTTCGCCTCGCAGCCCGTTTCGCTGATCTACGACGACGTCGTGCAGGAAAACCCGATCCTGAAAGGCTTCCCGATTTTCGACCTGGCCGGCGTTGAAGTGCTGCGCGGCCCGCAGGGCACGCTGTTTGGCCGCAACACCCCGGCCGGCGTGGTCAAGTTCGAATCCGAAAAGCCGAACATGCGCAAGATCGAGGGCTACTACAACGGCACCGTCGCCTCGCACAACGCCATCAACGTCGACGGCGCCATCAACGTGCCGCTGTCGGACCAGTGGGCGATGCGTTTTTCGACCTTGCGCCAGCACCGCGACAACTACGTCGACAACTATGCGGACCCGGCGTTCAGCGTCAAGCGCGGCGAACTGGACGGCTACAACGAACACGCCGAGCGCCTGCAGCTGCTGTACGCACCAAGCACGACCTTGTCGGCGCTGTTCAACGTGCACCAGCGCACGACGACCGGCAGCTCGCGCCTGTTCCGCGCCAACCTGATCAAGAAGGGCACGAACGACTTCGCCGACGGCTTCGACGCCGACCGCGTCGTCACCAATGCGCAGAATTACCAGAACCTGAAGACCAGCGGCGCCGGCATGCGCCTGTCGTGGGACCTCGGCGCCGTCAAGCTGTACTCGATCAGCGGCTTCGAGCAGGTCAACCGGTATCTGAGCCGCGGCGACATCGACGGCGGCACGCCGGCCGGCCCTGGCTTCATCCCGTTCCAGGTCGAGACCGCCGGCGGCATCAGCGGCGTCAAGCAGTACACGCAGGAGTTCCGCGCCGAGTCGAAAGTTGCCGGTCCGCTCAACTGGCAGGCTGGCCTGTACTACTTCAATGAAGACGCCAACGGTTACACCGACAACTTCAACAGCACCACCGGCGCGCAGACGTCGCACCTGGCCAGCCACCAGGACAACACCGCGTGGGCGGCGTTCGCTTCCCTCAACTACGCCATCAGCGATGCCTTCACGGTGCGCGGCGGCGTGCGCTACACCAACGACAAGAAGGACTTCAACACCGTGTCGGCGGTCAACGTGGTGCAGATCGGGCCAGGTTCGGTCAGCACCAGCAAGAGCAAGGCGAACTGGGACCTGAGCGCCACCTACAAGCTCAACAAGGACGTCAACGTCTACGCGCGCGCCGCCACCGGTTTCCGCGCGCCGAGTATTGCCGCCGCTTCGGCGTCGGTGCCGATCACGGTGGCCGATGCAGAAACGATCGTGTCGGTCGAAGCCGGCGTCAAGGCCGACCTGTTCGAGCGCCGCGGCCGCGTCGCCTTCAGCGTCTACGACTTCAGCGTCAAGAACCAGCAACTGACGGTCGTCGGCGGCAGCTCCAACGTCAATCGCCTGATCAATGCGGCCAAGACCAAGGGCCGCGGCGCCGAGCTCGATTTTGAAGCCTACGTCAGCAGCGACTTCAAGGTCACCGCCGGCGGCAGCTACAACTTCACCGAGATCAACGACGCCAGCCTGTCGGTCAACAAGTGCGGCAGCTGCACCGTCACCGATCCGCTGAACGCGGCCGGCCGCGTCGTCATCGACGGCAACCCGTTGCCGCAGGCGCCGCGCTGGACCGTCAACGCGACCGCGCGCTACCAGTGGCCGCTGGCCGATGGCCAGCTCTACGTGCTGACCGACTGGTCGTACCGCAGCAAGATCAACTTCTTCCTGTACGAAGCGGTTGAGTTCAGCGGCAAGCCGCTGACCGAAGGCGGCCTGCGCCTCGGCTACATCTGGAACAGCGGCAAGTACGAAGTGGCCGCGTTCGGCCGCAACATCACCGACACGCGCCGCATCACGGGTGCGATCGACTTCAACAACCTGACCGGCTTCATCAATGAGCCGCGCACGGTGGGCGTCCAGTTCAAGGGCAACTTCTAAGCAGTCGCGTTTCAGCAAAAAAAGGCCGCGAGCGATCGCGGCCTTTTTTTATGCTGGGGTCAGGTCTGACATTCGGACATTTTGCTGGGGTCAGGTCTGACATTCGGACATTTTGAACTGATCGGCTACCGCTGCGCTCCAATGAGGCATACCTCAACTAAGGAGTCCGTCATGACCAGGCCGCTTCGACTCGAATTTTCTGGTGCCATCTATCACGTCACATCCCGCGGAGACCGGCAGGAGCCGATCTTTCGCACCGACGGCGATCGGCACGCCTGGCTGGGAGTACTTGCCACCGTCTGTGCACGATTTCGCTGGAACGTACACGCGTTTTGTTTGATGGGCAATCACTACCATTTATTGGTCGAGACTCCTGATGGCAATTTAGCCCGCGGAATGCGTCAGCTGAACGGGGAGTTCACGCAGCGTTTCAATTTCCGGCATCGCATCGTTGGCCACCTGTTCCAAGGGCGCTACAAGGCGATCCTGGTGCAACGCCAGACTTACTTGCTGGCGCTCAGCCGATACGTTGTGCTCAATCCGGTTCGCGCCGGGATGGTCACCTCCGCCGACCTATGGCCCTGGAGCAGTTACTCAATGACGTGTTGCGATGCGCCCGCACCCGAATGGCTTGATACCCATTGGTTGCTGAGCCAGTTTGGCGAAGAGCGTGGCGCCGCCGTGCATGCATATCGCGATTTCGTTGCCAGCGGTCGTGGCGCAGCCAGCCCCCTTCTCGGCACTCGTCATCAGCTCGTGCTCGGTGACGACGCATTCGTCAAACGATTTTACGCTGGCGAAATGCTGACTCACAGGACTGAGACGTCGCGGACTCAGAAGAGGGGAGTTGCTCTGGCGCTGCATGAATACCGTGGCAATTGCGCTACCGCTGGCGAAGCAATGGCGAGGGCATATCTCAGCGGGGCGTACACGATGCCCGAAATTGCCGAGCACTTCACAGTGCATTACAGAACCGTCAGCCGTGCTGTGAAGAAATTCGAGGCGGACTCATGTGCCTTACGAAGCCCAAGTCCGCCGGAATGTCCGAATGTCAGACCTGACCCCAGCCAAATGTCCGAATGTCAGACCTGACCCCAGCGTTAAATATCGATCAAGCATCGTTCAATATCAAACCGATCAGCGTGAGATTCGGTGGAAATTCGTTTCCGCCGAACAAGCTACGAATTTTGACCCGAGTGTTGCGAAATCTCAAGTTCGGGAGAGATTTCCCAAATGAACTAACTTCTTCTTGTGTAATCTTGGTTCGCCCGTCGTTACAGGCGGCCCTGTGTGTGGAGACCACCAGGTAAAAACGGCAGCCAGGCCATGCGCCCGGAATTGCCCATTAAACAATCGGAAAACAAAAGGAAATCACATGAAGCGGAATCAGTCCCAGAATCAGAAATTGGTGAGAATGTGTGCAGTTCTTGCGGTCGCCGGCGCCTTGCCGCTGACGGCGATGGCCGGCGTGCCCGAGTTCCACGCGGCGGCCCAGGCCGTGCAGCCGATCATGCAGACCGACCGCCTGATCGTGAAGTACAAGGATGCCGCCCCGGCCGGCAAGGGCGTGGCCAAGGTGCCGGCCATGGCGCAGGCGCGCAAGGCGCTGGTCGACCGCGCCGGCCAGCAGTTCGGCCTGTCGATGAAGATGCTGCACACCTCCGCCACCGGCGCCCATATCGTTCAACTGAGCAAGAAGATGTCGGCCGAGGAAGTTGCCGCGCTCGCCGCCGAACTGGTCGCGCGCGACCCGTCGGTCGAGTACGCCGAGCCCGACCTGATCATGCAGAAAATGTTCACGCCGACCGACCCGCGCTACAACGAGCAGTGGCATTACTTCGAGACGACCGGCGGCCTGCGCCTGCCTGTTGCCTGGGACAAGGCCACCGGCACCAACGTCAAGGTGGCGGTGATCGATACCGGCTACCGTCCGCATGCCGATCTCAGCGGCCAGTTCCTGCCGGGCTATGACTTCATCTCCAGCGCCACCATCGCCAACGACGGCAACGGCCGCGACAGCGATGCCAGCGACACCGGCGACGCCATCGTCGCCGGCGAGTGCGGCACCGGCCAGCCGGCCCAGGACCAGTCGTCGAGCTGGCACGGCACCCACGTCGCCGGCACCATTGCCGCGCGCACCAGCAACGGCCTCGGCGTGGCCGGCGTCGCCTTCAACGCCAAGATTGTGCCGGTGCGCGTACTCGGCAAGTGCGGCGGCTACACGTCCGATATTGCCGACGCGATCATCTGGTCGTCCGGCGGCGCCGTCTCCGGCGTGCCGGCCAATGCCAACCCGGCGCGCGTGATCAACATGTCGCTCGGCGGCGGCGGCGCTTGCGGCGCCACCACCCAGAACGCCATCAACAGCGCGCGCTCGCGCGGCACCGTCGTCATCGTCGCCGCCGGCAACGAGAACACCAACGCCAGCAATTCGAATCCGGCCAACTGCGCCGGCGTCGTCACCGTCGCGGCGACCAACCGCTCCGGCGGGCGCGCCTGGTACTCGAACTACGGCACGGTGGTCGACGTTGCCGCGCCAGGTGGCGACACCAGCGTGGCCGCCAACGGCATCTTGTCGACGCTCAACGCGGGCACGAAGGCGCCGGGCGCCGACAACTACGCGTTCTACCAGGGCACGTCGATGGCCACGCCGCACGTGGCCGGCGTGGCCGCACTGATGTTGTCGAAGAACGCCAACCTGACGCCTGACGAAATCGAGAGCAAGCTCAAGTCCACCGCGCGCGCCTTCCCGGCAACCTGCACCAGTTGCGGCACCGGCATCGTCGATGCCAATGCCGCGGTCGATGCGGCCAGCGGGACAGTGACGACGCCGGCGCCGGCGATGAACGAAGTCGAGTCGAACAACACCCTCGCCAGCAGCAACAGCGTCGCCACCAGCGCCACCGTTGTCAGCGGCAACATGGGCTCGAGCACCGACACCGACTTCTTCGCCGTCCAGCTGCCAGCGGGCAAAACGCTGACGTCGACGTTGACGATGGGCACTTCCACCGCCGACTACGATTTGTACGTCTACAACAGTAGCGGCACACTGCTGGCCAGGAGCGAAAACGGCGCCGGCGTGGTGGATGCGGCATCGGTGAGCAACACCGGCACCACGACCAGCGCCCGTTACGTGCGCGTGGTCTACTACAGCGGCGGCACCGGCGCCACCAGCGGCAAGTACACGCTAAAGATGGCGTGGTAAGCAAGCCCGTCTGACCGGGTAAGCCTGAAGGGGTGACGCGTGCGTCGCCCCTGTTTTCGTTCGCACAGAGGTGCGTCCTGCCCGCTGCTTGCAACAATGCACGTTTCCGGGAATACTGTATGCATTTACAGTATTTTGAGCCAGCGTGAACGACTCGTCCCGAAAAATCATCCACTGCGATTGCGACTGCTTTTATGCTGCGGTGGAGATGCGCGACGACCCGACCTTGCGCGATCTGCCGCTGGCCGTTGGCGGCCGGCCCGATCAGCGCGGCGTGGTCGCCACCGCCAACTACGAGGCGCGCCGCTACGGCGTCCACTCGGCGATGGCGACGGCGCAGGCGCTCAAACTGTGTCCCGAGCTGGTGGTGCTGCCGCCGGCGATGGAAAAGTACCGCATCGCATCGCGCCAGATCCTGGCCATCTACGGCGACTACACCGACCTGGTCGAGCCGCTGTCGCTCGACGAAGCCTACCTCGACGTGTCCGACTCGCCGCACTGCAAGGGCAGCGCCACCCTGATCGCGCAGGAAATCCGCCAGCGCATCTTCGACACGGTGGGCATCACCGCCTCGGCCGGCGTGGCGCCCAACAAGTTCGTCGCCAAAATTGCCAGCGACTGGAACAAGCCGGACGGGCTGTGGCTGGTGACGCCCGGCGAGGTCGACGCCTTCGTCGCCGCGCTGCCGGTCAAGAAATTGCACGGTGTCGGCAAGGTGACTGCGGCCAAGCTGAACAAGCTGGGCGCGCAGACTTGCGACGACCTGCGCGGCTGGACCTTGCTCGACTTGCAGCATCACTTCGGCAGCTTCGGCGCGCGTCTGCACGATCTGTGCCGCGGCATCGACAACCGGCCGGTCTCGAACGCGCGCGAGCGCAAGTCGGTCAGTTGCGAAGAAACTTATACGCCGGACGTGCCTGGCTTGCCCGCCTGCCTGGCGCTGCTGCCCGAGCTTTACGACAACCTGTTAGGGCGCATCAAGCGCGCCGGCGCCGAAAAAAACGTCAACAAACTGTTCGTCAAACTGCGCTTCGCCAACTTCACCCAGACCACTGTCGAGTGTGTTGGGCGCGAGCCGAACCTGGCGCAGTTCGAGAAGTTGATGGAGACCGGATTTGCGCGCGGCAACCAGCCGGTGCGCCTGCTTGGCGTCGGCGTGCGCCTGGGCGAAGCCGAATCGATCGAGCAACTGAGCCTGTTTGGCAACCCCTCGCTTGATTAACCACAGGCACAAATTTGGACCGGGGCGGCTGGCCCCGGCGTGTAAAATGTCGTTCCTTCTGTCATGCTGAAACAAACGGATATCAACTATGTGGTTTAAGAATCTTCAGATTTATCGCCTGCCGGCACCGTGGAACTACACCCCTGAGCAACTGGAAACGGCCCTCGCGCCACAAAGTTTTGTTCCCGCCACCAGCAACGAACTGCTGCGCCAGGGCTGGGATACGCCGCGCCCGAATGGCGGTCTGGTCCATGTCGTCAACAAGCAGATGCTCATTCTGCTCGGCACCGAAAAGAAACTGCTGCCAGGTTCCGTGATCAACCAGGTTGCCAAGGCCAAGGCGGCCGAGCTGGAAGAAGCGCAAGGCTTCGCGCCGGGCAAGAAGGCAATGAAAGAACTGAAGGAGCGCGTCGCCGACGAATTGCTGCCGCGCGCGTTCAGCATTCGCAGCAACGTGTTCACCTGGATCGATCCGGTCAACGGCTGGCTGGTGGTCGACGCGGCGAGCCCGGCCAAGGCCGACGAAGTGATCAAGCTGCTGCTGAAGGCAGTCGACAAGTTGCCGCTCGAAAGCCTGCGCGTACAGCGTTCGCCGGTGGCAGTGATGACAGCTTGGCTCGAGACTGACGAAGCGCCGGTCGGCTTCACGGTCGACCAGGACACCGAGCTGCGCGCCACGGGCGAGAGCAAGGCGGCGGTCCGTTACGTCAAGCACGCGCTGGAAGTGGACGACATCCGCCGCCACATCGCGGCCGGCAAGCAATGCACGCGCCTGGCGATGACGTGGAACGACAAGATTTCCTTTGTGCTGACCGAGTCGCTTGCCATCAAGGGCATCAAGCCGCTCGACGTCATCAAGGAAAGCGACACCTCGACGCGCAACGACGAAGAGCGTTTCGACAACGACATGATGCTAATGACGGGCGAGCTGTCGAAGATGATGGCCGACATCGTCGAAGCCCTCGGCGGCGAAGCCAAAGCCTAAAACGCACCAAAAAAAATTGGGGTCAGACCCGTTTTTTAAGTCTAAAACCGGGGTCAGCGCCGAATAAAAACCGGGTCTGACCCCGATTCTTTTTCGGCCTCCCAAAACACGCGTGCGCCCAGCGCGGTGCGCATTCTGGCACGCGAAAAAAATCCGGGTCAGACCCGGTTTTTATGGCGAAAAGCGAGCCATCGCCTGAACAAAAAACGGGTCTGACCCCGATTTTTATAGCGGCTGGAATACGCCAGCGGCGCGGTTTTTTGTGACGTTGTCCCACGCGAAGACCTGGCCGTTCATCGCCACGTACACGCCGGCCGCCAAGGTCTGCGCCACGCCGGCCGCAAAACCCATATTGAACAATGCGTCGGAATTGGCGATCTCGTAGGGGATCATGGCGCCCGTTAGCACGATTGTCTTGCCCAGCGCAGCGGCGCCCAGCACGGCCGCCGTCTCGCGCATCGTGTCGGTGCCGTGGATGATGACGATCGCGCTCTCGCTCGCCGCGCGGCACGACGCCAGCACGCGCTGGCGGTCGGCGTCGTGCATGTCGAGCGAATCGAGCAGCGGCAATTGTTCGAGCGCCACGGGAATCGTCATGCGCGTGCGCGCCAGCGCCGCCGGCAGGTGGCTGTCGGCAAAGCCAAGCGTGCCCGTCAGTTCGTCGTAATGTTTGTCGAAGGTGCCGCCGGTGGCGATGATGCGCAAGCTCATGGTGTGTGCGGGTTCGTTAAGGAAGAGTGCGCCATGATAGCGCGTACCACACTCGCCGGGCAAACACGCAAAGGGGTTGTATCTGCTTGTGACTACGCTAGAATCTTCCTCAGCGCTTCAGTACACTTGGCCTTTTTTCGCACGACGACTCGATGAAAACGCTTGCCCCAGGAACCGTTATCTTTCACCGCCACCGCGGCTACGGCGTGATCACGCACGTCAATTTGTTGACCGGCTGGATCAGCGCCCGCTTCGGCAGCGAAGCGCGCACGCTCGACCTGAACCTGTCGACCGACGACGTCCAGCACGCCGACGGCGAAGCAATCCTGTTTCGCCGCGCGCCGCCCGACCGCATGCCGCACGCGCGCCTGATGGCGATGGTGCGCGCCCTGCACCAGGCCGGCTACGAAAAGCTGTACCTGTATTCCTGGCCGAAACCGTCCGGGCTGCACTGGCGCTGGCACCTGTTCACCGGCCAGCGCGACTGGATGCAGCGGCCATGGCGCGAAGGCTGGTACGGCTCCGGCGCCGACTACAACGTCAATCCGGTGATGGGCTGGGGCGATTCGCCCGGCGCCACCACCGACGAGCTGATCACTGCACTGGCGCGCTTCGATCCACAAGGACTGGCGCAAGCGCTGGGCCGCGACGAGGATCACACTGCCTGGTTCCAAGGTGTCTGCAAAGCGCTGCTGCCTGGCTACATGTATAGCCTGGATATGGAACGTGCCACCGCCGACCGGCTGCGCGAAACCCCGCCGGTGCCGGTGATCGCGGTGCGCGCAAGCTTGCCGCCGTATTCCGGCCCGCAGCTGAGCTGGCCGCCAGGCTGGGCCGGGCTGTGGACGCGCGCCCACGTGCTGCCGGCGCCGCCGATCAACATCACCGGCGAGCCGCTGCAGCTGACCCGCCGTCTCACCGAGAAACCGTAACCGCAGGGGTCTGACCCGAAAAGGAAAATCGGGTCAGACCCCTGCTGTTCCGCTAACCCAAAAACGAGTCAGACCGCTGCTGATCTGCCCAGTGCCTCGCGATTCAAAATCCCGCTCGGCTTGCCTTCGGCGAAATTGACGATGTTGCGAAACGCCGCCTCAAAATAGATTTCATAGCTGTCGCGCTCGACATACCCGAGGTGCGGCGTGGCCAGCACCGTCGGCATGCGCAGCAGCGGCGCATCGGCCGCCAGCGGCTCGCTGGTAAACACATCCAGCGCCGCCGTGCCGGGACGGCCTTGCTTGAGCGCCGCCTCCAGCGCGCCCTCGGCCACCAGCTCGGCCCGGCTCGTGTTGACGAACAACGCGCTGCGCTTCATGCGCGCCAGGTCCTGCGCCGTGACGATGCCGCGGGTGGCGTCGGCCAGCCGCAAATGCACGCTCATCACATCGGCACGCTCGAAGAATTCCTCCTGTGACGCCGCCGCCTGGAAGCCGTCCGCTACCGCCGCTGTCCGGCTCGCCTCGCCGCCCCACACCAGCACGCTCATGCCGAATGCCTTGCCGTAGCCCGCCACCATCCGGCCGATCTTGCCGTAGCCCCAGATAGCCAGGGTGCGGCCGCGCAGCACCGTGCCCAGGCCGTTGAGCGCCGGGTTGATCGACGCCGTCTGCCACAGCCCGTCCTTCAGGTTGTTCGCGTACGGCACGATCTTGCGGCTGGCCGCCATGATCAGCGCCCACGTCAACTCGGCCGGTGCAACCGGCGAGCCGACCCCCTCGGCAATCGCCACGCCGCGTTCGGTGGCGGCATCGACGTCGATGTGGCCGGCCACCTTGCCGGTCTGCGAGATCAGCTTCAGGTTCGGCAGCTTCGCCAGCAGCGCACGCGACAATACAGTGCGCTCGCGGATCAGCACCAGCGCGTCGTACGGTGCCAGCCGGATGGCCAGCTGGCCCAGTCCTTTGGTCGAACTGCTGAATACTTTGACCTCATGCGCGTCTAACAGCTCGAAGCAGTCGAGGGTGCGTACCGCATCCTGATAATCGTCGAGAACAGCTATTTTCATTTTGATTGGCAGATCACTAATAAAAGTTCGTAGGTAAATAACAGTGAATCCGGAGGCTCGGAGTAGCCTACTACGTTAGTCGGCTATTATTACTACATTTTTGGCCGTCCGACGTCTGCAGCAGCGTTTTGGGGGTGTACAATCGGCCCGATATTTTGGGATTTGGCGGGTAAACGTTCCCGCCAGGTTCCTCTGCAACACCGTCCCGCAACCGACTCAACGTTGCCGACGAGACCGCCGTGACGCCGGCCCTGCGCGGAGTTTTCTCCCCGGGCAGCCTGATGCGAGCGACGGTCGACAACCGAATCTTAATTAGCATTTGGAGGTTTTTATGAATCAGCCCGTCATGGGAGGCGTGTCCGCACTGAACGTCCCAGCTTACATCAAACACCAGAAACTCATCAATTGGGTGGCTGAAATCGCGGCTCTCGCCAAGCCCGACCGCGTCTACTGGTGCGATGGCTCGCAGGAAGAGTACGACCGCCTGTGCGGCGAGATGGTTGCCGCCGGCACCATGAAGAAGCTCAATCCCGAAAAGCGTCCGAATTCCTACCTGGCCTGCTCGGATCCGACCGACGTCGCCCGCGTCGAAGACCGCACCTACATCTGCTCGGCCACCAAGGAGCAGGCCGGCCCGACCAACAACTGGATGGCGCCGGAAGCGATGCGCAGCACGCTGCACGGCCTGTTCGACGGCTGCATGGCCGGGCGCACGATGTACGTCGTGCCGTTCTCGATGGGTCCGCTCGGTTCGCCGATCGCCCACATCGGCGTCGAACTGTCCGATTCGCCTTACGTCGCCGTCAACATGCGCATCATGACGCGCATGGGCCGCGCCGTGTACGACGTGCTCGGCGACAGCGGCGAGTTCGTGCCGGCCGTGCACACCGTCGGCGCGCCGCTGCGTGCCGGCCAGGCCGACGTCGCCTGGCCATGCAACGACACCAAGTACATCGTCCACTTCCCGGAAACGCGCGAGATCTGGTCGTACGGCTCCGGCTACGGCGGCAACGCGCTGCTCGGCAAGAAGTGCTTCGCGCTGCGCATCGCGTCGAACATGGGCCACCAGGAAGCGCAGCAGGGCGGCACCGGCTGGTTCGCCGAGCACATGCTGATCCTCGGCGTCGAATCGCCCGAAGGCAAGAAGCACTACGTCGCGGCGGCCTTCCCGTCGGCCTGCGGCAAGACCAACTTCGCGATGATGATTCCGCCGGCCAGCTTCACCGGCTGGAAAGTGACGACCATCGGCGACGACATCGCCTGGATCAAGCCGGGCGCCGACGGCCGCCTGTACGCGATCAATCCGGAAGCGGGCTACTTCGGCGTGGCGCCGGGCACCAACGAGCAGACCAACTACAACTGCATGGCCTCGATGCGCGAGAACACCATCTTCACCAACGTCGCGCTGACCGACGACGGCGACGTCTGGTGGGAAGGCCTGACCAAACAGGCGCCTGCGCACCTGATCGACTGGCAGGGCAAGGACTGGACGCCGGCGTCGGGCACCAAGGCGGCGCATCCGAACGCGCGCTTTACCGTCGCGGCGACGCAGAACCCGGTGCTCGATCCGGCCTGGGACGATCCGGCCGGCGTACCGATTTCGGCCTTCATCTTCGGCGGCCGCCGTTCGAGCACGGTGCCGCTGGTGACCGAAGCGCGCAACTGGACCGAAGGCGTCTACATGGCCGCGACGATGGGCTCCGAGACCACCGCCGCTGCCGCCGCCAAGGTCGGCGTGGTGCGGCGCGACCCGTTCGCAATGCTGCCTTTCATCGGCTACAACATGAGCGACTACTTCCAGCACTGGCTCGACATGGGCAAGAAGCTCGACGTGGCCAACCTGCCGAAGATCTACTGCGTCAACTGGTTCCGCACCGACGACGACGGCAAGTTCGTCTGGCCCGGTTTCGGCGACAACATGCGCGTGCTGAAGTGGATGCTGGACCGCATCGAAGGCAAAGCCGGCGGCGCCGAGAACCTGTTCGGCACCACGCCGGCGTTCTCCGACCTGAACTGGGAAGGCCTCGATTTCACCGAGCAGAAGTTCGACCGCATCACGTCGGTGGACCACGCCGGCTGGAAGGAAGAAGTCAAGCTGCACGACGAGTTGTTCGAGAAGCTGGCGTATCACCTGCCGCAGGAGCTGGTCGACACTCGCAAGGCGCTGGAAGCGAAGCTGACTAGCTAAGCGTGCGACCAAACCGGGGTCAGACCCGGACGTAAAAAAGGGGGCTTTCGCCCCCTTTTACTTATTTCAGCAACGGTCCCAGGTACTTGCCGGTCACGCTGTTCGGATTGACCGCCACGTCCTCCGGCGTGCCGCTGGCGATGATCTGCCCGCCGCCGGCGCCGCCTTCCGGCCCCAGGTCCACAATCCAGTCCGCCGTCTTGATGACGTCCAGGTTGTGCTCGATGATGACGAGCGTGTTGCCCTGGTCGCGCAGCCGGTGTATCACCTTCAGCAGCAAATCGATGTCCTGGAAGTGCAAGCCGGTGGTCGGCTCATCGAGGATGTACAGCGTGCGCCCGGTGTCGCGCTTGGACAGCTCGAGCGACAGCTTGACCCGCTGCGCCTCGCCGCCCGACAGCGTCGTCGCGCTCTGGCCCAGCTTGATGTAGCCAAGGCCGACGTCGAGCAGCGTCTGCAGTTTGCGCGCGATGACCGGCACCGGCTTGAAGAACTCGTGCGCGTCCTCCACCGTCAGGCCCAGCACCTCGGTGATGTTCTTGCCCTTGTACTGCACCTCGAGCGTCTCGCGGTTGTAGCGCTTGCCGTGGCAGACGTCGCACGGCACGTACACGTCCGGCAGAAAGTGCATCTCGACCTTGATGACGCCGTCGCCCTGGCACGCCTCGCAGCGCCCGCCCTTGACGTTGAACGAGAAGCGCCCGGCGCTGTAACCGCGCTCCTTCGCCGTCGGCACGGTGGAAAACAGATCGCGGATCGGCGTGAACAAGCCGGTGTACGTCGCCGGGTTCGAGCGCGGCGTGCGCCCGATCGGCGCCTGGTCGACCGAGATCACCTTGTCGAAGTGTTCCAGCCCGCTGATCGAATCGTGCGCCGCCGGCTCCGTCTGCGATCCGTACAGGTGGCGCGACAGGGCCGGGTACAGCGTGTCGTTCACCAGCGACGACTTGCCCGAACCGGACACGCCGGTCACGCACGTCATCAGGCCGACCGGCAGGTTCAGCGACACCTTCTTCAGGTTGTTGCCGGTGGCGCCGGTGATCACCAGCTGCTTGTCCGGATTGGCGACGTGGCGCTTCTTCGGCACCGCGATCTTCAAGGTGCCGTTCAGGTACTTCGCCGTCAGCGACTTCTTGTTCTTCAGGATCTGCGCCAAGGTGCCTTCGGCGATCACCTCGCCGCCATGCGCGCCGGCGCCCGGGCCCATGTCGACGATGTAGTCGGCGGTGCGGATCGCGTCCTCGTCATGCTCGACCACCAGCACCGTGTTGCCGATGTCGCGCAGGTGCTTGAGCGTTTCGATCAGGCGGTCGTTGTCGCGCTGGTGCAGGCCGATCGACGGCTCGTCGAGCACGTACATCACCCCCGTCAGGCCCGAGCCGATCTGCGACGCCAGCCGGATGCGCTGCGCCTCGCCGCCCGACAAGGTGTCAGCGCTGCGGTCGAGCGACAAATAATCGAGGCCGACGTTATTCAAGAACTTCAGGCGCGAGATGATCTCCTTGATGACGCGGTCGGCGATGTCCTTCTTCGCGCCCTTCAGGGTGAGCTTTTCGAAGTAGGCCAGGCAGTCGCGCAGCGGCTTGTTGGCCACCTCGTAGATCGCGCGCTGCTGCTTGCCGGCGCCGAGCTTGACGTAGCGTGCTTCCACGCGCAGGCGCGCGCCGTCGCACGACGGGCACTGCTTCTCGTTGATGAACTTCGCCAGCTCCTCTTTCACCGCCATCGAATCGGTCTCGCGGTAGCGCCGCTGCAGGTTGGTCACCACGCCTTCGAAGGTGTGGTCGCGGATCACGGTGCGGCCACGCTCGTTCACGTAGGTGAACGGGATGGTGGTCTTGCCGGAGCCGGTCAGCACCGCCTTCTGCGCCGCTTCCGGCAGCTGCTCGAACGGCATGTCGATGTCGAACTCGTAGAACGCGGCCAGGTTCGACAGCATCTGGAAGTAGAACTGGTTGCGCCTGTCCCAGCCCTTGATGGCGCCCGAAGCGAGCGACAGGTTGGGGAAGGCGACGATGCGCTTCGGGTCGAAGAACTCGATGTGGCCGAGGCCATCGCACTCCGGGCATGCGCCCATCGGGTTATTAAACGAGAACAGGCGCGGCTCGAGCTCCTGCAGCGAGTAGCCGCAGACGTTGCAGGCAAACTTGTTCGAAAAGACGTGCTCCTGCGTGCTGTCCATTTCGAGCGCGACGGCGCGGCCATCGGCCAGGCGCAGCGCCGTCTCGAAGCTTTCGGCCAGGCGCTGCTTGATCTCGGCGTTGACCTTGACGCGGTCGATCACCACGTCGATCGTGTGCTTCTCGGTCTTCTTCAAGGTCGGCATGTCGTCGATCTCGTAGATCTTCGCCGCGTGGGTGCCGCTCTGGATGCGGAAGCGCACGAAGCCCTGCGCCTGCATCGACGCGAACAGGTCGGCGTGCTCGCCCTTGCGGTTGGCCACCACGGGCGCGAGGATCATCAGCTTGGTGCCTTCTTCCATCGCCAGCACGGCGTCCACCATCTGCGACACGGTCTGCGCGGCCAGCGGATGCTCGGCGTGATCGGGGCAGTAGGGCGTGCCGACGCGCGCGTACAGCAGGCGCAGGTAGTCGTGGATTTCCGTGACGGTACCGACGGTTGAACGCGGGTTGTGCGACGTCGCCTTCTGCTCGATCGAGATCGCCGGCGACAGGCCTTCGATCAGGTCGACGTCGGGCTTTTCCATCAGCTGCAAAAACTGGCGCGCGTAGGCCGACAGCGATTCGACATAGCGGCGCTGGCCTTCGGCATACAAGGTATCGAACGCGAGCGATGATTTACCGGAGCCGGACAGGCCGGTAATGACGGTCAGCTTGTTGCGAGGCAGGTCGAGATTGATGTTCTTGAGATTGTGCGTACGGGCGCCGCGGATGCGGATCTGTTCCATGTAGTGTGCTTTCAATGGTGGTGCGGGCCGGCGCGTACGAACCAATGTCGGCGGGCCAAAAAAGGGGCAACCTGTAACTATAGCCGTGTTTCAATGCTCGCGCTCCTGGCAGCCACGATTGCCGGACGGGCGGCGTGATGGATTTTGGGAGAACTACTGTATATAATAACAGTATTATTGCTGGCGGTATATAAAGCTGGCGACGCTCGTATTTGGGACGTGATGCTGGCGTTCCAATGGCAAAACCGCCAGAAGTTCAAAATATATTTCGGGCTGCCCGGGCCGGTCAGATAGTGTGAAAATAGCTAAACAAGCCGTTTAACTTCCGCGATAATAGCGGGTGTTCGCAAGGACACCGATATCCCTGGCGCTTAGTCAAGTGCAGAGCCAGGGTCCACAAAAATTCAGAGGAGCAACACATGGCATCTGTAAACAAGGTCATCATCGTCGGCAACCTGGGGCGGGATCCGGAGATCCGCTACATGCCGAGCGGCGACGCGATCGCCAACATCGCTGTGGCCACATCGTACAAGTCGAAGGACAAGAATACCGGCGAGCAGAAAGAGCTCACCGAGTGGCACCGCATTTCGTTCTTCGGCCGCCTGGCTGAGATCGTCGGCCAGTACCTGAAGAAAGGTTCCTCCGTGTACGTCGAGGGCCGCCTGCAGACCCGCAAGTACACCGACAAGGACGGCGTCGAGAAGTACGCAACCGACATCGTCGCCGAGAACATGCAGATGCTGGGCGGTCGCCAGGGCATGGGCGGCGACAGCGGCATGGACGATGGCGGCGGCTACGAGAACAGCGCCCCGAGCCGTCCACAGCCGCAGCAGCAGCGCCAGGCGCCGCCGGCGCCAGCAGCGCGTCCGCAGCCGAAGCCGGCGCCGAACTTCTCGGACATGGACGACGACATCCCTTTCTAAGGCACACCAAGGAACAAGTTGTAAACAAAGCCCCGTAACTGTTGAAGTTACGGGGCTTTTTTACTTTTTCTGGAGTTCTTGTACAAAGAATTGATAATTTGGGTAGACCTCTTGATGCTGTAGCCGATTGACCCAAACCGCCGAGAATCGATGACCCATCTGACCGTTGGTAAGCACAGGCCCAGCGTGGCTTTCCGGGGCAAGGCCTGGCTCAGCGACGAGTGCACGTTAAGTTCATTGGTGCCCTACATATTGTTAGGGTATGATTATACTTAATGGTCGTGTTGCCTACCGGTTGAGGAGTTGAGAATGAATAAGATCGAGGCCATCAACAAACTTACCGCGTTGGACCGCGTGGGAGTGTACGTCCTCTCCAAAGGAGACCTCGCCAAGGCCTTCCCGTATGAGAAGGAGAAGGCCTTCGAAAAGTCGCTGCAGCGCCTGGTGTCCGATGGGATCTTGCAGCGGGTGGCCAAGGGCATCTACGTCAATACCATGGCCAAGTCCAAGAGAGGACAGGTCATCGAGGACATCGCCGCGGTGCTTCGCCGGGGCCATTTTTCCTACGTGACCAGGGAGTCAATGCTGTCCGAATATGGGGTCATTTCCCAGGTACCTATGAGCCGCATCACCCTGATGACCACGGGCGCGAATGGCGTCTACCAGACTCCGTATGGAACCGTCGAGTTCACGCACACTAAACGCCGGCTGGCAGAGCTCATTCAGCGAACGCTCACTGTGAAGGGGCGGCCGCTGCGCATCGCCACCAAGCAGGCTGCGATTGCCGATCTCATGCGCTCCGGCCGCAACACCAGCATGATCGATATGAAAGAACTTGCCGATGCCTGAAAATTTCAAAGAACTGGTTGACGTCGCGATGCAGCAGCCGGGCCGCACCGCCATGAGGCCCGTCGTAGAAAAAGAAATCCTCCATTACGATATCTTCTATGCCCTCGATTCGGCGGGTCTGCTGAAGGATCTGGTCTTCCAGGGCGGCACGTCCCTGCGCCTTTGCCGCGGCTCGAATCGCTTCAGCGAAGATCTCGACTTCGCCGGTGGCCGCGACTTCAGCTCGCAGAAGATGCAGGCCATCAAGGCCTGCATTGAAAAACACATCGGCCAGCGGTACGGCTTGGCGGTCGAGGTCAAGGAGCCGAGGGAGATGGCCACCTCGCCCGATTACGACAACGTCCGCGTCGACAAGTGGCAAGTGAGCGTCGAGACCTCGCCCGCGCAGCGGGACATGCCGCGCCAGCGGATCAAGCTGGAGATCGCCAATATCCCTGCGCACACCAGCGAGCTGGTACCCCTGCGCCAGAACTATGACTTTCTGCTGGGTTATGGTCTGGTGCTTGTCAATGCCGAGACGCTTGACGAGATCCTGGCGGACAAGGTTGTCGCATTCCCCGCGTCGGTCAAAAATATCCGGTACCGGGACATTTGGGACATCGCATGGCTACAGCAGCAAGGTGCCAAACTGAATCCGGAGCTGGTCGAGCGGAAGATAGAGGACTACCACATTGAAGATTATGCGGAGCTGATCAAGGATGCGATCGACAGGCTTCCTGGCTTTGTCGACAGCAAGCCATTTGTTGATCAGATGACGAGGTTCATCGATGCGGACACGCTCGCGCGAACCCTGCGTGAACCCAAGTTCGCGGAGTACCTCAAGAGCACAGTCGGCCAGGTCCTGGAGTCGATGGCTGCCCACCTCAACCGGGCGCGCGACGATGACGGCCCTGGTTTCAGGATGTAGGGGCTTGAGCCTTGTTGACAAAATGGTTATTGATCGCGGCATACGCCGAGCAATACCTCCCGCAGCTGTAGGCACCATGCACTGTTTGACCATGACTGTTTACGTCTGCAGCTACACACAACGGTTCTGATATACAGCCAACTGATTCGACGAAACTGCCTGGAACTGTTTGGGTTCCGTGCCGCATTTCTTTGGCGTATCGTTGGCACGCGACTTGCATCGGTACCGGCATCCATGCGTGCACATGCAGCCGTTGGGCGCGCGATCCGGTCACTGGCGCCGCGATGTCTCGGTCACCGCACCATCTGCGGGCGGCTGACGCCATTTCGGGGCGCCAGGCGAAGTTGTCGCGCATGGACACAACCATCCATTTGCAACCGAGGAATCGCATGAGCCGTCTCGAAGTCACCGAAAAAATCATCACCGCCAAAGTCACGCGCGGCCTGAAGTGGGCCGACGTGGCCGCCAAGGTCGGCCTGAGCAAGGAGTGGGTCACCGCCGCCTGCCTCGGCCAGATGACGCTCGACGCCAGGCAGGCCGGCATCGTTGCGGACTACTTTGGCCTGAGCGAAGAAGACCAGCGCTGGCTGATGGCGGTGCCCTACAAGGGTTCGCTGCCGACGCAGGTGCCGACCGATCCGCTGATCTACCGCTTCTACGAATTGATCAGCGTGTACGGCACCACCTTCAAGGAACTGATCCATGAGGAGTTCGGCGACGGCATCATGAGCGCGATCGACTTCAAGATGGACCTGGTGCGCGAGCCGCACGACGCCGGCGACCGCGTGAATATCCAGATGAGCGGCAAGTTCCTGGCTTACAAGACCTACTGATGATGACGCGCCCTTGCCGCCGTTTGACGCCGACGGCAAGGGCCCGCCTTACCGGGCACGCGGCGGCCGGCGGTATCGGCGGTCTCACCAGCGCCATCCGAAAAGCTCGTGCCGTTAGTCCGGAGGCGTGCTGCGCACGGCCTTGCGCAGCACATCCATCTGGTGATTAAAACGGGTACATGCGGTGCACATCACAAGATGGACCCGCATCCTTCCGCGTTCCACCATCGACAGCTTCCGGTCCATCCCTTCCGACACCAGGCGATGCACTTCGCGGCACGTCGGTTTTAGTTGATTCTCTTTTTCCATACGATCTCCAGGGCGGTTCATCGCGCCGCGCGGTCGCCAAACCAGTTCAGGTCCAGGCACTCCCGCAGGCGCAAGCGGGCGCGATACAGTACCACCCAGACGTTGGATGGGGTGACCGCCAATGCCTGACAAATTTCGTCCGTTTCCAGTTCTAGCCATTCGCGCATCATGAATATCCGCGCCGTCTGCGGCGGCAGATTCTCCATGCATGTTTCGAGCACGCGAAAGAAATCCTTCTGCGCCAGAGTGTCATCGGGATCGCCCCACTTGCGCGGCATCTCGGCGGTGTGGCCGCCGGCGAGAAACAGCGCATCGATCATGTCGGCGTCGGATTGCTGATCGTCGGATTGCAACGTCTGCTCGCGCTGCGATGCCCGCAAGGCGTCGATGATCTTGTATTTGAGGATGCCGGTGACGTAGGTGCGCAACGAAGACTTGCCCTGGAAGCTAGCCGGCTTTTCGAGCACCGCGACGAGGGCGTCCTGCACGGCGTCTTCCGCCAGCGGCTTGTTGCGCAGCTGAACCAGGGCAAACCTCAGCAGCTGCGGCCGCATCGCTTCAAGCTGAGCGGTGATGTGAAGCGTCGAATCCATGTGCTGCCCAGGTTGAGAGTGCGTCCAGCGAACGTCGCGCTGCGCGGTTGGCAATTCTAGCGCAGCGCACAGTCAGTCGTTTGGCGGCACGGATCCTTACGACAATTTTCTTTCAGCGCCCTGTGTAAGGATCGCATGGTGCGCCAGACCAATCGATGACCTCACCTGTACGGGAACATCCGAACCCGGCATGCGTGCGGACCATTCAAGGGAAATACCATGAACACCATAGTGACAGCAACGATGGCGATGGCGATCGCATGTGCATGCGGCGGCGCCTTGGCGCAGGACAAGATGAACAGCGCCGATGGCATGAAGAAAGACGGCATGCATGCCGATGCGATGGCCAGTGACGGGATGGCGAAGGGCGCGATGGGCAAGGATGCAAAAAAATCCGCCAAGAAGCATGCGACCATGAAACAGGGCGATATGGCCAAGGATGGCATGGCAAAGGACAGCATGACGCATGACGCCATGTCCAAGGACATGATGAAAAAGGACGCCATGAAAAAGTGAGTGTCGCCAGCGCACAGCGTTGCTTGCGAGCGGGTAAAGTGCGGGCCTGGTGTTCAGACAGGCCCGCCACTGCCGACGCCGCGCATCGCCACCGTAAAGAACTGGTAACCGTTGCGCCCGGCATTCTTGGACGCGTACATCGCCTCGTCGGCGTTGCGCACCAGCTCGTCCGGGGTGATGCCGTCGCCCGGACAGACGGTGATGCCGATGCTGCACGAGATCGACGCCTCGCCGGCGGCCAGCTCGAACGGGCGGCGCAGCTCGTCGAGGATCTCGGCGGCGATGCTTTCGATGTGGTCCGGCAAGGTCACGTCGGTCAGGATGACGGTGAATTCGTCGCCGCCCAGGCGCGCCACGGTATCTGTGTCGCGCACGCACTTGCTGATGCGGCGCGCCACTTCCTGCAGCATCTGGTCGCCGGCGGCGTGGCCGAGCCGGTCGTTGACCTCCTTGAACAGGTCGAGGTCAATGAACATCAGCCCCAGCGGCAGGCCGGTGCGGGTCGAGTGCTTGATTTCATGCTCGAGCCGCTCGCGAAACAGGCTGCGGTTCGGCAGCTCGGTGAGGAAATCGTGGTTGGCGCTGCGGCGGACGCGCTCTTCGGACGCCTTGCGCTCGGTGATGTCGCGCGCGCTGCCGGCCACCGCCTCGCAGACGCCGGCCGGGTTGAACACCGGCACCAGCAGGTATTCGTAGGCGCGCTCTTCGCCGCCGTCGAGCTGGGTGAACATTTCGCCGCGGTGGGTCTTGCGGGTGGCGACGACGCTTTTCAGCTGGCGCTCGATGTCGCGCACGAACGGCTTGCACAGCGACCGGAAGTCGTTGCCGATCAGCTCGGCGGGAATCTTCTGGAAGACGTCGCTGAACGCCCTGTTGGCGTAGATGATGGCGCCGGTCGTTTCGAGGATGTAGTTCAGGTCGGGCGAACTCGACAGCAGGGCCTCGAACAGCCGGTTGCGCCGCTCCTTCATGTCGGTAAAGCGGGCCAGCGATTCGGCCACCGCCTGGTCGATCGCTTCGTTGAACCGGGTGATGTCGTCGGCCGCCACCGACGGCAGCGCCAGCGAGTCGACCGACAAGCGCAGCACGCTGGCGCGCAGGGCGCGAAATTCGGCAATCGATTCGTTGACGTCGAAGCCTTCCACATAGCGCGACAGGCCGTGCATCGCCGCTTCGGTCTCGGCCGGCATCGGCGGCGCCCGGCCCTTCGACTTTTCGTCGCGCTCGCTGGAACTTTGCTCGCACTCGAGGTCGTCGCAGATGACCAGCAAAATGCCGCGCGCATGGTCGCGCAGCGCGGTCTGGTCGAGGCCTTCGGCATGCTTGAAAGCTTGGGCGAACTTCTCCCATTCGTCGAGGATGGAGTCGACATTGGCACGGATGAAGTGCGGTAGTCTCATGGGCGATTTACGTCCGGATGGCAATCAGACCCCTTAGACCGCGCAGCCCGCCCGTGGTTCCGGTGTGCATTGGCGCCGCTGCGCCGGCGCGCACGAAAACCGGTATCATTGCCGCCATCGCCTCCTCCTTCCCGCCGACTGCCGCCATGCTCAGAACACCTGCTTCCTTCGTCCCGCTGATGGCGCAGCAAGACCACGCCGAGCCGCTCACGTTCCTGTTCTTCCAGGGCCGGCTGCTGGTGCGCGAGGAGGACCTGTCGCTGCCGGACCCGGCCGCGCTGGCGCGGCTCGAGCTGGGCGCGCACCAGCTCCATCCGCTCGGCCTGCTCGATGGCCGCTACTGCCAGGCCGGCTGGGTCGAGCGCGACGAGGCGCCGGCCGCCGGCTACGCCTGGCGCGGCCTGCGCTCGCTGTTCGGCGCGATGGACGAAGACCTGCTGGGGCTGGCCGGGCGCGCCTCCCAGCTGGCCGAGTGGGCGCGCACGCACCGTTTCTGCGGCGCCTGCGCCAGCGCGATGCAGCTCGCCGCCGGCGAGCGCTGCTTCAAGTGCAACCGCTGCGGCCACCTGGCCTATCCGCGCATCTCGCCGGCCATGATGGTGCTGATCCGCAAGGGCGACGCGGTGCTGCTGGCGCTGCACAGCGCGTCGCCGACCAAGCGCTTCAGTCCGCTGGCGGGCTTTCTCGAAGCGGGCGAATCGGTGGAGGAGGCGGTGCACCGCGAAGTGTTCGAGGAAGTCGGCCTGCGCGTGCACAACCTGCAGTATTTTTCCAGCCAGTCGTGGCCGTTTCCCCATTCGCTGATGCTGGCGTTTACCGCCGACTATCTCGACGGCGAGATCCGCGTCGACGGCATCGAAATTGCCGAAGCGCGCTGGTTCGGCCCCGGCGACGCCTGGCCCGAGCGGATCGCCCACGTGTCGGTGTCGAGCATGCTGATCGACGCGCACCGCCCGCCGCAGTAGCAGCGGGGCCGGATGCAGGTCTTGCCGCGGCGTTCAATTTCTGACGGGAAATGACCCGCCCTCCGCAGGCCGGCCCTCCGCATTTTCTATATACTGTCGGCAATCGTTAAAATTAGGGTACGACCAATGTCCCACCATGATGCCTTCTCGGAAAATGACTGGCGCCGGCTGCTGAGCAGCTTCGGCGAAGACCCGGACCGCCCGGGCCTGGCCGAAACACCGGCGCGCGTGTCGAAGGCGTGGAAGCACTGGACCTCCGGCTACGCGCAGGATCCGGTGTCGCTGCTCAAGGCGTTCGAGGACGGCGCCGAGCAGTACAACGAGCTGATCGTGGTGCGCGGCATTCCCGTCTACAGCCACTGCGAGCACCACCTGGCGCCGTTCTTCGGCAAGGCCACCATCGGCTATCTGCCGAACGGCAAGATCGTCGGCCTGTCCAAGCTGACCCGGCTGGTCGACTGCTTCGCCAAGCGCCTGCAGGTGCAGGAGCGCATGACGATCCAGATCGCCAACGCGCTGATGGAAGTGCTCGAGCCGAAGGCCGTAGGCGTGGTCATCAAGTGCCGCCACCTGTGCATGGAAAGCCGCGGCATCCGCACCCCGGGCGAAGAAACGATCACCTCGGCGATGCTGGGCGAGCTGCAGCCGAACCTGGGCCTGCGCACCGAATTCCTGGCCCTGGCGCGCGACTAGCATGGCCGCCGGCGCGATCGACTGGCAACGCGATCCGCAGGCCGCGTTCGCGCAGGCGCGCGCGGCCGGCAAGCCGCTGCTGCTGTACTGGGGCGCCGCCTGGTGCCCGCCGTGCAACCGCATCAAGTCGGTGGTATTCAACCGGACCGACTTCATCGAACTGGCCGACTCGTTCATCGCCCTCGAGATCGACGGCGACAGCGTCGGCGCCCAGCGCCTGGCCGCCCAGTTCAAGCTGCGCAGCTATCCGACGCTGGTGGTGTTCCGACCCGACGGCGCTGAAGTGACGCGCCTGCCGTGCGAACTCGACGGCAAGCGCTTCGTCCACATTCTCGACCTCGCGCTGAACGCGCGCTTCACCGCCGCCGAGTCGCTCAGCGTGGCGCTGTCGCGCGAGCGCGCGCTGTCGGACGACGAGTGGCGCCTGCTCAGTTTCTATTCGTGGGACACCGACGAGCGCCAGCTGCTCAAGAACCTCGACTTCGCCGCCATCGTCGCCAGCCTCACACGCGCCTGCACCCTGGCCGACGCGGTGGTGCGGCTCGAGTGGCTCGGCCTGCACGCGGCGGCGGTGGCGGGCGAAACCGGCCTCGACCAGGCCGCCGCCATCCGGCGCCTCGAAGCGACGCTGTGCGACAACCAGGCCGTGTGCCTGCAGTTCGACATCGTGATCGGCTACGCGCTCGACCTGGTGCGCTTCCTGACCGCGCCCGGCAGCACCGCGCGCGCGCGGCTGATCGCCTCGTGGTCGGACGCGCTGGTGAGCCTGGAAGACGACGACACCCTCGACATCGGCGACCGTCTCAACGCGCTGCGCACGCGCGTGCGCTTGAGCCGCCTTGGCGCGGCCGAGCCGCAGCTGCTGGCGCTGGCCAGCGCGCGCGTGGCCGAGGCGACCGCGCAGGCGCAGGGGCCGGCGCTGCGCCACACCGTCGTCGTCACCGGCGCCGGCGTGCTGTCGGACGCCGGCCTGATCGACGAAGCGCAGCAGCTGCTGCGCGCCGAGCTGGCGCAGTCGCACGCGCCGTATTTTCTGCTGCATAGCCTGGCCGCGCTGGCCAAGCGGCGCGGCGAGCCGGCCGCCGCGCTGCATTGCTACGAGCAGGCGTGGGCCGATGCCGTTGGCGGCGCGACGCGGCTGCAGTGGGGCGCGACGTATCTGCTGGCGCTGCTCGACCTGGCGCCGCGCGACGGTGCGCGCATCGAGCACTGCGCGGCCGAGCTGGCGGCCGAATTTGCGGCCGTGCCGGACGCGGCGTTCCAGCGCAACCGCACCCAGGCGGCGCGCGTGGTGAAGGCGCTGTCGGCTGTCGAGGACGCCGGCGCGCAGGCGTCGGCCCTGCTGGCGGCGCTGCGGCAACTGCTTTTGAACGCATAGAGGGAACCTGTTCCACATCTACACCCTCCAAAGAGATTTGAGGGGCGAAGATGTCCAGGCCTGAATTCCCCAGCGATATTTCGCGAGAAGATTTCGAGAAGGTGCGCCCGATGCTGGAAGCGGCGCGGCGCAAGACGCGTCCCCGCAAGCACGACCTGTACGACGTGTTCTGCGCGGTGCTGTACTTCCTCGACAGTGGCGCCGCGTGGCGCAGCCTGCCGCCGGTGTTCCCGCCGTGGCGCACGGTGCACGAGTACTTCACCCAATGGACGCTGACGCGTGGCGACGAGCCGAACCTGCTCGAGCGCGCGCTGGAGCTGGCCGGGCGCGGCGCCGCGATCGAGCAGCTGCGCAAGCGGATGGGTAGTCCTGACGGGTGAGTCGCTGTAGCGTTGTAGCAAGCAGGTCAGGTGGCCGAACTGCGGCCTGAACGGATTACTGCGCCGCCGGCGCCGCCGGCGTCACGCGCGCATTCGCGTCCTGTTCGAACACCAGCTTCTTCTCCGCGTCGAGCCTGAACGCGCCGAGCCGCTGGCCCAGCTCCTCGGTGGTCGGCTCGGTCAGCCGCGTGCAGCCGCCCGTCTCGATGCGCATCACCTGCTTGCCGACCCGTACCGAGTAGACGTTTTCGCCGGCCCCGTACAGCTCGACCTCGACCTCGGCCAGCGGCAGCGTCATCATCGGGAACTGGCGCTGGCACTCGGGCAGGTGCGCCGCCACCAGCTTGACCACGACGTCGCTGTTCCAGAAGTATTCCTGCTCGGCGCGCACCGACAGCGAATGGGCCGGGCCGTCGATGTAGTAGCTGGCCGACGACCGGACGCAACCTGCCAGCAGCAGCGGCGTCAGTACGAGTAAAAGGATGCGTTTCATGGCGTGTCCGTCGGTGCGTTATCGGGGAAATTTCCCCACGCAGTATAGATTGCCTGTTGCGAATAGCGCAACCGCCTACTTCTTGCGCCAGAACTTGTCCATCAGCGGCTTGACGCTGGTGCCATGCACGATGATCGACAGCGCGATCACGATCGCGGTGATCTGGATCAGGTCGCGCGTCAGCGTCGCCGGCAAGCCGTGGTTGATCGCGTACATCAGGTAGTAGATCGAGCCGATGCCGCGCACGCCGAACCAGCCGATGATCAGGCGCACGCGCATCGTCGTGTCGCTGCCCATCAGGCCCAGCATCACGCTCAGCGGGCGCGCCACGACGAACAGGAACAGCGCGGTGCCGCAGGTGCGCCAGTTCCAGTCCTGCAAGGTCAGCATGCCGCCGATCAGCAGCACCAGGGTCAGCTCCGACAAGCGCTCAAGGTGTTCCTTGAACACCAGCGATTCGGCGCTGACCGTCAGCGGCTGCGGCGTGTCCGGCACCTCGTCGTTGGCCGGATCGGCCTTCGGATCGTCCGGCACCAGCAGGCCTTGGCGGTTCTTGTGCGCGCCCACCAGCAGCAGTTCGGTCTGGCGCAGCGCCACGCCGGCGAAAAACACCGCCAGGAAGCCCCACGCCTTGCACAGCACGCAGACGCCGTAGACGACCGCGATCAGGCCCAGGCCGACCAGGTCGTCGAGCACGTCGTGCTTCGGATCCTTGTTGCGCAGCGCCCAGCTCAGGTTGCCGAGCATGGCGCCGCCGGCCCAGCCGATCGCCACCGCGCCGAGGGTGGCCCAGACGACGTCGATGATCGCCCATTTCCACACGAAGTCGCTGCCGAGCTCGCCGGCGCCCAGCAGGGCGAGGCCGAGCATCACGAACGGAAACGCCGAGCCGTCGTTCATGCCCGCTTCGGACGTCAGCGTGAAGCGCAGCTTGTCGTAGTCGCCGGCGTGACGGACCTGGACGTCGGTGGCCAGCACCGGATCGGTCGGCGCCAGGATCGCGCCGAGCAAAACGCCGGCGCCGAGCGGCATGTTCAGCACGTAGTAGCAGAACGCCGCCACCAGGCCGACCGTGATCGACATCGACAGCCATGCCAGGCGGATCGACGGCCCCCAGCGCTTGAAGGTCATCGGCACCGGCATCTTGACGCCGGCCGAGAACAGCGAGATCAGCACCGCGATTTCGGTGGCCACTTCCAGCACGTGCGACTGCTTGATCGCATCGAACGTGAAAATGCCAAGCACCATTGGACCGAGAATGATGCCGGCCATCAGGTAGACGATGGCCGAGGTGACGGGCAAGCGCGAGATGGTGGTCGCCGCCATGCCGCGCGCGAGCATCAGCATGCCGATCAGGATGAACCAGTGGGTAGTCGTCATTGCGGCCTTGGGGATTCGGTGCGAATGTCGATTCTACAATTAATGCGTTTTGCTAACCGCGCGGTTGACCGTGGCCACGGCGTCACTGCACAAATGCACCCAGGGATTGATATTGTTCAAGCCGCGAAGCCTCAGCCGCTAATTCAAGCCGATTCTCAGACGCACCGCAAAACAACTTTCATTCATTGCCCGAGTGTTGAGTTTTGTGCTTGCAATAAACTTTTCCCAGAGGAATACGCTATGTCCGACTTCTACCAGAGCTTCCGGCAAAACATGGACGGTGTCGGCTTGCCCGCCCCGCAGGTGCTGTTCGGCACTTTCCAGGCGGCGGTTGGCAACATCGCCACGCTGCTCGGCCAGATCGACAAGTTGGGCAAAGCTGCCACGATCGGCGACATCATCGGCGAGGGCACCAGGCTGGAGGGGCTGTCGGGGATTGCCGCATGCAGTGCCGTGTACTATGCCGGCGCCGTGATCGGCAGCCTGGCCGTGGCCAGCGGCACGTCGTCCGGCACGGCGCTGGCCGATGTGCTGTTCACCGCCAAGAAAAACAAGCTCGACCGCAAGTGGCTGCCGGCCACGCTGCAGCGCTGGCCGGGCGTGTACGACCAGAAGCTCAAGGCCAGCCGCAACAACCTGCGCGCCAGGGTCTTCGCCTGATCAAATTTCGCGGGGACCCCATTGCGATAAACAGCGGCTTACTTCGCCGACACCAGATACTTCAAATACGCTCCCTGGCCATAGAAGATCGCGCTGTCGTCGACCAGCCCCTCGCGCTTGTAAATTGCGTGCACCTTCGGCAGATTGCCGAACGATACGCCAGGATGCATGTGGTGATACACGTGCAGGCCGAAATTAAGATCCGGGAACACGATCCGCTGCCACCAGTTCGGCTGCAGCAGTGGCGTTGTTTCGTGGATCGAACCATCTTCGATGTTGTACTCGTGCTCGGCGACGGCGATCCAGCGCACCAGCACCTGCGTCACCGTCACGATCGGCAGCACCCAGTAAATCAGGAAAGCCGTCCAGCCGCCAACGATCGTCAGCACCGCGGCGAGCGTGGCGAAGAACGCGATGCGCACCCACTTCGGCGTCGGATTGCGGCGCGTGAATTCGGCCGTGCCGTGCGCCTTCTTGCCGCGGATCAGGCGGATCACATTAAACCCCGTCACGTCGCGCAGCACGATGCCCAGCAGCTGGCGCGGCTTCATCGGGAACGTCCACTCGGCGCCGGCCTTGCGGATAAAGTCAGGATCGTCCTTCGTGAAGCAGTACTTGTGGTGCGACAGGTGCACCTTCGCATAATCCTCCACCGTGGTGACGAACAGCGGATACACCGCGAACACGTTGATGATCCAGTCGGCGTATTTACTGCGCAGGCCCAGGCGGTGCACCTGTTCGTGCAGCAGCAGCGCCAGCACCATCTGCCGCGTGCTGATCAAGAATGCGCACACCAGCGTCACCGCCAGGTGATCGAAATACACGCCGATCCCGATCAGCGCGGCGATCGACAGCCAGGTCAGCGCCAGTTCCGCGGCAAAGCGGGCAGGGCGCGCACCGGACATCGCCATGATCTCGCGCTTGGCGGCCGAAGACAGCGCGCTGGCATCGGCCAGCACCGCCGGGCGCAGCGGCCCGCTCGCGGATTCCGCCGCGCCGGCAGGGTAATACAGGGCATTCGTTTTCATCGTTTCATTCCTGGATAAAGCGCACTGACAGACAAGGATGGATTATGCAAATGATATTGCGCCGCGACGCCGATCAAAATGACAAGAAGAGGCGCTTTTCCGCGGCTGCTTAATGAATTGTTATCAATCCGGCAGGCGGCATACAATGGTGTTTTCAGCTTCGACGCTTAAGAATCCATGGCCCACCTTCACCCCGCAGGCTGGCGCGAAATGTCCGTTACCGGCGCCGCCGCCCGAGAAATCGAGACTCTCGTCTACCTCGAGGCCAGCCTGGCTGACACGCCGTACAGCATCTACCACGGCGTACACTGGACCAATGTGGAAAAGGGCTTCTCCGCGTATGGCGAAATCGACTTCATCGTCGTCGCGCCGAACGGGCGCATCCTGCTGATCGAGCAGAAGTCCGGCTTTCTGACCGAGACGCCGGAAGGCCTGGTCAAGAGCTATCACGGCAAGGCGCGCAACGTGCGCAACCAGATCCTGCGCGCCATCGACGGCCTGACGCGGCGCTTCGGCGATGCCCCGCTGTCCATCGACTACCTGCTGTATTGCCCCGACTACCACGTGCGCGACCCGCACCTGGCCGGCATCGACCCGCGCCACATCATCGACGCCGACGACAAGCATCGCCTGGCCGACGTCATCCGCGAAACGCTGCCGATCACCGCGCCCGACGACCAGTTCGAAAAAGTCGCGCGCTTCCTCGGCGACACGCTCAGTCTGCGGCCCGACCCCAGCGCCATGATCGGCAGCGCCCAGCAGATGGTGACGCGCCTGTCCGGCGGCCTGGCGACGTGGGCGCGCCGGCTCGAGTTTGCGCCGTACCGTCTGCGTGTGGTCGGCACCGCCGGCAGCGGCAAGACCCAGTTGGCGCTGGCCGAATACAGCGCCGCCATCGATGCCGGCCTGCGCCCGCTGTACGTCTGCTACAACCGGCCGCTGGCCGACCACATCGAGCGCCTGGTGCCGGCCGGCGGCCGCGTGGCCACCTTCCACATGCTGGGCGACGCCTTCATGCGCGCGCGCGGCGAATCGCCCGACTACCGCTCCGGCGCCATCTGGAGCGAGATGGAGACCGTGCTGGCCACGGCCGACCTGCCCGAGACGTGGAAGTACGACGTCCTGATCGTCGACGAAGGCCAGGATTTTTCGATTGGGTGGCGCGACATCTTGCTGCGCATGCTGAAGGACGGCGGGCGCGCCATCTGGCTGGAGGACCCGACCCAGAACCTGTACGGGCGCGACATGGTGCCGCTGCCTGGCTGGGTGACGCTGCATTCGCACACCAACTACCGCAGTCCGCGCCAGATCGTCGACATGCTCGCCGCGATCGGCTCGGCGCGCCAGCCGGTGGAAGCGGCCAGCCCGTTCGAAGGCGCCGACATCGAAGTGCTGGCCTACGCCGAGGGCGACATCGACGCCATGATCGCGCAGACCAAGCACGCCATCACGCTGTGCCTTGCGGCCGGCTTCGCGCGCCACGACATTGCGATCGCGTCGTTTCGCGGCCGCGAAAAATCGACGCTGCTCGGGTTGGACACGCTAGGCGACGCGCACACGCTGAAGTCTTTCACCGGCGAGTACGACCTGTTCGGCAATCCGGTATTTCGCGAAGGCGGCTTGCTGGCCGAGTCGGTGTACCGCTTCAAGGGCCAGTCCGCGCCGGCGGTGATTTTTACCGAGATCGACTTCGAAGAGATCGAAGAGCTAACGTTCCGCAAGCTATTCGTCGGCATGACGCGCGCGCGCCTGAAGCTGGTGCTGGTCCTGAGCGAACGCGCCGCCGCCCAGCTGCTCGAGCGCATGGGCCCTCCGGCTTAGGGGGCCGACCTCGGTTCACCTGCCGCACACCTGCTGAGCACTTAATCAGCGCTATTGAATTCGCCAGGCTGCCGGCAGACATTGCCGTGCTCTGGACGTTCGACGTCGAAAGCCTCGTCACGCCCTCAAGCTGCAAGCATCCAATGGCCAATCCACCCTCCATTCCATCACCTTGCAATTCATTCATTGCAACAACGCAAGTTTTCGTGGAAGCTTGCATACCGACTAGAATATCTGCAACGAGCTGCGGCAACCCGCGCCGATTCCCACCAGGAGCTGTAAAGATGGCAACAACGAATCCCGAATCCGCACCGAGCGCGGTCGACGTCCAACTGAACGCCGCCGCCGCCGCCGTCGAGGCTGGCGATTCCGCCACAGCCCTGCAGATCTACCATGACCTGGCCGAGCTAAACAACGCCACTGCCCAATTCAACATCGGCGTAATGTGCGAAGGTCTCGAGCCGGACCTGGCCGACGCTGTGCGCTGGTACCGCCTGGCCGCCGACAACGGCAGCGCCATGGCGCAATACAACCTTGGCCTCATGTACGACCAGGGCCGCGGTGTGGAGCAGGACAACAAGCAGGCGCTGGAACTGTTCAGCCGCGCCGCTGGCCTTGGTCATGCCGCCGCACAAACCAACCTGGGCGTAATGTACGACAGCGGCCAGGGCGTGCCGCAGGACGTGGAAAAGGCCGCCGAGATGTTCCAGCGCGCCGCCGCCCAAGGCAACGCGGTCGCGCAGTGCAACCTGGCGTCGATGTACTTCCACGGCATTGGCGTGGAGCAGAACTTCGAGCAGGCGCTGACTTTATATGCGATGTCGGCGGATCAGGGGAACGCGACCGCGCAGGCGAAGGTGGATGAGATTTTTGAGGTGCTAGAAGCGGCGGCGCGTGATGGTGCAGATGGTGCCGCCACCTGATTTTATACACGGCGTTGTGTTTGCCCAGAACTTATCGCCCGCAAAGCTGTGATTGCTTCTGTGTTAGATTCAGTAAGAAAAGCATCACGCTATATTTCAAATGAAGATCTCGGCTGTCGCCTGCGGGCTGGACGCATTAAACCCGGAACTAGGCCCCGCCGCAACAATTGTGCCGTTGTCTAGACGGTGTGCCCGCGTCGCTTCTTCGCCAAGATGAGATGCTGCCCGTGATGACATTCCGGCCTGTAGGTGTCTGAGGTTACTATCGAACCTATGCGCTTGATGTGCGCGGTCCAAGGATCTAGTCGAAATCGACAAACTCGTCCGTTTTTTCGACGACCGGCTCAGGGACCTCAAGAATTAGCCGCCTAATGCTTTGATAAAGATGAATTTTAAACTCATCCCGATCGATTGAATGGTGGCAACGCATATGACAATTTGGACATAAAGCCACCGCATTTGTAACTTTATCAGACCCCCGTTTGGACAGTGGCAATACATGGTGAACTTCGAGATAGGGCAGTCCATCGCGCCCAGCGAAATGCGCTTGAGCTTCGCAACCCTCGCAAATTCCTTTCGATATCATTAGAACCCACGCTTTAACGGCCGGGTCCCTTACGTAGGTCTTGACGTTCTTGTTCGCTGACTCCGGAGCGGGCGAGCCCATTGGGAAGTTGAGATCGTTTCGCTTTCGAAGGCTTGAAACTCTCATCTCAAGCACGTCTCGATCTGCAGTCTTAACATAGACTTCAAAACTTAGCAGACCTCTACCATACAGCAACGCGATGATTCGGGGTTTTACACCGGATCCAACGTTTCGCGCAGGAACGCAATTAGGAATGAGCGGGTATTTTAAATCATATAAAACAGAAGAGATATTTTGCAACCGCAACTCCACTGACCGCCAAGAGCGATTTGGGAGAGAAGTTTCTTGGAGCGTCGTAATGACATCTTTCAACCGGTAAGGAGTTGCGGTGAGTTCATCTCGAAGTGCGTGGAGGTAAGCTTCAACTGCGCAGCTAAGCTCCTGGTCAGTCCAGTCAAACACTTTCTTTTTTGTCTGCTCGACAGATATTTTTTGCATAAAGGGCGTGAATTGATTAAATTCAAGCCCAAGTCTAACACGTGTTCAATATCTATAAATCATCCGTCGGGTACGCGCCCAATGGGCCATCCGGCCCTGCTCAGCGAGCGCCGTTGGTGCTAGTTCGGCAGCCATTCTGCCTGGCTAATAGTTGTCGGGAACGGTAACAAAGTCTCGTGCGCAGCGCTAAGCAAGGGGGGCCGCTACGCGCCCGCCTAATGTCAGCCAACTGCGGCGGTTCTACGTCGTACCACCTCGACAATTCGGCGCACTGCGCCTGGTAGATCGTCTTGTATTTCGCACTGCCACACAAAGACCGGCTCCCATTCTGACCCGATTAACAAATCTTTATTTCGCTCATCTCGTTCAATATTTGCTGCAAATTTTGAAAGCCAAAACTCTTGCCGAGTTTTGGGCGTGCTGGCAAGCCGACAATTTAAATGGCGATGCCAAAAGCAACCGTGCACGAAGACGGCTACTCGCGCGTTAACAAATACTATGTCCGGCCTGCCTGGCAGCGATGGCGAGTGAAGGCGATAGCGCAGTCCTTGCCGGTGTAATTCCCGCCTAATCGCGAGCTCGGGCCCCGTGTCTCGTTGGCGAACGGCACGCATAATGCGACTCCGAGTAATCGCATCAACTGAGTCCATCAATAGCCTGTCAGGGCAGCCAACACAGCCGCGTATCCCAGCCAGCAAGGCACAGCATCACCAATCCACTTCGTCAACGCCTTCTTAGAAGGTGCAGTCCCATCCACGGTGAAGTCGTAGGTGTCTGGAAAACCCTGAATACGCGCCGCTTCTCGCGCGGTCAGGACCCGGCGTTGGGACGGGTGAATGTACCTGCCGCGCCCCGGTGTCATGAAACCAGTGGTTATTGTTTGAGACGGTTTGTCCCATGAAAGACGTCCATACACTGAGGGATATGTGTGGCCATTTTTGTGGCAATCAGGCCGTTGGAGATCTGGGAGCTCATATAGATCGTGTTCGAATAGATAGTCGATACGAGAACGGTTTTCCGGTGACAGAACAGGTGCGTCGTCCATGAATGAACGATGAGGTGCAATCGCTAAGTCTTGGATAATTTCGCGCAGTGTCATCGGCGGCTGGCGAAGTAAGCCTGCAACCTCTCCTACTGGGACATGAGCGGTACGCCCTTTTGTAGCGATGAGGAAGTGGCGCTTTCGTGTCTGCGCTGCACCCAATTCCGTCGCGCTAAGGACCGCCGTGCTCACGCAGTATCCGGCCTGCCTTAGAATTTTGGAAGCAGCACCTACAACATTAGTCTTATCGGCCAAAACGTCGGGCACGTTTTCAATAACCAGGGCTCGCGTGCGAAGGGCGATAGCGGCTGCCGCAACGCTAACGTAGAGCATATTGCGCGGGTCACTGCGTCGCGTATGGTTGTTAAGGTTGGAATGCCCCTGACATGGCGGGCCGGCGAGAACTAGGTCAACTTTCCCGACAAGCGCTTCGAGGCGGCCGTCCACCAGTTCCGGTTCATAGGCTAGCTCAGCGTCCTCTCCACGACCATATATGTGATAGTCCACAACGGACGCCGCGTTTGTCGCGAGGGCTGCTTGGGGCTTGAAGTTTCGTGAATAAACTCCTAACGCCTCCGCGTCCACATCTACTGCTGCCAGCGGGACGTGATTCATCCCACAAGCTTCAATAGCGCGCGCCGCGCCGACGCTAAGCCCACCTGAACCGCAAAAAAAGTCCACGGTGTGGATAGCGCCGACACGTTCGATTTCGGTTGGTGTCCCGCGGAGTTGCTGGGCCCACCACTGATGGGAAAGTGGGCTATTTGCATCAATATCACCGCAGGCGACACTTGAAACACCTCGCAGCGAACCCGCGGAGACTGTTCGTGTGATACCGCCGGGGGTGCGTTGAAACGTTTCAGAAAACAATTCCAAATTACTTGCCCTTCTTTAGGTCTAGACTCAATTCGTACACAAGGGCATCAGCCTGTTCCGTGGATAGGTACTCAAACACGACGTTAGCACGCATTCGCCTCAACCTCTTTGCAAGCATGCGCACGCCATTCGGATCCTCGCCACCAGCAAGTTTCTTTGCCGTCTTGTTTTGTGTTGTCAATTTGCCCGCTTGCAGTTTAAGCAAGGCGCGTACTATGCTTCTAGCATTTGCGTAGCCTTGACGCAGTAAATGAGAGCGCCAAAGATCTTGATCACCCATCTTTGCTAACGCATATGGTTCAGTGCCGGGTGTCTTCCCGAGGTCCGCACGCAGCCAGAGCCTAAAAAACATGTTTTCCGCGCGAGTACCTATACCGTAGTTCGCATTTTGCGCGGGTCTGCCGGCGGTGCCAAACCGCCATTCTACTATGTCTGCGAGCAAATCTACCGCGAGCCAAGTCCAGAAATCATGGTCCGCCCGGACACGTCGGTCCACGTTGGCGAGACCTGCGTGGACAATACCACAGGCCTCGCTTTCAAACCTTCCGCCCTGTGGATCTCGCTTCGTCAGCTTCTCAGGAAATTTTTTCTTTAGAAGCAGCAGCTTCGTCCGGAGATCTTGGAGCGGCGCGTTTGACATCGCATCCCCCGTGCCGGCGGTTCGCCTGATGTCGTCAAGAGTGACACTATCGTTCTCAAGTTGACGGGCCTTTAAGTACCTGAGTGCGTCGTCTGCGTGAATTATTGGAAATTGACTCACGTTATCTCCTTTGCGCAGCGCTGATGAGCGCGCGTGATAGCTCAATATCGGCTTGAACGACAGCCCTCAGCATAGATCCGGCAGTCTCACCGGCTAATATCCGTAACCTTTCAGGTGAGATGCCTGTCGATTTAGTGAGCTTTGCAGTAACTACGTCAAGGATACTATTGGAAGTCACAGGCGTGCCTGTCCCGAGGTTGGAGTAACCAGTTGCCATTACAGTTGTGACCACGTCTACGTATATTGCCCTGATGAGAGCTTTGGCCATTGGTGATTCCTCGTCTTTGGCTAGCGCAGCGTGAACGTCTTTCGCAAGACTAACTTTGACCAGATCCGGCAGGTTCTCGCAGCTTTGGTTCAGGTCCGGATCACTAATTTCGACTAGGTATGTTGTATTGTGGGGCAGCTGTCTTTTCTCAAAATACTCGGGCTCGACAGCGTCAATGGCAAAAGACGCTGTATCGCGCGGATTTCCGACGCTAAAAGATTTCCTGGCAACCCACGAGCCTACCCGATGTGCCGTACCAACTTCACCATTGCGCGGTTCGCAAAGGACAACTGCGATGTGGACTCGAGTCTCTCCTGCCCACGACATCGTTGAGACCAATTCGTTGTTTAGTTCAAGGATCTTCGCGCCAGAGTCCAACTCAGAAAACGGTACGTTGGCAGCTACGCAGCTATCTTTGAACGCACGATCCTCAAGGGTTACCACCAGGCTTAGAGCGGCCATTGGAACCCCCACGAGCTCTTCGAAGTTCAAAGGCGCGACTGGAACTTTCACGGCAATTGCGAGGCGGTCCTGTTCAATGGAGGATATCTGGATCGTTTCTGCAGCCTTGAACTCTTCATCCGCATAAAGGCGCAACCCGACTTCGGCCAGGTATTCAACGGCGGACCGGAACGGCCTTACGGGCCTCGATTCTTGCCGCTGCCATTTCGTTTTTGATTTCATACCCATCAGATTTCCTCCACGAGAACTTGCACGTGCGTAGTCCAGTCGGGCGCGTAAGGTTGAGATTTAAACGAAAATAGTGGGTTTAAACTTCGTTGAAGTTCAAAGACTATGCCTCCATCGGCGCCCTTTATGCCGGTGCCATTTAACTCGTCGCTTTGTAGCTCGACTGGTATGGGATCCTCCTTGGACAATCCTTCATCTTCCTGCACTAGGCAATTAACTCTGACCGACACTTTGACCTTATCCCTATCAGAATTTTCCGCCAGCGCAACCCGGAAGGTGCCTTGAGTTGCAATAGCCTGCTGGTCAGCAATGACGTGCGGATCATCGACAAAACGTATGCTGATCGGGTCGCTCGGGCTGCCTCCCTCGCCTCCCGGACCCGAAGTCGGCGGACGAAACAGTCCACCGAGCAATTTCTCCAAGGTCTTTAGCCGTAACTCTTGCTTAGGCGCTTCAGGAGCGGCGTCCCTGGCGAAAGTCTTCATCCCGATTTTTAGTCGCTGAAGGATGGTTATGACCGTCTCTCGCGCTTCTGGTGCCAGTTCGGACAAGCGTCCCGACTTTGCATCCCATTTGTCATGGCAGGCCGGCTCGGAGCGTTTTAGGTAATTGTCTATTTCGGGTGCAGCCACAAACGTCCCGACGCATGGTAGCGGTAAAGTCCCTCCCACATTCATGTATTCAATGACCATCCTGGGAGCGCGAACCAAGGCCACACACCCTAGTTTGGACTGCAAGCGCTCGTCTAGGATTCCATTATCGCTTACCACCGTGTAACCAAAGTTACCAAGCGGCATATCGTTCATTTTATTAAATGGCCCTGTCTTGTGATGTTGATCCACCGGCATGCTTCTACCGATCGCGAGATCAAAGCACTCGATAAAGGGACGAAGGTCGGCACGCTTCCTGGGGCGCGGCGGGGCGAGACGCTGATCTTGCTCATACAGAGCTATGTCAAGACCGAGCTCGTCATCCAAAAGGCGGGGCCACCACCACTCTTCAATGGAATCGCGCAGTATTTCACATTCAACACCGCAGTCAATCAAAAGCAAGGACGTGCCGCGGTCATTTTCTTCGCGTTTCTTAAATCCTAGACGCTCAGCAAAAGCATGGGCGTCAGCATCGACCAACGGGTCAACGGCCGCACCCTTATTCTTGGGCTTACCAAACCAAGCGCGGCCACTGTATTCTTCTTCCTTGTACTCGTGCTGGTTAAAGTAACTGCAACCCATCAAACGCGCATGGTTCTTTTCGGGAACACCGCTTAGCGCCGGGTCAAAGACACTGTATGCAACGATAGTGTGTATCCGACTATTAGAGGAGTACACAGACTTCCCGAAACCGTACGACCCGCCGGAGCCTTCTGCTTCGTTAACCTTGGCATCATCGCCAAGAGAAAGGAGCAACCGGAAGAAGTGAGACTTTGACTTTGAAGGCGAGCCGTGAAGTCCGCAAGTTCCATAGTCCTCAATAAAGAGTAACTGAAGCGATTTCTTAGGATCTTTGAGTGAGTCTAAGCATGTATCACGCGGAAGCTTTAAGTCCGCGCGATGCGTTGTGATGGCCGGTGAAAGACCCATCGCCGCAACAAATTCGGCCTTTGCCTTCCCTTTTAGAGTAACGCGCCTAAACTCTACACGGACTTTTTCGCCCTTAACGCCCGCATCAACGCTGTTTTGAATTGCCTCTCGGGCGAGCACCGCTGCAGGCTCCATTCCTGTGCCCAGCAATGGATTCGTGAACGCCCCACCTGTAGCGCCGCCCATTTCTGGCGTTCGTTCAAATACCCAGCTTTGCTTATCCATCCAGATTTCCCTCACAGCTTGAACTTCGGTTGATTCTTCAGCACGCCAGCGGCAAAGCGCCCCTTGAGAAGTTTTATTTCCTGTTCCAACGCAGTGACGATGCGGTGGGCGTCATCGTGCGTATACGTGTAGTTATGCGTATTTGACAAATTCCCGATGAGTCGGAGTTCGTGAATTGCCCTAGACACTCTTTTTTCAGCCAGGGCTACAAATCGCTCGCGCTTATCCGCCATCATGATCTCCGCACACAAACCAAAAATAGAAGCTACATTTTAAATATGTAGGGCGCAAAGTCAACATCTTATTTTGCTCAAAGGCAAACACGCTGATGGATGCGCTCGGTGAATCCTCACTATGTTCTTCAACGGCGCACGCCATGTGTGCGGGTGGGAACCATAGTTCACTAGGTAGATCCGGGCTCGCCCGCGTGCAAAGCGATTGTGTTTTCCACGCGATTTCACCTAAACGCTGGCGCAGCGCCGACATGTGGCAAAGCGGCGTTCGGGTTCGATCAATGACACCCGACATCAATGACACCCGGCAGTGCGCCACAAAAAAAATGATCAGAGAGCTGATGCCGCAGTGAAAACCCGATTGTCTAGCGGTCGGGCTCGAGTGGAAGATCAAGTCAAGGGTGCAGCTTGAGGTAAGCGCTTGCTACCTGAAGCAAACGGCAATTTCATCAACGAGGGCTCCCAGTGCCGCGGGGACCTGCTGGGATATACTGATCTGACGGGAAACATGTTTCGCAAATGCGCCCTTATTAAAGTCGGCTATTTTATTTAGCACCATCATGCGGATATCGACGTTTGTGATCTTTTCCTCGATAAGGTCGATCAAAGATTGTGTTTTGTCCATTCTATGGGAGTTTAGCGTTAATAGTTCACCTCCCCTTTCTTCAATCCAATTTTTTGTTTTCGCATGGATCCATGCTTCCGTACCGCAAGCCTCTTCAATTCCGAAAGGGATAACTAAGCCAGAGGTTTTGATTTTTCGAATTTCGTCGCCGGCGACGTTCTTTTTTCCGACGATCAGACACTTCACTTTGCCTTCTTTTCCAATCGCTTCTAAGGACTTAACCACGGATAATTTCGCCTGCTGTCCAGCTTCGTCATCGTCGAAAAGCGCTACGGTTACGCCTTTGAAGTCTGTAAGGGCGGCGCGCGCCACGCAGCATCCCACGACCAGTTAGCACCGGCGTTCAAGCCATCTTTTGTGATAATCTCGAGATCCAAATCCGGCCACTGTACGGCAAGCGCGGCGCGGATGATAATTTTATCCGTAGCGCCCTCCACATAAAGCGCCGGTCTACCTGTCAAAAGCGTGGACGCCTCCACCGAGGCCAGTTGTGCCATAAATTTGTCGCGTTCATCAACTGCTTGCTTTAAATACGGTTCAACGAAAGGCATTAGTCCAAGTTGAGCGTCAACGATAATGGATGAGCTTTCCGATTTTAGGCTTGTCTGCCCGTCAGCTCGGGTCGCGATGAGTATATTCTCGTCACGTTTTGCCTCGGCGTAAAACGCCGGCGAATGAGTACTTACTAGTATTTGTATAGATTTGCTATATGTAGCAAATTCATCTGCGACCTCGATTTGCTTTAGTAGCTCCAAATTGTTCTCGGGTTCTTCAAACGCCCAGATCGTCTCAGGGGTCGTTTTTCCCCGGACAGAATTCTTTTTTCGCTGATCCGCCAGGAATTTCAGTATCACAGGGATGTGCCTACCCTGGATTCCATCCCCGCGGAATTGTAAAGGCGTGCTTGTATGACTATCGGACGCCTGAAAATCCAATACTTCGAAGAGCGAGCCGAGATCGCTTGGCAACGAAAACTCGGTCCTAAGCTGCAACAAACGATGCGACTCGGACTCAATACTCTTCACCTCCGCACGTAAACCCGCCAAAAACCCTTTCGATGCGCTATTTAGTTTCCCGCTTACAGTTTCGGCAAGCGTGTTGTAAAGTCGTCGTTTCAGCACAACAAAGAAATGTTTCCCTCGTATTGCCGGAACATATTCGAATGCTATGTGACGAGCCCAATAATCTATTCGCGAGTTCCTCGAGAACTGTTGGCGATCCTTTCGGACGATCTGGTCGATAAATGGCTCGCGCGAATCCTCTCGATAAACTTTCTTCCAGATTATGGTGCCGCTGTCCATGTAATGACTGGGTGGCTCCAGTTCTATCTCGATTATTATTTCTTTTGCTTTGCGGCTTACCACTTTTGCCAACTGACTAAAGTCCATGCCAAAGTTTAATGGTTCACCTGGATCCGTCTGCCCAGTAAAAAATACATTTAGGGCCCGGAGGAAGTTACTTTTCCCGGAGTCGTTTAGGCCTACAAGCGCAACATAGTTACCCAGCTTCACATTCACCTCTACCAATGATCGGAAGTTTTTAATCTTCACTCGACTAATGTACATTGAAATCCTCAAGGGCTATATTCCAGAGCTTCGGAGATAGTGCTTAAAGCGGGCGTAGCCAGCATTTATGCGCAGTGGAGTAGCATTCTAATAAAGAAGGCGCATTGACGGGGCTTTTTTTATGACGCAAAGCAGGATTAGTCAGGTACCGCGCTTGAGGACGGTAGGGCGCTCGCTTTTTTGATTTCATTGAAAGTGACTAGCGCCCAATGCCACGCATGGGGCCGGCCCTTCGAGTGTACAGCCTAAAGTCAGGTTTATACGCACTGCGTTCGGCAGCGGTTTCCTGGTTCTGATGCTACCTTTTCGCAGGGGCGGCGCTGCCCAAGGACGTTGCTGAAATCATCATCAAGCGAGAGAGCTGGAATCATTTTGAGGCGAAATCCGGGTCCTTATAGGCGGCATGTGAACGGGTTTAGAGGATGCAATAAGGCGGTCGCGCAAAGGAACTGACAGAGAGCTTGCGCAGCTAAATAAGAAGTACGCCGAAGACGCAGTAGTCGCAGAAAGCTGGGCATTTGCGAGCCAATATCAAGGCTGCTCGGCGGCCATCTCGATCAGCTGGATTGGGCTGAGGGGCCGGCGCCCCCCGGCGCCCCCCCGGCGCTCACCGGGATACTCTGCCCTCGCATTTGTAAATCAATCTTTGTCACGCGCCAGGATTTTCCTTACTTCGGTGGTGGCGATGCCCGATCGCACGGCCTTGCCGTCGTTATTGGCCTATTGGCGTACGGCGACGCTGGAGACGAACGCATTGTCGCCGGCGCAAAAATAGCGGCGGGCCAGCTCACGTCGGTCATTGCGTCAGCTCAAGTTGGGGTTTCCCGACAGCAGCATGATGCTGAGTCAGGCCGACCGGAGAGCCGAATGAAATCGACCGTTTGCATACTGTTTTTCCTGAGTCTGCTTAGTCCAATGTGTGCTGCGCAACCTGCCAAAGTTGCGCCCCGCATGACAGGCCAACAGCTTGTCGACCAGTTCTTGGGGCCGCCGGAAGAGTACGGGAAAATGAGCGGGCGCACATACACGTACCACCAGCTCGCGCAGGGATACCTGGACGGCATCAACGACGCGACCGAAGGAAAGCTCTGGTGTTACACGGGCCGTTGGAAGCCGCACGAGCGAGACAGCGCGCTGATCCTGGAACTGTCGAAGTTGCCGGCAGCTACCCTCAAAGGCAACGCAGCGCCGCTGGTGCTCGAATTTCTCATCAAGAAGTACCCCTGTCACACCTCTCCCAACCCCAATCAGTGAGACTGCAATGAAACCTAGATTTGCGGCGGTCGCCGCTGCCTATCCGACAAGCCCTCCCCACGATACCGCGGCACTTTTTCGCATGATCGGATGGGAGGACTTGGTTACCAATGGAAATTATGAAAACACCTGCGCTATTCGGGTCAGCATCGCGCTTGCCAGTGCAGGCGTCCGAATTCCAGGGCGAATGAGTATCAGGAAGGGGACGCTGAAGGGTCGATTGATCGAGCCTGGTCAAGCGCGTCTGTCGATGATTCTCGCACGCCGGAATATGCTCGGGGCACCAGAGAAATTCAAAGGCTCGCCTGCCGCCGAAAGGGGAATAGGGATGCGGTGCGGGATCGTATCGTTTTGGCGCATTTATCCGACGCGTGTCGGCGACAATCAAGGGCATATCGACGTGGTCTCGCCAAACGAGTATAGCTTCCTGACTTGCAAAAATCACTGCTATTTTGGCGCAGCGGAGATTTGGTTTTGGCCGCTGCGATGACATTGCTTTCAGATGGGCAGGCGCGCCGACTTGCATTAGTGGTCGAGCCATCTGGCTGATTGGGTCGATTGGCTCGTGGCAAGCCGGTCTCGTCGCGCTCACGTTGAATGGGAAAGCATTGCATTTAGGCATCCTCGTCGAAATTTGATGCAGGTCACAATTTTTCCGCGTTGCTTGTGGAAAACTACAGCGCATTGATATAGACCAAAGCGATTGCCGATGAAGACCGAAATATACCGATCGCGCCCGTCAGTACTCCGAGGCGGCAACGCCTTGCTACGCCGTTGCTGCGCGCTCGCGGCACTCCTGTTGGCAGCGCAGTGTGCCTGGGCCGGGTCGGTGCCAGATCGCATTCGTTCACTGGCCAGCGAATACGCGCAGGCCAGCCGCACCGCCGCGTCGCCTTACGACGAACGCGTTTGGCTCGAACGCTTCTACGGCGCGCGCGACTATGCACCGGCCTGGACAGGTACTGATGCGGCGCAAGCGTACTCGTTGTTGAGCAAAGCCGAGGAACACGGTCTGGCGGCACAGGATTACGATCCGCGGGCGTTGGCTGTGCGCATGCGCGCACACGGTACAGTAGCGGCAGACGAGGCCGCCGACCAGGACGCCGCGCTGACGCTGGCGCTGCTGCGCTACCTGGCCGACTTGCACGCCGGGCGCGTGCGCTCGGACTTTGCGGCGGCGCGCGTGGTCGATCCGGTCAAGTTGCTGCAGCAAGGGCTGGCCGATCGCAATCTGGCAGCGTCGGTCGAGGCGGCCGAGCCGCGCCTGGCGGTCTATCAGCGGCTGAAGGCCGCGCTGGCAGAATATCGCAAGCTCGCTGCACTGCCGAGCGCGGCCGTGCCCGCGATTCCGTCGCCCCGCGCGATCGAGGCCGGCGCCGCGTACGCCGGCGCGCCTGAGCTGGCGGCGCGCCTGGCGCTGCTCGGCGACCTGGCCCCGGAGGCTGTCGCGCCGGGCAGCACCTACAGCGCGGAACTGGCGCAGGCGGTCAAGCGCTTCCAGGAGCGGCATGGTCTCGACCCCGACGGCAAGCTGGGCCGGCAGACGGTGGCGGCGTTGAACGTGCCATTGTCGGCGCGCGTGCGCCAGATTGAGCTGTCGATGGAACGGCTGCGCTGGCTGCCGGACCTGTCGGGCGGGCCGTTCATCGCGGTCAACCTGCCGTCGTTTCGGCTGTGGGCGTTCAAGGCGGCCGGCGCTGCGCCGGTGCTGGCAACGCGCGTCATCGTTGGCAAGGCGGTGCGCACGCAGACCCCATTGTTCATCGGCACGCTGCGCTATATCGAGTTCAATCCGTACTGGAACGTTCCGCCCAGTATCCTGCGTGGCGAAATATTGCCGGCCGTGCTGAAGGACCCGAACTATCTGGTCAAGCACGACATGGAAGTGGCCGGCTCGGGCGCGCAGACGGTCGATGCGGCCACACTTGCCGCGCTACGCGCCGGCAAGATGCGGGTGCGCCAGCGGCCCGGACCGAAGAACGCGCTCGGCGGTATCAAGTTCGGCTTGCCAAATACGATGAACATTTATCTTCACTCGACGCCGGCGCGCGCCTTGTTCGCCCGTTCACGGCGCGACTTCAGCCATGGCTGCATCCGCGTGGAGGATACGGTTACGCTGGCCAACTTCGTCTTGGGCGACCAGGCCGGCTGGACGCCGGAGGTGGTCGCCACGGCGATGGCGCCCGGCCCGAATCGCACGGTGCAACTCAAGGCATCGATGCCGGTGGTGATCTTCTACGCCACGGCCATCATCGATGTCGATGGGCGGCCGCTGTTTCCGGACGACGTCTACCGGCTCGACGGCGCGCTTGAGCGCAGCCTTGCGGCCCGTTCCGCCCGGTCGCTATAAAAAGCCTATACGCCGCCCAGATCCGCAGTCGGGCTTGGCCCGCCACTCGGACGCCAGTTCGGCTAGCCATTCATCGGCGCCGGCGTTGCACCCGAGCAGCGCAAAGCGCTTGCGCACATTGGCAAAGTCACCCGGCGTCAAGCCGTCCATCCCTTCCAGCGCTTGCCGGCATGGCTGCGACAGCGCCGGCTCATTAAGCAGGTCGCCCAGCATGCGCGCCCGTTGCGCGAGGGTGAGCGGCTTGAACTCCAGCCGAAACGTAAAGCGGCGGATCAACGCACTATCCAGACGACTTGCATGATTCGTCGCGCACAGGAAGACGCCGGCGAACGGTTCGAGCTGACGCAGGAATTCGGCGGTGACCGTTTCGGTGCCGCGATGCGCCGCCGCGTCGCGCGCGCCAAGCACGGTCTCGGCCTCGTCGAGGAAAATCACTTGCGACTTCGGATCGCATTCGCTGAACAGGCGGGCGACGTTGCGCTCCGATTCGCCAAACCATTTCACGTTGATGTCGGACGCCGTCAGGTACAGCAGCTCGCGCCCCAGGCTGTCGGCGATCTGGCGCGCCAGCTGCGTCTTGCCGGTGCCGGGCGGTCCGTTCATCAGCACCGTGCCGGCGCCATTGCGCGCGATGGCATCGATTACCTGGGCAGCGGTGAAGGCGCCTTCAAGGTGCAGGTAGCCGGTATCGAAGTGCGTTACCGGCTGCGGCAAAGCGCCGCCGGTGGAAACCTGCAGGACCCGGGCGTGACTGTTCAGATGGGTCATCACCACGCGGTCGTGCGCGCCGGCCTTGCCGTCCGCAAGGTCGACCGCCCGCGCACACTGCGCAATGAGCTGCGGTGAAAAGTCGCGCCGCTGCGCCACCGCGCCGATGGCCGCATCGGAAACGCCGGCCGGCGCCAGCAGGCGCCGTGCAATCTGGCGCCGCACCTGGATGTGCTGTGCGTCGAAGCGCAGGCAGAACGTGAACGGGGCCAGGTCGAGGCCATCTGCCTCGGCGACGATCCATACCGTCGGGTGGACGCTGGTTGGCATCGCGCGGTCGAACCAGGCCTGGCTGCCAATCGCGCCCGGCGCGGTGATGCGCCGCGATCCGCCGGCTGCATCCGGGAACACGCCATCGGCCTCGTCGACCACCAGCAGCGCCGGCGCCGCGGCGCCGAGCAATCGGCCTGCCGCGTGCAGCGCGGTCAGTCGTTGGATGCGCGAGGCGCTGTTGCCTTCGTGGTCCTTGCCTGGCACCTCGTATGCCGGGCACGCGAGCCGGCCGGCGAGGTGGCGGGCAAATGCGCTCTTGCCGGTGCCCGCGGCGCCTACCAGCAGGATGTGGATGCCGGCACTGCGCTGCGCGAGCGCGGTTTCCAGGATCGCATGCACCATGCGTTCCTCTTCTTCAAGGCCGGGCCATTGCAGGGGCGCTTTGGCAGGCCTGGCAACTGGTTCCACCATCGCCAGCAGGAGCGCTTCGGCGCTGGCGCGCGGCTGCTCGAAAAGGCGCCGGCCGAACGCGGACAGCTGCAGCACCTGGCCGAGCGAACGATCGTCCGCCAGCGACGGCGGCAGCAGGCCGGCCTGGCACAGGCGTCCGCCGGGAGCGAGTGCGCTCCGTACCTGCTCCGCGGTGGACCCTGTCGCGGCGGCGAGCGCGCGGTAGACCCGCTGCACCAGGCTGCCGATGTCGAGGCACGACAATCCGCTGGCCGACAGAGCGCAGGCGGCGGCCAGTTCCAGCAGCAGGTACTCGGTGTCGTCCAGGTCGAACAACGCGCGCACCTGGCGCAGGTTGTCGCCAATGCCGAAACCGGCAGCGCCGCGGCCAGCTTCGAGCAATGCGAGAACGGCGCGGTACATCGGCTCCAGCGCTGCCGGCGTGCTCGACAGCTTCTTGCTCAGCCATAGGTGCAAATCATGCGCCGTGCCGGCGGCGGCGGAGTCGAACAGTGCGATCCATTCCGGTCCGTATTCCACCGCGGGCAGGGCGTCGAAATCGGCGCGCGCCGCCATGGCAGCCGGCTGCAACGCACGTCCCAGCTCATCGTGGAATTGGCCGTTGACACTGTCCTGCTCGGCGAGCGAAATTCGGACGGCGGCAATCAGGACGTGCAGGTTGGCGTCGTCTTCACGCTCGCGGGCATCGCGGGAGGTGTGGTTTGGCATAGGGGCAGTGTCGTTGAACATGCATGCATTATTGGCGCGGGTAGCGACAATCTATGTCGCTAAGGATGATGCGCGCACAATCGCCACGCCATGCGTCCGCTGGCGGCGCAGGAACGCCGACAGCGCTTCCCGCGTCGATTCAAACGGCAGCGCCGCGCCAATCGCAATGACGTCGAGCGGCAGCGCGCCGATATCGATCGCAACGACCGGCACCAGGCGATTGTCGACGACGACGAAGCCGATCGCATCGTCGGCTTGCGCGGCCGCACCCAGGGCGAGCGCTATCCATTCGCGCTCGTGGCATGCGGCCGGAGCACGAAAGCGCATCAGGCAGGTGCCGATGCATTGGCGGAATTTGTCCCAGCATGGCGTCAGCAGCTCGGTGCGATGCTGTTCGCCGAAGCGATGGACGGCGCTGACAAAATAATCTTCGCAACACTGATACAGCATTTGCACGATAGCGAGCTGCTGTTCATGCGAGTAGATGGCCGGGAGCAGCTGCATGCTGGCCCCCGCATGCGCGGCTGAAAAGCCGATGGCATAGCCGGGAAGCGACTGCGGCTCGGCGCATTCGAACAGGCGCGCGACGAAGCCGTCGAAGTGGCTGCCGCAGGGATTGAAGTTGAGCAGCGTCGCGCGCCGGAATTGTTCGCGCAGCGGATCGGCCGTCGCGTCTGCCCGCTGATGGAGGAAGGTCTCGACCAGTTCCACGCCGTAGCGAACCAGCGGCCCGTCCCATCCGAGGCGCCAGTCGAGTGCGCGCAGGGCCCGTCTGCGCACGACGGTTTCGACGCCGGCCGCATCGGCAGCGTGAAAAAGACGTCGTGGCACCGGCGCGTCGCCCGGCATCGATTGCTGTGCCCAACCGCTTGACTGGGCTAGTTCCTGCTGTATGAAGTCATCGAGTTCTGGATTGATCATGGCGCTCCGTCGGAATGCTTGCTGTCGACGCACACCTTACGCCTTGAGCCGACAATCCACGTCGCAGGGGCCTGCGTCAGTCGTCGGCGCTATAGATATGCGACATCTTGCCGACCATCTCCCTGATCTGCGCGCGCAGTGATGCCGGCGCCAGCACCTCGACGCCGTCCCCCATCCCCAGCAGCCACCACTGCAGTTCCCTGGTATTGGGCACCGTGGCGGTCAGCTCGAGCCGGCCGTCGTCAAGCTCCACCAGCCGCTGGTTCCTCGACAACGCCGTCTCCTGAAGGTGCTCGCCCGCGCGCCGCGAGAACACTGCCTTGAGCTCCACCGGATCGCCGCTGCGCACGCCCAGGTTACCCGACTCGATGTAGGCATCGATCGAGAAGCCGGCCTGCTTGCGGCTGGCCAGGTACAGCATCTCGGCCGATTGCACGCGGTGCATGGCGAGCGTGCGCACGTCGTCGTAGTCGGCGAACAGGCAGACCAGGTAGATCAGCGGGCCGCGCTGGATCACCGCCAGCGGGTGGACCGCTTCGTAGACGACGGCAGTGGCGGCGTCGCGCTTCTTGTAGGCCAGCCTGAGCTGCCGGTCGCGCATCAGCGCGTCGTACACCACGCGCTGGCATTGCTGGTCCACTTGCGGCGCAATCAGCGGCTGCATCGGGCTGATGGTGCGCACCTTGTCGAGCCACGTGTTGGTTTGCGCATCGGTCTCGATGGCGCGCAGCGCCTGCCCGGCCGACTTGAAATACGGCTGCAGGGCGTCCAGCGTGGCAGGCGGCAGCGCATTGGCCAGGTGCTGTTCGACCAGCGTGAAGGTGAGCGCCTCCGGCACCGACAGGCCGGGCAGGTCGAAGTTGGGCGAGTCATGGTGCCAGCTCCAGCCGAACGGCTTGTCGCGGTCGTCGACCACCAGCGGGAACACCTGCAGCAGCTCCTGCAGGTCGCGCTGCACGGTGCGCCCGGTGACGATGAATTCTTCGATCGCCAGGCGGTCGCGGATGTCCTGCACCGTGATTTTTCGCGGCGCGCGCGGAATCATGTGCAGCATGTGCCATTGCCAAAGGAGGGTGTGCTGATTCGTCGCCATGCGCTGTGTCCGATTTGGTTGCCAAGCGACAATGTAGCAAACATCCGGCATGCCCGGGGCATTTGCGACGTGGTTTGTCGCATTGGTCCCCATGATGGAAGCCTGTACAAAACAGGAGGAACCCATGCTGATCACGATTTCACCCGAGCAGGTCGAGCGCGTGCGCGCGCTGGTGGCGCCAGTCACCGCGGCGCATTTCGACGAGGGCTGCGAGCCGCCCGGCTATTCAATCCACATCTGGTTCGGCGGCCCGTACGGCAACAGCGCCGAGGCGCACTGCGGAAGCCAGGCGGTCGATCTTGGCGAGGTGTGGGTGCAGCAGGACGACTGGAATGCCGCCGATGCGGCGAAGGGCAATGCCGATGAGTGATGGCGAATCGGCGGCACTGTTTAACCTGGGCGCGCTGCACGACGACCCTGATGCGGGCCAGTTCGACCTGGCCGAAGCCTTGCGCTGCTACCGCCTGGCGGCGGCGCGCGGCAACGACATGGCGCAATTCAATCTGGGCGTGATGTATGACCTGGGCCGCGGGGTCGAGCAGGATGCCACGCGGGCCGCGCGCTGGTTCTATTGCGCCGCGCTGCAGGGCAACGCATCGGCGCAGAACAACCTTGGCGTCATGGTCGAGCATGGCGAGCCGGGCGCCGGCCACCTGGTGCGCGCGGCCGAGTGGTACCGGCTGGCGGCCGCACAGGGCAACGCGGAAGCGCAATGCAACCTGGCGGCAATGTACTTGCACGGCCGCGGCGTCGGGCAGGATCACGCGAGGGCGCTGGCGCTGTATTGCGCGTCGGCGCAGCAGGGCAACGGCGAAGCGCAAGCGTGGGTCGATGCCATAGCCGCCTCCCTGAACAATTGACCTTTCCACACGGCAACTTGTCAGTTAATATGGCTTTTTGAACAAACGAAAAAAGGAACGAGCGTGAAAGATCTTCTGGGCGAATTCATCGAACGGCAAGAAGCAATGGCCAACGAAATCGAGAATAGGTTCAAGGAGTATTTTCGGGCGGCCGTCGTGCCGCCGGTCGGCGCCAGCGGTCCCGCACCGGGCGGCAATGGCGTTGTCGCCATCGAAATTGCCTCACCAGGCTGCAGCGCCGACGACGTTTTGGCGCGCATCCGCCTGCTGCCGCGCGGCCCGGGCCTGTACGTCATCATGACCACTTGCGATATTCCTGGCCGCGACGTTTGCACCTTCGCTGTCCGCGACAGCGATGTCAAGGCGATCTACCGCGGCCACTCGTCGAACGTCGGCGATCGCATCATGAGCCACCTCACGAACACCGCCTACATGGCGATGTGCGATGCCATACCGAGCAAGAAGCCGTGGGGCGGATTCATCAAGATCGCGGAAGGAGTCGGCGATGGCGGCATCGACATTACAAGCGTGCCGTACACCACGGGCAAGTGGACCGTTGTCGTTTTCCCAATGGAAGGATCTTCCGAGCCCTTGCGCCGACTTGCCGAAGAAGGTTTTTCGCTTGCATTCGGCACGCCGGTGAGATCGATCAAGGAACCCAAGAACCGTCGCGGCAAACGCTCAAAAATCCCGTCCGCCTCGCCTACCGGTATGTGAACAGGCGCGACAGCAAGTTCACCTTGCGCATCTGCTCCGGGGTGCTGACCCTGGTCGTCACCAGCCCCGGATGCATCACCACCACCGCCAGGCTTTGCGCGCGCGATACGGCAACATTCAGGCGATGCTCGTCGAACAGGAACTCCATGCCGCGCGGCGAGTCGTTGGCGTCGCTGCTGCACATCGACACGAACACGATCGCCGCTTCCTGGCCCTGGAAGCGGTCCACCGTGCCGACCTTGGCGGCGTCGCCGCCGGCCAGCAGCGCGAGCCGTGACCTCAGCTTGTTGACCTGAAAATTGTACGGCGCGACGAACAGCATGTCGTCCCAGCCCACCTGGCGCTCGTTGCCGTGCTTGTCGACCAGTGTGCGCGTCAGCAGTTCGGCGGCGAGCGCGGCGATTGCGTCTGCTTCTTCGTCGCTGGCCTGGCTGTTGCCATCGTGGCGCACCGGCACGATGACGATGCCGGCCTCGCGGTCCAGGGCGCCGGCATAGCCGTCGGGCACGCGCACCACCTGGCGTTCGTTGCCGTCGGCGGCGCGCAGGCGGCCCTCGTAGATGGCGTCGGAAATGAAGCGGTTCACGGCCGGGTGCATGCGCGACGTCGTGTCGAGGAACACGCCGGCGTCTTCGGCGATGGTGGCCTGTTCGCCCATGAAATAATCGAGCGTCGACATGCCGCTTTCGCCGGGGTGGGTGCCCTGGGTCGGCTGGCCCAGCTGCATCTGGTCGCCGATCAGGACGATATTGTCGGCGGCATGGCTCATGCCCACCAGGTTGGCGACGCTGACCTGGCCGGCTTCATCGACGAACAGGTAGTCGAACTGCTTCTCCAGCTCGGCGCGGCAAAATCCCCACGCGGTGGTGCCGGCCACGCAGCCGGGCTGGAGCCATTCGGCCAGCGATTTATTGTCGAGCACGGCCACGCCCAGTTCGTCGAGGACGGCGTCGGTATGCTTCGTGCAGGCGAACGCGGCGGCGATGCCTTGCTTGCGGCACACCTCGGCCGTGCGGATCAGCAGGTTGTTGATCGCCTTGTGGCTGTTGCTGCTGATCCCTACCTTCTTCCCTTGTCGCATCAGCTCGGCGATGACGTGCGAGGCGGTGTAGGTCTTGCCGGTGCCGGGAGGCCCCTGGATCGTCAAGCAGGTTTGCTGCAGCCCGGACACGGCTGCAATGATGCCGGCCAGGCGCTCGGCGCTGCTGCGGCCGGTGACGATCGGCTGGCCGGGCGCGATGCCGGCAATGCGTGGCGCCCGGCGCTGCAGGAAGTCGACGATCGCCGACGTGCCGGCGCCGCCGTCGAGCCAGGCTTGCGCCACGCGCTCGATGGCGCCGGGAATCGGAACGGGGTTGACGAATTCGTTGGGAATGAGCGTGATGTGCGCCGTCGGCTCGGTCCTGGTCTTGAGCAGCACCTGGCCGGCGGTCGAGTCGATCGACACCACCGTGACCTGGGCGTCGGGTGCCTCCAGGACGTAGTAATTGCCCGACAGCCCTTTGCACTCCTGGTTCGGATCGAAACGGTATTCGTAGGTGAAGTTGCGCTCGCCCGGCTTGGACTTGAACGGCGCGCGGTCGGTGCGCCGGCAGCCGGCGATGCAGTCGAGGTCGTCGAACAGTTCGCTCTCGGTGTTGCCCAGCCGGTCGAACAGGCGCCAGAACATCGGCTTGTTTTCGCGCCGGTGAAATTCGAGCAGCCAGGCCAGGGTTTCCGCCAGCGGTACGCCGGCAGCGCCGGCATCGCGTTCGCGCGCGGCCATCGCCAGCAGGTCGGCGTGCAGCGGCGGCGGCTCGATGTGCGCTTTCGGCGCGGCGTCTTCCTCATGTGCGGCGGTCGGCTCGTAAGCGATGCCGTTGGCCTGCTGCTGTTCGCGCAGCCAGTCGACCAGCTCCTGGGTCGAGTCGCAATCGTCCTTGTTGTAGTCGCGGATGTCGGACAGGCTCTTGTCCTGTTTCCACGCGTCCGGCGGCGGCGTGCGGCCGGCGTTGTCGAGCGCGAACTGGCTGCGCCAGGCGTCGTAGACGACGACCGAATCGCCGCCGTTGGCCACCTCCGTGTTGCGCTTGGGCCGGTACAGGTGCTCGACGTTCTTGATCGAATAGCGCGGCTCGCCCAGCAGCAGGCAGCCCTTGACGACCTTGTACAGGTCGACGAACACCTCGTTGCGCAGCAGCTGGTCGACTTCCATTTCGCAGATGCCGTGCCGGCCCATCAGCTTTCGGCAGGCGGTGATTTCGTAGCTGGCGTAGTGGTAGATGTGCATGGCCGGATCGCGCAGCCAGCGCGCGTAGGCCCACGCGATGAAATCGGCGAAACACTGCTTTTCCTGCGCGGCGTCGTGCGCCCAGAAATCAATGAACCGGCGCTGGCCGTCGTCGTCGAAATAGGTGCTGCCCCACAGGTATTCGAGACCACCCTTTTCCAGCGGGAAGCCTTCGATATCAAAGAAGATATCCAGCGCCGACGGCGGCGGCAGCAGTTCGAGTCCCTGGCCGGGGGCGCGCAATATGTCGAACCGCGGCCGCTCCAGATTGGCGCTGGAGCACTGGATCGCGGCCTGCGCGCGCAGCCTGGCGAGCACCGGCGGATTGATGCCCTTGATGGCCGAGCCCAGCGGCAGAGCGGCCAGTTGCCGCATCGTGGCGATCCCGGCGGCGTTGAGCTTGCCGATCTGGCTCTTGCGGATATTCGCCACCTGGATCAGGTGGTCGCGCTCGAGCAGCAGGCCGTTGGCATAATCGGACCAGCGTCCCCACGCATTGGAATCGGCCGGGTCGGGCTGTGCAGCGCTGTCGAAGCGCGCCTGCGATTGCAGGAACTCGGCCTTGATGCACTGATAATAGGACAGGTAGTCGCTGGTCTTGAACGGCTGGTCGTCGCCATTGCCGAGCGCCACGGTCAGCGTCTCCGGCAGGCGCTGCTGCATCGGCGCCAGCATGTCGGCGTAGCAGCACATCTGCAGCAGGTAGGCCGGCTTGACGGCGGACGACAGCTTGGTGTCCCATACGACGTAATGCCAGTCGCCCAGCGCCGACTCGCCCGCCACCTTGACGAGGAAATCGGCGACGCCGGCAAACGGCGCCAGCTCAAGATAAGCCTGGTAGATGATGTCGGCGCCTGCATGCAGGGCGGCGCGGGTGGCGGCGGCGCGTTCCTCGCGCGACCCGCCGGCCGGGATGACGTGGACGCTTTTTCCGGCGGCGCGAAACAGTGCCAGCCTGGCCGTCTCGTGCGCCAGGCCGCGCTCGGCCAGCAAGGTCATCAGGCCATCCGGCGCGTCCGCCGCCGGCACGCGGTCGCGGTGCTCGAGCGCAAAGCGCGCCATCCAGCTGGCAAACGGGCTGTCGACAAAGGTCGTCAGGTCGGTCGGGGAATACACAATGGCGGCGCCATTTTTCTGCATGTTGTTTTCCTGGTCGGGAGTCCGGCTGTAGGCGTAGCCCGTGCGGTCGGTTTGTTAAAGTATCTCATGGGCAATTTTTCGGCGCAAGGCGGCCCCTGCCTTCTCTAGTATTCATTACAGCCTGCCGACCAGCCAGTCGGCAATTTGGCTGACACGGATGAAAATCTGGAAAGGCAGGGTGAGAAAAAACAGCAGCAGGTCGCCGGTGCGGTCACTGAGCCAGTGGCTGATGATCACGATCCTTTTCTCGGCCGCGGAGCCGTCGAACAGCAACGCCATCGGCAGCGCGACGAGCCAGGTCCACAGGAACCAGAAGACGGCAAGTGCGGGAAACAAGGCAACGATGACGGCGACGGCGTAGCGCGCGTACCAGGCGATAAGCGTGAACAATCCAAAGGTCAGCAGCCAGGCGCCGAGGTAAAGCAGCGCATGCAGAAAGATGGTCATCGCGTCCTTGCGCTCGTGGTGGGTCGACCACTGTAGCGCGCCGTCCGACAGGCTGTGTCGCAATGGCGAATCGCGAGCAAGCGGCGGGCTGCCTACTCCGCTGGACCGGCTTGCTCGCGCAGCCGCGCCGGCCACAGGAAGCTCGGCAGCGACTGGCGCACTTCATCGTCGGTCTGGTCCGGCACGGCGCGCAGGTCCAGCGCCCACTCGCGCACGACTTTGCCGGCTGCTATGTCGAGACAGAGTTCGTCGTCCCAGAATGGCTGCGGCGGGTAGCCGGTGTAGCGCCGGCGGCCGCGCGAGGCGCGTAGTATTCCGCTGAACCACGTCGCGTCGATCGGGTGCTGGGCGTGCGGAAACAGCGCGAGAGCGTCGGCCGCCTGCGCGCTGAGCCTTGCCAGGCACAGGACGCGGTCATGCCCGCGGTGCTGGATCTCCCACTCGGCGTAATAGCCGTTCGAACAGCTCGGCCAGCCACGAAGGAATGGGCGCGACGGCAGCGACGCCAGGTAGGCATCGAGCGGAAAGCAATCGATCGAAAAGCGCGTACCGCCAACGTGCAGCGGTTCGGCAGAATCCATGGTCATGGCGCTTCGCTCCAGTTGTCAGGCATCTGGCCGCGGCACGCCGTGTCGCAGCAGAAGCGCAACCATCTCGGCGCGTTGGGCGACCAGGTCGGATTCGTCCGAGTAGAGGTCATACGGGCGCGACGTCCGTGCAGTACGCAAGGCCAGTTCGCCGGCGCCTTGCAGGTCGGCGCCGGCCGCCAGCAGCATCTCGACGGTTGCCGCGTCGAGCGAGGCGACGCCGGCAATCAATGCCGTGTCGTCGTCTGCATGCAAGTTTGCGCCATGCGCGAGCAACCAGCCGAGGGCGTCGACGGCCATGTCCCTGGCGGCGGCTGCCAACGCCGCGGCGCCATCGGCGCGGATGTTCGCGCCCTCGGCCAGCAGAAACTCGAGCATGGCCGTGTTATCGGCCGCCGCGGCTGACGGCAGCGCCGCAGTCAGCATCTCGGCGCGGTCAAGGCCGCCATCCAGCAACGCCAGCAGGATGCGCTGGTAGTCGGCATCGGTGCGCTCGGGTGTCAGGTGGCCGGCCTCGTGCAGGAAACGCGTGTGCACACCCATTGCGGGCGTGCGCAACGCGGCATACTCGTCCGCGCGTGGATCGGCGCCGTGCCGCAACGCCAGGCGTACGCCGTCATCTTGCGCATTCCGGCAGGCCGTCTCGAGGAATTTGTTCCAGAACGCGGCGCGCCAGTCGTCCGGGCGGGTGCCATCATGGCTGAACGTTTCGCGCAGACCTGCCATGCGTCCGGCAACGAAGGCGCCCAGCCAGGCGTCGCTGGTCGTGACCGGCAAGCGCGGGCCGTTGGCCATGACGGCGTCGGCGACCGCGTCCGGCCATGCGGTGTCGAATTCGTCGATGTGTTCGCTCAGCAGTCCGACGGCGAGTCGGAAATCAAAATCGAAGGCGGACCCGTTGGCCAGCACGGCGGCGAGCTTCAGGTGCGGCGCCAGCGTGGATGTGGCGAGGAAGCAAAGCATGGCGTCCTGATAGCGGGGCATGTTGTGCATCGGCGTCATGTGGTGCTGTTCGAGCAGCCCCTGCCATTGCTGGCGGATCTCGTCCAGGGTAGTGCATCGTTGGAGCGGAAGATGCCACAGCAGGTTGTCCATGGTTCGGTTCAGGGGTAAAAGGTGAAAGTGAAAAGCCTGGCGACGGCCGCTAACCATAGTATATATTGGCGTCAGGAAATACTCTTCCCTATGTTTTGTTCGCCAGGAAAACGTAATATGGTCCCACAACTAAAAAGCCGCCGCGGGCTGACGCTCAATGGCATCGCCTGCCAGATCGTCAATGCGATTTTGCTGTGGGAACGGGGCGTGCCGGACAATCACAAGTACGGCACCCGCAATGATTGCCACCTCGTCATCAACCGGCTGATTCGGGAATATCATGACCGGCTGGAAGTTGAACGACGCATTGCGCCAGCCCAGTACACACCGAAAGCGCTGGCGGCGAAGGCGAGGAAAGAACGGCTCGTCAAGGAGCATGCAGTGCCGGTCGCCTGCATCATGCGGGAACTGATTGATCGCCAGTGCAAGGCGGCAAATGGCGACATGGACGCGCTGGTGCCGAAGGTGCACGAGATCTTGCTGTCCACAGCGAGGCGCACTTACATAGCGCAGGAAGAAAACCAGGCGCTCCGCGGCTATGAAGACAGGATGCCTGAAGGCCATGAAGTCTACCCATGGCAAAACATCTGGATCAGGCATGAACAGGCGGGCATTCCCCTAGTTCACCTGCAGGCGACCGCGCCGATTTAAGAGGCAATGCCGTCGGGCAGGGCCGGACGGCATGTAGTGGCGACTATGCGGCGCGCAGTCTTGCGCCTATCCTCTAATCAAGGCATCCGCATGGTCCGTGGCGGTCACCCCCAACAAGTGCAGGGCCATCTTGAGCTTTTGAATCTCGGATTCGAAGTGCAATATTCCGCGCACGCCTTCCATCCTGACGATGTTTCCATTGGTCAGCTCCATGGCGCGTAACGCATTCCGGACAGCCGCAATAAGGATCGCGTCGCGCTCAGCAAGAACAACAAACTCTTTTCCGTCCATCGACTACTCCGGGCAATTGGTCATAAGTTAGCTCAACAGTTGCGTGTGAGCGGGCTATTCCACTTTTCGGCGAAATTAGAAAAGCGAACAGGCGCCACTTTAATTGCGCTTGCCCTACGCACAATTGAAGTCTTACAACCCCTTACACGGCGGTGAATTTGCTTACATGCCAGAGAACATATGCCGTTGAGGTGGCGACAGCACAGGTTTGCTCGACAGCATTGGATTGAGCTGAAAGTCCCGCGCCTGCGCTCACGGACTACGACGTCACTGAAGGCGGATGGCGGTGTCGAATGCCCAGGTGCGGCGGATTTCGATCACGTCGTAATGGCGAGAAATGGCTGGCGTGAAGGCAGGATAGGGCGCCTGGCTGGCCACCACCCTCCGAATCGCCGCGTCGATGGCGGGCACCCCGCTCGACACGTCGAACGTCACTTTCTCGACAGAACCGTCGGCGCGCACGGCCACCGTCACCATCGGCCGCGCGTGCGGCTGTTTCACAACGTCGCGCACGATGTCGAATGTCTGATTGAGCTCGATCTTGCGGCTCATCGCTTCGGCGTACAGGACCAGATCGTTGTTCGGATCGGCGCGCCCCAGCAGCCATCCGCGGCGCAGGCCGCTTATCGTCGGCAGCAGCGAGCGCGTGGGATCCGCCGCGGCGTTGCGCTGGGCCGATTCCGCGTTGAGCTGCTTGCCGATCGCCCGCAGCCGCTCCGCGCGGCTTGCTTCCTGCTCGGTCCGTTCGCGCTGGGCCAAGTCCTGGCGCGCCCGCTCTTGTCGCGCTGCTTCTTGCTTAGCTGCGTCTTGGCGCGCCGCCTCCTGCGCGACCGTGTCTTGCCGTGCCCGCTCTTGTCGCGCAGCTTCCTGTTTTGACGCTTCCTGCCGCGCCGTTGCCTGAGCTATTGCGTCTTGTCGTGTGCGCTCCTGTCGCGCTGCTTCTTGTTTCGCTGCGTCCTGGCGCGCCGCTTCCTGCGCAATGGCCTCTTGCCGTGTCGCCGCCTGCTTTGCTGCGTCGCGCCGAGCCGCTTCTTGTTTGATGGTGTCTTGTCGCGCGGTTTCCAGCTGGGTCTGCCGAGCCGCTTCTAGCTGAGCCAGCTTTGCCTGTTCTTGTCGTGCGGCTTCTTTCTGACTGGCTTCATGCCGTGCGGTGTCAGCGCGTTCCAGTTCCTGTCGCGCGGCGGCTGCCTGCTGAGTCTTTTCGTCCTGCTTTGCCCGCTCCTGTCGTAGTGCCTCCTGACGCAGAGCCGCTTGCCGGCCCAGCTCCTGGCGCTCGCTCTCAACTCGCGCCGCTTCGCTTCTGGCGGTTTGCTCGGCGCGTGCGGTGTCTTGCCGTAGCTGTTCCTGCCGTGCCGCTTCCCGCTGCGTGGCGGCAGCTAGTGCCGTCTGTCGTGCCCGCTCCGCGGTCTGCTTCTCCTGCTCGATCCTGGTCTGATCGAGCGCGCGCGCCTGTGTCTCCTGGTCGATCTGCTTGCGTGCCGCGGCTTCCTTGTCGCTGGCTGCGGGCATTTCGATGACCTGGGTTGGCAGGGTTGGCGCAGGTGCGGCTGTGACTGCTTTCGCCGGCGGCGTTTCTGGCGCAGTGGGCACGATCACGCTGGTGCGTTTCGGCGCCGTGATTGCCGGTTCCGCGGGCGGCGCGGTTATCGTTGCCGGCGTCAACGCGATCACGTCGCTCTGGCTGGCGACAGGTGTTGGCTCGGGCAATGCCGGCAGACTGCTCGCGGCTACGGGCGGGGTCACTGCCGCGGTCGCCGGCGTGGCCATCGTTGCCGGCGCAGTATCCGTTGGCGCCGATGGCGTCACAATGGGCTGCGTCGCTGCCAGGCGAATTTGCAAGTCATTTGCCGTCAGGCGCCGTTCTTTCCACGGTAAGTTCAGACCCGGCATCCCGAACGACTGGCCGCCGATAACGACGCTCAACAGCAGCGCGTGAACCAGCAAGGAGACGACCAGCGCAGCGTTGAACCGCAAGGGAACCCGCTGAAGGAACGATGGGACGAACGAGTGAATCGGTGGCTGATAAGTTAGAAAAGTCATGTGTGCGTGCAGGCTGCTGGTCCGATTTCTGTGCGACTACATATCTACCAACATCTGCCAATCCATCGGGTCTGCCGTTTGGCCATGTTTACGATTATCACTATTCTAAGATCATACAGCGGTCTGATCGGCAGTCAGCGTTTTCCTTGGGCCGGGGCCTGCTCCCCGGTCACTCGTTCGCGTATTTTCATCTAGCACACGCCGGCGAGCGGTCGCGGTATGCTCTACGTAAAACCCGGGAGAACACATGCATCCAACAAACATTGTCTTGCTCGAATTTCATCAGGAGCACGATAACCTCGCGCCAAACAAGGAACTGCGCGACGGCCTTTCCGTAGTCTTGCAAATGGGCCGCAACCTGTGGCTTGCAAACGATGAGACCGTCAGCCTCGAACGCTTGACCCTGATGGACAAGGACAGCACCGGTCGAAGCAGTTCAACGCATGGGCACAAGCAGTTCGCCTTGCACGACTTTTTGCCGCTGCCGCTACCGCCCCACGGCGCTACGCCGGATGAAATCAACGAGGCCGATATTGAGGGCTTGGCCTTCGACGGCAATTACCTGTGGCTAACCGGCTCGCATAGCCTTAAACGTAAACAGCCCCGACCGGACGACGGCGTGAAAAAGGCACACAAGCGGCTATGCTCCGTTAGCGCGGACGGCAATCGATATCTGTTAGCGCGCATTCCCGTCATCGAGCAGGATGGCGAATACACCCTCGTAAAGGAAGAAGGAAAGAAAGCCAAGATGCGGACAGCAGCAATGCTTCGCACAGACGAACACGGTAACGACTTGACGGCGCTCCTTCGGGCTGACGAGCATTTTGGTCCTTTCTTGTCAATCCCAGGCAAGGACAACGGCTTTGACATCGAAGGTATCGCTGTCGTGGGAAAGCATTTACTTCTGGGACTGCGTGGTCCGGTCTTGCGGGGATGGGCGGCAATTATTGAAGTGGCGCTGGTCGACGATACAGAACCCGGCTGGATGCGGCTGGCGCCGGTGAGCGATGACGGCAAGATGATGCGCAAGCATTTCTTGAATTTGGATGGGCTTGGCGTTCGTGACCTGTGCGTGCAAGGTGAGGACATACTGATCCTTGCCGGCCCGACGATGGATCTGGATGGCCCGGTGTATATTTATCGCTGGGTGGGTGGCGCCACACCGACCAAAGATACGGTCGTGCCTTCAGACTGTCTGGAACGGGTCTTGGTACTGCCTTACGGTCAGGGCGTCGACCATCCTGAAGGAATCTCGCTGTTCTGCGATAAGGCCGGCGCCGGTGATGAATTGTTGGTGGTATACGATGCAGCTTCGCCTGCCCGGCAGATCGGTGACAGCACAGTCTTGGCTGACGTTTTCTCGCTGCCAGTGCGCAAGAAGCGCGGAGGCGTCTGATCCCTCCTCCGGCGGCCTCGCGCCCAGAAAATTCGGTTAAGGTGAACGCCTAGCGCCAGTCCTTGCGGACATGAACCATGCAACCCATCGTACGAAGCCTGCTTGGAAACTGATGCGCTGTAATGGGCAGCCGGTGGCCAAGCTGTCGGATTCGCCTGGCAAGACGGTGTCGACGGAAACGACGTACCTGGCGTACCTGAGGCAGGTGTTCAGCCTGCCCTCAATCTGACACACAAACCGGGCAGCACGCGATCACAACCACACCGCTTCATGCTCCAGCGCCAGGCCTTGCCCGGACATCGCCTGGCACAGCGCCTCCACGGCGGGCGGCATGCCGAGGGTAGCGAGCCGGGCAATGGCGGCGGCGTAATCCTTGTGCGTGTTTTGCCACACCCGGTTGCTGCCGTATTGCCGCAGGCGATCCGCCCAGTCCGGCATGAGCCAGAATTCCACCGGCGCCAGCGACTTCTCGCGCAAGCGCGCGTAGTTGAGCAAGCCGACACCGTCGTAGTCGGGAAAGAACACGAAGCGCTCGCCGCGCGCGCGCTGCGCCGTCCATTCCAGCAGCAGCCGGCTCAACTGCCCGCCGTAGTACACGATCGAGCCATGCGCATCGGCCGGCAGCCAGTCCAGGCGATCGAACAAGGCCTGGTTTTCCACCAGCCAGATGGGCGCGTCGCTGTGCCAGCCGTCCTCCACCTCGATGGCGATGGCGGCGGCGCCGCATAGCGACGTGCCGGCCGAAATGTCGGCAATGGCGCCGTCGCCGCGCTGCCACGTCACGCCCGGCCCGATTGCTTTCAGCAGCAGGTAGCCGGCGCGGTGGGTGTGGCCGCGCCCTTTGCTGTCGCGCATCCTGGCGATGTTGTTGGCGCGCGCCGGCAAGCTGGCGTCGAGCGCGGCGATCGCCGTCGGCCGCAGCGCGGTCAGGTGCACGCGCGCCAGCGCCGCGTCGGTCACCAGGTAGCTGGCGCCGCGCCCTTGCGTGATCAGGCGCACGGTGCCGGTTTGGCGCGCAAAGCGGTCCAGCTCGCGGCGCTGCGCCACCGTGAACAGGCTCGCCGCGCACGGCGCCGCAACGTTCAGCAGCTTGTCGAGCGCGTCGGCCAGCGCGCGGCTCATGGTGCCGGCTCGCCCAGCGGCTCGAGCAATTGCCAGTGCTGGCGGCTGATGTGGTTGTACCCGTCCTGGCTGCTGATCGGCACGCAATAGCGGGCCGTCACCAGCGGCGCCGGCGAGGCGAAGATCAGCGCGAAGCCGAAGTCGTCGGCTGTTTCGATCAGGCTGCGCTGGTTTTTCTGGTCGAGCGCCGACGCCTCGTCGAGGTAACACACCGCCTGCACGCGGTGGCGCTTGTCCTGCATCAGGTGCAGCAGCGCCAGCCCGGTGATCAGCTTGGCCATGAGCACGGTGCCGTTCGAGGCGGCGCTGTCGATGTCGGTAAACGATTCGGTGGCGCGGCCGGCCTTGCCGACAATGAACTCGAGGCGGAACAGGTGTTCCACGCGCAGGCAGCCGCGCGCTTCGCCCTCGCCGATCAGCACCTGCTTGGCGCGGTTCAGGGCGTCGTCGTCGAGCACGCTGGCGTGATTGAACAGGGAGAACGATTCGCCGTCGTCGACCTGCTCGGCCTTGCCGATCAACAGTTCGATGGCGTCGACCAGCACCAGTTCGTCAACCGGTTCGATCTTGAAGACGGCCAGGTCGGACAGCTGGCGCCGGCTGATGAGGCGGTTGAAGTCGCGCATGCGGCTCTTGAAGGTGAGCAAGCCGTCGCGCAGTTCGCGCAGGCACGCGGTGACGTTGACCACAGCGCTGCGCGCCTTGCGCTCGAGCGCTTCGGCCTCTTGCGGCAGGTGGGCGGCGAAGGCGATCATGCGGTCGATTTCCAGCTCCTCGCCACCCATGTAACTGAACTTGGTCAGGCCGCCGGCGTGCAGTTGGGCGACCTGGTGCGGCAACTGGTCGTTAAGCTGCAGCAGCCGGCGACAATCGTTGCTGTAGCTTTCCAACTGCTCGGGCAGTTGCTCGAGGGCGAATCCCGGCGCGCCGGTCCATGCTTGCTGCGGCAGCTCGGCCAGGTAGGAAAACACCGATGCAGTGTCGCCGCGGCGCTCGCGCCGTTGGACGATTTCCTTATGGGCGGTGCGCAGGCTGGCGAGCTGACGCAGGCTCTGCGCTTCCAGCTCGCGCTGGTGCTGGACGGCGTTGTTCGCCTGTGCCTGTTCGGCCTCGATCGCGTCGATGTCCGCCGACACCTCGGCCAGCTGCGCTGCGCGCTGCGCCGCCGACAGCGTCAGTGCGCCCAGTTCGTCGAACAGGTCGAGCTCGCGTTCGATTTGCCGAACCGCTTGCTCGAACTGCTGCTTGCGGGCGCGGGCGGCGTCCAGCGCGCGCGCCGCCTCGCCCTGCCGTAGCAGGTCGTCGATCTGCTGATCGAGTTCGCCGATGCGCAAGGCGATGTCGGCGGGCGTGCGCTGGCTGTGCTGCGCGTCGAGCGTGCCGAGCGCCAGGGCGATGCCGGGCAGGGCGATGCGGCCGCCGTCGATCAGGCGGTCGAGCCCGGCGCGCAAGGCGGGCATTTGCTGCGCATCGATCGCGAACTGGTCCGCCCCCAAGGTCATGACCTGGCGCGCCAGCAGCACGTTGAGCGCGGCGAGCTGGTCGGCGCTGACGGTTGCCTGCAGGCGCAGGTACAGGTTGTCGGCCAGGCTCGCCTGTTCGCGCTGCAAGCCGGCCCGTTCCTGCTCGGCGCTGCGGCGCTCGCGCTCGATCGCGTCCACGCTGCGCGTGCTGGCCTGTTGCACCAGCGCGATCTGCGACTCGAGCGCCTGGCGCGCTTCGGCGTGGCGCGCTTCGAGCGTGCGGCGCTCGGGCAGCAAGGCGAACTGCTGCGCCAGTTCGGCGTGCCGGGCGGCGACCTGTTGCAATTCCTGCCGGCGCTGGCGCTTCAGCAAGCGTTGCTCGGTCAGTTCCAGTTCGCGCGCGCGCAGGCGCTGCTGTTCGCGCGCGCAGCCGGCGATGCTTTCCTGCAGGCGCGCTTCACTGTCTGCGACGTGGCGGTCCCAGTCGGCCAGCGCGGCGTCGATCAGCGGCCGGTTGTGGACCAGCTTGCCGCGCAGGACGAGCCGCTCGCCGGCATCGCGCTCCAGCGCGGCGATGTCGCCCTGGTGCGCCAGCGCTGCCTGGTACTGCGCGCGGTCGGCATTGACGTCGGCAAACGCCTTGTCCCACTCGGCCTTGAAATCGATGTTGGCGTCGGGCAGGTCGCGCCGGAAGATGCTCAACAGGTAATCCTTGACCTCGCCCGAACGCAGCCGGTCGAGCCGCAAGGTGCGCGTGAGCACGCGCTGGAATGCCTCGGCCAGGCTGGCATGCTCGAGCTTGAAGATGGTGAAGTCCGGCTCGTGGTCCTGGCGCTTCTTGCGGCTGCCGTAGATGGCGTCGGAGAATTCGCCGGACGAATAGCTGAACACCAGTTTGTTGCGGGTGGCCAGGTGCGCTTTCAGCTGCGGCTGGGTCACGACGCTGCCGTTGGGCAGCCGAAAGTCCTCCATGTCGAGCTGGCCCTTGTAGGCGAAGTAGTCGTAATCGTGGCTGACTCCCTTGCCCACGCAGCCGAGCACGACCGTGCCAGTGGTCGGCAGGGCCACTTCCAGCAGGATGTAGGCGCTGTTGTTGGGGAAATAGAAGCGGCGGCTCTTTTCGATGTCGTGGGCGCCGAAATCCATGCGCCGCTTGTCGACGATGAGCAAAAATTGCAGCGCGTTGATCAGGCTGGTCTTGCCGGTGTTGTTCGGCGCGATCAGCGACACGGCCGCGTCGAGCGGCAGTTCGGCGCGTTGATAGCCGGCGCTGCCGAGCATGACCAGGCGCTGGAAGCCGTATTGCATCATGGCGCTTCCCCTTGCGGCGCGGCCAGCGCGATCGATTCGCCGGCGAGATCGGCGTTGCCGGCCAGTTCTTCGAACCGGTCGAGATAGCGAAACACCGCCGGCAGCAGGCGCCAGGCGCCGTTGGCGGCGTCGGCAAAGCCGTAGCGCACCGCCGTGTCGAGCAATTGCTGCAATGCGTCGAGCTCGGCGAGGCCCTCGGCGTCGAGCAGCGCGCGATTCTTGTCGAGCAGCGCCGCGAGCAATGGGCGGTCGATGCGCCACTCGACGAAACGGCCGAGGTGCTGGCCGGCATCGGCCTGCTGTTCGAAAATGAGCATGAACAACAGCGCCAGCTGGCGCGTCGCCTTCGATACGGTGCCGCTCGCTTCGGCGGTCTGGAACCAGGCGTAGCCGCGGCCGTCGATGCGCAGTTCGTAGCCGAGCGCGCCGAACACCCGTTCGTACTGGGCTGCCTCGCGCTCGAGTTCGGCCCACAGGACCGGCTCGGCCAGGCGGTTGACGTGGCGTCCGGCGTTGAGCATGGCGAACAGATCCTTGAGGCGGGTCAGCTTGTCGAGGGCGATCGGAGCAGGGGGCGAGTTAGGATTCATGCGGCTTCGATGGCGTGCGGATACAGGGTGACCCGCACGGTGTTGAGGGGAACGCTGCTGGCGACGCCGCTCTGGACGGCCTGCCAGTCATTGCGCGCGATCAGTTCGTGGTACAGGCGCAGCAAGGTGGCGTCGTTCAGGTGCGGGTAATGGGCGCGCAGCCAGTCGAGCAGGTTGGCGACCGGCATGGCGGCGCGCAGGTTGGCCGTCAGGGCTTGCTCGTCGACCAGATCGAGCGCCGGCATGGCGCCGGCCGCGCGCTCTTCGGGGAAGCCCACCAGCACGGGCGCGTAGGCGCGCGCTTCGCTCATGATGGTCAGCACCTCGGCGCCGACCGATACGCTGCGCGACATCTCGCGCCGCCACAAGGGAAGGTCGGACACCGGCAAGCTGCGGTTCAGGCCACGCTTGCGCACCCGGCCGAGCAATGCGCTGATGGCCGCCGACAGCACGTTGTGCTGGCGCACTTCCTCGCGCAGCGGCAACAGCGTATCGCTGCAGTGCTTGAGCACCTCGCGGCCGAGCCGGCGCAATTCCTTGGCCTGGTAAGCGACATGGCGCAACGCCAGCCGCTGGGTGTACAGCGCGCCTTGCACCGTCAGCACATCGACGGCGTTGTCGAGCGCATGCTCGGCCTGTTCGAGGTGACGGTAGAAGGTGCCGCCGGGGCCGCTGTCCATCATCGCCGCCATCGGCGCGACGTAGTTGTCGTAGGCGTCGAGCACTTCGCGGTAGCGGCGCGCGATCGGCATGTCGGTCTGCTGCGCCTTGGCGCGCTCGGCCAGCTCGAGGATCGCGTGGCGGTCGCCGTCGAGCTGCTGGCTGATCTGGCGGAACAGCTCGGACAACTTGTTGGCCGACTGGCGCAGCAAGTCCATGTCGCGTCCCTGCACGCCTTCGTTGAGCTTGCGGGTGGCGTCGGTGATGGCGTTGATGCGCGAACCGAGCACCGCCGACAAGCCAAGCTCGTGCTCGCGCGTCAGCCCGCGGACGAATTCGAGCACATAGGTGTTGAGCTGGTACGACTGGCCGCGCGGCTGGGCCTGGAGGATGTCGGCATTGACCAGATGGCGCAGCGTCTGCTGCTGCTGGTCGGGCGAGGCGGCGGGCGCCAGGCGCGCGACGACCGCCAGCACGTGCTCCGCTTCAAAGCTCGGCATCTCGCGCGACAGTTGGGCCAGCCACTCGACGGTGTCCCAGTGGTCGTACAGAGCGGACACCAGCGATTTGGGAGTAGCCAATTATGTGCTCGGGTTGATCGTCGGGCTGACGGAGAGGGTGGGGCGACTGTGCGCAGTATACGGCAGTTGCGCTGGCCGCGCCTATGCCAGGATGCCGTAGCCCAGCAGACGCGCCGCCGTGCGAAATTTCGCTTCCTGATCGAGGCGGACGACGAGGTGGCGCTGGCCGGCGCGCATGCACAGGCGGGCGGTGTCCTTGTGCGCGGCGAGCAGGTCGGCGGTGTCGGCGTCGACGCATTCGATCAGCAAGCTTGGCGCCAGCACTTTCATCGCCTTGCCGCGCTTGTCGCAGGTGCGCATGAAAGCTTCCACCTGCGCCGGCAGCGGCTGGCTGTCGCGCGCTCGCAGGAAGGCGGCGAGCTGCGCCACGTCGTGACCGCGTTCGATCGCCGCGATGGCTGTCTCGCGGTCGAGGCGCCAGTTGAGGGCGTCCTGTTCGAGCGCCCAGTTGTCGAGCATGAGGCGGTCGTCGGCCGACAAGGCGCCCTGCGTAACCTTGATTTGCAGGCTCGCCTGCACCGCCAGCGTGCAGCTCGCTGCCGCGGCCACCGGCGTATAGCTGGCGCTGGCCCCCAGGCAATACGCGCCGAGCGGGGTCAGGCGGAAATACATCAGGCCGTCGTAACGCGACAAGAAAGTCATGTCCTCGGTGCCCCACAAGTGGCCACAACCGCGGGCGTTGCGCGGGGTGCGGTAGGCAACGTCGATCATGCCGAGCGTGGCGCAATATTCGAACAGCACACACAGCAGGTAGCGCAGCTGCAATGCGTCCCAGCTGTAGGCGCCGGCGTAGGCCAGGGGGCCATAGTTCGGGTCGCAGACGTAGAGATTCCAGATGTCGTCGCTGATCTTGAGGGGAATGCCTTCTGCGCGCATATGGCGTGACCACTCGTCGACGCTGATCCAGGTGTCGACCGGGCAGCCCCGCAACGCAGCGCCGACGATGGCGCGGCGTGGCGCGGTCGCGCTCATGCGGCCCTTGCCCTTTTGTCCCTTGATCTCATCGATGCGGCTGAATTCATCGAACAGCGTGGATGTCAGCCATGTGCGCCAGATGTCACGCACGACGTCGGCTGGCGCGGCATGCACCGCCTTCAGGCCGGCCGCCGTCAGGCCCAGCTTGGTGCCGGTTGGCTGCGCCAGCCCACCGGCTTGCATCAGCAGCGGCCAGGCCATCGCCTTGATCGGACCGATCGATTGCTCCCATTCGTTGCGGGGAGCGAAACTACACCGATGCGCGGTCCTTCTTTGATGAAATGGACAAAGAGGAATGATCCGACAAGTCATCATTCTGAACGTCGCCAAGGCCGACTTCCGAGAAATCAGGACACATGTGAAGTCTCATTTCGGCGACGCAGTCTGGAACGAGGTCAATCAGGAATTGAAGGCCACGATCGACAGCATTGCTTTGAACGCCGAAGCTGGCAAAGAAGCCGAGGAGCTGAAGGAGTTAGGACAAGGGAACTTCAGAACAAGCCTGGTGAGGCAGACCAGAATAGTCTACGAATACGACGACAAGGAAGTTTTGGTCCACATGTTCATTCATACCAAACGAGACTTCCGAGCCCAGTTAATGCGGCGGCTGTTTAGCGTATAGGGGCTGTGATGGGCTGGAAGTCGATCCGCGAAGTTCTTGTGGTCAAGGAGAGGCTGCGTAGATGCAGCGGTTGTGTGATGAAGGAGTGCGGCCCTTACCTGGGGACACTCCGCCTTGTGCCTGAAAGGGCGACGGTGAGAGCCGGAGTGGGGTCTCAGCAGAGGTCATGGTATCAGTTGGCGAAAATCTTCAGTAACGCCACTGCCGGGGAGGCAGATCCGATCCTTCGGTTTGTTTGGGCCGCCTCGAGGACTTCAACAAGTTCATCGTACTTATCGGCTTGTCGATCGTTCAAGTTAGTCATATTCATGCTCCACCGCGGAAACGTCCGGAAGTTTGCCGGCTCGTTGTAGAGTATCCGCGAATTTTTGTGCCGCGGATCGAGTTCGATTTTCTTGTAGAGCTTGTCGAGAGTCGACGCTGGACCTTCCAATACTTGCAAGAACCAACCGCCGTTGTAAAACAAGCTACCGGTTACGTCGAGTGGTCCATTGTTGGTCTTTGCCTTTTCTTGGATCGCGGAAAGATCGGCTGGAGACATCTTACGGACTGCTTGGCTTATGTACACAAGTTGATTAATTGGCATTGCATCATCCTCATTTTTGCGTGAAAACTGATTTGATAGGAGTCAGGTTGTCGTGATGTTGTCCTGGACAAATAGTACAGCAAGGCAAGACATGATGCAAAGAAACATTTGACAATTGCGTCGACGAGCGACAATGGTGTTTGTGGCAACTCGTGTTAGCGCCGACGCCAAATTGCCATCCGGAGGCGATGGCGCACGACGATGTGGCGCTGCTTCGGTGCCTTTGGCGTCGTCGCGCGGCCCAAGCCGGTCGAAATTCGTTGACCCAGTCTTATTCGCGCAGGCGCAGGCGCTATAAGGCTCCCGGCGGCAAAGCCAAGGTCAGAAACAATCGGCGCTATGGGTCAATTTGGCGTCCGCGCCAACAGTCTGTCGTTTCAGTCTGCACTCAAATACCAAACACTCTCAGTACGGTATCCGTGATGCCCTCGAGGCATCGGGTGAAGAAGCCTCCGCTTTTTCCAAACCGAGGCGTTTCGTCATAGACGTAGTAGCCATTCTCGCCGTCAAATTTGTCTTGCAGTAGCGCGGCCCTGTTTTGAAAATAGGGCCAGAAGGTTTCGCTGCGAACGGTTGCGTATTCCAGGTGGGAAGAAAAACCCAAGGTCGCGTATTGGCTTATCGTCCGTGCCTGCCCTGCCGGCTCAACGCGCACGCCGCGCGACCCTCGTACAATCAATGTCACCGGACCACGAAAGATCAGGTAACGCAGCTGCAGAGTAAGCCAGGCATGCGCGCTGAAAATGCGCCAGCGGCGCGCTATTTTCAGCGGTTCCGATGACTGGTAAATGACGCCCACCATGCCGCGAGGCTGGAACACCATTGATGAACCCGAGGGAATGGTCACCAAGGCGATTTCGCTCATCGGATCGGCGTCGGAGGAGATCACGATTCGATCATCACCGCTCTTCGCCCGAACACGGGTCAGCATATACATACCGGAGACCAAGCTGGTCCAAATACAGGAACGGTCGAGCAGGAATTTCGTGTCCTTCACAGAGCTGGTCGGCGAGCTCTGGAGAAATTCGGGCAGGATCAGCAGTTCTTCGTCCGGTCCGAGGCGCACATCGAGGGACACCGATGAAACGCCAGGACGCGCGCTATCGCCGATCACGCCCTGACGCGTCGTCCGATGAGGATGGGGTGGCGCTTCAAGCTGAATGGGTCTGCAACGCGCCGCAAGGGGTGCGAGGAAGTAATAGAAAAACGCCTTCACCATGAAATGCCCGGCGAACGATAAAAGCAGCACCATGAAAGCCATGGGCATCACTGCAACCACCGGACCGGCAAATCGCGCGACCAAGTTACCAGTGACTGCGGCGCGGTTCTGATCCAAACGCTCGACCATGTCTTGGGTGACACGTTCGATTGCAGCCTGATCCAATGAGATTCTCGGACGTTGATCGATAGCACCGAATTGCGCGACGGCCTTCGCCTGGCCGTCGTAAGCCGTTCGCGCCGTTGTGTATGTGGAATCGGCGTCCCTTAGTTGCTTTTGTAGTAGCCGTAATTTCTTGTCCAAAATCAGCGAGTGTTCCATGCGGAAGGCATCAACTGTGTTGAGCTTGTCTCTGGCAGCTCGAAGCTGCAGCAATGTGGTCCTGGCTAGATTACTAGCGATCGCAAGTCGTGCCAGTTCGCGGTCGGCCGCCGCCCGACCAGCCGCAGCAATGAGATAGGCACGTAGTTTCTGGAGGTAAGTTAGCTCCTGCCTCCCGAGTTCCGTTGCCAGCTTTCTTTTGTAGTTGTCGACCAGGTGCCCGACATATTCCTTTGGCGAAGCCAGTGGGAAAGGAACCAGCGAAGTCCGTCCCTCAGTCGTATTTTCCTGCAGCGTCAGCCTGACGACGATAATGCGGTCATCAATCGCATGCAGTGAATCGTTCTCAGCTTGGAGTGCGCTGGCCTGCAGCTGAGAGATAAGTTGCCGTTTATAAGCTGAGATGTTCGCGCTTACACTTGTCAGTGCGTCTAACTCGCCCTGCGAGGATATGAGCATCCGCCCCTGTTGCAGCAGGAACTGCCCACCGGCCAGAATCAGCGCGATGAGTAACAACGAAAGCAGAGTCCGAAAAATGAATTGAATCAGGGGAGTTATCGCGGAGTGCAAAATAGGAGGTGCCGGATAGGGGGTTGTAGATTAAAGCACAGCCCGTCACCGCCGTCTATCCTCAAAGGCCGGCGCGCGCCTCACTGCAGCATCGCCGGCAAAGGCATTTCGCGGCGAACTGGTGCCGCAGGATCCAACGATGAGCTGGCGGCGGAACTGCTAACCCGATCGGCTGCGAGCCGCTGCAGAAAACGACAAGCCTCGTCGGGGTCCGTGCTGCACAAGTCGCGGCTCGGCGGTGCGGAAATGAAAAAGCCCAAGCATGCTTGGGCTATTTTTCATCTGGCGGCCTGGGTATGTGCTGTGGCAGAAGGAAATTCATCCCTCTGCCAGTTTATGCTTCCCAGCTTGCCGGCATGTGGGTCCAGCTACAGCGCTTTACACGTCGATGTTATCGGCGCGCAGCGCGTTCGACTCAATGAAGGCGCGGCGCGGCTCGACGTCGTCGCCCATCAGCGTGGTGAAGATCTGGTCGGCGGCAATCGCGTCTTCGATCTGCACCTTCAGCAGGCGGCGCACGGCCGGGTCCATCGTCGTTTCCCACAGCTGCTCCGGGTTCATCTCGCCCAGCCCCTTGTAGCGCTGCTTCGAGACGGTGCGCTCGGCTTCGTCGCGCAGCCACTGCATCGCCTGGTGGAAGTCGTGCACCGCCGATTCCTTCACGCGCTCGCCTTCGCCGCGGCGGATGAAGGCGCCGTCGCCGATCAGGCCCTTGAACGTGGCCGCCGCCGCTTCCAGCACGCGGTAGTCGGCGCCGTCGGCAAAGTCGGCGTCGATCGAGCTGACCTTCACGTTACCGTGATGCATGCGCTCGATGCGCAGCGACGGCTTCTCGCTCAGTTCATCGATGCGCACCGAGACCTTCACGGCGCGCTCGTTGATGGCAGCTTCGAGCGCCTTGGCCGAGGCGTCGGCGCTGTCGGCCGACGTCATGTCGAGCGTCACGCCGGTCATGATGGCGGTCAGCGCGGCGCGGTCGATCACGCGCGTCAGGCGCATCATGATGGCGTTGGCCAAGTTGAACTGGCGTACCAGCTCGGCCAGCGGATCGCCGGTGATGGCATCGGCGCCGTCGCGCGGAATCAGGGCGGCGGTGTTGAGCGCCACCGTCATCATGTAGCTCGCTTCTTCGACGTCGTCCTTCAGGTAACGCTCGTCGCGGCCGGCCTTGACCTTGTACAGCGGCGGCTGCGCGATGTAGATGTGGCCGCGCTCGACCAGCTGCGGCATCTGGCGGTAGAACAGCGTGAGCAGCAGCGTGCGGATGTGGGCGCCGTCGACGTCGGCGTCGGTCATGATGATGATGCGGTGGTAGCGCAGCTTGTCGACGTTGAATTCGTCCGGCCCGATCGAGGTGCCGAGCGTGGCGATGAGGGTCGTGATCTGCTCGGACGAGAGCATCTTCTCGAAGCGCGCCTTTTCCACGTTGAGCACCTTGCCGCGCAGCGGCAGGATCGCCTGGAACTTGCGGTCGCGCCCTTGCTTGGCCGAGCCGCCCGCCGAATCACCCTCGACGATGTACAGTTCGCACAGCGCCGGATCCTTTTCCTGGCAGTCGGCCAGCTTGGCCGACAGGCCCAGGCCGTCCATGATGCCTTTGCGGCGCGTCAGGTCGCGCGCCTTGCGCGACGCTTCGCGCGCACGCGCAGCTTCGACGATCTTGGCGCAGATGATCTTGGCGTCGTTCGGCTTTTCGGCCAGGTAGTCGGTCAGCGTCTTGGCGACGATTTCTTCGACCGGGCCGCGCACTTCGGAGGATACCAGCTTGTCCTTGGTCTGGGAGCTGAACTTCGGCTCCGGTACCTTGACGGACAACACGCAGGTCAGGCCTTCGCGCATGTCGTCGCCGGTGATTTCAACTTTCGCTTTTTTGGCGTACTCGTGTTCATCGATGTACTTGTTGATCACACGCGTCATCGCCGCGCGCAGGCCGGTCAGGTGGGTGCCGCCGTCGCGCTGCGGGATATTGTTGGTAAAGCACAGTACCTGCTCGTTGTAGGTGTCGTTCCACTGCATCGACACGTCCACGGTGATGTTGGTGTGCTGGTCCGACATGCGCTCGCCGGTGGCCTGGAACACAGTCGGGTGCAGCACCGTCTTGGAGGTGTTGATGTATTCAACGAAGCCGCGGGTGCCGCCTTCGAACGCGAACAGCTCTTCCTTGCCGGTGCGCTGGTCGGTCAGCTTGATCTTCACGCCGTTATTCAGGAACGACAGCTCGCGGATGCGCTTGGCCAGGATTTCGTAGTGGAATTCGACGTGCGTGAAGATCTCTTCGTCGGCCCAGAAGTGGACGTCGGTGCCGCGCTTGTCGGTGTCGCCGATGACCTTGATCGGGGACACGGCGAAGCCGTTGACCATCTCGATTTCGCGGTTCTGCGGCACGCCGCGGACGAACTCCATGTAGTGCACTTTGCCGTCGCGGCGGATGGTCAGCTTGAGCAGCTTCGACAGGCCGTTGACGCACGAGACGCCGACGCCGTGCAGGCCGCCGGAGACCTTGTACGAGTTCTGGTCGAACTTGCCGCCGGCGTGCAGCTCGGTCATGACGATTTCGGCGGCCGAGCGCTTCGGCTCGTGCTTGTCGTCCATCTTCAGGCCGGTCGGCACGCCGCGGCCGTTGTCGGTGATCGAGATCGAGTTATCGGAGTGGATCGTGACGTGGATTTCGGTGCAGTGCCCGGCCAGCGATTCGTCGATCGAGTTGTCCAGCACCTCGAACACCAGGTGGTGCAGGCCGGTGCCGTCCGAGGTGTCGCCGATGTACATGCCCGGGCGCTTGCGCACCGCTTCCAGGCCTTCCAGAATCTGGATCTGTGCGGCGCCGTACTCTTCGACCTTTGCGGGGATGATTGGTGGTGTGTTCTCGGACATGGACTGCTTTCTCAAAAAACGATACTGAATCTGCGTATTTCTTCATCCTCGCGAAGCGGGAACCCATGCCACGCTGCTGCACCGGCGAGCGGTGCGGCGAGTGCATGTTGTGCATGGGTCCCCGCTGCGCGAGGATGACGAATGAAACTATGCGTTACTAAATCCGCATTGGCATGACGACGTACTTGAAGTCGGCGTTGTCCGGAATCGAAATGAGCGCCGACGAATTCGAGTCGCCCAGCGCGATGTTGATCTGGTCGCATTTCAAGTTGTTCAGCACGTCGAGCAGGTAGGTGACGTTGAAGCCGATGTCGACCGAATCGCCGCCGTAGTCGATCTCGAGTTCTTCGACCGCTTCTTCCTGGTCGGCATTGGTCGAGCTGATCTTCATGCTGCCCGGCGTGATGATGCAGCGCACGCCCTTGAACTTGTCGCTCGTCATGATCGCGGCGCGCTGCAGCGAACGCAGCAATTCGTCGCGGCCGATCGTGAAGTCGTTCTTGTAGCCCTTCGGGATCACCCGCGTGTAGTCGGGGAATTTGCCCTCGACCAGCTTCGACACCAGCTCGATGTCGGCAAACGTCAGCTTGACCTGGCTGGCGGCGATGTCGAGCTGAACCGTCTCGTCGCTTTCTTCGAGCAGGCGCTGCAGTTCGATGATGGTCTTGCGCGGAATGATCACTTCCTGGCGGGTAAATTCCTGCTCCGTCTCGACCTGGCAGAACGCCAGGCGGTGGCCGTCGGTGGCCACGGCGATGACGTTGCGCCCGTCGAGCACCAGCAGCAGGCCGTTCAGATAGTAGCGGATATCTTGCTGCGCCATCGAGAAGTGCACCATCTGGAACAGGTGCTTCAAGGTCTTTTGCGGCAAGGTGACGGTGGCGCTGAAGGTGTCGGCGACGTTGACGGTCGGGAACTCTTCGGCGGCCAAGGTCTGCAAGGCGAAGCGCGACTTGCCGGTCTGCACGGTGAGGCGCTTGTTCAGCAACGTCATCGTGACGTCGCCCGACTCAGGCAGCGCGCGCAAGATGTCGAGCAGCTTGCGCGCCGCGACGGTGGTGCCGATGACGTCGGCGCCCGAGCCGATGGCCGCGTGCGTGGTGATCTGCACTTCGGTGTCGGTCGACAGGAACGAGACGTTTTCGCCGTCCTTGCGGATGAGGATATTGGCCAGAATCGGCATAGTGTGCCGACGCTCGACAATACCGCTCACGATCTGCAGAGGCCGGAGAAGGGTATCTCGGGTGGTTTTGACCAATTGCATAGTAATCCTCGGTAGGGTTTATCGTAAAAGCTGGTGTTGCTATTTTGATACTGATGCCGGTTGCTTCAAACACTGCTATTTTGCCAGAAATTGCTGCGGCAACATACTAAGGGCCAAGGGGGCAGCTCCCGGACTGAAAACCCGGGGTCTGACCGCTAGCCCTTCAGCGTCTGCTCCAGCACGTGCAACTCATGGTTGCACTCGGCATTCTTGGTGCGGTCCAGCGCGATCTTGCGCACCGCATGCAGCACCGTAGTATGGTCGCGCCCGCCGAACAGCTCGCCGATTTCCGGCAAACTCTTCTGTGTCAGTTCCTTGGCCAGGTACATCGCAATCTGGCGCGGCCGCGCAATGTTCGCTGGCCGGCGCTTCGAGTACATGTCGGCAACCTTGATGTTGAAGAAGTCCGCCACCGTCTTCTGGATGTTTTCCACCGAAATCTGGCGGTTCTGCACCGACAGCAAATCCTTCAGCGCTTCCTTGACCACGTCGATCGTGATGTCCTTGCCGTGAAAGCGCGAGTACGCCAGGATCTTGCGCAGCGCGCCTTCGAGCTCGCGCACGTTCGAGCGCAAATGCTTGGCGACGAAAAACGCCACGTCGTCGGAGAAATTGACGCCTTCCGAATTGGCCTTCTTGAGCAGAATCGCCACCCGCATCTCCAGCTCCGGCGGCTCGATCGCCACCGTCAGGCCGGAATCGAAGCGCGAGATCAGGCGGTCGTCCATGCCAGTAATCTCTTTCGGATACGTATCGCTGGTGATGATGATCTGTTTCTTCGCCGCGATCAGCGCCTCGAACGCATAGAAAAACTCTTCCTGCGTGCGGCTCTTGCCGCCAAAAAACTGGATATCGTCGATCAGCAGCATGTCGAGCGAATGATAGTAATGCTTGAAGTCGTCGAAGCCCTTGCGCTGGTACGCCGTGACCACGTCGCGCACATATTGCTCGGCATGGATGTAGCGGATCTTGGCGCCAGGCTGGTCGGCCAGCACCTGGTTGCCGATCGCGTGGATCAGGTGGGTCTTGCCCAGGCCCACGCCGCCGTAGAAGAACAGCGGGTTGTACGACACGCCCGGATTGTTGGCCACCTGGATGGCGGCGGCGCGCGCCAGCTGGTTGGCCTTGCCGGTGACGAAACTGTCGAACGTCAAATCGGTGTTGATGCGGCTCTGTTCGCGGCGCGGCGAATTGCCGATGTTGAACATCTCCGGCGCAGGCGCCGCTTCGTTGGCCTGGCGCGCCATGCCGGGCGTGCCGTCCTGCGGCGCCGGCACCCGCGGCGCCTCTTTTTTCGGCAGGTTGTTTTTCGGGTCGAGCACGAACTGCACTTCGATCGGCGCTTCCCAGTACTGGTGCGCCAGCGCGGTGATGCGGTTGGCGAACTGCGTCTTGACCCAGTCGAGCTTGAAGCGGTTCGGCGCGGCGATGCGCAGGCGGCCATCCTCGTAGTCGAGGGCCACGAGCGGCTTGATCCACGCGCTAAATTGTTGCGGCGTCAGTTCCAGTTCCAACTGCGCGGAACAGGACTGCCAAAAGTTTTCCATGAATCGTCTTGTGATAAATAAGGTGTCGAGGGGCGGTTCGATTGCTTCCCGCTGCGCGTCCGTCGCGCCGTGGGTTCGCCACACGTAACACGCTATTCTACCCGTAAAGAGCTAAGTTATCCACAGGCACGCCGGTCATTTTCGTTGCCGGCTGCCAGCGCCGCAGGCACGATAAAAGCACGGCGCGCAATGCTGCGGCGCGACACGGCGCAGGGTCGAAAGTAATGCCGACCTTGACAAGCCGAGCCGAAATGGAGTCTAATTCAGGGTTCCCCGCCCGTATTTTGTGCAGAACAGTCAATACGCAGCATGTTGGCTGTGTGCGCTAGCGGGCAAAAAAGAGTATTTGCTGTTGGCGTGTCGCTGGCTTAACCATCTGCGAAATGTCATTGGCGCCGAACGCTGACGCGACGTCAGACCCGATTTTGCATTTTATTTTGCTTTAAGCGAGACCACCATGAAACGTACTTACCAACCTTCCGTCGTTCGTCGCAAGCGCACGCACGGCTTCCGCGCTCGTATGGCTACCCGTGGCGGCCGCGATGTCCTGAACGCTCGCCGCGCCAAGGGCCGCAAACGCCTGGCAGTATAAGGCTACGAATGACTAGCGAAGGTTCACACGACTTCGCGCGCGTTCGGCGTATCGTTAAAACGGATGAATTTTCATCCGTTTTTCGTTTGCGACCAGCGCAAAAAACGGCGCATTTCGTGCTCTACACCCGCTCCAACGAATTGCCGCATGCGCGGCTCGGCGTCGTGGTGGCGAAGCGCTTCGCGCCGCGCGCGGTCACGCGCAACACGATCAAGCGCGTCACGCGCGAGCTGTTTCGCGTCGCGCAGCTGCCGGCGCTGGACTGCATCGTGCGCCTGGCGCGTCCCGTCAACGCCAAGACCGGCCCGGCCACCACGGCGGCGCTGAAGGCGGAACTGCGCGTGGAAATTGCGCGCCTGTTCGCCTCGCAGGCGCCGCGCGCGCCGAAGGTGGTTTCGCCATGAACAAGCTGCTCGTCTGGTTGTTGCGCGCGTATCAGCTGCTGCTGTCCCCGATGCTGGGGCAGAGCTGCCGCTTTTACCCAACGTGCTCGAACTATGCGATCGAAGCGATCCGCACGCACGGCGCCGCGCGTGGCGCGTGGCTGTCCACGCGCCGCGTCTGCAAATGCCATCCGTGGCACGACGGCGGCGTCGACCTGGTGCCGCCCGTGGTGCCGCCCGCCCGCGACAAGAATTCATCTCCGACGAATTCGTCTTCAACCGCCCGCGGTTGCAACCACTCCTGACTTTAACTCCTGCCCAATACCTCAATGGATATCAATAAACGTACCATCTTGTGGATCGTGTTCGCCGTATCGCTGGTGATTCTCTGGAATGACTGGATGGTCTCGAACGGCAAGCAGTCGATGTTCGCGCCGACGCCGCCGGCCAAAGTGGCCACCGCTCCTTCCGGCACCAGCGCCGCCACCGGCCTGCCGGCCACCAGCGCCACGCCAGCGGGCGCCGCCGTCCCTGGCGCCGTGCCCAACGCGGCAGTGGCCGCCAAGCGCGAAGTCGTCACCGTCACCACCGACGTCGTCAAGGCCGACATCGACACCGTCGGCGGCGTGCTGCGCCGCCTCGAGCTGCTCAAGTTCAAGCAGGCCGGCAATCCTGGCTGGTTCGGCGGCTGCTTCGGCCTGTTCGAAGTGTGCAAGCCGCGCGTCGACAAGAACAAGAACGAAGTGCTGTTCGACGAAGGCATCAATCACGCCTACCTGGCGCAGACTGGCCTGATCGACGGCGTCGATCTGCCGAACCACAATACGGTGTACACCGCTCGGCCGGCCACCACGATGGCCAACGGCGACGTCCAGCTGGTGCTCGAAGCCGAAGCCGGCGGCGTCAAGCTGACCAAGACCTACACCTTCCACAAGGGTTCGTACGTCATCGACCTGCGCCACGACGTCGCCAACATCGGCGCCGCGCCGGTCAAGCCGACCTTGTACCTGCAGCTTCAGCACGACGGCAACACGCCGGAAGGCGACTCGTTCTTCAACGCCAGCTTCACCGGCCCGACGCTGTACACGCCGGAAGAGAAGTACCAGAAGCTCGATTTTGCCACCATCGAAAAGAAGGGCAAGGCCGAACACGCCACCAAGTCGAACGACGGCTGGGTCGCCATTTCGCAGCACTTCTTCGTGTCCGCCTTCGTGCCGCAGCCGAACACGCCGCGCGAGATCTACACCAGCAAGGTCGACACCAACCGCTACGCGATCGGCACCAAGATCGCGCTGCCGACGATTCCGCCTGGCTCGATGGTCAGCAACTCGGCGCGCCTGTATTCGGGTCCGCAGGACGAGCGCCTGCTCGAGAGCGTGGCGCCAGGCCTCGACCTGGTCAAGGACTACGGCTTCCTGACGATCATCGCCAAGCCGATTTTCTGGGTCATCACGCAGATCCACAATGTGCTGGGCAACTGGGGCTGGACGATCGTCGCCTTCACGATCCTGATCAAGCTGGCGTTCTTCCCGCTGTCGGCGGCCGGCTACAAGAGCATGGCCAAGGTCAAGCTGGTGACGCCGAAGATGCAGGCCATCCGCGAGCGCTACAAGGGTGACCCGGCCAAGATGAACCAGGCCACGATGGAGCTGTACAAGACCGAGAAGATCAACCCGCTCGGCGGCTGCCTGCCGATCCTGGTGCAGATGCCGGTGTTTATTGCGCTGTACTGGGTGCTGCAGTCGTCGGTCGAATTCCGCGGCGCGCCGTGGATTGGTTGGATCCAGGACTTGTCGCAGCATGACCCTTGGGTGATCCTGCCGGTGCTGTACGCGATCTCGATGTACATCACCACCAAGCTCAATCCGGCGCCGGCCGACCCGATGCAGGCGAAGATGATGATGTGGATGCCGCTGATATTCTCGGTGATGTTCTTCATCTTCCCGTCCGGCCTGGTGCTGTACTGGGTGGTCAACAACATCCTGTCGATCGGCCAGCAGTGGGTCATCACCAAGAAGTTCGCTGACGCGGACGCGGCGAAGAAGTAAGCGCCGCCGCTGCGAAGCAAAAAAAGCCCGTGAGTTCACGGGCTTTTTTTCGTCCGCTGTGCGAGGGCGTCACTGATCGTCGGCACGTCTGGGCTCAGACCCCGGTGTTTGCCCGGCGTCGCCACTAGCCAATCTAAATTACAATCCCACCCATGAACCTTGACTCTTCCCCCATCGCCGCCATCGCCACCGCACCGGGCCGCGGCGGCATCGGCGTGGTGCGCGCCTCCGGCAAAGATCTCGCTCCGCTGCTCGCCGCGCTGTTCCCGCACACAGCTCTCAAACCGCGCCACGCCACCTACATCGACTTCAAGGCCGCCGACGGCGCCGTCATCGACCAGGGGCTGGCGATACTTTTCAACGGCCCGCACTCGTACACCGGCGAAGACGTCCTCGAACTGCAAGGCCATGGCGGCCCGGTGGTGCTGCAGATGCTGCTCGCGCGCGTGCTCGAAGCCGGCGCCGCGGCCGGCGTGCGCCTGGCCGAGCCGGGTGAGTTCACTCGTCGCGCCTACCTCAACGACAAGCTCGACCTGGCCCAGGCCGAAGCGGTGGCCGACCTGATCGACGCCTCCACCGAAGCGGCCGCGAAGTCGGCTTCGCAGTCGCTGTCGGGCGCGTTTTCGAAAACCATCCACACGCTGGTCGACCAGACCATCAACCTGCGCATGCTGGTCGAAGCCACGCTCGACTTCCCGGAAGAAGAAATCGACTTCCTCGAAAAATCGGACGCGCGCGGCCAGCTGGCCGTCATCGTCGATTCGCTCGACACGGTGTTCCGGCAGGCGGCGCAAGGCGCGCTGCTGCGCGAGGGCCTCAACGTGGTGCTGGTCGGGCAGCCGAACGTCGGCAAGTCGTCGCTGCTGAACGCGCTGGCCGGCGCCGACGTGGCGATCGTCACGCCGATCGCCGGCACCACGCGCGACAAGGTCAGCGAGACGATCCAGATCGAAGGCATCCCGCTGCATATCATCGACACGGCCGGCATCCGCACCATCGACGACGCGGTCGACCAGGTCGAGCGCATCGGCATCGAGCGCACCTGGGGTGAAGTCGGCAAGGCCGACGTGATTTTGCACCTGCTTGACGCGAGCTACGGGCCGACCGGCGCCGACGAGCATATCGTGGCGGCCTTCCCGGACGGTGTGCCGGTGCTGCGGATCTGGAACAAGATCGACCTGTCCGGTCACAAGCCGGCCGTCGACGAGGCGCCGGACGCGGTCAATGTGTACTTGTCGGCGCACGAGCATGACGGCATCGACCTGCTGCGCGCCGAGCTGCTGCGCATCGCCGGCTGGCAGCAGACCGGCGAATCGCTGTATCTGGCGCGCGAACGGCACCTGATCGCGTTGCGCGCGGCGCGCCAGCATCTGGACATGGCGGCGGCGCACGCGGCGCAGAGCGACCAGTCGCTCGACCTGTTCGCCGAGGAGCTGCGGCTGGCGCAGGCGCAGCTGTCGAGCATCACCGGCGCGTTTTCGTCGGACGACCTGCTTGGAGTGATCTTCGGGCGGTTTTGTATCGGGAAGTGATGGCGCCGCCTTACTACGCTCCGCGTACACCGCGGTGCTGGAGCCGACCTCACAAGGCGTCAACAAGGGAATCGATCATTTTTTCTGCTAACGCAAACAACTTTGTGACCAGAATGGAGCGCGGCGTCGCGTAAGCGGACTGATGTGCTACGATTTTTCCACGACACAAACGCGCGCAGCGAGGACGACACGATGACTGACTTTCAACACGGTGGATGGGGGCGGCGCTGCAGCATCGGCGCTGTGCCTGATGCTGGCCTCGTGCGCCAGCCTGATCGGCCCGCGCGAAGTCGAAATCCCGCTGCAAAAGCTGCAGGACGGCATTGAGCGGCGCTTCCCCCTGAACAACCGGGTGCTCGAATTGCTCGACATCCGGCTCAGCCGGCCGCAACTGTCGCTGCCTGGCGGCGACCGCGTCGCGCTCGGCGTGGAGGCGTATGTCGCGCCGCCGTTCACCAGCCAGGCGTGGCCCGGCAGCCTGGCGCTGTCGGGCCGGCTGTTTCTCGACGCCCAGCGCGGCGCCGTGCTGATGGACGAGACGCGCGTGGACCGCTTCGTCATCGACGGCATGGACGAGGCGCGCCAGCGCCAGCTTGCCAGGGTGGCCGGCGTGCTGGTTGGCAAAGTGGTGCGCGACGTGCCGGTCTACACGTTCCGGCTGGAAGACCTGCGCTACGCCGGCGTGCAGTTCGTGCCGACCCGGATCACCACCACGCCGCGCGCGCTGGTGGTGACGCTGGAGCCGCGGCGCTGATGCGCAATCCTGCTATGATTTGCGAGATGGATTCATTACGGTTTGTAAAGCGATTTTGCAGCCGGCCTGGTCGCTGTTGGCGCATTGCGACAGCGCATGAAACCAGGTGGAGCGCATCATTGCAGAGGCCGTGTAATCGGCGTAACTTGTATTTTTACGGAGCTCTTGCCGCGTCAAGGTCGGTTGAACCGCCTGCTTGAGCAATCTCATGCTTGGTGAAATTCCACTGAAGTAATCTTGCTGTACACCACGTAGGGCCTGCTGCTTGCTAAGGGGAAATCTTGGGAACCGTACAAGAGAGTTTGCCGGAAAAGGATGCGAGCGCCGAGGCGCCCGCAGCGCCGCCGCTGTTGCCGGTCCGCTCGCGCCAGAGCCTGCCGCCGAAGGGATCGTGCTGGTACTGCGAGAAGCCGCTCGACAGCGTGCGCCGTTTCTGCGGCAAGGAGTGCGCCGACGGTTTCGACGAAGAAGCCGCATTCACCGGCTGACCGGCCGTCCTATCCTCCCGCCGTCCCTGCGCCATTACCCTGCCTGAGCGTCTCCAGCGCGCCCTCGAAGTCGAACTCGTTGGCCGCCAGCGCCACCTCGCAAAAGCGCGCGTGGCCGAGCGCCGCCGCCAGTGCCGTCCCTGACTGCTCCAGCAAGTCGACCGCCGCGCCGTCGCCGTTGGCCAGCAGTTCGGCCAGTTGCGCCACCAGCAAGTGGTCCGACGGCAGTGCCGCCGCCGCCGCGGGCACGGCCTGCACCGCTTTGCCGCCCAGCAGCCGGTCGATCGTCGGCAGCAATGCGGCCAGCGCGGCGCCGACCGCATCGAGCTCGGCGGCAGCGGCGCGGTCGCCCTTGCGCAGCGCCAGTTCCAGCAGGCCCGCATGGTGGTGCAGCGCGTGCGCGCTGATCATGCCGGCGGCGCCTTTCAGGGTGTGGGCCAGGCGATGCGCCAGGCGCAGGTCGCCGCTGGCGAGGGCGCCGGCGATCGGCGTCACGCCGGCGCCGTAGTCGGCGGCGAAACGGCGCAGCATGCGGGCGAACAGCGCGCGGTCGCCCATCACGCGGGCGAGGCCGTCGGCAACGTCGAGCACGCTGGCGTCATGGTGGAGTTGCGGCGGGAGCGAGTCTGCTATTGTCATGACGCTAACAATAGCAGATCACTGTTACTTGGTCGTGAATGACCAGTTTTTCGTCGCCGCGCTGCCATTGACGGCGCCGATAAAGCTGACGTCGTATGTCGTCGCCGCCTTGAGCGGGTCGAGCGGCACGATGGCGGCGGCGGACGCGGCCGTTTGCGCATCGACGTCGCTCTGCAGCAGGCGCGTGGCAAGCACGGCGCCGCCGCGCGGACGCACCGTGAAACTGGTCACCGTCACCTTGGCCGTGATGTCGGCGTGCACGCTGATCGGATAGCCCACTTCGTTCTTGCTCGGCACCGGATCGGGCTGCTCGTAGTCACTGAAGAAGTTGGTCGTCACGCCGGTCTGCTCGGCGAACGGCCAGGTGACCAGCTTGCCGTTGCCAATGCCGGCGCCGTAGCCGTTGTTGGCGGTAAAGTTGGCGGTGAAGTAGGTGTAGTTGCGCGCGGTGGTGCCGGAACCGGTGCCGACTTCCTTGAACGACGGCTCGAAGATGACGAAGCGGTGGTAAATCGCCGTGATCAGTTCGTCCACCATGTAGAAGCCCGAATTGTTGGTGGTCGCCGAAATCACCTCGCCATACGCGTAACTGTTGGCTGGGTTGAACCTGTATTCGGCCGTGGTCAGGCGGTCGAGGATCTTTACGCCCGTGAAGCCTAGCTTGCCGGCCACCTCGTCGTGAGTGATCTCGTCGTTCAGGCGCTGGTAATCGGAGTGCGCCTGGGCGGCGCGGTCGATCAGCGTGTTCTGCGTCATGGCCGGCATGCCGATCTGGCCACGCCGGAAGTTGATCCAGTTGCGCCCGTCGATCGCCACGTTGCCGACCGACGCGGGGGCGCCCGCTTGCGGCGGCGCCGGCGTCGGCGCCGTCGGCGGCAGCACGATCGGCGCCGGCGAGGCGACGACCGGTGCCGGCGCGGCTGGCGCCGGCGTGCTGCTCGAGCCGCCGCCGCAGGCAGCCAGCGCCCATGCGGTTGCCAGGGCGGCCAGGAGGGTGGTGGAACGGTTCGGAGTAGTCATGGTGGGTTTCGCTAGCACGTTATTCCTTGTGATCGTCAGATTCTAGGTGAAATTGAGAATTGGTGAGATTTGCTTGAAAGCAGGCCGCGCCGCCATTTCCGGGCTGCGCTGTAAAATAGGCAATTCATCTTCCAGCGAGCGAGCATTTGAAACCTACCCGCCAACAGCGCATGGCGCGCGCCAAGTTCGCACTGCCCAGTTCGGTAACCTTGCTGTCGATCGCCTGCGGCTTCGGCAGCATCGTGCTGTCGGTCGATAACGCCCACATCGGCGACCCGGCCGGCTTCCGGATGGCGGCGATCCTGCTGGTGCTGGCCGGCATCTTCGACGCCCTCGACGGCTTTGTCGCGCGCGCCACCGGCACCTCGTCCGAGTTCGGCATGCAGCTCGATTCGATCGCCGACGTCATGAATTTCGGCTGCGCGCCCGGCTTGCTGCTGTACTGCTACGGCTTCGTCCAGCTGGGCCAGGGCCAGCCCACGCTGCTGCGCATGGGTGGCGTTGCCTGTTTTATTTTCCTCGCCTGCGGCGCGCTGCGCTTGGCGCGCTTCAATGTCAGTGTCGGCCGCACCGACCCGCGCTACTTCGTCGGCATGCCGATCACCGCCGGCGCTGCCTGCGTCGCCTCGGTAGTGATCGCCTGGCCGGCGCCGCTGACGACCAACCTGCAGGCCTACCTGCTGATGGCGCTGATGGTTGCGGTCGGCACGCTGATGGTGTCGACGGTGCGCTTTCCCAGTTCCAAGCAGCCGAAAAGCACCTTGCTGTGGGTGGCGCTGGCCGTCAATCTCGCATTGCTGGCCTGGCTGCAGACGCGCTACTTCGCGTTCTTTTTTGTTGTGTATGTGAGTGTGACGCTACTGCTCAATATCGCTTGGCAGCAAGGCTGGCGCAGGGTGCCGGCGCCGGTCGTGTACGAAGACTAACTTCTGCAAGCGTCGCGTTGTTCAGGCAAACTTGTCGAGCATCGCCGCCAGCCTGCTGGCGCTGGCCTGCGCTTGTGCCAAGTCCTGCGCGTTCTCGCTCTGGTTGACGATGCTGTTCGTCAGCAGCTGGACGAAGGAACGGTCCAGCGCCTTGCGCGCGGCCGTCATTTGCTGGGCCACCGCATCGCAGTCGGACGGCTGCGCCGCCTGGGCAATCAATTTCTGTACGCCGCGCAACTGGCCTTCGATGCGGGCCAACCGGTTCAGCAGGTCCTTCTTTTGCACCGCGCTCAGCGCCGTGCCGTCGACTATCTTCAGCGCGCTGTCAGACATGCAAGCTCCAAGTTAAGCCACCTCGTGGGACCGGGCCGCACGTAGAATTGTAAACCAATCCGTACGGCTGAGCACAAAGGCGGTGCCGGCCACGGCGACCCGGATCGCCTCGATGCGGCCGCTGCCGGTCAGCGGAATCGGCCGGCTTGGCAATTGCATAATCCACGCGAACACGACGCTGGCGAACGGCTGCTCGATGCGGTCGGCAATTTGCTTGATCACCAGGCGCAGGTTTTCGGCGTGGCCGTCGGTGCCGTTGAACAGGCGCCCGCCGGCCAGCGGCGACCACACCATCGGCGCCACGCCCACGTCCTGCAGGCCGTCGAAGGTCTGGTCGAACATGGGCGCCACGTGCATTGGCGAAAACTCGACCTGGTTGGTCGACAAGGCGATGCGGCGGTTCAGCGCCTCGAACTGGTGGCGGCTGAAATTGGACACGCCGAAGTGCAGCACCTTGCCGGCCGCCCGCAGGGCGCCGAAGGCCTCGGCGATTTCGTCGAAGTCCATCAGCGGATCGGGGCGGTGGATCAGCAGCAGGTCGAGGCGGTCCGTGTGCAGCTGGCGCAGGGACTCTTCGGCCGAGGCGACGATGTGCGCCGCGCCGGTGTCGTAATGCTGGATCGCATGGGCCGGGCGCTGTGGCGCCACCAGCTTGATGCCGCATTTGCTGACCAGTTCGATGCGGTCGCGCAGCGACGGCTGGGCTCGCAGCGCTTCGCCGAACAGGCCCTCGACGCCGTAGCTGCCGTAGATGTCGGCGTGGTCGAAGCTGGTCACGCCGAGCGCGATGCACTGCTCGATGAAGTCGATCCGCTGCGCCACCGTCATGCCCCACTCCGTCATTCGCCACATGCCGGCGACGATGCGCGACAGTTGCGGGCCAGTCGCGCTGGTGGAAACGCGCGGGCAGTGGAGGTCGGCAGGTATCGGCATTCTCGGCCCAGATTTGTTCTTCTAAAACTTCGTAAAATTAAATGGGGTCAGACCCGTTTGTTTGATGGCCAAGTCGCCTGGCGAGCGAAGATCAAACGGGTCTGACCCTGGTTTTAAAGAAATTTTGGTGGCGGCTTATTTCAGCCAGAGGCGCATCGAATCCCACGCGCGGCCGAAGATGCTCGCCTGCGAAACGTCTTCCAGCGCGACAACCGGCAGTTGCAGCAGCGGCTTGCCATCGACCATCATCTTCAGGGTGCCGACCTGGCCGTTGCGCGCGAGCGGCGCCACCAGCGGGTCCTTGCGCTCGAGCACAGGCTTGAGCTTGGCAGCGACGCCCTTCGGCACCGTCACCAGGACGTCGTTGGCAAAGCCGATCTTGACCGACGCTTGCGATCCCTTCCACACTTCCGGCGTGGCAATCGCCTGGCCTTTGCTGTACAGCTTGATGGTGTCGAAATTCTGGAAGCCCCAGTTCAGCAGCTTCTGGCTTTCCTGGGTGCGCGACGAGTCGGACGTGGTGCCCAGCACCACGCTGATCAGGCGGCGCTGGCCGGCCGTGCCGTTCGGGCGCCGCGCCGACGCGATCATGCCGTAGCCGGCGTTCTCGGTGTGGCCGGTCTTCATGCCGTCGACGGTCGGATCGAGCCACAGCAGGCGGTTGCGGTTCGGCTGGGTGATCTTGTTGTACGTAAAACTCTTCACCGAGTCGATCTTGTAGAACTCGGGGAAGTCAACGATCACGCGCGCTGCCAGCGTCGACAGGTCTTGCGCGGTCGAATAGTTTTCCGCGCTCGGCAGGCCGTGCGGATTGCCGAACTTGGTGTTCTTCAGTCCCATCCGTTCGGCTTCGCGGTTCATCAGCGCAACGAACGTGCCTTCGTCGCCGGCCACCGCCTCGGCCAGCGCCACCGCGGCATCATTGCCCGACTGCACCATCAGGCCGTGCAGCAGGTCGTCGATCTTCACCGGCGTGGCCGGGTCGATGAACATCTTCGAGCTGCTCGGATCGACCTTCCACGCGCGCACCGACACGTTGACCATCTGGTTGATGTCGATCTTCTTGTCTTTCAGCGCCTGGAACGTGACGTAGGCGGTCATGATCTTGGTCAGCGAAGCCGGTTCGATGCGCGCGTTCTGATCTTGCGCGGCGATCACCTGGCCACTGGTGGCGTCGAGCAGGAGCCAGGATTTGGCGGCGATGGTGGGGGCCGGCAGGGTTTGCGCGACAGCGGCGCTCATCAAGGCGACACTGACGGCGAGGGCCGCGAACATTTTTTTCATGGGAATCAAGGTCTTAAAAAGGTGAGGTGCTTCGACAATGCCGTAAAGTATTGCCGATAAAGAAGAGGGTCCAATTATAACGAGGATTGATCGGTCCGCCGCCACAGTTGTGTTACAAGATTCTTGATATGGCCGAGCTTGCGGTGGAAGAAGTGGTCGGCGCCCGGGATGACGATCACCGGGATGTCCTGCGGCCGCGCCCAGTCGAGCACCGCCGCCAGCGGAATGGTGTCGTCGAGCTCGCCGTGGATCAGGATCGAATCGGTCGGCACCTCCGGCATCGCCCATTTGCCGGCCGCGCTGCCGACCAGCACCAGGCGTTCGGCCGGCTCGCCGGCGGCGATCAGGCGCTGCTGCAACTGGCTGGCGACAAAGGTGCCGAACGAGAAGCCGGCCAGCGCCACCGGCAGGCTCGGGAAGCGCGCGCGCATCTGCTCGAGCACGATGGCCATGTCGTCGGCCTCGCCGCGGCCTTCGTCATGCATGCCCTCCGAGGCGCCGACGCCGCGGAAATTAAAGCGCACCGCGACGTAGCCGAGGCCGACGAAACTGCGCGCCAGCGTCTGCGCCACCTTGTTGTCCATCGTGCCGCCGTACAGCGGGTGCGGGTGCGCCACCAGGGCGACGCCGCGCGGCGACTGCGCCGGCATGTCGAGCACGCATTCGATGTTGCCGGCGCCGCCGGCGAGAGTGAATTTTTCCGACTGTTTGTTCATGGCCTGCGGTGATCAGATCTTCAGGCGATCGACGACCTTGCCGCCGACCAGGTGGCTGTCGACGATCTCGTCGATGTCGCTGTGGTCGACGTAGGTGTACCACACGCCTTCGGGGTAGACCACCAGCACCGGGCCTTCTTCGCAGCGGTCGAGACAGCCGGCCTGATTGATGCGGATCTTTTCATGGCCGTTCAGGCCCAGCTGCTTGATGCGGCCCTTGGCGTGTTTTTGCGCCGCCAGCGCGCCGCGCTCGCCGCACGAGGAGCGGCCGTCGTCGCGCTGGTTGACGCAAAAGAACACATGTTTCTCAAAATACGGTTTGTCGCTCATCGAATTCTTCCGCTAAATAGGATCACAGCGCAATGATACGCTCTCACTGCCTGTTCAGTTTATGCGAGGGAATGACCAGGAACCAGATCGCGAAGAAGGGCCACGCCAGCGACAGAAATTGCGCTGCGCCATTGAAGTTGAGGAACTTGCCCTGCACCCACCCTTGCAGTGTGGACACGAAGTACGGATTGGCCGGGATCGTGTTGACCACCACCAGGCTCAGCAATAATGTCACGACGGCCAGGCGCCGCTGCGCCACCTGCGGCGCGAACGCCAGGCCGGACAGCATGATCAGGCCAATCAGGAAACCGCCCTGCGCGCCCGGTGTGATCCATACCCACGCGTTGTCGGGCGTAAACAGCAGCGACGACGCCAGCGTCTTGAACGCCAGCGCCACCGCCAGCATGGCGATGATCAAGCGGGTGCGCGGGGCGCCGCGGCGCGTCAGGCACAGCATCGTCAGCACCGCGCCGGTCATGCCGCAGGCGGTGATGATGGTCTCCGACAGCCAGTACTGCTCCACGCTCATCGCCGCGCCGGGGCGCAGCATCGCCACCAGGTCGATGCTGGTGGCGAACCATTTCGACAGCCACTCCGAAAAGATCGGCAGCACCTGGCCGTGGCCGAACAGGTAGCCCTGCGGGTAGATTTGCGCCAGTGGCCACAGCGCCAGCAGCACCAGGCCCTGGCTGCCGTGCGAGGCGAACCAGCGCTGGCGCACCTGGTACAGGCGGCTCTGGTTGAGGTAGGAGCGCGCGCCGGCCGCGCCGATCAGGGCGCCGACGAAGCAGCCGACCGAATTGGTCAGGAAATCGAGGTTCGACGGCACGCGGCTTGGCAGGTAGGTCTGCACCGCTTCCATCCCGCCCGACACCAGCATGCCCAGCACCGCCGTGAGCAACAGCGCCCAGAAGCCGCGGATGCGCGGGTACAGCGACGGCACCATCAGCATGCCGAGCGGGATGTAGCCGATGACGTTGACGATGACGTCGAACGCGGTCCAGTAGCGCTGCGGCGTCAGGTTCAGGAACGCCCACGGTTCCAGCCCGGTGCTGCGCCAGCCGGTGAACGGGAACCAGCTGGCGTAGACGATCAGCAGCAGGTACACCAGCAGCGCGGCGCGCACCATCGGCGAGCCTTTGCGCCGCTCCGGCCGGATCTCGCCAGCGATCATTGCTTGCGCGTTGTCAGCGCGGTGCGCGGGTCGCTCGCCAGCCATACGATCATCTCGCTTGCCACCGCGTCGGCCGCCTGCGCCAGCGCGCGCGCGCCGCCCGGTGCGTCCGCGCTTTGCGCGCCAACCTTGTGGCGGAAGGTGCGCTGGTCCACCAGCGTGTGCTTGTCGAACAGCGAAACGCGCACCGCCACTTCGCCGTAGCTGCTGGCGGTGCTGTCGAAACTGTGGGTGAAGTCGTCCAGGTCGATGCGCAGCAGCGGCACCCCGGTCGAGGCGTCGGTGGTCGACAGCACCTTCACGCCCGACTGCGCCACGCGCGTCTTGAAGCGCTGCGTCAGCAGCTGCAGCGGCGTCGCATTCCAGCGGCTGTGGGCATACGAGCGCGCCTGCAGCGGATCGGCGTAATTAAGCCGGTAGAACATGCGCTCGCTGTCGTAGGCGGCGTTGCCGGTGACGTCGGTGATCACCACCGCGGCCAGGTTGGCGCGCCCGGCCGGTGCAACCGCTGCCGCGGCGGCCGGGCCGAAATCGTAGATGGCATTGGTGGCCGGGCCCTTCGAGCTGGCGCAGCCGGCCAGCACGGCGCAGGCGGCCAGCGCGAGCAGGGCGCGGCGGGGAAGGTGGTTGGCGAAGGACTGGTTCATCGGTTTTCCTTATTTGGTCGGTGCGACAAAACCGGGTTCGCCCGGTCCCGGCGTGGCGCCGGCGTTCCCGAACAGCAGGCCTTGCGGCCGGTCCGAGATCGAATCGGCGGTGCGCTTGACGGCCCGCAGCGAGGTGCGCGCCTGGTCCGTCATCGACGTCAGGTGCGGCAGCGTTTGCAGTTCGAGTTCGCTGGTGACGCCTTCGAGCGAGCCGCCGACCCGGTCGACCGTAGCGGTCAGGCGCGTGATCGGTCCGTCCGGCGCCTGCAGCGTGGTGGCCAGGTTATCGTAGTTCTTCACCGTCTTGCTGGCGCTGGCGGCCAGTTCGTTAAACGACGCCATGCTCTGCTCGGCCTTGGCGGTCAGTTCCGGCAGCCGCTTCAAGGTCGGTTCGAGCTGCTTTGGAATGGCCGCGTATGCGTCGGCCGTCTTGCCGATGCTCTCGAAGGCGCCCAGCATGATCTTCTGGTTTTCCGGCGCCACCAGTTCATTGATGCGCGCGGTAATCTGCTCGGTTTGTTTGAGGATGATTTCGCCGCGCTTCTCCAGCTGGTCGAGGAAGCCCTGGCGCAGCGGGATTGCGGCGACGTGCTCCTTGTCGCTGGCGAGCAGGGGCGAGCCGGTTTTGTCGTCGTCGAGCTGGATGAAGGCGATCCCGGTCACGCCCTGGTAGCCCAGCTTGGCGAAGGTGGTCTTGGTGACCGGCGCTTCCGGGTCGACCGACAGGCGAATGACGATCTGGCCGGCGACGGCGGGGTTGAAGCTGATGTCGTCGACGCGGCCGATTTCAAGGCCGCGGTAGCGCACCGCCGCCTGCGGGTTCAGGCCCGGGATCGATTCGGTGGTGGTGATCATGTAGGGCACCCGCTCGACGCGGTCGCGGTTGAACCAGATCCCCGCCAGCACCGCCGCGATCAGCAGGGCGATGGTGAAGAAGCCGGTCATCAGGGCATGTGATCTATTTTCCATATTCAGTTCTCCGGTTCTTTCGCGTGCTCGCGATCGCCCTGCTCCTCGTGCTCGTCGAGCACCTCGAGGGCGCGCTTGCCGCGCGCACCCAGGAAAAATTGTTTGATGAACGGATGGTCCACCGCGAGGATGTCGCGCGTCGGGCCGATCGCGATCACGTGTTTTTCGGCCAGCACCGCGATCCGCGTCGACAGCGCGAACAGCGTGTCCAGATCGTGCGTGACCATCACCACCGTCAGCCCCAGTTCGCGGTGCAGCGACTGGATCAGGGCGACAAAGGCGTCCGACAGGTCGGGGTCCAGCCCGGCGGTCGGTTCGTCCAGGAACAGCAGCCGCGGCTCGAGCGCCAGCGCGCGCGCCAGCGAGGCGCGCTTGACCATCCCGCCCGACAGGTCGGACGGCATCTTGTTGGCATGTTCGACGCCGAGGCCGACCATGTTCATCTTGACCAGCACGGCATCATAAATGACGTCTTCGGGCAGCGCGCGCAGTTCGCGCATCGGCTGGGCGATGTTGTCGAACACGGTCAGCGCCGAATACAGCGCACCCTGCTGGAACAGCATGCCCCAGTGATTGCGCATGCGCTGCAGCTGGTCGGCGTCGGCCTCGCTGATGTCTTCGCCGAACACCCGCACGCTGCCGCGCGCCGGCGTCTCCAGGCCCAGCATCTGGCGCAGCAGCACCGTCTTGCCGGTGCCCGAGCCGCCGACGATCGACAGGATTTCGCCGGCGTAGATTTCCAGGTTCAGGTCCTGGTGCACAACGGTGCGGCCGAACTTGGTCCACAGGCGTTCGATCTGCACCACCGGCGGCCCGACATCCTCGTCGGGCTTCATCGTCAGGCGCGGCTCGGCGCGTTTCGGTTTGGTCTCCTCCCGCTTATCGTCTTCCGGTTTGGTCTCTTCCATCAGTCGAACCCCACATCTGAAAAGATAATCGCGAACACGGCGTCGGCCAGGATCACCACCGTGATCGCGGTGACCACCGCGGTGGTGGTGCCATGCCCGAGGCTCTCGGTATTGGGTTTGATGCGCAGGCCGAAGTGGCACGACACCAGCGCGATCAGCGTGCCGAACACGACGCCCTTGAGCAGGCCGATGACGTAGTTCGCCAGCGGCACCGCATCCGGCAGCTTCTGCAGGAAGTAGCGCGCCGACAGGTTCAGTTCCATCTTCGCCGACACCATCCCGCCGATCAGCGCCATCGCGTCGGTCCACACCACCAGCAGTGGCATCGAGATCGCCAGCGCGACCACCTTCGGCATGATCAGGCGGTAGCCGTGCGAGATCCCCATCACCAGCATCGCGTCGAGTTCCTCGGTCACCCGCATCACGCCCAGCTGAGCGGTGATCGACGAGCCGGAGCGGCCCGCCACCAGGATCGCTGCCAGCAGCGGCCCCAGTTCGCGGATTATGCTCATGCCGAGGATGTTCACCAGGTACATGTCGCCGCCGAAGGTGCGCAGCTGCTGCGCCGACAGGAACGACAGCACCACGCCGATCAGAAAGCCGACCAGCGCAGTGATGCCGAGCGCCTGGAAGCCGGCATGGAAGATGTTGGCCGAGATCTCGCGCCACGGCCCGGTGATGGGATGGCGCGCGAAGCGCAGCAGGTCCTGCACCACCTGGCCGATCAGCCCGATGAAGCCGCGCAGGTGCTCGAAAAACGACATGATGCCGAAGCCGAGAATCATCACCGCGGTCAGGCGGCTGCGGCGCGGCTTGACCACCTGCGCCACGCAGGCTTGCTCGATGCGCTTGAACAGCTCCTCCTGCTTCGGCGCCAGTGTCAGCTGGGCGGGACGCTGCTTGCCCCAGCAGTTCCAGAACATCTGCGCGCCGATGTGATCGAGGCTGACGATGCCCGACAGGTCCCACGCCAGCTTCGGATTGTCCTTCAGCGACGCCAGTGTCTTGATGATGGTCTTGATCGCGTCGCGGTCCGCCAGCGCGTGCACCTGCCAGATACCAGTGGCCACGACAGCGCCCGAATTGCTGCTGTCGGCATGGTGGAGGGTTAAAGTTGGCGCATTCTCAAGTGGCATTGCGCCAGTGTAAAAGAGTTTGGCCCTGTCCGCTACCGCTGTTCGCTAGCGTACTCAAGCGGCCAGGTGACGGGCCTGGCGCTGCGGCGCGGCCGCTACCTGCTTCGGCCGCTCGCCCGCATAGTCGCTGCCGACCAGCGCCTGCGCGGCGTCCTTGCCCATGCCGCGCACCTGCAGCCACTGCGTCACCAGGGCGGCCAGGCGGTCGAGCGCGATGCGGTGGGTGGCGTCGGTTTTACTATAGATCCAGTCGGAGAACGCCATGAAGTTCTCGAACGGCGCCTCGCCCAGCATCGTCTCGATCGTATTGACGAAGCGGCCCGAGTTGGCCACCAGGTCCCAGTAGCGGGCGAAGCGCACCAGCCGCAGCATGGTGCCGAAGTCGATGTCCTTGGTCGCCAGGATCGTGTAGGGCGGGTAGGGATCGAACACCAGGCCGTACCCCTCGGTGTGGCGGATGATCGGCGTGCCGCGCAGCCGCTTCAGGATGCCGAACTGGATCTCGTGCGGCTTGAGCGCTACTAGTTGGTTGAAGCCGCGCGCGAAGCTGGCCACATCCTCGCCCGGCAGCCCGGCGATCAGGTCGACGTGCAGGTGCGCGTGCGAGTGCTCGCACAGCCAGCGGATGTTCTCCGCAGCCTTGGCATTGTCCTGCCGCCGGCTCACCAGCGCTTGCACCTCGGGATTGAAGCTCTGGATGCCGATCTCGAACTGCAGCGCGCCCGGCGGGAACTTGGCGATGCCTTCCTTGAGTGCGTCCGGCAGGTGGTCCGGCACCAGCTCGAAGTGCGCGTAGACCGGGTCGTCCGGATTGGCTTCCAGCTTATCGAGGAAGAACTGCATGATCTTCAGGCTGGTCTTGATATTGAGGTTGAAGGTGCGGTCGACGAACTTGAAGAGCCGGGCGCCGCGCGCATGCAGCGCTTCCAGCTCCGACAGGAAGGTGTCGAGGGCGAACGGCCAGGCCGTCTTGTCCAGCGCCGACAGGCAGAACTCGCACTTGAACGGGCAGCCACGCGACGCCTCTACATACAAGGTGCGGTGCGCGATGTCGTGATCCGAGTACAGCGAGTAGGGCATCGCGATCTCCGCCATCGGCGGTTGCACGCCGGCGTGGAGCTTCATCAGCGGCTTCGGCCCAAACAGGATATCGCCGCACAGCTTGGGAAACGTCACGTCGCCCCAGCCGGTGACGAGGTAGTCGGCCAGCTGAACGATCTGCTGCTCGGCGCTCTCGTGCGACACTTCCGGCCCTCCCAGCACGATCGCCACCTGCGGCGCCACCCGCTTGAGCATCGCCACCACCCGCGTGGTTTCTTCGACGTTCCATATATAGACACCGAAACCGATCACCCGCGGCTGCCCGGCCAGCAGCTTCTCGACGATCTCGGTCGTCTTCGCACCGATCACGAACTCCTGGATGCGGGTTTGCTGCTGCAGCGGCCCCATGTTCGCCATCAGATAGCGCAGGCCTAGCGACGCATGCGCGTAACGAGCGTTGAGGGTAGAGAGAATGATCGTCATCGGGGCGGTAGCTGTCGCGAAAAAGCAGCCATTTTACGCCCGCGGCGACTATTTCTCGCGAAATGTCACAAACCCTCTTGCCAAGGCTGGAGGCGGTTTGCTATAGTTTGCCTCCCGACGAAAAAGACGCACCGAATCAACAGGTTGCGGCGGATTCATAGGAATTGCCTTAACGGCAAGCAGTAAAAAAGAAGTTGACGAATCGAGCTAAACGCTTCATACTCTTTCTTCTTCGCGGCTGACAAACAAAACGCTTTGTCAACAAGCTGCAAGCAGTACCGAACAAGTTCTTTAACAATTAACAGTCGATAAGTGTGGGCGTTTGATGAAAGTGCCAGTGACTTCGGTCACTGAAAACTTAAATTATCAAATGTTCACAAAGAAGAAATATAGGCGCTTCGCAAGAAGTGGCCTGTCAGTATTTTGAGTGAGCGACCCGCTAGCAATAGCGGTGCCAGAAATGGCAACAAACAAGATTGAACTGAAGAGTTTGATCCTGGCTCAGATTGAACGCTGGCGGCATGCCTTACACATGCAAGTCGAACGGCAGCGCGGGGCAACCTGGCGGCGAGTGGCGA